>NZ_BNAF01000006.1 GCF_014653155.1 Sphingobacterium griseoflavum | reverse complement strand
TAAGATAGAAAATAGCGCGAGGTAAACAAGTAAAAAAAACCGTCCCATAATTACTTATGAGACGGCCTCATACTTCTTTTCGGTAAATTATTAAAAGTAGAACTGTACACCTAGGGTAGGTGCCAGCGAATTCGCATCTAAACCAAAAGTATTCGTGGTTCTGTCAGCAGCTTTATCTTTATAAGAATCGAAGTATAAACCGCGTACCTTCAGCTCAATACCTACTTTGCTTGTCGGGAAGAAAGCAAAACCTGGAGCCAATTCAACACCGTATTTTTCGAACTTGGACTCTGTTTCTACTGCAGCTCCTTCTGTCGTGTTTTTACCCCATTGCATAGGAACAGATAATTGAGAAAAGAATTTAAATTGACCCTCACCGATATAATTTCTCACAAATGGAGCTACTTGAAAAGCGTTTGTTTCTGAAGTAAGCGTAGCTTGCTCAGACTTTGCCCAATTGTAACCCACACCTGTACCTACAGCCCAATTGTCGCTAACAAAATAACCGACGGTCGGATTGATGGAAAAAGCGTTTTGTTTCAGATCGGTGTCTTTCACCTTAGCTGTCTCAAAACCTACTTGCCCGCCTAAAAGAAATTTACCTTTTTCGGTTTGGGCATGTGTAGCAAATGTGAATGCTGTAACTGCGGTCAGTGTTAAGAATAATTTTTTCATGTTACTTGAATCTAATTTGTTATTATTTATTGACTATTTGTCGTATATGTTCAGATTATTCAATGTTTGTGCCAGCATGATTTATTGTTTGTCATTATATTGTTTGTTTATGCAACTACTTGAATTTCAAATGCAATAGGAAAAATAAATTTCAGTGGTGGTTTGGCGAGCGTAGAAGTCGGAGATCGAGAAATGATATAACGATCTGAATGCGTGAGCTATACAGGTCAAAAGAAAGGAGGGCGCGATATTGTCAGTATTTGGCAGACCAAAGATGAAGTCATGACATAACTTCGATAAGTATGTAAAGTTGGCAGCTCTCAGCCCACAACTATATTGTTCGGTGCACTGTATAATGAAAAAGTATATAAAAAAACAAAGGCCCAAATTAGATTGGGCCTTCCTATACAAAATATCAATATTTACTCGAAATATTCTTTTATCCGTTCGAAGAACGACTTTTCGCTCTTACCGGGTTGGGGTTTGAAATTAACTGAACCTTTGAGCTTTTCCAATAGGGAGCGTTCTTCTGGAGAAACAGCTTTCGGCGTCCATACGTTTACATACACAAGCTGGTCGCCCTTGTGATAGGAGTTGACCTCGGGCACACCTTTACCTTTTAAACGGAGTATTTTTCCGCCTTGCGTGCCGGGATCAATTTTAATTTTTGCCTTCCCATCAATTGTGGGGATTTCTACACTTGTACCTAGAGCAGCATCTGCAAAGTTAATATACAAATCGTAAATGATATTGATGCCGTCACGCTTCAAGTGTTCGTGCGGTACTTCTTCAATAAGGATGATCAAGTCTCCCGGTACACCTCCCCGTGGTGCGGCGTTGCCTTTACCACTCATCGACAGCTGCATACCTTCGCTAACGCCGGCGGGAATATTGATGGAGATCGTTTCTTCACCTCTTTCCAGCCCTTCACCTTTACAGGCTGTACATTTCGAAGTAATCTCTACACCTTCTCCATTACAGGTAGGACATGTGCTTGTGGTTTGCATCTGTCCCAATATCGTGTTGGTTACGCGACGTACTGAGCCTGATCCTCCACATGTATTACAGGTATGGTAAGACGATTTATCTTTGGCGCCCGTGCCACCACAGGTATGGCAGTGAACCTGTTTATTAACTTTAACCTTTTTTTCAACTCCTTTCGCAATTTCTTCTAGGGTTAACTTCACCTTGATACGGAGGTTCGATCCTCGTTGCACGCGTCGTCCACCACCGCTACGGCTGCCACCACCAAAAAAGCTTTCGAAAGGGCTTCCACCTCCAAAGATGTCTCCAAATTGGCTAAATATATCGTCCATATTCATGCCGCCACCTCCAAATCCCGAGGCAGCATTGCCACTGTGGCCAAATTGGTCGTAGCGCTGCCGTTTTTCTGGATTGCTCAATATCTCGTAAGCTTCTGCGGCTTCCTTAAACTTCTCTTCCGCCTCTTTGTCATCCGGGTTTTTGTCCGGGTGGAATTTAATGGCTAATTTGCGATACGCCGACTTTATTTCGGCAGCGTCGGCAGATTTCGCAACGCCTAATACATCATAATAATCTCTCTTCGCCATACTCTATTGACCTATAACAACTTTTGCGAAACGAACCACTTTATCATTCAAAAAGTATCCCTTTTCAACGACATCAATCACTTTATTCTTCCAATCTGGAGAAGGGGATGGGATGGCCGTGATTGCTTCTTGAAACTCTGGATCAAAAGGCTTACCAATGAGGTCTTCCATCTCTTTTAAACCTTCTTGCATAAGCGTTTTCCGGAATTTTTGGTTTACCAAATCAATACCTTGTTTCACCGATTCGATGTCTTGGGCTGTCTGCATGGCAGTCAATGCGCGATCCAAATCATCCAAGACTGGCAAAAGCTTGTTCAAAACATCTTTGCTTGCAGACTGGATAAGGTCTACGCGCTCTTTCGATGTCCTTTTTTTATAATTGTCAAATTCAGCAAATAGGCGTGCATATTTGTCATTAGCGGTCGATAATTCCTTGCGTAAATTTTCCTCTTCTGTCAATTCGACAGCTTCCGCTTCTGACGTTGTATTGGCCTGTGCCAAATCTTCTAGGTTTTCTTCGTGAATATTGTTTTCCTGTTCGTTCATCATATCTAAATATTGTAGCTCTTGATCATACCCGTTTTCCATGTGCAAGAATATTGCCATGGCACAAAAAACCGACATGCTGTCAGTCTATTTAAAAATAAACCATCAAAATGTCGGTTGTCTGATTTAATGTCAGTTAAATAGCTAGATCGCTACGTGATCGTATAAGGCCGTATCGGCTGTTTTGATAATGCGAGCCGGCATATTTTTTATAATCTGGTAGTCGTGGGTTGCCATTAAAACGGCTGTGCCGGATGCCGCGATATCGCGCAACAACAAAACGATTTCTTCCGAAGTCGCCGGATCCAGGTTTCCTGTAGGCTCATCTGCCAAAATAATTTCTGGATTATTCAGCAGCGCACGAGCAATGACCACGCGTTGCTGTTCACCTCCCGATAATTCGTGCGGCATCTTACGCAGTTTGGATCGCAGACCTACTTTTTCCAAGACATCTAACATCCGGTTCTCAATCAAGCCTCTTTCTGTCCATCCGGTAGCTTTCAGCGCAAATTCAAGGTTTTTTTCTACGGTACGATCATTCAGCAAGTGAAAATCCTGAAAGACGATACCTAATTTTCGACGTAAAAAGGGAACGTCGTTTTCGTGTAGTTTCTTCAGATCAAAACCCGCAACCATGCCCTCACCACTACCAATATATAGATCTCCGTAAATAATCTTCAATAGACTACTTTTTCCTGTACCAGACTGTCCGATCAAGTAGATAAATTCTCCTTGGTTGATATCAAGGTTAACGTGCGAAAGCACCAAGTGCTTTTGTTGATAAATATCTACGTTCTTTAATTTTATAACTGTATTCTCTACCATATCACCATTTAAACATCAATCTTTTTTATCTGCCCAAAGGGCATTTCTTGTACAATTTGCATAATATATGCAGCTTTGTCTCCCAAGCCTATTTTTTCTAATGACTTATCCGGTCTATCAACCCGAAAATAAGCAAGTAAGGTAAATCCTTCGTCCCGTAACTGCACATAATCCGGTATCTTGGCTACGCCCTTTACTTTAATGACATACATACAACAAAGTTAACATATTTTATGGAACCTCTTTCTTTTGTCGGACACTTTGTGCTTAGACATGTGCAAACAGAAACGCCAAAACGTCTATTCCATCTGCATAGTCAGTTAATCCAGGTTGCTGGCTTTCCCCCAAAGGAAAGCATGGAATAGCGGTATCCATCGGGTCTCGGCAAACCAAACACTGTATTTTGTCGGCCTGTCCTTGCAGCCTGCGCAACAATTCAGCCTGTGTGTCGTACGTTTCATAGAAAACGACAGCAAGTGGCGAGGCGAGTCGTTCATCGTACTTTAAAAGCATAAAGCCGTTGTCCAAATGCGCTTCCCGATTGATCAAATAGATCGATTTATTGTAATCGTAATTATTGCTATACTTGGAATGATCTCGAACGGCATGAAAAGGTTCAATAGCTTCAAAAAACCGATCAAATGCAAACCCCTGTGGTACGTATAACTTAGAGACAGAACGGCAACCAAGACCGAAATAGTCGAAAATGTCACGACCCAGCGCGTGTAGTTCCTCTTTGCTTTCCTCGCCAGTGAGGATGGCTACGGAATTTCTGTTTTTTCGGATAATATGCGGTTTTTTTCCGAAATAGTGTTCAAAATATCTTGCGCTGTTATCGCTTCCTGTAGCAATGATCAGATCATAGTGCGTAAGCTTATCCACGATTTGCAACTTATCAGCAAAATGGGGATCGATCGTTATCAATTTATCGACGACAAATTTCGTGAGACCGACATCATCCGATGAAATTTTGATTCTTGCGGAAAAACCTGATAGCAGCACAGATAAAATGTCTTGAAATCCAACCAATGGAATGTTTCCAGCGAGAACAAGTCCGACAACCTTATCGCTGTCCAAATCGGGGTAGGGTGCCATCCATTCCGACAGCAAATCAACCTTTAAATTTGCCGCAATAGCCGCTAGCTGTTTGCGTGTGTTCGCTTCAGTATACCAAGGGTTTCGGATCGCGGCCTGCGCTATGGCGATCTCCAGGTCAGGGTGGCCCGATTGCAGAAAAGTGCCCAACGCGGCAAATGCATCTATTCGTTGTTTCTTTGTCAAAATAGAATAATTTAGAATCTTTCTCTTATTTTTTTCAAGTATCTTTGTGTCTCTTAACAAATAACTACTAACTTTGTATAGTATTACGATTAGGAGACAGAACAAAATTAGTTTATTTTATTATAATTGAGAGGTTATAAATGGCAATTAAAATTACGGACGAATGTATAAACTGCGGGGCGTGCGAACCAGAATGCCCGAACAACGCAATATATGATGCTGGTGTGGCTTGGAAGTTTTCTGAAGGAACGGCTTTGGAAGGAGTGATTGACTTTGGCGACGGTGTGACATTGGACGCAAGCGCGCCGCAAGATGCTGTTTCAGATGAGGTGTATTACATCGTATCTGACAAGTGTACCGAGTGCGTAGGTTTTCACGACGAGCCGCAATGTGCAGCGGTGTGCCCCGTAGATTGCTGTGTTGACGACGAGGAAGTTGTGGAAACACAGGAAGAATTATTGGCTAAAAAAGCTTGGTTGCACGCCGAGTAGCGACCCGCCATAACATTGTTAAAAGACCGTCTCATAAGTAGTTATGAGACGGTTTTTTTACGGGTCTCCCCGGCGCCAGCTTCGGTCTTATTCCCACATCGAGATTACGAATCCCCATGCCCTGTTTCTGCTCTTCATCAAAGGTTTTGTACTTAACCTTATTTTAGGGAACCTATCCGTTATTCGGCCAGCAAATGTGCGAGTGCCGAGCATGTCTGTTTTTAGATTCTGGAAATCTTTTCACTCCGAAAAGTGCTACAGCATCCGGTAGTCGTATGGTGTCGTTACTTCCGGCGTGCGCTGAAGTATGATCGAAATTGATCGGATTTGATCGGATTTGATCGGATTTGATCAAAATCATTACAAAATGAGCGCCATCTGCATACATCAGGTTCGTTTTGACAGACATCAGGTTCATGTCGTCATGTGAATGCGTCAACCAAGCAAAGATCAGGTTGAATCAATCAGGTGAATGCCGGAGACATGCATCCCTCAAGGTGAAGGCGTCGCATGAATAAAGCAATCAAGCAGCCATCAAGTTGCGATCATCACGTGAATAAACCAGTCAAGCACTCATCAGGTTGGAGTTTTCACATGACTGCTTTGACGAAATGTCCATGAGGTGGACCTTGTCAAATGAATGCATCGATCAAGCAAGCTTCAGGTCGCCTCTGATGCCTGATAACATGAGGCAATTAGGTGTCAAATCAATGCAGTATGGTGAGGATATGAAGCAAACATCCCGCAAACTTCCCTTGATGGCGGCAGATGTGTTGCCATATTAGGTTGATAAGTTGCAATGAAAGACTGAAGCGTGGTTTGCAAGGGGAGACGCTTGTAATGCGTAGAGGTATAAGATTGTTTTAAAAACTTCATGCTAAATTATCTGGGAAAAAACGATATCATATGGTTACGATAGAGACGGATTGGCCAAATACCCAATTTCTTCTGCCGATTCATTGCAAGAAATCAGCGAAGTAAACTGTCCTTACTACCGCGAGGTCTATGCCATGTTTAAGCCGTACAGTTTTAAATCTGTCGGGCTTTCGGCGGATTATGAGACCTTGCCCCGCTGGCGATCAAGCTTTATTTCGTAAGTATGCCAAAGAAGTGCTCATGTTTAAACCTAAAATTATAAATGTTGAAGTGGAACAAAAGCGTGAAGCGATGATGGAAAAATTAAAAAAATATTAAAATTAGGAACCCAGTGCCTTGGGCAACGCAATAACACCCTTAAAAACCTTCGCATAATGATTTATAAGCCGGACTCGTTTTTATTTGTCGCATTTTTAATACGGTATAGCATTTGGTATAAAGGCCATTTTTCCTATTTTTGTTTCTTTAGAAACACATAAACAAGACTAAATGTTAAAAAAACAAGTTGGGTTTTTAACCCTATTTACTGTTTCGATAGCCCTTATCCTAACCTTAATTTATGAATTCCGCTGGTTCGCGATAAATCCCAACTTTATGATGGCTATCCGATGGGTAGTTGCATCGGTATTGACCTTAAATGCTATTGTAAGAAAAAATTTAACAACTTGGATACTAACATGCCTTATCCTAGGCGTTTTTGTTGGTCTTGATTTTCCAGACCTCGCGAGGTCGATGCAGCCTTTATCGCAGGGATTCATCAAACTTGTGAAAACAATTGTTGGTCCTATCTTATTCGCGACGTTAGTGTTTGGCATTGCCGGTCATTCCGATCTAAAATCGGTCGGTCGGATGGCTTGGAAGTCGATGCTATATTTTGTTTCCGCTACGACCTGCGCTATTTTTATCGGTTTAATCGTTATCAACCTTACGAAAGCCGGCGTAGGCGTGGATGTAGCCAATATGCCGCACGAAGAATTGCCGACCGCAAGTACCGTTGCGGAAGCCGATCAGCGCGCGCTCGATCACATCGCACCAGAAGTGCATGGCGTTTATAAGTTCAATGCTTTTATTCGAGACACCTTTCCAGAGAATATCGTAAAAGCTGTATACGAAAATAAGGTGCTGCAGATCGTGATTTTCGGTGTTATTTTCGGAATTGCCCTGGCACTGGTTGAGGAGAAAAAACGTAAACCGCTCGTGGACTTTACGGAGAGTTTGTCGGAAGCGATGTTTAAGTTTACCAACTTAGTCATGTTGTTTGCACCCATTGGTGTAGGTGCCGCCATGGCATACACCGTGGGCCATTTGGGCGTAGACATCCTGAAAAACTTGTTTATGTTATTGGCCAGCCTGTATCTGGCGCTTGTCCTTTTTATCTCTTGTGTCCTACTGCCTGTTGCTTTGTTTTTAAAAGTTCCTGTGAAAAAATTCATTTCCGCAATAAAGGAGCCCGTATCGATTGCCTTTGCCACGACGAGTTCTGATGCAGCCCTACCCAAGGCGATGAGCGCGATGGAAAAATTCGGCGTTCCGCGCAAAATTGTGTCGTTCGTTATTCCTACAGGATATAGCTTTAACCTCGATGGCACCTCGCTTTATTTATCCTTGGCATCGATTTTTGTAGCGCAAGCGGCCGGCATTCCTTTAACGATAGGCCAGCAGCTCCTTATCGCTTTTACACTCATGATTACTTCAAAGGGCGTAGCAGCTGTTCCTCGAGCATCGCTGATCGTATTAATCGCTACGGCCGATCAATTTGGACTCCCTACATTTGTTATCGCTGCGATACTGGGCATCGATGAGCTGATGGATATGGCACGCACTTCGGTCAATGTCATCGGCAACTGCTTGGCAACGGTGGTGGTGGCCAAATGGGAGGGGGAGTTTGATGAAGAAGCTCCATTTCGGGAAGATACACCAGAAAGCTAAAAATAAATGATACTATCAAAACACAAGGGGAGCCAATATAGCTCCACTTGTGTTTTGATGGATGAGCTACGATGTCTACAGCATAAGGCGTCGTTCGAAACGTGTTCGAAAACGTTTGAGTAAGTTGTGCAAACGTTTGCCGATACACGGCTACGCATATATTGCCTACCTTGTGTTCTGGATGGTAAAGCTAATAACAGATATGAACTTGAAATTCTACAGGTTGCTTTTTGCAAGCAGTTTGGTGCTTATAGGTTTGTACGTACGTGGGCAATCGCGTACCGAAAAAGCCTTCAATGATGGTTGGCAATATATAAAGGCGAACAACAGTACTATTTTTACGGATTTCAAAAACGGCGATAAGTTTTTTCTATCACAGGGACAATGGACCCAACCCGAGGTGTGGAACGAAGTGACGCTCCCGCATACATACAATAAAGATGATATGCAGCTGGATCGCAATTTCTTTGAGGGAAAAGCCATTTATCGCAAAACATTTCATCCGGAAATGTTGCGAAACGGACGGCGGACCTTCCTAAAATTCGAAGGCGTTGGCGCTGTCGCACAACTTTATATCAACGACCAATATATCGGCGAGCATAAAGGCGCTTATTCGATGTTTACCTTTGAAATATCAAATTCCATAAATTATGATGCAGCGAACACCATAACCGTTGTAACGGACAATACAGCTCGGAAGGATATCATACCAACCAACCAATTTTTGTTTCCCGTATACGGCGGTATCTATCGCCCTGTACGACTGATTACGACCGGAAAGACGGGCTTCGTTGTGACGGATCAAGCCTCGGCAGGCCTTTTTATACGCCAGAAAAATGTTTCTGCCAGGCAGGCAGACATCATCATTCAGGCGAAATTAGAAACCAAGGAAAGGGTGTCACAGAAAGGCGAATTGGCAATTGAGCTTCGCGATTATGATAACAAGGTCGTGCTGTCCCAACGTACGCCAATCCTGGTATCGCCACAAGGAGTAACATATATCAATGAACAGCTAAAAATCAAAGACCCCCACCTTTGGGATGGTGTACGCGACCCTTACCTTTATTCCATCCATGCGAAAGTGCTTATAAACGGTGTGGAAACCGATCAGGTGAAGCAGCCACTGGGCATAAGATCGATTGAGATTGTTGGAGGCGACGCCGTATACCTAAACGGCAAAAAATATCCAATGCATGGTGTGTGTAGGCACCAGGACCGCTGGGGCTATGGATCGGCGCTAAGTTTTGAGCAACATAAAGAAGACTTCATGCTTATGAAAGAAATGGGCGTGACGACCATACGTCTTGCACATTACCAGCAATCCCCAGATGTTTATGCGCTGGCAGACACCTTGGGCTTTCTAACTTGGGCGGAGATCCCCTTTGTAAACCGCGTGTCGTATTATGAAGGGGATAATGCAAAGCAGCAACTATCGGAACTTGTTAAGCAAAACTTCAATCATCCTTCCATTTTTATTTGGGGTATGCATAATGAAGTATATGCAAAGACTGCGGATGAACAGGTTCCTGTGCTTACACGCGAATTAAACGACCTTGCGAAAATGTTGGATCCCGATCGGTATACCGTGTCCGTAACTGGCTATAATGTGATTGACAGACAAGAGAACCTCAACACGGATGTACAAGGAATCAACCATTATTTCGGATGGTACGGAGGTAAAATTTCGGATCTTGGACCTTGGGCAGCAAAAGTACAGCAAGAGTTTCCTAACTATAGGATCATGCTGTCTGAATATGGAGCGGATGGTAATATCGATATCGGAAAGGAGCTGGTGGAGCCGCCGAAGGATGTGGTAAGCGGAAAATCTTTTCCTGAAAACTATCAAACGGAAACACATATTCAACAATGGGCCGCCATTGAGCAAAATCCGATTATCGTCGCATCATACGTGTGGAATATGTTTGAGTTTGCTGTACCTGCCTGGAATAGAGGGGGCGTTAATGCCCGTAACCTGAAGGGACTGATCACGTTTGACCGGCAACGTAAAAAAGATTCTTTTTATTGGTACAAGGCGAATTGGAACCCCGAGCCCATGGTGTATCTGGCTAACAGGCGTGATAATGAACGAAAAAGCAAAACATGCACCATTCAGGTTTTTTCCAATCTGACAAAAGTTACCCTCATAGTAAACGGTACCGCATATCAGGCTAAACAGGGTGTGAACAGCAAACATTGGCTCTTTGAGGGCGTCGAGCTGCAATCGGGAAACAATGTGATAAAAGCTGTTGGAAATACGGATAATAAAGAACTTAGTGATGAAATCGAATGGAAATTAATGTAAGCATGCAGCGCAAGGGTTTATGTATATTCTCCGTTCTGCTCTTTGTAATGGATGCTATGTGGTCACAACGTGCTGCGGTCGTCCCGCAGCCTGGCGTGGTTGAAAAACATGAGGGACTATTTGCTTTATCACAAGAATTGATTATCGAAACGACTGCCAAGGGTGAGGCAGTGACCACTTTTTTTAGATAAGCTTATCATGAACGATCTCAGCGCTTTTTACCATTGCGATCCTTTTGATCCAGAAAATAAAGAGCCGAGAACATCGACAGCCACCAACAAGAATATGGATAACCTCGAATAATAATGACTATGAAAAAATTATGTACCGCTGGTATGCTTTTAATCGCCATCAGCGCCAAATTGCCGGCCTGGGCGCAATGGTCTGGCCCAAAGGAGAAGATTACAGAAAAGAAAGAAATTAAGTATGGACCGATAACGCCGGCACACCGCACTGACGAAGCGATGGAACGCTTTCGGGATTATGGTTTAGGGCAGTTTATCCACTGGGGAATATACGCAATTCCGGGCAATGAGTGGGAAGGGGTGAGCGCACGCAACGGAGCGGCAGCTTCCGAATGGATACGTTCATGGAGAGGCCCCCGTGCACCAAAAGATTGGACCAAAACCTATGATAACCTATACAAGCAGTTTGATCCGAAAGATTTCGATGCGAAGCGCTGGGCAAAGCAAGCGAAGGATATGGGAGCAAAATATGTAATCTTCACGACCAAGCACCATGATGGCTTCGCCATGTGGCCCACAAAGTACAGCGATTACAACATTCGCCATACACCCTATAAAAAGGATATTGTTAAAGAAATTGTGGATGCATATGATGCTGAAGGTATTGATGTTTACCTCTATTTCTCGATTTTGGAATGGAACAATCCCGATTACATGAGTAGCGAGCCCAAGACCGAGGAAGAGAAACGTAAGTCTGCTCGTTTTCTAGCCTACACCCGTAATCAATTGCTCGAACTGTTGGAAAATTACCCATCCATTAAAGGCTTTTGGTTTGACGGAACGTGGGACAGATCTTGGGTACAAGCTGCCGAATTTACCTATAATCTCGAAAAAGAGCTGCGCGCTCAACACCCCGGCTTGATCATCGGCTCACGGTTCCGCAACGATGAATATGGAAAAAGACATTTTGATAGCAACGGCAATTTATTAGGCGACTATGAGCAGGGCTGGGAGCGTAAGCTCCCGCAAGACTACAGTTGGTTAAATGGAAATGACTGGGACGCCGTCATGACCATTCCGCCTAACGGATGGGGCTACATGAAAGACTGGTCTGGGCTCTATATCAAAGATACCAACGATCTTTTGGATATGCTGATGCACTGCGTGTCGATGAATGGCAACTTTGTCTTGAATTTTGGACCAGACGGACAAGGGAACATGCATCCGGGAGAAGATCGCCTAGCAAAGGAAATAGGTGAGTGGATGACGGTAAACAGCGAAGCGGTTTACGGGGTAAGGTACATTGATCTGCCGTTAAGCAAATATGGTTATTATACAAAAAAAGAATCAAAGCTTTACCTCACGGTATTTAACAGACCGGTAAACAATCGCATACGCATTGCGATACAGAAGGATGCTGAGGCTGTTCCCGTGGATGCAAAATTGCTGGGCGATGCCGCTGTACTGACGCTAACGCACGCTGATATGGGCTTGGACAGGGATAAGAACACATACTATGACGTACAGTTGCCTGCAGATTTCAAAGCCGATAAACCATTTGTTATCAAGATGACGTTGGGCACGGCCAAAAGCAGGGCAGAGCGGTTAATGGATGCTAAAATGTAATTAGGATTTGATCAACAAAAAAAGCGTTTCGAGATAGAAACGCTTTTTTTTTAATCATCCAGCAAGGTTACTGGTACCCTAGTAATTTCATCACCTGTTTCGAGTTTTGCTCTTCACCGAACACCTCGTAGTTAAATGTTTCATCCCGATTACGACGCACCAATACATGTTTTGGGGATGGCAACAAACAGTGGTGTATACCCCCATAACCACTTAGTACATCTTGGTAAGCACCCGTATGGAAAAAACCGAGGTACTGTACTTTACGCGTTTTGGGCATAAAGACCGAATTCATATGTGCTTCTTGATTGTAATAATCTTGACCATCACAGGTGATGCCACCCAAATTGACGCGCTCATACTCCGAATCCCAATTGTTAATCGGTAACAGGATGTATTTTTGGTTTAAAGCCCAAACGTCGGGAAGATTCGTGATAAATGAACCATCGATCATAAACCACTTTTCACGGTCGTTTTGCTGTTTCCGACCCAATACTTTGTACAGAATTCCAGATGCTTCAGCAACGGTGTATTTCCCAAATTCCGTAATGATATCCGGCTCCATTACCTCATGGTGGGCGCATATCTGCTTGATCCGGTTCACTATTTCGTTTACCATATATTCGTAATCAAAATCGTGCACCAATGAGTCTTTGAAGGGCATGCCACCACCAATATCGAGGGTGTCCAAGTCGGGGTTTATCTTCTTGAACTTACAGTATAAGGTCACGTATTTCTCCAGCTCATTCCAATAATAGGGCGTATCCGAAATACCAGAGTTGATGAAGAAATGCAGCAGTTTAACCTTGAAGTTTGGATTGTCAACGATTTTATTGTTGTAAAAGTCGATCACATCTTCTTGGCGAATACCTAGACGCGAGGTATAAAACTGCGAGTCAGGTTGTTCTTCCGAGGCGATGCGGATACCCAACGCGCAAGGTGCTTCCAATTCGATCTCATCATCATACAGGTTAAATTCTTCCTTGTTGTCCAGTACAGGTATGATATTCGTATACCCGTCGTGGATCATATCGATAATGTATTGCTTGTATTGGTAGGTTTTAAACCCGTTGCAGATAACGGTGATATCTTTGGTCACGGTGCCTTGTCTCTCCAAAGAATCAATCATGGGCATATCAAAAGCCGAAGACGTCTCTAAATGGATGTCGTTTTTCAAAGCTTCTTCAACGATGTGCTTGAAATGTGATGACTTTGTACAATAGCAATATTTATAAGATCCACGGTAATTATGTTTCAAAATCGCTGTTTGAAACAGGATCTTCGCTTGTTGGATCTTTTTACTGACAATGGGTAAATAGGTAAAACGCAAGGGCGTGCCGTACGTCTCTATCATTTCCATCAAATTCAAATCGTGGAAGTACAATTCGTCATCGATTATCTCGAATCCGTCTTGTGGAAAACCAACACTTAAGTCAAGAAATTCCTGATAGCTCTGCATTTTTTATTATTTTTGGCAAAGATAGACTTTCGATATGAATACCTTGCTATAGGGCTCGATATTTTTACTATTCATTATCAGAAAGTTGCAAATATTACGAAATAATTACATGGCTCATTCAATCCAAAACACATTAATAACACAAACCATTCAGGCCGTTCAAGCTCTTTACGGCGCATCGCTTCCCGAGACACAGGTAACGCTTCAGGAAACACGAAAAGAGTTTGACGGACATATCACGGTAGTTGTTTTCCCGGTAACACGCTTTTCAAAGAAATCGCCAGAGCAGACCGGTCAGGAAGTCGGCGCTTGGTTGCAGGAGCATGTGGAAGAAATTTCTGCTTTCAATGTAATCAAAGGTTTTTTAAATATAAGCTTGTCAGATACGTTTTGGATAGACTTGGTCAACAGCGACTTGGTCAATCCAAATTTTGGCACATTTCCCGCCAACGGAAAAAGACTCATGGTGGAATATAGCTCGCCGAATACCAACAAACCGTTGCATTTGGGGCATATCCGCAACAACTTGCTCGGTTTTTCAATTGCGGAAATTCTGAAAGCCTATGGATATGAGGTCGTTAAAGCAAACTTGGTCAACGACCGTGGCATACACATCTGTAAATCTATGCTCGCCTGGCAGCGATTTGGCCATGGTGAAACACCGACATCCACCGGCTTGAAGGGAGACCATCTGGTTGGGAAGTATTACGTCATCTTTGACAAGGCATATAAAGAGGAGATCGACGCCTTGAAATCGGAAGGGCAGACAGAAGAGGAAGCAAAGAAAAATGCGCCATTGATCAAAGAAGCACAGCTTATGCTTCAAAAATGGGAGGCGGCAGATGAAGAGGTGATGAACCTTTGGCGAACGATGAACGGATGGGTGTATCAAGGTTTTGAAAAAACATACAAACAACTCGGTGTAGATTTTGACAAATTTTATTACGAATCGAATACTTACCTGTTGGGCAAAGACATTATCCAAGAGGGGCTGGAGAGCGGTGTGTTCTTCCAAAAAGAAGACAACTCGGTATGGATTGACTTGACGGAAGAGGGTTTGGACGAAAAGCTGGTGCTGCGTGGCGACGGTACATCCGTTTACATCACCCAAGATTTAGGAACAGCACAGCTTAAATATGATGAGTTTCAAATGGACGAGTCTATTTATGTGGTGGGCAATGAGCAAGACTATCATTTCAAGGTGTTGTTCCTCATTCTGAAAAAGCTTGGAAAATCGTGGGCTAATGGGTTGTTTCACTTATCGTATGGGATGGTGGATCTTCCCTCCGGAAAAATGAAGTCGCGCGAAGGAACCGTGGTGGATGCAGATGACCTCATGGGCGAAATGATCGAGACGGCAAAAGCCCGTACCGAGGAGTTAGGAAAAACGGAAGGCTTATCCGAAGACGAAAAAACAATGCTTTACGATACAATAGGTATGGGGGCGTTAAAGTATTTCCTATTAAAAGTGGATCCAAAAAAGCGTCTGTTGTTTGATCCTGCTGAATCGGTGGATTTCCAAGGCCATACAGGACCTTTTATTCAATATACGCACGCACGAATAAAATCCGTATTACGCAAGGCTGATTTTGACATCAGCCACGCTCCCGCAAGCCCCGCATCACTTTCTTCCTACGAGCAGGACCTTATACAGGGATTGAGCAGCTACCCCCAGGTGTTGGAAGCTTCGGCCAAAGAGTTTTCTCCGGCACAATTGGCAAATTATGCTTACGAAATTGCGAAGCTCTACAATAAATTTTATCACGAAGAATCGATCCTGAAGGCCGAAGATACAGCTGTCAAAACGTTTCGCTTACATTTATCAGCCGTGGCAGCAAAGATCATTGCGGAATGCATGCGTTTGTTAGGTATCCAGGTTCCAGAAAGAATGTAATATGAAGAAATATAAAGTTGGGCTTATCGGTTTTTCCATTGGCGGTCAAGTGTTCCATGCACCGTTCATCATCGGAAATCCCGGTTTGGAGCTCTATAAGGTTACCGCGAGAAAAGCTGAACAAAAAGCGCTCTTGCATGAACGCTACCCACAAGCTATGGCTGTGGAAAGCGTAGATGACATCATCAACGATGATCTGGTAGACCTTGTGGTGGTGGCTACATCGAACGATGTACACTATCAGTTGGCGAAACAGGCGTTAGCGGAAGGCAAGCATGTGGTGGTCGAAAAGCCATTTACCAATACCACTGCTGAAGCCGATGAATTGATTGCCCTAGCGCAGAAAAATGACCTTTTACTAACGGTGCATCACAACGCTCGTTTCCATTCGGATTTTAAAACCGTAAGAAAGGTTATTGATTCGCAAGTATTGGGCCCGATCGTTAATTATGAGGCGCGGTATGACCGTTTTCGTAACTTCCTGCGCGTAGGTGCTTGGCGAGAGGAAAATTTACCTGGCTCGGGCATACACTATGATCTAGGTGCCCATCTATTGGATCAGGCACTCCAACTTTTCGGTGCTCCGGATTGGATCTTTGCCGACCTTCGCCAACAACGTCAAGGTGCTAAAGCGGTTGACGATTTTGAATTTATACTAAGTTATCCGAAGCTGAAAGTCTCTTTGAAAGGGCAGATGTTAGCGAAAGAGCCTACGGCGCGCTACGCTTTATATGGTTGGAACGGCTCATTTGTGAAACCTGGTACAGACCCGCAGGAAGAACTGTTGCGCGCCGGTGTATTCCCGCACGAGCATGGCGACTGGGGGCTAGAGAGCCCGGAAACCTATGGTAGATTGGCTGTATGGAAAGATGGACAGGACAGCAATGAAACCGTCGCGAGTGAACGCGGTAGCGGGCCAGATTTCTATCAAAATGTGGTAGATGCCCTGCGAGGGCAAGATAGTCTTCGCATAACGGCAGCGCAAGCGCGTGACGTAATCCGACTGCTTGAAGCAGCAGAACAATCGTGGCAAGAGAAGCGCGCCATTTCCCTTAAGGGTGAACTAAAAGCTTACTAGATGGAGTATGATGCGCTGGTGATAGGAGGTGGTGCCTGTGGGTTGATGTGTGCTACGCAAGCCGGCCTTCTTGGCAAGCGGACATTGGTATTGGAGAAAAATGATAAGGTCGGAGCGAAGATCTTAATTTCCGGTGGTGGACGTTGCAACTACACCAATCTACATACCGATATTGAAAATTTCATATCAGAGAACCCCGCTTTCCTTCGTTCAGCCTTTGCGCAATGGACCGTGGATGATACCATGGACTTTTTTAAACAGCATGGGCAGATAACGGGCGAGGAGAAGACGCTAGGACAGCTGTTTCCGAAATCCAACAAGGCGAAAGATATCGTTGCTGTTTTTACCAAACTGATGTATGAAACCGGACAGGATGTATGGTTGAATACAGAGGTTGTGTCCGTTTCGCCCGTCGATGATGGCTATGCTGTAGCGGTTGTAAAGGCAGGAAAACAAAAGATGGTGCATGCCAAGAAAGTGGTTTTTGCATCTGGCGGTCTACCTGTTGCCAAACTAGGAGCTTCTGATTTTGCCATTCGAATGGCAAAGAAATTAGGACTGCAGATTGTGGCTACCGCACCAGCGCTTGTTCCTGTTACGATAACCGGAAAGGACGCGCCTTGGTACGCCTCTTTGGCTGGGAATGCTGTTTTTTCGCGTGTCTACAACGACAAGATCGCTTTTGAAGAAAATATTCTCTTCACACATTGGGGACTTAGCGGGCCAGCGATCCTGCAAATTTCCTCTTATTGGCGTGCTGGCGAATCTTTCTTGATAAATCTGCTGCCGACGGCAGATATAGAACAGCTCATCAAAAAAGAGCGCAACGCTGGAGGGAAACGGACGATCAGCCAATTGCTGCAACCCTATTTCACGCGGAAGATGGTGGAGGCATTGGGCAAATTTCTTCCCATTGACCTCAAAATTGCCTCACTGAGTAAAGCAGATGCCAAACTTGTTGCCGATACGGTACATCACTTTCCGGTAAAGCCCGCCGGTGATAAAGGATATGACAAGGCGGAAGTCATGCGTGGCGGCGTATCAACCGATGAATTGCATGCAAAAAATCTAGAAAGCAAGAAATATAAAGGGCTTTATTTTGGTGGTGAAGCTGTCGATGTGACGGGATGGCTCGGTGGGTATAACTTTCAATGGGCTTGGGCTTCCGGTTATTTGATCGCAAAGGATCTTTAATTAAAAGGCCGATTTGTTCTTTGCTTTAGGCGACTGGACACAACGCTATAAATCTTTGAGCTAATGTAGGCTTTAAGCTGAAAAATATTACCTTTGCAGCAGAAGCAAACTGGTTCTATCGCTGTCCTAATTATTAGGAGAGAGGAAAGTCCGGGCAACGTAGAGCGACACGCTTCCTAACCGGAAGGCTCCCGAACTTCGGGAGACAGAAAGTGCCACAGAAAATATACCGCTCTTTGTAAAGAGGAGTAAGGGTGAAAACGTGAGGTAAGAGCTCACGGTCTTGTATGGCGACATGCATTGCGGTAAACCTCGTGTGTTGAAAAACCAAATAGGTTGCGGAAATCGAAGGCTGCTCGTCTTCTGGCGCTTCGGTGCTGTTCGCAATGGGTAGGTTGATGGAGCCTGTGTGCAAATACAGGCCTAGATAAATGATAGAAATCCTGCGAAGGATACAGAACCCGGCTTACAAGGTTTGCTTCTTTTTTGTAAATTGTCCCTTTATTCACTATTTTGTTTGACTGTTACCAAGAGAAAAATATATGACAACAATCCTGATTATCGACGATGAGCGCCCAATACGAAGTTCGCTGCGTGATATATTAGAATATGAAGACTACAAAGTCCTGGATGTAGATAACGGACAGGAAGGGCTAGAGGTGCTGAAGAAGGAAAAAATCGATCTTGTGCTTTGCGATATCAAAATGAACAAGATGGATGGCATGGAAGTGCTAACCGCGTCACAGGAGATCACAGACACGCCGTTCATTATGATTTCCGGACATGGGACGATTGAGACCGCCGTGGAAGCTGCCCGTAGAGGGGCGTATGATTTCTTGGAAAAACCGCTGGATCTAAACCGCTTGTTGATCACGGTACGGAACGCTTTGGAGAAGGGGACTTTGGTTAAGGAGACGAAAGTTTTAAAGAAGAAAGTTTCCAAGACCAAGGAAATTTTGGGTGCGTCTTCGGGCATCAGCCTGATAAAGGAAACGATAGAGCGCGTAGCGCCGACAGAAGCTCGCGTGTTGGTAACGGGTGAGAATGGTTCGGGAAAGGAACTTGTTGCACGTTGGCTGCACGAGAAATCAAACCGTTCAAGTTCGCCGCTGGTGGAAGTAAACTGCGCAGCGATTCCTTCAGAGCTTATCGAGTCCGAGCTCTTCGGTCACGAGAAAGGCTCCTTTACCTCCGCGGTAAAACAACGTATCGGTAAATTTGAACAAGCGAATAATGGCACCCTATTTTTGGATGAAATCGGGGACATGAGTTTGTCAGCCCAGGCAAAGGTTTTACGTGCGTTACAGGAAAGCAAGATCACACGGGTGGGGGGCGAAAAGGAAATCGATGTGAATGTCCGTGTCATAGCTGCAACAAATAAAGATCTGTTGAAAGAGATTGATGCGGGAAATTTCCGGATGGACCTTTACCACCGCCTTAGCGTCATCTTGATTCATGTTCCCTCGTTAAATGAACGCTCGGACGACATCCCCATTATTGCAACAAGCTTTTGCGAAGAAATATGCGGAGACTACAATATTCCGACAAAGGAAATTACGGGATCTGCCATGCAAGCGCTTCAGGCGTTGCCGTGGACAGGAAATATTCGGGAGTTACGCAATATGATTGAAAGATTGGTTATCCTCAGTGATAAAAAAATCACCGATCGCGATGTCAACCTCTATGCAAATCCATCCGGTAGTCATGTTAGCATGCCACAACAGGAAATAAAAAACGGAAACGTCTTTAATTTTGACCGTTTTGAGTCTTTTCAGGACTTTAAGGATCACGCGGAAAAGGAATACATTAATTTTAAGCTGGACAAAAACGCTTGGAATGTTTCCAAGACGGCTGATGAGATTGGTATACAGCGTAGCCATTTATACCATAAAATAGAAAAGTTTGGATTGAAACGCGCAGATTAAAAGAAATGGCCGGAAGTTTTCCGGCCATTTCTTTTAATCATTGAATTTTCGCTTTTGTCTACGATAGAGGACAATTATAATGAGCAGGACAAGTATAACTCCAACGATAATAGCTGCAGTGGGCGAGGTTTCATGCGACGGTGCTGCCATATCATCGGTCTGAGCTTGCGCAGCAATTGTTAAATAACTAAATAGAATTAAAAACCCCACTTTTCTCATAACTTGATTGTTTAAAAATTTATAATTCAGATAATGTAACTACATTTCTTGAGCATTCCAAATACAGTGTCGCAAATTTCGCGCCTATTTAATAAATTTTGGTAAAAAGTTGTTAAATGTATATGACCTTTCCGCGAAACGACAGGTAGAAAGATTATTCGACACGGACCGGACTGCGCACGAGATCTTCCGCCTCTTGCATAATCTGACTTGCCCTGACATCATCTACGTTCAAATCCTCCAAAAACTTAGGGATAGCTATCAATTCTCTTACCAAAATGCATGCATGCTTTAATAATATCGCTTTTTCCTCGGCTTTCAAGGTCGTTAGGCAGGTGATCGGATACAACCCGTTGTCATCGACGCGCGTTTTGATACTTCCTTCAGCAGGATAGTCCCAAGAAAGGAGGTTCAGCTTATAATATGTTCCGAAAGATTTGGCATCAGCTGTCAAATATGCGTTTGTCACTAACCAACCTTCGGAGAATTTGAGTGTTCGTCCAAAGAACGAGAACGGAATATGACGGATATCGTTCACTCGAGACAACACATACATCGGCGTTGTAACTGATATTTTGGTTTCTACGTCATTTCGGAATTTACACTCGATAGCCAATAGTTCGTTTTCTTTGCTTGCTACCACATCGATCTCGTGCGTAACCGCATGTCCTTGTACGATTTGGCTCGTTGTCGTGGCATAACCGTCTGAAGCAAATAGCTTGGCGATCCAGCGTTCGAAATAAAAGCCTTCAGGGCCTAGCTCGCGAAGCGCCTTTTTTAAACTATATCGCGCAGCGTAGGCCCTTTGCTGGACTTTCAAACAATCGAAGGCCAACTCATAGAGCTCGCGGGTAGTGATTCCATCGTACAAATGCCCTTGAATATCGCGGTAAACTCGCTCAACCTCTTCTTTCGCGGCACCGGAACGTATCAACGATTGCCGTAAGCTATCGGAATTAAAGGGTACTACCTCACCTGAATACTTTGTTACGCGGATGTCCTCTACGTTCATAATGAAAAAATTTATCGCTCTATTTACGAAAAAAATCGAGGTATTGCAAATACTGGAAAACATTTTGAAACAACTTGATGTTCTATGTAAAAAACAAATGTTATGGGAATTGTAGATCTAGCTTTCAATAAAGTAAAAGAGAAAATTGACGAAACCTGTGCTCATGGTGAGATATCGGATTCAGAACGTGTATTATCCGTTGTGGCAGGTGGTTTTATCTTAGCCTTCAGTGTGAAGCGTGTTTTCAGAAGTCCGCTAACCGCTATTTCCGGGCTGACGCTTGGAAGCGCCTTGTTAACGCGTGGCATTACAGGCAGCTGCCCAATTAAAGGTGCGATAAACCAGGGTGTGGAAGATATCGAGAAAAATGTCACGGTTATCGAACACCGCCATATTGTAAAGTAGTTAGCAACCAAGAAAAACCGGGTCGCATGCTGTAAAGTCCGTCGGTTCGTCCCCGACGGACTTTACGCGTTTTATCAGGCCGTCGCTCGTTCCAAGGCCGCTATCACCTCAGGCCAAAATACCTTATCTTTACCGTACTATAAAATCCATATAAGGAATATATGAAGAAACTTGTTGTTTTTACAGGTGCAGGCATCTCTGCGGAAAGCGGATTAAAGACATTTAGAGGTTCGGACGGGCTTTGGGAGGGATACGATATATCCGATGTTGCCACACCGGAAGGTTGGAAACGCAATCCAAAACAGGTACTGGAATTCTATAACCTTCGTCGTAAACAATGTATTGCTGCAGAACCTAATGCAGCCCACAAAGCGCTATACGATTTGGAAAAGCAACTAGATGTCCAGATCATCACGCAAAACATAGACGATCTGCATGAACGAGCAGGAAGTTCCAACGTTTTACATTTACACGGCGAAATCCGGAAAGCACAGTCAACCCTAAACCCTAGGTTTATTTACACAATGAATGAACCATGCTTAGCGCTTGGTGATACGTGCGAGTTGGGATCTCAATTAAGGCCGCACGTGGTATGGTTCGGAGAACCGGTGCCTAATTTGGAACGTGCGATTCAGTTAACACGCGCCGCCGACATTTTCGTGGTCATTGGAACTTCTTTGCAAGTGTACCCAGCTGCCAGCTTAATCGATGAAACAAAGCCTGGGTGTGAGGTCTATTTGATAGACCCAGCGGCTGCTTCCTTACCGGTGGACAGCGCAGTTCATAAGATACCATACAACGCTGGCGAAGGTATCCATATGCTGCGGGAAATGCTTACCGAATAATATTCTGATTAGACTTTTAAGTTGTTGATAATGAAAATATTATTTATAAATGCATGATGTTTTATTTTAGGTGAAGCACATTAGAAGATCGTTATAATCAAAATGTATGCCGAATAAAATTCGGTATACATTTTGATTAAGTTTATAACATAATGTTTGTCAATAGCTTATTGAATCTAACAAACTTTTTAGTTTACTTAATCATACCGCGAAAAGGCATCAAAAAATGACGACCTCATGGCTGTAAATTGGGCCAGTACGGATACGATGAATGGCTCGTCAAGCAATTCGAAAACACCGTTGACTCCCCCTACGACGTCTGTTTCAGCGATTTTGTATGACTGTTCTAAACTTCCTTGCTCAAATTTGATAATAAACTTTTGATTCATGGAGAATATGGAGATCTTGCAATCGGGGTGGGGTAACTCGGCTATGATACGCATAAATTAGTATATGGATATTGTTATTATAAATCTTTACTATGCTGCTCCGTCAGACAGAAAAAAACAACGGAAGTTGTAGTCTGTCGGAGGGGGAGGGTATTCCCCACCAATTAGCTCTGATCTTTGAGCGAAGACATATCAATCACAAACCTATACTTCACATCACTTTGCAGTAAACGATCATATGCGCTGTTTATGTCCTGCATATCGATCAGTTCGATGTCGGAAGTAATATCGTGCTTACCGCAAAAATCCAGCATTTCTTGCGTTTCTTGAATACCGCCAATCATTGATCCTCCGAAAGTTTTCCGCCCTGGAATAAGGCTAAAAGCGGCCACAGGGAGCGGATGTTCCGGAGCGCCTACTAAGGTAAGCGAGCCATCCCGCTTCAATAAACGAAGATATGCATTGATATCATGTGATGCAGAAACGCAATCCAAAATAAAATGGAGCGTACCCGCATGCTCACGCATCTGGACGTTATCTGTCGATAGGATAACCTCATCCGCGCCCAAGCGTTTTGCATCTTCCACTTTCCCTGAGGATGTTGTAATAACGACAACATGTGCGCCCATTGCCTTCGCTAACTTAACACCCATATGTCCCAAGCCACCAATACCCACAATGCCCACTCTTTTGCCGGGGCCGACATTCCAATGGCGTAGCGGGGAATAGGTCGTAATCCCTGCGCATAACAACGGCGCCGCAGCTGCGGGATCTAGGTTTTCAGGAACATGCAAGACAAAATCTTCGTCCACGACAATGCGTTGCGCATAGCCACCGAAAGTCTGTTGGTTTAGATGTCTGTCAGGGGAGTTGTATGTATTGATATTTCCCTTTTCACAATATTGCTCTAGGCCGTCTTTGCAACTTTCACATTCCCGACAGCTATCCACCATACAGCCAACAGCCGCCAAGTCACCCACTTTAAATTTTGTGGCTTCATGGCCAACTTGAATTACTCGGCCTACGATTTCGTGACCGGGAACATTTGGATAGACCGTGTTATGCCACTCGTCGCGAGCCGTGTGTAGATCAGAGTGGCATACGCCACAGTAAAGAATGTCGATCTCGACATCTTTTGCCGCAACGCATCTACGTGGGATTTCCATCAATTTTAAATCCGCATCTGCAGCCGTTGCTCCAAATGCCTTAACTGAAAATGTATGCATATCGAAATGTTGTTGATGTTGTTTAAATATGCTACAATATACGCAATAACATCGAATGGAGCGACCACAGTCAGCACTTTGTGAACCATTCCCACCCGACAATGCTTACACTTGGCTTTTCGAGCTATCCATAGCGCGCTATTCCGAAGAGCGCTCTTATTGCCAATACCGTATATCGATCCTGTTTTGAACTGGCATGAATTTGGTTCACATGCATGGTAGCAAATCTTAACAAGCAACAGACACACAAACCATGATTGCCGTACCTCAAATTTACTTAAAAAAGCGTTCGAATTAAATGAATATTTTGAAGCGAACATGAACAAATGGCTCTGCGTGATCAAGCGAGAATTCTGGACAGATGATCAAACGCTGTATTTTGGTTTGCTAAAAGAATATAATGAAAAGGAAGGCAACAAATATACATTTTACCAAATCAAGATCCTTGAATAATGTTCACTGATGTTTCATAAAATTAAATGACGTACAGTCGCACAATTGAGTGGTGTCCACGTGGCAAGAGGGGATTTCCACAATCCTTTATTTAACATAATATAAATTATAATATATTATGCTGGTCGTGTATTTGGGGTGGTTTCAGCTATATAATTGCCTGAATTTGCCATTTTGCATTTAAACGACAACTTACTGTATAACAACGACAATGCGTTGCGCAGCAACAAAATTACGTTGTCAACATGCAGTGTGCTGTTGCTGTATAACACTAAGGCATTTTTTATCACTATCTTCCAAGCGATGGCGCGCTGTCCACTGAACCCAAAATAATTAGTATTTGAAAAAAATACCAAAATTTGGTAACTTTAATAAAAAAAAAGGAAAAAGTTATGGGACGCAATACCTCTGTATCATTGGGCGATTACTTCGAAGATTTTGTTGAGCATAGCATTGCCGACGGCAGATACAAAAATGCAAGCGAAGTAATTCGGGCAGGGCTACGACTGCTTGAAGAGGAAGAAAACAAGGTGCAAAGGCTTAAAAATGCCATTGAAGAAGGCATTAATAGCGGCGTAGCTAAAAATTTTGATGCAAGAAAACATTTAGCCAACTTAAAATCCGCAAAGAAAAAAGATGGCTAAATATGTATTGACTAATAAGGCGGTTGAAGATCTCAGCAGGATTTGGGATTATACTTATGAAATGTGGTCGGAAAACCAAGCCGACAAGTATTATGAGCTGATAATTTCGACCTTTGTGGAAATAGCAGAAAACCCTGATTTAGGCAAAAGCTATGAAAAGATATCGAAAAAGATATTAGGTTTTAAAGTTGGTAGGCACATTGTATTTTACAGAACGCTGGCAGTAAAGGAAGTTGAGATTGTAAGGGTGCTGCACGCAAGAATGGATTTGAAAAATAGACTGAGGGAATAATTGCGGTCAATATGCTTTGTAAATATTTTAGCAATCTATAACACAAAAAGCTATCTGTTTCCAAATAGCTTCTTAATATTATTGAGTCGTTAATTAAAACGTCGAGTTACTTAAGCAATATTCTCAATCATCAGCGCGGCCACCGTTAAGTTGCTACGTGGGTCAATTAAAATAGCACGTGAGTTTTCAGGGAAATCATCATGTTTATCAAAGACCACATCAGTAGCTGCTTTCAGGCTTACTTTACCGATGTCGTTTAGCTTGATTTCTTCTCCGAATAGTTTCTCTTGGCTATTGACATCAAATTTGTAAAATACATCGGTAATTTTAACCTTCGTGAGCGTGCTGTGGTTCTGCAATAGATATACTTGGCTGTCATCCAGCGATTTGCTGTCGAACCAACAAATATTGGCATCAAAAGCACGTTCGGCAAGCGCCGGCCGATTGCTGGGTACGATAAAATCGCCTCTGGAAATATCCACATCATCGTTCAGGTGGACGATAATTGATTGGCCGTCGTGCGCTTCCTCCAATTGATTTTCTGCCAGCTCAATAGCTTTCACGGTGCTGCGTGCACCGCTCGGCAAAACGATGACCTCCTCGCCCACCTTGAGCCCCTCTCCCAGCACGCGCCCGGCATAGCCCCGGTAGTCATGCAGCTCGTCGGTTTGCGGACGCACCACCCACTGTACCGGAAAGCGCCATGGCTGCTCTTTGTTATCTTCCAGCTCTACCGTCTCTAGGTAATCCAATAAGGATACACCCGGATACCAAGACATTCTTTGTGAAGCATGGACAATATTATCACCTTTTAGCGCTGACACCGGCAGGAAGTCTACATGTTCCAAGCCCAGTCTGCTAGCCAGCGCGAGGTAGTCGATCTTGATATTTTCATAAACCGACTGGTCAAAGTCGACCATATCCATCTTGTTCACACATACCAATACCTTCTTAAGCGCGAGCAGCTTCGCTAAAAAAGAATGGCGCTTGGTTTGTTCAATCACACCTTTACGGGCATCGATCAGGATAATGATCAAATCCGAGTTTGATGCGCCCGTCACCATATTGCGGGTATATTGGATATGTCCCGGTGCATCAGCGATAATAAACTTGCGGCGCTCTGTCTGAAAATATTTGTAGGCTACATCAATGGTGATACCCTGCTCCCGTTCGGCCTTCAGCCCATCTGTTAAGATCGCTAAATCGACGGTGCCGTCGTTGTTCTTTCTATTCGCTTTTTTTATAGCCTCCAGCTGGTCGTCGAGAATGGAATTGGTATCGTATAGCAGGCGACCGATCAATGTGCTTTTGCCATCGTCCACCGAACCTGCTGTTATAAACTTTAGTATATTCATTTTGTTACTGGTAGTGGGTATTGCGTAATGCGTATTGCGTATACAATCTCTATACACGATACGCACTACGCATTACCAATTAAAAATATCCCTGTTTTTTACGTTCCTCCATGGCTGCTTCCGAGACCTTATCGTCCATTCTGGCGCCACGTTCGCTTACGGTAGATGCTTTGATTTCTGCGATGATATCGTCCAATTCGACGGCAATAGAATCTACGGCGGCGGTACAGGTCATATCACCTACTGTTCTGAATCTAACAGATTTATGTTCAACGATATCTTCCTCATCAATCTGCAGGAAAGGTGCGGCTGCCATCCATTGTCCGTTGCGGAATACCACATCACGCTCGTGACTAAAATAGATGGAAGGAAGGGCAATCTTTTCGCGCTTGATATAGTTCCACACATCCAGTTCCGTCCAGTTGGAGATTGGAAATACGCGTACATTCTCCCCCTTGTGAATCTTGCCATTGAAGATGTTCCATAGCTCGGGGCGTTGACGCTTGGGATCCCACTGCCCGAACTCATCGCGCACGGAAAAGATACGTTCTTTGGCACGCGCTTTTTCCTCGTCGCGTCTTGCACCACCGATACAGGCATCAAAACCATTTTTTTCGATGGTCTCCAAGAGCGTCACCGTTTGCAGCGCATTTCGGCTAGCATTTTTACCTTTCTGCTCCACTACCTTTCCTTGGTCGATGCTATCCTGCACCAAGCCCACGATAAGCTTTTCACCCGTTTGCTCGATCAGCCAGTCTCGGTAGGCGATCGTTTCGGGGAAGTTGTGCCCCGTATCGATATGCACCAAAGGAAAAGGAAACTTGCCTGGGCGGAAAGCCTTCTTGGCCAAGTGCACCAAGGTAATGGAGTCCTTTCCTCCCGAGAACAACAGTGCCGGATGTTCGAACTGTGCGGCAACCTCACGGAGGATATATATGGCTTCAGCTTCTAAATGATCTAAATAATCCATTCTCTCTTTATTTCGTTGTAACATGTAAACCACATTCTTTTTTACTCTTGTCTTCCCACCACCAGCGACCGGCACGAAAATCTTCGCCCGGCTGTATCGCACGTGTGCAGGGCTGGCAGCCGATGCTTGGAAAGCCCTTGTCGTGCAGCGGATTGTAGGGAACGCCATTTGCCTTTAAAAACTGCTCCACATCAGCGAGCGTCCAGTAAAACAAGGGATGTATCTTGATGATATGATTGGCTTCATCCCATTCTACGGCCGACATATCCTCCCGGTTGGCCGATTGATCGGCACGAATCCCCGTGATCCAGATCTCAAAGCCTTTGATGGCCCGCTGCAGGGGTTCAATCTTTCGAATAAAGCAGCATTCCTTACGGTTCTCGACGGACTCGTAAAAACTGGAAGGCCCCTTTGTGGAAAGCAGCTCTTCAACCGCTTGGGTATTCGGATAGTAGGCCTTGATAGGCAATTTGTAGCGCTCTAGGGTACGGTTCCATACGTAGTAGGTTTCCGGAAAGAGACGCCCTGTTTCCAATGTAAAAATGCTGGCTGTGCTTTTAGCTTGCGCCAGTAGGTGCGTAATCACCTGGTCTTCTATACCAAAAGAGGTAGAAAAGACCGCGTCGCTACCATATTTTTGCTCAACATAGCGGATGATGTCGATCGCTTCTAGCCCTTCAATATCTTGTTTAATTTGTGCTATCATGCGGCTCCTTTCTCAACATATTCTTGGTATGTGCATTTAGCAAACGAACCTTTTCGTGAAAGTCGCCTTTCAGACCGTTGCGCAGCTCGCCCATTAAGGTAAGCGTTTCATCGATTTCCTCAGGCAGCAGCTCGTCCAAAAACTCCTTCAGGCGCTTGGCGATGGTTGGCGACTTGCCATTGGTGGATATGCCAATCTTGAGGTTGCCCTTTCGCACTACCGAGCCTAAGTAAAAGTCGCATAAGCTAGGCTTATCTGCTACGTTGAGCAAGATATTCCGCTCGCTGGTTTTCTTGCGGATGGATTCATTTAACACCGGATTGTTGGTCGCCAGTACCACCAAATCCACGCGATCCAAATCGCTATCCACAAAAGATCGCTGTGAAACCTGCACATCCGGATAGGCGGCGACGAGTTCAATCACCTCCTTATCTACCTGTTCGGCCACAAGATGTACTTTTGCGGCTGGCGAGTTGCCCAGCAGCGCTTGCAGCTTTTCCAAGCCTACAGGACCGCCACCAACCAGCAGCGTCTGCAGTTGGTGAAGCTTCACATATATGGGGAACAGCTCGTTCATACCTATTGCGCGATGGTTTTAAGTTCTTCTTTCAGGCGTTCAAAAGCATGGTGTTTGGTAACCACCTCTCCTAAGACGATGATAGCTGGTACACCCACTTCCTTTCGTTTGGCCTCGTCCAATATGGTATTGATGCGACCCAAAGCGATACGCTCGGTAGGCAGCGAGCCGTTTTGGATCAAGGCAATGGGTAGATTTCCTTTACCTTGCTGCTTGTACAGGGCGACGATTTGCGCTAATTTTGCGTAGCCCATCAACACCACCACGGTGGCGCTGGTCTGTGCGGCTGTTTGCAGATCGGCAGACAGCTGTCCGTCGGACGTAGCGCCCGTGATCACCCAAAAGCTCTCACTGATGCCGCGATAGGTTAGCGGAATCTGCTGCAAACCGGTTAATCCCACCGACGAGGATATGCCCGGCACCACCGCTGTCGGGATATCAAACTGGCGTGCGTAATCGAGCTCCTCGCCACCGCGACCAAAAACAAAGGGATCTCCCCCTTTTAAACGTACCACATGGCCGTGTGTCAAGGCATAGTCCACCAATAGTTTATTGATGTAATCCTGCGAGGTGGATATACGTTCGGCGCGTTTGCCTACATATATTTTGGTGCAACTGGGTTTTGCGTAGTCCAATAGTTCTTCATTGACCAAGGCATCGTAAAGGATGACGTCGGCCACTTGTATAGCTTTTACCGCCTTCAGGGTAATCAAATCCGGATCCCCCGGCCCTGCTCCCACAAGCGTTATAAATGGTTTAACTTGCATTGATCTCTCCTCTCTCTTTTAAGTAGTTACCCGTAGGTCTTCTCGTCTGCTCGCACCTTCATAGTGAAAAGCTGCCGCCTGTTTAATAAACAGCTCAGCAAACTGATGCGAAGGTTCGATTTTATTGATCTGCAGCACACGCTCGCCGAATGAAGTCGGGAACTCGAATATACCACTTTCCACGTAATGTTTATCAAATTCCTGAATCACTGCCGCCTGGCTGCTAGCGTTGATCCCTTTGTCCAACAGCAATGCTTTTGCTGTCCACACAAAGGAGCTGTAAGCATGATAAATGGCATCGGCATACTGCTCTTCCTCAAAGGCTTTATTGGCCAGGTCCACCTTCTCTTCGGCTTCCAACAAAAGTGTGGCCACCAAGTCAATGACTACACCGGCACATTCACCTACACCAATTGCCGTAGCAAAGCTTTCCTCATGTCCCCAGTCGATAAATTCATCATCAGAAAGTGTCGTCAGGTCCGATAAAGGCTTCAGCATACGGTAGAAATAATCCTTGGTTTGCCGGTCATAGTATGCGTGGAAATTCTCATCCTGCTGGCGGTTTGCTTTGTAGTCGGTCAGCACAAGGTCCACTACGTTGAGTACACGCTTGGTGGGCACCTTGATCACGCGCTCGGCCACACGGCCTACGCCATTGCCAACGGTTCCGCCGCCTAGCATCACCTGCGCTGCTGGCACCACTTTGCCGGCTGCTTTCACCGAGCTGCCGTGAAAACCGATATGCGCCAATCCATGCTGGCCGCAGGAATTCATACAGCCGGAGATCTTGATCTTTAGGTGTTGCTCGTAGATAAAATCCTGGTGAAATTCATGGATGTACTTCTCCAGGACGCGCGCCATCTCTGTAGAGTTTGAAATACCGAGGTTACAGGTATCCGTTCCGGGGCATGTCGTCACGTCTGATGTACTGTTATATCCGGGTTTGGCATAGCCTAGTTCCGTCAATACATTAAAGATATGAGGCAAGGATTCCGGACGTACATATTTGAATAGCAAATTTTGATCTTGCGTGATGCGGATGTCATCGGCAATATGTCCCTGAACACCACTTACCAGCATGCGCGCTTTATCGGTAGGGATATCGCCGGTTAGTATCTTCACATACACCCCATAATATCCTTTTTGCTTTTGCTCGAAGGTATTGGTAGCCTTCCATAGTTCGAAAGCGAGCTGATCCACTGGCTCTGCCGGTGTTACCACCGCTGTTGGCGCTTCCGGTTGCGGAATGAGGTCGCGGTCTACACGGTATGTTTTTATCTTGTTTGCAGTACGCTCCTCATCGATCAGGCGCAAGACTTCCTCTAGGCCAAGCTTTTGTACCAAATACTTAAAGCGTGCCTTGTTCCGGTTGTTGCGTTCGCCATAGCGGTCAAATACCCGCAAGGCAGATTCTATATAAGGCAGGACATCGTCCTCCGGCAAAAAGTCAAATATAGGACTGGCAAGAAAAGGCTGCGAACCCAGTCCGCCGGCCATCATCACTTTAAAACCCCGCTTCTCTTCGCCATCAACCATCTTGACCTTAGGAATAAAGCCAAAATCGTGTATATAAGAAAAGGCGGTGTCTTTGTCGCTGGATGAGAACGACATCTTGATTTTGCGGCCCATCTCTGCACAAAAGGGGTTGCGCAGGAAATAGGCAAAGGTGCTTTGCGCGTAAGGCGACACATCGAAGGGTTCGTTCGGATCAATGCCCGAAGCGGGTGAAGCCGTGACATTGCGCACCGTGTTGCCACAAGCTTCGCGAAGCGTCATGTCGTCTTCGGCCAACTTGGCCCATACTTCTGGTGTTTTGTCGAGGCTCACATAGTGAATTTGAATATCCTGTCGCGTGGTCAAATGCAGGTTCTTGCTAGCATACTGATCAGATATGTCGGCAATTTTCAACATTTGCTTGAAGGTAATACGGCCAAAAGGCAGTTTGATGCGCACCATTTGTACACCACTTTGCCGCTGCCCATATACACCACGGGCAAGCCGTAACGAACGGAATTTCTCTTCAGGGATCTCTCCGCCCTGAAAGGCCCTTATTTTTTTCTCCAGCTCTATTATCTCGTGTTCTACAACTGGATTTTCTAATTCTGTGCGGAAACTCTGCATACTGTCTTCTCTTCTCTTTTAAGATTTTGGCAATCATCAGTAGATATTACTGAGTTCTTTTCAATAACTTGAAGACAAAGTTATAAAATAATTATCTACTTACCACAGATTATCTATCAATTTAGTATATATTTGTAAAAATAATCAATTGCTCAAACAAAAGAAGAGATAAGTGCACATACGTAAATATTTAAGTTACAATCTATTATTGTTGTTTATCGCCGTATCCTGTGCCCCAAAGGTGAAGGAAGGGTACGATGAAAAAACAGGTTTTATCGGAACGATATCGATTTCGGGCGCGTTTGCTTTGTATCCCATTGTCGTTTTATGGAGCGAGGATTTTAAAAAGATACATCCCAACGTACGTTTCAATATTTCAGCAGGCGGAGCCGGTAAAGGTATTTCCGACGTACTGTCTAATATGGTCGATATCGGCCTGGTATCACGTGACCTGCACGAGCAGGAGCTTGCTCGGGGTGCATTTCCGGTGCATGTTGCCAAGGATGCTGTCGTAGGCACTTTCAACAAAGTGCATCCCAACCATGATCTGCTGCTGCAGCGCGGGCTTACGCAGGAAGAGTTGATTGGTGTCTTTGTCGAAAAAAAGTACCGCTTATGGAGTGATATTGATGCGCGTTTCGTTAAAGAACCTATTGAGGTATACGTGCGGTCGGATGCAGCCGGAGCGGCAGAAACTTGGGCCAAGTTTTTGGGTGAGCGTCAGGAAGGATTAAAAGGCGTCGGGATTTTTGGAGATCCGGGTTTGGCACAGGCCATTAAGGATAAGCCCTTGGCGATAGGATTTAATAATATCAACTATGTGTTCGATCTGAAGAGCAAATCTACGGCACAGGGTATTGCGGTGGTACCAATAGATATCAACGCGGACGGAAGGATTGCTGCCGAAGAAAATTTTTACGACAACCTCGATTCCTTAACGTCGGCCGTGGCCACGAATCGATATCCATCTCCGCCTGCGCGGGATTTGACATTTGTGATCCGTAGCGATAAAAGAACAAAGTTACTCAGCGAGTTCATCCGCTTTGTATTGGATAAACAGCAGCAGGGCTACCTTTTGGAAAATGGTTACGTCCCGTTGAACGAAGAGTTGAAGGAAAAGGAACTAAAAAAATTGTAAGCACGTGAACTGGAGATTGATTAAGGACAAGTTAGCCGAACGAAGTTTTGCTCTTCTACTACTATCATCTGTCGTCGTGATCTTTTTGATCTTGATCGGCCTGACTATGAAATCAGTGCCCCTACTTCGGGCCGAGAGTTTATTAACGGTGTTGACAGACAGTGTGTGGTCACCATTGAAAGGGAATTTTGGATTCCTGCCCTTTATCATGGGAACCATTTGGGTGACCATGATTTCTTTGATTATTGCCGTGCCGCTATGTGTACTCGCCTCCGTGTATTTGGTGGAATATGCCAGCGAGGCCTTGCGCAAAATGGTACTTCCCTTAATGAATGTGTTGGCGGCTATCCCGCCAGTACTTTATGGGGTATGGGGCGTGCTATTCGTGGTGCCGATATTGAGCGACTACATTGCGCCGCTGCTTGGCGTAAATACCACAGGATACACGGTGTTTGCTGGGGGTATTGTTTTGGCGGTGATGATCTTTCCCATCATGATCAGCATCATGGTGGAGGTGTTGCAAACCATTCCGCAGGAGTTGAAAGCTGCTTCGCTGTCGCTGGGAGCCACCAAATGGGAAACCATTACCAAAGTCATACTGGTGAAGGCAAAGCCGGGCATCCTTGCGGCTATCGTGCTTGGGGTATCGCGGGCTTTTGGTGAAACGGTGGCGGTACTGATGGTTTGTGGAAATATTCCACAGCTACCAAGCTCCCTGTTTGATGCAGGGTATCCACTGCCAGCCCTTATTGCCAATAACTTTGGCGAGATGATGTCCATTCCGCTATACGACTCTGCCCTGATGTTTGCGGCGTTGCTCCTGTTCGTACTTATATTCGGATTCAACTTGTTATCACGCATCATATTAAACAGATTGGAGGAAAAAGCACAATGAGTAATGTGAAAAGTAGATTACGCAAGGAGAAGATCGCTAAAATAGCGATGCAACTGTCGGGCATGGCGATCACCGGCTCCTTGTTTTTTATCGTGGGCACCATCCTATACAAAGGTCTACCCTACCTTTCTTGGGAAATGGTGTCGCAAAGTCCACAAGGTGGCTTCTACATTGGCAAGGAAGGTGGTATCTTTAACGCTATATTAGGCTCCTTGTACCTTGCCACGGTTTCTACCGCCTTAGCAACCCTCATTGGTATTCCTATTTCGATCTACCTCAATATGTATGTGAAGAGCGGTTCTTTCCTAGAGCGGGCCTGCAAACTGCTTTTCGACGTGCTTTTTGGTATTCCCTCCATTGTATATGGCGCGATTGCATTCAGCATCATGGTTTGGATCGGGATACGGGCTTCCCTACTGGGTGGTATCATCACCATCACCTTGCTGACCATTCCCATCGTCGTGCGCACGATCGATGAGCTATTGAAGACTATTCCAATTGATTTACAACATGTGACTTTTTCCTTGGGCAGCACACGTTGGGAGACTGCGAAGATGTTCTTACGCTATATTCGTCCAGGTATTTTCACCGCTATATTGCTGGCATTTGGCCGAGCGATAGGTGATGTTGCCGGTGTATTATTGACCACTGGCTTTAGCGATAACCTGCCCAAGTATATCGACGAACCTTCGGCCACGCTTCCCCTAGCCATTTTCTTTCAGCTAAGCAGTCCTATTCCTGAAGTGCAGGGACGGGCCTACGCTTCTGCTCTCGTTTTAACATTTATTATTTTAATCATCGTTATATGCACGCATCTACTAGCATCCAAACAGCAGAAACACAAGATTTAGTCGCTTTGGCCACGCCACATATACAGATTAAAGATCTGAATGTTACCATTGAAGGAAAGCGAATACTAAAAAATATCAATCTTTCGATTCCGAATAATTCGGTTACGTCGATTATCGGGCCCTCCGGTTGCGGGAAGACTACCTTATTGAAAACACTGAATCGCTTGGTAGATGACACCAAGGGGGTTGAAATTTCCGGATCGGTGTTGGTGAACGGTGAAGATATTTATGCGAAGGATGCCGAGGTAACCCATATTCGCAAAAAAATGGGTTTACTATCACAAAAGCCATTTCCACTGCCTATGTCGATCTTCGAGAATGTGGCCTATGGACCGCGTATACATGGCGAGCGCAACAAGAAATTGCTCAAACAGATCGTCGAAACCCAACTGCGTAATGTGGGCTTGTGGGAAGAGGTGAAAGAACGCCTCGATGCTTCGGCAACGCGATTATCTATTGGGCAGCAGCAACGGCTGTGCTTAGCGCGGGGGTTGGCCGTGCAACCGGAAATCATCTTAGGTGATGAGTCTACCTCGGCCTTAGATCCCATATCCACGCAGACTATCGAAAACCTGTTGATCGAACTGAAGAAAGATTATACCATTGTGCTTGTCACGCATATTTTAAGACAAGCACGGCGCGTATCCGACTATATCCTGTTCGTCTACAATGGTGAGGTGGTCGAGTTCGGAAAAACGGAAGATGTACTGCTGAACCCACAAAACGAAATCACCCAGCAATATGTGAAGGGATTTATTAGCTAGTATATATAACGCATTGTTGCCTTAGTCTTTAGGTTGTCTTGGTAAATCATTCCTTGACCATTCGCTCCACGAACCTACATACAAGTTCGGGATGTCGTATCCGGCATGCGCTAGTGCTAAGATGCTGTGGCAAGCGGTAACGCCCGAACCACAGTGTATCGCGATATCCTTGGCATCCCTCCTTCCAAGAATGGGCTCATACAACAGACGAAGCATTTCCGGATCTTTGAAGAACCCATCGCTATTTAGGTTGCCCATAAAGGGAACATTGATGGCCGTAGGGATGTGACCGGCAATAAGGTCAATCGGTTCGGTTAGGCCTTCGTAGCGTGCCGCTTCACGCACATCGATAATCAGCTTGCTGTCTTGGATTGTCCATGCGTCTATCTCCTCTAATGCTTTCGTCGGTAATTGCCACTGTTCAAACCTATATCTAGTTGGTTCTGGCACAAGTTCTTCGCCCTCACTTAGCGGAAAACCAGCTTCCCTAGCGGCTCGAAAGCCACCATCCAACACCTGTACCTTGTCAACGCCTGCCGCCCGCGCCATCCACCAAAAACGTGCCGCCGCATTAGCGGCATTTAGCCTATCATATACCACGATATGGCTCTCCGCGTCTATCCCTAATGTTGAAAGTGTTTCCGAAAATGCGGGGACGGAAGGTAAGGGATGCCTACCCCCGAGCCGCGGATCGTTCACAGCAGATAAATCCCGATCGAGATCCACAAACAGTCCGTTCAATAAATGGCTAGACTCGTACGTCTTTCTTGCTTCCGCACCGGAAGTGGCATCAATAATCACGAAGTTTTCCTGTCCATATAGCGCCTGAAGTTCTGCAGCTTTAATAATCGATTTCATAAGCGATGTTCTTGGTATATATCAATGAAAAGATGATGTTTTTTTGGTGTCCTTCATAAAGGAATACACCAACAGGGAGATAAATATACAGCCTGTAACGTAATAGAAGAAATACTGCTCCTGCCCTATATGCTTGAACCATAAGGCTACATATTCGCACGTACCTCCAAATATAGCCACGGTAAGGGAGTAGGGTAATCCAACTCCCAGCGCACGTATATTGGTTGGAAAAAGCTCCGCCTTCACGACCGCATTAATCGCCGTGTAGCCGCTCACAATGATCAATGCCAGCATAATAATCAGAAAGGCCGTCCATAGACCCGTAGCGCTATCGAGTTGACCCAGCTTGCTGAGCATAGGCACCGTGCATAGGCTACCCAAAACACCGAAGCCGATGAGCAGGGGCTTTCTGCCAATCCTATCGGACAGCAAGCCAAATAGTGGCTGCAGCAGGGCAAAGATCAGTAAAGAGGTAAAGGTGATCAACGTAGAATCTTCTTTGGAAAAGCCGACCGTGTTGATCAGGTACTTCTGCATATAGGTAGAATACGTATAAAAGGCAACTGTTCCTCCCAAGGTCAGGCCGAAGACCGTGATCAAGGCTTTCGGATGCTTCAGCAGCTCTGCCACCGAGCCGCTATGTTTTTTCGATGGCTTGTTGGCCATGTTCGACGAACTTTGCTTAAACGCTTCGGTTTCGGCCATATGGCTACGCAAGTATAGCGCAACCAACGATAGTGCCGCTCCGATAAAGAACGGTACACGCCATCCCCATGCGTTCATTTGCCCTTCATCGAGCAGCATCTTTTGCAGAAGGAGTTGAATACCCAATGCAATGAGCTGCCCACCAATTAACGTGACATATTGAAAACTGGAGAAAAAGCCGCGCCTGTTTGCAGTGGCCATTTCACTGAGATAGGTTGCGGAGGTACCGTACTCGCCGCCAACGCTCAATCCCTGCAACAAGCGAGCGATCAACAAAAGAGCGGGTGCAAATAATCCTATAGACTGGTAGGAAGGTGTAAGCGCAATCAGCAGCGAACCAAAGGACATCAACAAGACAGAAATCGTCATAGAGAATTTCCGTCCGGCTTTGTCGGCTAAGCTGCCAAATAGCCAACCACCTATAGGCCGCATCAGAAATCCGACGGCAAATATACCCGCCGTGTTTAAGAGCTGCGCCGTGGGGCTGCTGTCCGGAAAGAAAATCGGTGCAAAATAAATCGAGAATGCAGAATAGGCATACCAGTCGTACCATTCCACTAAATTGCCAATGGAGCCGCTAACAATGGCTCGAAGCCTAGATGTCGTCGATACTTCGTGTGAATGTTCCATATATTTAACGGGATTAAATATACAGCAAAAATTGGTTTCCAACGAGAAAAAGCAGGTCGACATGCTAGAACCTGCCGGTCATATACAAAAAAAGAGGACTATTGCTAGTCCTCTCCTTATATCATATAAACCGAAATTAACCGTTGTCTTGGTTTAATCCCTGTTTGTAGATTGCTTTTTTAACTTGGGTACGACGAGTAACTGATCTTTTCTCGTATGCTTGACGTGAACGTAGCTCGCGCAATACACCAGTTTTTTCAAATTTCTTTTTGAAACGTTTCAACGCTCTGTCTAGAGATTCTCCTTCTTTTACATTTACGATAATCATGTGCTTTATATACCTCCTTTCGTGCCCTTTTAGTTTTTTTGTGATTGCAAAGGTAGCATAAAAAAACAATAAGGTCAAATAATAAAGGAAATATGGCAAAAAAAACCTACATTTCGCTCCACTCCCGGAATCGGTCGCTTACGAAATCGACCCATCTGTTTTCACCAACAGTTTTGTCCAAATAAAAATCAGGATGTATACCTAAATCATCAACAGCCATTTCAGGAATACGCAAAGAGCGCGAGATGCAATATTCAAATATGAAATCTCCACTGGGCGATCGAGCCTCTACCATGTTGGAAACGTCCAGCGCACCGCCGGTCTTTCTCCCGAAAAATTTCACTTTACGACTTTGTTTCGCTACTAAAATAAACTGTTCCGTTGTACTAAAATTGTTTTCATGAATAATGATACCGACGTTTTTTGGATTGGGCAATACCTCTCCTTTTTTCGTTACGGCCACATCTCTTCCGAATATATTGACAAATTCGCCCAAGTGGGCGTTCAACGTGTTTTGTATCGCGCGATACGATTCTTTTTCTTCTTCATCGGTTTCTGGGTCATTTATGAGACTGTCCCATATTTCATTATTCCGCTGGGTGGAACGCACCTCTGCCATGACGGTTCGGGTGCTGCCTGTGGACAGGTATGGCAGCAGCTTAGCAAAGTTGTTATCTTGTCCACCTTGGCAGTCGCGAAGGTCAATGATTAGATTTGGACATGTACGGATAACTTGGTCAAACTCGTTTAGCACACTATCGATAGCTCTTTTATTAAACGAAAAAGAAGGAATGCGGAGGTATACTGTTTGTTCGTCCCGCTTGTAGGCGAAAGTTGCGTCGGAGTTCTTCAGTCGGTAAAATTCTTCACTACTGGTATCCAAAGGGGCATGTGGGTAGATGCGTTTTAGGGTTAGTTGATCGACTAGTAGCAGCTTATTGTCTAGTAGCCTTATCCGTTGAATAGGAACAGGACGAAAGGTAGACATAAAACGGGTACCCGATTGCAACTTTTCATCGAGCTGGAACAAGAGTTGTCCCGCTCGCCATTCGTCCATATCTTTTAAAATACTAGCCTCGTAACCGGTATGCATATGCTTTACCAAAACAGTAATATCGTTGTTTTGCCATATTCCTTCGATGTTTTTCAGGTCACTGCCTACCCCTGCCAGGTTGGCCTTAAACTCTACGGTGTCAATAGGTTGTGTCATGAAGCGCGGTTCCCAAATATTCGATCTAACCTGCTTCGCTTGTGTAGCCTTGGTTTTAGTCAAACGGAAATGATCCGTCCGAAAAAACTTGAGCCAATCTTCCAAAAGCTGTTGGCATTCATCATAATCGGTAATCTTAGCTGCCCGTCGCGACAATGTTTCGTTGTGAGCTGCGTAGGCCATGCTACCTTTGCGATCCAAAATGTGTTGAAAGCCTGCATCATTTTTCTCGAAAGTTTCCCTCATCCAGTCTAAATTTGAGCGACAATTACAATCTTGAGCCACAGCGGCCGACATCCACACAGATGCCAATACGGCAAGTATTATTCGAAACATAGAATAGTTAATAAGATTTAGATGGCTCAAATATCAGCATTTGCTATCAAATTAGCAATATTGGTCAACGATAGGCCTTTTTAACCGTTAAACTTTCAAAAAAGTAATGGCCTTGGAATATTTTGAGGATATGAGGGAAACTCAACGTCAACTCACCCTATAGCGTTCTGTAGGCAGCGCCATATTGCACAATAAAAAATAGTTAAAACTAATTGTTCGGATCTCGGTTCTATAAAAGATATGTATAAACCTTTTTGAAATAAAAGAACACCACTATTGTCATATGGGATCAGTAAATTATACGGGAGAAAAAGAGTTTTTGGCAGCACTAGCTCGTCGGGACAGGAAGAGTTTCGATCTTTTGTATGATCGATATGGGCCGACCATATTCCATTTCATACAAAAATGTATGCTCGTTGAGCACCATACCGATGAAGTCTTCAAAATGGTGATCGCTGAAATATGGGAAAATCTAAGCAATTTTCAAGATACGAAACAGACATTTTCTGATTGGGTAATGAGCTTGACAGGTCGGGTGATACACCGGTATTTAAAGCAAAAACCGACGGAAACGACAGCCGAGGGACAGGTTGACCAGACTTCTTTATTTTTAGCAAAGGAAATAATAAACAATATTCGCAAGAAATCGATGGTGGATTAACTTCGCATATTTCCCATTTATTAAAAATAAAAATGCGGCAAAGGATTACACCAATTGCCGCATGATTGTTATCACACATGGGAAATCAAATTTCCACAATCTTAAGCTACGCGGACATTAATGGCGTTAACACCTTTTTTGCCATTCTCTATATCGAATGTGACATTGTCATTTTCTCTTACATCATTGATCAAACCTGATATATGTACGAAAACATCATCGCCGCCATTCTGTGGTGTAATAAAACCGAAACCCTTGGTTACGTTAAAGAATTTTACTGTTCCTTCTTGCATTTTGTATTATATTAATTATGTATTGTATTGAATTTTGTTTGTATTCGCTTTGGACATATGCCGGATGTTGATGCACAACATTTATTAAGCAATTTGTATTTTAATCCCGCTTCACCCAAAGAGCAAACCGGTATCCAAACCATCACGAAAAATAAGGAGCTGAAAAAGCGAACGCTGAGAGAGAAAGTATAAAACTAAACAGTTTCAGAAAGCATCGGCAGAGCCTGATCGTATACAAATGTATGTAAAATATATTTAATATACGGACTTTAAATAAGTTATTTTTTTTAACATTGATTAGGTAAATCTTTACACTGTGATAAACTCTATATTCCTATAAATTTTGTTAGAAATCGGCACCTATGCGTTTTTTTCAGAAAGCGCTATTAAAACGGCGCCCGCTATCATCACCGTTCCTCCTACCACAATTTGCCAAGTCACTCTCTCCTTCAAAAAAATGATAGCCAGTATAATGGCTATAACCAACGACGTCCGCTCTATGGTTGCGACGTAAGAGGCAGGCCCCATCGACAGTGCTTTATACGAAAATAGGGTTGACAGGGTGGTGCATACACCAGCTGCTAGAAGAAAGATCCAGGCGTTCCTATCGATGGTTTTCCATGCATAAAAATTTCCTTGAATGAGTACCACAGACCAAGTAATCATTAAGATCAGCACGGCTTGTATCGCGAATGCCAGGCTTGAGTCTACATTCTTTAGGCCGGCTTTGGTCAATACGATAACCAGCGCAGCCGAAATAGCGGCCATGACCGCCCATAAGATCCACATATCCTTTTGTTTTATTAATAACGGAGATAGGATAAAAAAGATTTCTTCAAATGCAGATTGCCCCGCAAAGACGTTGATCCTACAGATTATCAGTTATCATGCGGCCTATTTATCGCGCTTTCCATAGTTTATTATATTTGCATGCCAAGCGCCTCTACAACGCGCATACTAGCTTCCTCCGTAAAGTCTAAACCGGAATAATCCGGATTAAATCCTCCAATGAACGGTACAGCAAGCATGTAAAGTCTTTCATTAACTCGTCCGTATACGTCAGTAAGCTGAAAATAGTCGTTAATGGCCAGCCCGGGCAACTGCATGTAGAAATTGCCATCTTGACCTTTTCCCACACCTTTTATACCATTCGCATACGCTTCCGCTCCATTCAGCTGAGAACGGAATTTGACCATGGCGGGCGCAACCGTCTCGGATTTCTTCAAACTTTCAAATGGCAGATCAGACATTGACAACATAGGTTGTCCCACACAGTCGACGAACATCGTATACCTATCGGACACCTGCTGACCAGATTGATCCGTATAGTGATAGCGCACCCCTCCGGTTTCAAGAGGCTCCACTTTGCTCTCTTCGCCTACCTCCTGTAGCGATAGTACGCCTGCCTGGTGAAGCGCCAATAGTTCTTCCACAGATTGCTGTGGCACAAAGGCAATGACGATACTGATCAGAGGCTTGAGTGTTTTCTGAAGCCTTAACATATCTTCTGCAGAGAAGTATTTCGCAGGGTAGTTCATCGTATAGCTCAGCACGGCCAACATCTCTTTCCAATATATGGATGTTCTATTGCGGATGGAGCGCGCCGCTTCGCGATATTCTTGCTCCAGCAACTCAAATGGATCGATATCTTCCCTATATTCCATCATCTTTTCTACAAATTCTTCCATGGTCAGCGCGTTGACCGTGTCTTTCATAGCTGAGCCGTACTTGTTTATGCGGTCCAAGAAGACATGCTCATAGAGATAATCCAGGGGTATGAAACCTTCATTTTCGGATTTGATTTGCTCGATCTCCTCCATGGACAACAATTCGCCTCTGCCCAGTTGGGCATCTTCTAGATGAAACCGAACGGCGGGCAGCAAGCCATTTCGAGCATGCATCACCAATCTAAACTCCTCACTATCGGGGTTACGTCTATAGGCAATCGAACCGGCAGTTGTTTCATAAAAGTAACCGTTGTTTCTTGCCAAGGTACGGACAGCATCGATAGCTGTCAACGATGCACCACGTATCGCTATGGCATAGTTATTTTTACCGTTTAATTTTGCTGGTGGATAGGGAGAATCGAAATAACCTTCGACACGACCTTCATTGTGCTTAGGCCAGAAATGTCCTGAACATATAATCGCCTTGTCAACAATGGTGCGGCCATTTGTATGGACAATCGTCACGCTCGAGCTGGCAGGTAGATCAATGATATCAATCACTTCACACTGATAGTGGATCTTTATATCAAACCCCTTTGCCGCGCAGCGATGAGCAAGTCTAGCAAATTCGTCGGATAGATAGGACCCTAAAAACAATCTTGGCAATGCTTTATACGCGTTAAATTCCTCTGCACTTACTGAAAAGCGGTCCAGCATGGTTTTTTCCTGCTTATTCACCCACGTTTCTATCGAGCGAAGGACTGCTGGCAGTTCATTTGCAGAAACATTGGCGATATGTTCGTCTGCGGCACCAAGTTGGCTGTATGGCATGCCTGCACCGACTGTAGCTTCCCTTTCGAACACGTCGATCGATAAGTTGCCCTCAAAATGATCCAATAAGCGCTGGATCAACAACAATCCCATCGGACCACCACCAACGATGGCCAACTGGATGAATGTACTGCTTTTCCTCATGAAAATTACGGTGATTTGTAGTATAAACCATTGATAACGCAAATCGGTTTGAGCTGATCTACATATTTTCTGCCGCGCAGCGCAATGTTGTCTGATCCTATTCCTTGCCAGCATCTTTAGCTCAAAACTATTTATAGGTCTTAGCGGTTCGTAAGATAAACAAGATATCATGGAAGAAAATAATGGAAAGAAGGAAGTAACCGAGCGCGATGGGCAGGTAAACTCCAACCTTCAAAAAAATCCCGATGAGTGGACAACAGGAGACGAACCGATGACCGGTGCACAGTCTTCCTATTTGAAAACATTATCCGATGAAGCAGGTGTCCCTTTTGCAACAGATCTAACAAAAGCCGAGGCAGCAAAGCGAATCGATGAATTACAGCATCTCACTGGTAGGGGCTTAGACAATTCATCGCGGAAGGACTAACATAAGCCTTCCGAAAGGACAAAAATTAAAGAGGCGAAAAGCTATGCACCGCTTTTCGCCTCTATCTCTGATGGCTATTTTTTATGGATGGCCACCCCCTCCGGCAGCGCCATAGATCTGTCCGGTGGCGTAACTGCCACCGTTATCGGCAAGCTGCACAAAAATTGAAGCCAACTCGGCTGGTTGTCCGGCGCGTTGCAACGGCGTATCTCCACCAAAGTTCTCCAATTTATCTTGTTCCTGACCGCCGCAAACCTGTAGTGGCGTCCATACTGGCCCAGGCGATACGCCATTTACCCGAATACCCTTTGGTCCAAGCTGCTTGGATAGCGATTTCACATAGGCAACATTAGCAGCTTTTGTTTGCGCATAATCAAAGAGATTCTCGGATGGATCGTATGCTTGGACGGAGGTGGTGGCAATTATTGATGCACCTTCAGGGAGGTGTAGCAATGCTGCTTTCGTAATCCAAAACAAAGCATATATATTGGTCTTCATGGTGGCATCGAAACTTTCGTCGCTAATATCCATGATGGAGAGATTGCTTTTCTGATAGCCTGCATTGTTCACCAAGATATCCAATCCACCCAATTGCGCAACGGTTTTCTCCACCAGTTTCTGACAAAATTCTTTATCCGTGATATCGCCGGGAATGGCGACTGCTTTTCTGCCCGCTTGCTCGATCAGCTTTATGACCTGTTGCGCGTCTTCTTCCTCGGCCGGGAGGTAGTTTATGGCGACATCAGCGCCTTCCCTTGCGTAAGCGATTGCCGCAGCTCTCCCTATCCCCGAATCGCCGCCCGTAATAAGTGCTTTTCGCCCCTGTAAACGACCACTTCCTTTATAGGATTTTTCGCCATGATCCGGTAGTGGATCCATCTTGGAAGCTAAACCCGGGTGGGGCTGTTTTTGTTTTGGATATGGTGGCTGGGGATATTTGTTAACGGGATTTTCCAGTACGGCAGGTTGGCTATCCCCCTCCACCTTGGTGCCCCCAGCTATCGTTGGCGCAACCACCAGGGTGGCTACCGTTGTGCCAAGTCCTTTCAGTGCATTTCTTCTATTCATATTGCTTGTTTCTTGTTTCATTGTATTACGCTATTATTTTGTTCAACAATCCTTATTTACTCGTGTTGGTTGTAAATCTGAGCAGCCATGTCCGTTGTTCGTGTCAGCGCGTTGCGACTCAGCATCGATTCGCTTTCATATCCTTTTTTTTCCACAGCATTATGGCTTTTTGGCATCAGCCGATTCGCCAATCCCGATGTTTGGGCGATGATGGATGGACATAATGCCTGCAGTGCTATTGCTATTTTTGCCGTTAAAGTCAAGGTTATTTCAACTTTTTCGGCGGCTATGCCATCGACAATTTGTTGCGCAGCATTCGCCGCACTTTGCGATAAAAATGGGAGTGAATCAGCAATTTTAAACCACGCATACTCTTTGCGATGATGTCCCTTCACCGTGATGTTTCTGGGACTGCCGGTTCGCATTAAATTGGGAACCACGGTGGTCACCTTGATCCGCTCCGCTGCTAACTCCGCAGTAAGGCCCTGACTTAATCCCATCATTGCAAATTTGCTCACGCTATATGGTAACATATGCGGTACAGCAATTTTTCCGCCAATCGACGTGATATTTACGATGTGCCCGACACCTGCTACTTTGAAGTATGGCGCGATTGCTTGCGTACAGTAGAGACTCGACCAACAATTCGTCTCCATAATTTTCTTATAATCGGCCACCTCCATAACATCCTTTGGCCCTACCAACATGGCGCCAGCATTATTGATCAAGATATCTATACGGCCATATCGTGCGTGCACCTGTTGCATCAGATGTTCTACCTGCGCAATATTGGTCACATCGGCGGAGTGGGTGAATACCTCGGCACCCGTCCTTCGAAGCGCTTCTTCTACTTTCTGTAAATGTTTATCACTTCTTCCACAAAGCGCCAACAATGCACCGCGCCTAGCAAATTCCTTGGCTAACGCCAAGCCCAAACCTCGAGAACCACCGGTAATCAAAACGATCTTACCATTCAGGTTCATCCGATTTAGTCGCCTGCGTGTCGCTTGCACCATGGCTGCTCCGATCAATCCCATTACAGAAATTTTCAGCACTTGTCCTATATTCATCATGTGTGTCTCCTATATAATATATTGATCTATACCGATCAGTTAAACCACCTGCTGCCTCCCATCGGCACATTGGACCCTGTTCGTCAGCCGATAGATGACCTACTACGGCTTCAATACGACTTTCACGCAATCATCTTCTTTTTTATCGAAAATCGCGTAGCCATGTTCCGCTTCGCTTAGCGGGAGACTGTGCGTGATAATATCATCCAATACTACTTTGTTTGCATTCACGAGCTCGATCAATTTATCGATGTAGTTGAGGACGGGCGCTTGTCCTTGTTTAATGGTGATTCCTTTGTCAAAGATGCGATGCAACGGAAAATTATCGTAAGTTGACCCATAAACGCCGACAATCGAAACCGTTCCCATTCTACGAACCGCTTTGAAACACATGTCCAATACCTTCATCGATCCCACTTCGAAATTTACGGATGCTTTCACTTTGTCGAAAAATCCACGTTCGGGCTCAAACCCAACTGCATCGACGCACACGTCTGCTCCCCGCCCTCTTGTCATTTCCCGGATAGCTTCGATGACATCGACTTTGTTGGGATTCAATATGTCCACGTTATTAACGGCTTTTGCTTTCTCAAGGCGATAATCCAATGGGTCAATGGCGATGACGCGACCGGCTCCGTTGAGCCAAGCTGCTTTCTGTGCCATAAGGCCAACGGGACCCGAACCGAAAATTGCGACGACCTCGCCGCCTTTCAGCTGCGCCCAATCGATCGCCGACCAACCCGTCGGAAATATATCCGTCAGAAATAGAGCCTGCTCGTCCGTGAGGTGTTCAGGGACAATACGCGGACTGATATCTGCATAAGGGACGCGGACATACTCTGCTTGCCCGCCGGAATAACCGCCATATAGATCGGTGTAACCGAATAGTGCCGCACCCTTTTCGTCTAACATATCTCCGTTTGGACCGTAATGCTTATAATTTGAATTTTCGCACGCAGGAGAGGCTTCATGCGTACAGAAAAAACAGGTTCCACAGGATATAGGAAAGGGGACAACAACGCGATCACCCTTTTTTAAATTCGTAATTTCCGCGCCCACTTCTTCCACAATTCCCATGAACTCATGCCCCATGATAAGCTCATTCTTCTGCGGTACAGCACCGTTCAAAATGTGTAAATCTGAGCCGCAAATGGCGGTAGACGTAACTTTTAGAATAACATCACGCGCATCTAAAAGTTTAGGATCTTCTACGTTGTCTACACTGATGTGGCCGGGTTTATGAAATACTGCTGCTTTCATCTTTTTTTATGTTTATGGGTGAATAATTTTGCTTTTTCAGTTTGTATCTGCGTTTAAGGTATGCTCGTTAGAAGAACGCCGTAATAAAATAATGGTTTTCCTACGCGATCGAATGAGGTACGAAATGTTTTATCTGTAAGTGCTGATCTGCTGGAAGATGGGTTAATAAGGAAATTTTCGGGATAAATTCTCGTTATAGCGATAAATACGGTTTCGCTATAAGAAAAAATACCACAAGGTGGGCCTCTAAAAGTTGAAGCCTCACCTTGCGATAAGTTCGTTGCAGCCTATACGGCGATATGGGACGTCTGCGGCTCTCTTTCCCAATTTCGATGCAGCGCAATGGCATCGACGAATTTCTTCGGATCAGCGTCCGAAAAAATAGCTTTATCCGACGGGAAATCTTTGGCTGCGGTACGGTCACGCAGCGCCAGTGCTTTCCCAGCGAATGCAATGGCTTTGCAGTGCTTTACAGCTTCGTTAATAAATTTTAAGGCTTTGCCGTTCTCCTGTAAGCTATCTACACTCGACTGCCCGCATGGCACAAATACAGCGTCATAAAAAACACTTTCTGTTGTCGACAATGGCGCATCCACCTTATGTTTCATGCCTTTATTGCATGTAATGTTGCCACCGCTTGGAGAGACAATCTTAACGAGGGCTCCTTCGGCTTTCAAGGCAGCCTCGATAGCCGAAAAGGTATCCATATCAAATCCGTTGTCTACCAAAGCCGCCACTTGCCGACCCTCGATCGGTGTGGGTTTCTTGATATCTTGACTTAACGCTGCCGAAGATTCTAGGTAATGTTTTGCTTTTCCCGGTTGCTGCGAATTTGGGTCTGCATCTGCGCCGATATTGCGATTGATCGGCCCCTCAACCTCTTTTGGAATAGGCAGACCAATATTTTCGGCAACACGCGAAGCTAGGCTGTGGTCAATTTGATCCAAAAGGTACAGCATGCGTGATTTGATTGCGTTGATCAAGCATTTTCCCAACTCAAAAGAATAGGCACTAATGACATGCTCCTGCTCCCATTTTGCTAGGCTGCGATACAATAGAGCCGGTTGTGAAAAGTGATCACTAAAGCTTTCCGAACGACCACGAATCTTCTTGCCGTCGATCCTTTCCTCATAACTGGTAAATCCACCTTCGGCGGCCTTAGCAAGAAAAGGACAGCCTCCCCCCATTGTATTTGGGTGATAGGCCACTTTTCCCTTGTTTATCGTGGTTCGCATCTGGGCATCGCGTTGATTATTATGCACCGGTGAAACGGATCGATTGATGGGTATTTCATGGAAATTAGGACTTCCCAATCGAGACAACTGGGTGTCGGTATACGAGAATAAGCGACCTTGAAGCAACGGATCGTTTGTGAAGTCGATTCCCGGCACAATATGACCAGGATGAAAGGCGACCTGTTCTGTTTCGGCAAAGAAATTGTCCGGGTTGCGATCCAATGTCATTTTTCCAACAAGACGAACGGGAACCAGCTCCTCAGGAATCAGCTTTGTTGCATCCAATAGATCAAACTCGAACTTATGCTCGTCTTCTTCCGCTATGATTTGCAACCCTAATTCCCATGACGGGAAAATCCCCTGTTCTATAGCGTCCCATAAATCGCGGCGATGGAAATCCGGATCAGCACCATTAATCTTCAGCGCCTCATCCCAAGTTACCGAATGCACACCCAACGCAGGTTTCCAATGGAACCGAACGAAATGGGATTTACCGGCGTCATTAATCAACCTAAATGTATGTATTCCAAAACCTTCCATCATACGAAGGCTGCGCGGTATAGCGCGATCGCTCATGGCCCACATGTGGTTGTGCAACGTCTCTGTAGCGAGCGAAACAAAATCATAAAACGTATCGTGTGCAGATGCTGCCTGTGGAATTTCATTATCGGGTTCGGGTTTCACCGAATGGATCAGATCCGGAAACTTCATCGCATCCTGAATGAAGAAGACAGGCGTGTTATTTCCTACGAGATCAAAGATACCTTCCTCGGTATAGAATTTTACTGCAAATCCCCGAATATCGCGTGCTAAATCTGCGGAGCCCTTGCTTCCCGCGACGGTCGAAAATCGAACAAATACGGGTGTTCGGACGCCTACTTTCGTAAATATTCCTGCGCGCGAAAGATTACTGAGGTCTTCGTAAAGCTCGAAATACCCATGTGCAGCGCTCCCGCGAGCATGTACAATACGTTCGGGGATACGCTCATGGTCAAAATGCGTAATCTTCTCACGCAGAATAAAGTCTTCCAACAGGCTGGCACCACGCTCGCCAGCCTTCAGGGAATCTGCATCATTATTGATTTTCACGCCTTGATCTGTGGTCATGACGTTATCGGATCCATCCGTTGTGCATTTAGCTAGATCTTGTTCTTTTGCTCCTTGGGGTGTCGATGTTTTCTTCTTCATGTTGTAATCCTTCGTTTGAGATTTTGCAAAGAACGCCACACGAGCGAGATAGTTTCGTGGACGTACGATTTAACAATAAAAAAGCAGGGTGACATCCTTTTTCATGATGGCACCCTGTCTTTCATTTGTCTACTTCTTGGTTTTTTTTTCCTTTGGCCTGTCGGTCGGATCGTTTGGCATCGTGTTCAATTGTTCGGCCTGCGGATCCACTCCTGCTTCAGCATCTCCATCCTTTGTCTTTTCCGTCTTTTCTACCACTGATCCTAACTCTCTGTAGGTCTTTCCTTCGCGTTTCTTTTCCGTTTCGCGAATACCGTTGGTTTCATTTTCTACTTTCGTTCCCATAACTTCTATAAAAATTAGACACTGTTATTATCCATTATATCTTCCAACGAACGGTAACAACAAAAAAAAGTTCAAAAATAAATATCCGAACGGCTTTCTTAACATGTTCGCAGATCGGATGTTTTAACGTGTTGCTGCAGGTAACGTGCAGAAAACGATTCGTGCGAAACAACGTTCTTGGTAGACTCAACCCGTATTGAAAAATGAACAAGAGACAAAAACATAACCTGATCTGGTTCTTGCTTGTTCCTGCAGGCATCTACCTACTGGGCAGGCTTATCATCCTGCTTTATCTCCTGTTGGATAAATAGGCTCCTCTTAATAAGGTGCATCGATTTCCGTTATGCGGATAAGTTTTCGATTGACGAACTCCGTTAACGCAATCCATGAGAGCTCTTTTCCATAGCCCGAGTTTTTGACTCCTCCAAAAGGTAGCGCAGGTGATGATGTCGTCGGTCTATTGATAAATACCATACCTGTTTCTATCCTCTTTGCTACCGCCTTCGCTTCTTCTACATCTTCAGAGAAGATTGTTCCACCAAGACCGTAGGGCGAATCGTTTGCTATCGCTATGGCCTCATCTTGATCCTTTGCACGAATTACGGCAGCGACGGGACCGAATATTTCGTCGTCATAAGCCGCTTGGCCTTTCTGCACGTTTGTCAATAAGGTCGGCTCGATAAAGTAGCCCTTTCTATCCATTCGGCGGCCGCCTATTTCCAAGGTCGCTCCGTTGTCCACACTATTATTTACCTGTTCTAGAACGGTTTCAAGCTGCTTTTCCGAACTCATTGGCCCCATATCCACATTGCTATCCAAAGGGTCACCTACTTTGATATCTGTTATGGCTGCCTTTAATTTAGCGACGAATTCGTCATGCACAGCATCCACTACGATAAGTCGTTTTGAGGATGTGCAGACTTGGCCCGCATTCGCAAAGCGCCCCAATATTGCACCCTTCACTGCTTTGTCGATATCTGCGTTTTCGAGCACCAAAAACGGATCGGAACCTCCAAGTTCCATCACTGTTTTCTTAACATATTTACCGGCAATCGCCGCGACCTTTGCTCCCGCTGCGTCGCTGCCGGTCAGCGCGACGCCTTTTATCCGTTTATCAGCGATCAATTCCTCGATGTTTTCGTTGTCGAAGGAGAAAGTGCTGTATAGATGTTGAGGAAAGCCCGCTTCGTCAAAGATCTTTTGAATAGCCATGCCGCATCCGAAAGTGGATTTAGCAGGTTTAACGATAATGGCGTTTCCTGCCACCAAATTGGGTGCTGCTAATCGAACAAGCTGCGAGAATGGAAAATTCCAAGGCTGGATAGACAGGATAACCCCTGTTGGCTCATAGCTTACCAATGCCGTACCATGTTCCACTTCCTCAATCGGCCTATCGCTAAGGTATTTGGTAGCGTAGCGCGCGTAATAGCGGAGAATAGCGATACAGTAATCCACCTCCCCCTCACCTAGTGTTACCGGTTTGCCCATCTCCCTTGCGGCAAGCTCCGCTAATGATGTCTTTTGTTCTTCCATCAGGTCGGCGGCACGCGACAGGTATGGAACCCTATCTGCGACCGATAGCAGTTTCCACGACTCGTGAAAAACTTTATCTGCTGCATCTATCCGCTCTTTGATTTCTTCGGTAGCGTTTATTTCGTAAGACTGCAACACTTGTTCCGTATACGGATTGATGGTGTTGAATGTTGTTCCTGCCATGTTATATCCTTTATTTATGTAACGTAAGTTTGTGAGATTTGTTTAGATCGATTTCATTATGTACGCGCATATCACCTCTTTATCTTCATCAGGATATCTTCTGTTTATAAGACTTAAAAAAATTAAACAGTATGGCTATGGATAGAATCCCAGACATGGCATAACAAGCGTAAATGATGGTGGAGCCATTGCTGTTTTGGTTGGCAGCAATCGCCAACAAGGCCCATATGCCGACAACGCCAAACGCACGCATGTTCCTTCTCAGAACCATATAGAGGTTTACGATGCCGGCAACGCCTATCATCATCACCGTCCACTGCATTGCGGAAAGCCCGAAACCTTCCCAACCATTCTTAACGAGAAGTGACGCAACGTTGGCAATGATGGCTACCGATATCCAGCCCGTATAAAGCGAGAATGGAAGTGCGATGAAAAGATAGTCCTTCCATTTCCGCGCAACGATATTTAGCTCTAGTCTCTTGACAAGAACCAATAGCGTGAGTAACAAAACAACCATCAGTCCCACACTTAGTAACGTGTAATGACTTAGCCAAGACACGATCCATAGCATATTCGCCAGGCAGGATATGCAGAAGAGCCAACCAATTTTTCCTATTACAGGCTTTGCTATCCTGTTGCTTAGCAGAGGTAATCCTGTGTATAGCACAAAGGCCAACAGACCCAAATAGATGATGCCCCAAATGGAAAATGCATACCCCGCGGGTGTAAAATGGGTGAAGTAAGTGTCAGAAACCGTCTTCATCGTGTTTCCCCCAAATATACCTGTATTTGAGAGGTAATTCACGATGACCATTAGTACGAAACCAATACCATTCAGTAGTGCATATTTTTTTTTGTTCATAGCTGATTCGAGCGTTATAAATGATCAATTTTACGTTTTTAATGATCGGACTATAGCCCGTCACTTTAACATATTTATTCATGTGTGCAAACAGCGGTAATGGGCATAAGGTTTTACGAACAGGTTTTTTTTGTTTTTGCCAAAAAACGGGTTAATCTTTACGCCCCACACAAACATAACCAGTTTGGGGTTTAGGCAAAGAATTATTCAGGCACGTATTTATTTTCTATCGTTGCATCTAATACCTGATTGTGTTACGCTACCGAAAATTTGTTAGCGGCGAATTCAATTACACGAAATGTTGTAACGGTAATCCATATGCAGGAATTCGTTCAGAGACAGTTTATTATTAGCGATCGTGGGTCAATCGGTTTAAATACAATGAGCTGCTATTTGTACGCAAAGGTTGATTCATGCAAAAATAGCTGGTACGCACAATAGAACTATACGGGTGTAGGGCAGTTATAGTAACGTTCTGAAATAAAGGAAATATGAAAATAGGCATTATAGCACATTTAAAACACCCCATTCGCAAACCGTTTATGGGTGGTCTGGAGGCTTTCACACATGATATCACCAAGCTTTTGATAGCGCGTGGTCATGAAGTTACCCTGTTTGCCAGCGAGTTGTCTGATCCCGCATTAAATGTGTATCCGATCATGAGTGATATGGACTACGATCGCGAAACCCTCAGTAGATTTCGATCGCACGAGATGAGCGAGGATTTTATTTCTACACATCACGCTTATTTGGAACTCATGCAGGATATCGACATGATGGGGTTCGATATCTTGTTCAACAATAGTTTGAACTACGTTCCGATAACAATGTCGTCCATATGCAAGACACCGATGGTCACCGTACTGCACACCCCTCCTATTTTCGAGATGAAACGTGCTACCGCCAAAGAGCAAAAAGTAGGAAATGTTACCTATGTTTCGGTTTCAAAGCCCAATGCAGATGCTTGGAAACCCTACGTCAACGATTGCTCGGTGATTAACAACGGCATAGATTTAGATGAGTGGACGTTTCAGCCTAGCAATGCGAAAGAATATGTGCTCTGGTTCGGTCGAATCCATCCGGATAAAGGGACCCATCTTGCTATCCAAGCGGCAAAGATAGCTGGAAAGAAGATCAAACTGGCTGGTTCCGTTGCCGACAGGCACTATTTTGAAACGTTTGTCGAACCTTTGCTGGATGATCATGCGGAATGGGTTTCGCACTGCACACATGCAGAGTTAAACACGTTGATTGGGCATGCGGAGGTCAGCATCATCACGCCTTGCTGGGATGAGCCGTTTGGTTTGGTTGTTGCAGAAAGTCTTGCCTGCGGCACACCGGTTGCCGGTATTGCGCGTGGTGCGTTACCAAGCATTCTCAACCAACAAACGGGTGTGCTAACCAAATCTTGCGATCCGGAAGAGATTGCGCGATGCATTCAGTTGGCGAGCAAACTAGATCGGGAAAACTGTAGAACACATGCAACGGCCCACCTCTGTAGGATCGCCATGGTCGAACAATATGAACACCTTTTTTCGGAAGTAATACATAAAAACTTCTTTCGATATGCCATATAGTTTCAGCTACTATGTGCATCATCACGGTGCCGGCCACATTACGCGCGCAATTGCTATTGCCAAAGAATTGTTAGCACATGACGATTGTACCATCACCTTTTTAGGAACAGGTTTATCTGCCTATGCAGATGAGATACCTGAATCGGTAAACCTGATCGAACTACCCGCCGACTTACCGACAGAAAGCGATCGCTATCAGCGAACGGAGTCGCTTAGCCACCTGCATTATTCACCGCTAAATGTGGCAGGCTTACTAAATAGAAACCATATGATCGTGGACCACTTTCAACGGGAACCGCATACGCTATGCATCGTTGATGTATCTTGCGAAGTGGCGCAGTTAGCGCGCCTATGCGGCATCCCCACTGTTGTTATACGGCAGCATGGTCAACGAGAAGATCTTCCACATCAATTGACCTATGAGAGCGCGGCTTGTATCATTGCCCCCTATGCAAAATCCATGAGTGCTGCGCTGGAAGAAGGTCGGTATGATGAAAAGACCTTATACAGTGGTGGTTTTTCCCGATTCTGCGATGTTGCTGCTCCCACCGTGGAAAACGAAAATCAGTTGGCATTGTTAATCGGAAAAGGAGGCACCAGCTTCGATGCAAAATGGGTGAACGAATTGCGCAGGCAGCTTCCAGACCATTTCACACTCCATATCTTGGGAAACCTTGACATTGCCGACAGTTATGATAACCTCGTTGTGCATGGCCATGTAGCTGATCCACTAGCGATTATTCAGCAATCTGCCATTATTTTTTGCAATGCGGGGCACAATACTGTTATGGAAATGGCGTCGTTACGCAAGCGTATGGTTTGCATTCCAGCCTCCCGCCCTTTTAACGAACAAAACGTGAAGGCCGAACATTTGGAGCGTCTACAGCTCGCATTAGTCATTCGCGAAGAGCAGCTCTTCCGGACAGATTGGAACGATATCATCCATCAAGCCCGCGGGCTGGATACCGGCCGTTGGTCGTCCATCATGGATAACCGCGCGCTGTCTAAAATTGCAAATCGGCTACGGCAAGTTTATGCATCGTTTTTTACAACGCCGCCAACAACAACGAACACCATCACATATACCTATGCGTGAACCTTTTACCTTGCTTACCATCGTGCATGGACGCGAACAGGCATTGCGTAATCAGCTGCTTGCGGTCGCGATGAACACCGTACTTCCGACAGAAGTTATCATCGTGCATATGAACGAACCGATAAAGGAACTTCCTAATCTGCCATACACGGTGCGACAGCTATGCCAGCAAAGCGATCTTGGCTTAAATCTTGCCGCTGCAAGAAACTATGCGATGAGGCATTCGCACACGGAAAGAAACATTTTCTTGGATGTAGATTGTATCCCGTCAGCTACGCTGTTTGAAGAATATATGGTCGCTTTCGCTGGCGAGGATTATTTAGTGAGCGGACGAGTACGCTACCTGTCTCGCGAGCAGACCTCATCCCTAGACCTCTCTGGCAACCTCATCGAAAATAGCCAGCCAGATCCCGTTCGCTCCCGTTTCGATCAATTTACCCATGAGCTTTTTTGGACCTTAAATTTTGGGTGTACAAAGCAAACATTTACCAAAATTGGCGGATTTGACGAGCGGTTTTCCGGCTATGGCGCGGAAGATACCGACTTTGCTTTCGCGGCACGCGAACAGGGTATTGATATCCTAACAATAAATGCTACTGCATTTCATCAGTACCATCCCAGTTATGCTCCGCCATTGAATCATATCGTCGACATTTTACACAACGCCGATTATTTTTACAATAAGTGGGGTAAATGGCCTATGGAAGGGTGGTTAAAGGCTTTTGAAGAGCGCGGCTACATAGCGTGGACAGCTGCCGAGATTGAGCTGCTACGGCAGCCAACACCTGAAGAAATAGCTTCCACCTTGAAAGAGTAGCCTGTTCAGCGATCTCATTCACGTCACATTTGTAGCAGGTTAAAGAACCAAACGTATCTAATGATTGTTTAAAGAGGAGGAAGTGTATAATGAAAAATTTGCTTTATTATCGACAAAACTAAGTAGTAGAAATTGCCTCCTATATTTATAAAAACACAAAGTTATGGCAGAAAAAAAAGAAAAAGATCCTTGTTGGTCGGGATATAAAAAAGAAGGAACCAAAAAGAAAGATGGAAAAACAGTCCCAAACTGCGTAAAAACATCATCTAAAAAGTGATATGTTTGATGAGCAAGAAGGCATACATCAAGAAATCAAGTTTGTCCAAACGCACCATCTTTTTAAAGGCTTTTTAAAAAGATAGTGCGTTTCTTGTAGGAGTTTGATGTAAGGTTATGGCGTACCCTCCCACCGCTGTAACATCTGCTACATCCGGGCGAGAACGTTAAGTCGATTTGTTCATATGGAGTTATAAGCCGTCTTTCGAACGTATTTTTATGAGCTTCATACATTGATTTAAACTAATCTATAGAAATTTAAAGTACAGACGATTGACCATATTCGGTGTTCCACTGAATGTCTTAAAGGTGTGTACTTGTGATTGTGGCCCCATTTCCTTTGCGTCGGAAAATTTCGTACCAACCGATGGTATTGCGTCCATAAAAGAGATATCACCTTTTGGATATTTCGGGAACGTATAGTTACGTTGGCTATCATAAAATTTTTGTGCGGTGGGTGTAAACAGATGGAGGTTAAGGTCTTCCGAGGTGCTGTAGACCTCAAACGGAACATCGGTATGCAACCTCATACCATAAAAAAGGGAATAGTATCCTTTGAACTCAGGATAGTTCCAGTCCTCTCCCGTAATGGCGTCATTATAAAGCTTATGCCATACATCAATGCGTCCGCCTTTCATTCGGTTATTGTAAACGCGGTATGGCCCGTTCGCCAACAAAGTCGCACCTTCTACAGGTTTTTCCGGAAAGCTAAAAGTGACACCAGCCATTTCCATACGGTCGCGCGGTCGATAGTCGTAGTCCAGCTGTAGGATACCATCTCCTTTCATTGTCCAGGAAAAACGATACGCAGTTCCGCCGCGTTGATACCCATAACGGGCCTCGATACGCACCATGGTATCCGTTACAAAAGAGGTGACGCTCTGACATTCGATGGATTCATCCGTTATGAGCAAAGGACCGTTGGACAACGGTACTGCCCCCATTTTGGTTTGGATCGCTTCCAGCAACCCCGTCGACTTATTGATAGATACCGTCGCCTTCTCCGTCTTTATATGGAATAAAGAGTCGAGTTCTGTCAGATGGACTTGATCGACATTGGGCGAGTCTTGGTTCAGGATCTGGCGGACGAAAGCGGCCGGCGAACTTATCTCGTAACTCCAAGTAAAAAGCTCTTCTCCGAATGGATCCTTGGCGGTCACATAAAGCATATCATAGTCCTTCCAGTTTTCAGGTCGTTGCAGCTGCAACAAACCATTTGATCCGGGTTGTATGTCGGGCGATGCTATTGCACCATCCACGGATTTCGGCTCTTCGTTCAGGCCTGAGAATTTCTTAAATGTGTAGGCGAACTGACAAGCGTCCGTATTGGTAAAGTCGTATCTGTTTTCGATCAAAAATGAGCCATCCCAGCTCGCGGTGATATATTTTTTTTCGATGTGGATCGGCGACCAAATTTCTTTGATGGTATAGAAACTTCCTTCCTTTTCCCTGAATGGACCAACAATCCCATCCGCCCCGTGATCCCGGTCGGTATCTATGCTGTTGTTTCTATCTGTTCGCACGATACCTTGATCGGCAAAGTCCCACAAAAACATGCCCGCTGATAGGGGGTTCGATCGCATGAGGTTCCAAAAATCGTCTAGCCCGGCTCCGTGCCCGCCATCGTACAAGCCATGGATCAGTTCAGTAGGCATAAAGATATCGCGGCCATTGAACATATTTTTTATACCACTATGGTAGGATATATAATGAACCGTATTGATTCCCCCAAACAAGCCAAATGGGTGTATTACGGTTCGTTTTTGGATATCCAGCGCACCAAAAATTGGATCTAGCTCAAGATTAAAGCCTCCCTCATTGCCGTTAGCCCAAAAAATAATGGATGGATGGTTGATGTCACGTGTCACCATCTCTTTGACCAGTGCAGTCCCGACTTTGGTATCGTAAGGCGGCTTCTGCCAGGCGCATAGCTCATTAATGACATACAAACCCAAGGAGTCGCACAGTTCCAAAAAATGTTTATCAGGAGGGTAGTGCGACATGCGCACTGCATTCATGTTCATCTCCTTGATCAGGCGAACATCCTGTAAGCTCTGTTCACGACTTACGGTACGTCCGGTTGTCGGCCAGAAGCAGTGACGATTCACGCCCTTGAAGCGCATCCTTTTACCGTTGATATAGACGCCATCCCGCTCCCGCACCTCTATTGTACGGAACCCAAACCGCTCGGTAATTTGATGCAGCGGCTTTCCGTTTTGCATCAAGGTGATGACAGCCTTATACAAATTGGGCGCCTCACTGGACCAAGGTTGTATGGTTTCTATCGACGCATCAGCGAGCAGCCGTTTCGTCGGGGATGCTACCGCGGACATAAAAGTCTTCATTTTTTCCCCAGTCCGTATATCAACAATGTCAACCTGTACATTGGCCTTATCCAATTCCTGTTCCAATATGACCTCGACGCTTATTTTACCGTCTGCCTTGGCATCTATACCGCTGTATACGATATGTGATTTAGGTAACGCTTCTATATATACAGGTCTGTAAATACCGCCAAAAATCCAAAAGTCAGCGTCACGCTCCGCACTATTTACACTTGAATTGGCGGACATTTTGCTGACGTCTACAGCCAACTGATTACTCTTTTTGAAACTAACCAAGTCGGTTATTTCTCGCTTGAATCTATAAAAGGCGCCTTGGTGGATATCACCGGCCTGCTTGCCGTTGACTTCAATTTTGGTGTCTGTCATCGCGCCATCAAAAACGATATAGATCCGTTTATCTTTCCAACTAGCGGGCAATTCAAAAGAGGTCTTGTACCGCCCCTCCTCCGAAGCCTTGCCCTTATCGTGTCCATAGTTGTATGTACCAAAGCCTTCTTGTTCCCAACACGATGGAACGGGTATTTTGGTCCAATAACCACTTTGCCGCCCAGCCGTGCAGTAGAAATCCCACATCTTGGCATCCGCTCTGCTTTGACCGGACAACATTATTTTTTCCGTCGGCTGTCCGTGAACGGAGGTCATTAGGATCTGGAATAAGGCAATAAAAAGATAGAGTGGGTTCCGCATCATTAGTAGTTGTTTGTTATCAAAAATCGGAAAAAGTGCGGATCACAGCATCATGATCGCTCAAAACCGTCTGTAGGCTTGTTTATCAACCCTCTTTTCCGCATGGGAGCCAACTCAATTAACTGCGTAGGCTCAGACAAGCAAGAATACCGCTTTGGCGGCAAAGAGAAATGATATCCCTTGCAATAAATGATAAGTGTGCCGCCTAGTAAGGTTGATCTCTTTGGCTAAAATAGCAAGCAATCGATTCATTATTACAGGACTGCGACATCGCTTTGGATCCAAATTATGAAATAAAAAAGCGGCATCTTAAAAAAATCGTTTATTTATTCACGAAAACGTTTTCAATATACCCTAAATAACATGTTGATCTGATATGGATAGTAAGCAAAATAGGGTTAATCGCAATTAACCCTATTTCAAAAGTTCAGGATTCTATTAAATTGTAGCCCGTCCGCCTGTAGCTGGAATTGTAGCGCCCGCTACGTATGACGCTGCATCGGATGCTAAAAACACCTATATCGGGGCCATTTCTGCGGGTTCGGCGGGGCGTCCGATGGGTGTATTTTCCCCAAATTTCTCACATGCCGGAATTGTGCTTGGAATGAGTGACGGCCATACACATCTGCTGTAGAATGACGACCTAGTAAACGCCGGTACGTTGGTCCCACCACATTTGCTCTCCCCAAACGTAATCAGTTACGTTTGCAGCAGCGCTGTTGACATGTTGCGTATTGTACAAAAATTCATTGTTGGGATACGGCAAACGAAATGGTTGATCGTTGTGCGCATCACCATAGACCGAATTTAATGAGGGGTAGTTTGTGGACGGAATGCCTGTTCGGCGATACAGGTTCCATGCTTCAAAATTTTCTTTGAACAAGGCCACCCACATATCCCACCAGACACGCTCTTTTGTTCCGTCCCATCGTCCTGCTCCAGCTAGATAAGCATCTACTGCACTTCCGGTAATCTGGTTATCTTCCATGGAAAGACGCACTGCCTGCTCATAAGCCTCTTCCGCTGTCATACCCACGTTGTATCCTAAAAGTGCAGCTTCTGCAAGGATATAAAAGGTTTCACAGGACTTGTAAAATGGTGTGAAGCCAATCGCATCGTTCATATATTTATCACCAATGAACGAGATGTTTGCCAAGTTAGGCGGTGTAGAGGCCGCACCATTTTGGAAACCTCTATACTCACCGTCCGCAGCGACGTTTGCTACTTTAGCCAACCGAGGGTCTTCCATTTCCTTTAAATGGTCGACAAAGATGTCCGCCATCCCAAAGTTATCGACCCGTTTGTCCACATACCCCGTATTATACCACGGTTCAAAATATGGAGCAGCCCCCGGATAAGTCAAATAGCAATTTTCGGCATTGGTTTGTAACACCGGATAGCGCGACGGATCTGCACAGATTTCTTCAATCGTTGTTTTAGCCAAATCGGGTGCTACACCGGAAATACGCATAGCAATGCGTAAACGTAATGCATTACAGAATTTCCGCCACTTATGGATATCGCCTCCGTAGATAAAATCGCCAACGCTAAAATCATCGTTTCCGACACCTGCAGCCATTTCGTCGGCAATCCGTTTTAAATCCTGCAAAATCGCTGGATAGATATCCTCCTGCCTATCGTATTTCGCTTTTAATATGCTTCCTTCATCCTCACTGCCCTTTAAAGCCTCGCTAAAAGGTACGTTCCGCCAACCATCGGTCAAATAAGACCACATGTAATTTTGCCAGATTTGAGCCACAAAACGAATATTTTTATGGCCCTCGGCGATGTCTTCCGTTTGTGCCAGAAGCACCTTTAACTGCGTATTGTTGTAGTAGCATGCGGCCCAGCGATTACCAAAGGTATTGTTGGTCGGTATAAGTCCCGACATATAATCCAGATACTGGATCTTGACAATATATCCTGAAAAAGTGCCGTAACCGTCGATATCGCCCCCAAAAGATTCGCCCGTATTTCTCAAAACGTTTGCTAGTAAGTTAGCCACGGGTGCTTCCGGTAGTGCATCGGGATCGGTATTAACTTTCTCAAAAGACTTGGTACAATTTGCGAACAGCAAACTACCCGCTAAACAGCTTATTATAGTAACTTTATTTAGTGTAATTTTCATGATTTGTAAACTTTTCATTTCTAAAATGTAACGCCTAACTTTAAACCAAAACTTCTTGACGTAGGCACAGAAGCCTGTTCAAACCCAACGCCTCGGCTATCGCTCGACACTCCTCCGGTTTCCGGGTCCAAACGCATCGTATTGGATTTATGCGTCCATAACAACGCGAGGTTTGAACCAATCAACGAAAGGTTAACGCGACTGATCCCTTTGACACGTTGCAAATACCTCGTCGGCACGTTATATGTCAGATACGCTTCGCGTAACTTCAGGAACGAACCATCGAATACATACATTTCGGCAACACCGCCGCTTTCATACCAAGTTTGCGCATCAGTCTCGATCGTGTTTTCTACCCAATTTCCGTTGGCATCTTGCATGGCAAAACGCTCCTCGGGCATCACATCGCGACCGGCAAGAATTGCGCGTTCACGAACACCATTCGCTGCTGTGATTTCTGCCACACCGGCCACATAACTGTGGTTCATGGTTTGCGACCAAATATCGCCCCCTACACGCAAATCCAATAGAAAGCCGAAGGCAAAATCCCGGTAATGGAAATCGTTTCGCCAACTTGCTAAGAAATCCGGTGTCACGTTACCGATGTTTTGTGCGTTTTTATTCACAACGAGCCCCCTGTTATTGACTTTGATGGCGCCCTTCAAGTCGCCCTCTTCCACGCGGTCGTAGCCTGGCCCAATTAAGGCGCCCCAACGTTCACCTTTCTTCGCTTGGTTAGCAATACCCCAAGTCCAACCTATTTGGTAAGTATCTAAATCCAGTTCCGGATAGAGGTCTATGATTTTACTGTTATCTTTTGCATAGTTGATCATCGTTGACCAATTGAAGCCGTTTTCTTTTTTGATGATATCGCCACGCAATTGAACCTCGAGGCCTTTATTTTCGATCTCGCCAGCATTGAGCAACATGGAGTTAAAACCTACCACATTTGATGTGGTTACGTTCATGATTTGATCCTGTGTGTTTTTATAGTAGTACACGATGTCGGCATGTATGCGATCATTGAACAAGCCTATTTCTGTTCCCACCTCCCAAGTGCGGATACTTTCTGGACGCAAACCTTCGTTGGGATAGGTCATCGTTCTGTAGAGTTGTGCCACACCTTTGAACGACTGCGGCTGTGCATAGAAATATGCTCGGTTACGGTAAGCCGTGGTAGCAGCGCCAATTTCCGCAATACTAGCTCGCAATTTCCAAAAGCTTAGCGCATCGCCTTTTAAACTTTCAAATGTGCTAGTTGGCAACCAGCTTAGGCTTGCCGATGGGTAGAAGAAGTCATCCTTTATTGTCGAACTCCAATCATTCCGTGCCGTTACATCGAGGTAAAGTTGATCTCTCCAGCCTAAAGAAGTCGATCCGTAGACCGAGTTGGAACGGATATGGCTATGATCCATTGTGGCAATAGCATCGCCAGACTTATTGGCTATGGTATACACTCCCATTACGGTCAGCGCATCTGCGCCCAATACCGAATTATCCCATTTGACATTGCGGTAATTAGCTCCAGCCAAAGCCACCAAATTAAAATCGCCGAATTGCTTGTTGAAGGAAGCTATAAAGTCTAGGTTAAGCTCAGCATTGTCTGTTTTATCATTCCGGAAGCCGCCGTTGGGAAAAGCGCTATTAAAATAGTTACGTTGAAAGGCTTTCGCATTATAATAATCCAAACCAGCACGACCTTCAAATTTTAGGTAACTGGTTGGTTGATAAAAGAGGGAACTCTTTCCAAAGAAACGATCGCGCTGATAACTATTTGTATTTTCATAGACATTAAAATAAGGGTTCACGTGGTAGTTGGTGTTCCAATTATAGTACGTGTAATCACCTTGCATATTACGTTCAGCCCAGTTGCTCTGCAGACTTGCATTGTTAACCTGCCGACCGAACCAGATAAAACCGTTCATAGGGTTATTTCCATCGTAACCCTGATTCAATAAATTATCACTCTCTGTACGCGTGTAACTCGTTACCAAATCATAGGAGAACTTTTCCGAAAGCGTCATGTTGGTGTTCAATTGTACACCATAACGTTTTTGATCCGTGTTTGGCACGGTTCCCACTTGATCACGAAACGACAGTGAGGCCCGTGTGCTCGACTTGTCTGTCAGGGCAGTAAGGGAAAGGTTGTGGTTCATGGACCTGCCCAGCTGAAAGAAATCGCGCACGTTATCGGGATGCGAAATCCAATCCGTTGCCTGCCGCACCCCGTTTACAATCGGACTATCGAATTGGGCAAGCTTTAGTCCGGCATCTAAACGTGGTCCCCATGATTCGTCGTAACCATCAAATACGCCACCACCGCTACCGGTACCATCTACGTAGGTGAACGATTTGGTCTGCGCGTAATCTTGGTAGGACATGCCATTGCCATCGCGATTGAAAAAAAACTCGCTGCCGTTATAACCTTGTCCGTATAGATTTTGGTATTTGGGCAACGTGGATACCTGATCGATGGTAAGGTTTCCATCGTAAGCTAACTTGACGCCTTTAGCGCCCCTTTTTCCCGACTTTGTGGTAATCAAGATCACGCCATTACCCGCTCGCATACCATACAATGCCGCTGAGCCTCCCTTCAAAACGGTGATATTTTCTATGTCTTCGGGGTTAATGTCATTGATTCCAGATCCATAATCGACACCACTGTAGGTGTTATCTCCCGATCGTTGGGTATTATTAGCGATAGGTACACCATCTACTACGATAAGCGGTTGCTGATCGGCGTTGATTGAAGAATTTCCCCGAATGGAAATTCTTGAAGAAGCACCTACGGTGCCTCCAAATTGGTTGATCTGCACTCCGGCCACTTTCCCTGACAGGGAGCCGGTCACACTTAACTGACCACCTTTCGTTAACTCATCTGCTTTCACATCCTGAATCGTGTATCCTAATGATTTTTTCTCTCTCGAAATGCCCATTGCTGTTACAACGACTTCATCAAGGTTGTTTCCATCGGCATTCAAGGTAATCTCTACGTTCGTTTGGTTGGATAAATCAATTTGTTTTCTGCTGTAACCTATCGCGGTCACGTTAAGCAAGCCTGCCTGCTGATAGGTTATTGCAAAGTCTCCGTTTGCCCCGGTTTGCGTGGCCGTACCATCAGCCAACGTGACTGTTACGCCAGGGATTGGTGTCCCATTTTCATCGACAACTCTACCTTTCAGTTGCGTTTGCGCAAACAAACCCGTAGAAAAGAATAAACTCGCTGCTAAAAAAGCAATTTTTCGTTTGTTCATCTGTTTTTTTGTCATTTAGTTAGTTAATCAACAATTACAGATGCAATTTCAAGAAAATATAACGTTAACATCGGTAGCTTATTGATATATATCAACCGTATTTTAACAGTAAAAACGAATTAGCACCTATTTTCAATAAAAAAGATAATAACGATCATGTATTTATCAGTTATTTATGTAGACACAAAAAATAAAGTTAGCTATACATTCATTAAAACAACAAGAAATAAATATTCTGCTGAAATTTCAACTGAAATTAAAGGTATGTCCGGTAAATTTTAAAAAAATTAGCAAAGAAATCGAACCGACAATCCAGTTTGATACAGAAAATTTTGTAAAGAAATAGGCGATTCTATTAAGATTATTTACGGTGTTAAAAAGGCATCAACTATTTGCAAAGCTACTGCTGTATGCTGACACTATATTTGCCAGCGGGGAAGATAAATACAGATTTACCATTTTCTTGCCCCTTATACCGAATTGTACGGATAGCTTGTATTTTCCTACTTCCAAGGCTGATACAACTGACATCTTTCGCCGTTCTGGGCTTTAAGGAAGAGCCTTGGTAACGGATACCTATTGATTCTGCATTAGTTACCTTGTTTGTATCCACACCACGATCCCCTGTTCATTAACGACTACGATTCGAAAAGCTCTTTGACGAGCGCCGCGACGCTCACTTTGCATTTGCCAAGAAAATTCCGGATTTGAAACATCCAAGCCCAGCGGTGTGGAGGTATACTCGGTTCGCAGGTTGACAATGCTCAGCTTGGAAGCGATGGAAACTGTCGGAAAAAAGGTCGTTAGCGACAAGAACCATAGCAAAAGTTGTTTCTGCATGGTATGTTTGTGGTATCTCGGAATTGACATAACAATAATAAAATATGTGGTTTGCTAAGGGTTCGGAAATTGGTATTCGGGACAAAGACTGCAGGATGGTCGCATCATTTCGATGCGGTTAGCTGCATACTAACCCATCACTAAATAGCGAGATCTCGTGATACCTGATGTTTCCCTTCGTTCAATTCGAATGTTACAAACCCAGCAGTTTCGCTGTCGTCTTCGGAATTTGCCCTAATTTTTTTGTTCACATAAATTGAGTGGCCTTTAGGCAATTTTACGATAGCCGTACAACCTTTGGGAATATGTAATCGCAGCTTGAAGCCCTGCTTATCGTTGTTGAAAGATACCGTTATAAATCCTTTTACGGTTGGTATAGTCAGTTTGCCTGATTTAAGGCCGGCGGGCTGAGGCTGGAGAAGAAACGTAGTGTAGCCGGGCGCCAAAGGCTTCAGGCCAAATAAGTATTCCGTAAGAACGATCTGTCCTCCTCCGCTCCATGCATGGTTAGTCGTTCCTCCGCCAAACCCACGTTCACCAACTCCCCACCCCTCATACAATGTCGTACGATCGGGATCATCAACCATCTCCTTAAATCGATCCTTTGCCCTTTGAAGCCCGAATTGACCTTCGCCCATTTTAAAAAGAGCTTCCATTACATATTTTTCCATGTACGGACTGGCATGGCGCTGCGATTTCAAACATCGCAAAACCGGCTCATATTTGGTGCTATCTGCAATGTCAGCAACGACGGCTAGCGCCTGCGCTCGATCATCAGTGGCCCCAGCATATAGATGGATCACGATAGGCTTCGCCATTCCAGCAGCGGTTAAAACCACTTTTTATCTGCGTCCTCATTTCCCCGTAATGTTTTGCATCATCTCCTTGCCCTAACATGTTGGCCATCTTAGCCGCGGCATCCAGTGCCATGTAATGCCAAGCAGCCATGATCAGACGAACATCCTTGTGCTCGCCCCAGTCGCCCCACAACCAGTCTCCTTCTCGCAGTATCGTTAGACCAGTTTGATCCGTTCGCCATAGTTCCAAGTATCGTTTTACAGCAGGGTAAACCTTGCTAATCTGTGCGGAATCTCCCGTTTGCATGTAATAATTCCAAAATCCATAGTTACCAATGCTTGCAAGCATCTGGTCGGGCAGCTCCTGATTGAAATTTCCGGGTACAGGAGCATGAAGCTCGCCACTTTCGCGCTGCCAATTACAAAGCTCGTCCATTGCTTTTCGCATAAGCGCATGCAATGTAGGGGAATAAGTGTAGAAAGCCTCTCCCATCAATAAGACAACATCCCCCCACCATTGAGCCCGCTCACGATCTGGACAGTCAAAAAAATTGTCGCGCATATTTACATATAACGTCCTTGATGCCTTCTTCCAATAGCGATTGAGAAAAGGATCATTGCACGTAAAATAACCGATCGGCTCGCTATCATAACCCGTTTCACGGTACTTAATCGCGCGAACCGTTACACCTTTGGGCACAAATAGCATCAGTTTTTCACCATTCATCCACCCTAATGATTCGTAATACTGGGCGCCTTTTTTGGTCACATACTCCGCCCTAATATTGGAGGTCCCGCCAGCCACGCTGTGGTCGGTATTGATATAGATTTTACTACCCCCAGTACGACAAAACACATCGATTATTGGTGTCATTTGCATATTATAAGGCAGATTCGCGACAACGGTATCCATATCGTTGCCAACTTTACGCGTAAATCGAGCGGATTTTAAGCCGAAATTCTTCCATTGCGGCACGGGTCGGTCTATTAATTTGCCCCATGGCGCGTCACCCAGTCTGCCCAGCACGCTTGACGCCTCGAATCCCGGCAAGTCGTTTATGGATTGTATCTACCAGTCGGCTATATCCTTTTGAGCATCGAACCGGATGTTGGATTCAGGTAGACGGTAATTTGGAGCAGGATTATCGGCTAGTTGATAAGCGGAGTGCACGCTTGACAGCCAACGCTGATCGCTGATAAGGTCGTTCTCATCGGTCCGCAAATGAAAAAGCAGCCCAGATTTACCACTGTTTACGTGGGAAAACCCATCTTTTCCGAAATGCCACAACAAAATGGCAATTTTATTGTTGCCCTTCTTCAGGTATGGTTCGAGGTCGATCGTGTCGCCGTAACTGTCGTTAGGATTGGGACCCCTTTTAAGCCCACCTTCAAAAACCACGAGTTCACCGTTGATCCACAGCCAATATTTTGTGTCGGCAGCGATCCTCGTCAATGCATTACGTGGTTTTTTCTTGAAAAAGACATCCCTTCGAAATGCAATCCAAGTACTTGTCTTATTGGAAGCAGGGTCGTTGGCGGATATCCAATTTGGTAGCGCTTCCACTTGCTGTGTGAAGGCGTTTGTGCCAATTAGACAACATATCGGTAAAAGCATCCATCTTAGCGTGGCAGGAATGCTAGTTAAAAATAACGACAAATCTTTCACGTACTCTTCCCTATTAATTTTTTCGATTAACAATAGATCCTCGGGCTGATCGATATTCTAGGCATAGTCAGTTGGCCGCGGTCGACTTACTAAACGGTAACTTCCGTAAGTTAAACATTTTTACCTATCAATACTGCAACTTATTAAAATATAAGGATCATTGATCAAGATCTGAAGAAAACGGCTTGCGATAAATTTGTCTTGTATTCTGCATAGCATGACACGGTTGTAGAAACACAAAACACAGCAGTTTTGAGAAATACGGCATCGTGCTGCTTAGATAGATTGACCGCTAATCGGAATGTTCAAAAAAACTACTGTTCCCCCATGGGCGGCAGAGACGGTTTTCAGCTTTGCTTTTTTGCCGAGCAAACTCAATCGCTCGCGGCTTATGGTGCTCGACAACGAACGATGATCTGGCCTGACCCCTATCGCAGCCTTTTTGCCACTATCGCTAATCTTCACTTCCAATACCTCATTCAGATCGAACACAAAGGCTATCGCGATATGAGCGCTTCCGGTTTCCATATCGATCCCATGGAGAATGGCATTCTCTACAAAAGGCTGTATCAACATGGGGGGCACCATAATGGCTGTTAAATCCTGCTCTTCTGGCACCGTGATCGTATAGGTAAATGCTTGGTCAAAACGCATCTGTTGCAAGCTTAGGTAGTTATCCAACGTTTCAACCTCTTCATCCAATGGCACAAACTGCTCCCGACTCAATTCTAAGCTGGTACGCAGCAACCTACTGAAGCGGTTGAGGTATTTAATGGCACGTTCCTTCTGATCCAACCGTACAAAACTTTGGAGTGCCGAGAGGGTATTAAAGATAAAATGCGGTTCCATTTGTGTGCGCAGCAGTTGCTGTTGCAACACAACTTTCTCCTTTTCCGACCGCATTCGGCGTTGCTGCTGTCTGTAGTATAGCAGGAAAATTGCCAAGGCCAGCAAGATCAAAGTCAACACGGAAATAATCAGCCACAGGCGGTTCTGCTGCAGTTGTAATGCGTTGATCTTCATGTTTTCATGCAGCGTCTGGATGGATTTATCTTTCGCTTGCAGCTGATACAGCGCTTGCATCTCGGCGACGGCCTGCGTGTTTTGCTCTTGATAGATATCTTCCTTTAGATCCATGGTTTGATTCAGTAGCGCTATGGCCTCATCGTAACGTCCTGTTTTCTCGCACAAAGTTGCGACCGCCTTTTGGTAGTATACGTCGTTTTGGCTGACGTGCTTATCGGGATGCTCTTTCTTTATTGCGGCTGCTTTTGCGAGATATTTACCCGCTAGTTCGGTGTTGTTTAATACGAGATAGGTTGTAGCTACATTACAGTAATCCAAAAATAAATTGTTGACATCGGTAGGGTGCGCTTTGCCCGCTTGGAATATGTCCTGATCTAAATTGGTCTTGAGAAGTTGATAACGCAATAACGAATCCGTTTGATAGGTTTTTTCAAAATAAAACATCTTCGACTCGTACAGGTATGCCGGATTGTATTGCTGCGGATAGCGCCGGTGGAGGGCCTCCAGTTTAAGCAAATAGGGAGCGATGCTATCTGCTGGTTGTTTGAGCGCCCGAAGGGTCTGGATCATTTGCACAAGCACCCGCTGGTGGCCGACGTGTCCCACTGGCAGGGAATCGCAAATAGGCATCGCCAGCCGAATCATCCGCTCCGCGAGCGAGAGTTGATAGGTGCTGTTATTGCTTTGCGCGGCAGATAGCAGCATGACGGATTTAGCTTCGGCAGAAAGTCCTAACAAACTGTCGGAAAGAACAATTCCGGCGGCTTGATTATAGTAATATCCCGCTTGATGCGATTTCGATTGCAAACTCAAGATATTGCCCATTCCATTGTACACCAATGCTTTCTCGTCTAGATTCCCTTTTGTCGGTTCGATATAGTCTAATGCCTTTTTGACAAAAAAAGCCGCAGAGTCGCCCCCCCGCATGCCGTGCAATCTAGCCAATTGATAGGCGACTTTGGCGTAGGAAACAGTGTCGTTTGGCAAGGATGGGTTGTGGTAATAAGCGTCCCACGCGCTCTTTAGCGAATCATAGTTTGACGACGTTACAGGTGTATTTTCCAAGGCCAGAATGCGTGCGCTCAAAGATGAGGCAGTTTGAGACGAAACCACGGAATAATCGTTACAAGCTTGCATGGAGCAGGCACATAGGACAATACTGTAGAGGAATCTATGCATTACTTCGCTAGGGATAGTTGTGTAATAATAAAGTTTTTTCTCCGTAGGGAGATCGGGATTTCGATGTCGTTTTCCAGCACTAAACATTCGGATCGCTGTACACTGGCGATATACTTTCGATTCACCAAATACGACTGGTGGGTCCTTAAAAAATACGGGCAGGGCAGCAATTCCTCAAAATACTTGAGCGGTTTAGAGGTCAACTCAACTTTTCCGTTCCGCAAATGGAAATGGGTATAGGGGCCGTCCCCTTTGCAGTATAAAATATCCTGAACAGGTATAATCCGGATGTTGTTGATCGAATTTAGGGCAATGCTTTCGGGTAGTACCTGTTGTTCAATGGCCTGCTGCGCAACGGATAGCTGCTGCATCCATTGCGGGTTATCATTTTGTCGACGCCTGTAGCGATTGAGTGCCTCCTGCAGTTCGGTCTGGTCAATGGGCTTTAACAGGTAATCGAGCGCACCATATTTGATCGCCTTAATGGCAAATTGATTGTAGGCGGTAATGAAAATGATATGCTGCGGAATACTTTTAAGTCGATTCAAGACGTCGAACGCGGTACCATCACGGAGCTGAATATCCATGAGCACAATATCGGGCGGATTTTGCTCCAACAAGGTTGATGCATCGCCAACATTATCGCTCCAGCCGATCAGTTCAAGGCCGGCTTCTTGCTGCACCAAATACGTAATTTCTTCACGCACGGCGGGCTCATCCTCTATAATCAATACTTTTATCATCCGCTAATCTTCAATTTTCCAAAGCCCATAGGTGTCGTATTTTTTTTTGTAAAGGCTGTGCTTTTCGGTCTTTCGCCGATGGATGCGCACCAGGATGGCTGCATACTATCGACTGCAGGTATGGCGCTCGTTGCAGCCACTATGCTGCAGAAGCCAATCAACATTTCTTCTAATGTAGCTTATTTTTTTAAAATTTCACTTTTTGATGAACAAAGATATACGCCACTAACAGGGAAACCACCATTGGATGAAATAAAGCTTTCCATCTTTCAGAAAAAGACGAATTTTTCCGTCAGAAATATTTTTTTCATCTTCTCGAAAAGTGAGGACCTGCAGCTTCTCTCCGCCATAGGCATCGAGCTCAGCCAGCATATTCGCGGCCTTAGGAAAAAGCTCAGCCAGCTCCGAAAAGGTTGTTGCGGCATCGAGTCGGATCCCATTGTATAGTATGAAATGATCTTTTGTAAACCAAAATTCATCTACGGCCATCCTCTCCCTACTTCGCTCAAAACGAGATCGATCCTTGTACCAATATGCATCGTCTGCATCTTTGCTACCGTCTTCATATTCGAAAATATAATTGCATGGCTGCACATCGACCAGTAAGGCCGTACTATCAGGCTGATGAAAATGAGCCTCAAATTCCTGCACAAGAAAGAATCGCTGCAATTTACCGTCAAATAATAGTTGCTTTACGTCCAACACTTCCGGAAGAAGAACCTCTTGTCCTTGAGCATAAGGTAACCCCAGTATCGCAAGGAGAATTAACAAGGCGTGTTTAAAAGCCATCATGATACAAGTGATAAAAGAAATGAAATAATGATGTAATCGTATCTATATTAAATTCGCTGAGCGTTCCGGCTCCATGTGAACCACATGCTATCTACTGCTCGCTTTTCGTGGTTCAGCTTTATCCGTGATTGGCACCGGAGGTATTGTGGTAGGTGCCGGCAAAACGGGATCGTACCGATCCATCGTAGCCTGCGGACTTTTATAGGATTTTTCGGGTTCTTCACATGTCGTATAGAACAGGCTACCTGCTAGCGTGTTATCTTCCGATAAAGCAGCCGCAGTTCCTGCAGATAGGGATATGCGCTCCAGCTTCCGCAAAACACGATCATCGTTATAGCGGTTTTGCTCGCCATACGCACCGTAATCTTCCTGATTTGATTTGATGTACGCGTTACTACTTTCTTGATAGACATATTGTGACAAATCAACCTCAGCGAAGGTGGCATATGCCGCATTCACGAAGTAATCGCCCTGATAGTCATATGCTTGGGAAACCTGCTGCTTGATGGCTACGATTTCATTCCACTCCTCATTTTCGACACTATCAAAAGCCCGTTTGTAACCCTTTTCACCACCGTAATTGGACAGTTGGATATTTAGTTTTCCATCCTCATCTTTAAAGAACTGCCCGAAAAAATCTTCATACTCTGGTTTTGGAGGCCTATGCATAAAGAAAAATTCATTGAACTCCTGCTGAGCATTGGAAAAAAGCCAAGTGTAGGCTTTGGTGTCTTCGCGATCCGATACGCTGAATATTTTCACCATGGAAGGTATTATCGGCGACACGTAAACAAACGGGCTATCGAAGCAATTGGCGTTCTCATTAAACACCCGCTTTGGTTGTTCATCATCAAATTGCACAAAATTATCGCTTTCTTCAAATCCGCTAAAAACCATGGTCGATTTGCCAAGCGACGCGGGATTGCAGTGGGCAAATACAGAAAGGGTATCGGATTTGTTGGTGGTAAAATTAAGATGCGCTGCTTCTCGCACGTATGTTCCGTAAACCAAGGTGGCATAGCCATAAAGCAAAAATGTACCATCTTCAAATAAGGCAATACCCTCTAAATGACCGTACTGCCCGCTAATCTTATTTTTCCAATCTTCACCGTGCGGCATATAGGGCATATCCTGTGCAGATATCTGCAGGATATGCAACAGCGGAATTGCCACCAACAACATGTATTTCACCATATTTTCTAGTGTAAAATTTATAAAAGGGTAAAAGTCAAACACGCAAACGCAAGCAACTGCTAACAGTTGGACGTGATCGCCATCGATTTGCGATGACAAGATACGGTATCTCCGCAAGAAAAACACCATCGTATATCCCTCAAAGCTATTTCGGCGCGGCAAATGCAGATGGCCGAGCAGAATTTCTGTATATAGCGTATTGGCTCCTCTTTGTTTCCGTCAATAATGGAAAATTAAACGATTCGTGCGAGATTGCCTATTGAGGTTTACGATTCGCCTTATGGCGCCTATAATTTGATATAAAAACATGATATACGGTGTTTTAAAAAGTGTGTATCCGATAAAGTTAACCAATCGTATCTGCTTTGCTGCAGCGAAAAAATACGACTAATGGCAATAGTAAATTTGCCCGGACAACATCATTTTAATAAATGTATTTTTTACATTTGTTGAGAAGAAGGCAGGTCTCGAACTTTTGCTTTTACCGATGATAAACGATATTCCTCAAAATTGTTCATGATGAAAACAAGAAACATACATTGGCTCCGATTAAGTTACTTAATTGTTATTCTTTTTTATACTATTCCTTACCATGCAGTTGGTCAGCGTCAGCCAGACGATCTGTGCGGCTATCTTTTTGCGTACTTTGAGGGTGCTGGAGATAAGGAAACGCAAGAACAGTTGCGCTTTGCTTGCAGTGCCGACGCTATCCACTGGACAGCGCTTAACAGCAATAAACCTATCATTCCCTCGCAAGAGATCGCATCGAGCGGTGGGATACGTGATCCGCATATCCTTCGGGGGGAACATCCCGGAAACTACTACCTGGTAGCCACCGATATGAATACCATGAAAAATGGATGGGAAAGCAATCCCGGCATTGTTCTGATGCACTCGTCCAATCTTTTGGATTGGAAGCACTGTGTTATAGATTTGGCGAAGTTGTATCCAGAAGAATTCTCTAATGTAAAATGGGTTTGGGCACCGCAAACGCTTTACGACGCGCAAGTAGGAAAATATCTCGTCTATTTTACGGTAAGATTTCATCACAATAATGATCTGGACTTCTATGCAGCATATGCCAATGAAGATTTTTCGGGTTTCGAAAGTGTGCCAAAACTTATTTTCAGTCCCAAATTTGGAGGTATCGATGGCGATATTTGTGTTAAAGACGGTATTTACCATTTTTTTTATAAAGGAAATACAAAAGACGAGCAAGGCAGGGAGATTAAGAACGGCATACAACAGGCTACCAGTAAGTCATTGTGGGGTCCTTATGTCGAGGACTTTCAATATATAGATGCATACGCAGATACCTCAGTCGTTGTGGAGGGATCGAGTGTCTTCAAGCTAAACAATACAGAGGAGTATACACTGATGTATGATTTATACAGCGATGGTCGCTACGAATTCCAGCGTAGCAATGATCTGTATGCTTTTTCCCAAAAACCGAGACCCCTCCAAACGCCATTCCATCCGCGGCATGGCAGTGTCATCGGTATCACAAAAGCAGAAGCAAGAGCACTACATGATCGATGGTCTGGCGTTCCGTATACCTTACTCGTACCGGAGGAGAAAGGTGATACCTACACATTTCGATCCACTGGCAACCCACTCTTTACGCATGTGTACACCGCTGATCCAGCGACCTTGGTCGATGGCGGTACGCTATGGCTGTATACAGGGCACGACTACGAGGGAAACCAACGCGGATATCGTATGAAAGATTGGTGTGTTTTCTCGACAAAAGATATGGTTAATTGGACGCACTATCCAACGCCTTTACGAATAACCGATTTTAAATGGGATAAGACGGGCGATGCTTATGCCGGACACGTTGTAAAACGAGGCGATAAATACTATTGGTATATCAGTACAAATGGATCCGGAATAGGCGTGGCGGTAGCTGAACGTCCAGAAGGCCCCTTCAAAGATGCGCTCGGAAAACCGCTCCTTACCAACGACGATTGCTTCGGTGCAACGCATTCCTGGCGCTGCATAGATCCGGCCATATTTATAGATGATGATGAACAGGCTTGGATTATCTGGGGGAACAAAGTGTGCTACTACGCTCGGCTCAAAGAAAATATGCTGGAAATAGAAGGACCGATAAAAACAATCCACTTCCCTGGCTTCGAGTTCACCGAAGCACCTTGGATCCACAAGCGGGCTGGCAAATACTACCTAAGTTATGCTACCGAATTTCCAGAAAAAATTGCATACGCGATGGCCGACGCTTTTGAAGGCCCCTATCACTACAAAGGTCTTTTGAGCGAGATTGCTGGGAATAGCAATACTACCCACCCTGCCATTCAGGAATTTCGGAATAACTGGTATTTTTTCTACCACAACGGCAGTATCAATCCCGACGGAGGCAGTTACAGCAGGGCAGTATGCGTAGAACCACTTACCTATGGCAATACAGGGTTGATTGAGAAAATCGAAATGAGTAGCAAAGGCGTCGGTGGGGAGCGGTAAGGTCTACTCGGGTGAAGATTGACCAGCTAGCAACGTTAACTCGAACCAAAATACGCTCCCTTGGCCGGGCACACTTTCTACACCGATCTTGCCCCCATGTCCTTCTATGATCTCCCGACATAAATAAAGGCCGATGCCAAAGCCACTTATATTTTCAGTGTGGCTTCCTACTACGCGATAAAATCGCTCAAATACATGGGCTTGATCTTTCAATGATATTCCCATACCTTGGTCTTTGACACGCACGCGCGTTTTCCCCTCGTGGTTGCTACAGGAAACGTGGATCGTGCTATCTTTACTGGAATACTTTACGGCGTTATTGATAAAATTAAGAACCACTTGTTCAATCTTGTCGTAGTCGGCTTTCACATATGCACTTTCGCTCGCGCTGAAGACAATTTGGTGGGTTTGAATGGTCACCTGCGATTCTTCTTCAACTCGCACGATCAACTCGCGCAAGTCAAAGCTGGTTTTGTTAAAGTAGATCTTGCCTTCTTCCACACGGGCCACATCTAAAAAGCCACTGATCAGTGTGGCCATACGATCTATCTGGCGAACAGCCTTGGTCGCCATTTCTGAAGAAAAGCCATCATTTGCTTTTTGGGATTTCGCGCCGAGAATCTGCACGTAACCTTTTAAAGAAGTCAATGGTGAGCGCATTTCATGACTTACGATTCCGATAAAATCTTGTTTCAGTTGATCGTTTGCCTTGCGAGCGGTAATATCCATAACTGTACCTGAAAAATGGCTGACGGGACTGCTACCAATCGTTGTATATCGCTTCCCTATTGCCTTGACCCATCGTATCTGCTGATCGTGAAATCCGACAATTGGATATTCCACATTATAGGGTATGCCATCGGTTATTGTAGCTTGGATTGCCTCCATCACATCTTGACGATGTGTCTGTGCAATTTGGGACATACAGTCCTCAAGCGTGATACGATCCTGTGCATGGAAACCGAAGAGTTCTTTTGTACGCTCTGTGACGACCATTTCATTAGACTCCAGATTGATAAACCAAGTCCCCATATCGGCGGCGGAGATTGCCGTGTTCATCCGCTCTTCACTTGCCTTCGCATGTGCTAATGCTTGCTGCAGCTCCTCATTTAATTTCTCTATGGCTTGCTGTGCTTCCTTCTGCTCGGTAACATCAGAGACCATAGCAACCATGCGATCGGAATTCCCGTTATTATCGTAACGCGCACGCCCGTATGCGCTTATCCAATGAAGAGATCCATCAGCCCATTGTATCTGGTAAACAGCATGGTATAAAGACCCCTCCTCTCTCGCTTTCATTACCTTCGCTCTAACTTCCTCGCGATAAGAAGGGAGCATCATTTCAAACATCTGGGGATAAGTGAACTCATCGCTGGGCTTACGGTCATAAAAGCTCTTAAACGTGTCGTTGCAGAGCATGTTGCCCGTAGTTAAGTCGACTTCGGTGTATCCCAATCCGCCCGCATCGATGGCAATGCTGATTCGCTCATTTAAATCGATCAAACTTTCTTCGGCTAATAGGAGTTGCTCGTTGGATGCCATCAGCTCCTCATTCAGTGCGATGTATTCCTCGTTAACGGTACCAAGTTCCCTATTCGTTTGTGTCAGTTCGATTTGATTCTCCTCCAGTCTTTTGCGTGCATTAACCGTTTCGGTAATATCGATTACGGTCGCGATTATCGCCTGTGGCTTACCCTCCGAATTTCGCAGCGGTTTATACGTAAAATCGATGTATATTCTATTGATTTTCCCATCGGTGTCGGCAATATCTGCACTAAGTTCGGGTATGGACAATGTTTCGCCGGTGCGAAGCACGTTGCGTAGCATCTCCGGAAAGGGCTGGTCTATTACTTCGGGAAAAATATCCGTAAGACGCTTGCCTAATACTTGTTCGGCAGTACGTGTCCATATTGCGAGCATAGGCTCATTGGCTATTTCGATGACCAACTCCTGCCCCCGGATAATACACATGCCCATAGCAGCGTTCTGTACCATCTCGCGCATCTGATGCGCACTTTCCTCAATGGCCAAACGCGCGCTTACCTGTTCGGTTACTTCGACCGCCATATCGACAATACCGACAACTTTACCCTCATCCATCAATGGTGCGTAGGTAAAATTGAAATAACCAGTTTCAAGACGACCGTTACGATTCAAGCTAACAGGCGTATCATATCGGTATACGGTCTCACCGGTTCTATAAATATGGTGCAATAGTTCGTAAGCTGGTTGTCCTTCCAACTCTGGAATAACCGTCAGCAAATCCTTGCCGGTGATGTCCGCCTTTTGATTGAGGAGTGTAAGCATTGCAGGATTAACGGCCTCAATGTTCAGGTTTTTACCTCGAAATACAATGATAGCTGTTGGCGATTGCTCGATGATCAAACGTAGGCTATGTTCGCTCGCTAAACTCTTTTCGTGGAGCTGTATGTTGTTTTGGTTCGCTGTTTCAAGTTCCCGTAATCTTTTTCTTAGCAACAATTTGTTGACGACCTGCTTGGATAGTGTTTGGAGCGCGTTTCGCTGTGTATCATTAAGCTTTCTCGGCTGCTGATCGATTACACACAGCGATCCTAACGCGAAACCATCATCATCAACTAATGGCATACCGGCATAGAACGAAATATGCGGATCGCCGGTAACCAATGGATTGTTCCAAAAACGAGGATCTTGATTTGCGTCCTCTACTTGCATCAGTTCCGTCGGATTTAAGATTGCATGTGCGCAAAATGAAGCGGACCTTTCCGTTTCTTTTGCATCAATCCCTTTATGGGATTTAAACCACTGCCGATTTTCGTCCACCAAACTGATGAGTGCAATAGGCGTACCGCAAATTGCAGCAGCTAATTCAGTAAGTTCCTCATAATCGGACTCGATTTCGGTATCTAAGATATTGTAGGACTTCAGTGCAGCCAGCCGTTGCTGCTCCCTGGTTTTTTCGTCGTGCATAGATCACTTAATTTCATGATGAATGAAAGTGAAACAAATCTACAAATTATTATGTCTTTTAAAGCCGAGCGCTAACGAAATAGGTTGTTGTGCATAGACTATTCGTGATATAGGCCGACACTAGTAAACAATCCTTGAGGTGTAAATGTTTAGCCTCTCATTTCCTACAGCTGGAAAATCAGCAACTCTCCTCATGGCATTGCATAGGGGGGTAAAAATATTGATCATCAGTTCATATTTTTTTTAATAATTCGATTTTTATCGGTCATGCAAATACTCATACCTTGCCCTTCAACTGATCACTCTACCAGTATACCTAAATGCACATCAACAATTTCGTCAACAACATGTTTGTGGGCTTGTTCCAACACCATCGTATTGGCATTGTAGATATAGATGGAGCCCTGTTTACCGTTTGCTGTATCATTTGTCGCAATCATTACTTTTCCATCAAGAATCTTGAACTTGACAATATCGCCGATAGCATCCGATGGGAGTTGCACGTATTTTTGTAATGCAAGCCCCAAGTAAGAAGCCATGTAAATGGTCTTGCCAGCTGCCAGGTACCATCTACTTGTGCGCCCGTCAAAATAAACATAACCAATACGGCTGGATGTTGGCGCTACTGCAGTGCCCAACTGACTGAAAGCAATGGGTTTATAATCTGCACCATAATCCAAACGATAGGAATACAATTGACGATCCTGACTGAAGAGATAAATCTGGTTGATCGATGGAATATTTGCGTAGCTACAGGCTATAAAAGTTTTTCCGTTCATCAATTCCTCTCCGGCAATTCCCTCATAGTCATTTACATAATTATATTCGTTGCTGGTTATGCCATTATCCCAGACACGCACTCTTTTATTGTTTTCGTCGTATATGCTCATAAAAAAACGCGCGTTTCCAAGTGGTGTAGCAATCCCATTTGGAGCTACTTTATAATCTGAAGGATCATTGATAAACGCTGGCAGTGCAATCGTACCTTTTCTTAACACATGGAACTTACCCTCATTAACAGCATAGATAACCTCATGGAAGAGATCGGCCTGTACCTGAGTCGGCCGAAACACGAAATTCCCTCCGCCTACGTAACTTGACGAATTGTACAGTAAAGTGGGGACGAACTCGCGGGAATCGATAACGACTACGGGATTTACAGCATCCTCAACAGCAATGGTCAAAACATTAAAAAAGTCCGAAGACGAGGCACCGTATTTTTTCGTTCCGGAGATAGAAAGCGGATTTTTTCCCAAATTATTTAAGTTGGATAGCAGAACCTTATCAAACGAGTTTTTTTTAGCAATACTGGATAAGCAATAGAGCGAGGCCTCTTTCGCTCTGTTCTGCGTCAATACATAGTAGCCCCATTTATAAGGATTCACAATATTCAAGAAGCAACTATAGCTGGTCTTCGTGCCCGTCGATTTATCTGTAACCCGAAATTCTGCGGAAATCTTTCCGTATCGTTTGTTCGCTACATAAAAAAGATTTTTTGTATTACTTACAGTCACCGCATCCACCTTCCATTCAAAAGTCAACAAACTGGTATCACTACCTGACAAAGAACCTGTGACTGTAGGGTTTAATCGGAGGGTATCATGAAACGGAATTTCATAGATCCTACCGGTGGGATGAGTATTTTCCAACAAACCGGTTATCGCAATGGCATTTATGTCTTTGTAGTCATAATTGCCCAAATCTGTGGAGCAACCTTCAACTAAAGGAATGAATAGGCACAGGATATAAATTAGACTTTTTAAGTTCATGAGCGTAACTGTTAAGGTAATTGAATTCGTTCTTTTGTCCGGTCGCCTTCCGGATAGACCGGATGGTCGATAAAATATTGCTTGAGCACTTGGATATAGTTAAATGTCACCGGATACCAACTGGAAAAAGCTGACGTAGGCATATTATTCCAATAATATACCGGCCCGGGAGCAGCTGTTGTAAGGTCAGGCGATGGATCTGCTCCGAAGTAGTAAATCTGCATCCATTGTTGAAATATCTCCTTTTGATATGGCCCAAAATAGTTCTTCCAAGTATTCCACCAAAGGGGTTCGTTTAGGATGTCATCAATGATAATTTTTAGCTTTTGATTATAAACGTTCCCTGGAACAAATTCATTATTTCCTTGCATGCGCAGATACAGTACAGTTGGCTCAGATTCCATCTGCTTGGATCGCTGAAATTTGATAAACAAAGTATCCACGAATTTATTTGCTCCGATCACTGGGGAAGAGAATTCCACTGTCTGGGGGTCATACCGGGAATAATCTTCCACGATGTAAGCATAAGTTCGACTATAGGAACTTGACATGCCACCCACCCGAATAGGCACCGCGATTGTCTTTTGCTTGCGTTGCAGATCGGCATCCAGCGCAAAACTGTAATAGACACTATCCATGTATCTCTCTGCCGCTCGGGTATTGGCATTTGGATAGGCAAAATAAATGTAGCTTTGATCGGTATCAAATTCAAGCAAGCCATTGTTTGTATCGCATGCACTCCATATCAGCAAAGTGAAAAAGAGAAGAAAATAGCTTTTCATATTGATTAGTTTTGAGGATTATACAGCAGTTCATCTGCTGGGATCGGCAGCCTAAAGATTTCTTTCGTTGGCTGCACCGGAATAACTCGATCTATGGGTCGAAAAAGGCGCTTATATTCTGTGAATAAATATCCTTCGCCTATATTTTCCTTACGCATTTCGTCAAATATCAGATCCTTGATGTTCTGCGGGGTCATATCAGTGCTCAGCGTAAGATCCATGGTGATATTTCTAGTATTCCGGACAAAGTTTAGATAATCCATTGCCTTTTCCGGGTTGATGGATGCATAGTTTTCCGCTGCAATCATATAAATCGTGTGCAAGCCAATGACTTTGCTCTCATACAAAGGCCTATAGTTTGCATCTGACGGCAGACGGTTTTGCTCAAATAGGTACTTGGAAAGTTTCCAGGGATACGATGTATTGGGTCGCACAAACCAGCCGGCTAGACGCGCGTCGTTGAGCGAGCCATGTATGGCGTTGTTGTAGAGATTCGTTCGCAGCCAAGTGTAATTCGGAAATAAAAACGGTGAAGTCGAACTTGTGGTTGACGCATCCGCCTGCGGAAAAACATGGCTGACCTTTGCTCCTAATCTACTGGAAAATAAGGCAAAAATATTTTCCATGGGCATACGTGTGTTACCAACGGATCCATTTTCACTGGAAAGCGCCATCCTAATGCTTCGCGTTGCTTTCAATTCGTCAATAACCTCTTCCGCGTATTTTCCGGCGCTCAGCAAGTCCTATGGGCCGAGTTACTCACATTATATGATCCGACCAGACTTTCCATGAAACCATATTTCATTTCCCGACCATACAGCGTGTCCGTATTCAACGTTTCGTATACACCGGCAAGTGCCGCATTAAAACCTGAGCGATCGGTAAAGAGGTCTTCCTCATATGCTTTATCCGTTGGATTCACATTTAAGAACTTTTCGCAGCCCGGCAATGTGCCGAGCATCACGAATGCAAATATTAACTTTCTCATAATCTAAAATTGAACCATTACACCAAAATTAAACTCCCGGGCATAGGGATAGCTTATCCCACGCTCCATGCGTACCGTGCTCCAACGAAACATATCGTTCATGGAGAAGTTAAGCCGCAACCTTTCCAACGCAAACCTATTTAGGATGACATTACTAAATGAATAATTGACATTGATTGTCGAAAGTCGGAGGTAAGACTCGGTCTGTATAAAGCGGCTCGAGGGTTGTGTAAAAGACTGATCATCGATAGCTTTGTATCTCGTCTTATCCCCAGGCTGCCGCCATCGTTCTTCCAATACACGACGATCAGCATTCTGATAAGCAATATTGTTTTCAATCTTGTTCATCAGTGTCTGATTGTAGATATCCCCACCCAAGGAATAATTACCAATAATTTGTATCGATAGCCCTTTAAAGTTGACCGACGTTCCAACATTTCCAAATACACTTGCCTCCGTATTGCCAACAACTTGTTGATTATTGGCATCCCAAACATAGGTCACGTTACCGTTCCGATCGCGGAACAATTCGCGTCCATTGGCAGGATCTATCCCAAGAGAAGGCACTGCGCGTATAACGCCAAGCGATTGCCCCTGCTGATAAAACTGCGAAGGCTGGATGACATGGCCCTTTTCGTCCTTCTTGACCAGCGATTCATTCAGTGTGCGAAGTTCATTCGATATCTCCTTCAATTGGCTTCTGTTCCGTACTGCACCGAGTGAAATGTACCAGCTGAAGTCTTTTGCGTAATTATTTAGAATCCGCATGTTAGCCATCGCCTCAAATCCTTTGTTCTGCACCTTTCCCAAATTCTGAGAAAATTTATGATCGTAAAAACCGAACGATGGGGCGACATTCACGGTAGATATCATACGGTTAGTAATCCGATCATAAAAAGAAACATCAACTTTCAGGAAGTCACCTTTAACGCCAAGCTCCGCCCCAATGCTCCGTTGTTGCTGTTCCGGCCAGCGTACTGCCGGATTTCCCTGTCCACTGTAGATTGCAGCATACTGACTATAATAGTTACGTCCCGATAAGAAGTTGTACGACGTACTTACCATACCCACGTTAAATTCACTTACCGTACTTGAGGTACCCGCGTTCAGATACCAGCGTAATCTTGACAGGATATTATTTTTAAACCATTCCTCGTTGTGCATATTATAGGAAAAACCAGCACTCCAAAATGTTCCGAAACGATTTTGAGTTCCATAGATCGAGGCTCCGTCCGAACGGAGCGTGCTACTGACATTATATTTATTGTGGTACGTGTAAAATAAGGAACCCAAAAAGCCGACAGACCTTACGGGCAATGACGTTGACGTAGGCAACGAACCGATGGCGTACTGCAAAGCCATTTGTGGTGTCATAAAACGATCGTCGACATAACCTGTCACTGTATGGAGATTCCCGACGGCATTCTGTTTGCGGATCTCGGCAACGGTATTTGCAACGAATTGATGCCGGCCGAAATTGTTGGAATATTGCAGATCTACTCGTCCTTCATATTTAGTGAAATTTTGGTTTCCAAACGTATACCCCCCCTTCAGACTGGCTTCGGTAATATTTGTATAGTCCGTGTGAAATGGGGACTTATACTTATCTATGTCGGAGCTAGTTCTCACGACAGTTCCAGACGCCCTTATCGTTAATTTGGGCCATGCAAACCATTCAATCGACATATTGTTCTGCAAGGTCTGGCTTGCTTGATCACTACGAAAACCCAGTCCCGCGTTGTAAAGTGGGTTGAAAATTGTGGTTCCCCAATTATACCACCGGCCCAGTTCCCCAAAGCGGATGTTGTATTTTCCCTGATCATCATAAATCTTCTCATAGGGATTGAGTAAGGTATAGCTCTCAAAATTACCATAGGGGCTATCGTATGCCTTGGTGTATAGATAGGTCGCTACATTGCGGAATGTCAAGGCGTTAGGCATACGATAGATTAACGTAAAGCCTGCATTTCCGCGTGTCCTACCCGATTCTTTCATTACACCGCTATTATCAAAGTAACCACCTTCAAGACTATAACGCACTCCATTTTCCCCACCTTCCATCCGCAGGCTGTGATTGATAGAAAGTGTGTTTCGTATCGGTTGTTTCAGCCAATAGGTATTCACGCCACTCAACAAGTTCTGTTCACGTTTGGCCAATAGATTATCATAGTGCTCTTGTTGAATTAGATCCCAGGCGGCATCGCCGCTTTTTGATGTATATAGATCAGCAAATTTTTCATACGCCAATTTCTCAGCGGCATTCATTAGGTTGTAATCCGAAAGGTCGACCATAGAGACTGATGGCTTCATATCATAATTTACCGTAAATTTACCGTCTTTGGGCAATCTGGTTTCAATCACCACCACCCCATTCCCGCCGCGAGAACCATATAAACTCGTGGAGCTCGCATCTTTCAAAATGGAGATGGTTTCGATACGGTTAACATCAATATCGTATAACGTGGTGATCGGTACTTCAAAACCATCCATGATAATTAAGGGCGCATTTACGGCGTATTCACCCACGCTGGAAACACCGCGAATATTGATCTGTGGCATCACATTGGGGTTAGAACCAGCATTTACCCGTTCGTCAACCTTAAAAGAAGGGTCTAAAGCCTGAAGCACCGTAAAGATGTTCGTGGAATTGAACTTTTCAAGTTCTTGTCGAGTCACCATCGTTGCTGCACCTGTAAAATTATCGCGTCTCACGCGCGTATAACCCGTTACGACGGCTTCATCAATCTTATGCTCGACTTGCCGCATGGTCACCTGTATTAATTCTTCCCTAACAACTTTGAATTGCTGGCTTTCATAACCAACCATCGAAAAAAGTAGCTCCACTGGTTCATTAGCCGTGACATAAAACTGGCCATTTTCACCAGATAGGATGTCGTAACGTGCCCTTCCGATAATTTTTATGGAAACACCAACTAAAGGGTTTCCCACGACATCGCTAACACGCCCTTCTACACGCAGCTGCCGCTGCTCTTTTATTTGATGCTTTGCAGGTTCAAGCTGATTTTTGTTCGCGGAATTAGGCAATGGTTTCTTCCTGCACACCAAGATTGTATTATTGCGGAAAATTAAATCCACATCTTGCCCGGTAGCGATTTCGCGCAACACCAACTCTATATCTATGTCCTCCACCTGAATATTAATTGGCTTGCTATTTTCTAATAGGGATAAGTCACCGATAAGATCAACATTTGCCTGTTTCCGGATCTTCTCCAAGATCGAGTACATGGAACTTTTTTTCTCGTGGAGGGTAATGCGCTGTGCCGTAACGGTACCGATAAATCCTGATAATAGTAGTCCGCACAATGCCAAAATCGACAGACAGCTACTGAAATCTTTAGGCAAAAAGGTATCCGCCATCCTTTTTCCAAAGTGGTTAAATTTCCATTTCATGAAGTTGGTTTTGTTAGTTTTTCCTTCGTCTATTTGATATATGTACGTAATTATTCTTCATAGCGTAGTCCATAGGATGTACCTGCGCCATTAAGTCCAGTACTTCTTTGAGGCTTTTGTCGCGCCGTACACGACCGAATAGCTTTACCTGCGTCAAACTACCATCTACTTTGATCTCTATTCCGTACCAATCACTTAATTTTTCGGATATTTGCTCCACATTCAGTTCATTAAGATCAAAATAACCTTCTTTCCAATCGACGTAACGGGCAATATCTTTGGCTTCTATAATCTTCTGCCCATCATATACTTGGTTTGGCCCTATCCGCACCGCAAACTGTTCGTTTCCGCGCTCCTCCAAACTTGATCCGCGATCAGAGAAAGCTACTGCACCTTCAAGTAATGCTGTTTGATTTTTAATGCTAAAATCCGCATTGAATTTTGTACCCAAAACTTGGATCGTCTGTGCGTTACCGCGTACAAAGAATGGCATTCTTCTACCCCCAAGTTCTTGTTTCGCAACTTCAAAATACCCCTCGCCCCGTAGCGATACCTCTCGTATACCATCTGTAAAACAAATCGGATATCGTAATTCGCTATGGGTATTCAGCCATACTTTAGTACCGTCGGCAAGCAATATTTGGGCCGCCCCACCTGTTTTCGTGCGGATTGTATTGTAGATGGTTTTTGATTTCTGGGTAGAATCAGTTAGGTAAGTAATTTGATCATCACTCGTCCGGACGATACGATATCCCGCAACGTCTAAGGTATCATTCTGCTTTAATCTATCAAGGTCGTATTCCGTACCATCTTGCAGCACAACAATGGCATTAGATTTTATAGGTGCCTTAATCGCTTCAATAGCAGTATCCTTGTAACGATCAGCCCTCCCGATCCAATATAGGTAGATCGTGGTCGACAGCACGAAAAAGATGCATGCAGCAACCATCCACTTCCACGAAGGCTTCTTTTTCCTACTTTTGACAAAAGGCATGCTATCGTCCAAATTCTCCAAAAACATCAACATTGATCTATCTTCTGGTTCCGGAAAACGATCCAATTGATCTAACCACCGTTCGACTACAAGCTTTTCCGCTGCGGAGCATTTTCCAGCTTGGTAGTTTACAAAAATAGAATCGTTGATCTTCATAAAAATAACGTATAGCCCAACCTCTATGTCACTATAATAAGGTAAACGGCCCTATTGCGCAATTGTCCTCAGAAAAATAAAAAAAGGAAAATAGAGGAAAATTTAGAGCGAAGGATTTTTAAGGTAGATGAATATTGGTTGCGCACTGTCTTTTCAGAAAGGCCCAGCTGAGCCGCTATCTCAGGGTTGGAATAACCTTGCAGACGCAATCTTAGTATCGCTTGATATTGCGGACCATAACGACGAAGTACAGCAAAGATAGCATCTCGAAAGGTCTGCACACGGATATGCTCGTCAGCCTGGTCAAATGAAAACTCACTGGCGTAGGATTTTAAATTTTCTAAATAGTCCTTTGCGTTGTCTTCTTTAGCAAGATAATCTATAATGCGCCGCCGAAGTGCCGTAAAAAGATAGGCTTTGATATCATTTTGATAGTCGATAGCATACCTGTTATTCCACATACGAATAAACACATCATGCACCAGATCTTCGCCTACCTGCTCACCCACCCGTTTGATCGCAAAAATAAGTAAAGCTGCTTTGTACCTTTCATAAATCAGATAAAATGTTTCATCTTGGTTATCGGAAACCAAAAGCAAAAGTTTCTCATTGATCAATTTTTTAAACCTACGCATGACACATTGATTTGGACAAAGATACTTTGTATATCATTAGTATCCAAAAGGATCGCGTAGAAAAAAAATGCATCTATGATGCGAACTTTAGGAACAGGACAACATTACATACTTAATTACCGGCGTTAATACCATAGTTTTTTTTCCTTAAAAGATCTATTTAACTAGACCAAATATGCCACATTATCGCCAAAAAAATCAACGTGATAATAACTACTGAAATTGCGATCATTCTCCAGTACGAGTTCTTGTTAAATTCAAAGGTTATTTTATTAATAAAAAAGTTGGCGTAGACTTCGGGCGAAATGCTTAAATCAGGCCGAAAAATATGAACGCCTTGTATGAAATGCCTTCGCAACTCCTACTTATTGGCTACCTAATAGCTGTATCCTACATCTATTTTATCAAATGCCATAGTGGTTTCAATCCCATTCACCATAGCTTTTAGCACCGCTTGTTTGTAGCGATGCCCGACAAATTGGAGGAAAATATCTCCAGTTCCGGTGCTGCCGGATCTTTCCAACCGGGTGTACAATATTGAATCGGTTATACCATCTTGCCGTTCATAATGGATCCCTTGACGGTCGCCGATAATTTTTCTAACCGCTTTCCGTTTGTTTCGCTTAATCGTTTTGATTACAAGAACACTCATGCCTATCAGCAACGGATAATAACATACGAAAACAAAAATGCTCCCAAGCCATAAATCGATTCATCCTTATACAACAATACCGACGTAGCAAAAAGCGCCAAAACCAGCAGCCCGGCCGAAAATCCCAAAACGATACGGATCGCACAGGTCAAAAACCAATCGGATCTAGATGCTATTGCCGAAAAGTTATTTTTTGCGAATATCATTTTATGTTACATTATTTCCATCCAATATAAATGCATCGAAACTCTTTAGATAAAAAGGGAATCACTATACATACTACACTAAACAAATGTCTTGATACATCATTTTAAGATTGGGGCATCTACCTTTATCAAACCTAAGCAAAATAATATACTGATTGCACATCCTAATTTAACCTTAAAACTCACTTATTAAGCTCCAGATAAAGCAGAACGATTTAACCTCGTTACAACACATCAATTCATAGCGGCCACTTTCCTTTTCGCTAGAGCACGCTCCGCCCCTACTTTAGTATCAGATACGGGAGACTTATCCAATTGAATTGTAAGCATCGTTTCTTCGTCATATGCATACTGTTTCCGTAATAGATCAACAGCCTCGGCAGAAGCATCTGCCTTAAATTGCACCGTCACTAAGCGCGACTCATTTGGCATCAATGTGAAATAATTATCGGATGCGATGATCGGTAAAACACGTTCTTTACTCTTTGTATATACTAACCGTAATCTATTGCCAAAAACAGGTTTATTACTTTTATTCTTTACTTCGAATTGGAATGCACATTGATGACCGGATTGCTTCCTGTGTAATAACTTCACATCGAGCGCAGCAGCTGGAATAGTTTGCAAGTCGGTATAATTATCACCATGATCAGCATTTCGCCAGTAGAAGTTTTCAGCGATCAGACCTCCATCGGCATCACGTAGTTCAAGACGGATAAATTGCAAAGCGCTTTCATTCACTTCTTTCGAAAAAGGTATTTGAAAGGCTTCTACATGATTGCTGGCTAAAACATTAATCGACGCGTCTTGACTATATTTCTCGATAATTCGTCCATTGACATCATATACTTTTACGCTTGCCCACGCGCTCTCCAAGGATTTCGCCGTTGTATTGATGACTTTGACACTGTTAGTCGATGCATTCCACTGAATATGCAACGGTTCACAAGCCATTTTGGCTCCCCAATACGCACCAGTAGCATCATGATAATAATCATAGGTTTGCCAGACAAATGATGGATACGCGGATTGACTCATCCAAATCAAAAGGCCGCTCGCATCATGCCACATTTTGTCATTCCAGGCCTCGTACATGCCTTTCATCACCTCGATATTCAAAAATTGCGCCTTCGCACAAAATTCTTCCAAATTATCTGATGCACCGTATTGCGTGTTGACAGCCGCCTTGTAAGCGGTGGGATTTGCGTTGGAAGCTTCTTTCCCGAAATAGTGTTTATTCCAAACATGGTTATCATCATCCTTTAATTCCTCATCAGTAGGTAAAGGCCACCAATCTTTTTTTGGAATAAATTCTCGAACACTCTCGAAGGTCGGGAAAGTAGCTGTACCAATTTCTGTGCGTAAGCCATAACCCCGATCAGATCCATAAGGATAAGGTGGGTTATTCCAAGCTAGATTGCTACCGGAGTTTTCAAAATGATCTTTTGGTGATCGATTGCCCCACCATCCGCTACCCGAAAGACCGTCTTGATTGGAACTGGATTTGTACATGCGATCATTATGATCTTCGGAAGCAACAATTGTGCGCAAATAGGCATCTAACTCGGGTTTTGGATGCGTTTCATTGGCACCACACCAAAGTGCGATGCTTGGATGGTTGCGCAGTCTCCGAATTTTATCGAGCGCATTGCTTTTAAAATCGTCATAATCTACAATATCATTGTAAGCGACGTACAACCAGAAATCATCCCACACCATCATCCCGTACTGATCGCAATAATCATAGAATACATCATCTGTCACACAACCCGTCCACAAACGAATCATGTTATAATTCATATCCTTGTGAAGTTGTATTTTTTGTTCGTACTCCTCCTTCGAACAACGCAATAGGTATTCGCTCATGCCCCAATTTCCACCTTTAAGAAAGATTTTCTGGCCATTAATATAAAAATTCATCACTGGCCATCCAGCCGCATTAGGCACAAATTGATAACTGTATTCACGAATACCAAATTGGATAATCTTCTCATCCGATACTTTGTTTCCCTGTTCGCAGACCAACTTACAGGTATACAAATTAGGCTCACCATAGCCATTAGGCCACCATAGATTGGGTTTGTGCACAATAAGTTCTTCAAAATCTTTACGCTCAAAATATATCATTGAAGAACTATTAGCTGGAATCTTGATCGATTTGGAAAATTGAATATTTCCCGGTTGTATGGTACCAGAAACGGTCACCTCCTGTTCCTGATCGGCATCGTTGCTGATCATACTGGAGACCGATAGATAAGCAATATCATTTGATTCGAGCTGCGAACGAATGTGCGGATCTTCCATCCGCACATCGCGAACGATACGCAAATAAGCTTTGCCCGTAATACCAGCCAAACGGCCCGGTACATAAGGCATCCAATCCCAACTCGCAGCAGACAGATACGTTGGACTGGCAGCAACGCCAAATGAGTCTTCGGCATTCCTCGTCTTTTTCTGATCCGCATCCGTAATCAGCACTGCAACGGCATTCGAACCATCGGGGTTGATCCACTCTGTCACATCAAATTTTGAACGAATCATGTGTCCGCTAATATCACGTGTAGACGAGTCCGTGCCCGATATTTTTTGCCCGTTAAAATAGAAATCAGCATATCGATTTGTATTGTCGAAGTGAAGCCATACCCGCTCGCCTGATTGCAATTTCTTTGGCGTGTTGAATGTGGTACGATACCAAAATGGTCGATTAAAAAACGCCTCGTCTACTTGATGAATATTGTTGCCTACATTTGGATCGGGTACAAGACCAGCGGCCACGTATGCAGCAAATACAACACCGGGTACAGGCGCCTTTACTGCCTCGCCAAATTGGTAACCAGGTTTGGATATTTCAAATCCCGATGCTTTCACATCCGCCTTGGGCTTGACTTGCCAAACAATATCGGGATTTTCATCGGTGAGTAGCCATTCAAAAGATTGTGCAGATACGGCAAGTAGATTACCTATCAAGAGGGTAAGCAATACAAGATGTTTTTTCATCTCAATAGTTTATATTTTTGGTTGTTGTAGCTAGCAGATCTATTCCCACGATGAGCATAGATCTAAGAGCCACAATTGTTTCGGTTTTCTATTAATTGTCTTTTATGGTAACTTCTTGCCATTGATCCGTCCGGAAAGGAACGGCAGGGAATCCAGCCCCATTTTCCAGATTAGTTACGGCATCATTGGTAAATGCATATCGTAGAGCAACGGGTTTACTGACTTTCTTGGAGGATACCTCGACACTATTTCCCGTAATCTTCGCAGTAGCAGCGTGAAAGACACGGTCTTCGCCGGCCAATTCAAAATAGGCTGGCACCGAGCCATCATTGGTTTTGAGCCCTCCTTCTAGACCTGTAGGCGTGTAATTGACGATGGCTTTGCCTTTGTTGAATTGCACAAAATTATACGTAGGCCCGCGATAAGTTTGATCGCGATGGCCATATAAACGATTGAGTGCGATATCTGCCAATCTTTCGCCCAATAATCTCTTTCGTTTGGGGTGCAAGTCGTTGGCGTCACCAACATCCATGCTCACCACCATTTCTACATTATTTAAGGCGCATAGCTTTTGTTGCGCTTCTCTAAAAAATGCATCGACCCGATTCGATTTATCCTTACCTTCGTGCCCATACGGAGCAATTTGAATAAAGTAAAATGGTAATTCACCTTGTCTAAACGACGTTCTCCATGTTCGCACTAAGGATTCCATCAATAGACTAAAATGCTCCCGTTCTTCGTGATTGCTCTCACCTTGATACCAACAAATACCTTTGATAGCAAGATGACGAAGCGGATGAATCATGGCGTTGTATAATAAATACGGTCGCGTCACCTTTTCAAAAGAAAAGCTACCGTCGATCACTTCTTTGGATCGCGAGCTTGATAAGTAAGGTTCCAAATACTGCTTGTTGAGCACCGGATTGTTTGCCAGCTCCCACTTCGGCACGTAGGCTTGTGCGGCAGAAGCACCTATCCCAGAAAAAATTACGCCTATAGGGTAACGTAGCGAATCGGACAGACGGCTCGCCAAATAAAACCCTGCTGCACTAAATTTTTTGGCGAACTCAGGTGAACAAATCTCCCAAGTACCACCAAGAGAATCGAGTGGGCTATCTGAAAAATTTAATGATGCATTGAACAGCCGAATCTCCGGCCGATCTGCCTTCGCAATACCTTGCGCTGCATCGTAATCCTCCTGCAAAGAGAATTGCATATTGGATTGCCCGGAGCACAACCACACATCGCCGATAAGTAAAGAATCCAACTGGATGTGCTCTCCCCCAGATTCAACACGGAGCCAATGTGCCGCAAAAGGATCACCCTGAACGCTTGGCACATCCAGAATGGCGAGGAATGCTCCCTGATCATCAGCCTGCACAATGACGGGCGTTGTTAGCCAATCTGCCTTCACCGAAACCATGGCGCCCTTTGCAGCCTCTCCCCAGACGCGTATTGGTCTATTCTGCTGTACAACCATTTTAGATTGCAGCATAGAAGATAGCTTGAGTGAGCTGGGCGAGGCGCATACATCTTTGAAGAACAACAACAATATAACCGCAATGAAATGAGCAAAATAGGTATATTTCATAACACTAGGGTTTCATTTCGTGAATGGTGAATGGACTAGCTTCTTTCGTACGTCCGCGATTCGTATTTGGACGATTGCTCATTTTATATTTCAGTGTACCGCCTTCCAGAATATCTTGGATATCGATATAGTTTTTGTCAAGCGATTTACCATTGATGGATGCCGATTCGATATAAACATTGGCTGCACTATTGTTTTCGGCTTCAATGACAAATTTCTTTCCGTTTTCTAAGTGAATAGTCGCTTTCTCGAATACGGGGCTACCTATATTGTATTCGGTAGTACCCGGACATACGCTATACAATCCCAAGGCGCTCAACACATACCAAGACGACATACCACCTTGATCTTCATCGCCTGGAAAACCTTTTGGCGTAGCGTTGTACAGTTGAGACATGATTTTGCGTACACGTTCTTGCGTTTTCCAAGGTTCTCCGGCATAATTATACGCATAAGCCACGTGTTGTACCGGTTGATTGCCATGTGCATACTGCCCCATATTGGCCAAGACCATTTCGGTCATTTCATGAATTTCCGTACCATAGCTTCCAACTTTAAAATCAGAGTGCATCGTAAAGAACGTATCTAACTTAGCCACAAACTTGTCGGCGCCGCCCAGCATATTGCCTAAAGCACCAAGATCGTGAAATACCGACCAAGTGTATTGCCATGAATTGCCTTCGGTGAATGGGCCACCCCACTCAATCGGATCAAAATCTGGTCGCCAACTTCCGTCGGCCAAACGACCGCGCATAAACCCAACTTTACTATCCCATACGTGTCGGTAGTTGAACATCTGTCGCTTAAAAATATTGGCGTAGTAATCGTTTCCAATTGCTTTAGCCAGTTGATAACCACAAAAATCATTGTACGCATACTCCAGTGTCTTAGCAGTGGTTTCGTGTACCTTGCCGCCGTATGGCACATATCCTTTGGTGAAGTAATCTTCCCATCCTTCGCGTCCGTTGGATCCACCGTATGGGCCCTTGTTAGTCGCTTCGTGCAGGTAAGCTTCTAATGCTTTTTCTGGATCAAAGGAGCGAACACCTTTCATCCAAGCATCTGTCAGCAACGAAATCGCATGATTACCCAACATCACGCCAGACATAGCAGGATTGGACCAAGTCGGCAGCCAGCCTGATTGGTCGTATGCGTCTAATAAAGACTGCATATAACGACCTTGATATTCTCGCTGAAAAATATTGTTTAGCGGAAATTGAGCCCTAAATGTATCCCAAAAACCATTGTCTGTATACATATAGCCATCGTGAACCTTCTCGTCGTATGGACTGAAATAAATAGGCTTATTCTCTTTGTTGATTTCATAAATCTTCCGTGAGAACAGATTAGCGCGAAATAAACAAGAGTAGAAAGTTGCTTTTTCTTCTTCTGTACCGCCCTCGATTTCGATACGACCGAGCAAGGCATTCCACACGTCGGCACCTGCTTTCCTCGCTTGCTCGAGATTTTTGTGCGTACCAAGTTCACGTGATAGATTAAGCTCCGCCTGTTCAATATCGATATAGGAAGAGGCTACTTTAGCATTCACAATAGCACCTTTCTTGAAGGTGATATACGCGCCTACTTGCTCTCCTTCTATAGTTCGTTGGCCACTGTTGGGTGTAGGATTTGCTACACTCCAGGTACCAGAAGTTGTGAAGTCTTGATCAAACTCGATGACAAAATGGCTCCACATTTTATTTGGCATAAAATAACCATTCCTGACACGACCAATGACACGTCGTTTTTCGGGTTGCACCTCTATTTGTGCTCCTTTGGTGTAGCCATCTAAAACTAGGTGAGCTTCTGTTTTCTTCGGAAATGAAAAACGCATGAAAGCACCTCGCTCTGTTGGCGATATCTCCGTTTGTATCCCGTTGTAAAATTTCACACGATAATAATTGGGTTTACCGATTTCTTGGTCATGGTTAAATGCACTTGCTCGATCATCTTCCAACACCTTAAGTTGTCCAGTTACTGGCATCAGGGAGAATACCGCATAATCATTCATCCAAGGGCTACATTGATGTACTTGTTGAAATCCTCGTATGGTAGAATCGGTGTACTTATACTTCCAGCCATCGCCATTTTTTCCCGTTTGTGCAGAGAAGAAATTTTGTGCAAATGGCAGGGCAATCGTTGGATAGGTATTACCGTAGGATAATTGCGGATTGGAATACGTACCCTGCAACGTATTCACATAAGATAATGGATCCTTCTTCTCTTGCGCTCTAAGCATCTGTCCGACCAAGCATAGCAAGATTAACATATAGAAATTGATTATTTTTAGCATAGTATACATATTTTAAGATTAGTAGAAGTTGATATTATAAGCCTATTTGTAAACCAAGATTAACCGCCCGTTGATTGAAATAAGCATCACCGCTCGTATTGCTCGAAATCTCTGGATCCTGTTGATATTTATTGTAGTTAGTCCATGTCAATAGATTGTAGGCACTTAGATAGAGTCTCAAGCTATTGACGCCGAGAGGAAGCTTCCGACCCGAGAATTGGTAGCCAAGATCGACGGTCTTGAGTCGAATGTATTGCGCATTGAGCAGCCAAAAATCGGACCGGTAGGCACGCGCACTATTCACGGTAGTGGGGTTTTGCGTCAACCTAGGAAATGCTGCACTTTGAGGGTTTCCAGGCGTATATCGTTGCTGATGTATAGGTTGGAATTGACTTTGAAAAGGTTCGATACCTGTACCAATGACATCAAAACTATAATCAAACGAGCCCTGTAGCAATATATTGGCGCTAAATCCTTTGTAATTGGCTCCCAAGGTCAATCCCAACACGGTGCTGGGCAAATTTGGGCGCCCAATGGGCGCTTGGTCCCGATCGTCGATGAAACCATCGCCATTAAGATCGCGGTACTTCAGATCGCCCTCTTGGATACCACCCTGACCTGTAGGCGATAATCCATAAAGTGGTATAGGTGGACGAGAACCAACCGGTGCGATACCATCGGCCGTATAGATTTGAGCAATATCTTCGCTTGTATAAAAGCCGTCAAAGAGGTAACCAAATGGTTGATCAATGGGTTGTCCTGTACGCGCCAACCAAGGAAATGCTGGCGAAGCTTCATCTTGATACAATACCTTATTACGAAATACTTGAAAGACAAGATCACTGCTGATGCCGACTTGACCAATTTGACTTCTGTAACTGACAATACCGTCAAATCCGCGATTCACCGTACGCGCTACGTTGGTCGGTGCAAAACCAATACCCAAAATTCCGGGAACAGATCCACGACGAATCAATTGATCGAATCGGGTATTATAGAAATAATCAACAGTCAGGTTGAGTTTCTGATTGAACAGATTTAACTCTAAGCCGACGTTTCTCTTCCATTCTTTTTCCCAGGTCACATTCATATTTCCCAGTTCGCCTTCTCTGATGGTACCGACACCAGCTCCTCCCGTTCCGAAAACGTAGCCACCACTATTTTCATAGATTTGGTTATACAAGTATCTTCCACCACTGGTCACGTCCGAGCCTACCAAACCAAAGGATGCTCTAACCTTTAACAGGTTTACTTTCGGAAGCCATTGTTGAATAAAAGATTCTTTGGAGGCTACCCAGCCAATACCTACCGCTGGAAACCAACCGTATCGCTGATCTTTAGCAAAGCGATCCGTACCGTTATATGCCGTATTTACGTCCAGTAGGTATTTCTCTTTATAATTGTAACCCAATTTTAAGGATGTACCGCGAAAGTTTTCGGGTACATTAGCTTGCGCAGACACACTTTGCTGATTGACTAATAACAAGGAGCTAATCCGATGATCACCAAAATCGCGATCATAGTTGATAAATCCTTGGATATTCAAGTTGCGGTAATACTGATTGGTATTGCCAAATACACCATATGGTTCTAACACGTAACGTCCACGCGGATCCAATTGGTAGGAATCATTCGCACTATTGTAATGGTAAGATGGTGGCAATCCGCCGCGCGCAATGCCGCGTGCATATTCTTCGATACCTCCATAGGCAATACGCGCTGTCAATACCAGTCCACGCGTAATAAAATCCAATTGTTGACGAGCCTGCAATAAGGCATTGTAATCGCTTCGTTTAGTACGGTTGTATCCACCGTTGGCCAACCGGGCGTTGAGCGTAGGCAGCGCATCAGGGTTAAATTCAGAAAATGCGTAGGCATAGCTACCATTAGGATTTATAAAAGGCGCAGAAAATGGTGTTATCTTGCTAAAATCATAGATTTCTCCAACAGCATTAAGCGAGTTGGGTTGGTTAATATCGGCAAAACGCGTACTTAAATCAAAGCGTAGTTGCAGTGTTTTCGTTGCGCGAAGATCGAGGTTTGACCGAAAATTGTAGCGACGAAAAAAGTAGTTGGTATTGACTTCGTTGTACGGATCATCAAAATCCCGTACCAGACCGCCTTGCGTGAGTGCTCCACCAGATATAAAGTATCGCAACGATTCAGAACCACCTGACAAATCAAGATTTGCGTTGGTTTGCGCTGCCACATTTTTAAATATCTCTCGATACCAATTCACATCGGGATGCCCGTACGGATCACTACCGTCTTGAAAAAGCTGGAGCTGTCTTTCTGAAAAGCGCTCTGGCAATCCATCGTTGACAAAGGCTTCATTAATCAGTTTGGCTGATTCATAGGAATTGAGGAATTGCGGCGTACGGATGGGGTTTTGAATTCCCGACTCTAACCTCAAATTGATTTGTGGCTTCCCAGCGCTACCGCGACGGGTGGTGACAATCAATACGCCATTCGCGCCCTTGATACCATATATGGCTGTGGTCGATGCGTCTTTCAAAATGGTTATATTCTCGATTTCATTTACATTTATTTGTTGTAATTGATCGTAAGAATATTCGATATCATCGACCAAGATTAAAGGTCTATTGCCGCCACTATTCAACGAGCTTACACCACGAATAAAAAAGTCAGAAGCATCTCTACCAGGCTGACCAGATCTTTGCTGCGAAACAAATCCCGGCATCCGCCCCATCAGTGTATTTTGCACATTGGCGGTGGGTACATTTCGTATTTCGGCACCCGAGACAGAACTAACCGCACCAGTATTTGTAATCTTCTTGGTGGTACCAAATCCGACTACGATGACCTCATCCAAACCTTGATTGGAAGGTTGCAGTGTGACATCAATATAGTTTTCGCGACCGAGAACTAACTCGTAATCGGCAAAACCTAATAATTTGACGATTACCGTATTGGATTGCCCTTGAAGGGAAAGTGTAAAGCGTCCACGTTGGTCGGAAGAGGCCATATTATTTTCTACATTCTTTTCCCGTATTGTTGCACCGGGAAGCACGCCCGTAAGATCCCGCACAGTCCCTGTGATAGTACGGTTCTGCGCGAAGGCTTGCGACCAACCGCACAGACAGGTGTATATGATGATGATGATGATACTATTTTTCATTTTTCAACGGATAATTGGTAAAACACACTGCTCAATTCCACCCTGGATTTTGTTCCATATTGTTGTTTTTTAAAACTTCACTGTCTGGAATCGGATACAGATACATAGCGGTTGTGAAACGCGGTTGAAAAACCTCCTCTCGGCTGTACGTAAATTGTCCGCCATTTTCTAAAATCTGCATATCATGCAATGGAAGATTTAACTTATTTTCCGCGATTTTCCAACGGCGTATATCCCAATAACGATGCTCTTCAAAGGCCAATTCGATCCGTCGCTCATTTTGAATAAGTTGTCTCATCGTCGCTTTGTCGGCATTCGTTGGTAAGCCGAAGTTTCCATCATCGCCCGCATCCACACCAGCTCTTCTACGCAAATCTTTCAATTGTGCTAACACTTCAGGAACTGATCCTTGTGCCTCATTTAGCGCTTCGATGTAATTCAATACGACTTCGGTATATCTGAACAAGATATAATCTCGCTGGCTCTCGCTGTACTGAGCAGCTTCTTCAAAATCTCCCATCAGCTTTTTCATGTAGTAACTGGTGCGCGTTTGCAGCTCACTACCGCCTGGACGATTTTGACCACCGATGTAGGTTTGCAAATTCGTACCTAACCAGCGTGCTCCATTGTACAGAATAGTCTGGTAGAATCTTGGATCTCTTCCGGTATACGGATTATTCAGATCGTAGTTGCTACTCTGGTCTATGGGCACGCCATCGGCCATTGGAAATGCATCGACTAATTCTTGCGTCGGGCTAGTTTGCCCTTGCCCACCGATCTGCGTCCCGAAACCAAAAGGTCCATTTGTGTTTTCGATATCACGATTATTGCCCCATTGTTTAAAAAACAGGATTTCTGCATTGTATTGTTCCGTAAACACTTTCCGCACATCATCCACCAAAGCGTAAGTACCTAAGTCCATAATTTCTTTGGCGGCATCGGCAGCCCTTTGCCAGCGATTATTGTCGAATGAAGCATATCCTGTTACTGGATTACCACCATCGATGTTGCCGCCATTGAATAGTGGACTAGCAGCATACAATAATACGCGTGCTTTCAGTGCCATTGCTGCTCCTTTCGTGACGCGATGACTGTTTCTAGAAGGATTTGGTACGGGATAATACAAAAGGCTGTCACGGATAGCATCCATTTCGCTTACGATGTAATTTACGCAATCGCTGTAGCTGCTGCGAGGCAGCTCTATTTTATCGTTTAGGCTACGTACTTCATCACCCATGAGTGGTATCCCTCCATAACGCTTCAATAATTCAAAATAAGCTAGTGCACGCAGAAAACGTGCTTCAGCTTTCCAAGTTCTTTTAACTGTAAGTCCAGTAGGTAGCGCTTCGAATTTGCTATCGTTTAGCGGAACGACATCTATGTTATTGATGAAAATGGTGGCAGACCTGATATTTTCGTACAATAGACCCCAAACCATATCGCTTTCAATGCGATCGAATGCGGAATATTGCCCTTGTAATAGACGTACGGCTGGATTATCTTCTAAATTGGATGGAATGGCATTGTCCGTCGCCGCTTCGAGCAAATTGCCACTGATACGGTTCATCGATACATCCCGTGGAAACATATCGGCATAAAGTCCATTGAGATAACGACCTGCGTTGATGCCCAACGAATCGAGGCGATCAAATACGTAATCGATTGTCACATTTTCCAATGGTTCGGCCTCGTAATCCTTTTTACAGGAGGCTGTCCCTAGTATTGCCAATGCTACTCCTCCCCATAACATGGTATATTTTATTTTATTGATCATAAAGGCTTTCATACTTATAAGTTTAGGTTCAAACCAAAATTTATAACTCGCTGTATTGGATAAGCTCCGATAGCAACCTCCGGATCTTGGCCATCAAATGCTGACCAAGTAGCTAAGTTCATTGCATTGGCAAATACCGTCAATCCACTCAATCGCATTTTATTCATCCATTGCGGCGAGAAGCTATAAGCAAGTTGAACGTTCTTCAACCGGACATAATTGCCGCTACGAATCCAAAAGGACGATTCTGCATAGTTGTGCGAGTTACCAATGGTGAGCCGTGGATAGGTGGCTGTCGCAGCAGTTTCAGGAGTCCATCGATCTAAAATAGCAGGATAAGCTTGCTCAAAGCCACCAAATCCTAAAAATCCACCATGGATTGCTCTGTCGTCGAGATAAAGATCTCTATTTCCAACGCCTTGTATTAGTGTGCTAAAGCTTAACCCTTTGTAAGAAAAACCTAGATTTATTCCATAATAAATCAATGGTTTGGTGGTTGATATCGCAGTACGATCAAATTGGTTGATGATGCCATCACCGTTCAGATCTCGATAGCGAATATCTCCGGGAGCAAGTTCGTACCCGATGGTGGAAGCTGCTGCTTCTGCTTCTTGTTGATTTTGAATGATGTCGTCGGCTACGTATCCCATGCGAACTCCTAGTGGCAGGCCAGTCATTTGTTGCCAAGGAAAACGTTGACGTTGCTCGTCAAAATAGGACAATTTAGTTTGCTCAATCGTTAGATTTGGTGCTATGAAATATTGGAAATCACCTCTGCCACCTCGGTACGCCAAATTAAATTCAGCTCCTTTTACATCCGATCTACCAATATTTTCGTCTGGATAGCTTATACCTATCAACTCAATGCTTTTACCACGAGACTGCAGTAGATCATAATATTGGTCATAGTATACATCACCGGTAAAGTCAATTTTACCATCGAATAAACTCAAGTCTACACCCACATTGAGCTTATAAGCGCCCTCCCATGTTCTTATATTAGGCAGAAATCCATTCTCCCAAAATCCGCGTAGCTCCGATCGCGAAGAACCCGCAGCATAAGCGCCACTACCGATTCCACCATTGCTAGCGGTGAATGTTGCGCGGTAGTCGTAATATCCAGCATTATCAACACCACTTCCAGTTTTGCCAAATACCCCACGTAGCTTCAAATGATTAATCCATGGTGCATTGTGCTTGATAAAATCTTCTTCACTAGCTACCCATCCTAGGCCGAACGCATAGAAAAGTCCATATTGATAACCCGGGCGATACCGATTAAAACCACTGGCATTCAAGGCTGCATGTGCCAAATACTTTCCCTCGTAATCATAAACCAATTTGGTGGTAGCGTTGGTCGCGACAGCTGGTAGATCAAAGTTGTACAATGTCCTCCGTTGATCAGCCTGCACGGTAGCCACAATATGATTATTGGACCATGACTTATCGTAATCAAGTGCTAGCTGTGTAAACCAAAACCTGGCATTGAAAACCGTGTTGAAATCATTGGTCTGAGCAGATGCTTTGGCCATAATGTTATACACCGTATCTCCCGCCGGAGTGATACCCATATTGTAAGTAGGTTCACCGCGTTGCCTTACAATGCCGGTGAGCGATTGCACTGCAATATTAGTCATTGCACGCGCTTTGAGCCCTTTTAACAAGTTGCCCAGGTCGTAATTCAGGTTTATATTAGCCATAATGTCTTTCATATTATCTTGGCGATAGCCAGAATGCGTCGCTAGCGCAACGACATTGGTTTGAAAGTAATTGGTAGAAGCCCAACTACCATCTGCATTGCGTACAGGATAGGCCCCATTCGGTGTTTTTTTAACGTTCTCCAATACATTTTGCGTTCCAATACCCGGCTCATTACCATCCTGGATCCGTCCAGTCATCTGAAGTCCCAATTTGAATTTCGGCGTGATATTGATATTGACGTTAGTATTTAACATATACCGCTTCAGCGAGGCGTTGGTATTATAGGCAACATGAGGATCTTCTTTAAATAAGCCTTGCTGATCCGTATAATTTAATGCGATGGCGTACTGGCTAACCGCATTACCACCTTTAGCCGATAGATTGTACCGCATCATCGGCGCATTGGATCGAAATACCTCATCGTACCAATTTACATTCGGGTAGCGATATGGATCGTTACCTGCTCGAAAAGCATTAAAGTCATCCGCAGCATATACAGGTTGGTTGCCAACATTGGTCATTGCTTCATTAAGCAAATAGGCAAATTGGTAGGACGGTATAGGCTCGGGCCAAGCGAGCGGTTCCTGAAGCGCTAATTGCGCCCGAAAGTTGATTTTTGTTTTACCTATTTCTGGTCTTTTTGTGGTGACCAATAAAATCCCTCTCGAACTACGCTGTCCCAACTCAATGGTGGATAACGCGTCTTTTAATAAAGTGATGGATTCGATATTATCCGGATCTATCGAAAATATATCCCGCTGCACACCGTCCACGATCACGACTGGTATTTGTCGGCGAAGCGCGATGCTGTATTCCGTATTTTCGCTGGGCACACCTTGGCCTGCCAAAGGAACGTTGCCAAGTATCCCACTTTCATAGTTGCGTGTTGTACTGGTCTCTCTGAATCCACTATGCTGTTGGGTATAAAAACCAGGTAACCTGCCGGTCATCGCGGGCAAATAGCTGTTGGCAGGCGTGGTGTTTAGTTGCTTACTCTGCAATGTAGTTCTTGCACCCACAAAAGTTTTAAGCGGGATCTCATTATAATACCCGATTAAAGTATCCGGCTGTTGCACCTCTAATTGTGCTGTAGCATGTTCTATCGGGAACAAACTTATTATACACAGTAGCGTCCTTATGTAGGACACGATCTGTTTTACGCTTGCTTTCTGTCTCATAGTTTTAGGTATTAATCACATCGAAACGTATGTGTAAAAGGCTCATCCGGACTATTTGCATATCCAACTTTTATGGCGCCAGATGCGTCGGTAAAATAGTACGTCAGACGAATAATCGACTCTCCTGCTGTTAGCGCAAAATGTTGTCGCGGCCAAAAAGTAATCTCAAAACGGCCGCGCGTACCGGTTAGCAAAGTCAATCGGCTATGCGCATCCTGTTGGCATACCTCTTTGAATGTACCATCGGCCAATTCCGCTGTGGCGCATAAGAATATATCGTCGCCAAGTGGACCAGGCAATATTTCACGATCAAAGGTGAGCGTCAAGATATCATTGTCGGAAGAGCGAAAGGGTGTTAAAAAGGTTTGCGGTGGATTACAAAAATCTATGATATCTCCCTCGCCATCTGTCACTTCAAAGCAGCTGCTAAACATAGATTTATACAAAGCACCGGGGCCGCCAAGAAAGTCATTGAGGCCATCCTCGCTAGATCCTACAAAATATCCGACTTTAAAACGCATATTTTGTTCACCGGTGCGGATCGAAATTTTAGCATCGATCTCTACTTGATCTCCATTGACGATATTGTACTGCTCGCGCGTCCAAAAAACTACCCATTCCATATCATCGATAAGATTTGGACCAATGCCAAACTTATTCATCAATGCCGGGGACCAAGCCAGATTGTTTCCGGAATTGGGTGCACGTACGCTACTGGGGATTTGAACCAATTCACCACTTCCAAAGTCGGAAGTGTAGGTCATCTTCGTGTTCGCAGCAGCCCGCCAACTTCGCGGCAACAGTATGCCAATCACAAAACGTACATTGCTTCTTTCTTGCGCTGCGTTGACATGAGCAGTCAAAGTTGCCTCGAATACTTCGCCGGCTTGAACACTAGATGCTTGGTCAACTGAATCTAAAAATACACAACATACAATCAGTGTGCTACTTAGCGCAATGATTAACCAATGCGCCAAGCGTTGGGTAGTCAAGCAAATTTTTCTAACTATTTTCATGTCGATCTAGTTTTTCGTTAATCGGCGATTAGGGTATAGGTATAACTATTCGTGTTACAACCTGTATGAAAGGTCAAAGACAATTGTCTTTTGCCCTGAACGATCGGATATTCGAATAATGAACTGACGCTGTAGCCAGTGGATGTCTCATCGAATTTGATTTCGAAAGGATACTGCGGGTCGTCTAGTGTATAGGTACCGTTAGTAGATACAATGAACGGAATAGGTTGTGACAATTGATAAGTCCCATCCGACTTAAAATCCACACGAAAATCATTAAAATTGAATTTTTCGGTGATATCGGCCCCATTTCTTACGGCTTTGCTAATTCGCCAGACACCAGTAATCTCTTTCGGTGTTTCAGGGATAAATTCTTCTTGGCTCTTGCACGAGAAAAACAAGCATATCAGCAGTAAAACCGATACCCTCGCAATGGTTAGATCTATGTTGGTCTTCATTTTTTGTAGATTAATTGGTTAGCTATCATGAAATTAGTACCCCGGATTTTGTTCGAGTTCTGGAGATTTACCAACTTCCAATAGTGGAATAGGCCAGTAATACATCTCCGGTCTAAAATTATGTTTATCTACTTCTACGATCTTATACGTAGGAACGTTAGCTCTTCTGGTCACTTCCATGCCATGCATTTGCATATTTTGCGTATCGCCCATCAGCCAACGACGCACATCCCAAAACCGATGTCCTTCAAAAGCCAATTCGACACGACGCTCACCGCGTATAATCGTGCGCATCTCTTCTTGCGATAATCCTCTAGGAATAGTGTAGGGATTTAAGCCCGCTCTGCTTCGAATCGCTTCTATAGCCTGATAAACATTTTCGTTAGGCCCGCTATACTCGTTTACTGCTTCTGCGTATGACAGCAAAACCTCCGCATAGCGGAGCAATGGAAAATTCCTCGTACCACCGTGGATAAAATTAGCGGCGTGCTCTGGATTCAACATCTTGTTGGTATAGTAACCAGTTGGCGTACCTGAGTAAATAGCGTCTTGGCTAGAAGGCGATCCATCGGCATTGAGGTAAATATTAACCGGTACAATCGCACCTTGATTATTGGCGATTTCGGTTTGATCTTTTATAAAACTATACGCAAGCCTCGGATCGCGACCCGCGTAAGGATTTTGCGGATCGTAGCCACTATTTGGATCATCTATGGGCAAGCCATTGGACATACCAAATGCATCTACCGTTTCTTGATAGGGAAATCCCCCTTTGGCAGCACCACGAGATGGCGGTTGCCAAATTTCCTCAAGTTCCTTATTTGTAGGCTGCATCCGAGCAATAATGTATTCTGTATTTTCCCGCAGGGTAAAAATGGTATAAAACGATCTTCCTGGTGAACTATTATCGGAGGTATAGAGACTATAGGTTGACGATGCAATAATCCGCTCGGCCGCCTCTGCTGCCAATCGCCAACGCTCCAAATCTCCAGCAGTATATCCTAACAATGGATTGGCATTAGACCTATTGTACAACGGACTGGCGGCGTAAAGTAAGGCACGCATCTTGAGCGCATCGCAGGCCCCTCCTCCTGCACGCCCATACTCACCTCTAATCTGTCTGTATGGAAGTTGCGTACGAATGGCATCGCACTCGCTCACGATGTAGTTAATACACGCTTCAAAAGTCGCTCTTTCAGCAGGTATATGATCTGTAAAACTATAGATAGTATCACCCACCAGCGGCACACCGCCATAGTGCTTCACCAAAATAAAGTAGTACCATGCGCGAAGAAAGCGAGCTTCCGCTACCATCACGGATTTTTGATAATCAGCAATAGGTGCTTTAGGAATATTGGCCAACAGCTGATTTACCTTTCGGATATTTGCGTAAGGAATTTCCCAAGCATCTTTAGCAATGCTAGCCGCTGTGATTGTGCCCGACGAAAATAGTACCGATGTGGTCACGTTGATCGAACGTTGCGGACGTGACTCATCACTCGCTGCATCCAACCCTCCATTTCCGAATCTATTGGGGTGTTCAGAGAATCCAATGTCTCGATAAATATCATTGAGAAATTGAACAGTAAATAGACTATCTGAAAATACCATCTCTTTATCGAGATCAGATGTGACAGTTTGATCTAAAAAACCTTGTTTGCTACACGAATAGAATATAAGTATAGCCATGCTTACCAAAGGAAGCTGTAAAATGGTTCTCATAATTGTAGTGTTTAATGGTTAAATTATCATTATTAACTTTTTCTCATTTAGGCCAATCTTTCATAACATTGTTTTATAGGGTATACTATTCATAAATATCCTTGGGCTTGTCTGACATCTCCAATATCAATTCGCCACCAGCCAATAGATCTGCGTGCGTAATTGTCATCTGATGAAGTGGCTTACCGTTTAAACGAGCAGCGCTGATGTATATATTATCTGCGTCATGCCTCTTTGCAATGATTCGAAATTCGCGCTTTGCCCCATCCAACGTACCGACTTGTATTTGGATCTTTTCGAATATAGGACTCGTTATTTCGTAGGTACCATCCGCTGGTGCTATCGGATGCAAGCCGCTAGCTGCCAGCACGTACCATGCCGACATCTGGCCAACATCTTCATTCCCTACTAAGCCTTCTTCCACTTCATTTCTATAGGCCCGTCGGCAAATTAATTGGCTCCACTTTTGGGTTAGCGATGGTCTGCCCAATTTGTTGAACAAGAACGGCACATGATGTACAGGCTCATTGGCGTGATTATAATAATCGTTCCAGCTAAAATTAACGGGTGTTTGTTCGAAAAAATCGTTTAAATCATTAATCATCCTATCCTTACCGCCTAATAGCGCCGCTAGCCCATTCACATCGTGTGGCACAAACCAACCTTGCTGGTACGGATTGCTTTCTATCGTACCATACCAATGTTCTTCTCGACCATTAGCGGGCCATGGCAGAAATGCGCCATTTTCATCTTTGGGACGAAACCATTTCTTCTCCGAATCAAAAATAGTTTTGTATGCCTGAGCCCTACGCAGACTTTTCGCAGCAGCGCGAGCCTTACCTAGTTGTTTTTCGAGCATGGCCAAACACCAATCGCTATATGCATATTCCAAGGTCAGTGAAATGCCCAACTTCCCTGGGGTGAAAAGCTGATCGCCATTACCAAACGTATTGACGGAACCTAAAGCCAACAGATATGCCTTATTTACATCAAAATCTCGGATATTTTTGGCGTACGCTTCTGCCAAGACATTTACAGCTGGGTTTCCGATCATACAACCCGAATAGGCATTCATCATCTCCCAGCGTTCAAAATAGTTTAATTGCTTTTCGTTAGCTAGATCAATAAGCGATCGCAAAACATCATTGACTACCCGCGGATTGATAATGGTTTGCAAAGGAAACTGACTACGAAATACATCCCATCCACTGAAAATAGTACGGCGCGTATGCATTCCGTATGCCGTATCAACTTGGCCATTTCCGGTAGGATATCGTCCATCCACGTCTTGCAACGTTCTAGGATCCATCATAGTTCGATACAACGCCGTATAAAAGATGGTTTTATCCTCTCTTGTTCCACCACTGACTTTCATTTTATCCAACGCCGTCGCCCACAGTCCTCGTGCTCGTTGATGCACCGCCTCCATGTCCCAATCTGCTATTTCTGATTTAAGGTTGTGTAGGGCACCCTTTTCGTCTACGAAAGATATGCCTACTTTCATCATCACTTGCTCGCCGGCCCGCGTATCAAAATTGGTGTAAAAGCCTATATGTTTGCCCTGTGCCTGCTTACGTCCCGACTGTACCTTGGCACGAGCAACCCAATCTTGGTAATAAGCAGCCTGAACATTTTCGCGATTCCGTTTTGCAGTATCCGGTATCTGGGCTTCCCAAATGCCAAAATCTTTGAGTGGTTTACTAAATTCTGCGTAGAAATACACCGTGTAGTCAGACTTTCCCTCCCCATCACCCCATCCGCCACCTTCGGGCGTACATTTCATCCAGCCAGAAATATGATGCGCATCAAGCACTTCAATCTTTTGTTCGGTAGATGTACCGCCCACGCGCCGTGCTAGGTCGATCTGAATACGCGATTCTTGGTGTTGTGGAAAAGTAAATCGCATCATGCCACTGTGCGGTGCTGCCGTCAACTCTACACCGATATTGTAGTCTGTCAGGTGCACCTCATACCAGCCTACTGAAGCTTTTTCAGATTGCTTATCGTAACGACTACGATATCCAGCGCGAGCATTTTCCTTGCCTGCCTGCGGCTGTAGTGGGCCTGTAGTTGGCATAACAAGAAAATTACCCAAATCTCCAAACCAACCTACACCACTCATTTGCGTCATCGCAAAACCTTCTATGGTTTGGTGTTCGTAACTGTAACCCGAACCATTGTCACCGCCAGTAACCGTATTTGGGCTAAGCTGCACCATACCGAAAGGCGTAGTCGCTCCTGGAATAGTCTTTCCCAAACCGTGATAAATTCCGGCGACGCCAACACTCGTGCTGCTTCCAATGAAAGGATTTACATGATCTACCAGCGAATCTTGCTTGCAAGATTTTCCGATCAATAGTATGCCAACTAATAAAATATATGTGAGGAATTTCATGGATCCTTTTAAACGATTTTATTGAACAGCTGTAAGCGTAACACGCATTTTTTTCGGACGGTTTAACGTGTAAAGCTGCTTCCGGATTGCAGCCATTTTTTTGTCCAAAAGCTTTTTGGATACTGGATTTCGTACCGCCTCATAGTCCTCTGTTTTAGACTTTAACCAAACATTATCTTGATTAGCCATCACGGTATCTAGGGCTGCTTGCGAATCATCCAGCAACAGGCCTTTTTCTTTGAGGAAATTGTAGTTTACCCAGGTGTAATTTCGGAACTTACGCTCTAGATCGCGGTATTCTCCCAAGATGTGCATCAGCTTCTCGGCTTGCTTGTATTGTGGAGTATTTGTCAAACTCGCCAAATTAAGACCTTCGGAAAGCTGCGCAGAAGAAAATCTTCCGATCAGATTGTTGTCCAACCGTAGTTCATAATCAGTAGAAGCAGCTAAGCCTGTGACTTTTAAACGCTCTTGATTCATCTCTTCCATAAACGGTATAACTTGAAGCGCCTCCGCTTGCGTTTGCCAGTTTTGCCAAACTCTGGGAACGGTATCGATTGGGAATGGTAATGCAGCAGCTAGGTAGTCGTAGGATACCGCGTTTGAAGAAGTCTTTAAAGAAGAAACACGGGCATTTAGCGTTTCTATATCCTTTGACTTTTGCGCGTCGATATGCACAACGGATACTGGTTTTCCGGACATACCCTGCGCTTTGAGGAATAAATAAGCCATTACAAAATGACCAGCGCTTCCTGGGTGAATCCGATCCGGGCCCGTCAGTGTAAATGCCGGGTTTTTGGCTTGCTCTTGTAAGGTTATAGCAGTCATTTGTCCCATCAGATCAACAAAATCCCAAGTATTACGCTCAGCTGTTTCTTGCTGAAATGCTGCTATGGCCTCCATTGTTGCAGCTTTACCGGGGAAATAATTGTCCTTATTTTCGACGGTCTCATCATACAATGAAGAACTCATGATGATCTTACGCATACCGGGATGCTGCTTTAATGTCGCTTCGATCTTCTGAAAATAAGCAAGTGAGGTGTCTACCGCGATTTTGCGTGTTTCAGCTGTTTTCGTCCGATCACCATATTCGTAGTATTTACTATCATTCATACCAAATGTGACAACCAAGACATTAGGCTTTTTGCCGAGAAGATCCACTTCAAGACGATCATTGATGTTTTTTGCGACATCACCACCAATGCCGCCATTGCATACGGTGATCTCTTGATTCGGAAATCTTGTGATATAATACAACCACAAATCATTGTGGTATAAGCCTGCCTCCGTAATGCTATTTCCTGCAAATACAATACGGTCTCCTTTTTTAAAAGGTTTGATTGCTTGCTGCGCAAAATTATTTTGAGCACAAAAAATGAGGAAAGCAATGAAAATTAATGGTCTCATAGATGGTCTTATTTAAGTGTAATTCTTATATTTTGAAATCCGAACTTTGGAATATGGAGCGATACGCTAGATCGCTTGAAATCAATGCTTACAGGTTTAATAAAGCGGTGATCAAGTTCCTCTAAAACTACGCTTTCCATATCAAACCCCAGGCGAGCTGTCAAAGGCGAGTCAGTACCAGATGAATTGTAGACGCGCATAATCAAATCATCATTATCGATGCGCAGTGCACTCAACACATAGCCCGGTTGTTCAAATTGAATGAGTGATGCTAACATTGCTGTCTTGGAATGTTTGTCAAGGGATGCGTTCCCGAGTGTCACTTGTAAAGGATTTTCACGTCGGTCGTTTTCGGCCCATACCTTTCCATCAAACCAATTTCCGTCATGCGGAAATACCTGATATTCCATGGTCGTTGAGCCATCTACTTTGTAATCCATTCCCCACAAGCCCTTTCCGACATATTGCACCGTTAAGCCAAGCGGATGATCGCTGCCATGCGCATAGCTCGTTGTATGATCCGTAAATAGTGCTAGGCCCTTTTTGGAATCGCTATCGGTCAAATCAACCCAATTCAGTATCACATTATTTTTGATGCTATCCCAACTATCGAAGAAGGTATTATCTAAACGACTTTCAGTAACATCGAAAGGTGCGTCTTTCGCAATCCTTTGGCACTTGAAATTAGTGGGGAAAAGCAATTGAAGTTTATATTTGTCATTGTAAAAAGCTTTTTCACGATCAGCCAGCTTCATATCCGTATTATCGTATTTGCCAATTGAAGGTTGCCCTACCCAATCGATTTTCAATTTCGCTCTGTAACCTGGCAAATCTTTTGAAATCAGGATATCTTGCGTGATTGTATGATCATCCAACTTGCCGGTTATCCTGATTTTTCCTTGTAAACTACCTAACTCAATAACCTCTACCTGAGCGCTATTCTCCGTATTTGCTCTAAACTTTCCTTGATCATAAAAAAAGCCTTTTAATTCATTCCATCCTCCATCGGTATTTTCGGGAATCAGCTCATCACCATCACTCTTGAAACTACTTAATACACCTCCTCGCTGCACATCAATTACAAATGTTTGATGCGGCATCACGACGCGGATATTGGAACCTATATTTTCAATTCGAGCGACTTTTCTTTGTGATTTTCGACTAGGTTTTAAGCGAAAAACAGCTTCGGAAAGTGCCGCGACACGCGCTTCAAAAAACAATTTCGTTGCCTGTTGGCCCACTTCCCATTGCGTCAAAACGGGTTTGCCCTTTCGGTCTACGACCACTTGATTTGTGTCGATGATCTGTGTATTCGGGAATGTAATTTGTGCAATATCGGTGCGATCATAAGCTTGTAAATTCCGTACGACTAATGTTGATTTTGGGTCGTAGTTATTTTTCGGCAAAGACGCAATCGAATCTGCTATGGCGTGGGTTTCCTCGGTCCACTGCATTACCTTTTCAGCCCATGACAAGCTATCTACCCGGTTATAGGGTACTATCCAACAATCATGATGCTGTGCCAGCATGAGCGGTCGCCATGCCCGTTTAAAATCTGCTGTCGGGTAGCTTGCAATTCCTTTCAGATGGTCAAATGCAGCGGATTTCTCCGTATAAACCATGCGTTTTTCGGTTTGGCGTACTTGCTGTGCAATGCGTTGCAGCACCTGTGCGCCCCACACCAAGCTCACTTGCAAATCTTCCTGACTAAATCGCCATTTCTCGGTAGCGTTGCTCCCCGCTGCCCGTACGGTGTTGAAATAATTGGCCCACGTCGTGTACTCCGTAGGTTTGTATTCGCCGAGATGCTTACCTAGCCATGGCCCGTTTTCCCATCCTGCGTCCTGAAGGCACATGCCCAAAGGATGACGAATGCCGTCCTTCAAAGCAGCGTGTATAAAATCATTTTTATTAAAGTATCCAATAGTCTCCCAAGTAGAGTTTTCTTTGAGCGTTTCAATACCATACCTTGGCACGGTCAAAATAGCGGATTCATCTGGCCCTATCCAATCCAACAACTCGCCTCCATACGCGCGAACATATCCGCCCCAACAGGTATTGGGAGTTTTTAACGACGCGTATTGAAAGCCAAAAGAACGTAAGATGCCAGGCAACGCGCTCGTAAAGCAAGGCTCTTCGGAGGAGTAGGTGTCTAATTTCACTTTTGGAAAATGCTGCTTCAGTAATGCTATGCCATATTCGAATTGCCGAATAATACTCTCTCCAGATATGTTATAAAGATAGGGCTGACCGAAAGTTGGATTCACAAATTCTACGCGACTATTTTCGGACTGATTGGAAATGATATCCTTAAATCGCTGATAACCCCTCGCATCCACTTCCCTAGCCCAATCCCAAGTTTCTGGTTCTATTTCTAAATTAATGCTCCAATTTGGATATTTATCCAATTGGTCCACTATAAAACTGGTATAATCTTTCGGATAATGTCCCCACTTACCACCGTGGTAGCCGTCGATAAAATAAGCGGTCTGCGCAGCGGTTTGCATAATCGGTAGCATCATAGCAAGAAAAAATAGTATGTATTGATACATATCCACGGACGTTATTACAATAAATAGATTTATATGGTGCACAAGCAAAAGGTCTTATGGCCTTTGTCTGAAACTTGGTATGGCAAATGTAAAGAAGGATGCGCAAGGATTTGTCTGTTGGAATAGCCAGAGTAAAATTTTATAGAAAGAAAAAACACACAAAATGCTATTTATCAAAATATTACAATTTTTATAAATGGTTGATTTGGTAAACTTTCTGTAGCATATTTGAACAGTACATTCGGGGTTAAAACCCAGAAAACCGAGATTTGATCGTCAAAAAAATAGCAATAAAATGGATGCGTTATTGAAAATTTCCTGCTTTTTATCTACCTTTCAAATCAGATCTATTGTAAACCTTTTGATTGTTTTTCGTGAAAAAGCGACTGCTAACCCATACACTTATTCTTCTATTCTCTTTGCCAATTTTAGGTACGGCGAAAGATCCGACTATCGATTCGCTTCTTCATGTTCTAGATCAAGCTATTAAAGATCGGAGCGTATACACCAAGCAGAAGGAAGATCAAATCGACAGTTTGAAAAATCTCATTTCCAAAACAATGTCAGCCACAGAACGCTTACGTTTGCAAAATGACCTCATCTCCGCATATCAGTCTTTCAAATGTGACTCGGCATTGGTTTACATCCAGAGAAATATCGATCTAGCAGCCTCCGTTAACAATCATCACTTATTGCTAGAAAGCAAATTGAAATCGGTGTTTGTGTTGGCAATGTCCGGCCTTTTTACACAAAGTCAGGATATGCTAGATTCTATTTCATACAATAGTTTGCCTACGCATTTGAAAATATTTTATTGCTGGAGCATTATTCGCTATAATGAAAACCTGATCAAATACACAGCAAATGATGAATACACTACATTTTATAAGGAAGAGAATTACCGGTATCGAGATACGCTGATCCATCTACTTGGTAAAGGATCGGATATGTATAAAAAAGAAAAATCATTCCAGCTATTGGCAAAGGGTTCCTTTGCAGAGGCCGCAGATATTCAATCGCAGTTGTTTGCGAATGAACGGCCGGGCACGCATGGTTATGCCATGTCGGCCATGGCCCTTTCTATCGTTTACGAGGAGCTTGGAAACGACCGCCTCAAAGAGTATTACCTATTATTGGCAGCAATTACTGATGTTAAATTAGCTGTAAAAGAAAATGAAGCATTGCTGGAATTGGCAATATACTTGAAAAACCACGGTGACACTGACCGCGCTTATACCTATATCAATGTAGCGTTGGAGGATGCTAACTTTTTCAATTCTCGCTTTAGAAATGCGGTAATAGCTAGATCGCAGCCGTTGATACAAGCGACGTACCTGCATAAGATTGCTCAACAAAGTGAAAACTTACGACAATTTGCAATAGGTTTGAGTATCCTTGTATTTGGGCTTATGTTAACCTTATACTTTCTGTACAAACAGATAAAAAAGGTTTCTGAAGCTCGACAACATCTTAAAGTAGCCAATGAACAACTTACACTTGTCAATATTCATTTGGATGAAGCGAACTTAATTCGTGAGCATTATCTTGGTCATTATATTAATCAATGTGGTATTTATCTAGATAAGCTTGATGAATTCAGAAAAAGTGTCCAACGAAAAATCAAAGCTGGACAGATTGAAGACCTTCAACGCATGAACATCTCTAGTCGTGCGCAGCAAAGAGATGCAGAGGAACTGTATGCTAGCTTCGATCGATCATTCTTTCAGATGTATCCCAATTTTCTAAAAGAATTTAATACCTTACTGCGTCCCGGTGAACAATATCATCTAGAAAAAAACCGGCTAAGCACAGAGTTAAGAATCTTTGCATTGATGCGGCTAGGAATTTCGGACGTAAACCAGATAGCACTTTTTTTGAAATATTCCATTCAAACTATTTACAACTACAAAAGTAAAGTGAAAAACAAAGTGCTGCCAGAGATCGAAAATTTTGAGGAGAAAGTCAAGCAAATAGGCGCCATTAACAAATAAAATCTCGAAAGCTAACCTTATTATTTCATAGGCCCAATGCAAGATGGTCTCTCTCTTTTTTCAGGTTATAGTTTATTCAAACCATATTCCTCTATTTTACGGTAGAGCGTGGACAGACCAATCTGCAACAGTCGTGCTGCTTCGGTTTTATTGCCGGAAACAAGACCAAGCACCTTTTTTATATGTTTCTTCTCGACCGTGGAAAGTGCAAACATGGTAGATGTTTCATCAATTTGTCCCGCTTCTTCCAAGATTTCCATGGGAAGATCTCGCGTATCCAACAAATCATCATCTGCCAAGATCAGACTGCGCTCGATTACGTTTTTCAATTCACGTATATTTCCTTTCCATTGATACATTTTCAAGGAATTTAGGAATTCATCCGATATAGCGGGGCTTTTCTTGCCGATTTTCGCGGCGAATCCGCTTGCAAAAGACCGCACCAGCTCATCGATGTCCTCCACCCGATTGCGTAATGGCGGCAAGACAAGTTGAAAGGTCGATAATCGATAAAAAAGATCCATACGAAAACTACCTTTCTGGATTTCCTGTTCCAAATTCCTGTTCGTCGCAGCAACAATGCGAATATCCACTCTGCGAGGCTTTGTCTCACCGATCTTTAGATATTCACCCGATTCTAAAAGCCGCAATAGCTTAGCCTGTAAATCGCCCCCCATCTCACCGATCTCATCAAGAAACAAGGTCCCTTTATGTGCTTCCTCGATGAGTCCTTTCTTATCCCCCTGTGCTCCGGTAAAGGATCCTGCACGGTAGCCAAAAAGTTCACTTTCCAAAAGTTCCTTGCTAAAAGCCGAGCAGTTAATGGCGACAAACTGCGCATCACTACGCTTACTTGCGAAATGCAAGGCATTCGCGAAAACCTCTTTTCCCGTTCCTGTTTCGCCTAACAACAGCACCGAAGTATCAAGAGGAGCCACTTTGCCGGCTAGTTCTATCGCTTTTTTTATTGCCGGCGAGCTGCCCAATACGTTATCAAAAGAATATTTTCTAAAAGCTCTATTCTCTAGGTGAGCCACGCGTTTAGCCAACTTGACCTTTTCCGCTGCACGACCGATCAGGGGCAATATCTTATTGTTGTCATCCCCTTTGGTAAGATAGTCAAAAGCTCCATGTTTTATCGCCGAAACGCTATCCGGAATATTGCCATGCGCAGTGAAAAGAATCACCTCCGCCAATGGCAAGCTCTTTTTTATCTCCACGATAAAGTCGACACCATTACCATCGGGCAATTTAACATCGCAGAGTATTACGTCAACATCAACCTGGGCGATTTTGTTTCGAGCCTCCGCCAAAGAGCCAGCTTGAAAAACCTCGTAACCATCGGCTTCCACGGCAATAATTCGCGACACTAGCGTCCTTAATTTATCCTCATCATCCACAATAAGAATTTTGCTCATTCTTTTATTTTTATTCGATTAAAATTATGCCCCGTCCAATGTTTCCTAGAAGAGCAAGTGCATCAACATGCCAAAACAAGCTTAGAAAACGTCGTGAAAAGTAATCATTGAAAAGGAATTATTGTCTAAAAAATGCGAACAAATTTTCTATTTTTAATAAAACTCGATCTTTACTTTGATGCTACTCGATCGTGCCTCATCAGATCAATTAACTAACCGACGCCTTTCAACGCAAAATAAAAGACACACCCTGCACCATATTCACTCTTAACGCCAATCATCCCTCCCTGCGCTTCTATAAATTCCTTGCTAATTGACAGTCCTAAGCCAGTTCCCCCTTTTTTGGCTCCAGGTATGCGGAAATATCGCTCGAATACGCGGTCCAGATATTTGGGTTCAATACCTTGTCCTCGGTCAATGACCGAAAATATAACCTTTTCGTTTACACGTCGAACCTCTATGTTTACGGATGCATTTTCGTACGAATAGCGAATCGCATTAGAAACAAAGTTGGTCAGCACCCATGCTGTCTTTTCATCATCTGCGTATACTTGGTCTAGCCCCGGCTCGATATTGACCAGCAGATCGATGTTTTTCTGGACAGCTGCCGACCGATTTGCGTTAACCGCATATGTTATGATCGGAACAATTTCAGATGGGTGCAGATTAAGTTGGATCGATCCACTTTCCAATTGCGCCATATGGAGTAGCTCACCGGTGATACCCAGTAGACGTTCTGTATCTTCGCGAATACCGTTTACTAGATCCTGCTGTTCCTGATTCAATGGACCTACACGCTCATTCTCCAACAAAGTGACACCCATCTGAATGGAAGCGATCGGTGTCTTAAACTCATGCGATACCGTTCCAATGAAATTGGTCTTAGCCAAATCCAGTTCCTTAAAGGGCGTAATATTTTTCAGAAGCACGACATGCCCAATAGACTGAGCGTTTCGTTCACCGGTGGGTACGACATGTATATCGATGATCTCCTTTTCAAAATAGCTTTCTTTATTATCCGCATAGATCTTCATTGCTGCACGATCCAGCTGCTGCGCATTGTCTTTTCCAACGATGTCTTGGAAAACATTCCGAACGAGATCATTGCCCATGGCGATCTCCTGCACCTTCTTCCCTAAGATTTCTTCAATCTTCAGGCCTGAAATTTTTAATGCCTCATGGTTGGCGAAAATAACCTGCTCACACTCGTCAAGTCCAAAGACAGGATCATGCATCTGCTCAATGAGAGCCTCGATACGCTTTTTGCTGCGCAGAAGCTTATCCAACTTGCTTTCTGTATATTCCTCCAGTTTTTCGGCCATGCTGTTAAATGAACGCGCAAGCTCTCCAAACTCATCGTGCCGTTCAAAATGCACACGCTCGCGATAATTTTGGTTGGCTATCTCTCGAATACTGCCGGTCAATTCTTTGATCGGATTAGCAATGGCGGGAGGCAAATTGATAAGCAATGTAAAGGCTACAACAAAACCCAGCGTACCTGCGAAAGAGATCACAATGATTGCGGTGTTCGCATTCTTTTCGGCAATCTTTTCTTTACGACCTATAGACTCCATGTTAATATCCAACAACTCACCTAGATCACGGCGTATAGCCGTTTTTACCTTTATGCTGCTACTGTCCTGCTGCAACGCTAAAAAATGTTGTGCAAGCGTACCTGTAGTTTCCTGTTCACCTTCCTCAGTGATATTGGACAATTGCTTTTGCAAATACTTCTCAAACCGGGGAAAAGCCGTCGGATCCTCCGAAAGATCTTCCAAAGCGCCAAGCATGCCGCGCACATGTTCTAGACTACTATAATTGGAGGCAAGAATGTTAGCCGTGTCTTTCTTTAGTCTGTTAAAATACCAGCCGCTCAGTGCCGACAGCATGAATATGACCAAGAACAGCATGCCGATGCCAATGGTCAACTTCGTTTTTATTTTCATTACGATAAAATTACCAAATCTATATTGTCACTAGACAGCTTGTTCAGAAGCGTCCGAAAGGTATCGGTAGCCATAATAACCTTGGCCAGGTTCAGGTGGGGTTTGCCAATACATACCGTCGTTATCTTCCTAAGCTCACATTGCAGCATAATCTCTCGAGCCACCTTTCTACCCTCCACCTTGATGATCTCTGCGCCCAGTTCGGTAGCCAGTTTAAAATTATTTATTAAATGGCGTTGTTTATCTAGTGCGATACGATCGACACTTTCCTGCGGCTGCTGCACATAAAGCACATACCAGTTACTATTATAATAACCTGCGAGTCTTGCCGTTTTCCGGATAACCGTTTTTGCAGTAACTTCATTGGAACTGATGCAAGCCAAGAAGCGTTCCTTTTTCATGAATCGATGTTGAACGACCTCTGTCTCTACTTTGCGCTGTACCTGCGACGCTACTTCCTTCAGTGCAAGCTCCCGAAGCTGCAGGATATGTTCATTCTTAAAGAAATTTTGTAGCGCTTGGGCGATCTTGGACTGTTCATAGATTTTCCCCTGCTTGAGCCTTTCGATAAGTTCTTCGGCCGTAAGGTCAATATTGACCACTTCATCGGCCTGATCGACAACCTTATCGGGAATGCGTTCGGCAACAACGACTCCGGTAATTTCGCGAACTTCCTCGTTCAGACTTTCGATATGTTGGATGTTGACCGCACTGATTACATTGATACCGGCATCCAAAATCTCCATGACATCCTGCCAGCGCTTTTCATGCTTGCTGCCCTCAATATTGGTGTGCGCCAACTCGTCCACGATAACTACTTCGGGACGCAACCGGATCACGCCCTGCATATCAAGCTCCTCCAGTTCCTTCCCTTTGTAAAAAAGCTTGCGACGGGGTATGCTCGGAAGCCCGTCCAGCAAAGCGTGTGTATCTTTTCGCCTATGCGTTTCGATGTAGGCAATACGTATATCGATTCCATTGCGAAGAAGGCTATGTGCCTCCTGTAACATGCGGTAGGTCTTACCAACCCCGGCACTCATGCCGATATAAAGCTTGAACTTTCCTCGCTTTGACTTTTTGATAAGATCCAAAAAATGCTCGGGATTCCTTCTTTCGTCCATGCTGTTGTTTCAATTAATAATACCCTCCATGGCAAAACCAGAGAGGGTATGGATAAATATACGATTAAAAACGTATCGCCAAGGATGTAATGGCCAAGGTATTTTCCCTATTCCGTGCACCATCCCGATCGATAAAGATCCGGTCTTCACTATGTAATGTTTTTACTTCGGTACGCCATACCAAATTCGGCATAATCTGGTAGTCCAGATTCAACGAACCTCCAAAAGTCTGGAAACCGTTCTCCGAATCGGTAGCCACGATGACCTGGCTTTTATCATGATAATATTCGCCACGTGCTGCGATACGAACACGTTTACTCGGTGAGTATTTAGCAATCAATACCGGGGAATACCAGCTGTTGTAATCGCTACTGCCTTTCTCTTTCTGCTGCGCACCGATATCGAACCCGGCGACGAGCGCAAACTGGTTGCTCAAAGTAAACTGACCGTAGAAATTGTGGAAATAGCGCATCAAGCGGTTTTCATCGGGCATGTCGTTACCAATGAACGAACTGCTGTTTAGCGTTACACGATCACTCGGACGGAAGGTCAATTGGTGTCCGAAGGCCGGTGTCGAATTACCATCCACACGTTGTATACGTTGCCAGCCGTTCAGGATCAGCAATGCCATATCCCATTTACCATCGGGCGAACCATAGAAAAGCTTTGCTCCCGTTTCAAAGTAGGGCGAGTTGTCTGCCAGCATACTGCGGGTCAAGGTAAAGCAATCCGCAGCGATGGCACTCTCAAAACCGATGTGCGAAGGCAGGATACCTGCATCCAACCACAGGTTGTGATTTTTTGATAATTTAAAACCCACGTTGGCTTGATATATATTTTTTAAAACGCCGGGTTCGGCTGCATAGTTAGCATTCATGTACGAACCGACACCTACACCCAAATTGGCGCGAACATTGTCTTTCTGAAAATTTGCTTTTAGTAGCCCCAAGTTAACGCTAAACTCATTGTTCCTGTTGTGGCTATAAACAAAACCCGGACGGGTGTTTTTCTGCGGATTACGAAAATCCTGTTGGTAATACAGCTCTGCATAACCCGAGATTGTCAATGGATTGGTTTCTGTTTCTTGGGCACAAAGACTCCCTGTTACTCCGGACATCACTGCCAGGAGCATTGCGATTTTTTTCATTCTCTTAAAAAATTAGTACGTATGGTATATAGACATCGCTGGGAATCGCTGCGCACCTGTAGCATGCTGCTTACTGGTTGCGCAGCTTCCAGCTTGATTTATCCGGCTAGCCCTTTATTTTGTCCAAGGCAAGATTTAATTGCAGCACGTTGATACGCTTCGTTCCGAAGATACCCCATAGCGGCGGTTCGATGTGCCGGTCAATTAATTTGTTGACCGACTCGAGGTTCAAGCCACGGATCTTTGCGACACGCTGCGCCTGCACTTTAGCACCTTGCACCGATATATGCGGATCAAGGCCGCCACCACTGCTGGTCACCAGATCCGACGGAATCTCCGGCTTGGTAACGTCGGGGTTGTGTTCCAGAAAATGTTCTATGCGAGCTTGAACTTCGGCCAAATGCTCCGGGTTACTAGGTCCAAGGTTACTACCGCCCGAACCCGCTGCATTGTAATCTACCGCCGATGGACGCGACCAAAAATATTTGTCCTGCGTGAATGCCTGTCCCACGTTGACGTGGTATTTCTTACCATTTTCCTCGATCGTAAATCCTTTGCCTTGGCCGGGAACAAGTTGTGCTACGGCCCAAACAGCCATAGTATACACCCCACTGAAGAAGACCAAACATACGAGTGTCAACCGCAGGGCCTTTGTGATATTTGTTTTCATTATATGGTACGTTTAAAAAAATACGGAAATCGCGATATCTATCAATTTTATACCCACGAACGGAATCAGCACGCCACCGAGACCATAGATGAACAGGTTTCTGCGCAATAGCGCACTCGCACCGATCGGTTTGTAGGCCACCCCTTTTAAGGCCAGTGGAATCAACATCGGAATGATGATCGCGTTGAAGATAACAGCCGACAGGATAGCACTTTGCGGGCTGTGCAGGTTCATCACGTTCAGGCCTTGCAAGGCCGGAATAGCCGTAATGAACAGCGCCGGAATAATTGCGAAATATTTGGCTACGTCATTGGCGATACTGAATGTAGTTAGTGTACCACGGGTCATCAGCAGCTGCTTTCCGATCTCCACCACTTCGATCAGTTTGGTTGGGTCATTATCCAGATCCACCATATTTCCGGCTTCCTTGGCCGCCTGGGTGCCACTATTCATGGCAACGCCCACATCCGCCTGGGCCAGTGCCGGTGCATCGTTCGTACCGTCACCCATCATCGCTACCAAACGGCCTGCTGCTTGTTCCTTCTTAATGTAGTTCATTTTATCTTCTGGCTTGGCCTCGGCGATAAAATCATCCACACCTGCCTTTTCGGCGATAAACCTCGCCGTTAAGGGGTTGTCTCCGGTAACCATCACTGTTTTGATCCCCATTTTACGAAGACGTTCGAAACGTTCATGGATGCCCGGCTTAATCACGTCCTGTAGCTCAATAACACCCAGCGCCTCGTTGTTCTCGGAAACCACCAGTGGCGTACCCCCATTTTGGGAAACAGCTTTCACCCGTTCTTCAAGCTCTGCTGGGAAAGAGTTACCGGCGTTTATCACGATGGCACGAATGGCATCGGTTGCACCTTTACGGATGCTGCTTCCCGAAAAGTTGATACCAGAACTGCGCGTCTCGGCGGTAAACTTCACAAACACGGGATCAGGCGTATTAAAACTAAGCGGATCGACACCGGCAAGTTCGATCACCGACTTCCCTTCGGGCGTTTCATCAGCCATCGAGCTTAGCACGGCAGCGCGAACCAATCTATCCACATCCACTCCCTGGGCAGGATGGAAATGCGTAGCCTTCCGGTTACCGATGGTGATCGTCCCGGTTTTATCCAATAGCAGCACGTCGATATCGCCCGCTGTTTCTACCGCACGACCGCTTTTTGTAATCACATTGGCGCGCAATGCCCTGTCCATACCCGCAATACCAATCGCCGATAGCAAACCACCGATGGTCGTCGGGATCAAACAGACAAAGAGCGAAATAAAGGATGCGATCGTGATGGTCACCTTAGCATAATCCGCAAAGGGTTTTAGCGTTACCGAGACGATGATAAACACCAGGGTAAAGCCTGCCAATAATATCGTCAAAGCGATTTCATTGGGTGTTTTCTGGCGGCTAGCACCTTCCACAAGGGCGATCATCTTGTCAAGGAAACTCTCCCCGGGCTGCGTGGTCACCTGTACCAAGATACGGTCTGAAAGTACTTTTGTACCACCCGTAACGGAGCTTTTATCCCCGCCGGCTTCCCGAATAACCGGTGCCGATTCGCCCGTAATCGCGCTCTCGTCGATTGTAGCCAAACCTTCGACAATCTCTCCATCGGAAGGGATAATCTCGCCAGCCTCACACACGAATACATCACCTTTTTTCAACTGGGCAGAAGAAACCGTGCTACCATCACGCAATCTTGCAGGTGTTTCTTCGCGCGTTTTGCGCAGACTGTCGGCCTGCGCCTTACCACGTGCTTCCGCTATTGCTTCCGCAAAATTGGCGAATAAAAGTGTTAATAGAAGGATCAGGAAGACCGTAAAATTATAGCCGAAACTACCTTGGGAACTATCGCCCGATAGGGTCCACAGACTGACCGTAAGCATCACCAGCGTTCCAATTTCTACCGTGAACATCACGGGATTGCGGAACATAATCTTAGGGTCCAGTTTGACAAAGGATTGTTTCAGCGCTAGCTGCACCATATCTCGCTGAAACAAGGATTTATTTGTATTCATGTTGGATTTCTATTTTAATTATTTCATGGAAAAATATTCGGCGATGGGCCCTAAGGTCAATGCCGGGAAAAAGGACAGCGCCGCAACGATTGCAATAACCGCAAAAGTCATCAAACCAAATGTTGCCGTATCGGTTTTCAGTGTTCCGGCACTTTCTGGCACGTAGCGCTTAGCAGCAAGACTGCCCGCGATGGCAACCGGACCTATGATCGGAAGGTAGCGACAGATAAACATGATAACACCACATAGGATATTCCAGAATGGCGTATTATCACCTAAACCTTCAAAACCGCTACCGTTGTTCCCCGCCGAAGAAGTTACCTCGTAGAGCATCTCACTAAATCCGTGATAACCTGGATTATTCAACCAGCCGGCATAGGTTGCGGGATCTCCTGCGTACAGATGGCTTGCCAGTGCTGTTCCGCCCAAAATCATAAGTGGGTGCAAGAGAGCAACGATCATCGCAATCTTCATTTCCTTGGCCTCGATTTTTTTACCTAGAAATTCCGGTGTCCTGCCTACCATTAGCCCACTAATGAAAACAGCAAGGATAATGAACACATAGAAATTTAGGAAACCTACCCCCACACCGCCATAGAAGGCGTTGACCATCATGCCCAGCATGGTGAAAGCACCGGAAAGTGGGGTCAAACTATCGTGCATGGCGTTCACCGATCCATTACTGGTTACGGTAGTATTGATCGCCCAATAGGCAGATGCCGCTGCACCAAAACGCACTTCTTTGCCTTCCATGCTTCCTAGCGGATGTTGTATGCCCATATCCGCAATGGCCGGATTACCCTGCATTTCCAAACTTACCGTTGGCAGTAACAGCAGCACAAAACCAACCGTCATCACCCCATAGATCATCCACGACAGCTTCTTGCGCTTAAGTACGTAACCTAGGGCAAAAACCATAGCTATGGGAATCAGGAAGATAAAAACTGTTTCTACGATATTGGTAAAGTAATTTGGGTTTTCCATCGGATTGGTAGAGTTGGCACCGTAGAAGCCACCTCCATTTGTACCCAACTGCTTGATGGCGACAAACGCTGCGACCGGCCCCCCGCTTACCTGTTGCTCTACACCTTCCACCGTGGTGATCGTGTCTTTTCCTGCAAAGGTCATCGGTGTACCGTTAAGCAATAAAAGCACAGCACCAATAAAGGCAATAGGTAACAATATACGCGTGCTGGAACGCACAAAGTAGCTGTAGAAGTTACCTAAGGTGGTAGAAGTTCGTTCTTTCATCGCGGTAAACACTACCCCACAGATTGCAATGCCCGTTGCCGCACTAATGAACTGCCAAAGCATAAGGGTCAGCTGTCCAAAATAAGACAGCCCAGTCTCACCAGCGTAGTGCTGCAGGTTGGTATTGGATACGAAACTTGTCGCCGTATTGAAGGCCAGATCTGCAGTCATGGAAGGGTTCTTGTCTGGGTTAAGAGGCAACCAGCTCATATTGGTTAGCACAAACATGGAGATCACAAACCAAAGTAAATTAATGGTCAGTAAAGCTCCCAAATGTTGCTTCCAGTCCATTTCTTTGGACGGGTCTATACCGCCAAGTTTAAAGAAAAGCTTATCCAGCGGATTGAATAATCTATCCAGCCAAGTAGCCTCATAATTGAAAATTTTGCCAATGTAACGTCCTAATGGTATGGCTAGCGCCACCACAAGAACATACATAAGTGTAATTCCTAAAATTTCTGTGTTCATTGTTAATATAACTATTTAATTCATTAATAATTGGGCATTAGTAAGCCGAAATGGAAATCATGCTGTAAAACTTTGCCGTCACAACGATGATGATTGCGATCAGAAATAATCCAAAAAAGGTGGATACGCATCCAATATTTGATGTTCATTTTCTTTAATCTTTCCGACCTTTCCATGGACTAAAATTTCTCTGGTCTGATCAGTACATAGCCTATGTAGACAAAGACTAGTATTGCGACAATAAATAATGCGATCATGTTGTTAATCTGTTTTAAGAGTATGTTCGTTAATACCGCTGTTTGATATCTGTAAGGCGCGCGGCATGTGTCAAAAAGCTTAATTTTTAAATAGAATAGACAGGTTGCCCAGCTTATCCACGATCGTGCTCAAATACCCCGCCCGCAGACAGGCCGGAAATAGGGTCATGTGCAAAGCCAAGCTTCCGGGACTTTCCTCTAATGCAATGGGAATTAGGAACTCATTCTCGATCGCATTGCAGGTGTATTTATCCCCTTCCTGATAAAGAAGGTTAACCACCTTGGCGATATCTTCGATCTTTTCCAGATCTTCTTCCTTATTTCCACGGATACCCTCACAGCACATCGCCGCCAACTCGTGCAGAAGAAGATAATTCAGTAGAAACTCCTCTTTTATTCCTTCCGTACTTATACGTTGCATGGCATCGGGAATCCAAAGCTGGATTGTCTTCGCTATTTTAGTTTTCATTTTAAATCTTGTCAAAAAAATCTATTGCTTTAAAAAACAACCAGAAGCTTACCAAGCCCACCAAAACCAATACGATAGTTACCATAATTTCTAAATATCAATTGCAAACGTGTTTAATAAAAGCTCCAAGAACCATCATTACGGTAATCGCAACGATCAGTAGGTGATAAGACTTCAACCATTTTGGGTACGAAGGCGGATCTTGCGCCCACCTCCAATTGACTTTATAATTTTTCATTTTACCAATTTTGAAATCCGTTGATGCCAAAGACGTACCAATTAAAAGAATGAATTCATAAAACACTGAACAACTTGGTTTTACGTAAATAAACAACGGTTAACTAGCTAATAAATCGATTCATTTTGGGAATAATTTTTCCCGATTTGGGAAGAACTAAGTCTAGATTGCCATGCTATGGGTATCAAATGGTCCAGTGTCATAGCAACTACTTCTACGAAAAATCGAAATTTATAATCCCGTCAAGGCAGCATACGAGCGTTATTCATTGCGTTTCGATTCTGATATAAATAACTATTGAAAACGATAGCAGCAAAGGCGTAGCTATTATCATACAGCAGCAAGTTTGATTATCACTAATTGATCAGGTATCTCGTAGAATCAGTTTACTTATTCTTATCCCGACGCACTGCGTTCAATTATACGAAATAAGGGATCTTAAATTTGGAGACTTTTAATTAATTATTTCTTGACTACATAGGGTTCTGTGTCAAGGTCCTTTCTCAATCTTTTGCGTCATAAATAAGTTTTGAAGGTATAATTGTCATCGAGGTTGATCCCGTAAAAGCGTTGTAACACTTTTACGTGAAGTTCAAAAAAATCTATGTAAATCACACCGAATCGCGGTTTGCTTTCCGATGTAGGGCAAGTGGTTCTAAAGTGGCCTAAAAAGCGAAAAAGCCGCTATTCTTTAAAGAAAAGCGGCTTTTATTTTGTGCGCCCACCTGGGCTCGAACCAGGGACCAAAAGATTATGAGTCTTCTACTCTAACCGACTGAGCTATAGGCGCGGTTATTTTTATGTCATCAAAAGTTCGCTATTACGTCGTTTTGACGATGCAATTATCGATATTTGCGGTGAGAAAACAAAATTTTACATGCAAAAAATTAAAAATATTATTCTCGATTATGGCAACGTTATCTTCATGATAGACTTTACTCTTGTGAAGGCTGCGTTTATGTCGTTGGGTATCAAAAATGTAGATGAATTTTTCGGGCATAGGGCTCAAGACGCACTTTTTGATGACTTTGATAAAGGCTTGATTAGCGCCTCCACCTTCCGCGATGGCATCCGGCAACGTGCCGGTCAACCCGAGCTAAGCGATGCGGACATCGATGCGGCCTGGAACGCGCTACTGATAGGCGTGCCGCCCGGAAAACATGAGACCCTCTCCTACCTTAACGTCAAGTACCGCACGTTCCTGTTGAGCAACAATAACGAAATCCACTATCGGTATTGTATGCAGCATATTCAAGATGTTTACGGCGTTGCCGATAACAGCGTATTTTTCGAGAAGACTTTCTATTCGCATGAGATGGGACTACGCAAACCCGATGTGGCCATCTTTCAAGAAGTCATACGCCAAACAGGTATGGCTCCCGATGAAACCCTGTTTATTGACGATAGCCCACAGCATCTTCAATCGGCAACAACGCTTGGGTTTCACACCGCCTTGTGTAGCAGCGATGAGCCTTTGGATTATTGGGTGGAAAAGTATGCTCTTTAAAAACAAGCGTAACGTATATATTTCGCATTAAAGACCAAAGAACCACCTATTTCAACAATAAATCAGCAACTTAGCCAGCTTTTTTGCAAAAAATCAAAACAAAAAATCGTATTTTGCATTAAATTTCCTAAACGAAATCAAACTAAAGAAGAGATTTATGAAAAAGACATTTCCCGTCTTCCTGTTATCATCTGCAACCCTACTCGTGGCAGCATGCAATAATAGCGCAGCAACCAAAAATACGGAGCAAGCTGGCTCAACGGATAGTATCTATCCAGCTGTGGAGAAAAACAAGGCAAATACGGAATACAAACCCGCTTTTGAGGGGCAGACACGTGCCGCTGGTGCAAAAACAGCCACGCCATACGAAAGCAAGGTGGTGACCGACAAGTTGAAATCACCATGGGGCATTGCCGTATTACCAGATAACCGATTGCTGATTACCGAGAAAGAAGGCGACCTTCGTATTGTTTCAGCGGATGGAACACTCAGTGAAGCTATCGGCGGACTTCCGAAGGTAGATGCACAAGGGCAAGGTGGGTTGCTCGGCATCACACTAGATCCGGATTTTGCCACAAATCGTATGGTATATTGGGTTTTTTCGGAACCCGTAGCAGGTGGCAACCATACTGCCGTAGCAAAAGGGCGATTGGCTGAAGATGAAAAAAGTATCGAAGCGGCCAAAGTAATCTATCAGGCGTTGCCGACCTACGATGGCAAGCTGCACTACGGTGGCCGTATAATCTTTGATAAGGCCGGCAATTTATTGGTAAGTACGGGCGAGCGCTCCGACTTGGAGACACGTCCACAATCACAAGATCTAAAATCTGCGCTAGGTAAGATTGTACGCATAACTAAAGATGGAAAACCTGCCGAGGGCAATCCTTTTGCGAGCGATGCCAACGCACGCCCCGAAGTATACAGTTATGGCCATCGTAATGTGCAGGGCTTGGCCGTACATCCAGAAACAGGTGATCTTTGGGAAACGGAGTTTGGCCCAAGAGGTGGTGATGAGCTAAACCGTGTCGAAGCAGGCAAGAACTATGGATGGCCAATCATCACTTATGGCCTGGAATATAGCGGTAAAGAGATAGGTAATCCACCGATACAACAAAAAGAAGGCTTGGAGCAACCAGTATACTATTGGGATCCGGTGTTGTCGCCAAGTGGCATTGTATTCTATACCGCCGATGCCATACCCGAGTGGAAAAACAACTTATTTATCGCTGGGCTAAGCAGTACGCATATTGCGCGTATAGTGATCAAAGACAATAAAGTAGTGGGCGAAGAGCGTCTTTTAGATCGTGAAGGCCAGCGCTTCCGCGATGTTGCGCAAGGTAAGAATGGCGAAATTTTTGCCATCACCGATGCTGGGCGCCTTTATACCATACACAAAAAATAAATCGCATCGTTTATACATCAAGAGGGCGTTCAAAAGGATGCCCTCTTTTTCGTTTACAGACATCTGAAACTCAGCATGCCGTCCCATATTTCCCCTCACTCCCCCGCTTTTTGGCATATGAAAACGTATCATCTATACGCCTCAGGTTAAGAAGTAGATAATGAAAAGATCGACATCCTCTTCCATCCAAGTAGCCTGATGACCATCGTCAAAATTTTGACTACCTTCAAAAACTCGTAACTTCTCAGGCGCGCACATGGGGCATTGTTGCGCGATCCCATACATCCCGAACTTCACTGAGCAAAAGATTGGTCCTGTATACATCAGTAAGCGAAAGGTTATTTTATCAACAATATTTTTGCGTCAAGAAATAATATTTGATTATAGTCCTTACCTTTGATAAAAATTCATAAACTATGAAACGTTTTGTGCGTGGCATGAGCTTACTGGCGCTTACTGCCGTGCTTGCATCCTGCAAGACACAACTGCAGCATACCATCAGTAAGGAGCAATATTATTCTATCGATAGCACATTGCTGGCCGATACCGCAATTGTTAATTACTACCTTCCTTATAAAGGAAAGTTGGAGGCAGAGATGAACCGTGTTATTGGCCATGCCGATGTTGCGCTCACCAAAAGCCGCGATCCGGAGAGTTTGGTGGGTAATTTCTTCGCCGATGCGCTACTGTGGAAAGGACAGCAGCTGGATCCCGCCGTTCAAGTGAGCTTTGCGACAAAAGGCGGCATTCGCTCCGAGCTGAAAGCAGGTGACATCAGCGTAGGCAATATCTTTGAGTTGATGCCTTTTGAAAATGCCGTGACTATCGTGACCCTAAGCGGCAAAGACATGCTACGCTGGGCAGATTTTATGGCAAAAACTTCCGGCCAGCCGGCTAGCGGCATACAGCTCCTTATCGAAGATGGGCAAGTGAAGGAATTTTTGGTGCAAGGCAAGTCTATAGATCCGCATGCTACCTACAAACTTGTGACCTACGACTACCTCGCCAATGGCGGTGATTATGTGACCTTTCTAGACCAAGTAATTGACCGCAAGGATTATACACAACGTGTGCGTGAGACTTTGATGGAATACGTCTCTACATTAACTAAACAAGGAAAACACATTCAAGCAGAAATCGATGGAAGAGTTCGCATTAATAAATAGAAGAGGTTTCTTGAAACAGTCCTTGGTACTAGGTGGCATGGCTACCTTGGCTAATCTACCCAATTTTGCGAAAGCGGCTAACAATGATACGCGATTGACGATATTGCATACGAACGACGTACACAGTCGTATCGAACCCTTCCCAATGGATGGATCGCGCTACCAAGGTCTTGCTGGTGTGGCGCGTCGGAGTTCGCTGATCAAAAAAATTAGGCAGGAGGAGTCGCAAGTTTTGCTGGTGGACTCGGGTGATATGTTTCAAGGAACCCCCTACTTCAACATGTTCGAAGGACGGCTCGAACTGGAGTTGATGTCCAAACTTGGGTATGAAGCCGGAACGTTCGGTAATCATGAATTTGATAATGGCATCCCGGGGCTTGTAAAACATTTGGATAAGGCGAGCTTCCCTTTTCTGACCGCCAATTATGATTTCAAAGGGACCGCATTGGAGGGCAAAACACAGGAATATCTTATCCTTGAAAAAGGCAACTTGCGTATCGGCTTAACCGGTGTAGGTGTTGATATTAATGGTTTAGTCGATCCAAACAACTACCAAGGCATGCGGTACCTTGATCCCATCCCTGTGGTCAATCGCGTGGCAAGGATGCTGAAAGTGGAAAAGAAGTGTGATTTGGTTATCGTGCTATCTCATTTGGGGTATACCTATGACGACGATAAGGTATCTGACCTCCGCTTAGCAGCCAATACGGCCTGTGTAGACCTTATCCTTGGTGGACATACCCACACATTTTTAGAAGAGCCTACACGTGTAAAGAATCTACTCGGCGAAGAGGTTTGGATCAACCAAATGGGTTTTGCGGGCATCAGATTAGGAAGACTGGATGTTGTTTTCAATAAAACCACCCGAAAAAAACGCTTTATCGCACAGCATTACGAAATTGACTATGAATTAGACAAAGGTGTTAATGCATAGGGTATATATCAGATGAAGAAATTAATTACGATATACGGCGATTCCTATCGCGGCTTATCCACAGAAGCTTGGTTGTTGGCGGTAGTGATGTTGATCAATCGGACAGGGTCAATGGTCATACCCTTTCTGGGTATGTACATGTCTTCTGCCTTGCATTTTACCAAGCCACAGGTCGGAATGGTATTAGGGTGCTTTGGTCTCGGATCGGTGTGCGGGTCCTGGTTGGGCGGTTGGCTTACCGATCGGCTGGGAAATTACCGCGTGCAAGCGTATAGCCTGATCTTGACGGTCCCGATCTTCCTGCTGCTTCCCAACTTTAAAACCTTCGAAAGCCTGGCGGGGATGATTTTTCTTTTAACCCTTATCGCCGATACATTCCGCCCGGCAAACTCGGTTTCCGTAGCGCGCTACGCAAAGCCCGAGAACCTCACGAAGGCTTATTCCCTTAACAGAATGGCGGTGAATTTAGGATTTTCCATTGGTCCCGCACTGGCAGGTTTTTTAGCAACTTTTTCTTACGACTGGATATTTTACGGCAATGCAATCGCAGCATTGGCCGCTGCCATAGTTTTTATTATCGTGTTCCGAAATAGGGCACCACGCAATAAAATAGGCCGACTCTTAAAAGGGGCAAGAAATAAAGCTGAAGGTGACCGAAATGCATACCTCGACACACCCTTTATTATTTTCAACGTGTTTTGCTTCCTATTCTCGATGGCCTTCTTTCAATTGCTCAGTACCCTCCCGCTCTTTTATAAAGAAGCTAGAATGATGAGCGAAGGCGAGATAGGCATTTTATTGGGCTTTAGTGGATTTTGTATCGTAGTCTTTGAAATGTTGTTGGTACATGCGGTAGAACATCGCTTCACGCCACGACAGGTGATGATTTACGGTACGGGCATTGCCGGCGTTGCCTATTTGATGTTGAATGTCCCCTACGGCCTACCTTGGCTGTATATTTCCATGTTTATATTGTCCATCGGTGAAATGCTAACACTGCCTTTTACAGCCACAATCAGTGCATCCCGCGCTAGCCTAAAGACCCAAGGCGCCTACATGGGCTTCAATTCTTTGGCTTTTGCTGCTGCAAACATTTTTTCGCCCTATATCGGGACGTATGTGGCAGCACATTATGGTTATGAAATCTTGTGGTTCGGCACGGCGGCGGTACTCCTCTTTGCCAGCGCAGGTTTTGCTTGGATTTTAAAGAAGATGTAAGCAGGTAGCACGATCCGCGGCACGAAAAATAAGGATTTCATTTTTCATATTTTACTTTATAATTTTGCGATATGCAATTTTCTTCAAAATTACTGGAACAGGCGGTGGATGAGTTTGGGCGGCTGCCCGGTGTAGGAAAAAAAACGGCCCTACGTTTAGTCCTCCATTTATTAAAACAGCCCGATGGTGAGGTTTCCCGATTCACTGGATCCATTAACGATTTGAAGGAACATATCCGTTATTGCAGAACCTGCTTTAATATTGCTGACCAAGATACCTGCGAGATCTGCAGCGCATCAAAGCGCGATCATGAAACGATTTGTGTGGTTGAAGATACGCGAGATGTCATGGCTATAGAAAATACCAATCAATACCAGGGCGTTTATCATGTACTTGGCGGTTTGATATCGCCGATGGATGGTGTAGGACCTACGGATTTGAAAATTGATGCGCTCTTAGAGCGCCTACGTACTGGCGAGGTAAAAGAAGTTATCCTAGCCCTTAGCGCGACGATGGAGGGCGATACCACCATCTTTTACCTTTATCGAAAGCTCAAAGATTTTAATGTACAGATCAGTACTATTGCACGTGGAATAGCATTTGGTGGTGAATTGGAATATGTGGATGAATTGACGCTCGGTCGATCTATCGCCACGCGCGTGCCCTATGAACGAAATAACTGAACGTAAAAATTGGACAAAAGAAAGAAAATGTGTTTGCCCATAACAACTTATTCTATCTCAACGCTTTTGTGATAGATGCCTACCTATCGCTATGCCTGTAGTTTCTCTTCCATCTTTTAACCGTCGTACAGCAGCTATTGGCTTAACTTTTTTACCCAAAAAATTACTATCTTGGACCTGTTAACAATATAAACATATATGGCGAAAGAGGATAGAATTAGAAGTTCGTTTGCTAACAAGACATGGCAAGAAATAAAGGTTAAAGACTCTTGGCAAATTTTTAAAATCATGTCAGAATTTGTTGATGGATTTGAAAAATTAGCGAAGATAGGACCTTGCGTTTCGATATTTGGATCGGCACGCACCAAATCAGATCATAAATATTATGAAATGACCGTTGAAATCAGCCGATTGCTGGCGGAAAAGGGATATGGGGTTATATCAGGAGGCGGTCCTGGTATTATGGAAGCCGCCAACAAAGGAGCTTACGAAGCCGGGGGTAAATCTGTTGGATTGAATATCGAGTTACCGTTTGAGCAATTTCATAATAAGTATATCGATAGGGACAAGCTGTTGGAATTTAATTATTTCTTTGTCAGGAAGGTCATGTTCATGAAGTACTCGCAGGGGTACATCGTCATGCCAGGCGGTTTTGGTACCATGGACGAGCTTTTCGAATCCATTACGTTGATTCAAACAGGAAAAATTGCGCGTTTTCCTATCGTACTAGTCGGAATAGAATATTGGAAAGGTCTTTTCGATTGGATAGAAAACACGATGCTTGGCAATGCGTATATCTCGGAGGAAGATCTGAAACTTTACCGCTTGGTCGATACGGCGGAAGAAGCCGTAGAACATATCTTCCGCTTCTACGATAAGTATTTGCTAAAACCTAATTTTTAAAGGATTATCGGCATTCGTGCACATGCTCCATTAGATTTTGCTTCGTAACATGTCAAAATTAAATCAGGAAGCTCAAAATAGATAGCACAAAAAAAATGCATCTATTTTTATTTAGCAAATTTCATTCCCCTTTCAAACTCGTTTATGAAACCAAGAAGTATTGTATTTGGAATAATAACTGCCTTCGTTGCCCTAATATTATTTAATAACAGGGAGGAAGCTAGTTTTTGGTTCTTTGGTGAGGTTCGCACATCGAAGTTATTAATCTTAGGTGCTTTTTTTGTCATCGGTATGCTTACGGGTGGGATATTATTCAGACGTCGTCGGAAGCGAATAGAGGCAGCACCTATGCCAGCAAACGAGGATGCTCCGGAAGAGGACAGGTATCGGTCGCCTTATTCAAATTTATCACCAGAAGACCGTCGTTTTTTAGGTAAGGAGGATGAATAAAAAAGCGATCCATTTAGAAGGTAGCGCGGCCTAATAGTTCTTCAAAAGGATTCATTTGGAAGTAGGAATACGCCGGTCATCAAGATAAAGACCGTGAAAATTTGCAAGATTCGATAAATTACGTACCTTTGCGTCACTTTAACCAACGATTTCATCGTTGGCGATAAAGAAGATTCCGTAGCTCAGCTGGTAGAGCAATACACTTTTAATGTATGGGTCCTGGGTTCGAATCCCAGCGGGATCACCTCTTGGGACAAATCTGAAAACAACAGATTTGTCCCTTTTTTATTAACCTATAATTTACTGGTATTCTGATAGATATACGTTAACACTGGATTTATCTTCGGGGTTCGATGTTGTGTATCGCAAAATGACAGAAATTTAGGAAACATCGAACCCTCCAGTACTTATTTTAATACAAAACTATTGTTTTTCAGCTAATTACACTATTTCATTTAAAAGTAGTTATGCTATTCGTTTCATTTTCACGGGCAAAGGTAAATCAGTGTTTTTACGCTTTACAAGGTCGATCCTTCAGTTTGCTAAAAAATCTCCAACCTGCGGATAGTATTTTTCAGTCAAAACCTTGTATCAGCTAAACACTGACCTTTTTAGCCCATGAAACGAAACATAGCATACTCCGACCTTTGAACGAATAAATGGTAGTGATAGAGAAACAAAACAGCACCTCCTCTCATTACCGAATAAATAAAGAAATTAATTAGGTCAGGTTGATATATCGAAAGCTGTCACGCCTTCCTGCAATCCTGCTATCTATCAAGGCAGTTGTATGGCTTGAACACAAGTAAGCTCGACTGACAGCCATCTCAAAGACTAAGAAAATTTCCTGTTCATCAGAACATAGCAAGTTATGTTTTGAGATGCTCGAAATAAATTCTGCATCTCAAAATGTTCACCTGAACATAGCAAGTTGTGTTTTGAGGCACTCGAAATTCATTCTGTGCCTCAAAACTACTTGCCTTTACAGGTAATAATTACACCCTCCGAAGTCGGTCTCATAACTATTTTAGAATCTATCAAATTTTACTTTTCGTCCTGCTCGTCCATTCGCCGTATAAGTTCCTACCTAAGCGCATCAAGGAATTTGGTACGGTTCATCTTCCGGTTTCTCAACTCCAAATAAGTCTGATAGAAATTGCCCAAGTCAATGACAAAGGCACTTTCAAAATATTGGGCTACTTCCCTTATATCATTGTTCCCGTTGTCAAACACACTTTGGTAGTGCAGGGCATAAATCAATTCTATCAATGCCACCTTGCTACCCGTCCATTTCAGCCTCTTTTGGGTTTTTGATTTATTTTTTTGGAATTTTTGATATAACTGGTCTTCGATGTAAACCTGTATCAAATCGTTGGCTATTATCTTGGCGACCTTGTAATCATGTGAAGTAGAAAAGCTGTGGTCAGACTGGAAATAATAAGTGTCCAACCATAGCTTTATATCATGCTTGCCCCGAACGAAGTATTTCTCGTCAAGGAATGAATTATTGCTACGGTAATATTTGTAAAAATCGAGGTTGTTGTCAAAGAACCTCTTTATCTTTTTGAGTTCTTTGTTGAGGTATTTCCGTATGGGCTTTGCACCATAGGGTTTCTTTGTCTCGATTTTGTAAATGGCGTTGTAATAGATGAGTTTAGCAACGATAACAGGTTTTTGATGTTTGAAAAAGCGGATTTCCTCATCAGCGTTCTTAAAGCCTCTTTTTAGCACATATTCCTTTAATCCCGACAAGCATTCTACAATAAGATGTATAACGGTTTCTATTTGCTTTAAAGGGCAATCAACTTCAACCTTCAATTCGTTGATTGCCGTTTCCAGTTTAGACAGTTTTTCATTGTAAAATTTAGCCATCATTATCTGCTGTTATTTTTCTTTCTTACCCTTTTCATTAGACTGTAATTACAAGCTCTGTTTTCTGCATATTCAATTTTATGTTCAGATAGAAGCTGTACAATTATTTCGTTTGTTTCATCTTCGTTAAGTCCTAATTTTTCTCCGAGGTCAATTTCATTGAGTTGACCATTATTTTCTATTAATGCTTTGTAATATTTTTCTTTATTTTCCATAATTACATTTTTTTTGCACAGCTATCATCATGTGTGGACTAAAGGATAAAAGATAGCTATCGTTTTCAGTAACTTGAATAAGTTCCATTAATGTTCTTCGTTTTTTGTTATTCAGCATATTGGCAAAGTATTCTTTATCCAGCCATGCCATACCTTCAACCGCATAAGTATTTAGATAGGTTAAGTCTTGATTTATAAATTCATCTTTTAGCTGTTCGGGATTATGATAAAATGCTTCAGCTAAAAGCCAAGGGAAATCATGAGGTGGATTATGTATACCCCTTATTAATTCTTCTTTGCACATTTCAAAAAATGGTTTTTTGTGAATTAGGCCGTTTAAAAGACCAACCAATGTTGATGCAGTATAGTTAATGGCAAACCCCAAAATAATTCCATTATTTTTTAAAATACGTTTAGCTTCGCAAATGGCTAAATCTCTATCCTCTTTTTTTTGAAGATGATAAAGAGGGCCGTGCAGTATTATTAGGTCTGCATAATTATTTGGAAATTCCAATTTTCGAGCTTCTCCTAAGTGTACAGAAAATCTTTTCTTCAATCTATTCGCTCTGTTTTGGGCTATTTTTATATGTTTTGCAACTGGCTCTACCAAATGAACTTGATGTCCTTTTTTAGCAAGCCATTCCGAATACTTTCCCGTACCGCCACCAATGTCTATTATTTTTGAAGATGAAGTTGGTATATATTTTTCTATGAGTGATTTAATTCTTTCAAACTCAAATACACCCATTCCCTTGTCAAGTCGAGTTTCTTCGGATGCTCTATTGTAAAATAGCTCTATATCTCTACTTATTAACTGTTTACTATTCATTTTTATTCATTGTGTCACCACATTTTGAAATGTTGAATACACCGCAAAAGTGATCATGCAATCGATTTGATAATCGTTTGTTTTGTTTAAGATTAAGATTAAGAAATAAGTCGATAGGATTATCTGTGCATTAGAAATCAAAAGATTTCAATGCATTAATCACTCTGTTTTTAGAGGTGTCTTTCGAGTAAGACCAGATAATATGTTAGATATAGTATAACAGACCACAAAGATAGAAAATTTGGATTAATGTTTAACGGTGAATTGGCACTAATTCACTCCTGTTGTATCAAATGCTGTAAATCGGGGTTATTCTTTATCCTCTCCATCTCGCTTTCTACAAATATATGCATAACGTCCGCTTTGACCTGCCTGTAATTGGCTTCAAAACATCTAATCTCAAAGTAAAGAGTTCGAGTTTTGCACCTGTGGGTTCACAAAAAAGCTCAATCGAAAGATTGGGCTTTTTTTGTGCCTCGATGGAGTTCGAACAGAGGGCTGGGATGGGTTCGAACATCGCGAAGCACTTTGCCGCCTTGCGTACGGGGTGGAGCGACGCAAAATATCCCAGCGGGATCACAAATCCGGCACCTGAGTTTGTCAAGTGTTCGATATTTTTTGCTATTCAGGTAAGGACTAGATCTTTTGATTTAGTACATAAACTATCGGCCTAGACATCAAATGCTAAACCGCGTTTTCTGTAATCCTCCTCACACTTAAGCTCGCATAATACGCACTATCCTTGCGAGAATATAATCTTATAAAAGAAAACATACTCGCTATTAATTCAATAAAAATTCACTATTTATCGTTATTTGAAACTTGATGATATTTTTAATTTACTTTTTTTTAATTTAAAAGTTAAAAATTTCGTACATTTGATAGTGCGATTATGAGAATGCTTCATTGATGGAAATTAGGTTTTAAACACAATAATTTTTTAGGCCTTTGGAAATTGATACGATATAAACTGATAAGAATAAAAACAACCAGATGTAAGATTTTAGATTAAACATATCCCGATCATGATTTGTATTATCAATTGTAAAATATATAGTATACGACAACCACCCTAGCGGTACTGTCATTACTAACGATACTCCTTATAGCAAAACAAATAAAGGAGAAACGTATTATAGGAGATCAATTTTTTACATCGCACGCATTAATTATTAAGTTATGAATTTTATTATTTTTCCCAATAAAGGCTTCAAAATCAATTTTTTCCTTTTCGGTATTTTTTTCGCTATGATATTATTGACCTTGTCATGCTCCCAAACGGGCGATTATCAGTTAGAGACATTCGATTCAAACTCAAAAGCCCTTAAAGAACCTGGTGAAGCTCCAATAGCGTTAAAAGAATTTTATCAAGGGGCTTTTACATCATGGCAAGATCAATTGGAATTTGCCAAAAATGAAGGAGGGGCCTTTGGTATTCTTCACGCCAACGGTTTAAGACTTATCGATTACAGCATCTCAAAAAATGATTTGGAGTGGTTAACGAATATTAAGATTTCTGAAAACGACTTCTCCCCGATTACGGTGGTTGACACTGCTATTGTGGGGAATTTTACAATAGAAAAAATAGGATCAAGAAAAGAGATTGCTATATTAAAAAACCTGCGTAAAAGTGAAATTTTGAATTCCGTTTCATTTGATAATACACTAAAACTGATAGAAATAAATTGGCTACATCAAGGCAAGTTCTATAAAAGTAATTGTGTAGTTTCTGACGCAATAGGAGCTGTTATATACGATGATTTCTTGTCAAACATTAGTTTCACCACCAGCATATCAAGAAATGAAGGTCATCTGGCATCATTTTCAGCTACTGCAAAGAACTCCGAGAATTCAGGTGACGGAACGCTGTCTTATTATTTCAGCAAATCAATTACTAAGCGAACTTGGACCAATAGTATTGGGGCGCAAGCAACAGCGACACTAACTGTATATGGAACAAAAAATGCGCAAGGTAAGAAATCTATGACCACATATTCATCCCGCAACTACGAAACTGCAAACGCGGGCTATAGAGCCGTTGCAGCTACGAGTATTGGTAGTTTTACACCGGGCATAAATGGGCACTGCGCATTTGGTTACGCTATTGGAGTAAGCGATGGAGCAACTATGACGTTGAACGGTAGCGGAACGGGTATTAGCATATCAGTGCCAGGAGGTGCGCTTGGACAAAGCGGAAGCGAATACCTAACAACCGGTTCCTTAAACTAATTAGATAAAGGCTGACTATTTTAGACAGCCTTTTTACATCTAAGGTGGATGTTGAAATAATAAAACAATGTTCCAGAAAACTCATTATATAAATTTCGCTCATGTGATGATTTATGCGGTCGTAAATTTTCTCATCTTTTCTGCTTGTATTTGTGCATTATTGATGCCTACTTTAGCTATAATAGATGGCGACATTTACTCTAAACATTTGTTTTCGCAATTTTTCTTCACTTTATTCGTGCCAATTTACTTACTTTGCAGAATTTATGGTTTCAGTGGAGGTAAGTTTTATTTTTTTGAAATCATAACTTTATGTGGTATTGCTTTAGCATTTTCTACGATGTTTCAATTCTTCTCTAATATAGGGTCAAACGAACGTTATATGATTAGAGGAAATTTTGATAACACCGCTGGTCTAGCATCTTCTCTTTGCATATGTTATTCTATTTTGCTGGGAAAATCTAGACAAGATTTGAATAAAATTATTTTAATCGTACTTATATTAATTTTAATAGCAGTATTATTAACACGGTCGAGAACAGCTATAATTACGACCGTTGTAGTATCGATACATGTCTATAGAAGATTTATTCCTTTTAAAAAAATTTTCATCGCATCGTTAATTCTTTTAGGATCTCTTTTTTTCATTAACATAAACTCGGGGTTAGGTAGATTGTTTGTTTGGAAGTGTTCTGTTGACATGATAATAGATAGTCCAATTTTTGGGCACGGTTTAAATGGATTTTCAAAAAAATACATGTACTTTCAAAGAAATTATTTTGAAGGCCATTCCGACAGCATTTTTAAGGATTTAGCAGACAATGTCAAAATGCCATTCAATGAAATATTGAATTTGTTGATTAGTTTCGGCTTTGCAGGAACACTTTTCATCATCATTTTGTTATATTTGATATTGCGTGATATCGATCGAGGATCACTTTTATTTAAATGTCTAGCACTTGCAACTTTTTCTATCATTTGTTTTGGTATGTTTTCATACCCTTCTCGGTATCCATTTTCATGGCTGATCTTGATAATGACAATCTTGGAGTCAGTTTTTTTTGAACGATTGTTTCAAGCGGCGTTTCGGTTCCGGGGCATTCTTTTTGGCGTAAAAGCGTCTGTATTCGTACTCACCATCTTCGCTGTTTATTTACAAGTTAAAAGAATAAGGGTAGAAATGGAATGGTTTCAACTAAATGATATAGCTGGAAAAGCACTAAACTCTTTTATAGAAAAAAAATACGATCGACTATACGTTATCAAGAAAAATGACAATACTTTTTTGTACAACTATTCCGTTATTTTAAATAAGATAGGAAATTACGAAAAAAGCAAATCGATTTGTTTGTCACTTCGGCATAAATTAGGTGATTACGAACTTGAGATATTAACCGCATACAACTTTTTGATGTTGCGAGAATACGGAATTGCTGAGAAGATTTATCTGTCGGCAAGCAATATGTGTCCTAATAGGTTCGTACCTCTTTATGGCCTTTTCCATGTCTATTACCAACGAGGGGACTATGATTGTGCGAAAGAAATCGCCAATAAAATTGTATTGAAGAAAATAAAAATTAATTCTAGAACTGTGCAGGAGATTATAACTGAAATGAAGACCTATCTAAAGGCAGGTTCATAAGCACATTTCCGAATCGATCATTACATTCACCTTCCTACAACAACCACCTTCTTTTTTTTCAATTATTGGAAGAAAGAATTTGGGAAATGTTGTTTTTTGACTCTAACCAACATCTGTAAAAGATTGCGTTAAAGATATCCACTGAAAAGTCGATTGGAAGGATTCTAGATCTTTGTTACTAACGGGTAGCCTATTGTAAGTACCCCATTTTTCCGACAGCTGGGATTGGACTTTTCTAATTATGGCAACACGGTAAATCTTGCGAAAGTTAAAACCATCTAAACCAAAATTTAACTAACTTCAAACTGTTTATAACAAATTTGGTTTATCTTTTCGGGTTAGGCGTATCATGGCAGAGAAACTCATCGCACAAATCAGGTCGGTTGTCGAATTGACGCCAAAAGAAGTCAATGAAATAAGTTGTTTATGGAAAAAGAAATATTTGAAAAAAGGAGATTTCTTTTTGGCAGATGGCCAGATCTGTAAACACGTCGGCTTTATCCTCAAAGGGCTTGTTCGCTACTACGTGAATCAAGATGGCAATGACAGAATCTATGCGTTCGGTAAAGAGGATGACTTTGTCTGCAACAACGAAAGTTTTATACCCCAAACGCCATCGACTAAAATTATCCAGGCATTAGAAGATTGTGAGATTTTGCAAATCTCTTATACGGATTTACAGATACTATATCGAACCGTTAGGTGCGGGGAAAGATTTGGCAGACTTACCATCGAGCAAGTTTTCATACAAACGTTAAGAGACCTTAGTTCGATGTATACCGAAAGTCCTGCCTTTCGATATGAGAAATTCATAAAGGAATATCCAGACTTGCAGCAGCGGCTGCCGCAATACCAGATAGCCTCTTATTTAGGTGTGAAGCCGCAATCACTCAGCCGTATTCGACGACGCGTTTTGCATGCCAAGTGATTTAGTAACTTGGGTGCATGAATCCGGCGTTAGATCCGCATAGCTTTGTGGTTTAAATCAACATACGATTATGACAAAGCATATCGCCATCGCAATGGCTTACCTAATGGGTTTCGGTTTAATCTTCATAGGTGGAAGATTTTTAATAGCTCCTGAACTTGCGGAAGCGGGTTATGGTCTACGTTTCGATGAGCAATACGACTATTCATTTCATTATATGAAAGGCATACGTGATTTGCTGTCGGGTCTACTTATCTGCATATTAGCATGGAGCAAACAAACGAAAGCTTTGTCGATATCTTTATTGATATCTCCTATTGTTCCATTTGTCGATACCATCATCGTTTTGGAGAAAAAGTATACCGTGGTTACCCAAGCTATTCCTCACGTTTTTGCCATCATCATAAGTATTGCTGTTGCGCTGGCTTTATTACTACAAAACAAATCTTCGACCGAATCGATCCAAAACCACGAAAGTTTACGAGGAAAAAACTAATACTGATGAAACAAAAAAAGACCTCCCTCCTTATACATAGCCTACTTTATGCGATAGGCTGGGGAGTATTCGCTATTTTTCTCCTACCATTAGGCTCGCCTTATCGGGGACTCTCTCCATGTGATGCCACGCCAAGTCAGAGCCTTTTAACGGTGGGCATTCTTTTGATCTGCTACCTCGCCCTTTTTGGCAGTTGGCTATACCAGATCGGAAGCATTATGGGTGTTCGGAAAGGATACATGGTTCCTTGGATCGCTGCCTCTCTTATTCTTCCCTATTTTATTTCCGGCGGAATAGGTGTATTGCTATATGAAGAGATAACACGCATAGCTTTCACCTCATGGGGACTTTTTCCCTGGTTTTATACATATGGCTGCTACCAAGATGTTGAGGTAAAAGAAAGCAGTATATTTTTATTGACAGCAATTCTGCTTTTACCCCTATCCTACCAAGCTTTGAAAAGTTCTATGATTCAACAGAAGAATAATGCATAAAAAAGGCGTTCTAGATGCAGAACGCCTTTTTTCGAAGCCTTTACTACTTGATCAATCCTGTCTTTACGGCGAGCTTAATCAATGCTGCCGAATTCTTGACGCCTGTCTTATCGATCAAGTTTTGTCGATGCCCCTCAACGGTTCTCTTGCTCAAAAACAATTGATCAGCAATTTCCACATTGGTATACCCCTCACTTATCAGCTGGAGGACTTCTAGCTCTCTATCGGAAATATCCATTTCCGACATGAGATCCTCGATATTGGCGGCCGCAGCCGGCGCGTCGCTCAACTTATCGACAAGCATCATTGCAAGCTCTTCACAAAGGTAGCGTCCTCCGATATGTATGTGCTGAATGGCGAACAGCAACTCGTCGTAACCTACATTTTTTACAAGGTAGCCACGAGCGCCCTTATCGAACGCTTGAAACACATGTTGGCTACTGTTCATCATCGAAAGGATAATGACCTTGATTCCGGGATGATCACGCTTCAAGCGTTCTACCAGCTGCAGTCCGTCCATCCCACTCATACTAATATCGGAAAGCACGATGTCCGGCTGCAGCCCTTCGTCGAGCAGCGCCAATACCTCTTCTCCGTTATTTGCTTCGCCGATGACAGTGAGGTCGTCCTGAGAATCGATCAATAGCTTTATTCCGTTTCGGACGACTAGATGATCTTCCGCAAGAATAATGTTTATCATATATGTATACCGCTTAAAATGTTATATGTATAATTTTATTTGTATTCTGCTTCCTTTGCGCGAACTGGTCATATCCATCGTGCCTGCGTAAAGTGCGATGCGATTGCGTATGTTGCGCAACCCCGTTCCCAACTGCAGGGCAGCATTGACGTCGCTGCTAAAGCCCGTGCCGTTGTCCTCTACAGTAACTACAATGGTCTTTGCGGACACCTTCACCAACAGATTGATCCGGCTTGCCCGGCTGTGTCGAAGCGAATTGTGGAACAATTCCTGCACTACGCGGTACACACAAAACTGAATTTCGCGACGTTCGTCCCCTATTGCCTGATCTATCTTTACGAAAAATCGAACATCAGGCCTAGTCAAGCGAAATATCATATCATCAACGGCTTTCTGAAGGCCCATGTCCCGAAGCACTGCCGGCAACAAATCGTTGGAAATATTTTGAACCTTAAATATCGTATCGTTCAGCATCTTTTTGATCGGCATAATCTGCTCTTCGTGGCCATGGTCCATGATATAACGTTGCAGATTTATCCGAATGGCATACAGCTCTTGCGCTATACTATCATGCAAACTTTTTCCAATAAATTCACGCTCAGCTTCTTGTGTCTCGATAATTGCCCGATAGAATGCTTCATTTTCCTCTTTCGATGCACTGAGCGGATTAAATTCATTCTTCAAGAACAACATTACAAATAAATCCCGTCCATCCCATGTTGCCGCAATCTTTTTGAGATATATTGTTACAAAGCGGAAGATTTTCTTTGCACATTTCACCTTAACCATGCGGAGGGGCTCCTGAAATTGCTCGACTGCCGTCTCCAAAAACGCGCGTAGCCTATCGTGCTCCTCATCGAGCATAAAATCGAAAACAGTTTTATGGTGGATGGACGAAGGCTCCAAACATAGTAATTCGGAAAGTTTTTTGTTGAAATGGAGAGCTCTTGCATTCTGATCCACAAACATATATCCGAAAGGCCCATCGTTAAATGCGTTGTAAAAGACAAGCAGGTCATTATACTGCTCGCCTGAAGGGCCATCAGGAAACGATGGAGAATAAGACATATCTTTGGTATTCGTATTTGTTATCGTCATTTTATAAATCACCGCTTAGGCTTACCATGTGGCGAAGTCAATACTCACCATCATATGCTGTTCTTCAAGTGCAAAAATCAAACCTATAAACTAAGGAAAAATACCCGAATAATATCGGCACCACTACGTAAAAATACCTATAAAGATCGAGCATTTAAAATTGACATATTTTTGCATGAGCGACAAACTTTTTAAAAAGATAAACGTCCTACATAGCGGGCTTCTTGCTAGCCGATACCATACTGCTGAAAAAACTTATTGAAAAAAAATAAACACCTAAAATTGTATTGGAGAATTTTTTCGAAAAGAACGTTTTTATCCGTCCCCTTATACTAAAAAAAGACGTCTATTGTTGAAAATATTCGGCTTAGCGTATTTATCCAAGGTGACAAGTGTTTGTCGCAAAGTGTGTTCATATAAGCAGATAAATCAATTTCCGAAACTTTTTTTGCACCAAATTTGTACTTCATGTCTCAAATGTATTTATTGTTTAACAACTAAAGACTGGAAATATGAGAGCTGAACTACTGAACACCACAATCGAACAAAACCAACCACTTTTGAAGCGGATAGCAACAAAATTTACGCAAGATCCTTACGAAATCGAGGAATTGGTGCAAGAAACGTTCATCAGATCACTATCTTCTTTAGATCGATTCGTGAACCATCCGAAGTTGGTAGCATGGCTCTTTGTGATTATGCGGAACGTTTACATCAATAACTACCGGAAGATAACAAAGTATCGAACCATTGAGAGTGAATTGACCCACACGTCTCACTTCGAACAATTGTCGAGCAACCAAAGCGAGTCGAAATTTGTGCTTAACGACATACAAAACGCAATTAAGAATCTTCCGCAAGATAATTATATTGCATTTACCATGTTTATGGAAGGCTATAAATATCAAGAGATAGCCGACCACCTTCAAATCGCTGAAGGAACAGTAAAAACGAGGATCCACATGGCACGAAAAATTTTAAAGAAGAATTTGAAGGTGTACAGAAAATAAATCGTCGCATACTCACTCCATTAAATACTAAAAAAGAGCGTTTTGATACGCTTTTTTTTTGAAAACTCCCGCTTAAAAATGTTAAAGTTGTCCAGGTCAGGAGATGTTATTGAAAAGCAGTACCCCTGTCTTTGTATAGGATTGGCCCATCCACTAAGGCCAAGTAAGGGGGATACACACTTTGTAATTTCGCAAAGCAGGTGACATACCGTGTACATCACCTGCTTTATAATTAATGCATAAAATCTTTACGCTTAGTTCATAGGTGGCGTTGGCATGGGTTGACCGAGCGTATCCGTGCTATCGCGTCTTATTGTGTCCATTGGCGGCACACCTTCTACTCCATCCGTCATCATCGTGTCGGCGGTATCAACATCATTGTTATGTGAAGGGTTTCCACAGGCGAATAAAAAGCCGAAAAGGCCGAGCATCATAGCATTTACAATTAACTTTTTCATATCAAATTTATTATTGTTTTAAGTTTTTTTATCTTTTAACATTATTCACGAGCTCTTTCAATTTCCCATGAAATTCTACCTTAGGACAATCGATTTTAAATTTCGTTCATTTTAGTGGAAGATAGCGTATAAATCACGCCGTGCTCACCGTATTTGCACTAGACATATTAAAGCGCTGCAAAATACTTAATGAAAGAAAAAAAACATCATCGATAAATAAATGTATTTTTTTCCTGAAAAGAATTATGTTTTGTATTTTAGAAAAAAATCTAAATAAATATGCATATCAACCAGCTGCGGTGTGAAGATGAAGCTATCCAATTCTGTGGTCAGATTCAGGAATACGGCTTTCTGATTGTGGCCGATCGCAAAAGGTTGATAGTGGCGGCAAGCGAGAACTGTTCACATTGGATGGATTTGACATCCACCGGCATCCTAAAAACCTCTGTCAACCAGCTAATCAACAACATTTTACCTATGTCCGTGATGGCTATTGAGGCGTCCATCACATCGGTCTATGGTCAGCCAGTGGACAAACGATTTGTGCATGAAATTAGCCTCGGCACCTCGGATTTTTATCTCAGTATTTACGGCGATTGTGACCACCTGTACCTGGAGTTTGAAAAAAGACAGTCAACTGCTATATCATCGCTTATCCAAATCCAATCCTATGTACAGCAAATAGAACAAACAAGTGCCATATGGGATATCCTATGCCAATGTATATCAAACGTAATCGGTTTTGATCGGGTAATGACCTATCGATTTAAGGAAGATAACAGTGGACATGTCGTTGCAGAGAAGGTTAAACCCGGTCTAACAAGCTATTTAGGGCTTCACTACCCGGAGTTTGATATCCCGCGACAGGCTCGCGATTTGTATTTGACGCAACTCACTCGCCATACATCAGATATTCATAGCCCAACCTATCCCATACATGCGCTGCAGGATGAACCAATAGATCTATCAGCAAGCGCATTACGCGCCCTATCTCCTATCCATCTGCAGTACCTTGAGCATGCTGGCGTACGCGCTAGCATTAGTTTTTCTATCGTTGCACATGGTAAATTATGGGGATTGGTGACCTGCCAGCATCAGTCGGCCAAGGCAATTGATCTATCTCAACGCCAATTGGCCATGTTGCTAACGAAGTATGCTGTGAGCCGATATTTGATCATGGAGAAGGAAAATGATTTATATATAGGGAAACAGGTCAAAGAATTTGAGCTGGCTTTGAAGGAAAAGTTACTATTAGGAAGCAGTATGCCGGAACTGATGCCAGACATTGCCGAACAATTGTGCAAGTTTACGCGTGCAGACGGTTTTGCCATGGTGAATAAGGGTGAGACATTTGTATTTGGCTCTTCGCCAACAGTTACACAGGTCCGTCAAATACATGCGTTTATTAATAAAAAGTCCGAAAAGTCCTTTTATAAGCGTGAAGACTTCCGCAAGAAATTTGGACTAACGCTGGGCGTGACGGATGCTGACTTTGCTGGGGTGGTGAAAATGGACATGGACTCTTCCAGAACGTATAGCTTGCTTTGGTTCAGACGTGAACAGGCCATAGAAAGGCTGTGGGCCGGTAAGCCCGAAAAGGTTATGGCCTACGATCAGGAGAACCAAGTTTTCGTTCCATCGCCGAGATCGTCCTTCGATGCCTGGAAGGAGATGGTGAACGGAATTGCCCCTTCGTGGAGCAAATCGGATATTTATTTTATGAAACGTGTAAGAAAGCTGATCCGGGAAAGCCTTTTACGTAAATCGCAAGAGATCCACACCTTAAATCAGGAACTCATTCAATTAAATAACGCATTAGACACCTATGCATACACCGTAAGTCACGATCTAAAAAACCCCTTGTCTGTCATCAAATTATCGGTGCAGATGTTACAGAGCAAAAAAGGTCTTTCTTCCGAACTATTAGGCAGGTTAACGGACAATATGAAGGATGCCAGCGAATTGATGGAGGATATGCTCGATAAAATATATGAATGCTCAAAAGTAAAACAATTCCGTTACGAACCTACAGTCATACAAACCGAGCAATTAATTCCGCAGATCGTGGCGCACTGTCAGACATTATACACCGCGCAGCACTGTCAGTTCACTATCGGCGAGCTGCATCCGATACACGGAGAACCGACATTGATTTACCAGCTTTTTTCTAATGTGATCAGTAATGCTATTAAATACAGCAGTAAGCAAGCCGATGCCAGTGTCCATATATTTAGCGTGCAAACAAATGGTAAAGTGCGCTATACAATTGAAGACAACGGTATAGGAATACCTCAGGATGAACTCAAACATGTTTTTGATATGTTCAAAAGAATGTCGAACTCCAGCAATTTTGATGGTTCTGGCGTAGGCTTAGCGATCGTTAAACGCATCGTCGAACGGTTGGGTGCCCAGGTTGATGTAGAAAGTGAAATCGGAAAGGGTACGATCTTTCATTTGTATTTTCCAAATTAATTTTTTACGCTCAACAGGCAACAGCGCTCAATCGGTCGATAAAGCGATAGCGATGCCGAGCTTGTTAGTGATCGGTAGATCATACAGAGAAAGTCGTACAGCGGGTATATTTGAACCATTACGCTACTCATGTGTTCATTGGTAAAGTAACGTTTCATTAAAAAAACAGATATTTATGAAGACATTAGATGCCGAATTACTGAACGCCCTGACTACAAGCGATGCAGCACCTTGTTTAAGCATTTATCTTCCGTTGCATAGCAGTGTTGCAGATAGCAACCTTGATGCTTTAGCGTTAAAAAATAGCATCAAGGAGATCCGTTCGAAAACTGATGGAGCACATGAGCCTATTTTAGATGGTTTACTGCATCCCGTCGAGTCGTTACTGAATAGTAAGGAATTTGTTCGCGAAGGAGACGGCACGTTGGCAATTTTTTCATCGGAAAAGCTATTTGAAACCATTTTTTTGCCTATTTCCATACCGAACGTATGCTATATGGATGCGTGCTTTTATGTTTTACCCTTGTTTGAATTCGCAAAGCAAAACAGAACATTTCAGGTACTGGCCCTCGGGAAAAATCACGTAAAGCTGTTCGAAGGAAATCGATACCACTTCGAGGAGATAGCGTTGGATACCGATATCCCCACCACGATGAAGGCAGCACTGGGACACGATTTGACAGATAACCACCTGCATGCCGCAGCCGGAGGATCAGCGGCAATACACGGTTATATGGAAATTACGGAGGAGCGTGAGACGGATAACACGCGGTTTTTTAGGCGTATTGACCAAGAGATCAAGGAGCGCTACAGCAAACAGTATAAACTACCCCTATACCTAGCTTCTTTGCCCGAAAACCAAAGCTTATTTCAATCGCTTAGTAGAAACGAGTGTCTACAGAAGGAGTATTTATCATTGAATGCGGAACATACCGATAAAACGCGTTTGCATCAATCCGCGCTAGATTTGATTGACCGACAGCGACAGCTTGCGTTGGACAATGACGTAGAACGCCTCGCCCGGGCAAAAGCTGAAAGCCTCGCATCGGAAGATGTGGTGGATATAGCGCAACATGCGCTGGATAGTCGCATCGCGTCCTTATTCGTAACGGAAGGATTGAACTTGGCCGGCACAATTTCTTTGGAAAATCGCCAAATTAATCCTGATGATTCAAGTCTTGCAGATATTATCAACCGTATCGCGCTAATTGCCTATAGAAATGGCGGTCAAGTACATACGTTGCCGCAAAACAACGACGTTTTATCTACAGGTATCGCATCGTTAAATCGATTTTGAAAATATAATAGCCAATAAGGGGCTGATCTGTTTCGATATGCTGAAAAATCAAGCCAACCTTAAGAAATGTCAAAACATTTTGGGGATTGGCTTGTTATTTTCATACCTGTTGATAAGAAGTATGGCTTACCCTAACCCGCCTGCTTCATGATTTTTTCAAAACATATGCGTAATAAGAAAACAATAATTATTTCCAATCGATTGCCAGTTCGGGTCGAACGACGTGACGGTGATCTTCATTTCATTCCCAGCGAAGGCGGCTTAGCTACCGGACTTGGCTCCATTTACCAGCAAGAAGGTAATATTTGGGTAGGCTGGCCCGGCTTTGTTCCGGAAAGCGAACAAGAAGAACGACTAACTAGGGAAAAACTTGCCGAACTGAACCTTGTACCGGTCTTTCTGACCGAAGAAGAGTTGCAGGGTTATTATGAAGGGTTCTCCAATGAGGTCTTATGGCCGATCTTCCACTACCGCTTATCCTACGCCGTCTATAACACGGAAAATTGGCACGTTTACCAACAAGTAAATAAAAAGTTTGCCGAGGTCATCAATCGACAGGATCCGGACGAAAAGGATGAAGTATGGATTCATGACTATCAACTTATGCTACTTCCGCAACTAGTCCGAGAAGATCATCCTACTATTGCTATCGGCTATTTCCAGCATATCCCGTTTCCTCCCGATGAGGTCTTTCGTTGTATACCTTGGCGTGATGAACTGATAAAAGGTTTGCTGGGAGCCGATTTGATCGCTTTTCATACGTACAATGATACCCAGCATTTTTTAAATGCTTGCACCCACCTTTTGGGCTTGCCCATTCAAAATAATTGTTTGCTTGTAGATGGCCGCAGCGTGTATGCAGAGGTTTATCCTATGGGAATCGATTTCGACAAATTTAGTGACTTAGCGAAAAGCACATCAATCCAGCAACGCGCACAAGAGATAAAGCAATACTACCGGAACAGAAAATTTATACTTTGTATCGATAGGCTCGATTATAGCAAAGGGATAATAGAACGTTTGCAAGCCTATGAGAGTTTGCTGCAAGAGCACCCCGAATTGCGAGAACAAGTTGTGCTCTATCAATTGGTTGTACCGTCTCGGGATACCGTACCCCAATATAGACTATTGCGCGATGAAATTGATCGGGCTGTAGGCCACATCAATTCGGTTTACGGGGTCAACGAATGGCAACCAATCGCCTATTATTACAACTCCTATCCTTTGGAAGAGCTTTCAGCACTGTACGTAGCTGCCGATATTTGCCTCGTCACCTCCATTCGCGACGGCATGAATCTTGTCTGTAAAGAGTACGTAGCGAGCAAGGTAGAAAGTAATGGCGTACTGGTTTTAAGTGAATTGGCGGGCGCATCTAAAGAGTTGCTTGAAGCCATTCAGGTAAATCCCAATTCTATTGACCAAATACGCCAAGCTTTGAAACAGGCCATTGAAATGCCGGAACACGAACAACAACGGAGAATGCAAGACAGTATAGAAATCGTTCGTAAATTCAATGTAAGACACTGGGTTAAGATCTTCTTTAATCGTCTCCACGAGATAAAGACCTTGCAGAAGCAGGAAATGGCCAGACGTGTCCGTTCAGAAGTAAAGGACAGCATCTCTCTGCGTTATCAAAACGCCAAAAGAAGGCTGTTTTTTCTGGACTACGACGGTACCTTGATCGGCTTTCACAAAGATGCGGATGCAGCCTCCCCTACTGAATCGCTTTACCGCACCCTAGAATTACTACAAAGTAATCCGGCGAACCAGATTGTGATCATTAGCGGTCGTCCTCACGAAACGCTAGAGCGCTGGTTTGGTAAGAAAGAGTATTACCTTGTGGCCGAACATGGCGCATGGAGCAATTACCCCGAGCATAGCTGGCACGGAAAAAACCATATCTCTACACGTTGGAAAATACCCGTCAAACATATCATGAATAAATTTGCTAACCGCACCGCCGGCGCGATCGTTGAAGAGAAAACGTACTCACTCGCGTGGCACTATCGAAAAGCGCAAAATGGCTTGGGACAGTTGCGTTCGCAAGAGCTCGTGGATAGCTTGCGCTATCTCATACCACACCATGGTTTGCAACTGCTCATGGGTGATAAAGTGATCGAGGTCAAAAGCAGTGAATTGAACAAAGGAAAAGCTGCGATGGAAGTCGTAGCCGATTACCAACCTGATTTTATTTTTGCCATAGGAGACGATGCTACCGATGAAGATATGTTCCATGATCTTCCAGAGCAAGCCATTACCGTAAAGGTCGGGAACAAAAAATCTGCTGCTCAATATTATGTGGAGAGTCAGGAGGAAGCGGTAGCGCTAATTGACTATTTTGCTACCGGAAACCTAGACACCGCTGATAGCAACAGTAACAATGCTCATTTTCAATAATTTTAACATGCACAAAGAAAGAAAACATGTATACAATACCGGGATCATCGGCAATTGTGCCTTTATCGCCCATGTGGATAAATCAGCTAATATCAGCTGGCTGTGCTGGCCATCCTTTCAAGACACGTTTATTTTTGGCGGTCTACTGGATAAAGGCCTTGGCGGTGAATTCTCCATATTACCTAGTGGTGATATCGTCAGTAGCACGCAACACTATCTGGAGAATACGAATATTTTAGCCACCACTATCGAATCCGAAGAAGGCAGCTACCGAGTAACCGATTTTGCACCGCGCTTCGAGCAATATGAGCGCTACTACAAACCGTTAATGCTCATTCGCAAGGTGGAACCGATAGCTGGTCATCCCAAGATCAAGGTTACCTGCGATCCAGTCTTCAATTATGGTCAGCAGTCGTTTGAGAAATTCAGAGGCAGCAACCATATCCAGTTTGAACGAGCCGATGTAAAAATGCGATTGGCGACGAATATGCCCATCAGCCACTTTTTCGACGACGATATACCCTATGTATTAAGTAAACCCATTTATCTCGTGCTCACTTATGGCAGTCCATTCGAGGCTGCAATCGAGCGAACCGCTGAAGATTTTCTTAAACGTACCAAGCAGTATTGGCGTAAATGGGTTAAGAATGCGTCCATTCCTTCCTTTTATCAACAGGAAGTGATTCGTTCTTCCTTAGCTTTAAAGCTGCACCAATACGAAGATACAGGGGCTATTATCGCCGCTAGCACGACCAGTTTGCCTGAATTCCCTGGATCGGGCCGCAACTGGGATTACCGGTACTGTTGGCTGCGTGACAGCTACTATGTATTGCAGGCACTGAGCCACATCGGTCATTTTGAAGAGATGGAACGCTATGCGTCTTATATAGCCAACATCACCCAGACCGATACGGGAAGGTTGCAGCCGCTTTACGGAATATTTGGACATCACAAATTGGAGGAGCATACGCTGGATTATTTGGAAGGTTATCTCGGCAACAAGCCTATACGTGTCGGAAACCAAGCCAGCGAGCATATTCAAAACGATGTATACGGCCAGGCCTTGATCGCCCTGCTTCCGCTTTTTACCGACCACCGATTCAGACACCAAAATTTAGCGTTCACAAAAGACTGGACAGAGTTTATCTTGGATAAAATCGAAACTACCATTGATGAAAAAGATGCAGGAATATGGGAATTTAGGAACTTTGAAAACAGGCACTGCTATTCAAACCTCTTTCAATGGGCTGGCGCAACTGCTGCACTTAAGATCGCTAAGCAATACAATTTGGCCGATATGGAAAAAAAAGCTCTTTATCTGAGAGATAAGGCCAGCGCACACATCGAAAGCTGCTTTGTAGCGGACAAGGGTGTGTACATGAATGCCGTTGGTAGTGACAATGTAGACGCATCCACGCTGCAGCTTATCATGATGGGTTATTTAGATCCCAGCAGCGAGCGAGCTAAAACACATTTGATCGAGCTTGAAAAAGAGCTGAAAGGCGAACACGGCTTATTTTATCGTTATCTGCACCGCGACGATTTCGGAAAACCAAAAGCCACATTTTTAGTATGTGCTTTTTGGTATGTAGAGGCTTTAGCATGTGTGGGCCGACTGGACGAAGCGCAAGAGGTTTTCAAGCAACTCTTGTCATTTGGTAACCACCTCATGCTATTTAGCGAAGATATCCAAGAAGATGATGGTAGCCAGTGGGGTAATTTTCCGCAGGCATACAGCCATGTTGGCCTTGTAAATGCAGCCTATCGTATCGCAATGAAATTAGATCGCCCTGTCTTTTTCGAGAGTTAGCAAGCAAACCCGATATTGGATGATGTTAGAAACAAACAGGACGGCGATTAACCTCGCCGTCCTGTTTGTTTCTAATAAGTGTCCAGGAATTATCTCTCGTAAAAAAACAAGAAATAGACCAGAGCAAGAATCGCAACCGCGATCACGATTGTCCAAGCTATCGCTCTGCCTGCTGGCTTATCATTCACCTCCTCTTGAGCCGGGCGTGGAACCTCAGTCCTCGGTGTATCGTCCCGTTGCTCTTCTGGATCATAAATTTCGTTCTTTTCTTCCATTTCGATTATAATTTAGTGATTGCTTTTAAGGTGCCCTTCTACTGTATCAACAGCAGTCTACAAGTGCATTTATATTAGTAAAACAGCCGGCAACACACGATGTTCAATATTAGGAGAGAAAACGTATTAATAGCTGTCGACCCCCCGTATTAATACGATTGTATAGCCACAAATTGCCCTGATAAACTAGAAAAAAGCGTATTTGTGGAGCAAACGTTTGTATTGAATATTCAGTTATATCAATAAAGGTCAGATGTATCGGAGTGTGTTGCTCAAAAAAACGGTAAAACATGTATGGAAGTACTAGAAGGTAATGAGGAGCTTCTCGCTCTACAAGAGGCGGGTATACGCTATGTATCGTGCAATGATAAGGGGATTTGCCGCGTTGCAGAAGGAAAGGTATTCCGTTATGTTGACAAAAGCGGGAATCCTGTCACAAATGAACGTATCCTGCAACGTATCCAAGCATTAGTACTTCCGCCCGCTTGGACAGACGTTTGGATCTGCAGCAATGCAAATGGCCACTTGCAGGCGACAGGAATCGATGTTCGAGGTCGAAAACAATATCGGTATCATCCAAAGTGGGTGGCTTTGCGGAGCGAAAAAAAATTCTTCGACCTATATGCATTTGGCATGCGTTTGCCCGTGCTATTACAAAAGGTGCAGCAGGACTTGCGCAAACGAACGTTTTCAAAGGAAAAAGTATGCGCTTTGGCGGTATCGGTCATGCAAAGAACCTCTTTTCGAGTGGGAAATAAGCATTATGAACAAACAAATGGCTCGTACGGACTGACGACGTTGAAAAACAAACATCTTCAAAAATTGTCCGCGAGTAAAGTTTTCTTTAAGTTTATTGGTAAAAAAGGCGTTGTGCAGGAGGCATATTTTCGAGAAAAAACCTTGATAAAAATGCTATTGAAGGTTAAAGACCTCCCCGGTCAACGTATCTTTCAATATTACGATGAGCATGGAAACGTTCAAGCGCTGGAATCCGGTGACATTAACGATTATTTGAAACAGTCTTTGGGCTTATCGGCGAGTTGCAAAAATTTTCGTACTTGGAACGGGTGTCTATTGGCTTTGAAACATATGGCCGAAAAGGAAATCCCCAGCAGCATAACAGCTCGTAAAAAAAGCATTCTTGAAACCATAGATTATGTTGCTGCAACGTTGGGAAATACAAGGTCCGTAACACGATCGCATTATGTACATCCGCGAATTTTAAACGATTACGAGGTTGGAAAATTGGATAACTGGATCAAACGTACCCAACGCAAATCAGCACCTGTATTGGAAAAATATTTTGAAAGGAAACTGCTAGCTATCCTTAAAATGGTTTAAAATCAATCGTTAATAAAAATGGGATTTCGCGAACAACTCGCGAAATCCCAAGATCAATTAGATACGTTTCCGTATGATTTACAAAACACTCAACGCTTCAGCCACCGATTCCGGTGCTGTAGGCTGTAATCCCTTAGCTATTTCTAAATGACTTTTTAAAGCTGGAATTTGCTCGCCTGCCCATGTACGAAGCTCGGGGTCATGTATGCCACTCTCACCGGAACCGAGTTCAAATAAAGCGATCGCGTCTTGATGGCTTTTAACCATCACATCTTTAAAAGCAGAGTCGAAATCAGCTCCAGAAAGTTCTCCCATAGACTTCAATATATCGGCTTGATTTTCGGCAATTGCATCAGGTAGCACCAGCTTCTTCGCCGCCGCCGCCTGCTCCAACTCGTCCATTGTCCGTGTATGCGCGGTCACAATTTTTTGTGCGAACTGCTTAATATCTTGACTACTTGACCTCTCCATCGCTTGACTGGCCAGCGCAATCTCAAACCGATTTAGGCTAATCACATTATTAACAAAATCCTGATCGATGGTTGCTTTCGTTACCGTATCTATTTGTGCGGTAGCGGTTGAACCTGCTATGCCAAGCGTCCCTAGTACACTTATGCAGAAAATTAAATATTTCCTCATATTATCTATTTTAAGTTTTCCTATTGTCGTTTCTAAATTACACGCTGACATGTTTATGCGTCAGCACCGCGATTAACATTTACTATCAAAGCTGTATCTGGGCTTGTTGAAAGCGCATGTTAGATCTCAAATTATTTAAATATTCTTGTTGATTATAAAGATCTGGCAGGGCAATAAAAGAGAAATAACTTATTTCTTCAAATTCATGTTGCTGGATTATTTCCTCGTAGAGATTGATGGATGCTTTGATATTTTCCTCGCACAAATAGAGGCAAGTATTTTCGATAGATTGATTGCTTTTTTGGAAGCGATCGCTTATGCTTGTCCATAATGAATCAAAATCTGAGTCATCCAAATCTAACTTATTTCCCGCACAAGCATTTAAAAATTCGGGATGTGTTTGCTGGTAATAAGATTTGAGCTGCTTGCCCATTTGGATGACATCTGAATCTTGGGATTTCGCTTCTACAAATTCAGCTAATGCCAAACCTTCGGTTCGCAACAAAACTAATTGACGGATGGTCGAAGAGGCGCGTTCTTGAGACCTATCTTCCGATTTGCAGGCCGACAAGGTTAGCATAAATAGAAATAGTATAGTGCGAGTCCTCATTCCAAGTGTTTTATTTAATGAACAGCTTATCCGATAATTAGTTTCAAAGCGAGGGGACTCACATGGCACTTTAACGTATTTTATATTGTTAATCAATATGTTTTGCGGTAAATGGCGCATATTTGCATCGAAAACAGTTGAAAAATCTTGCCCGAGGGTATTTATCCGTGGCATACTAACAAATACGTTATTTTAAAGGTAGCTTAAAACTTCCATATCGCTTAGGCTAAATAAAAAACATCCGTTAAAGCGGGCATTAACCTAGAAAAGACGGCTTATGTAAAATAATCTGCTCGATAGGTATTTATAGTACTTCTTCACCCTTACCTATTAATAAAGTATTTTTTGAATATTGTTTGCATCGTTTTTGTACATAACCCTGTACATCAACGAACACTAAAACATGCATACCATGGAAAGCAAACAACTGAATTTGACATTACAAAAAAACCAAGGGATTCTCAAGAATATTGCATTTAAGTTCACCAAAGATCCCGAAGAGATTGAAGAACTTGTTCAAGAAACTATGGTTAGATCGATCAAATATTTAGATAAATTTTTCAATAATCCGAAATTAGTTGCTTGGTTATATGTGATCATGAAGAATGTTTACATAAACCACTATCGCCGCAACCAAAAGCAGGTGCAATACGAAAATTACCAAAGTGTGGGTTACCGCGATGAAGGCTGCTCCGAGCCATTTACCCAAAACGCTGTAGAAGGAAAATTCGTCATGAACGATATACAAATCGCTTTAAAGAAACTGCCCACAGATTATTATGATCTATTCATGAAGTATATGGATGGCTACAAATATCGCGAATTAGCCGAAGAATTTGGTATGCCGGAAGGCACGATAAAAACTCGGATCCATCATACCAGAAAGTTTTTACAAAAGCAGCTATCGGTTTACAAACGGCAGATGTCTGCTTAGGTGATGGTTACTATAACAGGATAAAAAAGTGCAAAAATAAAATTTATGCACTTTTTTTTGTTAAGTATATTCACCGCTTTTCCGGCATATTTTGAAAACTATTTTAGCCGTCGACCGTCTATATGCAAAAGAAGAATCGAATGAAAAATACGATAGCTATCCTGATATCCGATGGCTTTGACGAATGGGCAGTCAAAGGATCGCAACAATTTTTCAAATCCCACAAAGAGAGTAAGCTCGTTTTGATATCACCTAAGCAAGGGGAATTTGTCCGGTCTTGGAACTATAAGGATTGGGGGGCATCATATGCCATTGATGAACATTTGCAGGAGGCCGATCCGGCGATGTTCGACGCCTTGATTATGCCTGGAGGAGCATTAAGCATCGATAACTTGCGAACTAATGTTGCCGTGCTAGATTTTGTGCAGCACTTTATAGATCATTCCAAACCTATTGGAACACTGTGCCATGGCATTTGGCCGCTGCTGGAACTGGATTGTATCCGTAACAAAAAGCTGACTTCCGTAGCTTCAATAAAAACAGACATTATACGTGCTCATGGACAATGGATTGATCAAGCTGTCGTACAGGACGGATTTTTGATCAGTAGTCGTACGAGTGACGATTTGGACGCATTTCTTTCCCATTTTAATGAGGTATTGGCCAGCATATTACAAGAATAAAAAAGCTCCCCAAGCATTAAATAGCTTGGGGAGCAAAGCCCACGCTTCCTTCGGGCAAGTTTTATAGTGTTATATCACCATGAACAGTATCTTCCTGATCCGGCTTACCCGTAATCAACGCTTTAAGCCCTTTGAATGCTGCTACAGGTGCACTGTGCTTATTATCCCAATAGTGTCCCTCCAATACCTCAACACGTAGTAGCGCAACTTCAGCATCTTCTGGGCCATCAAACCAAACATCCAACGTCGGGTTCCATAGTTCATCGATCTTTTGTTGATCCTCCTGTTCCTCAGCTATGCCATAAAGATTCAGAAAGCCCGCTTGCTGTCCGGTTTGCATCATCAAATGGACGAATGGATTATGGTCCACCTCTTCTTCTTTTTTCGTATCCTTAGCTGTAATAAACCATAGGTAACCTTGATCGTCCACATCCAATACGGCCATTGGTCGCACGGACATCGGTATACCTGTGCGGATATCAGTACAAAAGAAACAGGTTTTAGCTTCATCAACAATAGTACGGATTTTTTGTAGAGCATCTAGGCCCGACAGATTTTCTTCTCTATTTTCCATTTTGTTTTTTTATGTTGTTAAATAAGAACACCGGATGTAAACACCTCCGGATGGTTGCTTTTATATGAACCATAGAAGTTCGCTTTCGTTCAAAAAATAAAAAATGGGATAGCTATTCTAACTCCGCTGAAGACGCTTGCTTGGGCCTCGGATCCCCTTCTTGTTCTTGCAAGAGTTTTGCCGCTCCAGCTGCAGCAAGTCCACCCACTGTATACCACAAAACAGTCAATGCTTTCGTTTTGGTCGAACCGTTGACCGGTTTATCGTTAAGCCCTAGTTTTTTCGGTAATGTCAAAGCGCCGATTCCAGCAGTAATTCCCAAACCGAGCCCGCGCCACCAAATATATTTAGAAGATCCCTTCCCCACCGCACTGTAGTAAAACGCGTTACCTATCAAGTCACCCCCGAGTGCTGCCGTGTAAAGTTTCTCTCCTTTCGGTGGTTTTCCGCCCAGCGCTTTGCTTATTTTAATGACGCCTTCTTCCCCAAGTTTATTTACCTGCGGAGCGTCCTTCACGTTTTTTCGGACCAGTTCATGTATGACATTGAGGACAAGGGCACCAGCAGCACCTGCCAAAATATTACTTGATATTTTCATTTCTTATGTAGTTTTAAGATCTTCCAATAATTGCTAGAATACGTCTCAGCGATACGCCTATTGTCGCATCAGACGAAATGTCCGAACTGCTTTTGCACCAAAAGCGCTAGATCCTCGGCAGGTATAGTTGGCGCTGCGGGCCCTTCGGTACTCCAAGCGCGTGTTTCCATATCGAATTTCAACAAATAGCCCTCTTGCTGACCGGATTCGAAAACCTCGAAATAATGCGTTTTTGGGTTGTAGGTCACATCGAAAAGAATACGCTTAGCCCCTACTTCGTGTTCAAATTGTCTGTTAAATTGCATGTTCATTTTTTAGTCGGTAATACCAAGCAGATCCTAAGAGCCCACATGTGGATCTTAGATGCGGCTAGAATAAATAAAATTAATATAAAACATCCTTCAATAGCACGGCTGAAAACGTCGTCTCCCAAATTCCTGCAGCAGGCGTTTTGGATAGGTCGCTTGGACCGATGCCATCACATAGGATAAACCCTAAACGAGGAGATATGGTTTCCGCAAGTGTCATTTTTATTTTTTTAAAAACGTTTTGCGCTGCCGAGCGTTCAATACATGATTCATAAAATAAGGTAAATGATTAGTTTAAATCCTGGGCCTCCCAAGTCCGGGATTTATTATTAAATTTCAATAAACAATTGTTTTTGAAGTTTGTTATGTATCTTAGCGATATCATCGACTTTATGAATTATAACATCAAACAAATTTTGGGGATTATTGCCAATGCACCCCAAGGGATTGCGATATATGACGACGCGGATTTGAATATACGTTTCGTTAATCCAGCTATGCTTGCTGTTTGGGGAAAGTCTGATGATATCGTCGGAAGAAAATTTGGTGATGTTTTTCCAACATTCACCGAACAAGGTTTTACCGATTTATTGCTCAATGTTTGGCACTCTGGGGTAACGTATCGCGCAACAGCCTATCCTGCAGAAATTACAATCGATGGGAAAAGTGAAATAAAATACTTTGACTTTGAGTATCAGGCCATTTTAGATGAGAGCGGTAGGACATCTTCGATCTTACATACGTCCACCGACGTGACGCCTCGAAAAAAAGCGCTGCAATTGCTGGAAGAGCAGGATGCAATGATGTCATTCAATAAGGAATTGGAACTTTTAACCAATAATCTCTCCCACGACCTAAAGAACCCGCTGGGCGTCATCAAGATGGGTGCACAGTTTATGCGTTCAAAAACAAACATGCCCTCCTCTGAAATCCATAAATGGTGCGACGCCATCCTCGCATCAATAGGCAGCATGGAAAGTATTTTAAATCACACGTTGCGCGTGAATGAGGTAAGGTTATATGAAAGTTCCCATGCCTATGTCGCCATGTCTGAGGTGATCGAGCGTGTTTGTACAGAAATTAAAAATACGCTAGATGCTCCGTCTGCGCAATTCCAAATTGGCGAATTACTACCTGTATTTGGTGACGGGAGTTTAGTACAACAACTTTTTTACAGCGTGGTGGGAAATGCTGTCAGATATACAACAAACGAAACCGTTCCTACAATCAGCATAGATAGTGAGCTCCGGGAAGGCGCAACGATATATTACGTCAAAGACAATGGGATTGGCATTCCCGAAGATGAAATGGCCAACCTATTCGAACTATTTTACCGTGGTTCAAACGCACGCGATTTTGATGGAACCGGCGTCGGCCTAAGCTTGGTCAGCAAGATATTAAAGCGATTGCAAGGTAGCATCCATATCGAAAGCAAAATAGGAGAAGGAACAACCGTCGTATTAACCTTTCCTGTCCCCAAATTTCAAAGCTAATCGCTGTTTTTTCGGTCAGCAGCAAGCATCGCAAACGCACAGCACCGTGCATCAAATCAGTGAATTAATCCCAATCAAAGGTTAGCGCTTTATCATTAAAGAATGCATTCCTGTAGATGTGTATGGCAGTCGTACATCGCTGAAGATGTAAATTTTGCGCTACATATGATAAGCAATAAATTTTTTGATACGATTTTTTTTTTACTTTTATTGCTATGGAAAGAAAGCAGTCGGCGAGAGCCATAAAAACCAAGCAAAAATTATTGGATGCGGTGGGTCATATTTTGGAGACAGAAGGCTTCACAGAATTGAAAGTTACCAAGGTGGAAGCTGCCTCGGGGGTTGATAAGAAGCTGATATACTTTCATTTTGGCGATTTTGATAATCTCATTAAGGAATATCTTCGATCGAAGGATTTTTGGTTGAATCATAAAGCTGCGCCTGAGAATTTCGATAAAAAAGACGTAAAGGAAATTTTAAATGATCAATTCAACCAGATTTACGAAAGTGATTTGCTGAAGCAAATGATCATTTGGGAATTGGCGGGGAATAATGATGTGCTTAAGGGAATTGTAATGGAGCGTGAAGAGCTTGGTAACCAGTTGATCAATGCGGTAAACTCCATCAACAATTTCAAGCAGGATGCCACACCATTATTTGCCTTGCTTGTCGCCGGGATTTACTACCTTAATACGCACGCTAGAGCCGTCGGCACAACATTTTGTGGATTAAATATTAAAGACGAATCCGATCGCAGGCGCGTAACAGCATGTATCGATCGGCTTATTGACGAACTGCAATAATATTTGCCAGCATCAAATTGATACGGGCAAATATTATTGTTTATAGCTGTAGGCGTCTATACGTATCACTAGTGGATTTGGCCAGTTTTCAAGCCTTCTCCCCGCGTGCATGGAACTGCCCTTCTGTCTCCGGTAACGTTATAGCACCTGAACACTAACGCTTTTTAAATTTCCCTCATCAGACGTCCCCCCATACAGTAGCGTGTAATTTCCCGGTTTGAGCGTTAAGCCTCGCTTTGAACGATCATAAAACATGAACGCTTCTGCACCGATAGACAATTTCACTTGTTCTTTTTGTCCTGCCGCCACAGCTACTCGTTGAAATGCCTGCAGTGATTTGTTCGGTGCGTTGGGGTCATCGTTGCGACGTACATAAACCTGTACCACTTCCTCGCCATCTACCGCAGAACTGTTTTCTACGGGCAAAACAATTTCAAGTCCGTTCTTACCATCGATCTGCACTGGCACCTTGAGAGGCTTATCATACCGGAACTTTGAAAAGCTAAGACCATGACCAAATGCGTATAATGGTTTATCTTTCATGTAGCGGTATGTCCGGCCCTGCATGTCATAATTTTCAAAACCCTGCCGGGAACTATCGTCCTTCGTTAGGGCATTATCCAATTGATCCAGCGATTTGTAGAACGTGACTGGAAGCCTTCCAGCCGGATTATAATCACCAAACAGAACGTCGGCAACTGCAATTCCTGCCTTTTCGCCGGCATACCAAGCACACAACAGCGCATCATAATTTGATTCATCCTGCGCCAATGCAAGCGAACTCCCGGTACACAGCACGAATGTGACCGGTTTACCCGTCTTGCGCAATGCCGCTAATAACGCGCGTTGCACTTCGGGCAAATCAATCGCCGTTCGATCTCCACCCCGAAATCCATCAAAGTCAACATACATTTCCTCACCTTCCAATTGCGGAGAAAGCCCGCCCACATAGATGATGGCATCCACATCTTTCAATCGCGCAGTAAGTTTAGAAAATTCTGCACGCTCTTTTCTGTACACGGAAAGTCCAATGATATTAATCTTACCCATTTGCCGGTGTTCCATAATGATTGGATATGATTTGCCACGCTCTACCTTTATAACATACTCCTCGCCCTGTATAGCAGATTCGCCCTGCTTTCGCGCAACTTCCTTTCCGTCTATCTTCAACACATACCCATCGTATGCATTGGCTTTAAACACAACCTCTCCGGTATAGGGTGCCACAAAAATTCCGGAAATACGTGTTGATGTATGCTCCATATGTACGCCTTGCGCCAACGCCGTGCCTCCGCGATTGCTATACTCGATACCGAGACCGTTAATCGTGGTCAGGACAGGATCCCCTTCCAATGAATTGTTGTTGTAGAAGGCTACTTCCAAGCCTTTTTTGCCGTTCTCCTTTGCGATAAACGAATCATAAAGTGAAGTTTTTACCCAAGGGTCGACCAAATCGCTTCCTCTTTCGAAAATTACTTCCGTACCGGGAACTTTCTGACGAATTCCATCAAGAATCGTAACCGTCGATACCGGAGTACCGTTGTAATTCCCCCAAAGCATCAAGCTATCCGTCGCATTGGCACCCACTACCGCAATCCGCTTGAGGTCTTTACGTAAAGGTAATGTCTGCCGGTCATTCTTGAGTAATGTCATCGATTGGCGGGCTACGTCTAATGCCTGTTGCCGGTGTTTGTCAGACGCTACAATATCATAAGAAAGATCGTGCCATGGTGAGTTTTCCGGGGGATCAAACATGCCTAACTGAAACCACCCGCGCAGTACACGGCGTAGCGAAACATCAATCTGCGCCTCTGAAATCAAATTGGCCTTAACAGCTGCTATAAGGTGCTCGTAAGCAGTTCCGCACTCCAAATCTGTCGTTGCGATGACAGCAGCAGTAACGGCGTCTTCAGGTGTTTCGTGCGTTTGGTGATGATCTTTTTCATAAAAGTCATTGATGGCCCAGCAATCGGATACCACCATGCCATCGAATCCCCAGTCGTCACGTAAAATCTGCTGCAAGAGTTTATCGCTTCCGCAGCAGGGCTTTCCTTCAAAAGCGTTATAAGCGCACATCACCTCCTGCACATTACCTTTTTGTACCAAAGCTTTGAAAGCGGGAAGATACGTTTCCCACAGATCGCGCTCAGATACAACGGCATCATAAGAATGCCTATTCCATTCGGGTCCACTATGCACGGCGTAATGTTTCGCACAGGCATGGGTTTTAAAATAGGTTGAATCGTCGCCCTGCAAGCCCTTTACTGTCGCCAGTCCGAATTGTGTCGTCAAATAGGGATCCTCGCCGTAGGTTTCTTGTCCCCTTCCCCATCGTGGATCCCGAAAGATATTGATATTCGGTGTCCAAAAGGATAATCCGTAATAGCGTCCGCGTTCATCCGCTGCGATCGCTTCGTTGTATTTCGCACGTGCTTCATCAGAAATGATGTTAAACGTTTCGTAATGCTTTTCTGTGTTCCAAGTAGCGGCCATGCCGATCGCTTGCGGAAATACGGTGGCTTTTCCCGCGCGTGCAACACCGTGCAAGGCTTCGTTCCACCAGTCGTAAGCGGGGATCTCGAGACGCGGAACAGCCTTGGAGCTATTCATCATCAGTCCGACCTTCTCATCAAGCGAAAGCAGACTCACTAAATTGTCAATACGTTTCTCCAAGGGAAGATCAGGATCCCGAAATGGATATTTCACCGTTTTCGTGCTTTGGCAGCTTGCAAAAAAGGTAAGTGCAGTGAGCGCAAGAAAAAGATACTTCATAGATAATTTCATAAGTGTATACTTTATGGGCGGGGCTGTGCAACGACTCCCTAATTATTTCTTAAGATGAATAATGTATGCGGTAGGTCTTGATGACACCATTGTAGTCAAATATCGCGATAGCAGTCCCGAACCGGTCTGAAGCCTGTTCAACAGATATTTTCACATCGTCATGATCGCTCGTTGCACGTACCGTTGGTACTGCGGTAGAGCTTTGAGGAAGCTTATAGGTGGTTTCGTAGATATCGTACGCTGTGATCCCATTTTGGTTCGTCGATCTGACCGGATGGGATGGCAACTCGATAACTTGCCCGTCTACTGCTATTTTTACTGTCGGAATTTTCGGACGCGCAAGCGGCGTGTTTTTCGAACTAAATCCAAGACCACTCAATTCAAAAAGTTGCTGATCCCCCGATCCTTCCGCTACGAGAAACACAGCATGTTTTTCTTCCAAATCATCTACAAACTGTGACACATCGATCGTGAACCTCCTTTCTTTTGCGATAGTATTAGCCGGCACGGCAATCTCGCCGATCTTTTTCCCTTTCCAGGTTGCGTTATCCCATGGACCATCTAACCAAACATTCACCTTGAAGGCCTCCGTAGTCTTCGGTATCAAAAATAAGTTGAAAGCCGTTTGGTTGCCTGCTGCCGTTCCCTTGAATGCTTTCAGGCCGTGCTGAGCTTTGTCCAAGCCCCCAAATCCAAAATACTTGTATCCAATTATATCGCTATTCTTGACTTTAATAGGCATATGGTTATCCCAAATATCCCACGAATCTTGCTGGCTTCCAACATTTGAAAGGTAGCTTGCATACCCCGCACTGTAGTATTGGTAAGGATCAAGGCCATACATATGAAAACCTTCGGAGGTAACCTCTGCGCCCGTATATTCTTTCCCTTGACGATCTTTTGCTGTCCATTTGTAATCATCCCCATAGGGGTCAAACGCACGTATACGTACCGTACCGCCTTTTGCAACGGGTACCTCGTCCCATTCGACGTGGATAGGTGCAACGACCGCTTGGCGGGCAAAACCAAAATTTCTGGGTGGTCTATGGTAAAAAACATACCATTGATCGTTGATCGACTCGATACTGCCGTGTGTATTATGTCCACCGTTTGTAATTTCCAGTGCCGTTCCGTCTTGGTTCAGCACAGGTCCGCGCGAATCTACGAGCACGCCACCGCTTTTCCATGGCCCCAAAGGAGAATCACCAACCAAATAGCGGAGTGTGGAGTTGGAGCTCCCTAAGCCATACTCGGGGCCTGAATAACCACTGTAAACCGATACATATTTATTTCCCACTTTCCGAATAGAAGAGGCTTCAAAGAAATTAAATGATCCGAGATCCTCGCCGGGGAGGATATGGTTGAATATTGTTCCTGCTGGATCGCGCAATACACCGTATCGTGCACTGGCCGGAATGAAGCGATCAATCACTTGGGTACCTGGACGAACGCTATACATCGTGTTCTGGTCTAACTCTGCTGCTAGCGATCGCTGAAAGCCCCAATAGGCATAAGCCCTAAATCCGATATTAAAATCGCGATCGTTCGGGTCATCAATCTGTTCTATAAAAATAGCCGGATCAAAACCTAATATGCTTCCAGATACCGTTCGAGTTCCATCCTCAGTGAGGTTGATCGGCGTGAAAGGGCCATCCGGACGTTCGCCTTTGGCAACCATTGCTTCACGATTCGGCCCTCGGCTGTGCGGGTATAAGTAGTATTCTTTTGTCCCATCGCGTCGTTTCACTTCTACCAAATCAGGCGCGTACATGACATCCCACTGTCCATCGATTTCGTAAGTGAAAATAGGCCCCTCATCCCGCCAACTGGATAAATCTTCGACAGGGGCCGACCACATGCGAATATCAGGGCCGCAATAGCTTGTGTAGCGCAGATCATGTGAACCGACAATATAAGCGCGGTATTTGCCGGGTTGATCGGGATCTTCGAAAACGCGCGGCTCGCCGTCCGGCAAATGTTCCCAAAGGGGCAAGTACGGGTTCCCGGCGGCTCGGTGGACAAATCTATCTGTCATTTTTTTTGTTGCCGGCGAGGGTGTCTGTCCAAAAAGTGGGTAGACGCATAACATCGCTACGCCCAATATAGCCGATTTATGTGCTACTTTCCATTTTAATCTATATCTTATCATAACTCGTATTATTTTCTAAGTTCATCATGTACTTCCCATTGATCTGTTCGAAAAGGCGAGGCCAGTAAACCTTCTTTATTGATGAGGTTGGCTGCTTCCGGATTATCGCTCCAAGCATACCTCACCGCTACTGGATTTTTGATCTGCGGATGGCTCACGATCACCCGGTCTCCTTTGACCACTGCATTCCCCCAAACGAATTTGCGGTCTTCACCAGCAATCGCGAAGTGCCTTAGCGATTGACCATCCCGACTCGTAAGCCCCCCACCTATTTCCGCAAAATGTAGGACGATTTTGTCCTCCTGTATCTCCATCTGTGTATAAAGGGGCCCGGAGCTAACGATCTTATCTTTGTATACAAGCTTTCGGGCGCCCAAAAAAAGCCGCTTAGCCATATCTTTTTTATTTAGTGGATGGATATCATTCCATTCGCCGATATCGTATGCCACGGCCAATGCCGTATGAGCATCCTGCAGAGCAACCTTAAACTGAGCCTCCCGAATGGCCGCCCATCCGGATTCGGACGGTTGTCGTTGTCTCGCCATAAAATTGGGAAGTTGCATCAATAGGAATGGGAGATCTGGGCGCCGCAAAAGTGTTCTCCAATCATCCAAGAGAAGTTCTAAATAGCGTTGGTAAAATTTCGGTTGCCCACTGTTCGATTCGCCTTGGTACCAAATAACCCCTTTGATCGCATAATCCCGAATAGGGTAAATCATGCCATTGTATAACCCAGAGCCAGCAGATCCGAGGTTTTGAAGGCGATCTTGATAGTTTTTCGCATAACTAAGGTCTATCCCTACCCTATATTTCCATGTGCCGGATAGATCAACTTCAAAACCATCTCCTTTTATCTGATATACTTTCTCGGGAATAAAAGCACCGTTTCCAGCATTTGCGCGTAGCCTAACGGTTATGTTATTCCCGCCGGCGCGCAACACACCTGCCGGTATGTCGTATTTGCGAGGTGGGTACATATATGATGTAGCGCCAACCAAATGGCCATTGACGAACACCGAATCACTATCGGACATGGTTCCCATATACAACTTTGCATGACGTCCTTCTTTATTGTTTGGCACATCAAATGTCTTCCTAAAATAGACAACCCCCTTTGCCTTAATGCCCTGTGAGAGCCAATCGCCGGGTATCTCTACGCTACCCCAATCGCGATCGTTCCATTCGGGCTTTATCCATTTGTCGATCCCCTTGTCCTGGCCTATGATGCGGAGATTATCCAACGCATCTCGGTCAACCAAAAGCGAGGGGAATTCTTTCAGGCTTTCCTGGCTGATCCAGCTTTCGATATGGCTACCACCAAGACTCGAAACCAGCATGCCTACCGGCACGCCTGTATGCTGATAGGCTTCCTGCGCGAAAAAATAGGCAAGCGCTGTCCAGCTCATCACATCGGATGCGATTGCAGAATGCCAGCTGGCACCCTTCCCCATATTCTCTTGCACAGACTGTACGCTATTTTGCGTGGGCACCTTAAAATAGCGGATCATGTGGTTGTTCGACACATTGATCTCGGGATAAGCATCAACCAGTCTTACAATAGGTGTTTCCATGTTGGACTGCCCAGAGCAAAGCCAGACATCGCCAATCAGCAAATCTCGGATAATGATTTCATTGATTTCCATGATAAATGGGCCACCATGTGGTTGAGGAGGCAACTCGACCGCCCATGTGCCGTCGGCATCAGCCTCAGTCTCATAATATACATCGCGAAAACGTACCGTTACCTTTTCACCGCTATCAGCCCATCCCCAAATGCTAAGCTTGGTATCCCGCTGCAATACCATGCGGTCGCTTATCAATTCGGGAAGCCGGACAGATGCCTTCGCAGATAGCGGTACACACAGCGCTATAACAGCCGTCATGGCGCAAAGAATCTTTAACAACGATTTGCGCTTACAGTTAAACAGCCCGATGCTATAAAAGCTTAGATGATTCGCCATATGCTAATCTTTAACAAATTTCCAGCAATCGAAGTACATCACATTGGAAGGGACTTGTCCTTTAAACACAAAATAGAGATCATGCTTACCAACAATCGTTTGCCGTAATTTTGTTTCTACCAATTGCCATCGGTTATCGCCACCCGTTAAAGGTACTTTCACCGTTGCAAATAGCTTTCCTTCTACTGATCCGCTTCTAACCTCCATTGTAATGCCACTGTTATGTGTGGTACCCACGCGCGCAACAAAAGTAGACGCCCCCGTTTGTCCGAAATCTACGCTTTTGACACGCGTGTACGCTCCATCTACTTTTGCTTTGATAAATACGCCCACTTTCCCGTTTTGAAAGGATTTTACATTTTCTGACCAATTTATCGTTTCCGCCTGCGTAAGCTCATAAGGATTGATGGTCGCTATTGCTTCGGTGATACCATCCGTCATTTTCATCGGGTCAATACTCCCGTCTTCGTTAAATTGAAGTTCTTGAACCGCAACAGAACGTGTAAATCCACCACCTCCAGGTAATGCCCCATTATGATAGAAAAAATACGTTCTCCCCCGAAAATCGATTACGCCGGGATGATTGGTAAAAGCTCGGCCTTCCGCAGGCATGACAATTCCTCCATACGTCCATGGGCCTTCGGCATATTTGCTCGTCGAATAACCGATAAATTCAGGTAGTGGGCCTCCCGGCCAAAATAGGTAATAATGATCGTTCCTTTTATACAGCCATGGTCCCTCTTCATACTTCGATGGCCGCTCTGGATCACCATCTCGTTTCCCGAAAGATGCCTCCGTCATAGGAACTTCGACAATATTGCCTTTGTAGGAGATCATATCTTCATTGAGCTTTACATATTTTAATTTGGGATTGCCCCAGTACATATGTGCTTCGCCGTCGTCATCAATAAATACGGTCGGATCAATATCCCCCCAGTCACTTTGAACAAGCGGTTTACCGAGGGGATCATAAAAGGGGCCCAATGGCGTATCGCCAACAGCAACCCCAATTGCTCCTTTGTTATTGAATTTGGATATCGCCGGTACATAGAGATAAAATTTTCCATTTTTCTCCACACATTGTGCCGCCCAGGCATCTCCTTTGGCCCATTCGAAATCGGTATAGCGCAATATGACGCCATGATCGGTCCAATTAGCCATATCATTCGTAGAATAGACCCTCCAGTTATTCATATTGAACCATGTCGATTCATCTTCATCGTGCGTGGTGTACAGGTACAAGCGATCGTTATATACTAAAGGTGCTGGGTCGGCCGTATACGTAGTTTGCACAATAGGGTTTTGCCCAAAAACTCTCCCAGTGAGAAATATAGACAACGCTGCACAAAACAAGGTGCGTTTTTTCATTGATCACGTTTTTTTTAACACAAGAGCGATTAACTAAGGGGTGATTTTAAAATAATCAAAATCAACGTAGCCACCTACAACCTTGGTGGCGTAGTTAAATAGGCCAAAGCGATAACCCATAAAATGTGGAATCGTATAGGCCATCTTTAACGGCGTGCCGATTGGAATCCAATTTTTCCCGTCAAGACTATAGAAGAAGTTCGCTATATCTTTTTTGTTGGTAAAGTCACATGCGGCTTTCAAGTATACTTTTTGCTTATCTAAAGGTATCTGTGCAGCTTCTTCCGCTGTTCCCGTCGTCGCGTTGATCATCACTAGCAGCTTTTTGTTTCCATCCATGCGCACACCTACCAAACCATAATTTTTTTGTAGTAAGGAAAGGCCTGCGAAATCGCCATCTTGCATGTTCGATAGCTCCAAGGCGGTCGAAGCAGTAGAAGTAGGTCCAAATGTCCGTTGCGTCAAGGTATTTCTTGCGTGTAAAAAATGTTCGTCAACACGTCCTGTTTTGAGCCGCAAAAAGCCTTTGCGCTCTGTTACCGACCATAGATCATCAGCCGGATTATGATTCCACTGCCAAACGAGCGGCAATGCAGGATCTCCATTTTTCCGGTTAAAGTCATCCGAATTAACAATTCCTGGTATCAATCCCTTGCTGGCAGGTAGATTAAGTTCGCGGGGGACTTTTCCCGCTATTCCCAGCATGGGCCATCCATCTTCCCATGTCACAGGTACCAAGAAAGGGATGCGGCCAACGGCACCGTGATCCTGAAACAAATAGGCGTACCACGTACCATCCGGCATGTCGATGAGCCCACCTTGGGCCACACCCTGATCCTGCAAAACAACACGACCTTCGTACGGTCCTTCCAATTTGTCGGCGCGGTGTACGATCACGGTGCGCATGCCACCAGGAGGCCACGATATATTAAACAGGTAATATTTACCGTTGACTTTAAAAAGTTGGGAACCTTCTGCTGGAAGACCGCCTTGTTTATCTTTCGGTGTACTAGGCAATGTGGCGTTCTCGATCAGCACGCGCTGTGTCTCAGGCTTAATACCTGAAAAGTCGGATTCCAGCTCGACTATATTTAACTTACCTCCGCCCCATATCATGTAGATTTTGTCGCCCTCAAAGAAAAGTGTGTGATCGTGCATCATGGGTTCGAACTCCTTAGCGGTCCAAGGCCCGTTTTCTATGTCTTTCGTCATGTATACGTAAGTTTTCCCTGTCGTTTGCGCAAACGTACTGACGTAATACATACCATTGTGATACCGGAGACTGCTTGCCCAAGACCCTCTGCCATAGGTACTTTTGCCGTTATGTAGATTAAGTTCATCCATATCCTGTAAAGACGTATGTCCGTACCCAAACAATTCCCAATTGACCAAATCTTTAGACTTCATCAAGGGCAAGCCGGGATTTAGGTGCATCGTTGTACTGCTCATGTAGTATGTGTCGCCTACCCGGATTATAGACATATCTGGGACGTCGGAAAAAATTAGCGGGTTTGATGCCTTCTGCGCATACACATCGATCAGAAAGAAAACAAGACCTGTGTATAGCAGAATTCGAAGTTTAGCTGTTCGCCTGTTCATATAAATGTGTTACTATGTTATTTAATATCTATTTTTTTTTGTTATGGTCGTAGTCTACAAAGACGGATAGTGTTGTACCAAGCTTTCGTTTATCGTGCTTTCAATTCGCCCTTGTAAAACTATAGTTTCTGTTAGGTACCGTCTTCACATCGTATTCAAAAACTTTCCTCAATGTATTCCCCTTTAAGGTTGCATCCGAAGCAATAACCGCGTCAAGGCCCTTTATGGCGGGATGAAGCAAGTAGTTTGTGTGCACCCCTTGAGCCTCTTGCAGTCCTTTACCATGCAATGGTACGTATGAACGCAACCTCAGATTTCCACCGATAGCAGATCGCACAACTACCTTTTGCACATCACCATGCACCCAATCTATGTCGACCTCGAAACCACCACGTGCCTTGATTCCGGACACGCCACCCGTATGCCAAACATTCGGCAGCGCAGGCAACAGGTGCACTGCACCATCATGACTTTGAAGCAGCATCTCGGCAACACCAGCGGTCAGTCCAAAATTTCCATCAATCTGAAATGGCGGATGCGCCGTGTACATATTCGGATAGGTTCTCCCGTCCTTATTGTCACTGTTTAAAATCGTCAACATATTTTTGATAATTTTATACGCATGATTTCCATCCAATAGACGCGCCCACAGATTGATTTTCCATCCAATAGACCAGCCCGTAGCTAAATCTCCCCGGTAGTTAAGTGAGTTTCGCGCCGCCTCAAATAATTCAGGCGTGCGGTAGGGTGATATCTGATTGCCGGGGTATAGTCCATAGAGGTGCGATACATGTCGGTGTTCATTTTTCGGGTCGTCGCGATCTTCTAGCCATTCTTGCAACTGTGTATACTTACCGATCTGCATCGGCGGCAGACGCTTAGCCATCGCGCACAGTCTTTTCCGGTAATCGACATCCTCTTGCAATATTTCGTTGGCAAGTGCAGTACGTGTCAGCATATCAAAGGCCAGTTGGTTGTCCATCGTGACACCTGCTGACAGCGGGCCATGTTCCGGCGAAATCGAAGGCGCTAATACCATCCAGCCCTTTTCCTGATGCGCCGGATGAGGAATAAGTGTGGTCAGCAAAAAATCGGAAGCTCCTTTCATCACCGGATATATGCGACGAAGGAAGGACTTATCTCCTGTGTATAGATAATGTTCCCACAGATGTTGTGTCAGCCAAGTCCCACCGGTAGGCCACATTCCCGCCGACGCAAAATCTATTGGGCTCGTAACTCGCCATATGTCCGTATTGTGGTGCGCTACCCAGCCATCGGCACCATACAATATCTTCGCGGTACCTTTTCCACTTTCACTCAGTTCTTTGACCATCTGGATGAGCGGTTGATGTGTTTCTGATAAATTCGTGACTTCTGCAGGCCAATAATTCATCTCCGTATTAATATTGATCGTGTACTTACTGTCCCAGGCAGGTTGCGTTGAGTTATTCCATATACCTTGCAAGTTTGCCGGTTGTCCTCCGGGCTGCGAGGAACAAATCAATAAGTACCGACCGAATTGCGTCAATAAGGTGACGAGTGATGGGTCCTGTGTACGCTGAAATTCCTGTATACGAACCGGAGTGGGTTTCTCCATAGCTTCTTCTGCTTGTCCTAGATGTAGTTTAAACCGGCTAAACTGCTTGCCATAGCCCGCTATATGTTTTTTAATTGCTGATTTATAAGAGTTTTTCATTGCTTCCTGCAATTTGGAATCGGCACGCTGCACATGATCAGCTCCTACAGACGTATAATCCTCGAAATTCGTTCCGATAGAGATATATAGTCGCACCGATGTAGCGTCCCGGACGCTTAATTTGTTCCCTGTGAGACTAACTTTTCCATCACGGGACTTTACTGCAGCATGCGTCTGATAAACTATCTGACCAGCAATACCTTCATGGTCGTCACCCCTGCCTTCGAGTATTAAACGGTTTGCGTGGCTAAAGATCCGATGCTTTGCCATACTGGTGTAGCTAAGATCAAAACTCAATGCTCCTTTTTTACTGGCTGTTAATTGCATGATAATGACATCGTCAGCAAAAGATGAGAACGTCTCTCGCGTGTACTGGACACCGTCGACGGTATATCGCGTTAATGCCACAGCGTTCTCTAGGTTCAATTCGCGGTAATAATCCTGAAACTCTTCGTGGCCAGGAAAATCTAAAATAATGCTTCCTGCGGTCTGAAACGGCATCCCGTGCGTCTTGGTGAAAAAATCCTCATTGATTCGCTTTTCTGCTTCGCGTGTCTCTCCTTGAAAAAGCATTTGCTGTACCGCTCGAAGTTTGCCTTTCGCATGACCATTGTCATTTCGGTAGGGTCCACCTGCCCATATTGTTTCTTCGTTAAGCTGGAGTTCTTCGCGCTGGGGTATCCCGTATATCATTGCGCCCAACCGGCCATTTCCGATAGGTAAGGCTTCCTCCCAAATTTTAGCATTTGCGGGTTTATCGTACCACAATTTCAAAGCTTGTCCCTGTCCAAAAACAGGATACGTACATAAGAAAGATATGCTCGCATATAATACAGAAAAAAAGATGGCGCGATTTAGGTTCATAAGTTGTTTTTGAGATTACTCGTTCAATGTACGATCTTTACGTATTTAGTCCATTGAATAATTAATGGGACTTATATCCTTCAGCCTATTATAGTCTACTTCCTTAAAAAGCAATTGGGAAACCATGTAGAGGTCATTCTTCCACACGTTAAAATCATGTCCACCTGGTTCGATATAAAATACATGCGGAATAGCATGTTCGATGAGGTATTCGTGTGTACGCCTGCTATTGCCGATCAAGCGATCTTGATCACCGCAGGATATCCATAACAACTTTAGTTTTTGCTTGGCTTCCTGTGGTCTTGGCATTAGTTGTTCAGGGACACGCGTGTTTGGCGCTGACGAAAAGCCTCCTACCCATGCGAAATAATCCAGGTTTCCCAATCCAAAATTAAGCGCTTGCCCGCCCCCCATAGAAAGGCCGAAAATGGCACGATGCTCGCGATCGCTCTTCACAGGGTAATGCGCTTCGATAAAAGGGATCAAATCCTGCAGTAAGTCCTTTTCGAATGTAGCGAATGCTTCCACTTTTTCTGGCGCCATGATATTACCTGTTGCTCGATCATCAAGCATAGCTCGACCATTGGGAAACACAACAATCATCTCTTCGATTTTTCTATCCGCATACAAATTACCTAAAATGATATGCGGCGCGCCATGATTGAGCCATTCCTTTTCATCCCCCCCTATCCCGTGCAAAAGATAAAGTACAGGATACTTTTTCTTGTCGGAATATTTGGGCGGCAGGTAGACCATCGCTTTTCGTTGTGTGCCTACCGTTTTAGAAAAATAAGCGACACTGTCCACTACACCGTAAGAAGCACCTTCCTTTATCAGGTCGAATCCTACCGGCGCTGTATGTTGGGCTTTCATAGTCGCGCACCATAATATGGCTCCGCAGATTATACATGTTATTTTTATCATAGTCGGTTTTACTGTTTTGACTAGCGGTTTATAGGCATTTTATTGCTATGCCCCTATTATCGACATCGAAATTTAGTTGGTCTATACCGACTGTTTCTTTTGCTGATATGTTAAAGGTCTACACCTCTAGGGCTATTTTAAGCCGTGCAGGATAACCAAAGGTAGCTTATCAACTGTCTTTTGGCTGAAACATATGAAAAAAATAGAGGTAAAAATGTTTAAACCAGCTTATATCTTATCCGACATCACATGCAAGCATACCGTCAAACTTTTTTCACTTTTGTTTTCTTTGCCGATATAAACTCGGACGGTGTCATTTGATATTTACTTTTAAAAACTTTGGTAAAATAATTCGGATTTGCAAAACCAGTTTCGTAAGCAATTTCCGCAATATTCTTATCGCTTTTCTCTAGCAATAGCGCAGCCCGTTCCAGTTTAGCAGAGCGTATAAAATCTACCGGTGTCATCCCGGAGTACTCCAGCAACCTATTGTATAGCGACGCTCGACTAATTGCTAAATGCGCACTTAAGCTTTCTACAGAAAGTTGCGGATTGTCCATGTTTGCGTATACGTAACTGAGTACGTTCTGCAGGAATTTATCTTTTTCGGAAACAATCTCCAATTCGGGGCCCACCATGGAAACTTGCCTGCTGTACACATCTTTGAATGCTTGGTTTAAAATCAACAAGCTGTTGATTTTAGCAAACAGCATAGCATTGTCAAAAGGTTTGGTGATGTAGTCTATTGCTCCAGATTCCAATCCGCATATCAGTCCATTTTCGACCTGTGAGGCCGTCAAAAGGATAACAGGGATATGTTTTGTTCGTTTATCTTGCTTCAGGTTTAATGCCAACTCCATTCCGTTCATTAACGGCATCTGTACGTCGCTCACCACGATATTGGGGTGATGGAATAGGGCTTTTTGCCAGCCTTCTTTTCCATTGGATGCCTCGTAAACCTGATAATCGCGTTCCAAAGACTCTTTTAGGAAGCATCGGAAATCCTCGTCGTCCTCAACAATCAATACGCTAGGTTTTTGAATCACATCAACTTCCATATTTCCCGTTTCATAAATTTGATCCGATTCTTCCGAAACGACGTTATCGCAAGGAATTTCCCGAGCCCGATCCAAAAGCAGGTTGAATAGAAAGGCACTACCATTTCCGACTGAACTATGTACTTCAATATCGCCTTGGTGCATGTTTACAAAAGTCTTCACGATAGAAAGTCCTATTCCTGTTCCTTGGTTCAACACGTTGCCCTGCGTTTCATGTTGGAAAAAACTTTCGAAGATGGCCTGTTGTTCTTTCTCCGGAATCCCGATTCCCGTATCTTTTACCTGAACATATACGCGAACCTGATCACCTTCCGTAACCACGTTGATCAAAGAAACAGCTATATCTCCACCTTTCGGTGTGAATTTAAATGCGTTTGCTATCAAATTGAACAATATGCGCTCCACCTTGTCTGGGTCGAACACGCAATAAAGATCTTTTTTCGTTGTAGCGAAAGAATAGTCGATTCCTTTGCTCATCGCCATATCTTTGAAAGATTGAAAGACTTCCTCAATAAATGCGACAAAATTGCCTTCCGCACGATGGAGTTTCACTTCGTGTTCTTCCATTTTCCGGAAATCCAAAAGTTGATTCACCAAGTTTAGCAAACGACGTGCGTTCCGTTTAATTAGGCTAAGCTCCGTTGAGCGCTTATTCGAGGACTCCATGGCCAGCAGATTATCGACAGGGCCGACAATCAACGAAATAGGCGTTCTGAACTCATGACTAAGATTAGTTAAAAATTTTATTTTCATACGGTCGAGCTCATGCCTCGTTTCAGCTTCCCGTTGTTGCTGCTCAATTTGCTGTTTGGCTTGAATACGCTCCTGTTCCAAAGCAAATTTTTGTTTTAACCGTCTAATGCCGCGATCGCGAATAAAAAATAATATCGCAAAAAACAGGATCACATAAAAAACATAGGCATATGCCGTACGCCACCACGGTGGCGCAACAAATACATCAATGGACTTGATCTCGTCGTTCCAAACACCATCATTATTGCTAGCCCTTACCTGAAAAACATATTTACCGGGGTCAAGGTTCGTGTAATATGCGCTGCGCTCCTTTCCCGCGGGAATCCAATCTTTGTCAACACCCTCTAGACGGTATTGGTATTGATTGTCTTCTGGAACCGTCAGGTTTAGCGCGGTAAACGAAATAGAGAAGTTCTGCTTATGCTCTAGGTGTATTTCTTGTGCCGTTAAGAGGGATTGCGTCAGTATGCCGTCTTGCGAAGGCTGAATGATTTTATTGTCAATTCTAAGGTCTGTGAATGCAACGATTGCGCGGTTCGTATTCATCTTTAGCTGATTGGGATAAAAATGGTTGAACCCGTTCTGACCACCAAAAAACATCTCGCCATCAGATAGTATTAATCCGGAGCCCAGCATGAAAGCCCCCTCTTGGAGTCCTGCCGATCGGGTATAATTTTTAAATACGCGATTATCAGGATCGTAGCAGCTTAAGCCTTTGTTGGTGCTGAACCATATTCGTCCCGACTTGTCTTCAACAATACTCTGTATCACGCCATTGATCAATCCATCTTTTTCAGATAGGCTTTCAAATTGATCTTGTCCAGGTCTCAATAAACCGATTCCGTTGCCATTGGTTCCAATCCATATGCGCTGTCGGGCATCGATATGGATGGATAATACATAATTGCTGGGCAAATTATTTTTTTCTTTGTCAAAGAAGTGATTGATTCGGCCTTCTGAATTATACATCGATACGCCTGAACCGTATGTAGCAATCCACATATTCCCACGCTTGTCTTCCGCGAAGGCACGTATAAAATTCCCCGGCGGATTAGGATAGCCTTGCGTGCCGCGAGTTGCAGCAGTATATTTAGCGATGCTCCCTCCCGCATCCAAAACATTGATCCCCCCACCATTTGTGCCAATCCAAAGTCGGCCATAACGATCTGATTTTAGACAGAAGATATCCGGATTGGTTAACTGGTTGGCCTGAGCACCTGCAGGATAATGTGTTATTTTGTCCTTTTTAAGATCCAATTGGAACAGCCCATCCTGATAGGTACCGATCCACAGGTTTTCGCTGCCGCGTTCCAATGTCATCACCGTCAGATCCTCGAACTTTTTATTCGCAGCTCGGCCAATATGGAGGGGCTTCAGATGGTCAGATGCACGGACATATTGGAATACCCCAGCTCCATCCGTACCGACCAATACGCGGTCACCATATTCTGCGAAAGACGTAATCATGTTCTTTCCTGAGCTTTGGTCGTGTAATATATCCACACTTTTCAAGTTAAACTGGCTAAGATTGGTATCGTATTTACTGAGTCCTCCCTGAAATGTTCCCACCCAATAGATACCGTATGGATCTACATGTATCGATCGGATAGATTTATGGCTCAAACTACGGATATCCATGGGCTTTGGCAAAAACGTCCGCACCGTGAAATCGTCGGTATCTATAACGTCCAATCCGTTATCTGTACCTACCCACAAGCCTCCCTTATCGTCGACAGCTAGCGCATAAACCATCCTATTATCTGCTCCCATTTTGCCGTTCGAATGGTTAAACCGGGTAAATACAGCCCCATCCTGATCCAAGTAAAACAGGCCATTTCCGGAACCTGCCCATATCCGTCCGCGTGTATCTTCGGTGATCGCAGTTATTTCGAAAGCGTTGGCGTTTGACGTGTTCTGCTCAAGCAGTTCATCGTGCTTTACCGCTTTTAGATCACTAGAAAACTTATAAATGGATCCATCTGCAGAAAGCCACATGTTGTTGCTTCGATCCCTGTAAACGTAACGTGACACTGCCCCAGAAAAGATTTGTTGGATTTTTTTATACGCTTCGGAACAGGGCTGACTCGGATTACGCACATTGATTACAAACACTGCTCCGTAGGAACATACCCAGACATTGCCATTTTTATCGGTCGAAAGTGCCGTGATGGCCGTACTGATTGGCCTACCTTCGGGCGTATGCGTGTATGCTTTAATTTCATCCATCTTTCGGTCGTAGAAACTTAAACCTCCACCATTCGTACCAATCCAAATCTGACCCTTCGCATCCTCACACAATGACGTGATGTGATTGGTTTGTAGGCCTTCCTCGACATTTGCATCGTAGCGATAAACTTTATACGAAGATCCATCAAACCGTGTCAGCCCATCCTCTGTGCCAAGCCAAATAAATCCATAACTGTCGCGCAGAATCGCGTATATCGTATTGGAAGATAAGCCATCCTTTGAATAGTACCGCTGAAACGAAACTGGCCACTCTTGTCCTAAACTCGTTAAATGAAGAAATATACAAATAATGATGATTAGCGGTTTTCTCATGATCTATGATTGGTATTGATGTCTAAAATATTAAATAAAACCTTTAGACCGCGATCAAATATGTTAAAAAAGACTATTTTAAAGCATTTTAGACATTCTTATCATTTATTTTGACATATATACCACCAGCGCTAGCGGTGTCCCTGTACCTTTGATTACAGATTATAAACATTTATTTCGGAGTTGTCAGAAAACAGAGAATGTCATGGTTCTTCTGTTTTCTGACGACTTAAAATAAGCACCGTTAACCAAATTTAATTATAAACATATGATAACCAGTTTACCTGACCCGTAGGCATAAATGCCTATATCGAGCTAGGCTTAAAAGCACTTTTTTAACAGCTCGATATAACATTGCTACCCAAATTATACAATAAAGACCTAAAACGTAAGACTAACCAATCAATTGTCAATGCTATGATGAAAACAATTCCCATTGCACTTATTAGGCGTTGGAAAAGAGTATGGCACCACTATGGATATGCAATATTCCTTCTTTTTCTATGCTTTACGCGCCCTATGCCGTCAATGTCTCAACAAGAACGGCAGGTAAAAGGTGTTATATTGGATGCACAACAAACACCTCTTGAGGGCGCTTCCGTTAGTATCAAGGGGACAAGCGTCGGTGTTTCTACAACCATTAGCGGTACGTTCACCATTCTTGTGCCGCCAGGAAAAAACACCCTAGTCATCTCCAATCTCGGATACCGATCCATTGAAGTAGAAATAAATGGTAGAAACGAGCTCCGCATTGTGTTAGAAGACCGAAGCGTCGAAATTGAAGAAACCGTAGTCGTAGGTTATGGCAAGCAGCGCAAGGAGAGTCTGGTTGGCGCCATAACGCAAACCTCTGGCGAGGTCTTGCAGCGAACCGGCGGCGTGACAAACTTAGGCATGGCATTAACAGGAAATTTACCGGGACTTGTGACATCCAGCTCATCAGGAATGCCGGGCGCAGAAGACCCGGAGATATTGATCCGTGCACAAACATCATGGAACAGCAGCGCCCCGTTGATCTTGGTCGACGGTGTCGAGCGGTCGATGAGTGCTATCGACATTGGATCGGTGGAAAGTATTTCCGTGTTGAAAGATGCTTCGGCGACGGCTGTCTTTGGGGTAAAAGGAGCTAATGGCGTTATCTTGATCACAACAAAAAAGGGCCAAGCCGGAAAAGCTACGATCCAAGGTCGCGTCAATACCACCGCAAAGGTTGCTTCACGGCTACCCGCGAAATATGATTCATACGATGCGCTCGCGCTGCGCAATAGGGTCGTAGAAAATGAACTTTTGGTCGAAGAAATCGGTTGGGGAAACATGCGGCCAGAGGAGATCCTGTTAAAATACCGCTTTCCGGCCAATGCCGAAGAATGGGATCGCTATGCAAACGTAGACTGGGAGAAAGAACTATTCCGCACACATGCCATGTCATACGGTGCGAATGCTAACGTATCTGGAGGTACAGAGTTCGTCACCTACTTCGGTTCGGTAGATTATGTGAAGGAGGGTGATTTATTTAAGTCATTCGAAAACAACCGGGGCTATACGTCAAACTATGGCTACAATCGCGTCAACGTACGCAGTAACTTGGACTTCAGCCTAACACGTACCACCAAACTATCCACGAAGCTATTCGGCTCAAACGGTGTTCGCCAATTTCCTTGGGGAGCAGATTCCAATAACGATAATGCCTATTGGGCCTCGGCTTATCGTACGGCTCCAGACGCCATGCGTCCCGTGTATGCCGATGGAACATGGGCTTGGTATGCGCTACGCAACGCTGACGTTCCTAATTCCGTATACAATCTTGCGGTATCAGGACTGGAAAAGCGTACCAATACGCAATTGACCACCGACTTCATCATTAACCAAGAGTTGAGTATGCTCACAAAAGGATTGAGCTTACGGGCAAATTATTCGCTCGATAATACCTTCGTTGAACATGAAAGAGGGATAAATGACTTGTACAACGGTCCGCCTCGAAAATGGATCGATCCAGAAACGGGTAACACGGTTTGGGAAACACAGTTCGATGGCAGCACACAACTGGATTACGCCAATCGGATACGATGGACTACCGCTTCCGGTGCCTTGGATAAAGGGGCCACTTACCGGCGCATCAATTACTCCGCACAACTAAACTATAATAGGCAATTTCATAAGCATGAGGTGGGCGCAATGGGATTGTTTTTACGTGAAAAATTTGCAACCGGTAGCATGTTTCCGCGCTACCGCGAAGATTGGGTTTTTCGTACCACCTATGCCTATGATTCGCGTTACCTTTTTGAAGCGAATGGCGCGTACAACGGTTCGGAGATGTTCGGGCCGGACTATCGCTTCGATTTCTTCCCTTCGCTGTCGGCAGGATGGATTATAAGCAACGAGGCATTTATAAAAAAATTGCCATTCATTAGCAACTTGAAGGTTAGAGCATCTTGGGGTAAGATTGGCGATGACAACGTGAGTGGTCGTTGGTTATATAGAGATCAATGGGTGTATGGTGGCAATGCACAAATGGGAAGCCCCATCCAAAATACACCCTTCCCATTTTACCGGATCAGCGATCTAGGCAACCCAAACATTTTTTGGGAAAACGTCGAAAAGCGTAACCTCGGTGTGGATTATGCCTTCTTGAACGGTATGTTTTCAGGTAGCGTCGATTTCTTTCGGGACTTAAGAACAGATATCATTATAAATGGCGACGCACGTGCAATTCCAAGCTATTTCGGGCAAGCGGCGCCTAAAGCTAATTTGGGCAGTATGCGTGGAAAAGGCTACGAATTCGAGCTAAATTTTAACCGAAGATTTGCGAGTGGATTCCGCTTATGGATAAACACCAACATCACGCATGCTGTGAACGAAGTGCTTTTCCGCGACGACCCAGACTTGTTGCCCAACTATCAAAAACAAGCCGGCTGGCAGCTAGGGCAAACGAGAAGCCATATTGACCATGGTCATCTTGCCAGTTGGGACGACATTTATGGCAGTACCGAACGGACATCCAACAACCATCTGAAGCTACCCGGGGATTACAACATCATAGATTTTAATGGAGATGGTATTATTGATCGTTTTGACACTGCTCCATACGGATATTCGGGATCACCGCATAACACCTACAACGCCAGTATTGGAGCGGAATGGAAAGGCTTGAGCTTGTTTTTGCAGTTCTATGGCGTAAACAATGTATCCCGAAATGTGCAGTTCCCTACCTTCAATACCTATTCGGGTTCTAATGTCGCCTTTGTAGAGGGCACATATTGGACGCGAGAAAATCCGGCGGGCAGCCTTCCGCTCCCACGCTGGGGAACAATCGTCCCAGAAGGTGGAAATGGCACCCGCTACATCTATGACGGCTCGTACTTGCGTTTAAAAAATGCCGAAATCGCGTACACGTTGAATAGCGCTGTTACCAATAGGCTTGGTGTCAATGCATGTCGCCTCTATGTGAACGGTAACAATTTGCTGTTATGGACGAAAATGCCTGACGACAGGGAATCAAATTTTGCATCTGGCTCTTCAGGTGGCGCCTACCCTACCGTGAGGCGCTTTAATTTAGGTTTAGACATCACCTTTTAATTTTCGATGAAATGAAACATTATTTTAAGAATATATGGAAACCGATCGTGGCGTTGACTATCTGCTTCGGCACGGCTTCGTGTCAAAAATACCTCGATAAATCGCCGCTGGCAGATATTGATGACACAGAAGCCTTTAAAGACTTCCGGAACTTTCAGGGCTTTACCGAAGAATTGTACAATTGCGTGCCAGTAATTACTTCCATAAGCTCCCATAGCAACTGGAACTTTGGTGATGAAGAAATGTGGGAACCGACGGAAACAAGGCTGTTTGCCTACAATATCGACCATGGGGATTATTGGGCTTGGAATAACGCTATTTTCGGCTCTTGGTTTAAATCCGGCGGAAACCCCAACAATCAGGTGCGGGAGAATAAAGGAAATCTTTGGGGGCTATCCTGGTACGCGATAAGGAAAGCGAACATCGGATTGGCAAATCTGGATCTCTTGACTGAAGCTACTGCAGAGGAAAGACGTTTAATTGAGGGCCAGCTTTACTTCTTTCGCGGTTGGTTTCACTTTATGCTCATGCAGTATTGGGGCGGTCTGCCTTATATTGACCGGGTGTTACCGCCCGATGAGGCACCTCGAATCGTTCGTTTAAATTACCATGAAACAGCCGAAAAAGTGGCCGCGGATCTCCGTAAAGCTGCCGATTTACTGCCCGCATCCTGGGGGGAAACAGCTATCGGGCCGTCCATAGGAAACTACGACCGCAGGGCGAATAAAATTATGGCATTGGGATTTCTCGGCAAAAATCTATTGCTTGCCGGAAGCCCTTTAATGAACAAAGAATCTACTGGTGAGGCGCGCTACGATACGGGTTACTGCAAACGTGCCGCCGATGTATTTGCGGAAGCCCTTAATTTGGTGGAATCCACGGGATACTACCAGTTGATACCGTTCTCCCATTACTCCAGGGTTTTCTATACCTTTAATCAAAATTTCGCGATTCCAGGCTCAGCTGTGGTGGATAATCAACGCTATACCGAAGCCATTATGATGGAAAACCCAGCGAATGTTTCGGATAACCGATTTCGTTGGAACCAAGTCAATGATTATCGTCCTCCGACCATTAACAATTCTGGAATCAAAGTATATCCGACAGCTAATTACGTAGATTTCTATGGCATGGCGAATGGCCTTCCCATAACCAATCCCACGGAGGCTGACCCCGAGTCGGGTTACGATCCGGAATACCCCTGGCGGAACCGCGATCCACGATTTTACCATGACATCATGATCGACGGCGAAAAAACCGTGAATAACGGCGGAATCGTGGGCAATAACGAATATCGCCAATATGCAAGTCTATTTTCCGGAGGCCTTTACCGAACGCTCAATCCTTTAAAGGCGGTCTTTACAGGCTATATGTTTTCAAAATTCATTTCCAAACAAATGAATGAATGGGAAGGCTTCGCCGAGGGAAATGCTGTTTTACTAAGTTTATTACGCCTTTCGGATGTCTACCTCATGTATGCAGAGGCCGCTTCGGAAGGATATAATTCGCCCACTGGCAAAGCCCCATCTTATACAAAAACGGCCGTAGATGCGATCAATTTTATACGGGATCGACCTGGATTGGGCGTGGGACACGTTGCTCCGCGCTTTATCGCTTCACAGGAAGCTTTCCGGGAGGAATACCGTCGCGAGCGCGCGGTAGAACTCGCCTTTGAAGGTCACCGATTTGTGGATCTGCGCCGCTGGCTGCTATTATCTGAACGACCTTATACCTTAAAAAAAGGAATTGAGTTTGATCGGGCCACAGCAAATGCTGACATCTATGCAGACCCACGCAATGCCCGCGTCCGGAATTATCGGCAGACCGTATTATTTGAAAGACAGTATACCGACCGACATTATTGGTTCCCCTTCCTTATTGATGATGTGAGTATATATGGAGAGTTCCCACAAAATCCGGGATGGTAACGAAAATTTGAAAAAAATGATGAAAAAAGATATAAAAGCTTGGGGTATCCTTCTTACTTTACTATGGAAGGTTGCCGGACTACAGGCGCAAGAAGTCGCTAGCAGTCGCCCGAACAGCGCTTTGGACAGCACGATACATGTGGCATTTGGAAAGATGCCCAAACGGGATATATTGGGTGCTGTCAGCCATGTTGATGTCGCATCGCTCATGGAGAAAAATTATGCGACCCATAGCTTGGATAACCTGCAAAGCTTCATAGGAGGATATACAGGCTCAGTATGGGGGCAGACACCACTGATCTTGATCGATGGAATCCCACGTCGTGCCGAAGATGTGCGTATGGTGGAAATTGAATCTATCACGATACTAAAGGACGCAAGTAGCGTAGCCCTATATGGAAGTGCTGGTAGCAAAGGAGCTGTTTTGATCAATACACGCCGGGGATCTATAAAGCCGCTGAGCATAGATATCCGCGCGAATACAGGCCTGTTGGTACCCAAACGCTATCCATCCTACTTAAACGCGGCAGAATACATGACATTGTATAACGAAGCTTCCCGAAATGATGGTTTAACAGAACGTTACTCGGCCGAGGCCATCTATAACACATCTCTTGGCTCAAATCCTTATCGCTATCCAGACCTCAACCTCTTTTCCGACGAATACATAAAAAAGTATGCTTCTCGATCCGATGTAACCGCTGAAATCTCTGGAGGAAATGATCGTGCTCGTTATTACACCAATTTGGGTATGACCCATGTCAATGACATCCTCAAACTTGGTGAAGCAAAAAACAACAAAGATATGTCTTTTAATATCCGGACGAATGTCGATGTAAATTTGACCAAGTGGTTGAAAGCATCTACCGATGCTGTAGCCATTATTTCCGACAATAATTATGCGCGCGGTAATTTTTGGGCTGCTACCGCCAACCTTCGTCCCAACCATGATGGTTTTGCGCCCTTTGTCCCAATTGACAGGCTTGATCTCTCGAATCCTGATCTTCAAGCTATCGTTCAAAACAGCAATCACATCATTGACGGAAAATATCTGCTGGGCGGGCTTTCTAACCTGCAGACCAACGATTTATCACAAATGATTGCGTCTGGATACATCAAAAATAAAAACCGCACGTTTCTCTTCAACGTGGGCGCCGACGCCGATCTGAGTGGACTGACACCGGGTTTAAGCTTTAGTACGCGGTACAGTATGGATTATACAACCCGCTATACCGAAGGATACAACGTCCCTTATGCGACCTATCAGCCACATTGGCAAACCATTGATGGTTCGGAAATTATCACTTCATTGACCAAGTTTGGTAACGATGGGAATAGTACCAATGAGTTTATCGGTACAGCCCTGTATTACCAAACGATGTCGATTACCTCGCAGTTCAATTACGAGAGAACGTTCAATGAGCACCACCACATACATGGTACGTTACTGGGATGGGGATACATGAGACAATTTTCGAGTGATGTAGACACCAACCAAGGTGGAAGCGATTATCAACCCTTCCGAAACACGAATGTCGGTATACAACTGGGGTATCACTATAAACAACGCTACTACTTGGATGCCTCGGGCGCTGTTGTGCATAGTGCAAAGCTACCTATGGACAATCGAAGGGCCTTGTCACCGAGCGTGACGGTAGGCTGGCGCATCAGCGAGGAAACGTTTTTTAAAAATCAGGCTTCGTTCGTCAACGACTTAAAATTAACGGCATCCTACGCTTCCCTAAAACAGGATTTGGACATCACTGACTATTACTTGTATCGCGAGAATTACGGTAATAGCACGGCGGAAGGAGCCTTGGGTGCATGGTATCAATGGCGAGATGGAGGAACGACCGGAGGTGGCGGAGCAACCGTACTCGCCGGTCGCGGCGCAAACCCCAACCTCTCCTTCGTCGAACGCCGGGAGTTCCGCGTTGGGTTAGATACTTGGTTGTGGAACAACAGTCTGCAATTAAACGCCAACTACTTCAGACAACACACCAATGGCTTGCTTACCCGCGGGAATGCAACCATCTTCCCTTCCTACTTTTTACAGGGTAATGGGGAGTTTCTGCCATGGCTTAATTTCAATAATGATCTCCGTACAGGCGTTGATTTTTCATTAAATATAATAAGTAAAATTGGTCAATTGGGGTATTCCCTAGGCTTTGTAGGCATGTTCTACGACACGAAAGCCACGCAGCGAGACGAAGTTTACGAAAATAGCTACCAGTATCGCACCGGGCGTCCAATCGACGCTTCTTGGGGATATATTGCAGAAGGATTATTCCAAAATGAGGATGATATACGGACGCATGCGCGCCAAAACTTTGGAGGCGAACTGAAACCGGGAGACATTAAATACCGCGATGTGAATGGCGACGGTATTATTGATACGAGAGATCAAGTTGACTTGGGCCGTAACGGCTTCGCTGCCAATCCATTCAGCTATGGATTAAACCTGACCGTTAAATGGAAAAACTTCACCATTTTTGCTCTTGGCTCTGGACACACTGGAGGTTTAGGTTTTAAAAACAACCCGTATTTTTGGGTCGGTGGTCTCACGAAGTATTCGACAGTCGTGCTGGATCGCTGGACGGAAGAAACGGCAAGCACGGCCACCTATCCTCGATTAACGACTACGGGTAGCAGCAACAACTTCCAAAATTCTACGTATTGGTCTTTCAAAACAAATAGATTTAACCTCAATCGTGTGCAGCTGACCTATGATCTGCCCGAAAGTCTCTTTGACCGTTCAGATGTCATCAACAGGATGAACATTTATGTGAACGGCGATAATCTTCTCGTGTTATCCAACGAGCGAAAAATGCTGGAAACCAACTTCGGAAGTGCGCCACAAATGCGGTTTTATAACCTCGGTGTTAAAGCTTTCTTTTAATCCTAATCAAACGAATTGTTCTATGAAAATTAACATGTTGATGATCGGTATTTGTGCACTTGCTTTGGCAAGTTGCGAAAAATGGTTAGAACCCGATCCAGAAAATATTCGAAATGCAGAACAGATGTTTATCGATACGCACTTCGCACAAGGTTTTGTCACGACGGCCTACCGCACCATTCCCTCCTACTACAACCAGAGTGATTTTGCGACGGATGATGCCGTGACAAACCAACGCTCCAACGCATTCCTACAAATGGCCACGGGTTCTTGGAGCGCCGCAAATAATCCGTTAAGTGTTTGGAATCAGGCTTACGCTTCCTTACTCTACCTGCACCAGTTTTTGGAAAACTCGCAGGGAATTAAATGGTCTGAAGATGAAGAGGCCAACGCCCTTTTTAACATCCGCCTGCGAGGAGAAGCGTATGGTCTAAGAGCCCTTTACTACTATTATCTACTGCGGAACCATGGGGGACCGACGTCCAACGGACAGCTGATGGGCGTGCCTATCGTCACGGAATTCCTACCTACTACCGCAGATTTTAACATGCCTCGCGACAACTTTGCCGCTTGTTTGCAGCAAATATACCTCGATTTGGATAGTGCAGAGCATTTCCTGCCCATTGAATATAGCGATGTTGCCCATGCGTCGCAAATTCCGGAACGCTTCGCTGGTATCACGCAAAATGCATCGACCTATAACCGTGTTATGGGTCGGTACAGCCGCCAGTTGTTCAATGGCCTTATTGCAAAATCTTTCCGTGCAAGGGCAGCTCTATTGGCGGCCAGTCCCGCTTTTCAGCACGCGTCGAATCCCGCGACGTGGGAAGATGCTGCAAACGCAGCCGCTGATATTATTCAGTACAAAGGCGGCACTAATGCTTTGCCAGCAAATGGATTAACATTTTACAACAATATCAACGAGATCGATGGTTTAAGCGATGGTATCAATCCTCCAGAAATAATTTGGCGGGAAAATGTCCAAGCCAATAACGGCGATCGCGAAGCACAGAACTACCCGCCGTCACTTTATGGACAAGGATTGACAAATCCGACACAAAACCTAGTAGACGCATTTCCCATGGCAAACGGATATCCAATCGATCATCCCAACAGCACTTTCAACGAAAACGATCCTTATGCGGGACGAGACCCTCGCTTACGGCACTATATTATTTATAACGGTAATACAGCGGGCGTCAATAATACGCCAATCACAACTGGGATCAACTCCACTACGGACGATGCATTGAACAGGTTAGAAACCTCTACACGTACGGGCTACTACATGAAAAAAGGCCTACGAATGGACGTCAATAGAACACCGAATAATATCGTAGGTAGGAATCGGTATACACCACGTATCCGGTATACAGAACTCTATTTGTCGTATGCAGAAGCTGCAAACGAAGCTTGGGGTCCGACGGGTATGGGCTCGCATTCCTTTTCCGCGTATGACATTGTCCGGGCCATACGCCGACGGGCAGGTGTGGGCACCACGAACAACGACCCCTTCCTAGAAGAGTGCCGCACAGACAAGGAAAAGATGCGCGAGTTGATTCGCAATGAACGTCGACTCGAACTTTGCTTTGAGAGCTTCCGCTTTTGGGATCTTCGCCGCTGGAAACTGACGTTGAACGAAACGGCGCGCGGAATACAAATCAACGGTGTTAATTATACGCCGATCGCTGTCGAAGTAAGATCTTACCAACCCCATATGTATTATGGACCGATACCTTTTAGCGAGATTTTAAAATATAGCAACCTTGTACAAAATACGGGCTGGGAATAGGAATAATTAACCAATTTTTTAAAAGCAAACAAAGATGAAAATCAAGATATTTAATATAGGAATGACCATGCTGTTAAGCTGCCTCATTAGCTGCAAAAATGAGGCGATCGAATTACCTGATTTCGATTACCAAACCGTGTACTTCGCCAATCAATACCCCGTCCGCACAATCGTACTAGGTAACGATGCGGTGGTCGATAACACATTGGACAACGAACATAAAGTGGAAATAAAGGCTACGCTAGGCGGCACACGCGACAATAAAAAAAATGTAGTCATCGATGTCGAGGTGGCTAACAGTTTATTGGACGGGCTTTATTTTCCCAATAATGGTTCAAAACTTGAGCCTCTTCCTGCCAACTATTACAGCCTGACGTCCAATCAAATCATCATCTCGCCCGGCAATATTATGGGCGGCGTACAGGTGGCATTGACCGATGCATTTTTTGCAGATCCCCATGCCTTGTCTAACCGATATGTTATCCCCTTAAGGATGAAAAATGTAGCAAATGCAGATTCAATCTTGCGTAGCAAAGATTTCGTTTTCTATGCGCTTAAATTCATTAACCCCTGGCATGGAAATTATCTGAGGAGAGGTTCGGATCAGATGACGGGCGATGTTTCCAGACAAGTGGTTCGTCGCGCAAGCTACGTAGAACAAGATGAAATTAACACCTTAGAAACTCGCTCACTCCATTCGGTCGTGTTTCCGGTTCAATTTAGAGATGCGGACGCCGGCAACATCTTTTCCTGCAGGTTATTACTGAATTTCGATGACTCGGGCAGATGTACTGTCTCGACCGATACTCCTGGCTATACCGCAACAGGTGGTGGTGTTTTCATTGCCCATGGTGAAAAGAATAGCTGGGGAAATCGAGATCGAGATGCCCTCTATTTAGACTATCAAATAGCCTATTCCAATATCGCTGTCGGCAGTGGAACCAATGCCAGATCAATAACAGGTAATATTTCAAGCAAAGATACCTTAGTATCACGCGATCGAGGTGTATCGCCAGAATATTTTGTACCCCAGACTCGATAAATTCAACCAAGCAAAAATGAACATGAACAAAATTTGCAAAATAAGACTAGCAATAGGCATCGCAGCCTCCATAGCACTCGGCAGTTGCGCAAAATTTGAAAATAGAAATTTTGAAACGGAGAAACCCCAGCAAGTGATTGATCAAGAGGCATTGGACGCCTATGCCCCCCTAAAGACATACGTAAACTACAGTGAACAAGCTCATTTCAAACTAGGCGTCGAAATGAATTGGACCGATTTGCGTAGCAATTCCACGTTGTATAGACTGATGCAGGCACACGTAGATGAAATAAGTTTAACGAGCGAACTCCTTCATATCAAAGCCGTTGGCGAAGATGGTCAAATCAATATCTCCGATCTACAAGATGCTTTAGAAAAGCACGCTGCGTCGGGAATGGCAACGCATTTAGGCCATCTATTGTGGCACGAAGCACAAGCAGCAAACTATTTAAATAACTTGGTCGCCGACGTTAATATCCCCGGAGAGTCTGGTACAATATTGTTACAGAACTTCGAGGATGATGCCCTAGACCAATCTTATCCTGTGATAGGAGCCGGTAGTACACGTGTTAAAAGCGATCCGGATGGGGTAAGTGGCAAGGCGCTAAACGTTCTGGGACCCCAAACCTTCCCCCAATTCGAAATCTCTTTACCCGATGATTTAAAGTTAGGAGACTGTAAATCGATCACCATTGATTTCAAGGGTGCAGGATGCTGCGGATTATATGGTGCAGGGATGCGTATGGCGGTAAGCAATTCTTTGGGTGCTGTTTCCCTTGTCAACTATGGAAGTCCGTCGAGCTATGGTGCTCCCGATAATCAGTGGTTCAGGAATGGCATTGACCTGACGTTTGCAAACCTTAACCTGAGCTCGGCCCAAAAGCAACTCACCAACTTTGTATTAACGATTGGCTCCGCGACGGGGGGCGCTGATTATCTAATTGACAATATTACCCTACACTGGGAAAAAACAGGACAAACCATCATCAAAACAGCCGACGAAAAGAGGGAAATATTCACGGCAGAATTAGATAAGTGGATCAAAACGATCGCAGAGGCGGGAAAAGAATCCGTGAAGTCTTGGAGCGTGGTCTACCAGCCGATCGACGAAGAATCGCCATCCGAGATTCGAAGTGGCGGTGAAAGGGCAGACTTGCCGGCAAATATGTTCTTCTGGCAAGATTTTCTGGGGAAAGACTATGCCAGCATCGCGGTTAAGATGATCAAACAGTACGCAAACGCTGATGATCAGATTTTTTTTACCGAAAACAACCTGATTGACAATCCTGCAAAAATTGAGGGTTTAATCGATTTGATTGCTTACACAGAAAGTAAAGGTGCATCGGTAGACGGCATTGTAGCAGAAATGTCTATGAACGTCGGCGATAGCAAGGAAAAAATAGTCTTCACCTTACAAAAGCTGGCAGAGACAAACAAGCTAGTCAAAGTATCGTTTGATATTGGAACGGGCACATCAATCAATCAAATGACGAACATATTGCATCAGCAACAAAAAGAGATGCATCGCTGGTTTGTCGAAGCGTACCACGACATTATTCCCAAAGCACAACGTGGCGGCATGACCTTCCGAAGTCCTGTAGACAGGTTATCCGGATCGACTTGGCGCCCAAACCAACCTGTTGGACTTTGGACCAACTCGGGTGGATACCAACGTAAACCAGCATATTTAGGGGTCATCGAAGGTCTTCAGCAATAATCCCCGACATAAACGACATAGATACAAACGGGATTGCAAAGGCAATCCCGTTTGTATAATATTATTAATTAAACAACATACGATGAACAAGAAAGTCGCATTATTTTTAGTCAGCATACTTAGCATGATAAGCTTACAGCTATGCTACGCTCAGGATCCAAATTTTCATATCTACCTTTGTTTTGGCCAGTCGAACATGGAAGGACACGGCCAATTTGAACCGCAGGACACGATCGCCGATCCTCGTTTTAGGGTTTTAGCTGCAGTCGATTGTCCCGACATCAATCGGGTCAAAGGCGAATGGTACAAGGCCGTCCCTCCCCTTTCCCGTTGCCATACCGGGCTGACGCCTGCAGACTATTTCGGAAAAACGTTGCTCGCCAATCTTGCCGACAGCATTCAGGTGGGCATTATCAACGTTTCTGTTGGGGGCTGCCACATCCAGTTATTTGATAAAGACAGTACCTCGAGTTATGTGCAGAAGGCTCCCAAGTGGATGAAAGACATGCTGGCTGCATATGATGACGACCCCTATGGACGATTAATTGAAATGGCTAAAGTGGCACAAAAAGACGGTGTTATTCGCGGTATATTACTTCATCAAGGAGAATCCAACGTGGGTGACAAATTCTGGCCCTATAAAGTCAAACGCGTGTATGAGCATATATTGTCGGATTTATCGCTGAAGGCAGAGCAGACACCACTCCTCGTAGGGGAAATGCTTGCAGCAGAAGAATGGGGCAAATGTGCGGGTATGAACGAAATTATACGGACCATTCCTCAAGTTATTCCCACGGCGCATATTGTTTCTTCGAAAGATTGCGAAGGCATAGCAGATCTTATTCATTTTAGCCCAGCTGGCTATCGGCAATTGGGAAAAAATTATGCTTTTACACTTATGCAGCTAGACCGGACGAAATAAAAATGGCGGGAATTTGATGTATTCCCGCCATTTCGATCGTTGATTCTGGAAACCAATACTTGATCTAGTCGTATCCTGGGTTTTGATAGGCTTGCTTTTCTGCGGCATTCATGTTCATCGCGTCAAGCTGTCCTTGCGGTATAGGTCTTAGGTAATGAAAAGGTTGGATATTCCTGGTGTATGTGGCTGCCGTATGATCACCCACATCCATCCCGGCAATCCGATAGGTTTTTGCCAAATCTGACCAAGTCTGCGTTCGTACCAAGTCATACCAGCGGTATCCTTCCCCATAGTACTCGCGCGAACGTTCTGCCAAAAGATACGCTATAGTTATTTGCGCTGGGGTAGCGGCCACCATGGCTCCACTATTATCTTCCACCTTCTCCACATTGCCGTTATTGTCCCAACGCCACATCCCGGCACGCGCACGGATTACATTGATCAGGTCATGCGCTGATTTACCAGCTTGGACTGCAGCTCCTTTTACGGCAGCTTCCGCTGCTATAAAATACAATTCAGAAAACTTAGCGATGTTAAAGGGCCGTGTGCTTCCAGCGTTGGGTTGGCCTAAGCCCGTACCGCTATCTGTTCGATAAGGACCTAACTTCCAAAGTCCTGGATACACCCTTCTGCTGATACCTTGTGGCGAGACAACAAAGTCGGCCCGGCCAGGCAATACCCCCACGCCTATGCTGCTTCGATAACTGGTATTTGAATAATCAATAGGATCGCTTGGCTCCTCGTTCAGAAAGGTCAGCACCGCATCGCCCGGTTGAATGGCTAAATTGTTAGCGTTGTAAAGCGTCGCATCAGCAACCCCTGCTTTATTCCAATTCCCACGATACACGGTAGTAAAAGTGCCATCGTATCGAGAATCATTGGTTTTGTCAGCGAATGTTTCGGTTACTACGTTAATCGTCGGCGCCATTCTTGTCCAAGGTCGTCCTAGTGCTTGGACGGCCTCTCGCTGCACCGAATTCACCAAGTTATCGCTCGTCCAGTTTGTACTTCTGGAACTGGTCATGGTGGTGTAATTCCAAGTCATCATCCAGCCGGCGAAATTATCGGGTGCCCCGCCACTACCCCAGGTCAAACTACCGCCATTGTACAACTCGCTATCTTCGGTATGGTCAGCATATAACAGCAGCTCTGCGTTGCGGTCGTTTGTAGCGACATTTACATCATAAAAGGTTGGCTGTAAACCATAAGGTCCTGGATTGTCTATTGCTTCCGTCGCGATGTTGTATGCCTGCTGAAAATACCAGGCACTTGTTTGCCCATCGGGGTCCGTGCGATTGGTTTCTGGATAGGTGGGGATATTATTTGGGTTCTGCAACCACCACGCATAGGTAAGATAAGCTTTTGCCAAATAGAGCTTAGCGACGGTTTTCGTTACCGCTCCTGTTAGCCGAGGAGCGTCAGGCAGATCGTCAATGGCCTTGAGTAGATCTGGAAAGATAGCTCTTGTATAAACCTCGGGCACCGTATTCCTAACGGAAGTCAAGATGGGCGATATATTGAACTTTAACTCCCCAGATCCTAAATCCAACGGAACGCCGCCGAAAGTCTGCACAAGAAGAAAGTAATCGAATGCACGGAAGAAGTATGCTTCAGCCACCAAAGAAGGCGATATTCCCTCTGCGAGTGCCGCATTCTCAATGATTCCCGATGCGGTATTGATATTCGGGTATGTTTCCCCCCATACCACATCAGCCCTACTGGTTACGGAAGTCACATTTCCTACGCCAGAAAAGTCCATGTCGCGGAAATTACCGTCGGCGCTTTGCGCATAGGTCACCTCGTCGGTGCCTGTCAAACATGCATTATAATAATACGCCTGTCCGTAAATGTAACGTAAATGTGCATACATAGAAGTAATCCCTCCATTTATACCATTAGCAGTTTTGAAGTCATCCGGTGTAAAAATGCTTCTTGGCTGCTCATCCAAAAAATCGGAACAACTTCCGAAAGACAATGCCAATGCCAACGCAGAAGCACCGATAGCAAAAGTTAATTTTAATCTTTTCATCTTCATTTTTTTAAAAGGTAACATTTAGGCCAACCATATAACTCCGCGCTGTGGGCGTATTACTACCCACTATTAATACCCGCCGCAAACCCGCGACAGCTACATTTTCATCGCCGAAGGAATTTGGCTCAGGGTCGCCGCCCGATTCGCGATGGTAAGGCGAGAACATAACAAACGGATTTTCAACCGTCGCGTAGATCCGGAATCGGTTGACGCCGATACCTGATAACCATTTTTGATTGACATTATAACCCAACGTGATCGTCCGAACTTTTAAATAGGATGCGTCAAAATAGCCTAACGTTGACGCATATTTTGGATTATCCCCAGACTGTATACCTCCGGGCATAGGATATTTGGCACCCGTATTCTCTGGTGTCCAATAATCTACGCTGACATTATTCCCGGCGCGGGTATTTAACGTATTTAGGTAACCTGTTCCACCATATAAGGAGCTGATGAGTGTCCCGCCATTCTGAAAGGCTCCAATAATTCCGATATCAAAGGACTTGTAAGCCACTCGGCTATTGAATCCGCCAAGAAAATTGGGTTGCAAATTAAGGATTTGACGATCTTCAGGTCCTATCTGTCGCGTCGGCACACCTTCGGCATCATACTCGCCGGTATACTTCACCTTTATCATGCCAGGATTTCCTCCGGGCTCGAGTATGTCCAAATATGGATCACCTTCCTGCCAAAGGCCAATTTTTTCATAGTCGAAGATGACGTCTATTGGATACCCCACGAACCATTGGTTACCTTCGTCTCGCGTCCGTCCGGAAGATAGCTCTGTCAGTTTATTCCGGTTCGCATAGATATTGATGCCCGCTTCCCAAGTCCATCCGTTTACATCATCCACCAGTAACCCATTCAACGAAAGCTCTATTCCTTTGTTTTGGGATTTACCCATATTTGCCATATAACTTCGTACGCCATTGGTCGCTGGCAACCCGACGCTTAACAAGATGTCCGTCGTTTTCTGCACGTAATATTCAGCGGTACCGGTCAATCTATTGTTCAAAAATGCGAAATCAACACCGTAGTTATAGGTTTCCGAATACTCCCAACCAAGTTGTGGACTAGGTAGCTCCGAAACTAGGTAACCGGTTGCAAACTGGCTCCCAAAGTTGTAGGGTCTAGTGCCCAACAGGCCCAACGTTTTATAAGGATCGACCGCTTGGTTTGAAGTTTGTCCGTAGCCTACCCGGAGTTTTAATTGATTCACCCATGCGGCAGATTCCATAAACTGTTCATTCCCTAAATTCCAGCCTACCGATAGAGCAGGATAGGTATGCCATTTGTGTCCAGGAGCCAGTCGGGATGAGCCATCACTGCGCATGGTGGCGGTTAGCATATATTTGTTATCATACTGGTACATAAAACGTCCCATCAATGACATTAAACTACTTTTTTGATAGATCTGTAGGTCGGGGTTGACAACAATTTCTCCTTCAGACCGGCCAATGTTATAAAATTGAAAGGCATCTAGCGGAATATCGCGTCCAGAAATAACGGTACTATTGAAGTTGTTCTGTTCAGCAGAGTAAAGGCCGACAATATTAATGTTATGTTTTTCTGCGATAGTCCGGTCATACGAAACCAAATTTTCCATCACCCACTGGAATGTTCTTCCCGCATTTGTCGATGCCGTAGACTGGTTATCTGGCGTCGCACTAAAAACGCCCTGTCCTGTGTAACTTCCGTCATAGCTCTGTCTGAAATTCATGCCTAGATTCATGCGATAGGAAAGCCCGTCAATGCCTGGCACTTTGATCTCGCCATACATGGTATTATAGGAACCCAAAACGCGTGACTGATTTATAAATCGATCACCCAACGCTTCGTAAGAATCACGTGTATGGACCCATTGCTGACCGGAAGTTTGTTGTTGGATGTAGGTTTTAAGCGTGCCATCGGTATTATACGGATTTGCTATCGGAGATGCACCCAATACAGCACCTGCATTCAAGCTGTTTCCATTGGTTACCGAATAGTTTTGGTTGATGTTAAAACCGAATTTAAAAATCTGCCCAACCGCCTGATCCAACGCTGCGCGAACGTTATAGCGATTAAAATTCTGTAACGGAATAACAGCCTCATCTCGGAAATAGCCCGCACCAAAATTGAAGCTACCATTTTCGGTACCGCCATTGACACTTACATCGTGATTGGTCACCATGCCCGTTTTGTAAAATAAGTCCTGCCAGTCGGTGTCGGTTTCGTCGGACTCGTCCAACGTATTCTGAAATTGGCCGACGAAACGACGCATTTCCGCAAATTCAGGACCTGACATCATGGGGTATTTCGAAAAAGGCGTACGGAGACCTTGAAACGCATTGTAATCGACACGAGCAGCTTGACCTGCGCGGCCTTTGTTGGTGGTTACCAAGATAACGCCGTTTGCGCCACGTGAACCATAGATTGCCGTCGACGAAGCATCTTTCAGAACGTCGACACTTTTTATATCTGTCGGGTTGATATCGGCCAGCGATCCGGCGAAAGGAATGCCGTCCAAGACAATCAATGGATCATTGCTCGCCGTCAGCGATCGCGTGCCGCGAATCCGAATCTGCATCGGTGATCCGGGCTTAGATGAGTTTTGGCTCATATTCACCCCAGCGATACGTCCTTGGAGCGCTCTGCTGATATTGGCAGCTGGCACCTCATTCATTTCTGCGCCGCCAATTGATGCTACGGAACCCGTCACTGCTTCCTTTCGTTGCGTTCCGTATCCAATGACTACAACCTCCTCCATATCAATGTCGTTTGCGTCTAAAAGTACGGTCAAAAATTTCGCATCTCGAACGGCGACCTCCTTCGTCTTATACCCAAGGTTGGAAAATACCAAAATGGATCCCAAGGGTGCTGTAATGGCATATTCTCCCTTCGCATCGGTGGAGGTTGCCGCGCTATTGCCCTTTATGCGGACGGTAACGCCAGAAAGCGGAACATCCCCTCGTGCTGAGACGGCTCCGCGGATTAGTTGATCTTGTGCGTTCACGGTCGTAGGCATCAGTACATAGACGAATGCTATCAAAATGAATGGCAGGATCGCCATCATAGCTGATCGTACAGCCCGGAACAATGTAAAATTCATATTGCTCATCGCTCTTAATTTTTATGAAAAGATGGTTTATAATATTGTACCCTTGCTGAGATAAGGGAACGATTGTTTATGGTATACTGCATATGCTTCTTGTCAAGTCTCTGGTTTCATAAGTCAATGCATTAAAAGGTTTTGTTGATAATTAAACTAGTCAGGATGTAGCTATCGCACCGCTTGCCTCACAATCCCGATAACAATCTTCCTTTAGGCTATAGCTCGGCCTTGTTTGCCACGGTACTGTATATCCCGACGAGAGCCCCCGTAAAACCACCTGCTACATCCGTTGACAAAATATCGCCAGAAACCGTACCCCCAATATTTTGATACGCATCGTCGCCTTGTGCGTAAGCAAACTGGTAATCGTCACCATCGGCAGAGACCCGTAATTTCACAAGCCCTCCTTTCTCAAGTTGATCCTTAGCAATTACCTTCGTATCGCCGTTATCCGTCCGCGTCAAAACGATATAAGTTTTATCATCCGCTGCGGTAAGGCCAAGCATATAATGAAAACGCTCACTTTGCATACATGTCAGACCGGCGAGATCCTGCGAAGCGCGCGGAACAAACCTCATCTCCACTTCCGCTGAAAAGGTACGATGCTGCTGCCTGTAAAACAGTGCTGATATAGGCTTTTTTTCGGTTATATCTACGGAATATGACTTAAACTTCGCTCCGTTTTCGGTTATCTGCACAAAATTTTCCCGAGGTCCGCGAAGCGCCACCCAACGATCATCCAGTTTGCCTGCTGTTAGTCGATCAAAGAAGGTAAAGTTTCCATTTGGAAAGAATGATTCCGTATTTTGTTTATTCTTGACGCCGTTGGGCATACGAATAGCTGGTTTGAGCGGATCCATGCCCCCTTCAAAAGTCGGCCACTTACCGGACCAATCCACAGGTAGGATAAACGTTTCCCGACCCGTATTCACCCGTTGTGCTGTATTAGGCCTTACCGCTAAAAATACACCATACCATTCCCCATTATGCTGCTGTACGAGATCGGCGTGCCCCGCCCATTCCACAGGGTTTGGCCTACCTTTGTCCAGATGGCGCTGGGAAAGAATCGGGTTGTTCGGCGCTGGCGAATAGGGACCACTTACCTGATCACTTATAAATATCACCTCGCTATGGTTAGCACCAGTTCCTCCTTCGGCACACATCAGGTAGTATTTTCCGTTTTTCTTGTAGATATGTGGTGCCTCAATCCAAATAGGTTGCTTACGAATATCAACGCCGCCATTCACGACAATTTTATCGCTACCTGCAACTACCTGATCTTTCGCTAGATCGTATTCCCAAATTTTGATGACCCGGTGTCCCTTATATTGCTCTTCGCCATCATCTGGTGCATCGTTGTGTACAACGTAAGCTTTACCATCCTCATCGAAAAACAACGAGGGGTCAATGCCTCCAAAATTCAGTTTGATGGGATCCGACCAATTTCCTCTTTTTGGATCGTTGGTTTTGACCACCATATTTCCTATGCCAGAAGCGATCTGTGTCGTAATCATATAGAAGGTGTCGTTATGCTTATTGTAACTGATATCTGGTGCATAGATCCCTTCACTAATACCGGCAGTGGCTACTTGGAGTTGTGATTCGCGGTCAAGTACGTGACCTATCTGCGTCCAATTGACTAGATCGTTAGAGTGAAAGATAGGCACGCCGGGAAACATGGCGAACGAGGAATTCACTAAATAATAGTCTTCACCTTTTCGGGTGATACTTGGATCGGGATAGCATCCTTGTAAGATCGGGCTATAGAACGCATCTTGGGAAAGCGGATTTGCGTTGTACACCGTATCATTACCTACGTAGTTAAAATGACTGAAAAGTGGACCATCGCTATCGACGGCAGAGGCCATTTTTGTATGATTATTGCTGCTGCCTTGGCAGGAATAGCATAAGGTAAAGACGAATAGACAAGACCACTTTCCTATTTTATTTCTTAATTTGTCTGTTTTTTCTAGCATAATGTTGATGGAAATTGATGTGTTGAATAGTCTGGATTAATTATGATGGGTCAGTTGAAGCTTGATCTTTTTTAGATCATCCAAGGCATGTATGGGCCTTTCGATATGAAACGGGATCGGCTTTTTACAGAAAGTTTGGAAGTACAAGAGACAGGCATCTTTCCACCACATGGCGTCTTTAGCCTGTATCTTCAACTTGGATTGCACCGCCAGAAAGCGGGGTTGATCAACGTGATGCTCAAGTCTATCCCAACTTTCTTGAAATCTACGTGTCTGCTTTACGCCTCGATCATAATGTTCACATAGTTCCTCCCAAAGCGTCCGACCGCTCCGCATGCGATAATCCCAAGGAACGTGATGAAACCAAAGCAGGAGATTTTCCGGGCATAGCGTTCGATCTCCATAAATTTCAGCTATTGGAGCATGGTATTGGCCGGCAGCATCGCTACCGGTATCGGTTCTATTAAAACCAATGCCGATACTGTCTGCATTATGATAGTACCAAGGCATCCAGTCGGCTCGGCCGCCCTTACGGTCTCCCCAAGGCTCGGGACCATAATGATGGTCGAAAGCAAAGATATGATGTAGGCCCAATGGCATCATGTAGTTGACTACAGCCTCGCGGGAGGGCATCATGATCTCTTTGGTCGACCGGATGAACGTTTCATCTGTATGGAACGTCAGTTTGATCCATTCCTCCGCGATCTGTTCGGATGATAGCTCGTGTCGCCAGGCAAGTCGGCCAAAGGCATACCAATTGGCCTGCGCGAAATCATGTCCGGTCCAGTTACGGTCTTCGCCAATGTTAGCGACGGCAGCGATGGCACTAACCCGTTTTGGGTGCCATGTGCCGTCCGTGACCTTGGCGACGGTTGAGCCTGCTCCACGCCCGTATGTATCGCTGTCTAGGGTTTCTTTGAATAACGGTGCTAGATAAGCGAGATGATTGGAAAATCCGAGGTACTCTTGCGTAATCTGAAATTCGACCATCTGTGATGTATGCTGCATAGCGCCAAACAGCGGATTAAAGGGTTCGCGAGGCTGAAAGTCGATAGGACCGTTTTTGATCTGTACAATAACATTGTCCCGAAACGCCTTATCAAGTGGTACGAACTCCAAATAGGCTTGTTTCGCGCGGTCTTCGGACGTTGGGCTGTACACAAAGGCACGCCACATCACTATGCCTCCGAATGGTTTTAGTGCATCAGCCAACATATTCGCTCCCTCGGCATGGGTACGTCCATAATCTTGGGGGCCCGGTTGCCCTTCAGAATTTGCCTTCACAAGAAAACCACCAAAATCTGGCACGAGTTTATACACTTCCTTCACCTTTTTTTTCCACCAGTCTTGCACCTCTAGCCTAGAGGGATCAGCATCCTTCAGTCCATCCAAAATCACCGGCGATGAAAAATTGACGGAAAGGTATACGCGGATTCCGTATGGGCGAAAAATGTCGGCCAGAGCCCTCACCTTTTCTAAATAAGCCGTATTTAAAATGTATGGCGAGGCATTCACGTTATTTAGCACGGTGGCATTGATCCCAATCGACGCATTAGCACGCGCATATTCGGTATAACGAGGCGAAATTTTGTCTGGGAGTTCTGTCCATTTCCACAAAGATCGTCCAGCATAGCCACGCTCGATCGAGCCATCAAGATTATCCCAATGATTCAGTATCCTGATATCATAGCTGGGTATCTCTTCGATTGGTAATGGATCAATTTCGCCAACTGTCTCCTGCAATCGCAGAAGATGATAGGCCGCGTACAGCAACCCTACGGGTCTTGCTGCTGTAACCCGAATAGCACCAGCGGAAAAACTAATACGGTAACCTTCTTTCAGCTTCGCTTCTTTTTGATCCACGTTCAATTGGATAGACGTGCCCCTCCAGTAAGTGTTCAGCTCATGCTGTGCCAATAGCGCGGTTTCGTGCTTTTGATTTACTTGAACGGTGCGCCTTTGTGCGACCACATCGCTTACCGGATCATAACGAAGCCATAGCCTGCTACCATCTTCCGACCTAGCGGAAAAGGGCCATACATATAGAAAAAAAACAAAAAGCTGTATTCGAAACATAGGCTATTGTCCCTCAATAGTTTTAATACGTCCTTGCTCGTCATAACTTAACTCCACCATTTTCATGCTGCGTAACCATGTTTTACCGCCAGATGGCACCGAATCATGGTAGAAAAGATACCACGTACCGTTGTACTCGACGATGCTGTGATGGGTAGTCCAGCCCACAACGGGAGTCAGCACAACGCCTTGATAGGTAAATGGTCCGTAAGGACTCTCTCCAATGGCATACGCGATCTGATGCGTATCTCCTGTAGAATACGAAAAATAGTATTTGTCCTGATATTTATGCATCCACGAAGCCTCAAAAAACCGCCGTTCTGTATCGCCCTGCTTCAGTGGTTCGCCCTGCTCGTCCACGATCAGCAGATCCTGAGGCTCTTCAGCAAACTGCAGCATGTCTTTGCCCAGGCGCGCTACTTTTGGTGTCAGTGCAGGCTCATGGAAATGTGGAAGTAAACCAGAGGGATACAGCTTGTTATTGCGATAAGACTGCAATTGTCCACCCCAGATGCCACCAAAATACAAATAGTAACGACCGTCGGAATCTTGAAATGCACAAGGGTCTATGCTATAACTACCTCGAATAGGATCATCCTGGGGAACAAATGGACCATAAGGCGTGTTGCTTACGGCTACCCCAAGGCGGAAGATATCGGTTTGATCTTTTAAGGAAAAATACATGTAATACTTTCCATCGCAGTGTGCGACGTCTGAATCCCATAATTGCCGACCTGCCCAGGGAATATCTTCCAGCGCAAGCACGCTGCCGTGATCGGTCACTTTACCGCCCACCTCTTCTAGCGAGAACACATGGTAATCCCGCATATCGAAATGGTCGCCGTCGTCGTTTTCGGGTTTACCACTTTCTCGATCATGAGATGGATAAATATATAGCTTGTCTTCAAAAACGTGCGCCGATGGATCGGCCATAAAATCTGCTGGGAATAAGTAATGAGAATTGCTCATATCATTTGGATCGTTATACAGTCATTTATTTTTGGCTAAAGTCACTAATTCACTGACGAAGGGCTTAGGCTCGTACGCCCTGTCAAATAACAGCGGGTAGTCCGTGCGTCCTCGGATTGGAAAACCATTTTTCCAGGAATCCGCATCGCTGATGCCCCACATGGTGACCCGTGTAATCTTATCTTGGTGTTTCAGGTACAGTTTAAAAAACTCGGTGTATCGATCTCCCAGTGCTTGCATTGCTGAGTCTGGCAAACCTTTCGTATAAGGGTTGAGAGCCTCGCGATATGCGTAGGTTTCACTGATTTCAGCACCCATATTCGGTCTAGCGTGCGGCAACACCGAAATGTCCATCTCGGTAACCATCACCTTGGTGCCCAAACCGGCAAAGGTTAGTATCGTCTGTTCTACCTCTTCTAAGGGAGGGTTATCTAACCCATGGTGTTCCTGCATACCAATCGCATGCACCCGACCGCCTTGATCCAAGACCTGTTTGACCATACGCGCGATACCATTTCGCTTGGTAGGGTTTGCCGTGGAATAATCATTGTAGTACAGTTCGGCATTGGGATCTGCCGCGTGTGCAAACTCGAAGGCGAGACGAACAAAATCCTCCCCAATGATTTCATAGAATTTGCTTTTACGCCATTCACCGTTATCAAGCACGGCCTCATTGACCACGTCCCATCCATGGATCCGACCTTTATATCTAGACACCACGGTTGTTATGTGCTGTTTCATGCGGTCGATCAGCACCTCGCGCGACACCTGTTGTCCATCTTTATCGACAAAAAACCAAGATGGTGTCTGGGAATGCCAGATCAGCGTATGGCCGACGATATGCATATTGTTCTTCTCGCCTAGTGCAACAAAGGCATCCGCGTCATCAAAGAAAAATTCACCTTCCTTCGGTTGCAAGTACATACTTTTCATACAATTTTCTGCAACGATAGAATTGAAATGACGTTCCAGCACCTCCAACGCTTTCGGATTCCGACCCTTAATCTGCGTGAGATTGAGGGCGGTGCCGATGAAAAATTTATCGGAATAAGCTTCTTTCAGCGAATGATCTGCCCCTGCTTGACGATACGGTGGTTTCGTCGCCATACAGCCTATAGCAAGGACTGCCGCAGCTAGGAGTGCTAATGTTTTAGATAGATTCATATATTAATTTTCATTTAAGCGTGTTTTGGCAGTTGTTTCGGATGAGCGGCGCAGCATCAATTCGACTTGTATATCTTCGTTGAACTTCTTCGATATCGGGTAAAAAAGGAGGGCTAGTACTCCTACTAAAAACGTTGTAGCAGGCACTAAACTTGCAACTAGCCGAATGCCGTAAAGGCTTGTTTCACTTTGGGGCACATTGGGTAAAAAACCAAAGGCATCGATGAGGCCGCCACATAAAGCACCCCCAATGCCCAGTCCTGCTTTAAGCGCAAAAACAATTCCTGCGAACACAAAACCGGTTGCACGACGGCCGTTTTTCCATTCGGAATAGTCGGCAACGTCGCCCATCATCGCCCATAACAAAGGTATGGTCGGGGCATAGGCCAGGCTTTTTAAAATATTTACGGTAAAAATCCAGTCGATTCGGTGGGCAGGAATAAAGAAAAATAGCGCGGTAAATAATGCGGTGAGTGCTAAACAAATAATGAAAACCTTTTTTTTACCGAATAGTCCTGCTAAAAATTGAGAAAGGGCAACAACAGCGACCAGTGTTACCAACTGTCCGATCATGTTGAACAAGCTGAATCCTACAGCAAACACCTGTTCTTCTCGGTACACAATGAGACCAAACGCGTCCAAAAGCTTTTGCCAGCTCCCTTCCGTGGTATTTAAGGAACTCGTCAATCCAATTTTAGACAATAGGTCGAAAAGTGCACCTTTATCCACGTAGTAGTTAAAATAGTAAGACATGGCACTGCCCCACATGGCAAGTGTAACAAAGAGAAATAAAGTGAGGACAAACATCGATCGCCAAGGCAGGCAGGATACGATATCCTTAAAATCTTGCTTTACCGATGGCTTTTGGCCGGGTGGCGGCGCTATTCGTTCGCGAGCGGACAAGAAAGCAATCATAAGTAGGACCAAACCAACTGTAGCGTAAAGCGTAATAGTCCAAAACCAACCTTTTTCAGCATTTCCTTGTCCAAATTTGCTAACCAACGGTAAGGTTAACCCTTGAACGACAAACGTGGCTATAGTTGCCGTTACAAATCTAATCGATGATATACTGGTTCGCTCGCGAATATCGCTGCTCATTACACCGCCTAATGATGCGTAGGGTGTATTATTGAACGAATACATAGCCATTAATATCGTATAGCTTATACCGGCATACCATATCTTCGCTTTTTCATTGATGTCGGGTGTGGTAAATGATAGCACGAAAAAAACGGAAAATGGAAGGGAGGTCCACAGAATCCATGGCCGATATTTACCCCATTTTGTTTGGGTACGGTCGGCCAGTATGCCGGCTAACGGATCGATAAATGCATCCGATAACCGGACAACCAGCAAGATCATACCAGCAGCAGTCGCTTTTATACCGAAGACATCGGTATAAAAGAAGAGCTGAAACATCATCATCATCTGAAAAACGAGGTTGGCAGCGCCGTCTCCAAGACTGTATCCTACTTTTTCTGCGAAAGATACTTTTTGTGTGCTCTTTGTTGTTATCATGGTTTAGCTGGGTTCAATAAGGTATCTTTTTGTTTGCTTTCCGGCGGGCCTAAATAAGAGGGTTTGCGTCCGCCCATGTCCAATATGATCTTTTGGATCACAATTCCCTGTTCTAGCGGACGGATCCTAACGCTGTACTCGCCGGCTTGCGAAAATTGATGTGTGCTCTGATTTTCTATAATTCTTCTTGCTTGCCATTGTCCGAGCTCTCCCCGGTAGTGTCCGTTAATGTTGATAACCTGCTCCGCTCCCCCATTTATCGATACAGCATAGCGGAGACCTTGGTTGGCATTATAGTTTAGCGTTGGCGATGTCAATACCATAAGTTTACCCTCTCCTATGGTTGATATGGCCATTTTATACTCGAGATAAGTATCATCACCAAGCTTATGGGTAACCGGCATGGTAGTTACTGCAGAATGGGTTTTCCCTAGATTCGGAATCTCTGTCCATACGATACCGTTGGACGTTTTCGCATCATGGAAATTCATGGCTTCGATAGCTACCACTCCGTCTTTTTCTATGAAAATCTTGTCACGCGTGTGCAGGGTACTATCTACGTAATGTATCTTTGGCATAATGCTTCGAGCGGGATCGTTCCAGCTCGTATAGCCAATGCGAACTTGATCCATCATATGTTTCCATTTACCACCGGCAATGCGATTGTTGAAGTGATCTGTCAGTAAAGAATCGCGACCAAATGCTAATTTTACTTGATCTGCCCAGTAGTTGGCACGCAGGTCTTTTTGTTGGTAATACCAATCATTTTTTGCTTTTGCTAGGTACATTTCGTACAAATTCGCACATGCGTTTATCGGAAAAAGAACCAATTGGTCGTAAGCATCGCGCTGTGCATCCGGGAGCATGTTATACAGGCGCATCGCGTCCAGTAGGAGGTCTTTATAAGCATCCACCACCTGTTGAAACTCGTTGTAATGGTTGAGGCTAAATGTTCTGTGATCAAGCAATTCAGGCGTAACGCGATGGTTATATTTCGTATATAAATCCAAAAGCCGGGCAATCTCGTGCGCATGCGCTTTTCCAAATTGTTGTTCGGCCCAATCTTTCGTATAGGATAATAGATTTGTTGCATGAAAGCGATCGGGATCCCAAGCCATGTCCAAGAAGAAAGAGATGGGAAATTCCATCGGTTTTAAGTCGCCGACGTTGACTACCCATATGCGATTTACCCCATGTCTGTAGGTCAGGTTCATCTGCTCCCAAACACGTTGTATTTGACTGACATTTACCCACTTCGAATTACGTGGTGCGCCGACGTAATCGAAATGGTAATACATACCATAGCCGCCTTTTCTTGGTTTTGCATCCAGCGCGGGCAGCTTACGGACGTTACCCCAGTTGTCGTCGCAAAATAAAAGCGTAACATCCTCAGGAACGCGCATACCTTTATCGTAGTAGTCTTGCACCTCTTTATAAAGCGCCCATACCTGTGGTTTTTGCTCTGCTTTTTTTCCGGTAACCTCTGCAATAATTTTTCTCTGATCTTTAACAATCTGTTGCAATAGCTTTACATCTTGTTCTTCGCTCATCGGCTCGTCGCCATCGCCCCGCATAGCAAGGGTCACGACTGTCTCCCAGTTTTTAGTTCGCTCCATACCCCCTCGCCAAAAGGATCTTAGGCCATCCGAATTATTCGTGTAGTCCCAGCTCCCGCCGTTGCCATGACGTTTCCATTCCTGCTGCGCCCGCGCCATGGGCTCATGATGAGAGGTACTTATTACAATGCCCATCTCATCGGCTAACGCACCATTCGCGGGATCATCGTCATAAAATGCACTACCCCACATAGCGGGCCATAAAAAATTGGCTTTCAGCCGCAACAGCAACTCAAACACCTTTTCGTAAAACTGACTATTGAAGCCGCCGAAAGTTGCTTTACTCCAGCCTGATAAGGCCGGAGCTTCGTCGTTAAGAAAAATACCACGATAACGGACTTTCGGCTCACCAGCCGTATAGATGCCAGGATTGAAATAGAGGTTAGCCTGTTTTATGACAGGCACATCGGCCCAGTAATACCATGGCGATATTCCCATCTGTCTGGAAAGCTCATATATCCCATAGATGGTACCTCGCTTGTCGCTTCCTGCAATGACAATCGCTGAAGCAATACCTTCGCCAGGTTCAGCAACATGTTGAATAATAAACTTTTCGGTAGCCCCAAATAATTCTCCACCATCAATCTTCTTCAATGCTATCAATTTGTCTATATACGCTGACGATCCCAGCGTACCTATTATAATACGATGCGGTGCATGTACATCGCCCGGCGAGGCGCCCAAACGGCTAAAATCTTCCTGCAATGTCTTTATCGCCCGCAACACTCCCTGATGGTCGTGAGAATCAAACAGAACGGCAGTCGCTACACTATTGCTAACAAGCGGAATGTCTCCCTCCTTTGGCTGGATGTTTATAAAGTTTGGAGTCGCCGTATGCTGCGCCCCGGAATGGATGCACATAAATAATAGTACAATAGCATACATCCATTTGTTTCTTATCATTCGTCGGAATTTTATAGGTTTACCTTTACTTCAGTTTATAATAGATTCAGAACCCAATTAGATGTATCCAAAATCTAGGATAAAAGTAGTGGTATTGCTTCCCACAGAATGCTACAAATGTTTTTTAAAGGAGTAATAATGTTTAAAGGAGGCTTTTACCCGGTAATCGGAAGCAGGATAATCCAAACCAGCAACTCATGATATGGAGACATTTAAAAAATTCCTTCTATGTGAGGTAAAGAATTTTCACTTTAGTCGCAGGAACTGGAAAGTGAAAAATTTGATTTTGATCGCTGTGGAGACGGCGCGATCAAAAAACGCTAAAAGTACTTGTAGTATAAACCCTTCTCATTTTTTCTCTGCCACATCGTCATAATTATTTTTATCAATCCCCACTAAATACCTTGCTTTAAATAGGAGCTTAAATAACTCTGCCAGCGCAGAATTAACACCCTAATGCTAAAACCCCACAAAAAACAAAAAACTACACTGTAGTAAGAGCTATGATATTGGCGTTTCAAAGCGCTGCCAAAGCTGTGGCATAAACGCTGCCAATTGACTTTAAATTCTAATTTATTCTATTATCTTACGGATTGTAAGTAGCAGAAAAAGAAAATTCTAACTTTTTAGCTAAACGCTTCTAGTTGATCGCGGAGAGAAAGGGATTGGTTTAGCCCCACTACCCCGCGCCAGGCCCTAAACCTCCTTCGGATCGAACCCAAAGGTTCTCATCCCTCAGCGAACATGTGAACAACGCTGGACAAAAAAAGCTCCAATCTTTTGAATTGAAGCTTTCAGCGGAGAGAGAGGGATTGGTTTAGCCCCACTACCCCGCACCAGGCCCTAAACCTCCTTCGGATCGAACCTCAGGGTTCTCATCCCTCAGCGAACATGTGAACAACGCTGGACACAAAAAAAGCTCCAATCTTTTGAATTGAAGCTTTCAGCGGAGAGAGAGGGATTCGAACCCTTTTCAACAAGCATATAAAGACCTTATTTACAGTTTTTTATAATTATGCGTAAAAACATGTAAATCTTTTATAAAACAGTATTTTTTACCCAATCCTATTTTTATAGAATATCCCTAAATAGTTTTGATCTTAACCAGGATTTATCTACCTAGATTAAATTCGTGGTACGGAAAAGTTAGTGTTACTTCGCCTAAATTTTTCATGTATAGCTTATCTCCATTAAGATCAAAAGAAAATCTGTAATTACCGCTACTCCCTTCTTGCTTCATTAGAATTTGGTTGTTTGATATCGAGTAGCTTCCAGACCATCCCGATCCTGATTCCGATGTTATTATTTTTACATCCCCGCTATCAAAAACCACATGGGGGTATGTAGCTTCACCGTAGTTGATAGTGTGCCAAGTTCCTTGAATGTCTTTGTCGTCTTTAGAACAAGAAAAAAGAACACTACAAATCAATATTGTTAAGATTCTCATATTTTATTTGGATTAATCACAATTACAAGCTGATCTATCAACATATTCCTTATTACCATTATCAGTAACATAGTAACACCCGCCTTGCGGACCCACTTTAAGCGGTTTGCCGTTGTACGTACATCCCTTAGAGCAGGAATACGAAACCGCTAGCAATACTATAAAGTAAAAAAACATTTTCTTCATAATAGATTGGTTAGTTTTTAATGATCATTTCGCGTTGATATACCCGCTTCACCTCTTTCAAGTAAATTGGCTTAACAGGGTTATAATCTTCGTTCTGTGATCTAAGATAGATATTATCTTCTTCTATTTTAACAAATTCTTTTAGAATTATTCCGTCTACTGTTTGAAACACGTAGACCTTCCCTTTTACCATGTGTTTGAAGTTTTCTATAGGGCTGCCTACAAAATATTCTCCGGGCATGTATTCGGTAACCATGCTCAGCCCATCGATCTCGAACGCAAAGCACTCTTGCCCAACAAACGGAAAGTAAACCTTTTCTATGTTCTGCTCCAGTATAACACTGTCTCCATATCCTTCTAAAAACCCTCCCTGGGCTTTCACTGGCACCACCCACATGTTAGGTTGCCCAGTACCCTTGAATAATGCTGGCTTAGCGTTCGACTTAGATAGATCATCTCCCCAAATCTCCTCTTCGGACACCTTGAAAGCGGAAACAATCCGGTTTACACTCTCTCTTGATAAATTTTTGCTTTTAAACAGGCTGTAGTATGCTGTATTGCTAATTCCTAGCTTTTCCCTTGCGTCAACAGCGGTTAATCCAGTTTCCTTTAGATGTTTTTTGATCCAACTACTAAATTTTTCTCCCTGATATTCAAGCATATAAAAAATAATTACTAATTATTAGCACTAAAATTTTGGATGATTACTAATAGTTAGTAATTTTGTATTGTTCAGATAGTAAATCACTAACATTATTCCCATCATGTGGTGCAAATGTACAAAGTGTATTACTAATGTTTGTCATAGAATTGTAACGTATTAGTATTATTATGGAGAGAGTACACATGCCAAAAATTGAAGAAAAACAAAGCCTTAATAAGCTAATGGACGATATGTCTATAAATGAAGCATTTAAGGTTGATGCAAAGCCCTCATACGCAAGACAGCTGCAGTACCGCTTTAAATCTCATACAAATAAAAGATTTAGGGTTTGGACAAAAAAGGGAGAAAACAACGAATTACTAACCTTTGTTGGAAGGACTGCATAATGAAAACTAACGCCAACATAGTAAGGAAACTTAACGACTTCGATGTAGTGCAGCGCACTAAAGATTCGATGTTTGATGCCACAACTCTACTTAAGCAATGGAATAAAAGCAGCGGTATGAAAAAGGAGATAAAGCACTTTTTCGAAAACAAACAAACCAAAGAATTTATTGAAGTTCTTCTAAATGAAGAAAAATTAAATACGCGGAATTCCGCCTATTTAAAATCACGCGGAAAAAACGGCGGTACATGGATGCACCCATACCTTTTCATCAAGTTTGCAATGTGGCTTAATCCGAAATTCGAGTACCATGTCATCAAATTCGTTTACGACGAACTTATCCAGCATCGTAAACTATCAGGCGACTTCTACAACAAGCTATGTTCCTTACTTGGAAGATTCAAAGAAACCGACTTTCGCGAGGTCGGTAAGATTTTGAACTTCGTAGTATTCAACGAGCATGCACGGGACCGTCGTAACTCAGCCACCCCTGAGCAGCAGGAAGATCTACAGCAGCTGGAGCGCGATGCATGCAGAGATATCGAAAAGGGGTATGTCAGGTCTTGGGACGAATTCAAAACCATGATGCGCAGGGAGTGGGCAACCCGACATAACAACGTCCCATCAGTCCTAACTTAAAAAGCAAAACCACATAAATATCAATCAATTACAGGTTCAAAAACTACCTGTCAGGCGATAGCTATGCCTTAAAATTTAGCAAAAGATTGGCGCCGTTAGGTGGCTTAGTTGGGGTTCGACTCCCTAGCCAATCCCAAAACACTCGCTCTTTATAAACCGTGTGCAGGTTTAAAGCACCGACCAGATTGTTGCAAGTACAATCACGATACTAGGATCGACTCAAACCCTCAACCTTGAAATAGTGGTACGGGCACAAATAAGCTGTATATAGGTGTGTACCTATACTGATGATTTGGAAACAATGAAACAGCGGAGAGATGGCGGAATTGGTAGACGCAATGAGGGTTATAAGTTGAAACGCCCGTGACGTGTGAATAGTATCCGAATAGCACGCAACTTCAGGTTCGAATCCTGCTCTCTCCACAACTTGACAGGCAACCTTTTTCGGTTTGACGTGCCTACGACCAGAAACCGAAGTCCAGCCCGGCGAACAGTCGGGCTTTTCTATTGACATCAAAATAATTCAGCATATGGATGACGAAATAACAGTATCTAACATTGACAAGCTCAAGGAGTTTGCAATGCTGATAGTCCGAGAGCAGCGTATAGATGATATCCTGGCTAAGCCCCAAATAAATCGAACCGAGCTTTACAAGTACTACGGAGCGGAGCGCGCTAGAAAGTGGATATCGGCCGGCATGCTCAGGCCCGCTTGCCAAAACGGAAAGCGAAGCACTACCTACTTCGATCACAAAAAGGTAATAGAATTAGCTAATAAGAGTTTTCACCAATTTATTAAACGAAATGAAAAGGAAATTTAGAAACGCAAAAAGACGAGTAGAGCTTTGGTGGATGTACCTCGACAATGCCGAAAAAGAGTTTGCTTCGATGCTCATAGGTGGGTCAATAGCAGTTGTAATAATATTCTTCGCTGCATTTGCCTGCTATGTTTTAGGTCAACATATTGTTAATCCGGTATAGCTATGGGAATATACAACAAACTACACGAGATTCAGAAATCGGTTCGCGGCTTCGCTAAAGACAAGAAAGGCCACGGATATGATTATGTGTCCGGAGAGAAAGTTCTATCCACTGTGCGCGCTAAAATGGATGATCTTGGCGTACTTCTAAAGCAGGAGATCATTTCTATCGAAAACGAGCGGATAGACTACAGGACGGGCATCGGTACAACCTACGAAAAGCCTAAATCCGAGATCCTATCCAAAGTGATGATGAAATTCACCTGGGTTGATGTCGACACCGGTGAAAAGGATGAGAACAGTTTTGGGGCCAACGGTCAAAACGATTGGGATAAAGGCGTAGGATCCGCTATGACATACGGGGAGCGTTATTTTATTCTGAAATACTTCCACATCCCTACGGATCAGGATGACATCGATAATCCAGAGCGTAAACCACTCTCTACGGATCAGGATGACAAGAAGCCGAAAGAACCTGAGCCCACTAATATCAATCAGCCTAAAACGATTAATGATAAGCAGTTTGAAAGTGCTTTGTTTAAAATAAACAAAGGCGAAAAAGATGTTATCTCCAAAATACAAGGAAGTAACATTTTTATCCCACCCGCAAAACTTACCGTGCTACAATCCGCTGAAAAGAACTATAAACCCAAATCTTAGTTATGAACGTATTTGAATTAAACCCTGATTACATAGCTATCAAGGAAGCGTATGTAACTACCATGGAGGATAAGTATCAGCGTGGCGAGCTATACTTGTCCTACTCTTCCCTTTCCAATTTTCGGAAGTCTCCAAAACACTTTGTTAACTACAAGCTTTTTGGTACCGATGACACCGATAGCATTCTTTTGGGCAAGGTGCTGCACTGCTTAGTTCTGGAACCTCAAAACTTTGATAAAACTTATGCCATCGCTCCAGAGTGCGATCGCAGGACAAAGGATGGAAAAGCTACATACAATGCTTTTCTGGAATCTTCAAAAGACAAAACAGTTGTTAGCAACAGCATTTACACGTCAGCTGTAGAAATGGCTATTTCCGTTTTATCAAACGAACAAAGCAAGGCGTTACTTGATTCGGCTCTTTTTAAGGAAAAGCGAGTAGACTGGGAGCGACACGGATTTAAGTTCCTGTCTTTTCTTGATGCGGAGGGAGAAGATTATGTCGTCGATCTCAAATCAATGCCAGACGCTGATCCTAAGAAAGTTCAAAGGGAAATACTTAGTAGATGCTTGTGGCTTCAAGGAGGAATGTATCTGGAAGCTATCGATCAGGATAAAGACTACTACATCATCGCGGTAGACAAAAAAGGGAACGTTTCCGTTCATCTTCTAATGAAGTCACTTATTGAATATGGAAAGTCTGAATTCAAAAGGCTTTGCGGAGACTTTGAAGATTGTCTATCCACTAACAGCTGGCTAAAGTCTTACGAGTACCGAAGTCACAACGGGATCTATCCAATCGACAAACCGCAATACAACATCTAGGATGGAAGATTTTAAAATATCCGACAGTAGGGCCGCAGAGCTAATCAAGGATTACGCTACTCGCCTAAAAAACGCTACGGATGAAGTTTCCAAGTCTGTCTACCTGAATACAATTTTAAGGCTTTGCGATGGCATCATGGGAACTTCATAAGTACTACCGTGGCGTATGCTTGCCAATGATAAGAACAGTCCTTAACATGTCAGTAGGGTTTCAGGTGTTATCCGATAGCGACACTCACTCAATAATAAAAACCCTTACAGGTTGGCCCAGCGCCGGATCATTTACTAACAAACAGTTTTTAGAATTTCTAGAAGAGATCTGGTGCATAGGCGCCCACCTTGGAATTTACATCCCCTACCCTAACGAAATAGATACCATGAAGGAACTAGAAAAAATAGTTGAACTTCTAAAGAATGAAGTTTTTCCGGCGGTAGAGTACATAGATACTCCTCTTTTCCTGCCAATAGACAAGGAAACGAAGCTGACAATCAGGAAGCAAACAATAAATCTTGACTCTCACTTTTTCACGGATGATCACTTAGAGCTCGTAATCTCGAAAGGAGATCCTTTGATAACTACTAGGTTGTTTTTCGAGGGAAAACATCTACCGATTATCACCGAAGGTATTAACAAGATCATCGAAACGATCATCAAGCCTATTATGTCAAAAGACCACAAGCGCCAGGTCATCACATCCAAAATCAAAGAACTAGAACAGGAACTAACCGAAATAGAAAATGAGTAAATCAAAAAACAAATTGTCCGAAGAGGATTATTCATATCCTTATCGCATAGTTGCTCCTAGCCACAGCTCACAACCTGCTAGGCTAAGAACAAAAAAAGAAGCCGATAAATACTTCGAATCAGTATCCGATCAAGGCCATCAGGCAATACTTTCGTACATCGATCCGGTAGACATAAAGCTAAAGCTCGTGGCTTACAACCCACCTTCAAATATTAAAAGAAAGGAGTAGCGTATGGCAGAAGGCAAAAAATCATTCCTTGCCTACGCCGACTGGAAAGATGTTTTTGAAAGCTTACCAGACGATAAGGCAGGTAAACTTATCAAGCACATATTCGCTTACGTCAACGACGAAGATCCAAAATCAGACGATCCCATCGTCAACATCTTGTTTATTCAAATAAAAACCACGCTAAAGCGAGACCTTAAGAAGTGGGAAACATCAAAAGAAAACAAGTCGATTGCTGGTAGAATGGGCAACCTAAAGCGCTGGCATAATGATCTTTGGCAATCAGTTTCAGACAACCACGTAACACTAGATCAAGCGGAAAAAATCGCAGAGCGTCGCAGAACATCGCATACTGATACTTTGCGATCGCAGAACATCGCAGAAATCGCTGTAAATGATAATGTAAATGTAAATGATAGTGTTAATGTAAGTGTAAATGTAAATGATAGTGTGAGTGATAATAAGCGATCACACACACAAAATTTTTATACTAAAAAAATTCCGATTGAAAAATTAAAGGAAGGTTGCGCCGGTCACGCAACGTGGTTGCAAAGCATTGGGATGAAAAACAGCCTTAAACCTGATGAGGTTTTGGAATGGCTCGATGCATTCTGCTTACACATGTCGGCCACCGGAAAGGATTCGGAAACGGAACAGGAGTTTAAAAGATACTGTGCATCCTGGATAGCATCGGAAATTAGGCGAGGACGAACACCAATCACAAAGCCGCCACCGGACAAAGAGCAAAAGGTAAACGCAACAGAGGCTATGCAACAATCATTAATCGACAAGTATGCAAAATCAAATAACTAGATACGACAAAAGCAATCTCCCAGCCACCTCGATAGACAGGCAGATTGAAGCTATGAAGTCAGCCCAGATTTGGCAAGTTGAAAAAATTGATCTTGACACCGTGCTGATGACCTGTGTAAACAAAGCTTTCAAGGATAAGGGGCAGATGGTTATACCTAGCGACATGGATCATATTGTAAACAACTTGATCGATATGGTTTTGGAGCATTGCCCATTCATTCGGATAGGTGAGATACCGATAGCAATAGAAAAAGGAATTTTAGGCGATTACGGCGACTATTTTGGATTAAATGTAGTCACGTTCACAAATTTCATAAAAACTCACTACGCAAGCCAAAACAGGGCAAATTTAGCAAAGCAAGCTATAGTCAGACATGATGAAATCAAAGAGCCTACGGAATCCGAAGTTTTAGAGCAAGATAAGATCCTTTTGAAATCCGCTTTTGAAAAGTTCAAATCATCCGGTAGATATGAGGATCACGGTAACTACCTGTACAAGGTGGCGGCCAAAAAACTCAATCTATTCGAGTTGTCGCCGGAAAGACAAAAGGAATACCTGGAGCAAGGAAAAATAATCGCTATCGAAAAGTTGAAAAACGAACAGATACAGCGGCCCAATGAAAGAAAGCGAATATCCAAGATTATGGATCAGGCAAACAATCTGGAAAAAGGTAGCGATGGTGTAAAGCTCGTTTACAAAGAATCACTGCAGATAGCGCTTACAAATTGGTTCAAGGAACTGATAGAAATGGACGCGGAAATAACAGATTTACTAACCGATTAAAAATTATTTATGCAAAAAACATTCAAAAACGTACATGTAGCAATCTACGGACACGAAATGCTACAAGAGGCAGTCAAGCGAATAGAGCGCGAACGTATGACCATTGAGGATCATTACCATCGGAATTACGATAACGGAAACGATATCCTTGTTTTCCGTAAAGGCAAGTTTGGGATGATTGCTTGTCCGGTTAATCATCCTACCGAGGTAAGCCTAAATCAGCTAATCGAATTAATTGTAGGAGGTTCCGATGATTGACTTCGAAGTATTAGGAGATCCTAAAGCATTAAAGCGTCACCGGATGGGTCGCGGGTTTAACTACGATCCATCAGCCGGCGACAAGGCTACGTTTGCCCAGATTGCACAAGTCAAGGCTCCTACAGTTCCCCTTAACGTCGCATTATTCGTACAGATTACATTCTACTTTGCTCGACCAAAACACCATTATGGAACCGGTAAGAATTCAAACAAGCTAAAGCCGAACGTAGGCAACTACCACACTTCAAAGCCGGACATTGACAACTTAGAAAAGTTCGTTTTCGACGCTCTTACCGGAATATTCTGGAAGGACGACAGTTATATATCTCATGTCATGTCGGCTAAAGTTTACACTGAAGGAACTCCAAAAACAGTCGTCTACATAAAGGAAGCTGAACTACCACCGCGCCATGATAAAACGTAAAACATCTACCTGCGTATCATGTGGTAATTTACGACAGATATACGCAAAGAATATGTGCGGATGGTGCTACGATAAGCAGAGAAAAAAGAAACCAATATCCAAGCCTAAGAAACCGATCAAACAGTTTTCCAAGAAGTCACTCGATCAGCTAAAACACTACCGAAATATACGCGATGTTTTCCTGAAAGAGAATCCTATCTGCATGTATCCAGGATGCAAAAGCAGAGAGGTGACCCTGCATCACGCGCGAGGGCGTTTAGGATCATTTCTTACGGACAAGCGTTTCTTTAAATCCTTATGCTGGCCGCATCATCAGCACATAGAACAAAACCCCGACCTAGCCAAAAAGCTGGGTCTTTCTATTTCAAGACTAAGTAATAACCCATAAAAAAAATCAAATGAAACAAATCATTAAATTCAACGGAAAAGACGTTGAGATCGAATTGACAGCTGACCAGATCGCTCTTGCTAAGAAAAAATCAGTATCCTACGCGGATATAAAAACCCTTCAAGACGCGCTAGATTACACTGGTGAATCCTTGGAGTCATTCAACAACCGCACACAATTCGATGACGATGTGCAGCGTGCTCAAAAAGAACTAGAGGTAATTGTTCTCGCAGTTCGAGAAGGAAATCAATTAGGCCACAATGAAGGTGACCGTTGGTATTACCCATGGTTTAACTCCGCTCGTTCGTCGGCCGGTTTTTCGTTCCGCGTCTTCGTCTGCGCTTATTCGGGTTCGCGTGTCGGCTCCCGCCTCTGCGTAGAAAATTCGGAAAAGGCCACGTACCTAGGCAAACAGTTCTTAGATACTTACAACCGCTACATCAACGGTCAAGACCTAAAGGAAAATATAGTGGAACTTCCTTTCCCAATTAAGAAGCCAAAGAAGTTCGATTCCTTCAAAGATATCAAGACTTTCGAGGATGCATGCGATTCACAAGGGATCGACCCGAAAGCTTTTGCAGAAGCAAGAAAAAGTCTATCTGCAGACACCTATGCTTACGAGCAACTAAAGGTTATTTCCAAAGCATTGAACGGTGGAGAACACATGGACTATACCGATGAGGATGTATACAAGTATTATCCTTGGTTCAACTCTGTGGGTTCGTCGGCCGGTTTTTCGTTCGACGACTTCGGCTGCGATGCTTCGGCTTCGTTTGTCGGCTCCCGCCTCGTTTATCCTACGAGGGAAATTGCCAAATATGTCGGTCAAACTCATATAGATATTTACCGTGACCTAATGGTCATCGATTAGTAAAGACATAGGTCGCCACCCATAGGCTTTCTGTAGGTTCGTCAGCCAGTTTTTCGTTCAACGACTACAACTACGATAATTCGAATTCGAATGTCAGCTCCCAATCTGTAAAATATTCGTGGGTGGGACCTTGCAAGCACTGCAAAAAATAACATGTTACAAAGGTTGTTAGTAGGATTCAATCCGAAAGCTACCGACTAAAACAGAGGCTTATGAAAAGACATGCTAACCTTTTCGACAAAATAGTCGATATCAATAACCTGTATCTCGCCGACCAATTAGCATCCAAGGGTAAGTTAAAGCAGCAAAGCGTCAAAAACCACATGAAAAACCAAGACATGAACCTTTACGCATTGCAAAAAGACCTGCTCGATAAGAAATTCAAAACATCTCCTTACAAGGTGTTTAAGGTTTTCGAGCCAAAAGAGCGAGAGGTGTACCGGCTTCCATACTTTCCAGACCGGATTGTACATCATGCAATTATGAACGTTCTAGAACCTTTATTCGTATCAACATTCACAACGGACACTTATTCCTGCATCAAAGGCATGGGGCTACACAAAGCATCCAGACGCTTATCAGTAGATCTCAGAGATGAATCATCAACTAAGTATTGCTTAAAGATCGACATTAAGAAGTTTTACCCTAATGTTGATCACGATACATTAAAGTCTATGCTACGTAGGAAATTAAAGGATAAGGATCTACTAAACTTGCTTGATGAGATAATTGACAGCGCCGACGGCCTGCCGATCGGGAATTATCTAAGTCAGTACTTTGCAAATTTTTACCTGACATACTTTGATCACTGGATTAAGGAGGTGTTGAAAATAAAGTACTACTACCGGTATGCTGATGATATCGTAATTCTATCCGATAGCAAAGATCATTTGCATCGAGTTCTTTGGCAGATATCAGGATACTTGCAAGACAATCTAAAGCTGGATGTCAAAGGAAACTATCAGGTGTTTCCGGTTGCGTCTAGAGGGATTGATTTTTTAGGATACGTCCATTTTCATAAGCACAAACTTTTACGAAAAAGCATCAAGAAGAGATTCGCGGCAAAAGTTAAGCGTGGAGCGAAAAGGGAATCCATATCAAGTTATATGGGATGGTTGAAGCATGCTAACTGCCGGAATCTAATCAAAACAGTTTTACCTAATGAAATCATTCTCAGCATTCAACATTCAGATCACACAAACGACATTCACAGGCGACAAGATTAAAATTGCAAAGATACTCAACAGGCCTATAATCATTCATGATTTTAAACTTGGGCCATCGAAGCACTTCAAAAATGAATGCTTAACCCTTCAAATAGAATATAACGGAACCAAGCATATCTGTTTTTCCGGATCATCAAAACTTATCGAGCAAATAAAACAGGTTCCACCAGACGGACTGCCTTTTCAGGCTACAATTGAAAAGGAGGACGAAATGTACCTATTCACATAGAATTTATGAAAAAGACACCACAACATAAAATTGATCAGATACTTGAACTGGTAAATCAAGGTATTACCAACATGGGTATATCCGAAAAAACTGGCATTAGTTACCACACTGTGAAAACTATAATTCACAAGAACATTGGCCCACGAAACAAGCGACGGAACAAAGATCTAGACAAGCTTTACTCCGACATAGCCAATGACAGATTAACCATGACGCTCCAAGAAGTGGCTGCCAAGTACGGAAAAACAACTCGATACATCGATCACACGACCTGTAGACATCCTTTACGTCCTCAGTTCAAAAGCAACAGGCCTCCGAGAAAGGTAAAAAAACATTCAGACATCAAAAGGAAGAAAGATATCAATTCCATCGATCACTCAAGAATGGAAAAAGGAGAAGTCAAGTTAAAGAAGAACGAAAGAGTATTCGAGAATAGAACTTTCGATAAATCACTGCAGCGCGCGGTGTCACTAAACGATTCAAAAAAGACTGTTGTATTCGTAAAATCATCTGACACTCGATCTGACGAAGAGATTAGATCTTTCTTCCGAGAAAGGAACGATAAGGAGATCAAGGAGCTATCATCTAACCCCATGAATGGCAATCCTAGCGTTTCAAACCGAAAAAATAACCGAATGGTATCACTTTAAAAATTACTAACAATGACTAGAAAGCAACTAGAGAGCATTATACGGTTCTCGGCGGTATTCAACGATCCGGCGAACGACATATCGGTGGTGAATGAGCAATACGGCCTTTCGCTAACGGAAGCAACCAGCCCAAGCCAAGCAGTAACGGCATACTTGGAGGCTAAGAGGATTAGGTTGGAGGGGAAGCGCAAGGCAACCGAATTTAAAGGTACAAAAGGTAGATGGCGAATGTCTATCAGCGACGATGGAGATTTAGTTTCAGATGTTAAAAATTTAGAACCATCAAAATTGGTGTGCCAAGTCAATAAGCACAAATCTGATGAAGGAAAAGCCAACGCACAACTGATCAGCAAAGCACCTGAGATGTTAGACATGCTACAGTCAGTTGTTGATCTGCAAAAAGAAAATTACGGTGATGGATCAGCAACTCACGTCAAGATGATCCGTAAGGCAAAAGAAATAGAAACTCTAATAAAATCAGCAACCAATGGATAAGCTAACACTAGAACACCTAGCGCCGTACTTGCCGTATGGGTTGAAAATTATCGACAATGGTGAAGTTAATACTATCACTGGAATTATCGGAAACAAGGTTTTTATAGAAGGATGTCATAGGAATGGGTACTCTTCTATTGATGAAGTCAAACCCATCCTTCGCCCCCTATCCGACCTAACCAAAGAGATAGATCATAACGGTGAACGGTTTGTGCCGATACACCGGATTTTGGAGGCTTATTGCTTCAATGTATCAAAAATGAGCGAAGATGAAATTATGTCATATGTCGAATCATTGATCGAAATCGATATTTCATACATGACAGTAAAAATCCTTTGTGAATTGCACTTTGATTTTCAAGGCCTAATCGCTGCCGGCCTAGCTGTTGACATGAATACTTTGGAAGGAGGATCACATGAATAGAGTTATCAAATTCCGCGGTCTGCGCAAGGATGGTAAAGCTTGGGTGTATGGTGATTTCTTCGGCGGAAATAAGATTGTAGAAACTACAATATTTAACGAAGGTATTTATACTGATAAAGGGTCTGATAGCTTCAAGTACTCGTATAATGAAATCATCCCCGGAACCGTTGGGCAGTTTACAGGTCTGAAAGATAAACATGGCGTAGATATATACGAAGGTGATACTGTACTAGCCCACCTTAGACGTAAGGAATTAGTTTTTACCGGAACCATCGCTCTGCCAAAATCTTGTTGGGTTTTAGCACTTAAAAATCAATTAGGTCTCGATAGGTATTACCGTACCGCTCAGTTTGACGAGTTGCAAGTCATAGGCAACATCCACGAGAAGGAGGTTTCCAGTGAATAGCCCCGAAGTAATCCAATCCCTAGAGCAGGTAGAAGCGCCTGCTCTGGAAGTAAAGCCGGGCGTGTTCGACATTGCGCCGGAGAGAGAGGAGGTTGAAAGTGAGTAAAGGAATGGGGCGTGGACAGAACCCCGTAGGATACACGCAAACATGGCTTACTGATCCTGAACTTATAAAATCATTAGGTGAGTTCGATTTAGACCCTTGCTCGCCCATTGATAAGCCTTGGGACACAGCCAAGAAACATTATACGGAATTGGATAACGGTTTGATCATGCCGTGGGAAGGCAGAGTATGGATGAATCCGCCTTATGACAGAACTGTTATCGATCAGTTTCTATCAAAAATGGCTGTTCATGCAAATGGAATCACGTTGATGTTCGCGCGCACCGAAACCAAGCCTTTCCAAGAATGGGTTTTTCCATACGCCGAAAGCATACTATTCATTAAAGGCCGCCTAACCTTCTTTGACAACAAAGGAGTAAAAGCTAAAGCCAATGGAGGCGCACCTTCTGTATTGATCTCTTACAGCGAATACGATTCTATGATGATCGAGCAATCCGGAATCAAAGGAAAGCATGTCTTAATCAATTCAGTTCCGATTGTAATCGTCAAGCAAAGCCCTTCATGGCGCAATGTAGTTTCCATATGCCTAATCCGTCTAAATGGTGAGGCATCACTAAGGGATATCTATTCAATGGCTGAACTGGTTGCTGATGACAAGGTAAAAAAGAATCAACACTTCAAGGAAAAGATCAGACAAACGCTACAGCGACACTTTGAAAGAGTAAATGTTGGACAGTATAAACTGATGGCATAATGAGTCGTCCAAAACATCCCCTAGAAATACGAGCTAAGGCTATCGAGCTATTGCATGAAGGGTTAACCCTGACCGAAGCAGCTGCAAAGCTTAAATGTTCTGTCCCAGCAGTTTCTAGGTGGTATATGGAATACTTAGGCTATCGAGGCCGCGAGGGATTTTCCATTACCCTCCAAAGCAAAAACTGGGATATCGTCGATATCGATGATTTCTGACTTTATGACCTTAATTGATAATAATTAACGATAAATATGCTAACAGTAAACAGTCTTTCGGGCGGTAAAACATCTAGCTACATCGCTGCTAATTACCCAGCAGATATCGATGTGTTTGCTTTATGTTGTATCGATAACCATAACGCTAATTCCCATTTCCGGCAGCGATTCAAGGATGATAAAATGATGCAAAGGGTGAACGATAAGCTGCAGAAATACAGTTCGCATTGGCCGGAATTTGTAGCGACTTCCGAGGATCCACAAATTCTTTGGACGATGTTCGATCTAGAACAAATGATCGGTCGAGAAATAACTTGGGTGCGCGGAATGGGCTGGGAACAGATGATGGATGTTAAAAAGGCTATCCCTAACATGAGCAAGCGATTCTGTACAACTATAATGAAGATTCAACCAATATTTGAGTTTCTCTTTATGTACCACTCGCTTCCAGTTCAGATGCGGATCGGATATCGCTGGGATGAAATAGAACGAGCGGAGCGGTTTACGGAAACTTGGAAATATGCTACTCATTGCGATTATAGGGAAAAATCCGGAACATGGATCCATCGTTGGGCGGAGATCGCTTGGCGTGCAGGTGAATTCCCTTTAGTTGACGATCGAATAATACATTATCAGATACAAGAGTTTTGGAAAGATAAAGATGTCGTATTTCCTGACGATAGCAATTGCTTAAACTGTTTTTGGAAGCTAGAACAGCAACTGCGAAAGAATTTCGACAATCACCCTCCGATAATGTTTTGGGCTGCTATCATGGAGGAAATAAGGGAGAGAACATTCAAGGATAAAAATTCACTATTAAATATTAGCAAAATGGGAATACAGCTGGATTTCGTATTTGGTACGGGATCGGGTTGTCAAGCTGGGTTTTGCACTAATTAATTAACCAATGATAAACGCATTCATTTTACAACATAAACCCTTCACGCCTCAGATTGTCGCGAATCCACAAGCTATACGCTATATCGTGATCGATCTATTCTGCGGCGCTGGGGGAACTACTACAGGATTCGCCAAAGCTAGGGATGCCTACGGGAATTCTATCGCCTTAGTTGCCGCCTGTGTCAACCACGATCATAAAGCGATCCGGAGCCATTGGGAAAACCATCCCGAAGTATACCACTTTGAAGAGGATATCCGTACGCTTGATCTAACGCCATTAGCTGCAATAGTTGATAAATACCGTGAGTTATATCCATGGGCAAAGATTGTCCTGTGGGCCTCCTTGGAATGCACCAATTTCAGCAAGGCAAAAGGCGGTCAATCTCGAGATGCGGACAGCCGCACGCTTGCCGATCACTTGGACAGGTACGTTACAGCATTAAATCCCGACTACGTGCAGATCGAGAATGTCGTGGAGTTCATGTCCTGGGGGCCTCTTAACGACAAAGGCAAGCCTGTAAGCATGAAGTCCGGCCAAGACTGGTTGAGATGGCGCAATCACATTAATTCGTTCGGGTACCGTGATGAATGGCGTGAACTGAACTCTGCAGACTTTGGTGCCTACACTTCCCGTAATCGCCTATTCGGATGCTTCGCAAAAGAAGGATTGCCAATCGTATGGCCGGAGCCCACGCACGCTAAGAACGCAAATGGAAAGCAGGATCTATTCGGCAGCGGTCTAAAAAAATGGATGCCGGTGCGCGACCTTCTTGACTTCGACGATGAAGGGGAAAGCATTTTCGGTCGGAAAAAGCCGCTGGTTGAAAATTCACTGAAAAGGATCTATGCAGGATTGATCAAGGAAGTTGCCGGAGGAAAAAACAATTTCATCCTCAAATACAACTCCATGAATAGCGAGGGCAAGATCCGCACCCCTTCGACTGATGAGCCTATGCCGACAATTGCTTGTCAAAACAGGCTAGGTATCGTGCAGACATCATTCATCGCCAAATACTTTAGTGGTGATCCTTTCGGGCAAATTACGTCGATTGAGAAACCACTATCATCGATAACCTGTGTTGACCACAATTCAGTTGTAAACGTAGAGCCCTACATAATCACTTCGTCATACGGTGGCGTATCGAAATCGGTTGATGAACCATGCCCGACTGTATTGGCAAGCCGTAAGCATCATTACGTTGTTGCTCCTGCTTTCCTTGCGAAATACTACGGTAATGGTGACAATGTGCAATCCGTCAATGAGCCGGCCGGTACACTAACTACTAAGGATCGGTTTACGAAGGTTCAGGTCAATTGGATAAATCGCGATTTCACATCCGGCGGCGGGCAGGTAGTTTCTGTTGATCGACCTATGGGCTCTTTGATGACAGTACCGAAAGCCAACTTGGTCACTGCCGGCTTCATCTACAACCCATCCCACGGGGGCCATACGATGCACATAGAGCAGCCGTGCGCTACGATCATCGCTAGACAGGACAAGTCACCGCTTTACTTCATCCAGTATGATATGTCCGAGCACGTGCGCATTGAGATATACGAGGATGATTCTGAGACTATGATCAAGATCAAAGAGTTCATGGCCATGTATGGGATATCGGATATCAAAATGCGGATGCTAAAGGTATCAGAACTGAAGCTTATACAAGGATTTCCGGCCGAGTACAAGCTATACGGCAATCAATCTGATCAGAAAAAATTCATCGGGAACAGTGTGGTGCCGCACGTGGTGCAGGCTTGGGCAGAATGGCAGATTAGGGAGATAGTAAGGATGGCGGCTTAAAATAGAATCGACTACGCCATATACACGAAGATCCAAAGGAAAAAGGTCACAACAATAAATAATCCGGCAGCTAAGACCAGAGCAAAAAGGATCCTAATTAATAGATTCTTACTTCGTCTGACGAAGATAATGCCTATGGCTAGCAATAGAAGCCCGATGAACAATGGAGCAAGCATCACAATGCAAAATACAAATTTTCAATAAATAAACAATGCGTAAATTTTTAATCATGTCCGCAGTCGTTCTAGGAATGGCAGCGTTGACGACAACAGAGGTAAAGGCGGGTGTTCCTGAAGGTGGTGATACAGATTTTCACGAACCTAGACCACCGAGGCCGCCGGCAGGTACACACCCTTATCCAGGAGGCCCTACTCCTTGGGACTGGAAGCCTTGGCAAAACCCTATCCCTAATTAATCACTAAGGGCGGTTGTATGGCCGCCCTATCTTAAAATTATTGAAAATGAAACAAGTAACAATAACCACAGGCAAGGCAACGATAGTCGTTGTAGATTTGCCCATAGGATCAGAAATTGAATCGGCAATATTCATCAACAACTTTGGTAGATATATTCGGTTTTGGTCAAAAGGGAAAGATTATTTAATTGATCTACCCGAAGAATGGAATTTATATCATGCCGGCCACCCCTCCCAACTAACAGAAGAAGATTGGAAGGGGATTGTTGGAACCGTAAAAGACACTCCCCATGGCGATACGGTTCAATTGGTCGATCGTTTTGAGAATTACGCCAAGCATGGCTATCTCTCATGTAATTCCGCCACCGAATCCGGTCTATCGCTTCTTAAAGATAATGAGGTGGATGATTCATGGTTAAACCCTCAAGTTTTTGTTAAGGTATGATACTAACAGATAAAGCGCGTAAAGACTTTAATCACTACCGATTTGAGGTCTTAAAAGACAGTATAGATAAGAGTTACGGCATTCATCATCGTCTTGTAATCAATAATCTTATCATTCAGTGGCTAGATACTGTTGGTATTATGATTGAATATGTTTATTGTGCTTATACCAATTCATGGCAAGGTTGCTTAGTTAAATCTGATATACATTTCCCTAAGATATATTTTGAAGGAGTAGATACAGAAGCATACGAATACCGCCAAGAAGCCACCGAGGCCGCAATCAAATTAGCTAACGAAATTTATAATAAGAGAGTATGAGTTTAGATAAACATTTTAAAGAAAATTATACTGTTTCAGAGAATGGCGAAGTGACTAACAATAAAACAGGAAGAGTATTAAAACAGGATCAATCAACAGGATACTCATCGGTTGTCCTGTCTAACAACGGTGTAAAGAAGAAATTTTTAGTACATCGTTTAGTGGCTGAAAGATTTATACAAAATGCCGAAAACAATCCTTGCGTAAACCATAAAAACGGTATCAAAACAGACAATCGGGTTGAAAATTTAGAATGGTGCACGTATTCTCAAAATGAAATACACTCTCACCATGTTCTTGGCAAGATGATAAAACATTCTGCCGATACTAAAAATAAAATGTCAAATACCGCAAAAGGTAGAGATATGTCAAAATTAGTGACCATGTCTGTTAAAAAAAGAAAAGGAAAACCAGCTCATAACAGGATTACTGTTAAAAAATACACCCTAAAAGGTGATTTTATAGAAAGCTTTACTTCTCTATCCGAAGCAGCTAAATCAGTTAATGGCTTGCCAACGGCATTTAGCGCCATAAAAAGAGGTCGTTTAAAAACATACAAGGGATTTATATGGAAATTCGAAGAGTAATTTACTTCGCGCTTACCGGTAAAGAATTGGAGGTGAAGCTGTGAACCAACGACAACACAACAAGCCACACACGCCTAAAGAACTGATCAAGATTATCAGGCGCAAGTTCAGTATAAACAATCGCGCGCAGGCTGACTCTTACAGTTACCATGTATTTCTCAAAAAAGTATCTAAAAAGATGGTTAGGGAAATAGAAATGCAAGGGTACAGAGTTGAGGTAGTTAAAAGAAACGATCGCAGATTTGTTTTAAAAGTTATTGGCCGCAAATCTGTAAAAATGGACGTGTTGTCATAATTGTAAAATTACAATGGAAATTAAAAATACACGTCGTACGCCCCTAAAGCCATATTTCAGCCATTGTAATTTTACAATGATTTTCACACATTGGTTGGAAGAAGGCTAGCATTATTCGCTAGCCTTTAAAACTATTTTTAAAAAAGTATTGACAATTTAAAAATAGTTTGTATATTTGTTATGTAATCAATGGGGATTACGTAAAAACTTGCAAAATGAAAAATTATAATGTAGTATTCAACGATTATGAAAACAGTAACGACAAAGGTTTCGAATTATCTTTGGAAGAAGCTAAGGCTTACGTTGCGCAGTACAACGGCACTGAAGAATCTTACTTTGCCGATTATAAAGGCGGTGTCGTTCAGATTGTAGACAACGAATCTGGTGATGTGGTTCACGAAGAGGAAGTTTTTTAAAACCTTGTGTGTTTCCAGCAAGTTCATGCAGGCGTCAGCCCCACGATACGGGGCTCTTTTATTTTTATGGAAAAATTCAACTACACACAGCCGGAATACCTATTCTGCGACATCGCGGTTAAAGATGGCTCATACAACGATAACCGGATGTGGGTCTATCATCGACCAAGCCTGTCACTTATCGAGTTTGTATGCTTGAATGACGTTGATAGCTTAGAGTTCACCGGATACAGTAAGGACTATGTATACCTTGACGATGAACCGGAAGCTTGGAAAGGTGTATTTGTCCAAAACAATTGCGAGGTTACAAGCAACGATCCTATAGTAGTTATTGACCGAGCTTGGGCATACCTTGAAAATTATCTTAAATGGGAGGATTCACAGCATGGCTAGGAAAAACGGAATGGAAGGCGCTATCCCTGGAGCCGGAAGAAAAGGGGATGGCAAACACAAAGTAGCCTACAAGATAAGCGATAAGGCCAAAGCAATAATCGATACGAAAGATAATAAGTCCGATTTCGTAAGTAAGGCGATTGTTTTTTACGAAAAAGCCACCTGCTAGAACGTATTTTCTTATTATGGCGTGGAAAAATAAAATAAATGCTAACTCATTTTTATTTGAAGAGAATGCATTCTAACTTTATGACCACTGGATAAACGGCACCCGTCCATTGGGTGAAATTGGCCAGCTCAAATTCTACATCCTGTCCCTCTGTCTTTTGGCAGGGGGATTTGTTTACTTCTTCCCCCTGCCAAAAAACCACCAAGCCAGTCCAACTACCACCAGTATCACGGCAGCGGCCCCGCCTATCCAGTTCCACAGGATCCCCGATCCGCTTGGCCGGGATTCGCTAACCGAACTTGAAGACTTCTCGCCCCTCCGCTGCTCAACAGTAACAGCCACTTGCTTTTCCTGTTGCTGCTCTTGTTTTTTTTCCCGCTCCTTCGTGACATCCTTCTGTTCCGTAATTGTCTCGCGCTCGGTCTTGGTAGATGTTTCATCCGGCTGATCTACTTGCACGGCCAGTGTGCCTTTTAGCGTATCTATTATAAGGTTTACCAGTAAGCCAGCACTATCACGTATGAAGTTTTCCCCGTGCTTCAGGTCTTTATTGTTGACTTTGACATTAACCTTTGCGCCTGGTTTGGTTGTTACTGTAGTGACCTCTCGCTCGGTAGTAACAGTGCCTTTGTCAATGGTCTTTTCTTTTACCTCACCGGAAGAGGTGGCCGTAGACACTTCGACACTGTCTCGCTTGGATATTTCCTCGAGCTTATGCGACTGTTTCTGCTTGGACTTCCGAAGAACCCCACAGGAAGAAAATGCGGTCACCATGACCACCAATGCCAAAATTCTACTTACATTTTTCATCAAGGATCGTGTTAATGTGGTCTAAACTAAAAACCAAGCTATCAGCGCTTTTACTCAAATCGTCTTGTGGGTTACCGACATCAATGTCGGAGACCTTCCGGTAGCGCTCGCTGTTGTATGATGATGTCGCCACTCCAAGTGACAACATCGATATCAATACTAATCTTCTTTTCATGGCAACTTATCGTTGATGTTCTTAAATGTCGAATCGGCCTTTTCCTTTATGGTGTCTACTTTGGCTGCAATCGGCTTGATCTGATCCGATATTTCCTGCTTATTTTGCTTTCTCACCTCTTCTATAATCCTTTCGTATAAAACCCCTTCCCTGTCTAGCTGGTTGTCTTTGCTGTCGGCTATGTAATAAAGGACAAACCAAAACACAGAGACTACTACCATAAGAGCATAGGTTACCGGATGCTTGACGATCTGCAAGAATGTCGGCTGCTTGGCCGGTTGGTTTGGTTGCTCTTTCAATTCCATTCTATTTCCAAATACTATCGTAATATCTGACCTTTGCCCGGCGGTCATCAATACCGTTCAATCCTCCGTTTATCCGGCGGCACACTGCGCGAATGCTTTCCTCTGTCAAGTCCTTGGCCAGCGCCCATACTTTGCGCTCATTGAAGTAATTCAGAGCCGTGGTAAAGTAGTATGCCGATGTGCCAACTAGATCCGGATTAAGGTAAAGCTCTTGCCCACCGAAGCGAGTGAATGCATCGCCGCCGGTGATCTGTATTGCGCCGCCTCCGCGGTACTTCCAGCCGTCGCCTACCTTCAGGTTGCCTAGTTCCTTAGCCTTTGTTGGGTTTCCGAGTCCATACACGCGCTCCGCAAGATCGTAGGGCTTTCCGGCCAGTGCTTGAGATTCGGCTGCTGTTACCTTCGCAGAATGCTTTCCTATTCCGAATATATCCATGATACGGCCCGCTGAATAGTTCATGTTTTCGCGGGCAATGCTGAATCCTCCGCTCTCATGGTGGATGTTGGCAAAGAAGTGAATCACCTGTACGCGCGGCCGGCCGAACGTAGCTGCAAACTTGGTAAGCGTCTCCCGACCGATCACTCCGTCGCGATTAGCGCCTACTAGCTTCTGTATCTCTTTTATTCTTTCTTTTGGTGTCATGGTTAATTCCAGTTTGTAAAACCAACTTTTCGGACATTAATGTTTTCAGCGAGGGGGCTTTTATTGATGGTAAAGCCTAACCCTTCGCCACCCACGGAACAAGTATATGTTATATTTCCAGCGCTACTAGCGTCGTCATCATACACATCATACGTGTCTGGTAATTGCCATTCATGACCGGGGGTGATTGTTCCGGTTGATGATTTTTCAACTACCAATTGAGCAATTTCAAAAATAGATGAAAATCCATCGTTGATGACCTCCAAGACTCTATGGCATTTTTGCGACAGCGCCCTTGTTACATAAACCGGATGACCGGCACCTTGAATAACGTAAGATGTTTTGCAACCATTGACAATCAGATTATCACCCATGACATGCTCCTGTAATATCATGCCGTCCCAGTATCCGCTTACAGATACGTTTTTCATGTACGAATAAGCTCCATTATCTCTTGACGGCATTTTAATACCATGTGTTCTCAACATCGGCTCATCAACTTGTCCAGCATATACCCCATTATCTATATTGACATTTTCAACTACAGCTTGTTGGAAGTTGTGTAGATTCAAACCGTTTATCGAGGAAGGGTTTGAGGTTCTTATGACCATATTACGAAGCACGAAAGTCATCCAGTTAAAATTTGCATAACCCGATCCAGCCGTAGTATAGATAACACCTTTGTTAACGTCGAAATCTGTATCTAGACACTTTATAACGCTATTCTTTTTATTCACCGGAAAAGCGCCAATGCTCCCGAATACACCAGTAGCGACACTCTCTCCTTCGATCTGTATCGTCATCCAAGAACTTGACGGAACGAACGGTATAGCTGTCTGGTTTATCAGCATTTCTCCTGCGGGCAATAATATTTTACCACCGCCCAACGCGATTAAGTGGTTGATCCCGTCTACGAATGCTTGGGTATCGTTCGTAACACCATCGCAAGCGGCGCCGAAATCTTTGAATGACAAAACATATCCAGTGGCATCTTGTATTTTCCGTAATACCCTGTCTTCAGCTTCCTCATAATTTACATCTTCAGTGAGTAGGAATTTAGTCTCACCGGTATATGTAGCACTCCAACATAGCGAAAGCTTCGTATACCCACTAATATCAACTATGCCTGATAAAGGCGTGTTCGTTCCTTGAGGTTGAGAGTTTATCAATACGGTTTTATTATCTGAATCATCTATGAGCAATGCCGCACATATACCCGGCACATTAGTCTGTATTGGTAGAAAATCATATTTTAAGGCTCCCCATCCCGTTATATCGATATCTTTTAGTGTGTAATTATACTCCGGCTCGGAATGCACGACGTTGTCTGTTGTCAAGTATCCGAAGTGCCTATTTTCTAAAGAAATTTCCTTTGATTCAGTTATATTCTCCAAAAAACTCTTCAATACAAGCTTCGTGTTCTGTTGGGAGTTGTTTATCTCTTTTAAAACAGCATCCTCCACAACCTCGCCGCTAAGATCGAATAACTCAACCCCTATATTGTTTCTATTTGCATCACTAAATGAGAAAGACAAAGAGAATGCGGAATAAGGCAAAAGACTGAATTCCTCATCTATCGGAATTACCTGTGACGACCCTGAAGCGGACGGCAATAAGTTAGTAATTCCATTTTCAGATACGCCAATAAGATTGGACAACTGTCCATTGGCCACATTATATTTGAATCCTTTGAATCTTATTTTTGCGATCCTATTCCCATCAGGGAGTAGGGTGGGGATATTGAGCCAAGTTTGGAGGGTCTCGCCTGGCTCACTGATCAATTCAAATGTGTTGTTGCTCTTTAGTACCCCACTACTTGTTTGCTTGATAGTTCCATTAATGGCAGATGTGAACGTGTAATCTGCATTAAAGAAAGGATCGGGGTTTGTATTACCCTGTAAAAAACTCTTCAGTATACTGTTTAGATTTTCAGTATTCCCACCTACAAGTAGCCACCCCTCGCCTCCAGCATTTGGATTGCTTGTATTACTTTCGATAGTATTACGAACAATAGTTTTTCCATCGTCCAAAACAACAGCAGCGTTTAATGGATAACCTGCGGAGCCTGTGCTCGGATTTACATAGCCACTAACCCAAGGAGCCAACAAGCTTGCGCCGTCTTCCCCCGGCTCCCCTTTTACGTTTCGAACGTTACGAAGCGCCCAAGCTGTACCATTGAAATAAAACACGCCAGCCTGTCCAGTAACCAAACTAGCCTGTCCTCCCGGCAACGTTGGATGTGTCCACGTAGCTGTTGCTGGACTTCCATCAGGATTGGCATCTGGGCCTACTACCTCCATTGTCCTCACCTGTCCTGCTTCAGGAGTAGGTAACGCTCCACTAGGTATAGGATCTAGGGATTGTCCGGTAATGGTAAGGTAGTCCTTGGCTTGGTTGAAGTCAATGTATTTTACCTCTCCGGAGGCATCCTCCCCGAACATCATTTTATCAGAACCAGCGACATCGGACGCTTTTTGCATCCCTTTCCAAAATTCAACTGTAGCCATATCTCTCTATTATTTTCTTTTTTAAATTATATCTTCATTACTAAATTGGGAGTAGATGTACTCCTGTGTGTCCGGATTCGAATTTATCACCTGAGCCAGCTTGCCGCTGAAATGTGCTCGAAGATAATCCACTTCGCCCTCTACTAGCACAAACCGCTTGTTGTTCAAGTATCGACCAATACGCGCGGTGACGTACCGGTTTTCGTCATCTACTAGATAGTCGCCATCGTTTACCGTTACTCTTTCAATGGAATGGCAACGGATTGCAAACTGCGAAAGAGGGTCTATCCGTGGAGCATTGAAACCGATAGACAACTCGTCATGGCTACGTCCGTATGATTGAGTGAGCTGTCTAAGCGAATGCATGAGCATAGGGTTCCGCTCTTGGTCGAACGGTGTCCACCAATCTTTGAGCCTATCTCCTGCATTGTTGTACTGGATGCTCAGCGAATCCTCTCTATACTTGTAAAAGAAGCCATTTTGTCCTACCGTCTGATAATCTCCAAAAAGCACCGTTCTACGCTCGGTGGGCTTGGTGTACCTTTCTTGTAAAATAGTTTGGTAAACTGTGCCTTTAGGGGTCTGATCGTCGGATTTAAATTCGATACGCACCTCCTTAATTGTGGTTGATGTGTATATTGCTGGTTGGTCAGCTGGTCCTTGCGCTTTGTTAGGGTATATACGGATAAACATCTTTGCGGTCGTAAGATCTAAATTACCTTGATTCACCCCTCCCGCAGCGTCAACAGAAATTTTAAATTCCTGCTCTGAAGCTAAATTTATGTTGTTGTACTTGTTTTCAAATCCAAGATTGATTGTATTGAGCGTTGGCCCCGTACTGATATTATCATATGGCCCGTTGTCGCCAGGCACCTTTGAAAATGTAAAATCATACCGATTTGAGTTTGGGTAATATCTCAAACCTGCATATCGCCTGAATCCATCAGAAAACTCTAATCCGACCATAATTACTGCGGATGTGCCGGGTTTCCCTACCGCTTTAACAGTTAGGTCGAAGCTGAGCCTTTTACGATCTAATGTAGGCACGGGAAACAATTTACTTTGCAAAACATAATAACCTTGATCGTTTATCATTGCAGTACTGGGGAGGCCTGTCCATGAAACAATATCATAAATAGTGTTTCTATTTAGAAACCAAGATCTACTATCGATGTCATAGTCAATTATTGATCCTTGAGAATCATACTCTGTTGGCACGGTATCAACATTTACAGAAGCACCGAATCCCGGTCCTTTCGACCATCCTTGAACATCTACTAACCCACCTCGTAACGTCCTGTTTACAGGATACAACCTATTATCGCCATGGTCAAGTAAATAGGTGTTCTTTGCTCCTGCAGGAATAATAGTTCGCTGGCCGCCGACATCGATCAGGTTGAAATACGTTTCCCCAAAGTTCTGCCTGTTAGTTCTTGGAATATATACACCGCCCGTATCATAGTGATGCACGATTGAGTTCCCTACCTCAAGATCTTTTTTGTTCACGACCCACCATTCGCCCCTACGTTGTGTAATAACGCAGTTGCCCATATCCATGATATTTTTGATTATAGTGTAGCAGTCGAGCGTTTCCTCGGATTCCTCATCGGATACAAAGCGAAGTTCGCTGACAAAAGTATCCTGCAAGAAGTTGTTGAACTCGTACCCTTCGAATACAGGTCCACCGGCATACTCGGGGCCAGCTGGTATTTCCGCAAACTGATCGCAATACATCCGGCAGGCGATATTCAAATTCAACTCCAATCCTGTTTCCTTTAGGCATTTTATGAGGATGCTTAAAAGTGAGACTCTCTCGTCTGTGTATAGATCCTCAACTACATAATCCACGTCTTTTAGGATACCAATACGATCGGATGCCGTAAGGTTTACCACTGGATTGGAAGTGATTTCCACATTGAAGAAATCCGGTGTTACGAAACCTATCCATTCAATTTGATCATCGTAAAAAAACAAGCAGCGGATACCGGTTTCATCGCTAGTTTGTAAATCATCGATGTTAAACGTCCTATCTTCGTAGAATGACATGGTAGCGGATGTAGCTCGGATAGTGCCGCCCTTCTCTCCGATATCGTTGCGATATTGTAAAGAGAAAGGATTTGTGCTGGCTTCTATCTTGTTCATGTCACGGTCAGGATCATATTCACCGTCGATATTTACGGTTACGTGCCTACCTTCTTGATCGGTCACATATTTGCCTTGGTTGACAACAAGAAAAGCTTTGCCTACATAGTTTTCTAGCTGTAGCTCGATGCGCAACGGTACTCCATACCTATCACAGTACTTTAATAAATATTTGGTATTGTATGCCATTACCCTAATCTCTTTCTTTCTGCGTCATTTACGTTCATTACTCCCTTAAGCTTATTTCCTGCAATTTCAAATTCTACCACCTGTTTCTGATTGTTATAAAGTGCACCTCGCATATCGCTATAGTCCCTAATTGTGGATGTAGAACTTCCGGAGGACAAAGAATATCCTCCAGTATAGCTGCTAGTTTGATTACCTACGGAAGATGCGGCGAAAGACCCTAAGGCAACAAGCGCCGCTCCTGCCGCAACAGCTAAATATGGGTTTAGCATTAACTTTTTCAAGGCTATACCTGCAATACCAAAAGCTATCATTTGTTCACCTATAGATTTAGCCAAATTTCCCAATCCTTTAATAAGAGAGCTTCCTATCGCTGAGAATACATTTTCACCACTAGCAAGAGCATTTCCGATTGATGAAGCCATTTCGCTTATGGCAGACTCAACTGTTGATTCTAATTCTATTGTCATGGATTGAAAGCTCGATTTCACAGCACCTAGTTTCTCATTTAAAGCAGAAAAATCCGCATCAACTTTGATCTGTGCAGGTATCGTGAATGTGCTATCAGTAATGCCATTCAAGCTTTTTGGGGTAAATAGGTCTTGTATTTTACTATATTCAAGTAAAAAAGTTTCTGCCCACTTTCGAGATGCAATGGTCTGAAACTCCAATAGGCTAGCGCCAGCTCTTTTCGCTATAACACTTATGTCTAAGAAGCTTTTGTTTATAACGGCCAATTTAGCTTCGTATATCCCCCACATTGCTAGGGTTTGGTTCAACTCTGCTCTGTACTCGGCTTGAGTTTTAGTAGCCTTCTTAGTTGCGTCGGTGTTAACGTTGAGTACATTAGTGTTCCTCTCTACTTTTCTAGTAACCTGTTCTACTTTTTCACCAACATCTTTATTGCCTTCGGTCACTGGTATCAAGCTGTTTGCCCAATCTTCTAGAGATCTACCAAGTTCGTCTGCTCCAATGCTCTTTAAGAAAATTGATAACAGATGAGATACTGAGCTTAAAGTATTACGAGCTACATTTAGTATAGATGCAAATACATCTTTGAAAAGATTATTGATACTATCTAGCGCTCCACTAAAATCCCCTCTTAACAAGGCTGCAAATGTTTCGATAATTCCGTTTATTACAGTGAATGTAATTTCTACTACCGAAAGTATAGTATTGAAGGTGTCTCGAACTATCGATATTACGTTGTTGTCTATCAAAGACCATGTGTATATGATGGAATCCATAATATACCCGAATATTTTCGATAGCCTAAGAAAGAGTTCCTGCGCCTTAGTAATAACGCTCCCCCAAACTTTAGATCCGGATCCAGTTGTGAAGTACGCCCTTATTGCATCCCAATTTTTCACTATTACGGTTATTGCGGCCACCACAGCAGCTACCGCAATACCTATTGGCCCTGTAATAGTTGCGAAAGCAGTGCCGACTAATGGAGCTAATTTGAGCACCGCACCTAATGCTACTAGAGCAGGCCCTAAAGCTGCTGCCAATGATGCCATAACCAGTATAACTCGTTGTATGGACGGATCAAGATTTTTGAACCAAGTGGTGACATTTTTAAGAGTATCCGTTAACTTCTGTATGACTCCTGTTATGTCAAAAACATCATTAATAACCTCACCCAAGTCAGCTAATGATAGTGATATTGCATTTTGCAAAATACTCCACGCGCCGCTCAATCCAGTTACCACTGGAGGCAATTCACTAAGGCCGTTGATTATGGTATCAACAACTTGCTGAGATGTTATTTTTAATTTTTGAAGATCTTCAGTTCTTGCCGTACCGAAAGCCTCCTTTAGTAAGGGCGTTATTTGCGGCAATCGCTCTTTTAGTATATTCAAATCCTCACCTAGCGGAAACTCAGTATTTGCAAGTTGTTGCAGTCCGTATAAAGCTCCTTCAAAATCTTGTTGGCCACCGCCAACTAAAGCTATAGCATTACCAAGAGCTGACATGCTCTTTTCTGCTTTCTCTGCACTGAAACCAATAGTTTGAAGATTTATGGTTCCCTTGACTAAAGCATCTAAAGAAAGTCCTGGAATGTTGGTCAGCGCAATAAGCCGATCCATCTGCTTAGATGTCTCTTCCGCAGAACCCGTTAGAGCGTTTAATCCATTTTTAAGAGATTCAAGGTTGGCAAATGCTTTTAAGGCTGCTACCGCTAAAGCTGTAAGAGGTAAAGTAACTCCTATCGAAATCTTCTTTCCTACTCTATCAAAACTTTCTCCTATCTTTTCAAGCTTCTTACCTACAGTATCAGCGAACTCATCAAGCCTTGCCTGTGCCCTATCGATATTCCTAAGGAAGTTCTGTATTTGCGCTTCTATTACTGCAGTAAAACTCATTTCTTAGATTTTTCTAGATACTCTTTATATTCCTCAGTATAAATACTGCGTAGATGGTCGGAAGCTTTCTTAATCTCTTTTTTGCCGTCTAGCGGCATGAATTGATCTAAACTTTTAGGTAGTCGTTTCCCGTCCATATGGGAGCCTATTAGCGCGTGGAAAGCGATAAACCTTGTGTGCCGGTATTTATCTGTTTCCATTCTCTGCCAAGCTTTGCTCTTAATTAGATATTCACACCATGGCATGTCGTAAAAATCATGTAGCCTCAACCCTAACTCGCCCACCGCAAAGGCTACATGATCATCTTCCCAGTTAATTTCTACTTCTTGATCTGTTTCGACGTTACTGGCTTTTTTTTTGATACATCGGTTCCTAATGAGTTTGTGAAGCAAGTAATAACTCTAGTAACTTCATCTGAGGCAATACCTCCGGCACTATCTAGCCAGTCATAAAAATCATTATGATCATAAGCATTCAAATCTTTCGATGGCAGTGCATTAACCGCCCCCAGATAAGCTAACTTAGAGAAGAAATCGAAAGGATTATCTTTCATGTTTTCTTGAAGAGAAGCTAAAGAGTAACCACCTTTGATTAGTTGCCCCATAACCCAGCTTCCGAACACCAGCGTTACCACCTGGCCTTTAAATGTAATATCTACTCTATTCATGATTAAGCGTTTGGATCGGTTTCTGTAGGTTTTGCGTTTACTGTCAATGTAGCGCTGAAAGTAGCATCTTCTCCGGCGGCATAGCTGTCAGACAGATCGGATATAAACCCTGGGAAGTAAAGATATCCCAATGGCCCGCGGGACAATCTCCATACGTCAGCGTTGCCTGTTTCATGCTCTGTTTCCTGCAACTCGCGCAACTCTCCAAAGCTCTCATCGATAGAACTTCCACCAATATCAGTAGTATCAATCACCTCTCCTTCGATCTGTACGGATCTTGTCATGGATTGGGGTGATTGCACTGTCTGACCTTCGGTACACATATTAACCTTCTCAAGCATGTTCATAGTTGCTTGGTAGGCTGACGATGTTAAACACCCTACCGGCTTCCAAGCCCCTCCGGTTCCGGCTGCTGCATCCCATCTAGCAAGCGTGCCCTCATGTCCTTTAATATTCTTATTCATTTTCTTATTGATTTACTGTTATTGAATAAATTAAAATCTTACTAAACGCTGTTTGCCCAGCAGCAAACTCATCCATGTCCCTTGTTATTGGATATCCTACATCTTGGATATTGACATTTACCGATTCTAGGGCGTGATATCTCGTCGGCCGGATAGCTTTCTGGACTTGCTCCGATATAGCCTCGACAAGCGTTCTGTCCGTTACATTGGCCGTTTTGTACTTTGACACTATCTTAATTGTCAAGCTAGCGGTAATGCGCTCGTTGCACATGTTCTGCAATGGGGAAAGGTCAGCCTGCTGATCATTGATAATGATGTAGACGCTTGCCTTTTCAATCACCGGAATAGTGACGTTTGGATTTACAACTCCATCGAATACCGGAATAATTGCGCTTTGGCCTTGCTGGAATATCCCCGAAACGACAATAACATCACCTTGCGAGTTGGCTAGGCTATACCCATTAGGCAGAACAATGTTTGCGTTCTCTAAATAGGCCTTTTGCATTACCGTTATATTGGATATAGCCTGATATACCGCTGTTCGTACCGCTTGTGAAATACCCATCACTTGTCAATTATCTTTTGTAATTCCCTTTCAAACTCTGCTTGAACCGACAAAAAGTTGTTATACAAATATGGTCTGCCTTCTAGTGTACCTTGACCGTTGACATAGAACTGCATCGCTATATCTCTAACCCATTGTGGATAATTACTTAGAATATCGGCCGCACTTAGCCCGGTACCAAATTCAACATACGCCGCTAAATCGTTACTCCCCATTACACCGACTTCTGCTTTTAAACCTCCATTTGATATCTTTTTATCAACGTGTATAAAGTTCAAATTCAATTCAGGACCACTATTGGCGATCATATCCCTATTTGCTAAATATTCGATCTTAGTGACAGAATCAACAACAAGGTCTCTTATCTGCTTTACCTTATCCCGACGGTATCTTTCTAGTTCCTCACCAACGGTATTTATGACAGCACCTCGTCTAGCCATTTTTCGTTATGTCAAATACCCACTCTTGGCCCATCCTCACATCCTCCACGGTTGGAGATGTGATCATTTGATAGTCTTGGCCTTTCCAGCGGACCACCATATTAACCGCAGGCTCAAATCCAGATCTTATCTGCACGCCTACTCGATACGTCGTTGGCAGACCCTTTTGCACCTGCTCAATATTCCATGATTGCCTGATCTGCATAACACGGGCAAAAGTTGATAACACCTCGGCTCCTTCGGTATCTGGGATGTATCCTCCTGCTCCATTCGAGATACTTCCGAACGTAAGGAAAACTATCTTTTGATCGTATTTGCCAGCTCTAAGCATATTAAAACATTGGTGTTTTGCAGTGAGCACGAAGTGTGTAAATTGCCGCGTTATCAGCTGTACTATTTGCTCCCTCAGCTCCGATATCATCCCTTACAGCGTAATCGGTGGCAGTCAATTGAACGACCGCTTTCTGAACGTCAAAGGGCATAGCTTCGTAATTATCAGCCAGTGGATTGGTATAGTTCCTACCTGTGATCTTTTCCGCTCGAGAAACCGACCCTTTCAGTAATACGTCGAGATAGTTGTCCTGATCCGGATAATCTATGCTTAATGCTTCTTTTACTTGATCAAGGGTTACCATATCTAGCAGCTAGGGCAAGGTTCCGACTTTGATTTACTTACTTTCTTTGCTGGTACCTTAGCATAAGTCTTAGCCACTTTCGACGGTTCATCTTGAACATATTCAGCTTGCTTGGTTCTTACCAAGTAATCAGCGCGACCAGCAGCCACATCCGATACTGTACCTTTCTTTGCTCCGCTGTGATGATCCTTAAGTAGCCTAACTTTCTTTAATTCTGACATATTGCTTTGTATTAAAAAGGCGGCGAACTTGTCAACCGCCTTTTATATTAAAAACTATGAGTAACTAGATTGCAAACCTCTTTATGCCCCTTGTAAAGTGCCGGACACCAAAGCGTTATCATTGAAGATAGCTAGTGTAGCACGACCCTCGATACGGAACATAACCTTGTTACGCTTAGCGAGCGCAGCATCTTCGAACATGCGAAGCTCAGGAGCCATTCTTGTGACATATGACAATGCATTTCTATCGAAAGTCAAGAAGTCTGTTGCTGCCATACCTGTAGTAGTAACTACATCTAATCCGCCTACAGACAGCTTTCCGTTGCTGAACGCTACAGATCCATTAGGCAAATCGTATTCACCAGAACCACCTGCTTTATTCAAGCCTAACGAAACTGCAGATCTTGGATTAAGGATTGTGTGCGTAGGCTGATAAAACTCGTGCGTCTCCTCAACAATTTGCCCCCAACCTGCATCGATCACACGATCTACAGCAGTTGTGAATGCTCCATTGTATGAAGTAGCGGCATCTAGCATACCTGTAACAGGGTTTGCATCAGTAGATCCGTTCAAGATGAAGTTATTCTCTGCTGTCTTGTAGGAGATCAACATTTTCGCTTGCAAATAAGATTGCAACCAAGAGATATCATCAAGCATTTCGCGCTCAACAACAACATAACCGGCGATCCATTTGAAAAATGCTGCCTGACTTGACAAGTCATAGTCGAACTGTGGCTTATCAACACTTTTGTCAGTCCACAATCCTGGAGCACCTTCGCCTCCATTCTCTTTTGGATAGAGGATTGAATTTCCAGAGGACGATCCCCCAGGCAGGATATCGGAAAGCCAAACTCGATTGTAAGGGTTAACGATCAAGCCTGTGCGAACATCTTGCACCCACGGAGTAGCGCCCGGGAAGTTGTTGGCGATTGACATATCACCTACTGCCTTTAACACAATGCTAAGCTCAGGGCTACCTTTTTTAAATCCTCGGATAGCATCAGCATTTTCTGTAATAGCCTCCGCTAAATATTCATTAAACGATTTCTCCACTTTTTCTTCGACTTTTGATGTTTGCGCCATTTTTTTGACCTGAGCCGAAAGAGTATCAAATTTCTTTTGATCTTCTCCCTCGCGATCTTTTAAAGCTTTTGTTACAGCTTCTTCGGTCAACTTTTCAGCATCTTCCTTGCTGATAAGGTTCTTGTCCTTTACGGATTTCTCTACGGCTTCATTTGCTTTTTCTTCAGCTGTCTTTTCAGCAACCGATTTCGCAATTGTCTCTACGTGTTCCTGAGCCGCTTTTTTGATTTCTTCTTCTGTTTGTTCTGCCATGACTATGGTAAATACTGTGAATAAATAGATTTGATTATCTGTGTCGGCTCTGATTTCTGAGTGGTTTCGATAGAGATATCGCCCGGCTCTTCTTCGAGTGACAGTTTTAAAAATGATTCTAATGATTTGAGGACATTATCACTGAAATTGTGATTGTCGTAAGCTTTCGTTATCAGTTTCCAAAAAGATTCTTGAGTAACCTCTTCCATCTCTTGGACTGATTTGATAACGGAAACCATTGATCCGGAATTAGCTTGCTCCTTAGTGAGCACAGAGATTTCATCAAGCTTGTACTCCATCACCTCATGGCGACGATTCGGGTTTCTTCGCCTAATAACTCCACCTATTGAAAAGCCGCTTTCAAACCCGTTATCAACAAGAAACTTTGATTCATGGTATGCGTTACGGCCATGTTCAGTACTCATGATCATCTTAGCACCCATCCACAAGCCGTAAGGATCCTGAGCGTTTAACTCAGATGGAACTCCTACAAGAATGTTTTTATCATGGTTTTTGTAGACCTTAATCTTTGCCTTTCGCTCGGCAACCGTCTTAACAAAACTTGTTGGATTACTAATATCTCCCGATAAATCCTTTTCGTTATACACGTTAGCATAACCACCCAGAAATCCGGTGGAATCGTCCATATCTTTGAATGATACAGGTGCGTTTTTATATACTAATTCATCCATGCTAACAAATTTAGTCAAAGCTAAATACTTTTAGCAATACCTGCAAGTTATTTTAGCATATTTTTAGCTATTATTTGCTAAATATTTAGCAAATCTGTACGACATGTACATTACAGTGCATGAACAGTTGATTGTGTTCTCTCTGCTTGCCCTTGGGGAATGGGGAAACGCCATCATTTCTCTTGTGCCTGTTTTAGGGTTCACAACTTCGAAGTCTTGCTCTTTTGGAATGGCAATGTTGTTATCTAGGGCAAGGTGCCAGTCACGCGGACTGTTGGCGTATCGGTGAATCCATATCTTATACATCCGTTCTCCGGTCTCCTGCTCCCAATCGTCGCTACTTTTGGTTTTTGCCATGTTGATGGCCTGGGAAACCTCGGTGCGAGCGATCATCAATGCCCTGTATGATTTTCCCAATGTTCCAACTTTATCCTGTATCAACTTGGCTATTTTATCCCATTCCAAGCCTTGATCTAAGCCTATGCTTATGGCTTCTCGTACTTTGTTTCGGGTGGTCTCGTTGATATCCGCAACCTTTTTTGCCAGCTCTGTGAATACGTATGCTTCTATCCAAGTTCGCCATGTGTTGATGAAGAAAGAAACGTTCTTTGTTTTCAGCCGCCTGTCTAGCAAGTTATATTGGTGCTTAACGAAATCAAAAGCTACAACGCGGTACAGTCCGGCCAGCGCATCGTACATAGGCTGGTCGCTCATGCTTCCACGGCTATCGATGGCTTGCTTTACCTGCTCATTTAGGGCCGTAAGGATGATCTTGGTGTATCGGCGCTCGTAGGCGAGTATCTTACGGTTTTCCTGTAATCGTGCGCGATGTAGCTTTTGTTTTGGTGTCATGATTGTAGATCTAACGGAATACCATAATCACTGAGCGGCACCTTGCCCTGGTCGATAAATATCTCATTTGCCATTTCTTCGTCGCGCTCGTCGTAACCTAGCATTACTCGAACCTCATTTATTGAACATACCTTAAGCAGCGCGTCTACCTCGTCAGTAGATAGCTTCAGCTCGTCGTACACCGATACATCATAATCGATCTTGTAGTCACGGCCATCTCGATCACTGAACGGCTTCACAAGCCATCTATTGAGTGCATCTTCCTCTAATGACAGATAAGGAATGACCACATCAGTAACGAAAGATAGTTTAGCTTCTTCAAGGTTATGCTGGATGGGATTTTCGCTGAACAACACAGGGTTTATGCCCCATAGCCAAGGCAGCTTGTATCCTGTGAATTTCAATGCTTCGAGTGTACCGAGCGCAGCAGGGCTTAAGGCCATGCTTGTGTACTGGAGCGGCATTCCTGAAACAACGACTTTATTCTTGTTCTCGGTGCCGTGTATCTTATCTTCCACTGATTTAGCAACCTCTAGCCTTTGCTCGGGATTAAGCCAAAGCTTAGGATCCGGATGGTTCGGACTTATCAATCCCTTGGCACCTTCGTTTTCCTCGCTGTTTATCCACGACTTTAAAGCAGCTTCATTCAGCTGTAGGTGCCGTTGCCCAACTTGAATAGGCGACATTCCGCGGTCTTGGCTACCCATTGAGTTGTATTCAGGGTTCGCCATCTTGATCTGGAGAACGTCCTTTGCATCAAGTGTAAGCGTGTTCCCGTTTAGTAGATTCAATTGCCAGCCCACAATAGGCTCGTTTACGTCTCCACCACCATACACCGGCATCATAAGGTTGGCCGGGGCACAATACAAATGCATCGCTATATCGCTATCTAAAGGCGTATCACGGTAAAAGAATGTCTCACCTTGGGTATTATAGAACAGTCGCGCCATTTCGGTCAGTTCTCTCCATGTTTGCTTGCTGTTAGGTTGGTCAAGTAGTTTCTGTAGATCGTTTTCGCCATCGACGAACTCAAGAGCCTTAGTAACGTAGATCTTGTGCTTTTTGATCTCCATTTTATCACGAGACTTCTTGCTGTTCCGGTATGGAGCGGCCTTTTGGTCGGGTTTTTCTTCATACAGGTAAACAGGAGCAACCGAAGCCTTACGCACAATCTTGTTGACGATGGTATAAATCTCTGGGCTTTCTTTGTATCCCTTGACGATGTAGTCGGCGCACGTGTAGTTGTAGAACACAACGTTATTAAACCCTACTAGGTTACTGTATAGGATCGTGTTAAGAACATTGTCTACGTGGCGTTTCTCGGTTCTTAGAGCCAATCCTAATGCCTTGGTGATGTAATTAGCCATTGTCTATTATTTTGTGAAATAGTACCATAATTGATGATGTTAGAACTACAGCAGACAATCGCCCCCATATGCCCCAATCCAAAATGCTAAACGAGGCCAGCACAAAGGATAAAATCAGGTAAACGCAGATCAATACCGCGACAAACCTGATTGCAAAAACTATTAATAAATCCTTATTCATATTATCCTACTGAAAATTGAAATTTAAACCTATACTCAAACCACATCCGCATCATTATCATATCTGCATAATCGGGAGATCGCCCTAGCAACTCTTTAACAAGATCTTTAGGCAGCACCTGCTTTTTACCATCCTTATCCATATTGTGCTGCTTGATTTGCTCCATTTCTTGAATGATGATATCGCGAATACCGCCATCCTCGCAATCTATGTACAATCCTGAATCATTGACAAGCTTAGCCAGCGCATAATACATTTGGCTTTTCAAGTTCATGTAGTTTTCGGGCTCCTTGGTTTCCGGATTATCCAGCGGCCGGCTATTATTCACGAATCCATTGCATCCAAGTATATCCACTACCCCACCACCTACACCGTCATCATCAACCACCACATTGGACATGGGAACTTGATAGTATTCGCACAATTCTTCAATCTTGGCAGCTGCTTCGGTGACCTTGTTTTTTTCGAACTCGACGATCTTTATAAGCCGGAAACTATCCCAAACACCGATAACTGTTTTATCTCGACCAAAACGCGCGATATCGGCTGTGATAAAGCGCTCACCGCCCAACACGAACTTATTAGAGAATATGTCGTTTATCTTCTTAAAGTCGATTAGCGACGCTGGATCGTCGTCATATTCCCAATTACCGTAGTAAAGACGTTGCTTACTGTTTTCATCCAGCTCAAGCAATGACTGCAGGTATGATTTAGGAAGATTGGGGTTATCGGTTGGGAGGGCTTGGATAAATTTTCGGTTAGATGGCAATTCCTTTTTGCGGCTCGGATGGTAGAACTTACTGTACACCCAATTCTTTGCAGGGTTACAGCTGCCCATCATTTTGGGCATCAACCCAAACTCGTTAAGCTTATACCGGATACGAGACTTAACTATCTGCCAAGCCTTGTACACGATCTGGTTACACTCATCGATGAATGCGCCGGTGATCTCCAAGGAACCAAGACTATCAAAGTTCTTATCCGACGGATACAGGAAAAGATCCTTTAAAATGATCTCACTCCCATTATGCCAGTATATTGCGCTATCCTTTTCGTTATACGTGAACTGATCGGAGACTCCTAATTTTGCAGATATATCAAAGAACGTGTTTAGCGTGGTTTCTTTTAATGTCTTAAGCTTCGACCGGCCCATCAACCAACGAGAACCGGCATACTTTTGACATTGCTCAATAAGCCACATGCACCCTAATGCAGATTTGCCTCCACCGGCCGCGCCACCGTATAGTAATTCGTTTGTTATATCATCGTTGAGATACCAAACCGCATGCTCTTGTTTCGGAAGTAGCTTTATCATTCATCCTCCGGTGGTTTAACGCCTGATCCAAGATTGATGTGATTGATAACCTCGGCTTGCTTTTGCTTATTATCCTTCTCAAATAACCCGATATGCTTACCAATAGCCTCTAAAGCCCTAAGTTTATCGTACATCTTCACTTCTCGGTTGGTACCAAGCTTTTCCCCGTCTGATGAAGTGACCTCGAAAGATTTAACAGCAGCAACCGCTCCTGCAGCATCATCACCCCATTCGCTAGCATCCTTTAATCCACCATCGACAGTAAGCACGTTACGAACGTCGCTGAATGCGATCTTTGCATACTCAGCAAGGACGCGCTCAGCAGTGATCCCGGTGGCTTCGGATATCTTTTGTTTCTTTATTTGGATCGCCTCTTGAATGTCAGGTTTTGAAAGGTTCTCACTAGCCATCTGCCTAGCGGTATCTGGGCTATATCCGGCACGAATAGCAGCTTGGGTAGCGTTTAGGTCTACCATGTATTCATCTACGAATCTTTGCTGTTTATCTGTCAATGCCATAAGCTAAAATTGCTAAACTTTTTCACAAATCTAGCTAAACATTTTAGCTTATCAAATATATTTTGGAAAGTTAGGTGCTTAAAAAAAGAAAAGCCCCGCATCGGGGAGATACGGAGCTTTCTACTAACTAACCAATTATTAACCTAAATTATGAAAATTAAATTACTTTGTCCGTTTATACCTCATTGGCTCCATTAATAATGTCAATTCCTGATCTAAACAACCTTTAATTACCTTGATAACAACTTCACAATCTTCTTTAACCGTCATTATCCTGCCATCGTAAAAATCAACCTCTGTAACGTTATCACCTGGTTGAACCATTGATATAAGATTTTTGTCAACCCCTATCACACTCCCATCTTCTTTCCTTAACAAAACCATATTATATAAATTTTACACAACAAAAATAGCTAAAATATTTTAGCAAACAATATCCTATAAATTATTTTGAGCCAAATCTTCGTTTACCTTATTTATAACTGCTTGCTGCACGCGGTCTATCTTCGACCAGTCCGGAGCTATGTAGGTGTCGGTGATCCGGTTGCTTTCGTTTACGTGGTTCAATGCAATGGCGACGTCTTCTTTCGATATATTAAGGTCGTTCCTGGCGATTGTCGCAAATGAATGCCTAGCGAATAGCATCGTCAACTCCTGCATCCCCAAATTTTTAGCTATGGACCGCAAACCAATCGATAATGTCCCATTTACCACATCGATCGATTTATATTTTATCTCTAGATCCTTCAGTATCTCTTTGGCTTCGTCCGGTATGGCAACGCTGATAAACGCGCCATCTTCCCTCTTGCCCTCTGTTTTGCTCCTGTTGTAGGATATCCTTTTGGGGGCTCTTTTAAGTATTGCCCAGTTGTTGAATATGTCAACTGCGTTCATGCCACACATATAGAACGAAAGCATAAACATTTGTTTGGCATATAGCTCCCTGCCGGTTGCCGGCTCGTAGTCGCGCAGATCCCGGAGAGCATTTACATCTAGGTTCTTGTGCTTCTTGTTTTTCTTTGGCAATATTGTGTATCGGGAAAAGGGGGCATTTTTTATGATGATATGCCCGGTATCCTCGTCGTTGTAGTGCTTCTTCGCTTGATTAAACAGGGTGCGCAGGGAGGCCATGTGGTTATGCAGGCCTTTGTCTGTTAACTGGGAGACTTTGGTCACCATATTTTGGCCCTGCATGCGCTGGATTGTTTTTGGACGCCGTAGGTAGACCTCATAGCTCTGAAGAAACTTTGATGTTAACCGCGAGGCCATCAGCTGATCCCCGCAGAAATCGGTCAAAGAGTTGACTACAGTATTGAATGGCTTGGCCGTTTTATGCCGGCCATCGTCGTTGAGCTGCCGGATATGTTCCCTGAAGAACGACAGCAGTTCTACATCTTTGCTATCGTTGGTTATCATGTTCAAGATCTCATCTACGGACAGTGACTCCACACCCTCTATATCACTTATCCTCTTGCGGTATTTCTTGATGTCCGAGGCACAGTAATCTATTACGAAATCCGTTGCTATGTCGTCGTCGTTTATGATCATATCTTCGGTTATGTAGTGCCGTGTTTTAATGTATCTGGTCTGCCGGCTATGAGAAAGCCGATAGAGAACGTTCCAGGTGCCATCCTTTTTTTTGTTTTTCTTTAGAATCTTAGGTGTTATTGTTGCCATTTTTTATAAAACATTTATAAAACATATATGCGTTAGTCTACCATAAAACTACGAATATTAGTCAAATACTAAAAATATTAGTTGAATAATGTTTTATAAAATCGGCCTTAGAACGTAAAAAAGCCCCTATTTGGGTAAATAGAGGCCTTTTTTTGATGCGGAGAGAGAGGGATTCGAACCCTCGATACAGTCATCCCGTATACAGACTTTCCAGGTCTGCTCATTCGACCACTCTGACATCTCTCCTTTCGGTGTGCAAATATAAAAGTTTATTGTGATATCAGCTGTTATTTTAAATCTTTTTTTGCGTGTTGCTTAACCGGAGCATAGCTGCACCAATGCTTCCCAATTGCAACGGCCATCACATCAAGTGGTTTCCATAAACTTATTTAACTGGAGCATGACGACATGCCACTCTTTTTTGCTATTTTCGGGTTTCTGAAAAACCAACGATAACGGCATGAAAAGAATACTTTCTATAGATGGCGGGGGCATCCGGGGCATTATTCCGGGCATGTTCTTGGTAGCATTGGAAGAAAAGCTAAGACAAGTTACGGCGGACACAAATGCACATTTATCCGACTATTTCGATTTCTTTTCGGGTACCAGTACCGGCGGCATATTGCTGTCCATCCTCTTATGTCCTGATCCGGAAAAGCAAGGTAAACCTCGCTATAGCGCTAAAGATGCATTGGACATCTACTTAAACCATGGTACGGAAATCTTCGCCGCAAAACCTTGGAGGCGATTCCTGAGCCGATTTGGCTTGCTAAGCGAACTGTATGACAACACCGTACTTGAAAAAATCCTCTTGGACTATTTCGGGGATCTTAAATTAAGCGAACTGCTCAAACCATGTATCATCACCGCATATAACATTGAATTGCGCAAAAACCATTTGTTTAGACAGCAAAAAGCGATATCGCATGGCGACTCGCGCGACTTTCACGTGCGTGATGTCTGTCGTGCTACATCCGCAGCCCCTACCTACTTTGCCGTGGCGGAGATCTTTTCGCTGGCGAAGACCCGATACCCTTTAGTGGATGGTGGTGTATTCGCACACAACCCATCCCTTTCCGCATTGTTAGAGGTAATCAAGAGCTATAACAGCTACAAAATCGACGATATATGGATCCTTTCCCTGGGAACAGGTCTCTCAAAAATATCCTATAACTACGAGGATTTCAAGAAAAAGCGCGCGATCTCTATCGGCCCAGCATTGGTAGATATTATGAGTAGCAGCTCCGCCGAAAGCACCAATTACTACCTTAAACAACTCTTTCGATCAGTTGGCAAAAGCGAAAACTATATCCGTATTGAACCCACAAACCTGTCTTCCATTGACCCGTCCATGGATGCGGCATCTCCCAGTAATATCCAAAAGATAATTTCACTGGGCGATCGTGTGGTAAGTGAGCACGAGTCACTCATCGAACGGATCGTGGCGGAAATCATTGACGATAAGCCGGGAAAGAAAGACAGATCCGTCTGGAATTTCTTAAAAAATTAAGCTAGAGCGTGGCTTTTGCCGCATAAACTTTTACTTTTACGATGTAATAAACATTTATGGCATTAAATTACGTTTGGATTGCATTTTTCGTCATCGCTTTTATCGTCGCGTTAGCAAAGTTGATTTTTTTAGGTGATACGGAAATCTTCGCGACCTTAATCAATGGTCTTTTTGATAGCGCAAAAACTGGCGCAGAGCTTTCTCTGGGTTTAGTTGGTATCATGACCTTTTGGCTCGGAATCATGAAGGTGGGCGAGCAAGCGGGTATGATTAGCCTGTTTGCCAAAGGTGTGAATCCATTCTTTAGCAAGCTTTTTCCCGGCATTCCCAAAAATCACCCCGCAAACGGATCCATTATCATGAACTTTTCGGCTAATATGCTTGGTCTCGATAATGCGGCAACACCCGTTGGATTGAAGGCCATGAAAGAGCTTCAAGAAATTAATCCAAAGAAGGATACAGCCAGCAATGCACAGATCATGTTTTTGGTATTGAACACAGCCGGTATTACCCTGATTCCCACTTCTGTAATCGCGTTAAGATTGGCCAGCGGCGCAGCCAATCCAGCCGATATTTTTATCCCGGCTCTTATAGGAACATTCATATCTTTTCTGTCAGGAATGATTGCCGTAGCGATTTACCAACGTATTAATCTGTTAAAGCTACCCGTCCTATTGTTTCTTGGATTCTTTTTGGCGCTCATGGGTTTACTCTATTTCGGATTAAATGGCCTCCCTCCTGAGCAAATGGAGAAAATAACCGGCCTGATAGGTGGTTTGTTGATATTTTCGATCATTATCTTATTCATCGTGTTTGGTGCAATAAAAAAGATAAATGTGTACGACGCCTTTATCGATGGGGCGAAAGAAGGATTTAGCACCGCTGTTATGATTATTCCTTTTTTAATTGCCATATTGGTGGCGATATCGGCTTTTCGAACGACTGGATGTATGGATTATATCGTCGATGCCATAGGTTATGGTTTCTCCGCAATGGGGATGGATACACGTTTCGTGCCCGCGCTGCCTGTAGGTCTTATGAAGACATTGAGTGGTGGCGGCGCCCGCGGCTTGATGGTCGATGTGATGCAGACTTACGGTGTAGATTCTTTCCAAGGTAGATTGGCAAGCATTATTCAAGGGTCTTCAGAAACGACATTTTATGTATTGGCCGTTTACTTCGGTTCAGTGGGTATCAAAAATACCCGTTACGCGTTGACATGTGGACTCATTGCGGATGTCGTAGGCTTAATTGCAGCCATCCTATTGACCTATGTATTTTTTGGATAAAATTAATTAGACAAATAGCAAATGGACCTAACGAAAAAAACCATTGCCCTGGTGGCGCACGATGGTAAAAAAGCCGATATGGTGGCCTTCGTCAAAGACCACATCGACGATTTACGCAAAGCCAATATCATTGCCACGGGGACAACAGGATCGTATGTTCGGCAGACCGGCTTATCAGTAGAGCTGAAGTTGAGCGGCCCCATGGGGGGCGATGCGCAAATAGCTGCATTGGCTGCAGAAGGAAAAGTCGACGGCATAATCTTCTTTCGCGATCCCTTGGGGAAACACGCACACGAACCGGATATTCAAATGCTGATGCGCATATCTGATTTATACAATGTGCCACTAGCAACGAACCCGGCAACGGGAACTCTCATTATACAGGGATTATTTTAGCGAAGCAATATGGAGAGAGATATCATTGTCAAAATTGGGCGTGAGCGTTACAAAACCGAGATAGAAGTCGCGCAGCACAAAGTCTACGCAGACGAACCAAAGAATTTGGGCGGCACCGACTTGGGGCCCTCCCCAGCTGAGCTACTGTTGTCGTCTTTAGGTACCTGCAAGGCGATGACCCTACGCATGTACGCAGACAGAAAAGAATGGGATTTAGCCTCGGTAGAAATTAAGATGTCCATGAGTGAGCAGCGTACGGAACTACAAAAAACAACTTTTATACATTGTCACATACGGCTGCACGGTGATCTGGATGAAACCCAAAAAGGGCGTCTGCTGCTCATTGCCGACCGATGCCCTGTGCATAAAATCCTAACTAGCCCCATCATCATAGAAAGTAATTTAGTGTAAAAAGATGCTGAGTATATGGGATTAGGTAGTATATTTGCCGTCATTCTAACTATAAACGTATGTCTTCAAGTACTATTAACGCGGTGAGCAACCCGTTTCAACTATTTGACAGAGCAGAATGGAAACGTCTCAACGGCCATTTTTCTTATCACCTCTCGCAAGATGAGGTCGATAATTTGCATGCGCTCAATGAGCCACTGAACATCAAAGAAATTGAAGAGATATACTTCCCGCTGGCACATCTGATTAATATTTTTGTTGAACGCACCAAGGATGCACACGCCGTCGTAAACGGTTTTCTGAACAAAAATACACAACGTCTTCCTTTTATCATCGGTATTGCCGGATCAGTCGCCGTCGGAAAAAGCACCACAGCAAGGGTATTGCAAAAGGTACTTTCGATGCTTCCTGGCAAGCCACGTGTAGATTTGGTGACAACAGACGGGTTCTTATACCCCAATAAAGTGCTGAATTCCAGAAACATCCTCAACAGAAAAGGATTTCCTGAAAGTTACGACACGAAACTTCTGCTGAACTTCCTATCAGCTATGAAGTCCGGTGTCGAAGAGATTCAGGTACCCGTTTATTCCCATTTGGAATATGATATTCTCGATAATATTTTACAGGATGTTGTGCGACCGGATATCCTGATCGTCGAAGGTATTAATGTTTTGCAAGTGAATTCTTCCAAGGGAAATAACGTATTTGTTTCGGACTACTTTGACTATTCCATTTATGTTGATGCAGATGAGAAAGATATTATGGACTGGTATGTCAACCGATTTGAATCGTTAAGAGCCACGTCCTTTCAAAACCCGGACAGTTACTTTCACCGTTATGCCGATATGGATCCCCAAGAAAGCTCCGCGATGGCCACCAAGATTTGGAACGAGATCAATCGTCCAAACCTGCACGAAAACATACTCCCGACGCGTTATCGGGCCGATTTAATCTTGGAAAAAGGATCCCACCACTTTGTCAAAAACATAAAAGTTCGAAAAATATAGCTTATCGCTCCGAATCGTACTCCCGCTTAAACAGCAAAACCTCTCGTAAGATCTCGTTCTCCAACTGCCGGTGCAATTTACTGCTGCTGCTTGTTGCGTGCATTTCCATCTTATACTTCACATAATCCTTTCCTATTTCTACCACCTTGAGCGCTAGGTCATCGTCTCCGGTAAGATAGGGATGGTTTAGTAAAGTCTTTTGAATACGTCCTTCCAACTTATCCACCTCAACAGCAGTTTGCAATGGAAGTTCGAACCGAACAGAAAAAAGGCTAGAGCGATGGGCGGAGAAATTCACCATCGGTGATGTGAAAACTAAGTTATTCGGCACCAAAACGATATCATCCTCTTCGTCTTGAATAAGCAAACTCGAGAAGGTGATATCCACAATCCGACCTTTGTAGTCTCCAATCTTAACACGATCACCTACAGATAACTGATCGTTGAACATGATAAAAAGGCCGGAAAGCATATTGGTGATGTATTCGCGGAACGTAACTGCTATCGCCATAGCGACAATTGTTAAACTCGTCACAAATTCGCGCGGGTCAATTCCGAATGCCAACATGACGGATATGACCGCCGTACTGGTATTCATGACGGCCGTCAACCGGTTAATACCCAAAACGAAATTACCGCGCACCGCCCTGTTTTCGTGCCGTTTATTATACAATGTGATCATCACATAGCGGCCAATAGAGTAAATGATGCTCGCAGTAAGAAACAGGTTGAGCGCATTGGATGCGTTATCGAGAAACCGATGTTCTTTGTAAAAATCCTGAAAATACCAAAAAGAAACATATAGCAAGATCCAAAGAACCAACTTAGCTAGGAACTGCAAGGTGTGCGGATATTTTTTTTCTGCTGTCATAGATGTTTAACCCTCTAAATTATCATTTTTACCGCGTGAAAGCAATGCCTTTAATAAATAATGTATCCGTCAAGTGCGGGATAAGTTCGTGCATTCGGAGAATGCACCTGCAATGCTTGAGTTTCCCCTATCAAAAACTAAATAGTGTGTCCAAACGTTTGGTTACTAAAACAATAGGAAACAAATCCGTCGAGTTGGTTTTAAAATAGGTAAAAATAAATTAACTTAGCAAGCTGAAATGTGCTAGATACATACAATTATGCAAACAACATTTGATTTTGAAAAGCCTATCGCAGACCTGCAGACGCAGATTGAGAAGGTTTTACAAGTCCAAGAGAAGACAAAGGTAGATATGAGTGCGACCATCAACGAGCTCGAAACCAAACTGGAACAAACCAAACAAGATATCTATACCCATATGACCGGATGGCAGAAAGTGCAGATGTCTAGACATCCAGATCGGCCACAGACCTTCGACTATATTGAAATGCTATGCGAAGAATTTATTGAGTTGCATGGTGACAGAACTGTTAAAGACGACAAAGCAATTATTGGTGGAATTGCATCCATCAGTGGCCAGTCGGTTATGGTTATTGGACATCAAAAAGGAAAAAACACCAAAGAGAGGCAATATCGTAACTTTGGAATGGCGAATCCAGAAGGCTACCGCAAAGCACTTCGTCTAATGAAGATGGCGGAAAAGTTTAACAGACCAATTGTCACCTTCATCGACACCATGGGCGCGTATCCTGGATTGGAAGCGGAAGAACGTGGACAAGGCGAAGCTATCGCGCGCAATCTTTTGGAAATGTCGGTATTGAAGGTACCTGTCATTTGCATTGTAATCGGAGAAGGCGCTTCCGGAGGGGCGTTAGGAATAGGCGTGGGCGATCGGGTATACATGCTGCAAAACACTTGGTATTCTGTCATTTCTCCAGAATCCTGTTCATCTATTTTGTACCGGAGCTGGGATCAGAAGGAAAAGGCTGCCGAATCGCTCAAGCTTACAGCGGAGGACATGTTGAAAAACGGACTTATTGACGGTATCATCCAGGAACCAATCGGCGGTGCCCACCAAGACGCAGCTACAACGGCAGAAAACTTAAAAACAAAAATACTTGCTGATCTAACGGAACTAAAGCTCAAGGATGCGGATACGTTGGTTAACGAACGTATTGAAAAATTCAGTAAAATGGGCGTAGTAGTCGAGTAACCTTTTCGTTTGATATTTAAGTGTAAAATATAAGGCCCAGTACCATTGATAAAAATGTACTGGGCCTTTCACGTCTTACGTCCCGTGGTCTAATAGCGAAAAGGATACGCGCGCATAAATTCAAACTTGTAATCGGTATTCATCTGAATGGTGTCGATCAGCGAAGTGAGCAATTGCTGTCCTTTCTTATTCTGAAACATATCATCATGCATCAATAGCACTACATTATTAGGTTCCATGGACGATTTATTGTTCATATAGTTACGAATACGGGTATAGATTTCGTGCACCGACTGTATAGGCTTGCCGGTAAGCCCATGGATTTTCCACTCTACGTCCCAGCCAAAAATCTTGTAGCCGTTTGTATAAAGTAGATCCGCCGTGCCAGCACCGCTCTGTAAATCTATGCGTCGCACATCATCATAAATCCAGATATTACGTCCCGGCAATCGCACAATTTTATGTTCGAGCTTTAAATCAACTTCGTTTTTCTCAAAATCATTGAATGCGCCTACTGGGTTGCTGTAAAAAGTCGTAAACTTGTTGTTGGCGTGGGTATAGCTATGGTTGTAGCATTCCACCAGCGGATTATCGTAATACCTTTGATAGTCACGCTTTAAACCCTTGGACATGAAGGCGTGCTTGCCGACTAAAAACACATTGATTCGAATATTTCGCGATTTGACGATGGAGTCTATGGCCTTGCTTCCTAATAAGGGGCCGTCATCGAACGTGAAATATATATGCTTAGGCTTGCTGTCCAAAGCTCGGCGCACCGAGTCTTTTATACGGCGCCTTTCAAAACGCACAAGCTTAGCGACAGAATCCTGACTAATCGGGTGCAACGTGTCCTGCACAATCTTTACCGGCTCCTTCCACCTTTTTGTGAGCAAACCATCCGTCCGCCGTACCGTGTCCAATACTTTTTCAGGCGAATCGATCAAAGAAATTGAATCTTGAGGAGAACTTGCCGCCTGCGTATTCATCCCCCCTCCGCAAGAAATCAATGAAATTGATACATACAATACTGCCCCTATACCGATGAGATCCTTCTTCCCTTTAAACATGCCTATAACTTATTCCCTTTTTTTTGCAAAGTTAATTTATTGCCCCCTCAACAACAAAAATATTAATGCATAAAATGCCTGCAATAATTTACCGACGATTGCTGGACGTTTACACGCCTCAAAATGGGGAAGTCTGTAGCGCATAAAAAAAGAGGCAACCTTACAGGACTGCCCTTTGGTATACGGACATGGAATCTCGTCTTAATGACGATGCCGTTTATGCGGATGGGCACGGTGTTTTGCCGGTTTTTTGCGAAGGTGTTTCTCGTGTCCACGATGATCGCGCAGAACGCGTTGCGAGTGGTTATGCGCATAGTGGCCATATTGCTTCCTGATGTTATGATGGTTTCGCCAAGGCTGGCTGTTGTTCAATACCACCTTATAGGTACGATGCATGTCCACATGCCGATATCTCCTCGGCAGGGTTCTCGTGGTAACCCACCTTCTACCGTGCGGGTACGTATAACGTCTTCCTACCACGTCATAGTAGATGTCCATTTCGGGCAGGTAATAATAGCGGACATAGTCATATCCAACTGGTCCCCATGCAGGCTGCGAACCAATGTTGATCTGAACATTTACCTGAGCGGACGCTGGTTGCGCAACAGCAATAATGCCGAGTGCAAAAACGGTGTACACAAACTTTCTCATAGGGCTCCTTTCGTTTAAATAATTCGGTTGAATGTCATATAACAGTAAGACAAGCCGGTAAACAGAAAGGATTAATGCAACAGATGTTAAAAAATGTAAAGCGTCTCTGACAGACTAGATTAGAACGTAAAGCCAACTTTAACGCCAGCTTCGAAAAGATTTAAGTCCGTGGTGAATCCACTTGCTGACGTCGACCAGGAGCTTGTCTCCATTACTGCACGGTCGAAAGTCGCTTTCCGATATTCGAAATACGGGCCTGCCATAATATTGAAACGGGAGCCGACATGAATACTTACGCCTGCCTGAAGACCGGCCAAAAGTCCAGAAGATATCGAAGACACTTCCCGCACCGTGTTTTCTCCCCCATGGCCACGGTTGATATCGCTTTCTCCTACCCGAATATGATAACCCAATGAGGTCTGTAGGAATGGACTTACCTTACGATCTAAAAATCGAAATTGTGCGTGTGCGTAAAGAGGAACGGAAAAGTAGCTACGGATAAAATCCAAATCATCATATCCGTACCAATCGTCCCAATCATCAATTGTTATCATATGGCGAATGCCGGTTCCAGCACCAATAGCTACTTTTGGTGTTAAATGTACCAAACCAATGTAATTGAATTGCAGTCCGAGGAAATCCATACCATCGTCGCTCGTGCGCATAGTTGTCTGTCCGGTCTGCCCGTGTGTGTAAGACACACCAAAATTAATATTATTGGAATAGTATGGCCTGAAATCTTGGGCGTTCGCCAACGTAATAACAAGACATAAAATAAATGCAGATAGTATTGATTTCATAATAATAGTTTGTCGGCATAAAAATACAAATAATTCAATCACAATGGAAGGCAATTTAGAAATAATCCATAAATGATCCTAGGGATTTATCCCTGCCAATATTAGAGTATTTTACCTATCTTTGTGCGTTTAAAAAAATGCAACTTACATGGCCTTACAATGTGGTATAGTTGGTTTACCGAACGTTGGTAAATCAACATTATTCAATTGCTTGTCTAACGCAAAAGCACAGGCAGCTAACTTTCCTTTTTGTACGATAGAACCGAATGTTGGGGTGATTACTGTTCCCGACGAACGGATCAATAAATTGGCAGAGCTTGTCAATCCGCAACGCATTGTTCCCAATACCATCGAGATCGTCGATATCGCTGGCTTGGTGAAAGGAGCATCTAAAGGAGAAGGTCTAGGAAACCAGTTTTTAGGTAACATCCGTACGACCAATGCCATTATTCATGTGCTGCGCTGCTTTGACGACGGCAATGTCATCCATGTCGATGGGTCAGTAGATCCTATCCGGGATAAAGAAATCATTGATACCGAACTACAGTTGAAGGATTTGGACACCGTCATTAAACGCATCCAAAAGGTAGAGAAAATGGCCAAGACAGGAGGCGACAAGGATGCGAAGAAAACCTTTGAAATTTTATCTGTTGTCAAGGATCACTTGGAGTCTGGGCGCTCGGCGCGGACAGCTCCCATTGCGGAGGAAGATTTTGAGTTCATTTCCGATCTAGCACTGCTGACTGTCAAACCGGTATTATACGTCTGTAATGTAGACGAAGCATCTGTCAATACGGGTAATGCTTATGTCGAGCGGGTGATAGAAGCCGTCAAAAATGAAAATGCACAGGTACTCGTCATCTCGGCACAAATAGAGTCTGAGATCGCTCAACTGGAGTCATACGAAGAGCGAAAAATGTTTTTGGAAGACTTAGGATTAGAGGAGTCTGGTGTACACAAGTTGATTCGCGCAGCTTACTCCTTACTTGCGCTTTCTACTTACTTCACCGCAGGTGTACAAGAGGTACGCGCTTGGACGATCGAAAAGGGATTTACAGCTCCACAAGCGGCCGGCGTAATCCATACGGATTTTGAGAAGGGCTTTATCCGCGCAGAAGTTATTAAATATGCTGACTATGTGCAATATGGCTCGGAAGCGGCGGTGAAAGAAGCTGGAAAACTTGCTGTGGAAGGAAAAACATACATCGTCGAGGACGGAGATATTATGCACTTCCGCTTTAACGTGTAGGTTAGCTATAAAAAATGAAAGCGAGGTATCCCATTACCTCGCTTTTGTTTTTGGTAACGTAATGTTTATCTTCGATTATGAAATTTGGACAAGTAGAAAATCCTGAAGAGATCGATTTTACGCTCCCGGCGACGGCGACAGAAACCATTAGCCTCTTAAATAAAAATCGAAAACAAGAACCCTTCGAAGCATATGTAGGTTGTGCAAAGTGGAACAAAGCAGATCTGAAAGGTTTTTATCCGCGCGGAACTAAAGACGAGTTGGTATACTATGCTCAACAGTTTAACAGCATAGAGCTTAACGCTACATTCTATAATTCACCATCCAAGGAGCAGGTGATCACCTGGCGCGAAAAAACCGATGAGGGGTTTAAGTTCTTCCCCAAGATCCCACAATCCGTAAGCCACTTTGGCCGTCTACTGAACACGGATGAGAAGGTCGCCGCCTTTGTGGATGCCACCGTAAATTTTGAAGACCGACTGGGCATGGCTTTCCTACAGATGCACGACAACTATAAACCAAAAGATTTCGATAGGCTTCAAGCATTCTTGGAGGGATTTCCAAAGGGATACCCCTTGGCCGTGGAAGTAAGAAATGGCGAATGGTTTACCGACGACGCCATACAGCAGAAGCTGGTTGCACTTTTGGAGAAAACAGATAAGACCAACGTTATTGTAGACACGGCAGGAAGACGGGAATTACTGCACATGCGGTTGACCACCCCTTTTGCTTTTGTTCGGTTTGTCGGTGCAAACCACCCCAGCGATTACGATCGTCTTTCCAGCTGGGTAGTCCGCATCAAAGAGTGGAAAGTGGCTGGCCTGCAAAAGCTGTATTTCTTCATCCACCAAAATGTCGAAGTGGAATCGCCCCTGCTTGCTGCACATTTTATTGCCGAGCTTAATAAAGCAGTAGGTACCGAGCTAAACATCCCCAACAAGGGCAACGGAAGCGGACAATCCACTTTATTTTAAGATGCGCAAGGCGACGCAGAAGCACGATTGCGATCAATCTTCTGCCTCGATCTGCTCGTACAGGCGGCGGTCTGCAGCAGCGCCTTCTGCATCACCCAACTTTTCCTTTGCTTCCGCACGGTAGCTGTATAAATCGGAATAGTAGGGATTTAACTGTATAGCCCTGCTGTAGTCCTGCAACGCCTCGTCCCACTTTTCCATCTTCCCCAGCAGATCTGCCCGTATGGCATACACGTAGAAATCGTCTGGCAGCAAAGATACCAGCATATTATAATCTGCTAAAGCTTCCGGATAAGCATGCTGCTCCACAAAGAAGTTGCCTCGCTCCTCATACACGAGGCTACTCTCTGGCGACAATAATGCCGCTTCATCAAAGGTATCCCGAGCGGCTTTCTCCTCATGAACGGCCTCGTAGAATTTTGCTATTGCCAACTTCGCTGGGAAATGTGTGGGATCCAATGTCAAAGCGGACTCAAAATCCGCAATAGCCAAATCGTAACGTAGCAAACGCATATACAATGCGCCTCGATATACCAATATCTCCGCTGAGTTTTCGAAGGTAACCAATGCCTTCGAGTACAGTACTACCGCATGCTCGTAATCAAAACCTTGCGTCGCATCCAAGGCTGCTTCCAAGAGCGCCTGCAAGTCACTATAACCTACCGCAGGATCGATTGTAGCGGTATCCGGTTTGTTTTCGAACCACTCCAAATAAATGTGGTAATTGAAATCAATGGATTTTGCTACCTGATAATCATAGAAAGCTCCTTCCTGATCGCCCAGATGCGCGTTCAATAAGGACCGACAGGCATGGAAGAAAGCTTGCTCAGGATAAGTTTCAATACCCTGGGTATACATGGACAAGGCGTCTTTCCATGCTTTGCTTTCTACTTTTTCGAGAGCTTGTTTAGCAAATAGCACGGCTTCATCAGCTATATGATGTACCGGCGATAGGAATGAGGAAAATGGCAACAACTGTGCGCTTGCCAGTGCGAAATATCGATTGTTATTAAGTTGCATATTTAAAAATAAAAAGTTATTATCACTAACATGATTAGTCAAAATCCTTATGATAGGTTTCCATGCATTCGCCCGCTGAGATTCATATCGTTCAATACTAAAAAAGTCGCTTGATGATCCTTAGTTTATGTGTATAGCGATTCCAGTCGCGACGAAAGATTCCCTGTGCATCCATCTGATCGATACGAACGGAAGCCGATGCATGAAAAATACGATCGACATCCAACATCACCCCCACATGTGTAATCCTACCTTCTTCATCATCGAAAAATGCTAAGTCCCCAGTCCTTATTTCTGTCGCGAAATCTACCGTAGTGCCTTTCTCGGCCTGTTGATATGCATCACGCGGCAATCGAATGCCAAACTGCACGAATAGCGCCTGTGTGAGACCTGAACAATCAATGCCATACGGAGAGCGCCCGCCCCATAAATAAGGGCTGAAGTTGTAAAACCTCACCAATTCCGGAAATTCCGATTGAAAATCAGAAAGGCTTGCAGACCTTAATGCACCAGAAATCTGATAGTCCCAAGCATCAGCAGGCTGGTCTTTCGAAAAAAAACTTGAACTAAACGTCGTTCCCGGAACGAGTTTAACGATCTTCTCCCCGCTGACAGCCTGAGCGCCCGCGCGCCCCACAACCTGATATCCACCGCATTCCTGTGGATGAAATGTATCTGTGCATAAGTTAAATTGCCCAACTTGCAACCAACCTTCATAGCCACTTGCTAACATACGAATGTACACCCAGTCAGAAAGTTCTTCCAAGATTTCAAAATACTCGGCAAATAGAAGCTGATTCACCATTTCGCTCCGATGCGAGGGTTCAAGTCGCAGCGGTACGATAGAAAGATTGCAGATGCCTAGAATCATATTTCACTTATTTTTAATAAAACAATTCATATCGAGCTGATGTTCTCTACTTATACGAATATAACTTTTTTATACGCAAGCACATGAGTAATCATAAATTTAATCGCATCCTTCTTGCTGTAGACGACACAGAATGCACGTTGAAAGCAATAGAATACGCTCAAGATTTGGTTCGCGAGTTTCAGTCGTCCATCGCTTTGGTTACTGTGGTTCCCCCCACGTCGCCTGCAGCCTATGGCGCCGACCCTTTGCTCGGGCAACAGCCGATTATCGTGCCAGAGGTTTCCCAAATACAACAAGAATCTGCACAGCGCTTTTTGGAAAGCCTAGGTGGCAATTTTGAAGGGGCACAAGAGGTTTTTCTGTTTAATAAAATTGGGAATGTTCGCGATGAGATTTTGACAACCGCTAGTGAGTGGACTGCTGATCTTATCATTATGGGATCAAATGGAAAAACCGGATTTGAGCACTTCATATCTGGTAGCGTGTCCGAATCCGTCATACGCAAAGCTAGTTGTCCGGTACTTGTTATTCCCGGAAAATGTGACTAGATAAATGCTCGCCCTCGAACACTTACATTTTACGAAGTCGGGCGGCAAACATACTGTCCGACTTTCGATTGTACCCTTCAATGAGCTGCTGCTCCTCCACCCTCATCCCGCAAGAATCAGATAAAAATTTGGTGATTCGTTCATTTTCGTCTGCGAAAACCGAACAGGTTACGTATATCAATTGCCCCCCTACTTTTAAATAAGGCAACACCTGCCTTGCTATTTGCATCTGTAATTTGGCGTATTGAGCGATTTTATCCGAAAAAAACTGACTGATCATTTCAGGTGTACGACCCCATGTACCGGAGCCTGAACACGGAGCATCAAGGATAATTCCATCAAAAAGTTCGCCGTTCATCAGGTGTGATACGTCTTCTGTTAAGTCTAATATCTTCTTTCGATATGGCGTTCTTATGTTTGCATGGTCAAAGCGCTCATCCAAATTCCTTAATATACTAAGTCGGATATCTGAAACCAATAGTTCAACGGTTGGCTCCCTATCCAACAGCAACAGCGATTTACCTCCCGAAGCAGCACAGACATCCCACCATGATTGTTTAGGCTGCAATTGTGCCAGATCCAAACTTTGCTGCGATGATTGATCTTGTACCTCATACAATCCTGCTAAGCTTTTAACTTCTTGCAGTCTAGTTCCATTGGGCAAACGCAAGCTATATGGCCCCACTTGTTCGAAAGGAATACTGTGTCGTGTCAGCGCCCCAACCACCATTTCCATGGCTTTTCGTTGTACCCGAATAAATAAGTCCGGCTGCAGCAAATGGCTCAATGAAAACTCATCCGCTACAATATCCGCCGACAGGTAGGGCTTAAAAGGGAAAATATCCTCCATAATAAACAAACCTTCGCGTTTTAGTAGCGCTATTTTATCCGGCAGTGATGTGCCGATGACCGCGTTCCAATCGGGCTTTGACACCGCGATCAAGTCACTGGATGATTCACATAGAAACTCCGCAACGACCAGTCGCTGTGGGGATGGCACATTAGGCAGCGCAGCACCCAAACGAAAATAATTGTAACAATAGCGTGTGGTCATCCGCCTATCGGAAGAGCCCATTTGTCTGTTTTCTTTGAAAAACCGCGTCAAAAAACGGCTCAACGGTTCGTCTAAGCTATAGGCCTGTAACGCACGCTCAAAATTACGCAGGTGCTGTTCAACCCTCCGCTGGTTGATTTCACTCATTAGTTTAGCTGAAATGAAGAACCCTTATACGATTTGTAGGTCACAGCATGATTGACGTAGCCCGCATGGTCATGCTGCTCAAATTGGTAAGAACTAAATATTCCATCGAAGGGCTCTTTCGTAACATGCGAACGGTAATCGCGTCCATATTTTGCCAACAATCCACCGAAAAATTTCGCAGCATCATATCCCTTGTACGAATAATCCGAAGGATTAACGCCATAGAGGCTGTAATAGGTATCCTTGAATTGTTTAGCACCAGCAGCCCACGCTTTCAGATGACTTTCAGCAGAAATAATAGGATTGTAGTTGGAGAAATTTTCGTACATGCTAAAATCAATACGATCCCACAATGGATGACCATATATGTTGAAGGTATAAAAAGCTTCTGTAGACTTGGCGTCTAGATTATTCAATAAGGTGCGCAGTTGAAATTTATCCGTCGTACCCGTTACAATGCGATTCGTCCCAGCGGTAAGCAAAGATTCGTTCAGCTGTGCAATCGATGATACCGACCGCACTTGTACGGAAGGTTTTAGACGACGTAGCTCAGAAAGGAAGCCGCTCAAAAATTGCCTACCATCATTATCAGTAGTGTTATAGATAACCACCACATCCCCCGCGTCATAATCTCGCGCTACGCGGATAGCCGCAGCTTTAGTATGGACGTCTATGGCGGGCGTCAAAGAAACAAGATTAGGAAGATTAAATTCACTGGGGCGGGATGCCGCCAAAGGATTTATCTGCAAAATATCTTTGTTAACCAAATTCTTTCCAAATGCGTGGATCTCTTTTGGATAAACAGGCCCAACAATAAGTGCGGCATCGTCCACATCTTCAGACTTAGCTATCGCAATATTTTGCCCTTCGTTATCCCGTGAATCCAAAACATGCAAAGCAAAAGATTTTCCGTTGTTCGCCAATTCATCCAATCCTAATTGAAAACCTTGGTAAAAATCTAGGGCAATTGCAGATCTTTTGATATCTTCTTTAGATACGGCATTCGGGTTTAATCGATCAAGCTGAAAGGGTAGTACGAGTGCAATACTGTTTTCCAGAACACGTTTCCCTTTTGCGCCTGATTCCTCGGCAGATTCTTCCCCTTTGGTGCTGCCTGGTTTATCTGTGTCGGTTGTTGTGCTACCGACATTTCCACCCCGATGATCGGGCGACTTCAATACGCCAACTTTAGGGGAACAAGCGCTCATAGTAAGCGCTATTCCCAAAGCTAGTATAAGTTTATTCCCACTCAATGGTTGCAGGTGGTTTTGAACTGATATCATAGACTACGCGGTTGATTCCTTTAACATGATTGATAATTTCATTCGAAATTTTTGCAAGCAAATCGTAAGGGAGATGTATCCAGTCAGCGGTCATTCCATCGAGCGAACCTACAGCACGCAAGGCGACCACATGTTCATAGGTGCGCTCATCACCCATCACCCCAACTGATTGAACAGGTAGAAATATGGTACCGGCTTGCCATACCTTGTCATACCAACCTGTTTCTTTCAAATTCCGAATATATATGTCATCTGCTTCCTGCAAAATCCGTACCTTTTCTTCCGTAATATCCCCCAACACACGAATCGCCAACCCCGGACCGGGAAAAGGATGGCGGCCAAGAATAGCTGGATCAACATCCAAGGTTCTTCCAACTCGCCTTACCTCATCCTTAAATAATGTTTTCAATGGCTCTACCACTTTCAGCTTCATGAAATCGGGCAAACCGCCCACATTGTGGTGCGACTTAATGGTCGCAGATGGCCCTTTAACAGATATAGACTCGATAATATCGGGGTAGATCGTTCCTTGTCCCAACCATTTTGCTTCCAATCCGTCGGGCAGTTCATTCTGTATGTCTTTGGCAGCTTGGTCAAATACATCGATAAAGGAAGCGCCGATAATTTTGCGTTTCTGCTCAGGCTCCGAAACACCTGCCAGACGTCCGAAAAAAAGCTCTTTCGCATTGATCCCTTTAATATTGAGTCCCATGTTTTTATAGGAGTCCAATACCTGCTCATATTCATTCTTACGTAATAGTCCGTGATCCACGAAAATACAGTGCAGGTGCTTTCCAATCGCTTGATGCAATAAGACGGCCGCTACGGTCGAATCTACACCGCCCGAGAGTGCCATAATAACATGGTCATCACCCAGTTGCTCTTTCAACTCAGCAATTGTCGTTTCCGCAAAGGCTGTCGACGTCCAATCCTGTGCACATCCACATATATTAACCACGAAATTTTTCAACAACACTTGTCCATCGGTGCTATGCGTAACCTCCGGGTGGAATTGGATACCATAAGTACGGGTACCCTCAATATGGTAGGCTGCCACACGGACCTTATCCGTACTTGCGATGATCTTAAAGTTAGCTGGCACCTGCTTTATTGTATCGCCATGCGACATCCAAACTTGGGATTGAACGGGTACTCCAGACAACAAATCATTTTCGCCATCCACAAACTGGAGGTTTGCACGTCCATACTCCCTAATCTCAGAGGGCAACACTTCGCCGCCTGATTTCTGTGCCAAATACTGCGCACCATAGCAAACGCCCAATAAAGGAAAACGATCTTGTATAGCTGTATAGTCGATTTGCGGAGCCTCCTCTTGGCGCACAGAATGCGGACTTCCTGAGAAAATAACGCCTTTTACATTGTCATCAAATTCGGGAAGGTTATTGAATGGATGAATTTCACAATAAACATTTAGCTCCCTTACACGGCGTGCTATTAACTGTGTGTATTGCGAGCCAAAATCAAGAATGATAATTTTTTCGGACATGCCGCAAAGTTACATATTCGCCACGAATTTTTAAGTAATTTTTCCATGGGTATTCAACCGCCAGTCAGGCATCTCCCTATACAAATATTTTCACCCTCTTTAATCGCAATTTTTTCGCAAAAAAAAGTATCTTGCCACCACATTCCATTATTTTAACACCTGATGAAATACGTTCTTATTCTGTTTGCCTTTTTTTTGTGCACGCCGACATACGCTCAAGTTACCGGCACCGTTGTCGACTCTACCAATAAACCCCTTGCCGCCGTGAGCGTGCTGGTAAAAAATAGTTATTTGGGTACGGCGACTAATACAAATGGTGAGTTTTCATTTTCAAAATTACCAAACGAAAACCAAACATTGATCTTTAAAAGTCTCGGTTATAAAACCTTCGCATACACGATTGATGCGGGAAAATCTGCTATGCCCCTACATATCGTACTGGAGCGTGATGAGCGCATGATAGAGGAAGTGGTCGTCACCAATCGTGAGAATCCGGCATTACGTATTATCAAACAAGCTATTCGCCACCGTGAAATAAATGCCAACAAAATAGATAAGTATCAAGCAGATTTCTACTCAAAAGGCATCATGCGCATGGAAAAGTTGCCGAAAAAAATGGCCAAATCCGCCGCGACGACGTTTCCCGGATTAGACTCAACGGGGTCTGGCATCATCTATCTTTCGGAAACCGTATCGAAAATCAGCTTTCAAAAACCCGACAAGCTTTACGAAGAGATCGTGGCGTCCAAGTTGAGCGGCAACGATCAAGGGTTTAGCTTCAACACCGCGATTGGAGCAAATTTTGACTTTTACAGCAACACGGTAAATCTCGGCACGGATATCATTTCGCCCATAGCAGATAACGCGCTAAGCTATTACACGTATAAGCTAATTGATATCCGTGAAGAAGATGGGCAGCAGGTCTACCAAATAGCGGTTGAACCGAAACGAGATAAAGAACCGGTCGTAAACGGCATGATCTATATTGTGGACGATAGCTGGGCAATTTATGCTGTTGATTTTTCCATCCCCGGATACCGCACTCAGCAGCCGATTTTAGACAGTATGGCAATATTGCAACACTACACCTGGCATGCGCCAGATAGCAATTGGACGAAATCATTACAACAACTGCGCTTTAAATTGGGCTTTTTTGGTATCAAAGCAAACGGAAGTTACCTCCAGAATTTTTCCAATTACAGGTTCGTAGATGAATTTCCTAAAGGTACATTTGGCAACACCCTCGCCAAGATAGGTAAAGGAGCTAACTTAAAAGATTCGACCTATTGGAGAAACGCTAGGCCTATTGAACTAACCCATGAAGAGCGCACTGACTATGCATTCAAAGACAGCATACAGACGGTGCGCAACAGTATGGCATACCTAGACTCTGTAGATCGGGCCGCAAACTACTTTAGTCCACTTTCTCCCATTACGGGTTACACCTATCGCAACTCGCTTCGTCATTACCGCATTGAATACCTGGGGCTAAAGAATCTGTCGAGGTCAAGTTTCAATCCGGTCCAAGGATTCACCATAACCGCAGCATTGAACGCCACGCTCGGAAAAAACGAAGCTGGCCCGGAAACACAATTCAACCACGATTTTCAATATGCGTTTTCGGAAAAGAAATTACGCTTTTATGCAGATTATCGACATCGCTTTAATACAAAGCACTACGCCACCTTGGGGGTAGAATTTGGCAACCGGGTCATACCGTTTAATGAGGGAGAAGGCGTGCTTCCCTTAGTCAACAACATTTCCACGCTTTTCTTTAAAGACAGTTATATACAGCTATATCAACGCGAACAGTTAAAACTCCACTTTACCCGAAACATTGGGGTACCATGGCGTCTCGCTATCTCAGCAGCTTGGGCAAAACGAAGTCCACTATACAACAATAGCAATTTTTCACTTTTCAGAAAAGATCAGCATTATGTGTCCAATAATCCGCTTGCTGCCGAAGATTACGAAACGGCGGCTTTTAGCACAAATAGCGTCTTCGAAATTGATGCGGTTTTGCGTTGGGCGGTTGGACAAAAAGCAATTGATAGACCTGATGCATTGTTACTGTTAAGCGACAACCGCTATCCGGTATTGACTTTGGGCTTTAAGAATGGATTGAACCTCACTGATGACGACCTTAGCTACCAACATCTTTACGGGACAATAAGCCAGACAACAACACTGGGTGTATTGGGGACATTATCAGGAAAAATTAACGTAGGGAAATTTTTCAGTGCCGAAAACATTCCGCTCACGGACTACAAGCATTTTGCAGGCAACCAAACGCATATCGGCACAGCCGCGATATATGACAATAACTTCCTACTGCTTCCCTACTACAGCCATAGTAGCAATAATAAGTACCTGCAGCTGCATGCCGAGCATGACTTCAAAGGATATATCTTCAACAAGGTGCCTTTGTTACAGGAATTGCAGTGGGGCCTGATTGCCGGCTACCATCAGCTGGCCACTTCGGCCCGCAAACCCTACCACGAATTCACATTGGGCATAGATAACATTGGGTGGGGCAAATATCGTCTTTTCCGATTGGATTATGTGCGGTCACTGGAAGGCAAACAACAGGCAGAAGGCTTCATCATCGGAATTAAAATATTGAATTTCTTGACTAGGTAATTTTCTGCACGATCTTCCATATCGGCGATTGTTATTTGACATAAAAAAGCGATTTGGTGTATGTACGGTAGACTTTCTTGCGTTTTATCCGGTGGTTATTTCTCGTCCAAAAAATTGATTTTGCCGCCGGCCAAACGTTTTTGTTTCTTTTCGGCTGGGGAGCCGTATACGTTTATTACGCCTCCAGCACGTGTTTGCACATCGGCAGACATGCTGGCTCGGACCTCGCAGACCCCTCCGCCATTAGTACGGGCGTAGGCCTTGTTAGTAAGCAGTTTCTCGCCATAGTAACTACCTCCAAATGTCAAAATGATCGCTTGCGTATCAGCTTCTCCGCGAAGTGTTACAGCAGAGCCAGTCGTGCTGCTTACCTCAACGCGTTTTGCTTTCACGGCCAGATCCACTTTTCCTCCTTCATTCGCCCAAATAAGGATGGAATCCGCTGCAATAGCCCCTTCCTCTGTTTGGACAATCGCTCCCTTTTGTACGGTCAAACTATATACCGCATTCGTGTATACATGAACAAATGTATGCCCTCCCTTTAATGGATAACCCGGACCCATTTTGATCCGCAACACACGTCCTTGTTGGGAAACCTCCACTTTATCCGCAAATTCACCTTCTATGGAAGCATAATTCTCATCACTCGGGATCAGGACAACATTTAATTTATCGGTAGCGTGCAGCTCAGGCAGCTCGCCGATATCTACCTTTATTTGGCTGTGGACAAATGGGAGATTCCCAAGGAAAGCCAATAAGAAAAGACACAATTTATGCATATGGTATTATTAACGTACAAATCCCTCTAACAACTGTTATCTACCTAACAAGGCCAATTCCTGTTCCGAATACATTTTGGCACCTTTCAGGTAATTGAAAATAATCTGTTTCGCTTCCCGATCTTTGATCTTATAGAGATTGTTCATTAAAAAATCTTTATCCTCTTCAATATTACCGCGATAACCCAAATACGAAGGTGTATAAAACTGAATCAATAAACGGATATAGCGTAGCTCTACATTATTTGGATTTGCGGAAATTTCTTTGTCAAGCATCTTCTTTCCATCTTTAAAATAACTCATTTTCTTTAATGGATTTCCACTATGCTTGGCCATAAACATATGGTAAGCCGCTTCGTATCCACGCTCTACAGGAGAATCAGCATGTTTTGCCAGCGCCTCCAGATGCGCTTTACATTTGTCCTCGTCCTTATGTCCTATCTTGAAATCCTTCCGGATGTCAGAAATGCTAAGGTTTTGCCCGCTGGACAGCCCCATCAACAGGATGATTTGTAGTGCCGTGATATATAAACATCTTTTTATCATAAGCTTGCGCTTTGGTTATTTACGATTGAAAATACAAAAAACAAGCCAACTTCAAGAATTTAACTACGGTATAAATTGCGGATAATACCTAGCACGTTGCGCAGCGTAGATATTTGATCCTGCGCAATTCGACAGTGTAACAGCATACGGCAACGGGTAGTCTATGCCAAATACGTTAACCCTAGTTTTAGTCCATAGCCGATAATAATGCCCACTACAAAACTTGCGAACGTACCCACGAGGATGTATTCTGTAAACTTGGTATCTTTGGCGTTGGTAAGATCGCCAAATCGAAAGATGGACTTCGCTCCTAATAGAAAGCCTATACCGGATAAAAATCCGATTTGGATAAAAAGAACGATCAGCAGCCGTTCCATAATGCCGATTAATAAGCCTGCATCGGCCAATGATCCCTGTGGTTTGGTTTTAAAATCAGTTTCGGCGTCCCATCGACTAAAAAACACGCGCAGCCCGATGGGACTCACAAAACAAACCAGTAGTATGGCAAGGACATAACAAATTGTTTTTGGGGTATATAGCTGTTCGAACCAGCCTGGCGGAAGACCATATGAAAACACGACGGCAAACAACAAGCTCCATATATGCAAGAGCTGATCAGCGACGAATACCTGAAAAGGCTTCAAGGGCCACTTGCGCTCCATATAAATTTTCAGGCTATCAATCAGCAGATGGGCGGCAGACACTAATAAAACAACCGGCCACTGTTGTGCCAGCTCGGGAAGGAATAACAAGCATAGTAAGGCGGCGTGTACGGCAATATGAAAGAAAAGGTACCGTACTTGTTGCTTGCGTTTGTCCACCCAACTGCTCGGCTGTAGCACGAAGTCGCCAATAAAGTGTGCAAGCAAAAGCTTGAGAAAAAATAGACTCATAGTGTTAGCAATTGTTGTGTACAATACGCCAATGCGTGCTGCATTTTTGAAAACCCCGCTTTTTGCAGCGCAGTGCTCACCTGGCTTTGGTATTTCTTGTTGAGTATCTTTGCCAGCTCTACCTGATTTACGCCTTCGTGTTGAAGGGCTACTTTCACTGTTTCCGCAATATTTGGTGTCCAGCGAACACATAGTTCAGTTAGCAGCGGTAAAATGGTATTGCACAGCTCATTGAATGCTTCGCTGGAAGACTTTAGGTACAGCGTATCCTTCTTCAGCTCATCAAAAGCTTCACCAGAATAGACCAATGCCGAGCCAAAGGTTGTTTTGATATGGGGGGAGTTGTCGTCCTTATTGCCAATGCCGATGCCTAAGCGCACATCCAAGCCTACTTCAATCATCGCTGCTTTGATATAGAAGGCAGCTGTCAGTGCTTGCGCTAAAGACACCTCCAATTGAAAGCTGTCGCCCCGAAAAACATCATAGTCTTTCGCATATATGGCTATGGCTTTCTCCAAAATCGGAAGCCACACCTCCGGTTCGCGGCTCCGGGATTTCACAATATCACCTGTTATTACAGCAATCATAGTTATTTCTGTTTATCCTTAACGGATGTGATTCGGTAAATATCATCATATTCAATGATAAATAAAAATATCTTCGATTTCGATAATAAACAAAAATATCTTCGATTTCAATGATAAATTAAAATATTGTCGAAACGGAAGATACACAAATCCTTACTGTTCTGAAAAATATTCAGCAAATAAAAGGTGAGCGACATCTCTGTAGCTCACCTTATTTCTCTATCCTGTATCGCAGCATGTACCGCGGATCTACACTACAACGTTGATGATCTTCCCTTTTACAAAAATAATCTTCTTGACCGCTTTACCCTCTAAAAACCGCTGCACATCTGCATGTGCAAGGACAATTTCTTCCACGGCCTTTGCATCGAGGTCTAGTGCAAGCGGCAGATTAAACTTCATCTTACCGTTAATAGAAACCGGATAGGCAAATTCCGACTCAACCAAATAGGCTGCTTCAAATCGTGGATAGGCCGCATAGGAAAGTGTGCCAGCCTCATTACCCAACAAACACCACAGCTCTTCTGTAATATGCGGCGCATAAGGCTGGAGCACAATGATGAGATCTTGCAAAATAGCGCGCTTATTGCATTTCAGATCGGTCAATTCATTGACACAGATCATAAAGGCAGATACTGAAGTGTTGAATGAAAAGCGCTCGATGTCTTCTTCCACTTTCTTAATAATCTTGTGCAAAGCCTTGTATTCCGCTTTGGTAGGTTCTTCGTCCGACACGGCAAAGGTTCCTTCCGTGTCATGGAATAAACGCCATACTTTACGCAAGAATTTATATACACCTTCTATACCATTGGTATTCCAAGGCTTAGACTGCTCCAATGGTCCCAAAAACATCTCGTAAAGACGCAAGGTATCCGCCCCGTATGTCGAAATGATATCATCTGGATTGACCACATTAAATTTAGACTTCGACATCTTCTCCACTTCTGTTCCACACACATACTTACCGTTCTCCAAAATAAAAACAGCGTTTGCAAAATCCGGACGGAAGGCTTTGAATCTCTCTGTATCCAACACATCGTTATGCACGATATTGACGTCTACATGGAGCGGGACTGTCCTATACTGATCTTTTAACCCATAAGACACAAAGGAATTGGTTCCTTTTCCTTCCTCATCCAATACCCGGTATACAAAGTTAGAACGACCTTGGACCATCCCTTGATTGATCAACTTTTTGAACGGCTCCTCCTCGTTATGAAAGCCCAGATCTTTCAGCACCTTGTTCCAAAAACGGGCGTACAACAAATGACCTGTTGCGTGCTCAGAACCACCAATATATAGATCCACAGCTTTCCAGTAGTCTACCGCTTCTTTGGACACGAATGAACGCTCGTTATGCGGATCCATATACCGGAACCAATACCACGACGAACCTGCCCATCCGGGCATCGTGCTTAGTTCGTATTCATACTGATCTTGATACTTCCAATTTTCTGCCCTTCCTAACGGAGGTTCGCCCGTTTCCGTAGGTAAGTATTTGTCAACCTCAGGCAGCAATAGTGGCAATTCCTCTTCTTTTAATAAATAAGGCAATCCATTTTTAAAATAAACCGGAACGGGTTCGCCCCAATAACGCTGCCGTCCAAAGATAGCATCGCGCATACGGAAATTCACCTTTGCCTTACCCAACTTTAATTCTACCAAGCGATTGATCAAGACTGGCACCGCTTCTTGATATGTCATACCATTAACAATATCTGAATTGATGTAGCGCCCATCCTTATTGGGATCGGCAGCTTCTTCAATATTTTGGGAATCCGAAATCGGAATGATCGGCAACTCGAAATGTTTAGCAAAAAGATAATCACGTTGATCGCCCGAAGGAACTGCCATCACTGCGCCGGTACCGTAACCCGCAAGCACATAATCGGCAATCCAAATCTGTACATCTTCTCCAGTCAACGGATGCTTCGCGAAAGCTCCCGTAAACGCACCGGAAACAGTTTTGGTATCTGCCATACGATCCAATTCCGATTTTTTCGAAGTCCTATCCTTATAGGATTCAATAGCAGACCGTTGGCCATCCGTAGTTAAAGCATCGACCAACTCATGTTCTGGTGCTAACACAATGAATGACACCCCAAAGATCGTATCTACCCGAGTCGTGAAAACTTCTATTTCGTTGTCAATCTGCGGCACAGGAAATTTAACGGATGCACCAACCGATTTACCGATCCAATTGCGCTGCATTTCTACTAACGGTTCCGGCCAGTCTATAGTCTCCAACCCACGGAGCAGACGGTCTGCATAGGCCGTAATGCGCATAGACCATTGCATCATTTTCTTTTGCTCAACTGGATATCCTCCACGCTCGGATACGCCATTGATCACTTCGTCATTGGCCAGTACTGTACCTAGCGCAGCACACCAATTTACCGTACTTTCCCGAAGATAAGCCAGTCTGTATTTTAACAATTCTTTTTGCTGCTCTTCTTCGCTGAAGCGACTCCATTCCGAAGCGGTGAAAGTCGACGTATCGTCATCAGACGCAGCTTGTATCCCCTTTGATCCATGTGTTTCAAAATGCTGCACCAAGGACGCCAAAGGCTCCGCCCTGTCGGACTCCTTGTTATACCAAGCATCAAAAAGCCGCATGAAAATCCACTGTGTCCACTTATAATAGCTTGCGTCTGAGGTACGAACTTCACGTGACCAGTCGTAGGAGAACCCAATATTATCCAGCTGCTCCCGATAGCGATTAATGTTTACTTCCGTCGTCACGGCAGGATGCTGCCCTGTCTGGATGGCATACTGCTCTGCCGGTAATCCAAAGGAATCATAGCCCATCGGGTGCAAGACATTGAATCCCTTCAATCGCTTAAACCTAGAAAAAATGTCAGAAGCAATATAACCGAGCGGATGCCCTACATGCAACCCAGCTCCCGAAGGATAAGGAAACATATCCAATACATAATACTTGGGTTTTTCGGTAGATGGCACTGGTTTAAACGTGCCATGCTTCGCCCAAAACTGCTGCCATTTCTTCTCTAAAGATTGATGATTATATTCCATTTTGACCTCGTATACTTTTTCTCAAATAGATGCGAAAATAGCTATTTTACCGCAGAATAGACCTAAAAGTTTCATATTAAACAATAAATTTCGGATATTGTCGGTTAAATTAGTAGCGGAGTTAGCCCCCTGCGTGTGCAAGATATTACATGAAAATATTCCTTAAATGCGCATAATTAGTTACTTTCGCATCAAAATACATTAAAAACAGTATATGTCGACTCACGAAGAAGGTTCATCAAGAAAGAAAACGAAGTCAGTTTACGTCTCTACGGTTATTAGCATTGCATTGGTACTGCTAATGACTGGATTACTGGGTTTGATACTGGTACATGCTAAAAACCTTTCCAAATATGTAAAGGAAAATATTGTGTTGAACATTATTGTCAACGACAATGTGAATGAAGGCGATGTCCTGGCGATGCAAAAAGACATTGAAAAAGATCCATATGTGTTACGCACCGAATATATCAGTAAAGAGCTTGCAGCTAAAAATCTGAAGGAAGATCTGGGGGAAGATTTTGTGGAATATTTGGGACATAACCCATTGTTGCCATCTATTGATGTTTACCTAAAAGAGCAATACGCCAATACCGATAGCATACAAACGTTTATCCAAAAGGCATCGAAAAACAGTCGGGTGAAAGAAGTCGTGTTTCAAGAGTCCTTGATCGATATGGTCAACAAAAATATCCGTATAATCGGCATGGTCGTTCTTGCCTTCACGGTCGTACTGCTTATCATTGCCGTGGCACTGATTAACAACACGATCCGATTGGCGATCTACTCGCAACGTTTCTTGATCAAAAGTATGCAGCTTATCGGTGCCACTAAAAATTTCATTCGCAAGCCTTACCTATTTTATGGTATCTTCCATGGTTTGTTGGGCGCATTAATTGCGATTTTATTACTTATTTTTAACTTGCAATTTGCACAAAAACAGATTCCTGATCTCATCTTCCTGCGCAATTGGTATGAATTCGGCGCGATATTTCTTATTGTAGTGGCGCTTGGCATTTTGATATCGGGCTTTAGCACGTATTTTGCCGTCACCAAATACCTCAAAGCAAAATCACATAGTTTATACCGTTAAATCATAGCACCACATGTCTGAAAAAAAATCTCAGCGTACCTTTCCTAACAACGATGCCAAAGCTGGCTTTGCATTTCAAAAGGTAAACTATCAATTGCTGATAGCAAGCATTATCGTCGTTTTTATCGGTTTTATATTAATGATGGGCACAGAGGATATCTATAGTTTCACGAAGATCACGTTGGCTCCTCTTGTTGTTGTTTTAGGCTTTGCATTGGGCTTTGTTTCCATATTGTATAAACCGAAAAGCAGAAACGCCCGAGACTAATGACTTATTTCCAAGCTATTATTTTAGCCATTATCGAAGGGTTAACGGAGTTTCTGCCGGTATCATCGACCGGCCACATGATTATTGGAACGGCGCTGATGGGCATGGAGCCTTCCGCTTTTGTCAAGCTTTTTACCATTGTTATACAGTTAGGTACGATCCTATCTGTCTTGGTGCTCTATTTTAAGCGCTTTTTCAAGTCGCTTGACTTTTACTACAAACTTGTCGTTGCAGGTATTCCTGCATCGGTTTTGGGCCTATTGTTGAGCGACTTTATCGATTCGCTGCTGGAAAGTCCGCTGATGGTCGCGATTATGCTGGTGCTTGGTGGGCTAGTCTTACTATTTGTGGATAAATGGTTCAACAAGCCAACGGTGGATAATTCGGATAATATCACATACAAGCAGTCGTTCATTATCGGTTTGTACCAATGTTTGGCCCTTATCCCAGGCACATCACGTTCAGCCAGTACCATCGTCGGGGCGATGACGCAAAATCTGACTAGGAAAGCCGCAGCGGAATTCTCATTCTTTTTGGCCATTCCCATGATGTTAGGCGCATCGATCGTGAAGTTGTACAAATTTTTGAAAGAAGGACATACATTCTCCAGTGATGAAGTCAACCTCCTTATTATCGGGAATGTGGTAGGTTTTGTCGTGGCTATCATTGCCATAAAAACCTTCATCAATATACTGACAAAATATGGGTTCAAAGCTTTTGGCTGGTATAGGATCGTTGTAGGAGTAGTGATTATAGTGTTAATATGGAGCGGGCATAGCCTGCAAATTATATAAATGACGAATAGTGAAGAATCAAAACTTTCTGCCTTCCGATTTGCAGAAGGTGAAGTTTTGTTGATCGATAAGCCGCTGACGTGGACGAGCTTTGATGTTGTCGGAAAACTACGGAACAGCATGAAGCCGCTGAAGATAAAGGTCGGACATGCCGGTACCTTAGATCCCTTAGCAACTGGTTTACTCATTATTTGCACAGGAAAATTTACCAAGCGGATTGATTCATTTCAAGCGGAGGATAAAGAATATACCGGGATCATCAATCTCGCAGGTTCTACACCTTCCTATGATCTAGAAACGCCGATCGATAAAGCATCGGACTACAGCCAATTGAATGATCAAACCATCTTGGATGCCACCAAACAGTTCATCGGCAATATTACGCAATTGCCCCCTGCACACTCGGCCATCAAAGTCAATGGCGAACGCCTGTATGAAAAAGCGCGGCGTGGAGAAGAGGTAGCCCTGAAAGAAAGACAGGTCTATATCACAGAATTCATCATTAAGAAAATTGAGCTTCCGGAAGTCCACTTCCGGATTGTGTGCTCCAAGGGTACCTACATCCGGTCCATTGCCCACGATTTTGGAAAAGCATTAGGCATCGGTGCTCACCTCAGCCAATTACGAAGAACCAAAAGCGGTAATTTTGATGTAAAAGACGCTTGGAATTTGCAAGATTTGGTCGAAAAGATTAAATTACAAAAACCCACTAATCAAGAATAAACAATCATCAAGAAGGAATGAAGATATATAGAAGCCTAGATGAGTTCGAAACCTTATCCAATGCTGTCGTGACAATCGGCACATTTGATGGCGTACATATAGGTCATCAGAAGATCCTATCGAAACTCAAGGAGTGTGCAAGTGAAATGGGTGGCGAGACCGTTCTATTGACCTTTTTTCCACATCCCCGATTGATAATCAATCCGAATGATGACAATTTACGATTGATTAATGATATCGAAGAGAAATCTCATCGATTGGCGCTATCGGGTATCGATCATCTGATCATTACGCCATTCACACGAGATTTCTCCAACCAGTCTCCAGAAGAATATATCAGCAATGTACTCGTTGGGAAGTTGGGAACCAAACAAATAGTGATCGGCTATGACCATCATTTTGGCAAAGATCGCGCTGGATCCATCAAAGATTTGAAGTATTTTGCCGAAATCTACGACTATGCTGTAGAGCAGATTCCCGAACAGGATATTGAAGATGTAGCGGTATCATCGACCAGAGTTCGCGAATCATTGATTAAAGGGGATATTGAAACGGCCAACAAATACCTCGGCTATCCTTTTGAGTTGACAGGCACCGTGGTACGCGGTGATCAGATCGGCCGCGAAATAGGCTTCCCAACCGCCAACCTGAATGTGCACGAATCGCATAAACTGATACCAGCTTACGGAATCTACGCCGTGGAGGCTGAAATATATCCAAATGTTCCTTTCATACAAACCGGCGAATACATCGATCCGGCGCCAGAGCGGATAGTCAAAGGGATGGCCTACATTGGCACACGGCCTACCGTTGATGGCATGAATCGGAAAATTGAAATCAATCTGTTGGATTTTAAGGATGATATTTACACAAAGACATTAAGGGTCAAATTTTTGCAGTTTATCCGTCACGATCAATGGTTCGAATCGTTGGAAGCCATGCGGGAACAGATAACAGCGGACGAAATGAATATCAGAAAGTATTTCGATGAGCAGCAAGCTCGATAGCCTATCTTACAAAACGTTCTGATGCGGACAAAAAAAGATCGATTAATTATCGATCTTTTTTTTGTCCGCATATTGCTCCAACACAATACGTAGCTGTTCATGTTGGTCTAAGTCCGAGTTGTCGAGCACAAATGCATCTTTAGCTTGCCGTAAGGGGCTTTCCTCGCGCGTGCTGTCAATATGGTCACGGTGCGAGAGATTTTCCACAACATCTTCCATGCTTACCTGCTCCCCTTTGGCCGTCAGCTCTGCAAATCTACGTTCCGCACGCACGCTTGGGTTTGCTGTCATAAAAATCTTAAGGTCTGCATCGGGGAAAACCGTTGTTCCTATATCACGACCATCCATTACGATATTACGCCGTTGACCTAGTTTCTGCTGTTGGGTTACCATCGCATGCCGAACAGCTTTGATCGCACTGACCTCACTCACCAAATCTGACACGTGCATCATTCGAATCTCTTCCGAGACATCTTCGTCGTTGAGTAAAATCTGTGTTTTCTCGGCATTGGGAACAAAATCAATATGGATGTTTTCTAAAGCCTTGGATACGGCTTCTGCATTCTCGCAATCAACCTGATTCCGGATAAAGTATAACGTCACCGCGCGGTACATTGCCCCGCTATCGATAAATACAAAATTTAAATGTTTCGCTAAAGCTTTCGCGACGGTGCTCTTTCCACAAGAAGAAAAACCATCTATAGCAATGATGAAATTTTTCCTGGACATCAGCGCGTGCCTCCTATCAAAATACCAGGTTTATTGACCAAGGGTATCTTCATTAAATGTTCGTCGACGATACTTTCAGGCAAAAAGATATACTTCTTATCGTAAATGGTATTGTCGATGTAATAGCTTAACCAATACTCGTTGGTGAGGCCGAAAACCTGGGTATCTATTGCCTCCACCTTCACCGTAGACATCGCCGCAACATCGCCAATAAAATGCCTTAGCACTGTGGTCTTTACATCCCGCCCGTCTTTTTGGCCGTAACCTTTGGAAGATATGAGGACGTTCGCCAGTGGATCTTGCTTTTCATTCACCAAGTACACGTTCCAGACCTTCTCGGAGGGAGACTCCCGTTCCAAAACCACGGCAATAGATATATCCTCAACGATGTTTTCAGGTAAATCCTTCTTCATAGCTTACTTCTTTGTTTTAGACGTCGTAGTTGCTTTCTTCGCGCCCCCCTTTTTTGCAGTCGTTTTTTTGGTTGCTGTCTTCGTTCCAGCTTTCTTAGCAGCCGCTGCCTTTCCTTTCGGATCCGCATCGGCCCATTTCAGTACATCCTCGTAGCTGATCTTATCTACATCCGTTCCCTTCGGAATTTTCACATTCTGCTTGCCCAAGCGAATAAACGGCCCCCAACGGCCATTCTCGATCTGTGCCTCTGGATTTTCTTCAAACACGCGGATTACCTTCTCAATATCCTTCTGACGCTTGTCCTTGATAATCTGTATGGCTTCATCTTGCGACACTTCCATCGGGTCCATACCTTTTGGAAGCGAATAAAAAGCACTAGCATGGCGGATATAAGGACCAAAACGACCAATAGCAACAGTCATTTCCTTCTCTTCAAACTCCCCTACTTTTTTTGGTAATTTAAAAAGATCCATCGCGTCCTCAAAAGTGATGGTCTCGATCATCTGTCCCTTTCTCAAGGAAGCAAACCGAGGTTTTTCGTCATCATCGGCCGAGCCGATCTGCACCAAGGGGCCAAAACGGCCTACGCGCACCGTAACAGGCTTTCCAGTGGATGGATCTACGCCAAGCTCGCGCTCATGGCTCGCACGATCTGCATTTTCCAAGGTGTCTTGGATACCGTCATGAAAGGGGCCATAAAAATCCTTCAGCATCGCCGTCCAATCCTTATCGCCTTGTGCGATTTCATCAAACTCTTTCTCTACTTTAGCGGTAAAATGATAATCGATGATATCGTTGAAATGTTCCACCAAAAAGTCGTTGACCAATACACCGATATCTGTAGGAAACATCTTGGAACGCTCAGCACCGGTGGTTTCTGTCTTGATCTGTTCCAGCACCTGTTCCTCACTGATTGTCAAGACGGTATAGTGGCGCTCCCTCCCATCCCGATCCTCCTTCAGCACGTAGCCGCGGTTTTGTATGGTCGAGATTGTGGGTGCATAGGTGGATGGACGTCCTATTCCCAATTCTTCCAACTTTTTAACAAGGGAAGCTTCCGTATATCTCGCCGGTGGACGAGAGAATCGCTCGGTAGCACTCATTGTTTTCAGCGTGAGCATTTGTCCACCGTCTAATGGCGGCAACAGCGCATTGTCTCCCTCCCGCTCATCCGTGGAATTTTCAGCATCATCATCGTTCGATTCCATGTATACCTTTAGAAATCCATCGAATTTCATCACCTCACCAGTGGCTACCAAGTCCTCGGTTCGGGTAGATACATCGATCTTTGCAGTCGTTTTCTCGAATTCTGCTTCGCTCATCTGGGAAGCAATAGCACGTTTCCAAATAAGCTCGTATAGCCGGCGTTCGGCATTATCCCCCTCGATACTATGTTCGGAAAAATAGGTTGGCCGAATGGCTTCGTGGGCCTCTTGCGCACCGGCTGCTTTCGTTTTATATCGACGAAGTTTATGGTATTTTTCACCGTAGGCATGCACAATTTCCTGCTCGGCTGCTTGGATAGCCGTATCACTCAAGTTCACCGAATCCGTACGCATATAGGTGATTCGTCCCGCCTCGTATAGCCGTTGCGCAACCTGCATCGTGCGCGCCACCGAAAAGCCAAGCTTTCTGCTGGCCTCCTGCTGTAGTGTCGACGTTGTAAAAGGCGCCGATGGAGATCGCTTCGCGGGCTTCTTCTCTAGGGAAGAAACCTTAAAAGAAGCTCTTATACAGTCGTTCAAAAACTGCGCGGCATCCGCTTTATCCTCAAATCGCTGCGGAAGTTCTGCTTTAAATTGTTCACGACCTATTCCTGTCGTAAATTGGGCGACTATTTTATAAGACGCATCTGCTTCAAACCTATTGATTTCGCGCTCGCGCTCCACAATCAATCGCACAGCCACTGATTGTACACGCCCTGCAGATAACGAGGGTTTTACTTTTTTCCATAGAACTGGTGACAGTTCAAATCCCACTAAACGGTCCAAAACCCGCCGGGCTTGCTGCGCGTTTACCAGGTTGAAATCTATTTTCCTCGGTTTCTCGATCGCACTTAATATGGCTGGCTTGGTAATTTCATGAAACACGATACGCTTGGTTTTATCGTCTTTTAACGCCAAGGTTTCGTATAGATGCCAAGAAATAGCTTCCCCCTCGCGGTCCTCATCGGACGCAAGCCATACCATTTCTGCTTCTTTAGCTAACTTCTTTAACTCACTGACTACCGACTTCTTATCCGATGGAACCTCATATTTTTGTTTAAAATTATCATCGGTATCAATAGCGTCATCCGTCTTTACCAAATCCCGGATATGCCCGTAACTAGACTTTACTAAAAAATCCTTCCCTAAATATCCTTCTATCGTTTTGGCCTTCGCTGGCGACTCTACTATCAATAAATTTTTTGCCATCTATAAATGATTGATTTTTGCAAATAAAGGTAATTCAAATGGAATGACAATAAAATTTGTCATTTACTCCATCAATGTGCCCCTTCAGTTATAACAAGAACAGAATATCTAACAGATAAAATCCTGCAAAAATAACCGAGGCTATGCCATTCGTTGTCATAAACGCGCGGTTTACGCGCCGAAGGTCCGATGGGCTTACTATATAATGTTGATAAATAAGCAGCAGGCCATAAAATAGCAAGCCGACATAATAAAACCAACTTACCTCCATATATAATACCGGCAAGAATACGAAAATAAAAGACAAAACGTGTAAACATTCTGAAATCCGTAGTGCCTTGGCACCGCCAAAAAAAGCGGGGATAGAATTTAGGCCCTGCTGCCTATCAAATTCTTCATCTTGCAATGCATAAATAATGTCAAAGCCACTGGACCAACACATCACGGCCAAACCAAAAAATATCGGTATAATGTGAAACGCGTTGGTGACGACTAAATACGCGCCCACCGGTGCCAATCCAAGCCCTACTCCCAGCACTACATGGCAAAGTGGCGTGATGCGTTTGGTATAGCTGTAAAATAAAACCACAAACAGTGCGACAGGAGATAAATAGAAGCACAGACTATTGATAAAGTAAGTGGCAGCCATAAACAATACGCAATTGACTATCGTGAACGTCAACGCCTGACCGGCACTTATCTTTCCTGCCGGAATATCACGACCAGCGGTGCGCGGGTTTTTCGCGTCGATATCGCGATCTAAAAAACGATTAAACGCCATCGCTGCGTTTCTCGCTGTCACCATGCACAGCAACATCAAACCAAGCTTTCGCCAATCAAAGGTATTTGCTGTTGTCTGCAACGCCAAGAAAAATCCAATAATCGCGAAAGGAAGGGCAAAGATACTGTGTGCGAAAAGCACGAGCGACATATACTTCTTCATTATTTATCGGTTGTTTCTGGCGCTTCAAAATTTGCGTTCACCTCGTCAATAGTGGTTAGAATCTCGTCAGTGCCTAACTTTTGTTCGGAAGATGTGATAAAATGCTGCGGCACTACCTCAAACCATTTCAATAGCACTTTTCTAAACTTCGCTACATTCTGATCAGTTTTGACAGCCGATTGCTTATCTGCTTTCGTAAATACCAAAAGAAAAGGTAAACCCTGTTGGCCCAGCCAGCAGCAGAAATCTACATCGATCTTTTGCGGCTCATGCCGGCTATCGATCAATACGAAGATACACTGCAGATTGAGCCGTTTGGTTAGGTATGCGCGAATAAACTTCTCCCATTCGGACCTATTTTTTTTTGACGTCTGCGCAAAGCCATAGCCCGGAAGATCCACGAGATACCATTCTTCATTAATGATAAAATGATTGATCAATTGGGTCTTCCCCGGCTTTTGCGATGTTTTTGCTAAGCCTTTCCTCCGGGTCATTGCGTTGATTAGCGATGATTTACCCACATTCGATCGTCCTATAAAAGCATATTCCGGTAGCTGTGGCGCGGGCAGCTGTCTTACATCTGTATTGCTACAAACGAACTCTGCAGATTTTATTACCATACGCAAAGGTAAAGAATTCCAAAAGCTAAAAACAACTGATTTTTTTCAAGGCACTATTATTTTAGTTTTTTTTTGCCTTATTTTAGAAAAAAATTAGTCAACCAATGCTGGAAATTAAGAATATTGTCAAACAATATAGCAATCACCGCGCCCTAAACGATGTATCGATACATGTTCCAAAAGGAAGCATATTCGGCCTGCTGGGACCTAATGGTGCAGGCAAAACCTCCCTCATCCGAATTATCAATCAGATTACAGCCCCCGACAGTGGCGAAATCCTCTTCGACGGCGAGCCGCTGAAACCGAAACACATCGAGCGTATCGGCTACCTGCCAGAAGAACGTGGACTCTATAAAAAAATGAAAATCGGTGAACAGATGCTATATCTGGCCCAACTTAAAGGTCTCCGAAAAAGTGATGCTATGCGAAAGATCACCTTTTGGTTTGAGAAGCTTGAAATGCAATCGTGGTGGGATAAAAAGGTGGAAGATCTTAGTAAAGGTATGCAGCAAAAGGTACAATTTGTCGCTACGGTATTGCATGAGCCGGATCTCATCATTCTCGACGAGCCCTTCTCCGGATTCGATCCCGTAAATGCGCAGATCATCCAACGGGAAATCCTAGAACTCAACCAAAAAGGCGCAACCATCATCTACTCTACCCACCGGATGGAATCCGTAGAGGAACTTTGTGATTACATTGCCCTCATCAATAAATCCCACAAGATTCTCGACGGATCTGTAAACGATATCAAGCACTCCTATAAGAACCAAACGTACATCATCTCTTATAAGCCCAAAGCAGAGGTAGCGCTACAATATAATGAAGATCTATTCCATGTCGTCGAACAGACTACCGTACATGATGCGCAGGAAATGACAATCCGGACGGACAACCGTACTTCGCTGAATGAGTTATTGCTGTTCCTGATCCCGCAAATAGACATCCTACAGGTCAGAGAAATCGTGCCTTCCATGCACGAGATATTTATAGACAAGGTCACGCAAAATGCCAACCAAACTTTATCCTAAAAAACCATGAATAAGATTCCCTTAATAATACAACGCGAGTATTTCAGCCGCGTAAAGAAAAAATCATTTCTACTGACCACTTTTCTCGTTCCATTATTTTTCATTGGCATGTATGTGGGGGTGTTCTACCTCACTAAAAAGAGCTTTGAAGATTCGCACGCCGTTGTTCATATCATCGATCAAGAGGGTAGCGTTGCCCCTTTGCTCAAGAGCAACAAAAACCTCACCTACACCAATTCTAATGTGGAGTTACAGCAACAGATCGCAGAGCTTAAAGAGCAAAAGGATAATACCAACCTGTTGATAATCCCCGAGGATTTCTACACGACGCGACAGGTAGAATTGCTTTCTGCCGGCAAACCTAACATCACGACGCAAAATGAAGTGAAAGACCATTTAAAAGAGATTGTTCGTAGCGCGGAATACCTGAGACTAGGTTTGGATGGTGAAAATATAAAAAAGATCAACGACAACGTTAGTATCGCTGCCAAAGAGCTGTCGGAAGATGGCGATGCGAAAGAAAGCCATACCGAGGTAGCAATGGGGATCGCCATGGCCCTCTCTGTACTGGTGTATCTATCCTTGTTTTTGTACGGCGCACAGGTCATGCGCGGTATTATCGAAGAAAAAACCAGCCGCATTGTAGAAGTGATTATTTCTTCTGTCAAGCCGTTTCAACTGATGATGGGAAAGATCATTGGTATCGGGCTTGTTGGTCTGACCCAATTTTTGCTTTGGCTGGTTTTAACTTTTGCATTGACCAGTGCGGCCACAACCTTGATCTTTGACCAGCAGGATTTAGCATCAGAAGCGATGGCACAAAATAAAAGCGCTATGCCGGCAGCTGGCGGACTCGACTTTTTGCAGGCCCTGCAATCCGTAAATTTCACGGAACTATTGCTATGCTTTTTTGCATTTTTCATAGGTGGCTATTTTCTGTACAGTGCACTGTTCGCAGCGGTCGGATCAGCGGTAGATAGCGAGACGGAAGCTACTCAATTTACGATGCCTATCACGATGCCCCTCTTATTGACCTATATCCTTTCTTTCGGCGTGTTGGTCAATGATCCAAATGGCAGCATCGCTACCTGGCTAAGCTTCATTCCTTTTACGTCGCCCATCGCGATGCTCGTTCGTGTCCCCTTTGGTGTACCCACTTGGCAAATCATTCTTTCTTTGTGCATTCTCATCGCTGGATTTTTATGCACGACCTGGGTGGCGGGACGAATCTATCGGACAGGCATTCTCATGTACGGCAAAAAGGCAAGTTTCAAAGAGCTTGTCAAATGGTTTAAATATAAAAGTTGAGGGAGCGCATCCATGCGAATCTTTTCGGGCGGGCCAACAGTTGCCCGGATAGCGTATCGGCTGCTATCCTACTTGCAGCAGACAACATCCTTGGAGGATTAAATACAAATATTTCAGAATATCATTAAAAGATGATATCTTTATTTGCACAAAATTATCGTTAAGATGGAAACAACTTATAAAACAGCAAAAAATAAATCTAGCGCATTCCGAAAAATTTTAGGTTGGGCCCTGCTCCTGCTATTGCTCCTTGGTGGTGGATACATTTATTACCGGTATTATTTTGTCTTTGGTGAAGGCGTGAAGTCTGGATACCTAAATTACGCCGTTAAAAAAGGGAATCTTTTTAAGACCTATGAAGGTAAGTTGATTCAGGAGGGATTTGGGAGCGCTAAAGTCGGCACAGGCATTTCGAGCAACGAATTTGAGTTTTCGATAGAAAGTGACTCTATCTTCAATCTGCTAGAAGTAAATAGTGGAAAATATTTCGATCTGCACTACAAAGAATATCACGGTGTGCTACCTTGGCGTGGCAATACCCGCTATGTAGTCGACCAGGTGGTCAATATGAAATAAAAGAGGGGGGCTATCCAGTGTAAAAGGCCAGATGAACGAGCTGCGTGTCGCCACACAGCTCGTTTTTTTGTTATTTATGACCTTTGTTTGGCTTGTTGCTCATGACAAATCTCAAGTGCCCACCCCGAATGATGTCGGCGTGCTTAATCCGATACCCGTCCATTGGCTGGCCATTTAGGCGAACCTCTTTCACATACACATTTTTTTCCGATTGATTGACCGCTTCTATGTCGAAAACCACTCCGTCCGCCAAGGTAATACTCGCTCTCTTCACGGAAGGGCTACCAACCCAGTATTCGTCGCTTCCGGGGCTAACCGGATAGAAACCTAGCGAACTGAACAAATACCAAGCACTCATCTGCCCGCAATCGTCATTACCGCCCAAGCCGTCATGACCCGTGTGGTATTGATTCTTCAAAATCATGCGAATGCGTTCCTGCCCTTTCCAAGGAATCCCTGCCAAATTGTGTAAGTACACGACATGGTGGGCTGGTTCGTTGCCGTGCACATAGTTACCAATAATTCCCTCACGGGTGATGTCTTCTGTATTCGCAAAGAATTTATCCGGAAGATGCATAGTAAACAGGGAGTCCAAATAGCTGGATAGACGCTTACTGCCACCCATGCGCTCCATAAGTCCCTCCGGATTGTGGGGAACGTACAAGCTATAATTCCATGTATTACCTTCTATAAAGCCCTGTCCATGGGTTTCCAGCAAGTCAAAATCAGTCCTAAATTTACCTTTCGAATCTTTGGGCCGCATAAAACCAATACGCTCGTCAAACAGGTTCTTCCAGCTGTCGGCACGCTTAGCGAATGTTTGATAGATACGCTCTTCCCCCAAATGTTTTCCCAATTGCGCAATGCACCAATCATCGTAGGCATATTCTAACGTGTTGGAAACGGATGTACCAGACAACTCGTCGGGAACATAGCCCAAATCTATGTACGGGCCTATCCCCTCATATCGTCTCGCATTAGCGGTTTGGACACAGGCTGCAAGTGCTTCTTTGGCATCTCCCTTATACACCCCCTTAATAATCGCATCTGCGACAACAGAGACCGCATGATAGCCGCTCATGCACCAGTTATCATTGGCATAATGTGACCATATAGGAAGCATTTTCAACGCACTTTGGTTATAGTGGGCCATCATGGAGGCCACCATATCGGCGTTTCGTGCAGGGTTGATCAGGTTCATGTACGGATGAAAAGCACGGAAGGTATCCCATAAAGAGAATGACGTATAATTCACAAATCCATCAGCCTTATGAACTTCTTGATCAAGACCTTTATATTCTCCGTTGATGTCCATATAAACGGTTGGCATAAGGGCCGCATGGTACATTGCCGTGTAAAAATTCACATAATCATCTTTGGCAAGCATATCCACTTTGATCTTTTGCAGTTCCGCTTCCCACAGTTGTTGTCCTTCGTGTTTTACCCGTTCAAAATCCCAATGAGGAATTTCCTGTTCCATATTTTGCAGGGCGTTGCGCATGCTTACAGGACTCAAAGCCACCTTCAACTGCACCTGCTCGGCATCTTCGGTAGCGAAGTCGAAATGCATTTTCAATTGTCTGCCTGCCAAGTCTGGGAAATTATCTGTTTGGTCAAACTTCCGCCAAAAACCTTTGTATGCTTGCTTCTTGTCATCTTGCTTGGCCCCATAATTCTTAAACGGTTTAGAAAAGCTGATTGCAAAATAGACAGTCCGGGTTCGTGCCCAGCCGTTGCTTTGCATATAGCCGGTCACCAACGTATCGTTCAGCACCCTTACTACCGTCCATACATTTTTCTCATCATAGTTGTAGATGCCCGACTTGAGATCAAGGATAATATGCGCATCAGCAGTTTTCGGAAAGGTATAGCGGTGAAATCCAACCCTATTGGAGGTGGTCATTTCGGCCAACACTTTCGGATCATCGAGAAACACTTTGTAGTAATTAGCCTCGGCAGATTCGCGGGCATGATCAAAGCGCGAACGGTATCCCGTTTCAGGTCTATCTGCCGTGCCCGGATTTAGCTGCACAGCGCCGACAGTGGGCATAACGGATATATCGCCCAAATCGGAGTGTCCCGTTCCGCTAAAGTGTGTATGGCTAAAGCCTACAATGGTCGGGTCCTTATATTGGTAGCCCGCGCAGTATTGGTATACTTCGCCGTTATACCGGCCGTTTACAGCGTAAGGAATCGTGTCGGTATCCGGGCTAAGCTGCACAGCACCAAATGGAACCGTAGCCCCCGGAAACGTGTGGCCCATCTTCGCCGTGCCGATAATCGGCGAAACATATTTCACCAATTTCGGTGTTTGCGCCGCGGCTGTAAGCGGCAAAAAGAGCAGTACTAAATTTTTCAGTTTTATCATAGCGTAACTTTACGAAAGAAGACCAAATGGAAAGTTTTAGCTTCCCATTCGGTCTTCCTATTTACGAACTTAATTAAATTTTTCTTAAATAGCAGGGTTAGCTACATAGCTTTGCCACAGGGCATCTAGGGATTTTCCAGTCTGCTCCTCCCAAAATGAGTCCTTATACTGACGTTCACGCATCGCCTTATCCAATTTGACCATCGTTCCTTTCTTCACCTTGGTTTCCAACCAGTAGAAGAAGCGCGCCGTAATCCTATAGGCATTTTCATAGTGATGCTCAGGCTTCAAATCAGGTAACTTCCAGTTGGCACCGGCATTGTCCACGCCATCCACAAAGCGCACATAGTCCGCAATACCTTCTGTGATCCATCCCGGTCCCGAGTTGCCCGGGTAAGCCTGCACCAAATGCATCCCTTCGTGCGTCACGATATCGATATCACCGGGATTCTTTTTAAACCATTCTGGATTAAAGCGAATTACGCCTCCCCCGGCCGCGGCAATACCTGTATAGTCAGGATCCATCACGAAAACCACTTTTGCGATCGCCTCTTTGTTATATTTCTTTGCCAACTTTGGGTAGGTGGTAAAGAAGGTTTTGATCAAACGTTCTTTCACAACCGGATCAAATCCCTTGGCTTTGTCAATATACACTAAGCTGTATTTACCCTTTTTTACCGTATCTACGGCCACGGCAACTTTTACATCCTTGTCTAAGCGGCTCCATCCATCCTGCGCTTTTGCGACACTTATGGTGCCAGCCAATAGCGCAAAAAATAACATCTTCTTCATTTCTTATTTTCTTGGTTGTCTTTTAATATTTATCCTGATCAGAAGTAAACGAGTATGGCGCAGCATCCTTGTCTACCCCTCTTCTTTTATTTGGCACGGCATCCATATCGACCGTTAGTTTGCCTCCATCCATAATAGTTTGGTGTCCTATCCAGTTTTTGCTAAAGTTTTTATTATTTAGTTTAACATCCTGAACATACAGGTTTTGCGCCGAGTTCTTCGGAGCTTCTATCGTAAACGTTTTTCCATTTTCCAGGTGCAAGGTCGCTTTTTTGAAAAGGGGTGCGCCCATCACGTATTGATCCATCGCCGGACACACCGGATAGAAACCTAACGCAGAAAAAACATACCAAGCGGAGGTCTGACCATTATCCTCATCGCCACAATAGCCGTCCGGTGTGGGTTTGTACATACGGTTCAGTACCTCCCGTGCCCAGTATTGAGCCTTCCACGGCTCACCTGCATAATTATACAGGTAAATCATATGTTGTATAGGCTGGTTTCCGTGTGCATATTGTCCCATATTGGCGATCTGCATCTCCCGAATTTCATGAATCACGCCACCGTAATAGCTGTCATCGAAAGTCGGCGCTTGGCTGAATACGGAATCCAACATATGCACAAAAACTTTATCTCCCCCCATTAAGTCTATCAGGCCCTGCACATCGTGAAAAACCGACCACGAGTAGTGCCAGCTATTTCCTTCCGTGAATGCATCGCCCCATTTCAAAGGATTGAATGGTGCCTGAAATTGGCCATCTTTATTTTTGCCTCGCATCAATTTGGTTTCTGGATCAAACAGCTTTTTATAATTCTGCGAACGATCAGCATAGAGCTTTACCTCATCTTTGGGCCGTCCCAAGGCTTTTGCCAAGCGATAAATTGCAAAGTCATCGTAGGCATATTCCAAGGTGCGCGCTGCATTTTCGTTTATCCCTACATCATAAGGCACATATCCCAATGTATTGTAATAGGCTACACCTTTACGACCTACTGCCGTCATGGGGCCTTCGTTGTTCGCGCCATGCTGCAGCGCCTCATATAGCGTGCCGATATCGTAGCCGCGCGCCCCCTTGAGGTAGGCCTCTGCCACCACCGAAGCAGAATTATTGCCTACCATGATGTCCGCGAATCCCGGGCTGCTCCATTCAGGTAGGAAACCACCCTCCTTGTAGCAATTTAGCAAACCTTCCTGCATTTCCTTGTTGATACTCGGATATAGCAAGTTCAACAGCGGATACAGCGCCCTAAACGTATCCCAAAACCCTGTTCCAGCAAACATATAGCCGGGCAACACTTCGCCTGTATATGGGCTGTAATGCACAGGCTTCCCGCTCGCGTCTATCTCATAAAGCTTGTTTGGGAAAAATACCGTTCGGTAAAGTGTGCTATAAAACGTACGGAATTGCTCATCGGTTGCTCCTTCAATGCTGATCTTACCGAGTACCTCGTTCCACTTTGCACGGCCCTTAGCTTTGATCTGCTCAAAACCATCATGCTGTAGTTCCTGTAAATTAAGTACAGCCTGTTCGGCGCTAATAAAAGAGGACGACACCCTAGCTTGTACCACCTGTTTCGCGCCCTTGTTCTTAAAACCTATAACAGCGCCGGCATGCTTACCAGTGACCTGCGATCCAGCGACTTGTTTGCCTTCGTCGAAAATTTGATAGGTATCGATGGGCTGGTCGAAGACAACGATAAAATAGTTCTTAAAATTTGGTAATTTACCTCTGCTGTAGCGACTGGAATAGCCGATCAGCATATTCTTCTCGGGTATAACCTGAATCTCTGATCCCCTGTCAAACGCATCAAAAACAACAAATGCACTGTCTTTGCTACCAAATGTAAAACGGAACAAAGACGCTCGCTCGGTTGGCGTGACTTCCGCCATCACGTGGTAATCGGCTAGGTACACACCATAGTAATATGGTGTTGCCACTTCCGACTTGTGGGAAAACCAACTCGCTCGCTTTTCTTGGTCGAAGACTGCCTTTCCTGATATCGGCATGAGCGAAAACTGCCCGTAGTCGTTCATCCAAGGTGATGGTTGATGCGTCTGTTTGATGCCGCGGATTTTATCCGAACCGTAAGTATACTGCCAGCCGTCGCCCATCTTTCCCGTCTGCGGTGTCCACATGTTCATTCCCCATGGAAGACCTACGGCCGGATAGGTATTACCGTTAGACAAGGAAACTTTGGAATCTGTTCCCATCAACGTGTTTACATAATCTACGGGATCTAGTGCTTGTTGATGGACTGCTTGCGCCGGCAGACTGCTGCGCTTGGCACTTTCCTTTTGCTGCGCGAATAGCCCAATCGTTGTCTGGAGCATGCCCAGACCCAATAAGGCTATCGCCCATCTCTTCGTTTTGCTTACTTTCATATGTTCTTGGTAAAGGTCATTAATCGCTGTACTAAAATATTACATCGGTAGTTATTAACAGCACTTTTTTTGTTTATCGCATAAGGTAAACAAAAATACCGACCAACAAAATAAGAAGTTATCCTTACCAATAGCTGTTAATGACTTCCTAATAGATTGTTAACGAATTGTTAACGCCCCAAAAGGAATGGACTTTGCGGGTCACAATGTTCGTTTTTTATCGTATTATAGCATATTGAATGGGATCCTGATATCAATCCTTCCCGTTCCCTTATATTTACATGAACAGAAAGCATATACCTATTTCCATTGTAAGTTTTTCGGTACTGTTTATCGTGCAGTATCTCTTGATTTATAACACCTTCGTTTTGCGTAACAACCAATACCAGGTCGAGGAACGGAAAAGCTTAGACAGTGCTTACCGAAATTTATTGCTCAATGACAAGCTCTTTCCTGGCGGACAGAAGATCATTGACTCGTTAATCAAGCCTCGCTATCCACAATTTCGCGAGGCCTATGAGCAAGGTCCGTCTATATTTGATTCCCTCGCGCAGGATTTTTGTGACACGCTCTTTACCGCTTTGCGAGATAAAAGCAATATGGACAGCTTGTTTCGTGCGCTCGCAACAAGCAAAAGCTTGGATACCGGCTTAAATTCTGCTTTGATCATTACCGATCTCGAAATTACCTTCGATGGACGCCACTACATCCCGTTCCTTCGAGGAAAATATATGCTGAACAAGGAGATGCCGCACATCCTGATTGATGGCACACTAGACGTTATCGATAAACAAAACCAAATAACAGGTCTTACGGTAAGCAGTCCACAGGGCAATTCCTATAAAATTGCTTTCGCCCTCCACGCAGACGACCCAAATTCGAGATTCTACAAAATCTTGAAGCAAATGACACCTACACTTCTGTTAGCTTTCTTGGCTATTGCCATGGTTATCGGTATTTACTTCCTTACCTACCGGAGCTGGATTCGGCAAAAAAAGATGACCGAAATGACATCTGACTTTTTAAATAGCGTGACCCATGAATTCCATACCCCTATCACAACGATCATCGTCGCCAACAGGAGCATCGAAAACTTGGATAAAGCACTTTTGGAAGAGAAAATACCGGAGCTGACCGCCATTATTGCCCGACAATCATCGCGCTTGCAAAAACTAATTAAACAAGCACTTAATATTACGGAACTGAATGAATATAACCTGGAGAAAGAGAATCTACCACTGCTCCCTTTGTTGGCCGAGTCGGTAAGCGACTATCGGCTGTCACTGGAGCAAGACATCGACCTTGAACTGACGTATGACCATCCCAATCCGGATCTAGAGGTGCATGTCAATAAATTTTTGTTTACCACAGCCATATATAATATTTTCGACAACGCGATTAAGTATAATAAATCGATAGAGAAACGTATCGCTGTGGTACTTACCCAAAAGGGCGATCGTACTGGAATACATATTGGTGACAATGGCATCGGCCTGGACGAAAAACAGCTACAATCCATCTTCCAAAAATTTTATCGGGGAGATGAATCAAGTAATCGACCGGGATTGGGATTGGGACTATTCTACGTAAAAAAAGTAGCAGAGGCGCACGGCTGGGATCTCGACGTTAACAGTGCAAAGAACGAGGGGACGCAATTTACGATTTGGATCAGCTGACCCGTCACTTTAACCTAATTTTTTTCAGACAATGGAGCAGAAACGAAAATTGCTGTATGTAGAAGATGAGACCGATTTGGGAAACGTAGTCTCACAGTACCTGGAGATGGTTGGCTTCGATGTCGTATGGGCGAAATATGCGTCGGAAGCCTTGCAAACATTTCAGGCATCCCCTGTTTTTGACTTGGTGCTTATTGATGTGCAGTTACCGGATTACAATGGCTTTCAGCTGGCATCCGAAATAAGCGAGCAATCGCCAGGACAGCCGTTTCTTTTTCTAACTGCCCGCCGTGAAAAAAAGGATCGTCTTCAGGGGCTGCACATCGGAGCCGATGACTACATCACAAAACCTTTCGATGTTGACGAACTGGTTCTGCGGATAAAAAACATTTTGAAACGACTGGATTTTCAGCGTCCGCAGCGTTTGCCCCGCGAACCCGACAGCATACTCACGCAGATTGGCGATGTGCAGATCAATCGAAACACCCATAAAATGAACTGCCCCGATGGTAAGCAGGTCGACCTCACCTTGCGCGAGATGCAGGTGATGCTTTTTCTAAATGAAAACCAAGAGAAACTGTTGCGACGTGAAGATATCCTGCTGCAGATATGGGGGGAAAACGATTACTTTATGGGACGCAGCTTGGATGTATTCATTTCTCGGATTAGGAAGCTATTAAAACACTCTAAACAGCTGTCTATTGAAACTATTTACGGATCGGGCTTTATCTTCCGTGTGAATCCGCCGCACCGCTAACAAAAGGTCATTGCGAGGAAGTGTGAAGGCCGCCAAAGGCGGCTGCGTAGGAAATGAATCTGCATGTAACACACAAAGATTGCTTCCTCTTCGGTCCTCCTCCTCGCAATGACGAAAAGTGATCGGCTTTTAAATAGCGTCGATGATCTGTATGGTTGTGCCGCTGGAGACTAGCGCTTACAGTTCGCTGTCGTATACATAACGAATTTCGTCGCGCAGGTTATAGCGGGATGCCATGACCTCGCCGTAGGCTCCAGCGGTCCGAATAGCGATCAAATCGCCGCGTTTGGATACTGGCAATGGTACTTCTTTTCCAAAACAGTCAGAGCTTTCACATATTGGGCCTACAACATCGTAGTTCAGCGTGGCTTCCCCGGTATTGCCCATTGCAACGCGTTCTATCTGATGATATGCTTGATAAAGCGCGGGCCGCATCAACTCGGTCATGCCGGCATCAAGCACCAAAAAATGTTTCTTTATGCCACTCTTCGTGTACAAAACTTTACTGATCAGAGACCCACATTGCGCAATCAGTGCGCGTCCGAGTTCAAAATGCACCTCCTGATGTGCCGAACGTTCCAAAAACTTGTCGAATATTGCGAAGTAGGCCCCAAAATCAGGTATAGGATGAGCATCAGGCTGTTGGTAATCCACGCCAAGTCCCCCCCCTACATTGAGCACGTTGATGGTAGTTCCACGCTCTTCAAACCAGTTTTTCCATTCGTTCACCTTGACACACAAGCTTTTGAACACATTCAAATCCGTGATTTGGGAACCTACGTGAAAATGCAGTCCCATCAGCTCCACATGGGCACATTTACGGATAACGGTAGCGGCTTTTTCCAATTCGGACGTCGGCACACCAAATTTATTTTCATCCAACCCGGTCGTGATATAGTGGTGCGTTTGTGCGTCAACATTTGGATTGATCCGTAAGGAGACGCTTGCCACCACTCCTAGTTCTTCGGCCAGCTCATTGATCACTTCCATTTCTTGGATGGACTCCACATTAAAGGTGAAAATCCCATGCTTCAAGGCCATACGAATTTCCTTATCCGATTTACCGACACCGGCAAAGGTAATCTGACTGGCCGGGAAACCGCTATCGATCGCTTTCTGCACCTCGTTACCACTTACACAATCCGCACCAAAACCTTTGGCCTGTATCGCCTGCAGCAAACGATCATTAAAATTTGCCTTCAGGGCATAATGTACATGAAAACCATACCTATCCGCCGCTGCCTTTGCCTGATCCAGCGTGCTGTTGAGCAAGGTCAAATCGTAATAATAAAAGGGCGTTTCTAAATTCTTTATGTTCTCTTCCTGAGACTTGTTAAACAACATGTATAGCGGTCAATTAAAATAAACGATTGTGTAAAGAGCGTAATGCCTCTACTTTATGTTCGGTATCCAACAGCATGGAGACGTTATAATCCGATCCGCCATACGAGATCATGCGCAGCGGAAGGTGTTTAACGGCATCGAGCGCGCGCGCGGCATAGCCGTGGGTATTGGCACTGAAATCGCCAACTACACAGACAATCGTCTGCTGGTGGTCTACCCGTACACGACCAAAGTCTTCTACTTCGCGGATGATATCATCCAAATTTCGGGTGTCGTCGATCGTCAGGGATACAGCAACCTCAGAAGTGGTGATCATATCTATCGGCGTCTTGTAGCGCTCGAATATCTCAAAGATTTTACGCAGGAAGCCATAGGCCAGCAACATGCGGGATGAATGGATATGGATCGCTGTGATATCGTCTTTTGCAGCGATAGCACGGATCTGTCCCGTTGTTCCGCCATCCTTACTGATCAACGTACCGGAGGCTTGGGGATCCATGGTGTTTAACAAGCGCACGGGAACATTGTATTTCTGTGCGGGAAAAACACTTTGGGGATGTAAAATCTTAGCACCGAAATAAGCAAGCTCTGCCGCTTCGTCAAAACTTAAATGAGCGATAGGAGATGTTGTTTTCACGACCCGTGGATCATTATTGTGCATACCATCTATATCCGTCCATATCTGCACCTCATCAGCCTGAATGGCCGCACCGATCAATGATGCTGTATAATCAGATCCGCCACGGCGTAAGTTGTCGATCTCGCCAAAGGAGTTACGGCAGATAAAACCTTGGGTGATGAACAAGGTATTCGTCGGATGTATGCTCAACAAATTCATCAATTTATCGCCGATATATTCCACCATAGGCTCATTGTCCTCATCGATCTTCATAAAATCCAACGCTGGCAAAAGCACCGATGCAATACCAATTTCTTCCAAATGAAAATGGAATAGCGTTGTGGACAGCAGCTCCCCCTGTGCTAGTGTAATCTTTTCCTCCACTGGAGTAAACATCTCATTACCTAAAGAAGAGATATAGTTAAAGTGATAGTCAATTAAGTTCTTTCCTTTGGCAAGTCCTTGCTCGGTGGTAAACAATTCCTTGATTAGGCCTTCATACTTGTTTTTATGCTGTTTGACAAGCTCGATCGCTTCTTCGCGCTTTCCGGCAAGGAAAGCATGCCCTATTTCAACCAATGCATTCGTTGTACCTGCAACAGCAGACAACACAACAATTTGACGCTCTTTCGGATTGACGATATCCAGCAACCCTTTAATGCGCTGGGCACTACCTACAGAAGTACCACCGAATTTTAAAATTTTCATAATTTGACGTAACCTAATCTTTAAAACGTGTAAAAGTAATTATTTCCACGTTATTCCAAACAAAAAATGCGGCACAAACGCTTTACAGTGCTTTTGTGCCGCATACCTATATCATCATGCGGAAAACTACTTCTTCAAGCTGTCTATGAGCAGCTGGGCAAGTTCAATTCCGATGCGTTCCTGTGCTTCGTTGGTTGCCGCACCAATATGTGGCGTCAACGAAATACGCGGATGAGCCAACAGTTCCTTTCGTGGCGTGGGTTCGTTATCAAAAACATCGAGTGCTGCAAATGCTACCTTACCGCTATCCAGCGCTTCGATCAAAGCCAGCTCATCGATTACGCCACCCCGTGAAGCATTGACCAAACCGACACCATCTTTCAGCAAAGCAAACTCCTCTTTTCCAATGGCCGGTTTATCCAAAAATGGCACATGCAAGCTAATAAAATCAGCTGCTTGCAATAGCTCTTGAAAGGAAACTTGTTGTACCGGAAGCGTAACCTCGATACCACCAGAGAACGAAACGCTCAATGTGGTAGGGCCGTCAAAAAGGTCGGTGTAAATCACGTCCATCCCAAGTCCCAAAGCCACCTTGGCAGTTTCTCTACCTATACGTCCAAAGCCAACTACACCAAGGGTCTTACCGCGAAGCTCTACCCCTTTCGCATAGGCTTTTTTCAAACCTGCGAAGTTGGTATCACCTTCTACCGGCATCTTCCGATTGGAGTCGTATAGAAAACGTACGCCATTCAATAAATGTGCAAACACCAATTCGGCAACAGACAACGAGGAAGCCGCCGGCGTATTGATCACGGCAATGCCTTTGGATCTTGCATAAGCTACGTCAATGTTATCCATCCCTACACCACCACGACCAATCGCTTTGATATTCGGACATTGGTCGATAAGTTCCTGCCTCAATTTCGTCGCACTGCGAACGGTAACGGCATCATAGGCATTCAACTTTTCAGCCAGTTCGTCTTGCGGTATATGGTTGGTATCGACTTCAAAACCGGCTTCCTCCAACAGTTTCTTTCCGGCCGTATCGATGCCATCGTTTGCTAATATTCTCATTGTTAAATTAAAAAGTCAAAATTAAAAAAGTGAAAAGTTAAATGCTGCCCTTGTCAGGGACTTCAGCGACAGATTGCTAGGATGATTGCTTTTCTTCAAACTCCTTCATCGCATCTACCAAGGCATTAATCGATGTAATACTCAACGCATTATAGATCGACGCTCTAAAACCGCCAACCGAGCGATGTCCCTTGAGTCCAATTAGACCACGCTCTTTCGCTAACGCTAAGAAAGCAGCCTCCTGTTCGGCATTGTCCATCACAAAAGTCACATTCATCCGCGAACGATCCATCTCATTGGCCGTACCTTTAAAGAACGGATTGCGCTCGATTTCATCGTAAAGCGTACGTGCCTTGATCAGGTTTTCTTGCTCAATCACATCCACCCCTCCCTTAGCTTTCAACCATCGCAGATTTAACATCGAAACATAAATCGAGTAAACAGGCGGCGTATTGTACATCGAACCTGCCTTTGCGTGTTGCTGATAGTCAAATATGCTGGGAATGACACGTCCAGACTTGCCTAACAACTCGTTCTTTACGATGACCAGTGTGACGCCGGCCGGACCCATATTTTTTTGCGCGCCAGCATAGATCAAGTCAAAATCGGCTACGTCGATCACGCGGCTCAGGATATCGGACGACATATCAACAACCGTAGGGATCGGAACGATCGGCTTTTCAAAAATCTCCGTCCCGTAGATCGTGTTGTTGGATGTGTAATGAAAGTAGGCTGCATCCGCTGGAACGGCGAAGTTCTTTGGGATGTATGTATAATTTTTATCAGCGGATGAGGCCACAATTTCGACATTGCCCAGCTTGGAAGCTTCTTTAGCAGCTTTTGTAGCCCAAACGCCGGTATCTAAGTACGCAGCTTTGCCCCCTTCTGGCAAGATATTCATAGGCACCATGGCAAACTGCTGACTGGCACCACCCTGTAAGAAAAGCACGGAATAATCAGTCGGTACGTTCATCAACTCCCTCACCAATGCTTCGGCTTCCAAAACAACCTGCTCGAACTCTTTGGAACGGTGCGATATTTCAAGAATGGAAAGCCCGGTATTGTCAAAATCAATAACTGCTTCGGAAGCTTCCTGAAATACTTCCTTTGGAAGAATGCATGGTCCTGCCCCAAAATTGTGTTTCATCGTTAATATATTAATAGTAAATAAATTATAACATAGCCATTCGACATCCCTTCGTCAAATGAAAAGCAAAAATAGCATATTTTTTAAAATTTATCACACTTTATAAACTTTTGTTAAAAAAAATACAATCATTACGTTTCTTTAATAAAAAAATGACATATACGGAACAATTGACGCGCGCATTTTCAAAAAGGGGATCGGCTGCTGCTTTTGCTTCGCGGGGTGCGTTGGGTTGGAGATGTGGCTGAGAGGTTGTCCAGGGCAAATTTTCACCGCCTCCAATACGCCTAACAATTAAAAAAAATCGTAACTTCGCATGCGATGTGTGCCAAATTCTTAACACATCAAGTTTTATCGAAACCACATAAATATGGCTGAAGAAACAGAAAACGAAAACAATTTAGTCCCTGCGAACGACAGGATCATCCCTATTAACATCGAGGATCAAATGAAATCTGCCTACATAGATTATTCTATGTCAGTCATTGTTTCCCGTGCCCTGCCCGATGCTAGAGACGGTATGAAACCTGTACACAGACGTGTACTTTACGGCATGTTGGATTTGGGCGTAACGAGTGGAAAACCTTATAAGAAATCTGCCCGTATTGTTGGAGATGTTTTGGGTAAATATCACCCGCATGGTGATTCGTCGGTTTACGATGCGATGGTACGTTTAGCACAAGATTGGAGCATGCGCTATCCCCTTGTGGACGGGCAAGGAAACTACGGCTCGGTCGATGGCGATCCGCCTGCGGCCATGCGTTATACCGAAGCAAGGCTAAAGAAAATAGCGGAAGAAATCCTATCGGACATCAATAAAGATACGGTAGACTTCCAACTCAACTTTGACGATTCCCTGCAAGAACCAACCGTCCTTCCTACCCGTATCCCTAATTTATTGGTGAACGGTGCTTCCGGAATTGCTGTAGGTATGGCCACCAATATGGCGCCACACAACCTTTCTGAAGTTATCGATGGAACGGTAGCCTACATTGACAACAGGGATATTGAAGTTTCTGAGTTGATGCAACATATTAAAGGTCCCGACTTTCCTACGGGCGGTATTATTTATGGTTACAATGGTGTCAAGGATGCTTGCGAAACTGGACGTGGACGCGTGGTGATGCGTGGTAAAGCGGAAATCGAGACCCTAAAAAATGGTAGGGAGTGTATCATTGTGACCGAAATCCCCTACCAAGTCAATAAGGCCAATATGATCGAACGTACGGCGGAGTTGGTCAACGAAAAAAAGATTGAAGGTATAGCAACGATTCGCGACGAATCCGATCGCGATGGTTTTCGTATTGTCTATGAAATTAAAAGGGAAGCCAACGCCAATGTGGTATTGAACAACCTTTATAAATATACGGCTTTGCAGACCTCTTTTTCCGTCAACAATATTGCCTTGGTAAAAGGGCGTCCGATGCTGCTGAACCTAAAAGACATGATCCATGAGTTTGTGGAGCATCGACATGAGGTGGTTATTCGACGGACAAAGTTTGAGCTTGCAGAAGCAGAAAAGAGAGCACACATCCTAGAAGGTTACCTAATCGCACTCGATCATTTGGACGAAGTGATTAGGCTTATCCGCGCGTCGGACACGCCGGAAGATGCACGTTTGGGCTTAATGGAGAAATTTGGCCTGACAGACATTCAGGCTCGGGCAATATTGGACATGACCTTGCGGCGGTTGACAGGACTAGAGCGTGACAAGATCAAAGAGGAATATGCCGAGCTAATGAAAACGATCGACTACTTGAAAGAAGTGCTGGCCGATGAAGGTCTCCGAATGAACATCATCAAAGAGGAGCTTGCAGAGATCAAAGAGAAGTATGGCGATGAGCGTCGTTCGTTGATCGTACACTCGGCAGAAGATATGCGGATGGAAGATTTTATCGATGATGAAGAAATCGTGATCACGATCTCCCACAACTCTTACGTAAAACGCACGCCGTTAACGGAGTACCGTCGTCAGGGACGTGGCGGGAAAGGAGCCATCGGCTCATCAACGCGCGAAGAAGATTTCACCGAGCACATCATCACCGCTTCGGCCCACAACTACCTGCTGCTCTTTACGGACAAAGGGCGTTGCTTCTGGCTGCGTGCTTTTGAAATACCCGAAGGAAGCCGCACCTCGCGCGGCCGCGCGCTACAGAACATCATCAATGTTCCGAAAGACGAAAAGATCAAGGCGTTTATCAAGGTGATCAATTTAAGAGATCAAGATTATCTGGAGAACAACTTCATCATCATGTGTACCAAAAAAGGTACAATCAAGAAAACATCGCTGGAAGCCTATTCGCGTCCGCGTGCGAATGGTATCAATGCTATCAATATCAATGAAGGCGATGAACTTCTTGAGGCATGTTTGACAACAGGTAACAGTGAGGTGGTGATGGCTTTACGTTCAGGAAGGGCAATTCGATTCAACGAATCCACGGTTCGTCCGATGGGAAGAACGGCAACCGGTGTACGTGGAATAAGCTTGGCCAGCGAGAAAGACGAAGTAGTTGGCATGATTGCTGTAGATGGTTCGGATACGACGGTGTTGGTGGTTTCCGAGAAAGGTTATGGCAAACGAACCGATATCGAGGACTACCGGGTGACGAATCGAGGTGGCAAAGGTGTGAAGACCATCAATGTAACCGATAAAACGGGTGAACTTGTCGCGATAAAGGGCGTGACCGATGCAGACGATCTCATGATGATCAACAAATCGGGGATCGTGATACGGATTGGCGTGGAGACGCTCCGCGTCATGGGTCGTGCCACACAGGGGGTTCGATTGATTACCTTAAAGGACACGGATGCCATCGCGTCGATTACGAAGGTAGCTCGCGAAGAGGAGTTGGAAATCGAAGATGCGGATACCGACACAGATAACGAAGAATCAAATGGATCGACAGATGCAAATGACACAACAGAAGAATAAAAGAGCTACTTGCTTGCGCGCCCTGACATCGGGCGTGCTGCTTTGTATATCGGTAGCAGCCGCTGCACAATCTAATTACAAAGAAAGCAGCAACAGTTTCGCATTTTTTACGCAAACCGGCGATTTGAAAAACTTGGAAAGCGCGAAAAAGTTCATCGACGCTGCCTACCAAACGCGTCGGGACTCAAGCAATACCCGAGTGAATGTCTTGCGGGCAATGATCTATAGCTCCATGGCTTATGCCGATTCCACGCGGACGATTAAAAACCCAAAAGATCCCATCGATATCACCTACGATGCGTTGGCCAAGTTAAAGCCGCGCGACCTGCAAAACTACGCTTCGGAAACAAAGTACGTTAAACAGAACCTCGCGGCCGCCCACATATACAACGCCAACAAAGCATTAGGTAAACAGGATTACACAGCAGCCTACAATAGCTACATGCGTGTGAAGCAACTGAATATCGCCAACTATGATGTAACCTATAATTTGGGATTGCTGGCCGTTCAGACTAAGCAGTTCGAAGCCGCAGTCGGCTACTACGATCAGCTATTGAAAGCAGGCGATGCCACTGCGGAACGTTATTTGGAACTTGTAAACATCTATAAGGCCCTCGGTAATAAGCAGTCGGTACTGAATACATTGCAGACGGCACGTACCAAGTTTCCAGAAAACAAGGCCGTTCTCATGAATCTAATCCAAGAATTTGCCCAAAACAATGAATATAAGGCCATTGTGCCTATTATCGACGAGGCTATTCGCTATGAGCCGCAAAATATTGAGCTGAACTACCTCGCCGGCTACGCGAACGAGACAGTGGGAAACCTCGACATAGCCAAAAAATATTACGAAAAAACGCTCCAGCTCAATGAGAACAATTATGAATCCAACCTCGCATTGGGGCTGATCTATTTGAACGACTTTCTGCGCGACGAAAATAATGGAGAGGCACAATATAATGCGCAAAATTTGTTGCTGAAGGCAAACGAAATTCGTCCATATGACGTTAATGCATTAAAGTCTTTGTCATTGTACTATGAAAAGTCTGGCGATCTAGCACAACTGGATCGCGTTAAATTGTTATTGAATCAACTATCAAATAATTAGGTATGAATGTAAAAAAAGCAATAGTATTTTCTTTATTGGTTGCCGCTGGCACGACTACTTTTGCGCAATCAGGGAATTTGAGAAAAGCGAAAACTGCGTTGCAGAAATTCGAAGAGCTCAAATCAGCAGGTTCAGCAGAATTGGGAAAAAGCAATTTGGATGCTGCCAAAGAAGCAATTGATTTGGCCGTTGCACATGACAAAACAAAAGAAGATCCGGATACATGGACCGTGTATGCCTTGGTAAACGCCAATCTTGCGGCGACAAACAACACGCCCGAAGCGGCAAAGGCAGCCCAAGATGGCATTTCCAAAGCTACAGCATTGGATAAGGATGGTAAGCATGCCGAAAACATCAAAGTTGCTGGACAGATACTGGGACAGTTCAACTTTAATCAGGGTGTAGCCGCTTGGGAAAAACAAGACTTCAAAACGGCCTATGGTTCGTTTAGCGATGCGTTGACCTTTTTACCGGGTGACACCACCTTGACGTATTACGCTGGTTTGGCAGCCATTCAAAACCAGGATTATCCCAATGCGATCGAAAAATATAAGCTTTTGATACCTGCCAAAGAATTTTCGTCGCACAAAGCGGTCATGGTCGACCTGCCGAAACTATACTTGTCCGCAAAAGATACGGCCAGCGCTATTGAATATGCGGCGCAAGCTGCGGAGGCCTATCCAAACGACAACGATGCGGCGGTGCAAAATATCGAGCTGAATCTTATTGTGGGTAACGAAGCAAAAGTTGTATCGGATATCGAAAACCAAATAGCGAAAGATGGCAACAACAAATCGCTTTATTACTATTTGGGCATCGCACAGTCGGCGGCAAACAACAATGATAAGGCAATCGAAGCCTACAAGAAGGCCGTCGCTATCGACCCCAACTATTCTGATGCGAACAGAAATGCCGCCGCTACAATTATCAATGGCGTTAGAGATCAATTAAATGCATTGAATGAAGACAAATCGCTGTCCAATACAGACTACAATACCCGGGTCAGTGCATTAAAGGAACAAATTAAGGAAGCTTTACCTTATCTAGAGAAGGTTGTGGAGTTAAACCCTACGGATAGTGATGCACTCCGGAGCTTAAAAGGTTATTACGACTTTCAACAGGATGAAGCGAAATCTGCCGAAATCCAAGCCAGGATCGATGCCGCCAATTAATCGTTGGACAAGCGCTAAGAAACCATCAACAAAAAGAGGCCGTCTCATAAGTAATTATGGGACGGTTTTTTTTACTTGTTTACCTCGCGCTATTTTCTATCTT
>NZ_BNAF01000005.1 GCF_014653155.1 Sphingobacterium griseoflavum | reverse complement strand
ATGACTTTAAAGTACGAAAATTCAACCAAATAAAAAAAGAGGCTATCCTTATGAGACGGCCTCTTTTTGTTGATGCTGTGTGCTAACTCTGCACCTGGTATACTTTGCGAATCCGTTCCTGGAAATCGTCCAGCACGCGATCGGTCTTTTGCCATGTCATGTACGAATTGACATACTGCCCGTTGGACAGAATGGGTTCTGTCGATTTCAGATAAAGAATATCTCCTTCGAAATCAATTTTTCTACGCTGCACTTTATTCTTCCAGTTTGGGAAAAGCGAACTCTTGATCATGTAACTCACAATTGCGCTGCTATTGTCCACTTTAAATTTCCCACAAAAGGCGATATAGCCTTGCAAAGACGACAGCATCTCGTCTTGGCTAGGTTGCAATTTGTCGTTGCTTGCATAAGGCAACCGTTCTTCCCTGCTGATTTGTACGGACATAAAGCCATCAGGAGAATACATCAATAGTCCGTAAGGATTTTTACCCATGGGAAATAGCGAATCATCACCTCCGATGGGAACCTCAATGTAGGAGAGCAATTTCCAGGTTCCTAATAATTCATTTTTAAGTGATGTCATAAATCGTGTATTGTTTAGTTTAATGCTATAACGCTATTTTTCTTTCGATAGTTTCTGTAAAAAGCAGTATGATGTTATTTTGACAGAAATATTTTTGTTACATTTAGATCAAAAAATCACATTATGCTTTTATCGGAGGTCGACACTGTAGAAAACATCAGTAAAGAAGAGTTTTTAGCCAAGTATTTCCGGCCGCAACGGCCAGTGTTGATTAAAGGTTTGGCTAAAAGCTGGGAAGCTTTTGACAAGTGGAACCTCGATTATATCTTTGAGCAGGCCGGAGAGCAGGTGGTGGGGCTCTATGATAATAAACCGGCCGACCCGAACAAAGCTACCGACGAACCTGTGGAGTTTATGAAGATGCGCGACTACATCAAGCTGATCCAGTCGCAACCGTCCGATCTTCGGATCTTTTTTTATATTATCACCGATAAACTTCCTGCGTTACTACAAAATTTCTCCTATCCGGATCTGGGATTCAAATATTTCAAACGCATTCCTACCCTATTCTTTGGTGGTAGTGAGGCGCGCGTCTTGATGCACTATGATGTCGACCTAGGTGATCTATTGCACTTCCAGTTTGAAGGCAAAAAAAGGGTGCTGCTTTTTGCGCCCGATCAAGCGCCCTATCTTTACAAGGTGCCGCTTTCGGTGCATACCGTATATCATATAGACTATGAAAATCCAGATTACACGTCATTTCCCGCCTTAGCACATGCCCAGGGCTACGAGATTTTTATGGAGCATGGCGATGCGCTCTTTATGCCCAGCGGCTATTGGCATTTCAACCGCTATCTAGAAGCAGGCTTCTCCGTCACCCTGCGGTCTTTTCCGTCGTCTCCAAAGCGGTTGCTCAAGATGCTGCGCGAGGTCTTCGTTATCCGCTATACCGATAAAATTATGCGCAAGCTTTTTAAAGGCGATTGGGTTAGCTACAAGCAGAAGAAAGCATTTCGCGAGAGCGAGCAAGCATTGAAGCGAAAAATGGAAAGAAACGCGTCATGATGCAGACATGTCATTGCGGCACTAGCCTATCCTATCCCGATTGCTGCGGCAAAATACACGAAAATCTTGCGCTGGCCGGCACAGCAGAAGAGCTCATGCGTGCCCGATATACCGCCTTCTCCCTGCAGCTTATCGACTTTTTATACGATAGTTTTCATCCCAGTACACGCCGTTTTCAACAAAAAAAGGACATCGAACAGTGGGCTAAAAGCAATAAATGGATGCAGTTGGAAATTTTAAACAGTACCCTATCCACCGTCGAGTTTCGCGCACATTACCTCGACCCGCAATTTCAAGTTGCTGTACACCACGAAAAATCTAACTTTCGAAAACTGCACGGCCTGTGGTACTATGTGGATGGTTCTTTATGCTAATATTTTTTTTACCAACTTACAAAAAATCCAAATTAAATACATACCTTTGCACTTCCGTAAGTGCGGAGAGTATCATTTAATTAACAAATCTATTAAAATGCAACAGTACGAATCTGTCATCATTCTTACCCCGTTGCTTTCTGAGGAGGCTGCGAAAGAAACAATCGCAAAGTTTAAAGCTGTCCTTACAGAAGGCGGAGCCGAAATTGTCGCTGAAGACAATTGGGGTTTGAAAAAATTAGCGTATCCAATCCAGAAAAAAACCACTGGATTTTATCACTTAACTGAATTCAAGGCTCCAGGTGAATTAATTCAAAAACTAGAGCTTGAATACAAGCGTGATGAGCGTGTTATGCGTTTCTTAACGATTGCTCTAGACAAACATGCATTGGCTTACAATGAGAAAAAACGTAGCGGTGCATTTAACAAAAAGACTGAAACTAAAACTGAGGAGGTAGCAAACTAATGGCAAACGAAAATATCCAATACGTAACTGCCCCTAAAGTAGAGGACAACCGTAAAAAGTACTGTCGTTTCAAAAAGAACGGTATTAAATATATCGATTACAAAGACGCAAACTTCTTGATGAAATTTGTGAACGATCAAGGTAAAATCTTACCTCGTCGTCTTACAGGTACATCATTGAAATTCCAACGCAAGGTAGCACAAGCGGTTAAGCGTGCGCGTATCGTTGGTTTATTGCCTTACGTAGCTGATTCATTAAAATAAGGAGGAGACGACATGGAAATCATTTTAAAACAAGATATTAAACACCTAGGCGAAAAAGACGATGTTGTCGTGGTAAAGCCTGGTTACGGTCGTAACTACTTAATTCCGCAAGGATTCGCTACAATGGCTACTCCTTCAGCGAAGAAAGTGTTAGCAGAAAACATCAAACAAGCGCAGTTTAAACAAGATAAGATTAAGAAAGATGCAAGCGCATTGGCAGAAAAATTAGAGAGCGTAAAACTTTCTATTGGTGCTAAAGCAGGTGAATCGGGCAAGATCTTCGGTAAAGTAAACAGCATTCAGGTGGCTGAAGCGTTAAAAGCACAAGGCTTTGACGTAGATCGCCGTCGGATCACGTTCGAAGAAGAGCCTAAGCATCTAGGTGAATATGTAGCGAACCTAAACTTGCACAAAGAAGTGAAAGTTCAAGTTCCTTTCGAAGTTGTAGCCGAGTAATATTACGCGCTTTACAATAACCGTATACTATAAAGGAGCCTCCAATGCGGAAGCTCCTTTATTTTTTCCTCTCTCCTCTCCTTGCAATACGCTCCTATAAAATAACTGATATACCAAACACCGAAAAGAAAAAGATTTCCATTAGCACGATATCTCAGCAAGAAATTCCGGTATGTCAGCTTTCATTTTCAGCTCACGTCAGAGACGCTGTGTTGTCAGAAATCCTTATATACGATTCCTTTTTCCAAACTTCCGCGGATAGTAGGACACCCCAAATGTGAAGTATTGTTGTAAAACTTGCTGCGTTCCAAATGTGATCACACCACCTGCGTTACGGTTGATTATAGCTGTGTTTTGATGTAAAATATCCAATGCTGAAAGTTTCAGTTCCAGATTATCTCCTTTTAATAGTCGATACAAGGCACTGGCATTCCAAATATTATAATTAATACTTGCTGAACCTGTAGATTTTAATGTTGAAAATTCAATATTGCTGTTTATTCTGAACTTCTTGGTTACATTACAACTAACACTAATTGACGTAGATATATTGCTATTTTTAAAGCTATTTTCGGTTTTGCTTACTTGCTTGGTAAAAGAGTTTCTGAATTGTTGTTTTCCTTCTATGGCTAATTGCGAGTTATAGGTATAATTAATATCGAAGCTATTATTGAAATAGTTAGTTGTCCAAATATCACTGGAATTATTAATGACATGAGGGCTTAGCACGTTATTAAACTCAGAATTGTAACTCAATTGTACTTCGCTGTTTTTTAATTTTATGGCTTTGTTTAAACCGCCTATGGCATTAATCGTTCGATTGTCACTATTATTGATCATGTAAATGGTCCGAACATTTTGATTATCAATTAAGATACTGTCAATGATATTATTATGCACCGTACTATATCTCAATCCTAACGAGTACTCGAAGTCATCTTTTTTATCGTTGCTTCGTTTGAAATTGAATGAAATTGATTCGGTCCGCTTTTCCTTCAAATCCAGATTGGTCATACGCAAAAAATAAACATTTGCGCTATCTATAAGCGGAGCCATTTGCCAGATTTGGGGTACGCCAATTTTATTATCATAATGGAAGGAAATGGTTTTTCGATAATCACCAAATTGACTATCGGAGAAGCTTATACTGGCTGCCGGAATAAAATTTGTATACAAACGATCGATATTTTGAATCTCTTTCGCTGACGTATTATGTTGTTTAAAAAATTGCTGTTTAATATTCACAGCAAAAGACAGGGCTTTATAAAAGCGATTGGTTAATGCTTTTGTGATAGTCCTGTTGAGACTCAGTATTGGTTCATAAGTCAATGTGTTGTAGCTCGAATTGTTGGTTAAATAGGTGTTTTCGGTTAGTCGTGTTAACTGACTATTATAATCAAAAACCATATCTCTTTCCCTGTTGTTGACTATGTCAAGATTATTTTTAATATCAACTTCGAATAACCCAAATTTTCTCACGCCAAAAAGTAGCTTAACCATACTTGGTATATTAAAGCTCAGACTATGTGCAATATGCTGTGCATTGTTGTTGTACGTACGATTGAATGACTTGTTTTGCTTACTGTCTACATGGGATATAAAATCGGTATAGGTTTCACGATCATTTCTTTTGTCATTAATTCGTAAAGCATAGTTAAGGTCAAAACTTGTAAATCGTCTGTCGATATCCCAAATATTTGAAAAAAAACTTGCGCCCGATTTGAAATCGAAAGATTTGCCCTTTTCGTCGTTCTTATTTACGTTGCTACTTTGACTCACTATCTGATTATTCTCATTCGCGGATAGGCTCGAATTACTACGTGTTGAACTGCTGTTGTTGACATGCAGACTTTGGGAAAAATTGAAACTATACCGGTCTTTGGCGAACTGATAGGAATTATTGAAGCGATGTGCAATATCATCAGCTTGGCTGTTACGTATATTTTGTTCTAAGATACCAGACTGGTTATTTAGTGATGTCTCGGTTTGACTTTCTTCGCCCTGTAGTATGTGATTATTAAGGAGAAAATATTCACTTGACAGTACATTTCTATACTGTTTCTTCTCTGTAAGATCTCTGAAATCATATGTAAACGCATACCCCCCTGAATTTGGCTGTGTTAGTCCTGCCTTTCTAAAATCAGTCATATAGTCGAGTTGAACACCAACCCCTTTGAAGGTACTGTTTCGCAATAGTGTATTGATGTCATTTGGGATTTTGTTTACGTTATTGCTCGCGCCAACAATGGAAATTTGTAATTTGGGACTAAACACATTAAAACTTAGATCTCCCTCATATCGACTACCAGTCCCCAAACTCCCCCCCATCTTGCCAAAATAACCGTTGTCTTTTCCTTTCTTCAATTTTAAGTTCATATGTAAAATAGAATCCTGCCGGTTTTTCGGATTGTCCGCTACGTTATAAACCTGAATTTTCTCTAAAGCATTTTTTGGAATGTTCTCAATAGCAATCCTTGAGTCGCTTCCCATAAATTCCCGCCCGTTAACTAGAAGACTTTTTATTTCTCGACCATTTACGGTTATTTTTCCATCACCCCATTGCGTAATATTGGGGATCTTCTTCATGAGATCCTGCACGACAGCATTGCTATCCAAATGAAAAGCGGATGCATTAAATTCTAATGTATCACCATTCATCCGAATGGGTGGGACGGTAACCAAAACCTCATCAATTTGGTTCATCTTTTGACTTACATAAATGACTTTAAAGTCAATGGCCTTGCTGTCTTTATCTATTATGAAGGACTTGCTAATCTCATCATATCCCACATTGCTTATAATGAGTTTTAAGTTTTTTCCGACAGGCAATTCGTTAAAATAAAATGCTCCTAAGTTATTGCTCATCTGATAGCTCAGAAGCGAATCTCTGTCGGCATATATGGATACTGTCGTAGATTTCATTACGTGATTATACACGCTATCCCGAATGATGCCCTTTACGATACCCTTTACTGTTGTATTTTTGTTTTGTGCTATTGCATGAGTCGAGAAAAGAATAAAAATAACAAACAGAATCGATTTGTCAATTTTCATCTAATGTTCTTTTTTGGGTGTAAACTGTATAAGAACGGGGTTATCCTTTTTGCTACCTTTTTTGAAGTAATCTTTCATATGTTGCGGAAAAGTCAAATTATTTTGTTTGACTTGATCGTAATATGAAAACATTTCTTTGGAGGACAAAGTAGCATAGAGATAAGTTCCGTCATATTTTAGGAAATCTTTGTCCCAACTGCCAATTATGGGCAAATGGTGCGAAAGTTTATCCGGATCCAACCTGTTCAATGAAATCAGATAGTCATGCGCCAGATCGTAGACGAATGAACCGTTATTTCTGATATTTGGATGCAATGAGCCGCATTTAAAATATAAAAAATTACCAATTTGATAGGTATAACCAATACCAAATATTTTCGCCGGATTTTTGAAAAAATAGTCTATTTTTTTGCCCAAATATTCTGCATTTGTGTTAAAATCAACGGGTATGCTGTATTTGCTTGGAAAGATGAGCTTATAAGCGACGGCGATACCATTCTTGTTGATTTGATATACATTATAATCGTAATACCTTACCGCATGCAATATCTCAGAATCATCGGTCTCGATAAAGCTTGGGCCACCCACGGCAAAATCCCCGACCTTGCTGTATTTACCTGTATCGATTTCAAAATATTTAGCTGTCACCTGATCGCTGTTCAGATAGGCGTAGTGATAAAATCCGCGATCCTTACCTTTTGATGATCTAAAATAACTTACAATTTTCAAAGAATCGCTAAAACGATAAGCGCGAGATGGAGCCTGTCTTATTTCAATCTGCTTTGGCTGGCCGACTTGCTTTAAACTACTGTCAAATTTATATACATTATTATTAATAGTTACTTCTATTGTATAATCATCCTTGATCGACCTCAATACAAATCCATAGACGTTAAAATTTGATTCATTGAGATTTCCCCCTTGAGCATATTTCCCCAATGCGATCTTAGATTTGTATTTCCCACTCTTATCAAAAATCAAAATACATTGCGTATCCTGGTCAAATATAATATAGTTATCTATTGTCACTTCAAGTTGGGTTATATCACCAAAAAGACTTTCTTTCGTCGTTTCCAAGGGAATATAATTTATTTCAGAAAACACTTGATCCATACTGCCTCCATTGGCGATATCCGGATCAATGCGTAGCTGACGTATATTGGAATTTTCAACAACACTTTCTTGCCCTATAAGTAGGTCGGTATGACAGATAAATATTATCAGGATGATAATTGAAAGGATGGCATTATTCATAATTGATTTGCAATTTATTCTAAAAAGTAGACATGTTGTTGTTTTTCAATATCCGAATACGTATAATATGTTTGAAAACGTAAGCAAAACTACCTGACACTCCCTAATCTTTGTCTTATTTCCGAAATTTCATGTTTGATAGAAAAAACTTCACTACTTTCAATCTTTACAGGCATATTTAGAGTAAAATCAGCTATTTCTTTAGCTTTCTCTATATTTCTAACTTTTTCATATAAACGTATTAGTTCTAATCGATAGCCAAATCGGGAAGGGATATATCCCACTAACCATTCGAAATATTGGATGGACTTGGAGTAGTCTCCCTGTTCTAAATATAGATATGCTAAATTTTCGATTGACGCTTTAGAAATAAACTTCTTTTTTGAATCTTCCATAAGCTCAATCGCCTTACCTCGATCTGACTGCATCTCATATAAGTAGTTAGCGTAATCCGCTAAAAATTTTCCATCATTTTTTAGTTTAGTGTATACTTTATTTGTATCAACAATATTTATTCCCTCAATGTGTGAGTAGGAAGCTTCTTTTATAGATCTCCATTGTTTAATAGCATTATATTTTGGATAAATAGAAAAAAAAGTGAACAGAGATATAGAAAAAATAGAAATCTTGAGATAATTACTGCAGCGTTTACCAGCTCTTGAACCATGGTGATTCATTATCATCCTATCTGACAGTGAGATCATGTACACAATTACTAATAATACTGCGTTGATGTGTAACGTGTAATAAGTGAGCGAACAGATCAAAATCATAAAAAAGGATTTTTTGATTTCATTCAATATGTCAGAGTCTATTTTTTTAATCTTTGTAAAGTAGTGGTTCAATAAAATGATAAAAATGACAAAGGGAATGACGCCTAATGTGACAAATAGCTGCAATATTTCATTGAAAAGAACATACGTTTCCCCCGCATTTAAAAAAAAACCTGAATCTTTGATTATAGTATCTCTGAAAAAATCTGATTGCCATTGCGGATAATACCAGGTAAAATTTCCTAATCCTACTCCCCAAAAAAAATGCTCAGTGGCATTTGATAATACTATTTTGATCATTAGTAGCCTTCCGAATGAAGAACCAACTTTTAAATTGAAAATATAGTAAGAAATAAAAAAGCCAATACAAATTAAAGCCGTAAATAAAATGACTTTTTTTATATAGGTTTGTATTGTAAAAAACCGCGTGACATATGGCAAACAATATGTAAGCGTTAGCGCAATTAAAGCTGTACGAGACTTCAAAATCAAGACGCTAAAAACCACGATGCATATATACAATGTAATTAAAGGTTTTAAATACCATCTACATATGTGTTCTTTTTTTAAGTGATTCCACAAAGGAATTAAAATAGTAATATAAATAGCATATGCACCTGTATTGCGTAGACTTACCCTATAATTATCGTTATGAAAAAATAATATATGCAAAAACGTATAGATGATTTGAACGGAATATAAAAGAAAAATTAAAATTAAAATCAATTTCAACTTTTCCAAAGGAAGTGTTCTTAGTAAAAAAAAAATAATGAAGAAAGAACTTATGATGCTCGCGTACTCATTACCATTATTTATCCAATAAATTTGTCCTATCGCAACCAAGATCATAAAAAAATCAGATCGTCGAAGGTTTTCTCTCGAATATATGATCATCAAAAAAGACCATGCAACAAATGATATACTGACTATTAAAGAAATTAAATAGTGACCATGTTCATACAATTCGAAATTGAATGCAAAAGGAAATATTGTAAGTACATATACAAATAAGGTGATAAAGGAAAACACAATTAACCATTCTCTGACAGATTTTATAATGTAGTCAACACAAATGTTTCGAAAAACTATCATATCCAACATTACCGAAGCGGGATGTTATCTGAGAATAAAAAAAGCAAAACGGAGACAACCAAAAAAAATATATTGAAGTAAATATGTTGTGTCCAAGATAGAACTTCTGTAAACCCGCCACAGCTACAAGGCAAGTAAGGACTTATTTGTAATAGCATAACTATATAGCCAGAGAATAATAAGAAAAGTACAAAAGAGGTTAAGTAACCAAATTTAGCTGTTTTCTCAAAAAACAACAAAAATGGAACTGAATATTCCAGTGCAATGACAATGATTGCAATAAGAGAGATGTTTATATTTTCAAAGAATGGAGATTTTCCTAAATTGTTTACAAACACGTCAAACTTTAATGTCTTCGAAAAAGCTGCATACATGAAAAGTACAAATATTATATAGTGAAAAAAATTAAAAAAGTAATTTCTATATTTACAAGCTAAAGTCATAGATCAATGTCATATTTGGATATTGGAGTACGAATTTATTTCTTGTTACCATAAAGTCTTGCGCACGTTCCTTTTTATATCGTTTGATATAGATCGTTCCTTTGTATTTGCAATTGTTTTTCAGATCATATACGTCGAAAAAATCACTCTCTTTTTTTGGATCATTTTCGTTGTCAACCTCGGATCTCACGTATGAATTTATAAATAAAAGACTATCTGAGACCTGCATCAATTGATTTACAGGCCTGGGTGCCTTAGCAAATTTTGTAATAGTATTGTTTCTGATTGTTATAGTTTTAGGCCTCGTTGTTACAGTATCAATAGTCTTATAGAAAGTTTCTTTTCTTAATGCTGTGTCTATTATAGAAATTTTATTATTATAATGATTCACATAAATTAAGTTTTTACCTGAGCTTTGAAAAATACCATCGTCAGTCATAGCTTCCTTGTAAATTTGGCTGGTTTTAATTATCGTATCCTTACCAGCTTTATTAAACTGAACTAAATTCAATACCAATTGATTCATTTTATCTGTTTGGTTAAAAACGTAGAAAGAACTATCAGACGCACGGATTATCTTGTCAAAGTAACTGCTAAATTTAAAGATCGATACAATTTTTTGTGTACCTATATTAAAAAGAAATACTGAACGATCATTGTTACATATTAGGTATATAAGTTGTTTGTCATATGGGTGAACTGAAGTGTAAAAAACATTTTCAGGATTGATTTCTTTGGGCATTTTTATGATTTCTTTGGTGTGATCAGTATTGAACGTAATCAAAGAACCAGTCTCGGCTTCCTTTATAAGTGTTTTATCGTCACCTACACCAATAATATTGTAAAATCCCTTCGGTAATTCATACCCTTGTTTCAGCGACATATTAACAGGTAACAGGGTACGTTTAAATCCCCCATTCGCTAAATATTTTATGTCAGTTTTATTTGAATTAAAATTATAGTAGAAAACTAACAATATTAATGCAGCTACGATAATGCCAATTAAAGTTATATTAATATCCTTTTTTCTCATTTTTTATTAATAACAGAAAGGTGACAATAAAACTCCAAACCACACATATTTATTTAATCCTTCACCTATAATCGTTTTTGATTTGCCTCTTGAAAGATTGTAATAAATTACCAAAAAGATATGGGACAAGCCCCACATCTTTTTTACTCAGCATTGATTGTGAGTACTCCCTTGATAACTTTGCTCATACCGAGAGGTAAGTGGACTACCATACAGGTATTTGAATAAGGTGCTTTGCATTCCCCGTCTCTTCCACCTCCAGGTGACTCAGTGTCTGCTTTGGCTTTAGAGAAAGAGAATACAGCAATAAGTGCTGCCGAAAATAATAATAATAACTTACTTTTCATATTTTTGTCAATTGATATGTAAAACACCTTTTTTAGTAGAAATAAGCCTTCCATTTTGATAAATGTTGTAACAGATATTAGTGGGCGAGGCTTTGCACTCTCCGCCACCACCACCACCAGACGATTCGGTCTCCGCTGAGACCTCATTAAAGGCAAGGAACGACATCAATATAGCTGTCAGTCCTAAAATTGTTTTTCTTTCCATTTCTTTAATAATTTTAGTATATTGATAATTCATTCATCAGCATGATGATACTACCAAAAGTATTACTTTAAACTACTTAGGAAAAATCAAATTTGGTGTCTTTTTTTCAATTCTAACATAAACCTTAAATTTCTTCTGTATAACACTTTATCGACAAGAAAAAAAAATGCTACTATGTGATTTTTGTGATTATATCCTCACGAACATTTAAACCCGGTAATGAAATTTCCATTTCATCCCTAAGCAGTTCTGCAATACTTATCTCGAATATATCGGCAATCTTATAAAGAATTGATAATGTTGGCTCGCTTTCATTGCGCTCATATCTTCTGTAGGTGCTTTCCGAAACACATAATCTATCTGCCATAACAAGTGGTTCAATGTTTTTTAGTGTTCGAATTGCTTTCAGCCTATGCCCAAAGTTGAGTTTTAATTTTTTCATATAATTTGATTTTTAATGGTTATGTGGAATATCAAATACTACATTCATCGGTCATTATGCAATCTATGTTACATGAATACTGCTCCATATTTTTAAACCTTTGTTGGTACATACGGGTAATGTTTGTTCTTTTGTTGTTCGTATTCCAATTCTTTTCATAATTATCGGTTTATTACCACCAAACCTGTTTACCGTCCGCTATTGTAAATGGCCTACAATTTTTTCCATTTTTATCAGCTGCACGTCTGATCATATAAACTGCTCCTTCAGATAGCTCGGTGGCATTTTCTCCTTTTTTAATATTCTTTACCGAGTACCACCCATCAATGTTCCATTGGTATAGCGTATATTCAACTTCCGACTGCAACTCACCACCTCTGGATTCCATGGATACCGAAACAGGTTCCTTGTTTTGATTATTGCCCCGTAAAAATCTGATTGCTCCTGAGTTTTCAAAAGTGAAAGGATATGAAGATATGATCAATTTCCCTTCTGAAAAGGATGCCATTATGTACAAGACGTCCGCTCCGATATCCTGAAATTTTAGGTCTCCCTGATAAACAATTCCAAAGTCTACAGGCAACCACCGTCCCAACGTATAGGCGCACAAATACACAACGGAATCTGCTGTCATATGCAAAAGTGTCTCATCGATATTCATATGTAATTGTCCCGTTTTCGCGACCCGACTTGTCACATCTGCCATCTTTGGGATGTATAGCGAAAGCGGAATATTCTTTAGATCTATACCAAGCCGCACCAATTCATCATAGGGATTTCTCCAGCTTACCTTCTCAAAACAAGAAATAAATACCTTCGAGGCACCTGCATAATGCAAACTATCTATATTGAGGCCTTCCTTCACCAACTTAACCGTATAAGGTCGTACAGATGAATTCTGCATATGCGGGGTAAATTGAACGAATGCGGGGATCCCTAGGTGTCTTAGCATTTGGATACGGTGTATATGATAATCTTCATAGTCTGTAATCTTTTCATCATGCGACAAGACCTTGTCCGCGTCCATGTTATTTAATTGATTAACTCCATAAAGGTTCTTAGCATAACAGTCCACAATATTCGATACCTTTTTGCCAAAAGCTTCCAAAGTATCGTTATACGCTTTTTGACGTATCAGTTTGTCCACTGGATAGCGTATACTCAATTTACTGAAGCAGGCGGATAATGGTTCATTGTTAACCCGATAAGGCAGGGCCACCGCCATATAGGACTCAAATGAAAGATCTGAGGTGAATCTTTTGGCGTCCCAGTTTGAAATAAAATTGTCGATATGTCTGATCAGATCATCGCTTTTGATCATATTAATATCGTTTACGGTATCCCTAAGGTTGATGACAAAGCCCTCATTTTGTAAAGCAAGTATAGAGTCTATCGTAACCCTGCTGTCGATCTCAATCACACGATCTTCTTTGATAAGCTTATAGTCAATTCGGTATTGATCCGGTAAGGCGCTCAAAATATACCGATAGGCCATAATTTTCTCTTTGCGGATCGTTGCTTCGTAAGAAGCTATTATTTTTCTTATTTCTTCCTTATTTATGGGGGTCATCTCCAGAAGATAGGTAAAATCAACGCGCTTTGTATCGCCACTTTCACACGAAGTCAAAATCAACAAACTTGTAAAAAAGAGTTGTCGAATTATTTTACCACCAAATCTGTTCATTATTCTCAATACTAAAAGGTCTGGGACTACTATGTGCATACATAGGTTCTATTTTATAAAGAGTATTTTTGGCGAGACTTAAAATCACACCTTTTTCTGTAGCATTAAATTGCTCTTTACTTATCCATTTTTTTAAACCCTCCTCCCAGTAAAAGAGTTCGTATAGACCGTCGTTCATCCTGCTATTCCTGTCAAATTTTTCTATTCTCACATCGCTCAGCCCATCTTTCAGAACACTTTGCAACTGAATGACATTGCCAACAGTATCCAGAATCAGCGGGGCGCCAACGAGTTCCTGTAGACCTTCATTATATATGGCCAGATGGTATATTATTTTTCTTCCCATATTCCGGAATTTCCAGATACGGTAACGATCCCTCCTAGCCCATTCAACCGGCTTCCATTCTCCATCATTGTATACGCACAGGTATGCTACACCCGAACCGCTTAGATTCTTCCTATCAAAATCATTTTGCGGATTGATGTTAATATCGCTAACCAAAGTTCGTTCGTCGGTGATATCATCATAGTATGGCATATCGAAATACGAAGGAATGTTATCTGCGTTTTCGCCTGCCTTAACAATCTGTTGAAAGGGGCTTGTTCGAGGACTGAACCGCCTTCTGTACATTTTCGCAATGTAGTACTTATATGGCATCTGGGTCTTCCCCTCGGTACAATGGAACTTTCCGTCCCGATGCCACAGTGCCGTCTCTGAATGCCCGAAATTAAATTTTCCGTACAACGGCACGGTCTCATAAGCCGCTGCAAGACCGATGGACCTAAAACTGTACAGCTTAAACAGGGCATAATCCTCGCAACTGTAAGGACGACCAACTTCCCTGATGTCTTGCAATGAATGGTCAGCAGGAAAAGGATATTTCGCCAATCCTGTCCTGTCGAGCACATGATAGGAAAGCTGCTGTATATGATGCACCATATCGACAATAAACTTTTCATCTATTTTTTCTGTGTCAAATGTGCTTAAATAATTCATATATATGGCGTTAAAATAGCTTCTCCAATCACTTAATATCTCATATCCAACACGATAGGGCAGGATATACTCGTAAAATATAGAGTCAGGAACCGAAATGCTTAACGGATTTTCCTTGTAATGCGAAAAGGCAAGCGCGATATTATTAATCAAGTAGCCTGTCTTTAAGTCTTTGCTATCCCAAAAAGTATCCCTTACGGCATAAGCATTAAGGCTATCTACAATGTCGTTATCTCCTAAGTAATTGTTGATGGTGCTGTTTAGATTATTTCCATCCTCGTTTGTATAGCTGACCGATACACCGTAATACTGGTCCACTTGATCTGCCAAAAAACTCGCGGCCATCCGTTGCTTTTTGTTTCCAGCAAATGTTGTCAGCATGGCGGTTTTCCGTGTACAGCAGGTTAGCAATCCTATAAACAGGCAAGAAAAACTTACATAAATGAAACAGATATTTTTCGACATAAATGGTTGTATTCAATAATTTAATCAATTTGGTTAGTAAATTTATTGATAAACACAATATACCTATGCTATAAAGCTATATTTTTAATATGAAAAGTACAAAAATTATTTTAACAAGCTTTTCAAGATTGGGTAATAGGAGGCTAATCAATCGTTTGCTTAAGTTTCGCACAGGTAATCAAACCAGATAAACGTGTTACAAAGTATGCCTTCCTTAAACCATAGGTTAACGCTATAGTCAGGTCTGCATATACGATTAAATAAACTTCTATCTGCATAATCCCAAACTCTCCTACCCTTGCAATACTTTCCAGACCATTCTATTGCACCGCATTGACCATATATGAACACGCGTCGGCCGCCATCAACGAAAGTTTGCGGGATGATTGCGTCACGTCCTCATAGTACATCATTGACCTGTAGCACGATTAGTTCATGTCTTCAGGCGTCAAAGGCGACGTGATGCTTGCTTGATGTTCGCCTTCACTTGACAAAGTCTACCTGATGGGTACTTGGTCAATGTAGTCATGTGAAGACTCCAACTTGATGGATGCTGAGCTAGTTTATTCAGGTGATGATATCAACGTGAGGGCTGATTGTCTGCTTTATTCATGTGAAGCCTTAACATTGAGGTGTGCATGTTTCATGCATGCATGTGATTGGTTCAACATGATGGGTGCTTTATTAATACATTCACATGACGACGTGAACCTGATGTCCGTCAAAACGAACCTGATGTGTGCAGATGCCCCTCTTTTTGTAGCGATTTTGATCAAATCCGATCAAATTCGATCAATTTCGATCAATTTCGATCAGTTTCACCATACGTAGCTGCTTGCGGTATATCTAACGAAACCGTTCCTATCGGGGAAGAAAATGTAGAAAATAAAAAAGTCGCCCCGAAAAAGAGGCGACTTTTATTCTGTTATATAAATAAAGATCTAGTTGAAACTCAATCTAACACCAAATTGCATGAAGTAAGTAGAAGACACCGTTTCATTCTTACGAATCGTACTTTCTGGTAATGCGTTTCCATCCAATACCATTCTAAACTGAGGTGCTTCTGTTGTTGTCGGGTTAGGAGTCTGAACAACCTCAAGCAACTGATTACGAGCTATATCGCGGGTACCCCAATTTGGACTGATCAAGTTACCAACATTAAATACGTCCCAATAAACTTCCAATTTATTATTGAGACCACCTAAATTCTTAAGAATTTCTTGAGAGATACGTAAATCGAATTGATTTCTCCAAGGAAGAACTGCTCCTGCACGTTCAGCATACCGCCCTTTACGTGACCTTAAATATGAGTCTCCCTCAACAATTTGGAAAAAACGATCGCGCTGCTCATCTGCTGAGAAACCGCCATGATTATTGTTCGCAGCAATTGGTGCAAAGTTGATCTCCGAAGCATCCCTAGGTATATAAATTAAATCGTTTTGCGAATTGTCGCCATTAAAATCATTTGCATACATGTATGAGTAACGTCCTTGTTCACCGCCGCTGTAGAACAAGGTTATACCCGTGTTCATTTTACCGATCCAAGAACCAGTGTAAGAAACGCTACCCACTAAACGATTCGGGATAACATTGTCCGTGTAAGATAGGGAGTGCATATTTGGATTACCAGAGGACTGTTCAGGGATTGTGAAAACGTTAGCAATCTGACTTCCGGCACCATCATTGAAGCTGCGCGCATCACTTCTAACATAAGCCAATGATCCAGAAAAGCCGTCAGAAAATTGCTTGGTCAACTGAAACATAACAGACCAATAGTGTCCTCCTTTTGCGTTATCTAAAACCGTTGGATTGAATTGTCCTGTTGCACCTTCTTGCACAAGTCCATCTCTATTCAATTTGTGAATAAAACGATTTGCACCTGAAGGATAAACCATACGATTGTCAGGATATCCTTCGATATTAAGTGCTTGTGGATCAACAAAATTTGGGTTTCTAGCTACTATAGCATACAGATCCTTATTATAAATACCTTCTACAGTTGCTACGAGTCCATAAGGCAGCTTGTAATCAACCGCCAAGCTTGATTTCCAAGTCTGTGGAAATTTCAGATCATTCGCCATTGCCGAGATGTTTTGAGGAATACTAGTTCCTGCTGCTGGCAAAACTGAAGGATAATTCGCTCTGATATCGGGGTTGAAAAACGGCGTGTTTGCACCACTACTTGTAACCGTTGACTGTAGCATTCCCGCATCACCGGATTGAGCAACGATCCATACAAAAGGAATACGTCCAGTAAATATACCAGATCCACCTCTAAGTTGTAGCGATCTATCACCTAATACATCGTAATTAAATCCGAATCTAGGAGATACCATTAAACTTGCATTAGGCAAATTTCCAGTATTAATTTGCTCCCCATTAGCAAACGTTAGTTCAGCGACTAAGGGATGTGTTTGAATTTCACGTACATTCGGATAGGTCGGTAACTCTAAACGAACACCACCTGTTAACTTAAGTCGAGAGTTTACAGTGAACTCATCCTGTAAAAAGAACGAATATTGGTTGAATTTGAAACCAGGAAACGCTTGAGATCCGTCAGCCGTTAAAGGGTAGGTTAAGGCATAGTTCAATGGTCGCTCATTGTTGACAAAATCATCCCATGATCTAAACAGGTAGTATCCCGTTCCAAATCTTTGAAAGCCATTTTTGACATTGCTAGATTCAAATTGTAAGCCACCTGTAAAGTTGTGGTTACCTAGAACATAATTCGCGTCATAATTGAAGGTATAGGTTCTAACATCACGTAAATTGCCGTAGGTAAACGGTTCGTAACCGAAAGTGGTGATTATCTGGTTACCTTCCATAATATCCACCAATGGGAACAATCCACCACCAGAACTCCTCGGTTCATTTTGATTAACCAAAGAAGCTCTAAAACTATGGTTTAAATTACCAATTTTGCCGATATATTCTAATGTTCCGGAGTAGAGATTATTTTCCTGAAAATAGTTAGAATTTTGGAAATGTAATGCATTTATACCTGTTCTGTTGCCAGATACTATACCTGAAGGTATATTTGCACCACTAACAGAAGAACTTATAGCCACAGGACTCTTAGCCTGAACCTGCGAGTAGCGGAAGTTCAACTTGTGATTATCGGCAATATTCCAGTCAATACGAGCAAAAATCTTGTCGTTATTCTCGTCATTTGAGTATCCTTGGTAAGGCCCCGTCTCATAGCCGTATGTATTTCTAAGATATGAACTTACCTCATTCAAGAACTCTTCGGATGGTCGTGCTACAAATGACGATGACCCGAACTCTCTAACGCCCGGTATAGAAGCTACCTTATCTGGACCTGGTCGAACGGTTTTGTTAAATTCCGTGTTAAGAAAGAAGAATAGCTTGTCTTTGATAATGGGTCCTCCAACACTTATTCCGTAGTACTTATCCTCAAAATCTACAATGTTCGCTGTCGCATCCTTCACACGGGAACCTTGTTGATTCTGCGTTCTGCCGCTATAAAAAACTGAGCCAAAAAACTCATTACGTCCAGATCTTGTAACCGCGTTTATGGCCGCACCCGTAAAACCAGACTGACGTACATCGTAAGGAGTAACATTCACGCTAATTTGCTCAATCGCATCAAGTGAAATAGGTGATCCGTTTGCCGGAATATTTTGTCCTATACCAAATTGGTTGTTGAAGTTTGCTCCATCCAACGTGAAATTATTTGAACGGAAATTTCCTCCACCGATAGAAGTCCCATTCGCTTGCGGCGTTAAACGCGTCAAATCGTTTACACTTCTTGTGATGGAGGGTAGCTTATCAATTTGGCCTCTTGAAACAGTAGTCGTAGCACCTGTGCGGTCACTGTTCAATAACGGGTCTTTTCTGCCATTAATACCGACTTCGTCTATCAAGATAGAATTGCCTCCGAAAACAGTATTTAGAATGAAAGGCTGCCCTAATTCTAAATAGATATCTTCGTAAACGACAGGCGTTTGTCCGACGTAAGTAACTTCCACACGGTACGGACCGCCTACGCGCATGTTTGCTAAATTGAAACGACCCGCTACATTCGCTGAACCGGAGTAGTTGGTTCCTGAAGGTACGTGGGTCGCTTTAATGGTGGCACCAGCCGTTGCGTGTCCTGTGGATTCCGTCACTACACCAGACATACTACTCGTGGTTACCTGTGCCTGAATAGTTCCGTAGCTAGCGAGAACTAGAGCAAAGAAAAGTAGAGATTTTTTCATACTTAATTTTTGTTGTTTCAAAATTAGTACTGCAAAGTTAGAAATCAATGGTGATAATTGGGAAACTTAACATAAACTTAATACACAGAAGTACAAAGAATTAGGCTGGCTCATTCCAAAATTTAATCTTGTCTATTTATAAATTTACAAGGGTGGAATAATTTAAGCTATTTTGATTTTGAGAATTTCAATGGAATGATGCATTTACTATCATTTTAACAAATTTTAACAATTTAGCAAGTGTGGAAAACTTCTTTGTAGTATGCTGCGCTTCATGTTAACAAACTTGAGCTATCAGGAGGGTAATTTGTTTATAATAGACATCTGCTTATCCAATACGGACAGTAGCAAAAAAAGGCTCGCGGGGGTCAAAGTTGGTTGCCCAATATTTTCTATAAGGGACACATCGTGTCTTCGATCTTAATCACACCGAAATAAGGCAAGGTGTGACCCTTTTCCTGACCGTAGTGCTCTCTAAAACCTGTATATTTACAGCGTAATAATAGATCAATATGTTTGAATGGTTTGAAGATACCCGAGTACAAAGCATTGCCATGTCCATCTTATGTGGCGCGATTGTCGGTTTTGAGCGGGAATACAAAAATAAATCCGCGGGCTTTCGCACCGTGATCCTCATCTGTTTCGGATCGACCGTCTTCACCCTGCTGTCGCGCATGGGCAATGTCTCTGACGATCGTATTGCCGCTAATATCGTTACCGGCATAGGTTTCTTGGGTGCCGGTGTGATCTACCAAGGCAAATTCTCGGTACAGGGTTTGACTACAGCCGCCGTCATTTGGTCTATGGCTGCCATCGGCATGATGATAGGCTTTGAAGAATACAGTTTAGGACTGCTATTAACAGCGATAATGGCTATTGTCCTTTCCCTTTTTCAAAAGATTGAGCGGCTATTGGCGGATATTTATTTTGTCCGTACAATCCATGTAACGTTTCAGGATATTGCGGTATCTCATCTGGGCGAATTCGAGCATTTCATGTCTGAACATAAAGTTCGCCTACAGCGCAAAGGTCTAGAAAAGAAAGGACAGCACCTTACCGTGGTGTACGAAGTGACCGGAAACCGCAAAAACATTCGGCGCGCCAGCGAGGCTATCATATCGTTAGACTATGTGTATGCCTTTAATAATATGTGATGCCGAAAGCGTTCGTCGTATCATACTATTGCCTCTGCCCCCTATGTTGAGCGAACATGTCGCCTCATTTTTGTTGCAATTGTAGTCATTTGCCTCTGCACTACCCCACAAGGATGCAACAAAAATCCATCGACGATTTTTTGCTTCTTTTTTAGAAAAAAAGAAGGCCCTGTCCGGGCTGAGGACGGAAGGGATAAGGGTTGGGATTTTTTTAATGGTGCGCAATGCCTAGACGCGGCATGCGGCAGAAAGGTTGCCCCATAATACTATTGCTTCTCCCCTTTTTTTAACCGAAAATGTCGCCTCATTTTTGTTGCGACTGTAGTCATTTGCCTATCCACAACCGCACAAGGATGCAACAAAAATCCATCGACGATTTTTTGCTTCTTTTTTAGAAAAAAAGAAGGCCCTGTCCGGGCTGAGGACGGAAGGGATAAGGATTGGCTTTTTTTTGGAAAACCGTTTAAGAAAAAGCTCTTCCCAAAAACTCCTTAAGATACTAATGCACCTCGGTTTCCTTGATATCACAGTTTTCCTTTAACCATTGCTCGTCAAACTCTGCAATTTCGCGACGCTCGCCTTTATAGATAAAATAGCTATTAGGTTTATCGGACTTGCCCTCTGTTTGTACCATGGGCATTTTGTTTACGATTTTCTCTTCGGGACAATCTTGGATCAACGACTTAGTCTGTTTGCTGGTTGAGCAAGCGCTTAACACACAAAGGGCCAGAGTGGAAAGGATCATTATATTACGCATAGGTTTTAATGTTACACAGGTTGAAAACGTATTTATCCCTTATCCTGCTACAAAAAGCCTGCTAGAATTTGAGATTTCCAGCAGGCTTTTAAACTTTAGTTTATATAGGCGTATGTAATGCCATCTCCCCCACGATCAGCATGTTCGTCTTCGAAATGCGATACATGGCTATATTTACGGAGGTAGTCACGCACGAATTTACGGAGGATACCATCCCCCTTTCCGTGTAAGATCTTTAAGGTAGGGTAACCGATCATGACCGCCCGATCCAATACAGTCTCTAGCTGCCGTAGGGCATCTTCGGTACGCATGCCGCGCACATCAACCTCAGGTTGGAAATCGGCTACCGAGTCGCTGGACATAGCACGGTGTCGCTTGACCACCTTGGCCTTTTCCTTACCGCGCAACTTGATGACCTTATTTTTCTTGACCACGGTGCGCAGGTCGCCCAGCGCTAATATCAAATTGTTGCCTTTGGCCACTTCCATCACTTGCGCTTCCGTATCCGCGTCAAGCAGTTTCACCCAATCGCCTACTTCGATCGGCTCCTCCGACCCGTTGTTGGCACTTTCCGCCGGCTTAGGGCTCGGCTTCTTCTGCGTATTCTTGTCCACCGCCGCATGCAGGTCACGTCGCAGTTCGCGGGTGCGCTCCTTATCGGCTTGCGCGGATTTAATTTCAGCGATGGTGTGTTCGACAAGCTTATTGGCATCTTTCAAAATTTGCCGAGCTTCCTCCTTGGCATCACGAAGCAGCTGTCGTTTGTTCTCTTCCAGATGCCCTTGCAACGATTCATACTCCGCTTTGAGGGTTTCCAGTTCCTTCTCGCGCTTGCCGATGGCAATCTTGGTATCGTGCACCAGCTTTTTATCGCGCTCGAGATCAACCAATAACGTATCGACCTTCTTTTGCTGCGTGCCAATCTTCTGCTTGGCGGCTTCCAAGATCTCAGGCCGAAGGCCGATCTTCTGTGCAATCTCAAAGGCATAAGAGCTACCGGGCTTGCCCACTTGCAGAATATACAATGGCCGCATGGCCACGTTGTCAAAAAGCATGGATGCATTTTCCAAACCAACCGTATTGGCTGCAAAAACCTTCAAGTTGGAGTAGTGCGTAGTCACCACGCCGCGAATATTCTTTTTGTTGAGCGCTTCGAGCACCGCCTCTGCCATCGGGCCACCAAAAAGGGGATCCGTGCCCGTACCAAACTCGTCGATGAGCACCAAGGTACGCGCATCGGCAAATTCGGTAAAATGCTTCATCTTCGATAAGTGCGCGCTGTATGTACTCAAATCGCTTTCTATCGACTGGTCATCACCGATATCAGCAAAGATCTGCCGAAAGATACCGACTTTAGATGTGCTTTCCGCTGGGATAAGAAGACCTGCCTGTACCATCAATTGCAATAGCCCTACCGTCTTCATGCAAACCGACTTTCCCCCGGCATTGGGTCCGGAAACCAGAATTATGCGGTCCTGCTGATCAATCTTAATATGCAGGGGAACAACGACATGTTGCTCTTTTTTAGCGCCGATCAACAATAATGGATGCCGTGCATTCACCAGATTGAGCTCCGCATCTTTGGACAGTTCAGGCATATGCGCCTCAATATCGATCGCAAACAATGCCTTGGCACGTACAAAATCCAATTTGCTCAACAGGCCGTGATAGGCCAATAGCAGGGGCACATGAGGGCGCAACTCAGTCGTCAGCTCGGTTAAGATACGGATCACCTCGCGGCGGCGCTCAAACTCCAAATCGCGTACCTTATTATTGAGGTGAAACACCTCTTCCGGCTCAATATAAGCCGTTTGACCTGTTGCCGACTCGTCGTGGATCAAGCCTTTCAGCTTACGTTTGTTCTCCGCTAGAATCGGAATACATAGCCTACCGTCGCGCACGGTCAGGTTCCCATCGGCGGTCCACCCGTTATTTTGTGCCTGCTTGAACACCTGATCGATGCGTTTGCGAGCTTCCTGCTCGCTTTTCAAGATCTGTTGGGTAATATCCAGCAGCAAACGCGAGGCATTATCCTTCATCTTACCGCGGTCATCGATTACCGTTTCAATCTGCCGTACAATTTTTGTTTCGATGGGCAGATGCTCGAAGAGCAAGGCCAAATTAGTATACTGCCCCTCGCGTTCATTGAAGTAACGGATAACAGCGTATACCGTCCTGAGCGACTGCAATATGCGGTAAAATTCCTCTTCGGCGAGAAAGGCGCCTTCGAGCCTGGCCTTTTCTGCCAAGGGCTTTATTGGGTAGAGATGATCCACCGGCAAGGGTGCATCATGCTCCAACAAATCTTTGAATTCTTGCGTTTGGCGTAAAAAGCGATCGATTTGATCCAGTTTGGTTTGCGGTTGTATTTTTTCTACCATCTCCCGTCCTGGCTCGCTCAGACACTTTTCTTTGATCAGGCTTTTAATTTCTATAAAACCCAATTTATCTAGGGCATTTTTAGGGAAAATCATATTCTTTTTTTATTTACTTGGGCGCCACTTTGTGTTGAGGCACAGGGAGAAGTCGTTCTGTCGAACCCGATTTGGGCACCGTGGGCAACGCCTTCGGCACGGCATCGGCACCCGATATCGGTGCAGGGCGTTGCAGGTCGCTGCTTGGTAAAGGCACCGGTTCTGTTACGGGCACCTCCTCGTTCTGGAAAATATTCAAGTTTAGGCCCGCGCGGCGCATAAAATCGTTTCTGTAGGTGCGGTAGCTTAGCGGAATGCTATCCAGGTATACGTGCTGAATGAGCTGGTAAGCCTCATCGCGCAAACGCGTATAATACTGTACTTGGCGTATACTATCGCTTACCCGCGCGTTTTCCAACGAATCTTCCACCCGATAATCGCGATCCAAATCCGTTAATTTCTTATTGACGTCAACATATAGCTGCTTGGATGCAGATGGATCCTCAAAATAGTAGCTCAAATTTTTTGTAAATGCTGTTGAATCAATGCCATACCGACGAAAAATCTCTTCATACAGACCGTCGATCACCTTTCGCGAACTGTCTACGGGCAGCGTATTCAAATATCCATCCAACAAATGCACGTCTGCCATTAAATTGGCCATCTTCTTTTCTGATAAAATTCCATCTGGCATTGATTTTTTGCAGGAGATCAACAAAAAAAACGAAGACAATATGATAAGTAATAAGCGTTGCATTTCGTAAGTTTGTACAAATTTACAAAAACGCATCTGAATAACCACTTTTAAAGTTTTGAACGTATAAATTTGACGGAAATGAGTATTGCTGTACATATTGAGACCCTACAAAAAGAGCTAAACACGATGGGCGTCACCCTGGTGGCTGTCTCCAAAACAAAACCCAATGCGGATATTATGGAAGCCTACGAAGCCGGCCAACGTGTTTTTGGTGAAAATATGGTACAGGAGTTGCTCGAAAAACAGGAAGCCCTACCGAAAGATATTTCTTGGCATCTAATCGGACATTTGCAGACCAATAAAGTCAAGTATATCGCCCCTTTTGTTGCTATGATTGAATCGGTAGATTCCTTTAAACTGTTGAAGGAGATCAACAAACACGCTGCTAAACATCATCGGGTTATCGACTGCCTTTTGCAGGTTTACATTGCTGATGAAGACAGCAAATTCGGACTGGACCATGCCGAGCTTATCGAGCTGTTGCGCGACGAAGAGTTTGCGGCATTGCAACATGTGCGCATCCGTGGACTGATGGGTATTGCCACAAACACGGAAAACCAAAAAGTGATCAAAGAGGAATTCTATGAATTAAAGATGCTTTTTGACGGCATAAAAACCAGTTTTTACCGGGATGCACCGTCTTTCGACACCCTCTCGATGGGGATGTCTTCCGACTACAAATTGGCCATAGAGAACGGCAGCACCATGGTGCGTTTGGGAAGTACTATTTTTGGCAAACGTGTGGTCAAACATTTTAAACTAAAAGATGGTGATAATTAGAGCGGCACAGATGGACGATTGTCCCGCGATGCTGGAATTAATTCGAGAATTAGCGGAATATGAACGACAACCTCATGCCGTAACGGTTTCCATGGAAGAATTTGTCGATAGTGGTTTCGGTGATCACCCCGTTTGGGGAGCTTTTGTAGCCGAGCGCAACAGCCGAATCGTTGGTTTGGCCTTGTATTATATCCGATATTCAACGTGGAAGGGTCGACGTTTGTATCTGGAAGATCTGATCGTCACGGCGGATGAGCGCGGTGCAGGTATCGGAAAATTACTCTTGGATAGAACTATAGCCTTCGCACAACAACAGGGTTACAGCGGTATCATGTGGCAGGTGCTGGATTGGAATGCACCGGCCATCGCATTTTATAAGAAATACCAAGCAGATTTTGATAGTGAATGGGTAAATGTGTCCTTAAATTTTTAACAGAAGGCAAGAGTCGTCTGCTCTTGCTCGCGCTGGCCATCTTGATGGTTAGTGGATGTTTTTCTGATCGAAAATCGGAATCGGCGTCGCATGTAACAACCGAGCGAGCGCCAGCAGATACGTTACATTATGAGATAAAGCAATTTAAAGCCTTTAGCCCCTACCTTTCGGGAACGGAGATGGAGGTTGATTCCACCATATTTACCGCGCGCTACCCGGTATTCGAAGCAGAAATCAATGATCTAGTCCAACAGGCAATCTTTATCGATGGAGAAAGTAAGGTGGAACAAGTATCCGATAGCTTCCTTGGCGGATTTAACGAGTATGCCGAAGAGCAAATCGATGCCGGAAATGAAGCATTCCACACTTGGTTCAAACACCAAGATTCCAAAGTTATCCTAAATGAAGGAGGTATCTTGACACTGCAGACTGCTATCAACGACTATACAGGGGGAGCACACGGTATGGAAATTGAACTGTGGTTTTCTTTTGATGTGCCTGCGAAAAAACGGCTCGCTTTAACAGATTTGGTTGCCGATACAACACAGTTATTGCAGATCGCGGAACGCCGTTTCAAAAAAATGGAGAACTTGTCCGATACAGCTTCATATGGAAGCTCCTATTTTTTTGACAATGAAAACTTTGTGCTTCCAGAAAACTTCGGATTGACCAAAGATGGTTTACTGTTCCACTACAATCCGTATGAAATAAAATCGTACGCGGAGGGCCCGACAACGCTGGTCATACCCTATTCGGCACTGTTGGACGTCTTGACGGAAAAAGGACGCAAGTTGTTTGATGGACTATCGGATAAAACCTAACCTTATCATTCATTAAATGCAAGTATTTAAATTTGGAGGCGCATCGGTAAAAGATGCGGAGAGTATAAAAAATGTGGCGCACATCGTTGCAAACTATAAAAAAGATGAGTTGTTGGTCGTCGTTTCGGCTATGGGAAAAACCACCGATCGTCTGATGGAAGTTACACAGCACTACGTTGACCAAACCGGCGAAGCCTTTGCCCGATTGGATGCCGTCAAAGACTGGCACCATCACATACTGGCCAACCTTTTCGACAATCCTAATCATCCTATTTTCGACGAGATCGCCAACTGTTTTGTGGAAGTGGAATGGATATTGGAAGAAGAACCGCAGGATACCTACGATTACCTCTTCGATCAGATCGTATCTACCGGCGAACTTGCCTCGTCAAAAATTCTTGCAGCTTATGCCTTGCACAGCGGTATCGCCGCAAAATGGCTCGATGCTCGCGACTACATTTTCACGGATAATACCCACCGCGAAGCCGCTGTAGATTGGGAGAAAACTGAAGAAAAGATCCGTCGTGATCTTCCGACGATTTTAGACGAGCATGTCATCATCACGCAAGGGTTCATTGGCTCTACATCAGAAAACTTCACCACCACATTGGGACGTGAAGGATCAGATTATTCGGCTGCTATTTTTGCGTCTTGCCTAAACGCCGATGATATCACCATCTGGAAAGATGTCCCGGGCGTCTTGAACGCAGATCCCAAATGGTTTGACCATACCGAGCTGATACCCGAGCTTTCCTATACGGACGCTATTGAATTGACCTACTATGGTGCAACGGTTATCCACCCCAAAACCATAAAACCGCTGCAAAACAAAAAGATCGCCTTAAATGTGCGTTCGTTCTTGAATCCGGCAGAACCTGGAACCTATATCCGTAGCACGAACCAAGGCTTGCCTATACCCTCCTTTATCTTTAAGGTCAATCAGGTATTCATCAATATTCAGCCTCGCGATTTTTCCTTTATCGTGGAAGACAACCTGAGCCATATATTCAATCTCTTCCACCATAATCGTATCAAAATCAATATGATGCACAACAGTGCTATTAGTTTTTGTGTAAGTGTAGACGATACCGGAGCAAATATTGATACCTTGATGGAAGCGTTGGAAAAACGTTACAAGATTTCGGTAGAACGAGGATTAGAATTGATTACTATCCGCTATTTTAATCAAGAAACCATTGAACGTGTATTGATCAATAAGCAAATTGTTAGGGAGTTAAAAGATAGCTACACCTGTCAGTTGCTGGTCAAGAAATTGCCAGCAGTTGCTGCGTTATAAAACTGCCTAACGTGAACAAAGCAATTCTTCTTCAGCCTGTACAAGATTTCCTGCACCAATACCGGGACGCCAGCCCATCGGATATCGCCTTGCGCAAGAGTCCGTTTTCTGATGTACCATCCAGTGCTTTGGCGCAACAGATTGATGGGCGACAACGGGCAGCAAGAAAGATAGCACCCTGGACGTTGGTGGCAGGAATATACTATCCGGAGAAGCTTAGCCTTGAACAATGTTCATCGGAAGAGACGGGTCATTTCAAGGCATCATTAATCAGGCGTGGCACCAAGCTCATCGATCTCACGGGAGGCTTTGGGGTAGATAGCTTTTACTTTGCCTCTACCGCCGCCGAGGTGTCGTATTGCGAACGCAATAATGATTTAGCAGAAATTGTGGCGCACAATTTCCAAACATTGGGTCTGGAAAACATCGGTTGCCACCCGGGGGATGGGCTATCCTTGCTAAAGGCGAGCAACGAGCACTTTGATTATATTTATATAGACCCCTCACGCCGTGTGCAGCAGCAAAAGGTTTTCCGGCTACAGGATTGCGAACCGAACATCGTGGAGCATCAGACACTTTTCTTTTCGAAAGCGCGTTGCATCCTCAGCAAGCTGGCGCCCCTGCTGGATATTTCCTTGGCCTTGCAAACGTTGCAATATGTCAAGGCTGTATATGTGCTTAGCGTGCAGAACGACTGCAAGGAGCTACTTTTCTTGCAAGAGCAGGGTTATGAAGGCGACGTGCAGGTGCATGCTGTTCGCATACTGCCACAACGCCGACAGATCTTTAGCTTCAACTACGCGGAAGAGCAGGCAGCAGAATCGTCCTTAGGACCGTTAGGCGCATATCTTTACGACCCCGATGTAGCGCTTACGAAAGCGGGCGCTTTCAAAAGCTTAGGCAATAGATTCGGGCTGACCAAGCTGCATCCGCACACCCACCTGTATACGAGCGCAAGGCTTCAGGCCGACTTTCCGGGACGCCGCTTTCAGGTTATGGCAGTACATCCCCTGCGCTCCCTAAAAAAAGGAATCTGTATCCGCAAGGCGAATGTTATCACCAAAAATTTCCCGCTACGGGTAGAAGATATCCGCAAGAAATTCAAAATCGCCGATGGCGGCGAAGATTTTCTCTTCTTCTGCACCTTGCACAACGGGGAGCATGCCGCCATACACGCCCAGCGCCTGCCAGAAGAATAATAGCGCAATGTTCATCCCGCGCAAGCGGAACCTCGCTTGCCATGTTTCCTTAGCTAGCCCAGAAAACCGAGTCTGTAGTTAAAAAGTCGGTGAATTGTCAAGGTTCTTACGGTACGAGCTGGAATTACAATGGGATTACACATTGTTGCGGGGAAGCTTGTACTTTTAGGCTATGAACAACTTTAAACTCTCTGCGCTTGATCTGGCTACCGTATCCAAAGGCGATACTGTAAAGCAGGCCATTGACCGTAGCGTCGCAGGCGCACAATATATAGAGAAATTAGGCTATGAGCGTATTTGGTTTGCAGAGCACCATAACATGGAGCATATCGCAAGCTCGGCTACGGCCGTGTTGATTGGCCACGTGGCTTCAAAAACGAATACTATCCGCATAGGGTCTGGCGGCATTATGTTGCCCAACCATGCCCCGTTGGTTGTAGCCGAGCAGTTTGGCACGCTGGAGAGCCTATATCCAGGCAGAATCGACCTTGGCCTCGGCCGGGCTCCCGGCACCGATCAGGTTACTGCCATGGCGCTGCGCCGCAACAACATCAATACGGCCTTCTATTTCAAGGATGATATCCGTGCATTGCAACAGTATTTCGAGAACGATGACCCGACGGAGAAGGTACGTGCTTTTCCCGGCGAGGGCTTAGCTATTCCTTTATACATTTTAGGATCGAGCACAGATTCAGCACATCTGGCAGCAGAACTGGGATTGCCCTATGCTTTTGCGGCGCATTTTGCACCCGCTATGTTTGAGCAGGCGGCAGCCATATATCGCCGCGAGTTCAAGCCATCACGCCATTTGCAACATCCTTATTTTATCGCCTGCGTGAATATCATCGCCGCAGATACCACCCCAGAGGCAACATTCTTGTCGACCAGCTTATTCAATATGTTCGCGGGGATTTTAACCAATCATCGTCGCCCCTTGTCGCCCCCTACCGAAAAGGTAATTTATGACGGTATTCCTGAAATCGAGAAAGCGGTATACAACATGACCGCGTGCACCTTTATCGGCGATGCTCAGCGGGTTGCAGATGAGGTATCTGCATTTGCAAAAACATACCAAGTCGATGAAATCATGACCACAAACTATATCTTTGACAGTGCAAAACGACTCGATTCTTTTCGCATCATTCGCGATGCCTTGTTAGGGGCGTAACCGAACGGTAGGTAGCCTATCCGGCTATATAGCGTAGCTGTTGGTATTTCTACAAACAATGTAGCTCGCTATTCGTTAAGCAAGGGAGTATTTTCTTAGATCTTTGTGCATGAATATTATTTATCTACTTCTTGTTAGCTTTCTGCTGCTGATGTCTTGCCAACAAATCGGTTCAACGTCTAGGCAGCAACATGGAACCTTGTCGACTGATTCATTGGCGATTACGCATGACGAAGATGCTGCGGGAATGGCCACAGCTGATGCCGGAAAAACAAAGCAAACCAGTCGTGCTACCTTTATCGTGGGAAACAGCTGTTTGGTAGGAGCCCACCGATTATGGGAGTCTAGCGATGATCCAGAAATCTTACTCGAAGGAGAATGGCTTGATGTTTTTAAGGAGGGCAATACGATACGCATCGTACCGCTTCAATATAAGGTGACTGAAGGATTTGACGAATGTGCCGGGGTAAAAACGAAAGCTGTCGCTACACAGCATAAGAGCTTGATCTTGTTAAAACTTGGCGACATAAAAACCGGGAGCTATCCTGCTGTAGAAGCTGCCGAACACACATTTTGGCCGAATGAGAAGCGGGAATTTACCTTTGCTGGACAAACCTATAGCATGGCTGGCAGCGGTAATATAAACGAGTCCTACACCGTCAGTGGGGAGGATGGAAAAGAGGAGCTATTTCATGTGGTGTCTGATTACAGCCTGACGATGACGGATCCAACAGGTCGAACATTTACGTTGGTATCGGAAGAGTCCTTCCAAGATACGTTTATTAAAATTCTTTTCGTCGGTGATCTGGACGGGGATGATCGTCCAGATTTTCTGATCTCCGTGCCTCGCGGTTATGAGGAAGAGCGCGTGCTGTGGATTCCTTCGCGCCATATGACGGAAAATGGTCTAAAAGTTTACGAGGCGACTCGCCAGTTCGACTGCTAACGCCCGCTACGACCGGGCTTTTTTAAATCTCGCTGTTCAACAGGCTATGTTGCGCGGCAGTAAATAGATGCCTGAAAACGATGTTCAACTCACTATCCTGTTGGGCGCCTGTTATGCCGGCATAGGAGAATAGCGCTGCCGTATCTTGTTTGATTTGCTGAACCATTTGTCGAGAGCACAACGAGATCTCGTCTAGAAGTCGCTCGTCGGGATGGGGTTGGCCCCAAGTCGCGTCAATCAACCCATACAATTGGCTGGACAAATCCGCCTGATTAGAACGCGATCGATCTACTTTTTTAAACTTCTCTTTTCCCATTGATGCATCCCAAGACGGCTCCGCAGCTTTAACGAACAGACAGCGCTCGAGCACATCAAGAAAGCGGCGAAACATTCCGCTGTAATTTACCGCCAAGGTACATGCTGCGAAAGTCATGAAAGGATAATAATACAGTGGCGCTTCGTGCTGTCGGCTCTCCGGGATGAGATCAAATGCCCTATTTTCAGGCAAGAACACTTTCGCTACGGAAAAGCTATGGCTTGCCGTACAGGCCAAGCCAAAGGTATTCCAGTCGTAGTGGATTAGCACGTCATCACGATCGATAAAAAAAGAACGATATACAGGATTTCCAGCGGCGTCGCAAACTTGCTTTCCCTCTTCATATATCCAGGCATTAACCGTAAAATGGCTTAAGTGTGGCGCCCCTGTCGCATACATCCAAGATCCGCTTAGCAAATAGCCATCTGCCAGCACATCAGCACGGCCCGACGGCTTGCCGCTACCACCCCAGCAAACAGTGCGGCGGCTAAAAATGCTTTCTGCCAGTTTCGGATCCAAGAAACCAGCAAACATGTTTGCTCCGGCACACAACGTAACGGTCCACCCAAAGCCCCCATCCACATAAGCTAGCTCTTCCAAAAGGGCGCAACCTTCGGCAAGCCCCGCTCCCAAACCTCCATAATCTTTGGGAACCCAAAGATTAAACCATTTGTTGTCGTACACTAGGTTTAACATACTATTTGTCAGCTTCCTATCCGCAATGGATAGCGCAACATCATCTTGGATGAGATCGGCAAATTCTTTACGCAACATACGCGGGACGATTGGATTGTTTTTTCATCATGGCACGCCAGTTTAGGTAACCCACAATGGCAACAATAAAGAGAAAAATTGTTAGACAGGCAAAGAGATATAGCTCCTTGTAGAACAAAAGCGGAATCGCAATAAAATTACTGATATTCAATAGTATCCAATTTTCGATCTTGCGTTTTGCCAAGAGCCACATGCCGGCCCACGCCGTACTGGAAACAATAGCATCGAACACGGGCACATCAGAATCCGTCAAATACCGGAGAAAAAGAAAAAGAGCAATATAACCCAGCCCTACAATTGCCCAAACGACACGCCACTCGCTTGTGGAACAACGCGTAATGGCTACCTCTGCATGCTGGAAGCGATATTTCCAATACCATAATCCATACACACTCATCACGAAGTAGTAAACATGCAATAAGATCTCTGCGTAAAGACGTGCCTGAAACAACACGGAAATGGTTAAAATAATGGATACGATCCCGAAAAAGTAATTCGATATCTTATTTCTACTGGACAATATCACCTGCACCACGCTGAAGCCGACAGCAAAACGCTCGGTCCAAGATGTTGCCGCTAAAGCGGCGCTAACCTGCTCTGTAAATTCTGTCATTTGTAAACAGCCTTATATCTTACATATATGGAAAATGTGGTGCGCACAGCAAGCAGCAAGAAAGGTAGGTATCCCTACGCCAGCATTACCTGGATCAGGTTCCTCTCGTATGGTGATACGAGAATGGGTATGTTCTCAGCACGTTCGTGCACCCCTATCTTCGATAGCAAATGTAGGTAAAGCGGTTGAAAAGCCAAACGGTTAATGGAAAAAAGATGAAAGACAACCGTGTATAAAATAGATGAAACCATTATGATTCATCTATTTTTTCAGCAAAACTTATTCCGATTGCAAGGAGGCCAATATGAAGCTTCAGATCGTATACCTTAAGTAAGTGCCCATTACCATGGTCAAAGTTTTCAGTGCATGAGGATCGATACTAGTGAGGCAATTTTTCCCGTAGCCGGCCGTAAACCCATGTGCCAGCTATAGCACTGCATAGTGTAACAACAATCACCGTAGCGCCCGTCCCTATCTGTGCGAAAAGTGGCCCCGGGCATGCACCGGTCATCGCCCACCCTAAACCAAAAATCAGGCCGCCATAAATCTGTCCTTTGTTAAATTTCTTTGGCGAAATCTTTATCGGTTCGCCATCAAGCGTTTTTATCTGAAACTTCTTGATCAAAAACACCGAGATCATGGCGGTCATGATAGCACTCCCGATAATGCCATACATATGAAAGGATTGCAGACGAAACATTTCCTGGATCCGAAACCAGCTGATTACTTCTGCTTTCACGAAAACAATACCGAACATTATGCCAACAATAAGGTATTTACTATATGGATACCACGCTTTACTACCTTTTTCGATTGTACCGCCCTCGCGTGCCTGCAAGTTATCTCGTACATTTGCTGCTCTTTGCATACTTTTTGGTTTATAAGGAAAGGATGAATGGAAGGATAAGGTTAGCCATAGCGAAGCCACCGATCATAAAAGAAATGGTTGCAATGAGCGAGGGCCATTGTAAATTGGACAAACCCATAATGGCGTGACCACTGGTGCAGCCACCTGCGTAGCGTGTACCAAAGCCTACAAAAAAACCACCGACTACCATAAGAATAACACCTTTTACGGTAAATAAGGAGGACCAGTTCATCAAGTCCATGGGCACTAGATTACTATAATCGTTGATGCCATAGCCTGCTAACTCCTGCATTAGTTTAGGATTGACGGTTACGGGCGCTTCGTTCGGAAATAAGCGTACTGCGATAGCGCCCCCCAAAAATATTCCTAACACGAAAAACAAGTTCCACACCTCCTTTTTCCAATCGTATTTAAAGAATGGTATATCAGCGGGGATACACGATGCACAAATATGTCGGAGCGATGAACTGATACCAAACGATTTGTTGCCAATCAGCAAAAGTATTGGCACGGTAAGTCCTATCAAAGGGCCGGCGATGTACCACGGCCACGGTTCTTTTAGTAATGCGATCATAGCAATTTCTTTTTTCTATTAGCCTTTGTCTTTCCTGGTGTTTGTTGTAGCGCAATAGGCCGCGCCTTGAGGTCGCTTGGCGGCGTACCGCATCACCTGCGTGCCTTACTCGCTGCCTTTGCCTGCAGCAATCTTCCCTCCTGCTGCAATCCAAGCCTGCATCCCACCGGAAAAATTTTTGACCTGTTCAAATCCATTTTTTATCAAAATAGAATAGGCTATGGATGCACGGTCACCAGACTGACAGTGAATAACGACTTGTTGCTCTCTGCTTATCTTGTCGAGATTTTCGGTAAGCGTACCGAGAAATACATGCTGCGCACCGGGGATGTGCCCTTTCTCATATTCCGACGCGCTGCGCACATCGACAATCTGCGCATCCTTCCGTCCGATATAGGCGTAAAACTCCTCCAAGGACACGGTATCGACTTGTTGTAGATCTAGCCCCAAATCGTTTACATGAGCAATATAGCCATATACATCGTCTAGGCCGACACGCATAAGTTTTCGGGTTAGATCGTCCATTTGACCTTCATCAGCTATCAAAATAAAGGGCTCTTCGTAATTGAGCAACCAACCACACCAAGTTGCAAAAGAATTGTTGCCCTGGATATTGATGCTGCCAGGAATAAAGGCTTTCGCAAAATCCACTTTATTTCGGGTATCTATAACAGCGATACCATCCTTGTAAGCAGAAAGAAAAGCTTCTTTGTCCAGCTTCGGATGTTCAGGAACGTCGACCAACAGTGGACGTTCTACCCTATTAAGATGCTTCATCGTTGCAAAATACTTCGGTGGCTCGGGTTGATCGGCCAGTAAATACGCGATGAAGCCCTGTTCGTCGCCGGCATATTGAAAGGCCCAATTGCGAATTTTTTCATAGCCTACTGTAGAGCTTGCCACAGCACCCAACGCCTTTCCACATGCCGAACCGGCACCGTGCCCAGACCACACTTGCACGTATTCAGGTAGTGAGGTGAACTTTCTTAGGGACTGGTACATCTGCTCTGCCCCGATGAGCTTGGTTCCTGCTATGCCTGCGGCTTCCTCCAATAGATCCGGACGCCCCACGTCCCCTACAAAAACAAAGTCTCCCGTAAAAACCATTACCGGCTTATCCGTCGCGGGGTGGTCGGTCAGTAGAAAGCTGATGCTTTCGGGTGTATGGCCCGGTGTATGCAAGACCTGTAGACTGAGATTTCCGATTTGAATGGTATCTCCATCTTTCAAGCTTTTATGTGGGAATTGGTATTGCCAGTCTGGGCCACCTTCATCGGAGAGGTAAAGTGCAGCGCCAGTCGCCGCAGCCAGCTCTCTCGAGCCGCAGAGAAAATCGGCATGAATGTGCGTTTCTGCAATGTGGGTTATACGTAAATTGTTTTGCTTTGCGATGTGTAGGTATACATCGATATCACGCTGCGCATCAATCACTAGTGCCTCGCCGCTTTTCTGACAGCCAATGACGTAGCTGCTTTGAGCGAGCGTCTTATCAAATACATGTTGAAAAAACATATTCTCTTGTTTTTTAATTGCTATTTCTTCCTGTTACCAGCAAATTTCCGGAACTTATTTTTAATATACGGCAACTTTTGTTACATAAGCATTAAAAAATATGTCTTTTTTCGGATTATTGCCCTAGCCTTCTTCATCGCACCCTCGACTAGCCGGGAAACCATGCTAAATAATTTTTATTCCGGGACCTTCATCAATAGCATGCAACACATCATCCAGATCAAAAGGTTTGGCAATAAACCTGTCTGCACCCGCTTCTGTGGCCACGGCTTTACCGTCTCTGCTAGCCGAAATGCATATCACATATACGTCCCTCAATAGAGGGTTGCCCTTAATGTTTTTTATCAATAGATCGCCAGAAACTACAGGCATCCACAGGTCAACGATCACGACATCGGGCATTAGCCTCACAATCGCATCGTAGGCCAATACACTATTATTCTCGACCACGACATCAACATCCGAAAGCTGAAAAATCATCTGCAGCATATCCGTTATACCGCGGTCATCATCACATATAAAAATCTTCTTCCTTTTCATCTATCCTTAAATAAAATATCCTAAAGACCGCTGTTTTGCATGGCGATTTGTATGGTATGGACGCATTGCAGCTGAACAGGTTTAATGTTATGCCAAACAAATCGAGAACGCCAACAGCAAAAATACCTTCACCTGTATTAAATGCATCCTAATCAGTCCACTAAAAAAGCGATCGATAAGCAAGTATCGACCGCTCAGAGCTTTACCTCAGATTCCGCTATAGCGCTGCCAACCAAAGATCCAACTCACAATCGGTTTTTCCGGTGTTCTTTATCAGCCCGTTAAGTGGCAGGTTTTGCTCACTTCGCGCAAGCAACGGCTATAAGCAGTTAACGCTGTGTCTGGTTGCTTCAACATCTTGTTGACTTCGCTACAATCTTGCGTCCAACACGATCTATCCATGTGGCTCGTTTTTCTTAACCGGCTAGATAACAATGTATAACCTAGAGTGCCCTTAAAAACAATGCACTACCTTTTGACATCATTTTTCGCGAACAGCACGGAATCCAATATGGCGGCCAACTGCTCCATTTCGAATGGTTTGTGCATAACCATATTCGCTCCAGAATCGAGCGCAATCTCTCTTCCGCGATCATTTGCCGTGAGGCATAATATGAAGGTATTCTTCAACTGGCGGTCGCGTCGGATGGCTTGGATGAGCATGTCTCCGGAAACGATGGGCATTTGCAGATCGGTGATAATAGCGTGGGGTTTATATAAAGACAATTTCCCAAATGCCAAAACACTTTTGGTTTCCACCAATACCTCAAAACCTTCGTCCTCCAGCACAGTTTTTAGCACATCAGCAATTGCCAGGTCATCTTCACAAATAAAAATCTTTCTCTTTTCCATCCTCGGTCAATCCTGTTTCTTACGCATCAGTTTTGCGGTCAACATTTCTTTCGTTATCCTGAAGTTCCATTAAAAAGTATCGCCTTCCGGAGCTGGGCTTGTTGCTGTCCAACCACCGTCCACAATCAGATTTTGTCCAGTAATATGGCGTGCATTTTTAGAAAGCAAAAAAGCCGTGGCATGTGCAATATCCCTCGGATCCGCGGTTTGCCCCAATGGCGTAACCTCAGACCACGCTTCCTCATATTCGCTATCCTCCGTTGTCCGCTCGGTCGAGGTAGCACCCGGGGACACGCTGTTTATCCGTATGGCATAGGGCGAGAGCTCGATAACCAAATTTTTTGCCAACATCGTTATCGCCGCCTTTGTCATTGCATAGGTACTCAAATTGCGGTTCGCTTGCTCGCCATTGACCGAAGACATCAGCACAATACTGCCGGCGCATTTATCTGCACGCATTTGCTTTGCAACGGCCTGAACAAAGAAATAGGTGCCTTTTAGGTTTACGTCCAACGTACGCTGAAAATCTTCCAAAGGATAGCTAAAGAAATCTCCAGGTGTCGTAATTCCTGTATTGGCAACAGCCAATGTCACTTTGCCAAATGCTGATTTTGCCGTTTCAACCAATTTTTGAATAAGCGTTAAATCGGATGAATCTCCCGGTACACCTACGCAGCTTCCTTCGATTATTGTATTTAATTTTTTGACGGCTTTCTCATTAGACTCATCATGAAGACTATTCACCACCACCTTCGCGCCATGCTCAACCAGTAAACGCGCTATTTCAAAACCTATGCCCTCGCCCGCGCCGGTAACAATGGCCACATGGCCGCGGAACATTTTTTCGCTAATCATATTTTTATATACTTAAATTATTTACATCGATTCTTATCTATAGTCGGGTGATCTTATCCGGCAAGCTTGCCATGCCACATCTCTCCCTATGAACAACAAAGTAGACCGTATGTTTGACGATTTTTAATTTAAACGACTACATTGCAAAGTTCATACCGAAAAGCACATTGGAGATCGCATATGCCCGCAAATGATAGATAGGCATAATCCCTTCCGCATCCTTTATGCAACTTTTTAACGAAAATATAAGACTTGAAAAGAAAAAAATAAAAACATTTGGCTAGGTAATTTGTTAATTTACGAAATGAAAAGCGTGTGCAATCCGACATATCTGTTACATTTTATTACTTTACGACTCCGAATAGCGAGTACCCTTCCACATGCGTATTAACGTTTAACATCCATAGCAATGACAAAAAAAGCATCCTTAGTAGGATTTAACCAATTTCTATATTTCTTAATTGCATTGTTCGGCATCATGTACTTGGGGCGATCTTTTTTGATCCCCTTGGCCATTGGCTGCTTATTTGCCATGCTGTTAATACCGGCCTGCCGCTGGCTAGAGCGGCGTAAGTTTTCAAGGTTTGCGGCGGCCGCGGCCTGTGTGTTTTCCTTGGTGCTCGTATTGATCGGTGTATTGACGTTGTTAACGCAACAGATTGTCTCCTTGAACAACGATCTGTCCAACTTACACGAGCATTTCTACGGTTTTGCTTCGTCGGTACAAGACCAAGTGGAAGAAACGTTTGGTATCGCAAAAGACGAACAAAAAGCGTATCTCGCAGACCAGATGGACAAAGTAGCCGAAGTAGTCGGTTCCTACGCCGCATTTTTTGTCGCGCAATTCGGATCATTTTTGGTGCATCTCGTCATCATCATAACCTACACATTGCTGTTATTAGTCTACCGCGGCCGCATCAAAAATTTTGTATTGAAGCTGGTGGAAAAACATACCGGACAGGGGCAGTCGGATCATACCCGCAAAGTGGTGCATGAGGTGGCCAATGTATCCAATGCGTATGTGGCGGGCGTGTTCTATGTAGTAGCTATACTTTCCGTGTGCAATACAGTCGCGTTATATGCCATTGGTGTAGAACATGCCGTATTGTTCGGCATATTGGCTGGTCTATTGAATATCATACCCTACTTAGGTTCTTTAGTCGGTAGTTTAATACCCGTAATCTATGTCCTGCTTACAAAAGATGCTTTTTCATACGCCATTATCGTGGGCGGATATTTTTTGCTGATACAGCAGGTCGAGAGCTACGTGCTGACGCCAAATATCACGGGCGGAAAGATCAAGCTAAGCCCGCTCTTCACCATATTGATTGTGCTTTTTGGCAACTTGATCTGGGGCATTGCCGGTATGGTGCTATTTGTTCCTTTGCTTGGTATAGCAAAGGTCATCTTTGACCATGTCCCACAGCTGGAGCCATATGGCTATTTGATCGCAAAAAAATAACGTTGTATGGTGGCCGCCTACCAAAACGCAGTGCGATTTTAACAGTATAATGAAATGAAAGTGCGTAAATATTTCAGTAGATTTCGAACGTTCTGGTTAGAAGACCTTAGCTTTGTGGTGCTATTGATCATGCTGTTTCTGATTGTTTTCATTATCCCGATCGTGATGGAAAATAGCGAACACGGTATCTTGTTGTTCAATATGATCCTGCTCAGCTTATTCTTTTCGGGAATATTTTCCACACCAAACAAAAAGCTGATTTTTGCTTCCAGTACCCTGTTTGTCGTACACTGCGTTTTAAGATTGGTGCGTTATACCGACAATCCCTACTCGTTCTATGCAGAAGAGAATATCGTCGCCGTATTAAATGCAATCGTATTTATTATCATCAATCTAAATCTTTTGTTTAGAAATGACAGTGTGAACATCTACCGGATCATTGGCGCGATTAACGTATATCTATTATTCGCTTTGGTGGGAGCATTTTCACTAGAAATCATCAATGCGTTAACGGGCGTTTCTATCGCGGGTGATATCGAACTCACCGGACAGGATCAAGACTACATACATTTCATTTACTTCAGTATTGTATCGCTGACGACGGTGGGGTATGGCGATATACACCCGGTATCGGTCACGGCCAAGATGTTGTCGGTATTTATGTCCACGGTGGGTATTCTGTTCCCTGCCGTGGTCATAGCGAGGCTCGTCGGTATGAGCTATGCTTCGAAAGACGGTCAGCCGTCCGCCTGATACCAGCATTTCCTCGCTAAACATCAGACTGCTTAATCGACAGGCGTTGTTGCGCAGGTCGGTTGAAAAACAAGAAAAATACCAACGCCCCTACCATGTAGCATGCTACATCCAACCAATCGCTCGTAAAGCGGTCGTTCAACACAGGAAAGCACCATTCGGCGATAAACGAAACGAGTAGACAAAGTACCACGATGGTGCGCCAAGTCAGGACATCGTGCAATGGCTTCCCGAACAACAGCCTTCGCTCCCAAAGGTAAACGTGCAAAAAAATAGGCATCAGCAGCAGCGGATCAAGATAATGGTCGAGCAGCCAAATGTGTACATCAAAAAATTTATCCATCAGCTGGTGCGTAAGGAAAAGAGCGCCAGCTACGAGAAACCAAGGACGAAGAATGGATGTCCAGTAACTCCTCAAAGCACAAGGAAAAAAATAAGGCCAAAGATGATAATCGCTACAGGCGATACAGCGATCGCAAATAAAATGACGGGGATTTTCAGCAAGCTTTTGAAGATTTGTTGGCCTAAGCTATCAGCAGGATCGGGCTTAAGCCAATTGATAAACTTATGAAACATTTTCCTTACCCAAGCAAGTAGCTGTTTTCTAGTGGACTTCAGATCTTTTCCCATAGTCAGTAACCGATTTGTTGTTAAATTATATAACAAGTCAGGAAAAGAACTGTTTTTAAGTTTTGGAGCGACAAGGGCATTTTTGTGGTTAGCAGACGTTAAATAAGGTTTTAATCAAAAAAATTAATGCGATTTTAATGTATCGATTCCTGTATAGCTGACCAGCGAAAGCTTGGCTCTATCATCAGTCGCTCTATGGGGCCGCGTCATAACCATCCGACAAAAGTTAAATTTATTATCTTTATCACAGGGTATGGCTCGATTTATGCACCACTGCAAAAAACATACAGACTTTGCTACACGGGCTATCGTATGCTTACGAAGAGCAAACAACTTCGATAAGTAGCCACGGTAGTTGGGCTTGTTAAGGAGTAAACAAAGCGACAAGAATAGAATAGCTAGGCACGGTGATATTTTTGGATTTCCCACATTGGACTTCAGACTTGCGCGATCCGAAAGAAATAAAAAAAACCGAACATAGAATATGAATAAACTACTTGGATTTTTTGACCTTCACCAGGGTGAGGAGAAGAAAGAGAGCGTACTGCAAAATGTGATTGAGAACATCTCCTTTCGCGGCTCCAATGCTTGGATATTGGCCTGCGCGATCGTGGTAGCATCGGTGGGGCTAAACGTAAACTCGACGGCTGTCATTATCGGCGCCATGCTTATTTCGCCTCTAATGGGGCCAATACTGGGCGCAGGATTCGCGTTGGGGACTTTTGATTTTCCTTTATTAAAAAAATCGCTCAAAAACCTACTTATCGCTACGGTAATCAGCTTGGTTGTTTCTTTCTTCTACTTTCTGTTAAGCCCCTTCAAAGAGGCACAATCTGAGCTACTGGCCCGAACATCGCCGAACATCTACGATGTTATCATAGCCTTTTTCGGAGGTACAGTGGGTGTAATTGCGATCACGCGTGTCAATAAAGGCAATCCCATTCCAGGGGTAGCTATCGCGACAGCACTGATGCCACCGCTGTGTACGGCGGGATACGGACTGGCGATAGGTAATTTAACGTATTTTGCGGGTGCTATTTTTCTGTACCTAATCAATTGCGTGTTCATATGCTTGGCCACATTCACTATTGTTAAATATCTCCGTTATCCAAAAGTACATTACCTCGACAAGAAGAAGGAGAAAAGAATTAGCCAAAGTATCACTTTTATCACCATTGCACTAATTGTACCCAGTATATATTTTGCATACAACCTACACCAGGAGCGTAAATACAATAATCAAGTTAGGCAATTCGTTCAAAGTGAATTATCGGACAAGGGCTATACCGTGGTATACCAAAAATTGCAATTCAACAGTCGACCAAGAAAATTGGAGCTCGCCTTTCTTTCCAAAAAATTATCAGACAAAGAAATACAGCATTTGGAGGATGCTATGGCAGGATTTGGTATAAACAATACAGAGTTATTGATCCGTCAGGACACCGTAGATCTACAAAGCAGCATTATGAGTGAAATAGATCGTCGATCCGTCGCTATGAACGAAAAGGATGTGACAATACGCGCCTTGAGCAACAAGATTGCGCAATACGAGTTGGCCACGCCCGAGTTAGACCGTGATATCGGGGTACTCTTCCCACAGATCACCTCCTATAGCATTGGACGTCAACAATATTACGCGGACCGGGACAGCATCGTTAATAACATCGGATTTATATATGCGGCAACCGATTCCTTAGTCAATTCGGATGCACGGAAACTGAGGCTATGGCTATCCAATCACTTCCCCGGAGATAGTGTACTGGTGATCAGACGGTAGAAAAGCAAGATCAAAGGAAAATATCTTTCGGAAATTAGAAAAAAAAGAAATAGTTGTTGATTAATTCAATATTTGCCCAATTTTTGCATGGTTAATAGTTGTAAACTTATTTGAAAATTTAATACCACTATTATGATCAGTAAAAACGAATTAAAGCGGTTAGCCGAGGCAAAAGGTGCACCATGCGTGACCATTTCCCTCAATACCCATCGCTCACATCCCGAAAATCTTAAGGACGAAATAACGCTGAAAAATTTTGTGAAGGAAGCCAAAGAACGGGTGGTAGCGGAATTCGGCAAAAAAACAACAGCGGATCTATTGGATAAGTTGGATCAGGTAAGCGGGCAAGTCCATCGCGATTACAACCTAGACAGCCTACATGTTTTTGTTTCTAATGATACCATGGAGATCGTGCAGTCTATTTGGACAACACGTCTAGAAGGCGTACAGATCAGTGAGCATTTTGCCCTGCGACCTTTGATAAAGATGTACGTACAAGAGCAAGACTATATGATCATGACCCTTACACAAGGTGGAGTAAATCTATATCTAGCGCAGAACGACCATATTGAAAGCGAGGTGATCAACGATGATTTCCCGTTGTCCGAAAATCCACATTATCTAACCAACGCCGAGCAAGCCAGTGATGGTAAACGCGTGGATAATATGGTTAAGGAATACTTCAACAAGGTGGACAAAGCGCTGGGTAAGATGGCGAATGACAATGGGCTGTCTTGCGTTGTGATCTGTACGGAAGATAATTACAGCAAACTTATGCAAGTTGCCGACCATCCCGCACGTTACATGGGCTATACGCAAATCGATTACAACAACCTATCGAAACATCAAATCGCTTCACAGGCTTGGAAGTTCATGTTGGATATCCGCCGCGAGCGGGAACAGCAAGCTGTCGAGGAGCTACATGCTGCTACGGGTGCCGGGTTGCTTTTTACCGATTTGCAAGAGATATTCCAAGCGTCCATGGATGGTCGAGCTGATTTATTGGTAGTTGAAAGCGACTTTTCCCAAAGCGTGGTCATGGCGGATGATCGATCCTTTTCGCTCGTTGAGGATGCTACGGCAGCGGGTGCAATTGATGATATTGTCAGTGTAATTGCCTGGCAGGTGCTGTCGCAAAATGGTCGGGTTGTTTTTGCACAGGAAAACAGCTTAGGGTCTTTGGGTAAAATAGCCCTCAAAACGCGCTATTAATAATCAACCGGCGCCATACGCGAGTGATGGTCTGCAGACCATCACTCGCGTATGGCGCCAAGATGTCTCCCTGCTTGCTGAGTGGCATAGATCGCCGACCGAAAAAAAGGTCGGCGATTACCGGTTAAATAGCCACTTTCCGTAAGATTATCAGTTGCATGATGAAAAAGAAAAAAAGTGATGTCTTCAAAAGAAAATTATACCGTATAATTTTCCGCTCGGACACGCCACTTGGCAAATATTTTGACATTGCATTACTTGTACTGATTGTCGTTAGTATTGTTTCGGTATTCATGGAAAGCATATCAGAAATTAGAGCGAGGTACATGCCATATATACAGGTTTTGGAATGGGGCTTAACGATTTGCTTTACTATAGAATATGCGCTACGTATATATTGTGTACGAAAGCCAATGCGTTACATCAAAAGTTTCTATGGGGTAATCGACCTGCTATCTATTTTGCCGACATACACGAGCGTTATCATTGCTGGCACGCAGTATTTGGTTGTTATCCGCGCATTGAGGCTTCTTCGTGTATTTAGGGTCCTCAAACTGACTCGTTACCTATCTGAAGGCAATATATTACGCACGGCCTTACGGGCAAGCTTCCATAAAATTACCGTATTTTTGGCATCCGTCATTACATTGGTTACGATTGTAGGTACCATCATGTATGTGGTGGAAGGCGAGCAAAACGGCTTTAACAATATCCCCACATCCATATACTGGGCGATCGTCACGATCACTACGGTCGGTTATGGAGACCTTTCCCCACAGACCAGCATCGGACAGTTGTTCGCGAGCATCTTGATGATCATTGGATATGGAATCATCGCGGTTCCGACAGGGATAGTTTCAGTAGAAATGGCAAAAGCATCGGAGAATGAAAAACCTCGATGCCGGCGTTGTCAGGATAAAATAGATAAACCAAATGCCCGATTCTGTGCAAACTGCGGCATGCTGTTGCAAGCCAAAAACCAACCAGACGTATAACATAGGACGCTTACGTACTGTCGCTAAAATGGATGCATCCAATCATGCTGTGTTATCGCCAATTAGCTGCCATATCATAGATAGATTCATGACATGCACACAAGCTTCGGCATGTTATGCACAGCACATCAGCAGCCATACATAATCCCTGCTACAGAAATGATTTTATATGTTCATTGAATCCGTAGATTACCAAAATGTCCCCCGTTTGAAGTATGGTATCCGGTTTTGGTATCCCGTGGAGCACGGTGGTGATTACACTTTTACCAAAAGAGGTTTGTTTTTCGGTATTTTTAAGAATCGTTAGCACCAATAGCTCATACTTTTGGCGAATGTTTATCTCCTGGAGTGTTTTATTCACATATTTTTCTGGTACAATGACTTCGACAATAGCGTAATTGCTATTTAATTCGAACGAATCCACCAGTCCGGTCATGGATAGCTTCTTGGACCAGCGCTCGGCAGACTCCTCCTCCGGATGTGCTATTTCCGATACACCAAGCGCGCCCAGTACTTTTTCATGAAGACGGTTTACCGCTCTGCTTATAAGCCGCTTGACCTCCGCCTCTTTACATAAGGCCGTCACCATGATGTTTGCCCCCTCATCCTCACCTATTGCTACAATAACGATGTCGGTATTTCGTAACGGTAGTGTCTTAAAGGCTGTCTCATCGGTGGCATCCAAACAGACAACATGGGTTATTTTCTCTTTCAACGCCGTTATCTTATCCAACCGTTTGTCTACGCCGATGACCTCATTACCCTGCATCGTGAGTTTCTCTGCAAGGGAAGCGCCGAAGTTGCCTAAGCCTATAATCAAAAATTTCATATCTTAATATATTGTGAGCTCCTCCGGAGCATACTTATAATGCGTGAAGCGTACTTTTTTTACAAAAGCAATCAATACCGACAGCATCGTTACCCGACCAACAAACATCAGGCAGATAAGTACCAGCTTACTAGCGGTGGAAAGCTCTGGCGTGACGGACAGCGATAGTCCCACGGTACTATATGCCGAGAAACATTCAAAAGCTATTTCTAAGGTGCTGAATCGTTCGTCGCAGTATGTGATAGCTACCATAGCCGTACCGATCGCAACGAGGGACAGAAACATGGTGGCAAAAGCGCGCTGAATAGATATAGACGCAATTTCACGGCGAAAGACCTCCGTCTTACTCTTCCCACGTGCGAGACTAACCACGTTCAAGATCGCTACCGCAAAGGTCCCTGTTTTGATACCGCCGCCCGTGGAACTGGGAGAGGCACCAATCCACATCAGAAACATAATGAGGATGATAGATGGATTGTGCAGCTGGGAAAAATCAATGCTGTTAAATCCAGCGGTTCGGGGCGTGGTGGCGGTGGCCATCGCGATCACCCATTTCCCTACACCAGCATGTTCTTGGAGAACGTTGTCATATTCCAGCCAATAAATGAACACGATCGCCAGGAAGGATATAATTCCGGTAGTGATAAGATTGATCTTGCTGTTGATGGTCATAACCCATGGTCTGTAATAATTTTGCTTTAACGTCCACTTTTTCAGTAATCGATTGGATAGATGTTTTAGATACTTCAATACATTGATGACGATTGGGAATCCGAGACCGCCAAAGATGTAGATGAAGGCGACAACGGTTTGGAACCCATAATTGTACTGTACCGCATCAGCCATTAATCCGCCTGTAAACGTAGAAAAACCGGCGTTGCAAAACGAGGAAACGGCGTGGAAAATTGCTGTAAATAAAGGATTTTCAACGGGTACTCCTGCGGGATTCTGTAAGAAGCTCCAGTAGATAGCGGCCGCCCCTATGGCCTCGATGCTAAACGTGATGATTATTGTTCGTTTGAGAATGGTAAACACTTCACCGAGCCGATCCACGTTTGAAAAGCTGCCGATAGCCAACTGGTTACTATAGCTGGAGCCACCCTTCAAGAAATAAGCAAAGAGCCCGGCAAATGACAGAATACCGATGCCCCCCGCCTGAATCAATAGCAGGATAAAAAACTGCCCCCAAACCGAAAAGGTACTGGGAATATCAACAGATGCCAAACCCGTCACACATACTGCACTTGTCGCTATAAATAGCGCATCAACCCCCGTAATAGCCGTCTTAAGGGAGATCGGAAGACGTATCAAAACCGTACCAAAAAGAATCAGTATGATGAAACTCCCGATAAATAATTGCGCCGGATTAAAAAGTTTTTTAATGATCACTGCTATGGATTTGTGGAGTAGATTCACTTGTACGAACAAGCGAACATGTCTGCACATGCGTTTATGTCAAATTTGCTGCCGCTTCCTCATCCACCATATAAATTAACTCTGCCCTAGCGGCGTCTAACAGCTGACTGGGGTACAGGCTTGGGTTTTTAGGCCCCTGTAACACCTGTTGGAGCGCATGGGCTTTTTTCTTACCGTAGGCCATGACGACAATTTTCTTCGCGCTGTTGATGAAAGGAGCAGTTAAGGTAATACGATACATCTGCTGCGCCGTCAGGTAGTAAGCCGCAACCCATTTCTTCTGTTCCTGTAAGACGTCCGTTTCTGGAAATAAAGATGCGGTATGTCCATCATCGCCCATACCCAACAAAATGAAATCCAGCATGCCATCATTCCCCAGCTTTTCCACCAAAGTTTCCTCATACTGCCGGGCATATTCCCCTGGCGCTATGCCATCTGCATACATAGGAAAAACATGGGCGGGAAGCACCGGCACGTGATTAAGCAACGTTTCGTACGCCATCTTTGCATTGCTCAGCTTATCGTTTAAGGGAACCCAACGCTCGTCGCCCCAAAAAACGAGTACCTTACTCCAATCAACAAGATCTTTGTAAGCTTCGGATGCCAATAGTTCATAGAGGCCAATGGGTGAAGAACCTCCCGTTAAAGCAACGGCGAAATAGCCTTTTTCTTTTACGGCTTCATCAGCTGACTGAATAAATGCCGCGGCCGCGGCTTCAAATATTTCTTTCTTTGTTCTAAACTGTTGTACCATGTTTTTGTATTGCTGGTTGTGTAAATGGTGGAAAGCTGGATAGCCAACGGTGTCCCTGTCTCTTCAACAACTCATCAGCGGCCTCAGGGCCCCAGCTACCAGCTGGATAGCTGTAAATGGGTGATAAATCACCGTGTTCCCATTCTTCCTGTATTGCTTCGATAATGTCCCAAGCTTCCTCAACTTGGTCAGAGCGCATAAACAAAGTAGAGTCACCGTCCAAAGCGTCTAAAAGAAGCGTTTCGTAAGCCTCAGGACCATTCGATGCGCACTGGAAATAATCGAACACCATCTGCGCAGGTGTCATCTCCATATCCAAGCCAGGTTGTTTGCTCATGAACGATAAACGAATATCCATCTCTGGCTGGATATTGATCGTCAATTGGTTATTTTCAATACTATTTTTATTGGCCGGAAACTTTGTCTTGGTGCTATCTTTAAAGTTGATCACGACGGCCGAATGTTTCTGTTGCAAACTCTTCCCCGTTCGCATATAAAACGGAACACCGAGCCAGCGCTCATTATCGATATAAAATTTCATCGCGACAAAGGTCTCTGTTGTGGACAGCGGGTTGACGCCCGGTTCGTCACGATATGCCTTTTTGGGCAATCCGTTGATTTGACCTGCATCATATTGCGCCCGTACGGTATAATGGTTTATATCTTCACGCTTGATCCGTCGCACAGATTTTAACAGATCTGCTTTTCTGTCGCGTATCTGCTCCGACTCAAATTCTTCTGGAGCTTCCATGGCGACCATGCAAAGAATTTGAAGCAGATGATTTTGAATCATATCACGCAATGCACCTGAATGGTCATAATAGCCCCCTCTATTTTCTACGCCCACCTGCTCTGCAACAGTAATCTGTACCGAATCGATATGCCTATTGTTCCATAGCGGTTCAAAAATCGAGTTGCCGAACCGAAACGCTAAAATGTTCTGAACGGTTTCCTTACCGAGATAATGGTCTATACGGTAGATCTGTTGCTCATGAAAAGTGTTTGCCAACAGCTTATTTAGCCGGATTGCAGAGGATTTATCATAGCCAAAAGGCTTCTCGAATATAATCCGATCACCCGTCACATCATCTGCCAACTGAAACCTTTTCAGCCCAGACGAAACTTGCTCAATAAAACTAGGCGCAATAGACAAATAAAACAGGCGATTGCCACGCTCGCCCCAAAGGGCATCGTTTTTATTGAAAAGCATATTTAGGTCATCATAGGAACTATCGTCATCGATATGTGCCTTATGGAAGGTGATATGATCCTGAAATGCTTGCCATTGCTCTTGGGAAAAATTGGTATTTCTTGAGAAAGCCAATATATTTTCATGGACGTAGTCCCGAAAAGATTCCTGTTCGTATGGTTGTCTTCCTAAAGCAATAATTTGGAATTGGGAGGGCATACGACCATCCATATAGAGGTTAAAAAATGCAGGAAACAGCTTCCTTTTCGCAAGGTCGCCGGTACCTCCAAAGACAACAATAGAGGTGGGTTTGATTTGTATATCGTGCGTCATGTCTGTTTCCTTTAATCCCACAACGTATGAAAAATACCTTCTTGGTCAATACGCTCATACGTATGTGCGCCGAAGTAGTCGCGTTGCGCTTGGATAATATTTGTTGGCAAATTTTCCGAACGATAAGCATCAAAATAAGAAAGTGCATTCGCGTAAGCGGATACGGGAATTCCGCCTCCGATAGCATCTTTCAGCACCGTGCGAACATGGCCCTGCGCATCCATCAATTTCTGTGCAATGGATCTATCCAAGAGTATATTACGTAACGCCTTATTCGCTGCGTAGGCGTTTCTAAAGTCTTCCAATAAAGCTGCACGGATGATACAGCCGCCACGCCACACTTTGGTTACGACCTCCAAGTCCAATTCATACCCATAGGTTTCTGAGGCTACGGTAAGTTGCGCAAAACCTTGCGCATAGGTCGTAATCATGGCAAAATAAAAGGCGTATTTTAAGCTATTGATCACCACATCCTGCGGAGTGCTTACCGGCTGAACATCCCAATGGAGCATGCTCGATGCCGCTATACGCTCGGGTTTGTATTTGGATATATCACGCATATTCACGGCGGCATCGATAACGGGCACGGGAACCTGTAGGTCCATCGCATTTTGTGAGGTCCATTTTCCCGTGCCTTTTGATTTTGCCCAATCGGAAATAAGGTTCACCAAATATTCGTCGCCTTCTTTTTTCTTGAGGATTTGTGCTGTAATTTCAATTAAAAAAGAATGGAGTTCCTCACCGTTCCACCGCTCAAATGTTTGCTGTATAGTTGCATTATCAAATCCGTACAGTCGCTTCATCAGGTCATAGGTTTCGGCAATCAATTGCATGATACCATACTCGATTCCGTTATGCACCATCTTGACATAATTTCCTGCCGAGCCATTACCCAAAAATTCGACACATGGCTCGCCGTTCACTTTGGCTGCGACCGCTTCAAAAATAGGCCGCAATCTTTCGTAGGCTTGTCTGTCTCCGCCGGGCATTAAACTAGGTCCTCGACGGGCGCCACTTTCACCGCCCGATATTCCCATACCGAAGAAATGTATACCTTGCGCCGAGAGCTCCTTAAATCTCCTGTCGGTATCCGGAAAATAAGTGTTCCCCCCGTCGATGATAATATCGCCTTTATCTAAAAAAGGAATAAGACTGGCTATCGCCAAATCAACAGGTTTTCCCGCTGGTACCAGCAACATAACGGCGCGCGGCTGTTGCAGACTATCTATGAATTCTTGCGCTTGGGTTGTTACCTTTATCCGATGTTCTTCACGCGCTTCAGCTGCCAAGGACTGTGCTTTTTCAGCATCAAGATCTAAGCCTGCTACAGCAAAGCCGTGGTCGGCCATGTTCAGTAGCAAATTACGCCCCATCACACCTAGCCCGACAATTCCAAAATTGTAGTTGTTCATTTATCGACAATGATTATTATGTGCACTTTTTATTTCGCGGCGAAATTTACCACTTTTATTCCTGCCATAAAAGATAAAAATGACGTCAATGTAAACCGAGCCGTGCCATGGCACACCGAAATTTATCCCTTCGTGGGCACCTTTGTCCTACCTATGCCCCTCGTGCTTAATTTCGGTTTTTAATCGGTGTCAGCTTTTCTAAAAGGAAAGACGCTGCTTTCGACGTGTGCCTCCGACATCCAAGATTCTATCTGTCGGACGATAGCTGGCTGATTCTCGGCTACATTGTGTTTTTCTTGCGGATCGGATACGAGGTCATACAATTCCAAAACTCGCGGTGTTTTCGTTGCGGCCTGAAGACGAATACCTTTCCATTGACCATGACGAAGAGCCTGTTTCCCACCCTGTTCGTGAAACTCCCAGTAGAGATACGGATGTTCCTGCTGCAAGGGAGAGCCTTTAAGCGCTGGAAGAAAAGAAATACCGTCGCCACTCACTTCCGATTTAACGCCTGCAACTTGGGCAAAAGTCGGGAAGAGATCCCAAAATGCCGCCACGTGCTGCGTTCTACCACCTCCCTTCACCGTTTCTGGCCATCGCACAATAAACGGTACTCGAATGCCTCCCTCATAAAGATCACGCTTTAGACCACGCAACCCGCCAGCACTATTAAAAAAAATTGGATCCGCCCCGCCCTCCTGATGGGGGCCATTATCACTCGTGAATACGATCATGGTATTTTTATCGAGCCCCAACGCTTTAAGCTTGTCGACTACTTCGCCCACGTATCGATCCAGTCGGGCAACCATACTTGCGAATGTTGCCCGAGGGTAATTTTGGGAAGCATAGCCACCGGATTTTGCGTTTGGCCCATAGTCAGACCCGACGTAAGGTTCCTCTGGAAATTTACCTACATACGACTGGAAGATACTGTCATCTGGCACGACGAGTTCGGCATGCGGTAAGGTATGGGGCAAGAACAAAAAGAAAGGCTTAGCTTTGTGTTCTTCGATAAACGCTAATGCTTCTGCTTGGATCATATCTGGCGCATACTGTTCACGTCTTTCCAATTCGCCATTTTTTTCCAAGACTATCCGCTGCTCATTACGCCACAGATGTGTCGGATAGTAACGATGAGCTAGTGACTGGCAATTATAACCGAAGAAGTGGTCAAAGCCCTGCTTGTTCGGATCGCCATCGGACAGCACGGGCCCGAGCCCCCATTTTCCAAATGCACCCGTAGCATATCCCGCCTTTTTCAAGACTTCAGCAATAGTCAGGACAGAATCTGCAATGGGGTATTGTCCTTCAGGTGATACACTGAGATTTCCACGGATAAACGTATGACCCGTATGCTGCCCGGATATTAGCGCAGAGCGCGACGGAGCGCACACGGATGTTCCTGTATAGAATTGCTCAAAAAGCAACCCTTCTGCTGCTAAACGATCGATATTGGGCGTGCGGATCAACTGCTGTCCGTTCACGCCAATGTCGCCATAGCCCAAATCATCCGCTAAGATCAAGATGATATTGGGTTGCTGCTGCGCTGCAACACTGCTCGCTAAAAATATGCTAGCAATAACTAAACGCCATGTAAATAGTGCGTTTTTAGATTTTTCTTTCATGCCACCGCCTTTAAATTTCGCCTCGTAATCTTTTACGGTTACTATACTGTATCGGTTCGTACATCGCCTTTCCACAACCTCGCAAAGCGAACATACTTTTAACGCGATTACGGGAAACTAAAATTAAAACATAATATTAACGATATTTTTTTAAAATAACGATAAAAATGGCGATAGCTGCATCGTATGCCTTTACATGTTTCGTTTCCGGTATCTCCATACCGGAAGGAGACGCTAGCTCGTTTACTGATGGATAAATGCTGGATCGCTCAGCGTACCTAAAAAAGCAATGATATCCGTCTTTTCCTGCTCGCTTAGGGGTATACGATTCCCATTACTTTTTAAAATAGGGTCCAAATTATCCGCTGGCAAAACGCCTTTATCAAAGTAATCAAGCAAAGCTCTTAAGTCTATAAACTGACCAAAACTTCCGTAGGGTGCTGTGTAAGCAATATTACGCAGTGACGGCACACGAAATTTCATATAATCCGCTGCTGCTCCGGTGACTCGCGCCCGGCCGGCCTCTTGCGTACTGGGATTAAGGGGAAAACCTACATTTCGAAAAGACTGATCTGTGAAGAGCGCTGTACTATGGCAGCTTGCGCATTTTTCTTTGAAAATATGATGCCCTCGCTCTTCCTCCTCGGTAAAAGCTGCTCCTTCCATACGCATAACGCTATCATACTTGCTGTTTGCAGAAATTAAGGTATACTCATACTGCGCAATACTTTTAAAGATACGTTCTGCAGTAATCAATTCGTCGCCAAATGCCTTTTTGAAAAGATGGCGGTATGCTGTATCTGCACTCAACTTGCCGATAACTTCTAAAATCGAAGAATTCATTTCCTCGTGGGTTATAATAGGCACCAACACTTGTTTTTCCAACTGTAACATATGGCCATCCCAATTATAAAATTTCATGAATGCCATATTCTGTATAGGAGGCGTATTCCGGAGTCCAATCCGCCCCTCCACCCCTACGGCTTGTGCCTTATTATCTGCAAAGGCGTGGCCGCTGTTATGGCAACTCGCACAGGAGACCGTATTGTTGCCGCTTAGCCTTGGCTCGTGGAAAAGGCGTTGGCCAAGTTCTACGCCATAGGTTGTCGGCCGATTACCGTACACAGCGGGATTAAATTCCGGAAATCCTGTAGGAATAGACAAATCCAATAACGGATTCTCAAAAACAAAAGGATCTTCGGGCATCTCCTTGCTGCACGACAGTAGCAGCACAAATCCTATAATAATAGTAAAAACTCGCATCGCTAAAAGCATGATATAGATATAATGGATGGCCTACTGAACGAGTTCTACCATAGGCCATCCCCATAATTTAATTGGCCACAGCAGAAATGGAGAACATTCCGGTAAGATCGGTAGTGCCATCTCCACCCAAATTATCTACATATAAAGTCATGTTTCTAGCGGTGTGCACATTGGGTGTGGCATTTCCATCCCCTAACGAAATGGTATTGGTCTTTCCACTCAACAAGTTATCAAAATCTGCTTTAATAGTGATACGAGGAGCGTTTTGTCCCACGATGGCATGGGTGGATAGATCCAAAACGATATCTCTATAAGCGTCGACCCCTTGCACGTAACTAGACGGATCACTTTCTGTTCCTTCTACGGTGCTGCCTGTATGAATGGACAGCGTCTGATTGTCTGTACCGTAGAAACCTTCAATTTTTGTAAACCGGTATCCTGTCCCCCATTCCCACATCATTTTGGTATCGTTGGCGCCGGCAATGGCATAAAATGTGGGGAAACGTACTTGATCCAATGTATTTAACGCAGACTGAACTCCTAATCCAAATTTGATCTGCTTATACGTTCCTGATGGTATATTTGTTAATTCGAAATCTAGTGTCGCTGGCTTTGACTGGTCGATTACCGCAGCTCCTTTGTCCAAATCGGCGATATGATAGGGCATTTCGGAACCGTCTACTTTCACTAGACGTATATTGCTGATGACATATCGTAATTCCGAAAAGTGATGCCGCTGGCCAGACGCGGATGTGTTAACACTAGCTTCAGCAGAAGCGGCCGATCCGAGGATGATGGTATTATCTTTGAAAGTGTTGTTGAAATGCAACGTCATGCTGTTGGCTACAGGTTCATCGCTTTTGCTGCACGAAATAAGCAGTAGTAGACTTAGTCCCAAGACCGAATAGTTCTTTGATTTTTTCATTGTTATTGATTTTAATTTTTATTGATTTTGTTTTTGTATCCATATGGGAACGGTTTGACGGCGCAACTAAAAGCTGATCCGCAGGGAAGCAAAGACATTCCTTCCCATACGAGGAATATTTCCCCAGTCGGCATATGTACTGTAATAGGCATCAAAAATATTTTCAGCCCCCACTTGCAGGTTTCCTTTCCATTTCATTAGTGCGAAACTGTAATCTGCGGATATATTCCAGATGGTGTAGGCTGGTGTTTGATCCTCACCAAATTCTGGACTGTAGTTTCGATGCAGAAAGTCGCCATTTACAGCCGTCTGCAGTCCAAACGGTCCGTGCCCATAATGGAGTGCCGTTTGATAACTCAATGGCCGGATAAAGGGCAGGTTTCCACCATTATCGTCCTGTGCACGCGCATAGGTCAATATGCCATTCCAATGCAGATGCTTTGAGATCGTGTAATCGCCTTTAACTGACACATTGAAAAGGCGGGCATACCGAAGAGAGGTATAACCTTTTACGCCCACAGACTGGTAATTCATCGGGCTTCCAAGGCCCAATATCCGTCCGATGATGTAATGCCTTATATGGAAGTAATTGGCTTGCGCATCCACATTAAACTTTTCCTTTCTATAGCTTATGCGTGCGTTACCTTCGTAAGAAACTTCATTTCTTAAATCCGGGTTACCAATATAATCGTAGCGATCAAAGCTGTTGTAAATGTAGTAGCCATAGCCTTCCGATACAGACGGTGCCCGATGCCCATACCCCAATCCCGCTTCGAGAAGGAAATCCTTTACTTGGAGCTCATAACGCGTGTGTAAACTGGGGAGTACCCGTGTTTTATTTTGCGACGCCCCGGGATGAAAGATCCGGTTGAACTCGATGTACTTGGAATAGTTCTCATGCAGGCCCAATGATCCCCCAAAATGAATCTGGCTGATCTCGGAAAATGCCCAGCTATTGTTCATCGAAAGGCCTCCGTAGCGCGTAGTGACCCACGGCCAGCTGTAGGCAAACATGGTCTGGCGACTGCGATCTTGTGGATACATCCGCATCTCCGCAATGGAAACATTTTCAAACGCATTGATCTGTATATCGGAAGCGTAGCGTTCACGTTGCAAGGTTAGCTTACTGAGCAAGCCATAGGTCGTGCTCCATCCCGGCATATCCATATGCACTAAATTTTCGGGACGCGTCGTATCATCCATATAATGCTCAATAGCATTGTAATAGACCTTGGATTCCCAAGCTTTCACCAAACCTGCTTCAAATAATTGCTTGTAGGTTGCCGAGGTAATGATTGCCCGCGAGAGCCAAAGATCCATGGGCAGTGCGGGAAAGCCGACATCCTTCGCCCTATCGAAGATTGCATCCAGACGTAAGGAGGATTGTTCGCTCGTTTTATAGGCCAATCCTACCGAACTATTGAATTTATTATATTGCGAATGTCTAACGGTGGCACCATTTCCGTCGCTGTAGTTTCCCGCTTTTCGCACAGAGAAACTTCCCTCTGCGACAAATCGTTGATCTGCATAGGCCACGTTACCCAAGTTAAAAAATTGCTTATTGTTTGCTTCCATACCCGTTTGATAAGCGCCAGACCAGGTTTTGGCCGCAGCGAACGCTGTATTTCTACGTTTTAGATCGATACCGCCGGCCACCGTTGCGCCATGCATGCTACCCGCTTGACCCAAGTTGATTTCTATCGTGGCCAAATTGTTGCTTTCCACGTAAGAGGTGATCGGATCCATCTTATCGGTGCAGGCGCCGAAAATATGCATGCCGTCGATTGTCAAATTAGACCGCTCCGATCCCATGTTGTTCAGCAATGGCTCCCAAGCGTAGGCACCACGTTTGATAAAACTTATATGCTGCGATGATGCCAAAAATTCATCGACAGAAATGGTCATCTTCAACGGGGTTTCCATTTTCCTTTTCCCCTTTCCTTGTACACGAACTTCTTCAATATATCTCGTGCTGTCTTTCTCGACAGCTTGTCCGCGAAGGCAAAGCGGTACAAGAGAAACAAACAGCAAGGGAACGATCGCAACAGCATTCATCTTCATCAAAATAAAATATCCAAATACAATTCACTTTTCACACCGTTGACACCTGGAGTAAAGTCATTGGGCACAACCGTGCCTTTTACGGCTTCACCTAGCTGGTTCAACAAAATGAAGTTTAAGGTCCAATTACCAGTCATCGTATAGTTCACCACGCCATAATAGCGTCCATCGTCTCGCTGGTTTAGATCTTCATTGTTTGGTGAGCTATGGTTGCCCATCGACGGCTCCGGCATACGGGGGTCAAGTTTTAGGGTATAGCCTTGCACAACTTCGTAAGAAAACTGTTCTGGATCGGGAAATTCCGCAGGGGCGGGCGTGCCGATGGCTCGGTTAAACCTATAAATACCTGCAACAAGCTGGTTTTCAGCTATACGAGGTTTTTGGGGCGAAATCAACGCTATGACGTAAAGCTCTCCATCGCTACCGGTAAAGCGCGTCATGTTCAAGTTTTTATTCGCTTGCTGCACCACTTGGACAGGTTCGTTCAACCGGTACGTCGTTCCACCGATGCTAAAACGCATATACAACTGCCATTCGCCCCCCACTTGGCTTTCCTCGGTAAACACGATGTAACTCGAGAAATATCCACTATCCACCTGCTGTTGCAGCTTATAGCCATGCGGCCCCGTTGTCTGCTGCGCCTGCGCGTCAGTAAATATTGGTAGACAATAAACCTCTTCGGGTTGGACGGCAGAACTTCCTTGTTCCAGCGTGACGCGCACTTCGTTATAGCCTTTGTAAAAGGTGCCGTTTAACGTATTAATGCGAATAGTATAGCCGTCTTTAACAAAGCGAGCTGCCTCTTTGAACTGCAGGTGCTCCGTAACAGCGGTATCTATTTCTGCTTTGTAATCTGTCTTGTCCTTGGTACAGGACGAAATGGCCATGCATAAGATGGCGCTGGTCATCATCAATAATTTCATGAATGAAACGCTTGTCTACTATAGGAAATCAACTCGTAGCGTATGCTGTAGTGGGCATGTTAAAGCCGCTTAGGCTAGCCTTTAATATGAAATTAAATATATCTATCAGATGATAAATACCCCAATAAAGATTTACACTACGTAGTTTAGAAACGCCCCTTGAACCGCTAAATCAGTATACCATAAACAGTCCAACAACCATGTATGTTGTTCAGAAAGGAATATGATAATCGAATTAAACGTTTTCTATACGGGAAGAAGATACGGGAGGACGAAATACGGATTGGTTGTGGTCAAAGCTGTAATTTTCTGCATAAAAGAAGAAAGAGATCGGGGAAATGTCTGCAACCGTTGATTGGATGGAAAACGTGAAGCGTTCTTTGTGTACATACAACGCACTCGTTTCGTACACGAGCATGTTCTTTTTGGCATCCTTTTTCTCTTGTTCTTTGAGCTTTTTCATTAAGACACATTGTCCATTGCAATGCAGCTCTGGTCTATCCTTATTGATACATTTGGCCAAGTATGCCGGCAAATTCATCTGATAATCGACAGTTAGCATACTGCGATAAAAAGATTGCAATGTCAGTGCGATCAGCAAAAAATATGTACAAAAAACTTTCAAGACCTGTTTATTGTTGAAAAAATTGAAACAAAACTAAGAAAAGAATCCCGCAAACAGCAAGAAAAGCAGATCAAAATAAAAAAATTATTTTTTTTCGAGCATGATATGAAGTCGAATCATTCAAGGATACATAAAGCTAGCCTATACCCATGCCCCACTCCCACACCGTGCGGTATTGGTGGATCGATTCGACGTAATCGATAAACCCCTTGTAGAAAGGGTGCTGGCCAATGGTAACACTGTCACCTATTACAATGAGTTTTTTCTTTGCGCGTGTCATTGCAACGTTCATTCGACGTACATCCTGCAGGAATCCGATTTGTTGTCTTTCATTTGTGCGTGTTAAGCTGATGTATATAATATCTTTTTCCTGTCCCTGAAAGCTGTCAATGGTATTGATCTGAATGGCATGGATAAAAGGCTGTATCGCTGCATCGTTCTGTATAAGTTCCTTTAACAAGTGGGTTTGCTTTCTATAGGGTGCAATAACGCCAATACTCGGAAAGGAATCTGTGCCATACGACGCGTTCAGATTCATCGCAGTTTCCAACAGATGTTTGTGCACAAACATAGCTTCTTCAACGTTTGCGATAGCGCCATCATCTTCCGTTTCTTCGAAGCCTGCACCAGCGGTGTCGATAAAAACTACGGGAGCATCGTCGCTGCGCAACCTCCTGTCAGCAACTTGAGGAGATGCTTGCAGCTTGTTGCCGTATAATACGGATGATGGATATGTCATGATGGCGGTGTTCATGCGATACTGCACGTCGAGTAGCGAAACCTGCTTTGGATAAATTGCCATAAGCTTTTCAAATAGCGTTACATATAGTCCTTCATGGCTTTTTTTACTGGACTTGACGGTTGGGGGCAATTGGCAATGGTCTCCAGCCAAGACGATTTTTTCTGCCTTTAACAGCGCAATCCAACAAGCTGGCTCCAGCGCCTGTGCTGCTTCGTCAATGAATGTGGCAGCATATTTTCGATCGCGAACAGCATAATGGTTAGCCCCAACTAATGTAGCCGTAATGACGTGGGCCTTATCAAGAATATCGTTGCTCATAAAGTCCTGTAGGCGATCTATCTCCGTTCGTAATTTGCGGGCTTCAGTAAATAAAGCTTTGCGTTGCTCGCGCTCCGCATGTCCAAAGTTACGCTTGTATTTGTGCGCCATATCAAGATAGGCATTCGCTTGCTTCACCAAGCTTTTCAATTCCTTCTGTGCTGCATGGCTGCTAACCTGAGCATCCAAACTAAGCTGCTGTAAGTGTGGAGAAACGCGCACGGGGTTACCGATACGCACAACAGACATGCCCACATTGTCCAAACGTTCGGTAAGGAGATCCACCGCGGTATTACTCGGCGCAACTAATAAAATTTGCTTTTTCGTTTGCTTCCATAAAGCGTGAACGGCATGGATTAATGTGGTGGTTTTACCGGTTCCGGGAGGCCCGTGCAAAATACTGATTGGGCTCTCACCCAAAATATGCGCAATGGCCCGGTTTTGGCTGATATTTAAGGTAGGGTTATCCGCTAGCACAGCCTCGCTTGCGTTAGCACTTACCACTTCTTCACCTAAGATCTGCCGGATCAGTTTGCCTTGTGTGAGATCACCGCGAAGTTCTTTGGCACGTCTTAGCGCTTGGTGCATCTCACGGTATGCATTTTCATCGAATAACAAATCGACGCCAATTTTACCGCGACGGATCCAGTCCGGTGCCTCGTCGACACGTAAGGCAATTTGCATCCTATCCGCGCCTATGTAGGATATTGTTCCATAAACGCGATCATCATCTGGACTAAAGTTTGAAAATAGTGCCACGGGCATACCGAAACGAAAACGGTGTGCTTCGCCCAAGTTGTTGCTTTTTTGCACAGTGATGTTCAGGTAATCGCCTCTTCCCAGCTCGCTATGAACCATGGCAACGGGAAACCAAGTTACCCCTTGTGCTTTCCTTTCTTGTACATGACTTCTTTTTAATAAGATCTCATGCATACTTCGGTCATAGTTTTGCTCTTCAAGCAACAAACTGGAAAGTCCGTCAAAATAATCCATACCGTAAAAACACGAAAATAAAGATTTTTATCGGGTATTGAAAATGACCGACGACGTACATCAGGGGCAGGCTGTAACCAACTAGAGATCAAGACTCTTTATCGAGCGAGTTCATATACCCCTGAGGAGATACCTGGAAATATCGTTGAAAATTCTTATTAAATAAACTTTGACTGCTATAACCAACCATTTTGGAAATTTCCGACATGGTGTACGCATTTTGCGCGATTAGTTTCGTCGCCTTTTTCAAACGGGTCAGATCAATAAGTTCTTTCGGCGTGAGATCAGAGATCGATTTAATTTTTCGATAAAAGGTAGGCCTGCTCATGTTCATATGGTCGGCTAATTGATCGATATGAAGGGCGGTATCATCCAAATTCATCCGAATAAAGGTATCCAGCTTTTTTAAAAATGCTTCATCGGTTTTGGAGTGTGCCATCACCCGTACATCCTCAAATGGCGAGCTCGCGAAATGCATTTTTATCTTCAAGCGGTTACCCAGCAAATTAGCAAGCTGTAGCTGTAGCAATTCTGGCGAAAAGGGCTTCTGTATGTATAAGTCTGCTCCCACTTCAAGACCCGCAATATGGGCGTCGTACGTGTTCTTGGCTGTCAACAGCACCACCGGTATGTGGCAATAATCTACATTAGATTTGATCAGCTCACAAAGTTCAAAACCATCGATGCCAGGCATCATGATATCCGAAACGACAAGGTCTACCACCTGCATATCCAGTACCTGCCGAGCTTCTTCCCCATCTTTCGCGGTATACAAGCAATACCTATCTTCAAGCACCTGCGATAAAAATTCTAGGATCTCTTCGTTGTCGTCAACGATCAGAATCTTGTGCTTCATATTTTTAAATCTTTTTCCAGTTACTTAATTTAAATTCAAACTTCTGACGCATGGGTAAAACCAACTCAAAAACGACAATTTGTCCTTTAGCCGGCAAGAGCCTTAATGTTCCGTTATGTAGTTCGGTTAAGGACTTTGCCAAGGATAGACCTATGCCTGTTCCTGGCTGGTTGTTACCACGTAATCTGAAAAACGGTTCAAACACCCGTTCGCGCATCCCAATTGGAATTCCTTTACCATCATTGCTCACCAATATTGTAAATGTCTCTTCTGTTTCTTTGGACACGAAGATTTCGACATCCACTTTAGCAGATGCATATTTTACCGCATTGGAAAGTAAGTTACTGAAGATTTTCACCAACGCCTCTTTATCGGCAAAGGCTTCGAGAGGATCTTGCGGCATATGGGTAGCTAGATCAATGCCTTTTTGATCCGCTTCCGCCCTGAAATTTGCGACTTGCTCTTGCAACAATGCACTGACATTGGTATGCACGAAGTTCAAACCAAATTGGTGGATTTCAGTCTTCCGAAAATCCAAAAGCTGCCCTGTTAGCTCGACCAAACGCTTCGCATTGCGCTGTACCATCGTTAGGCTTTTCTTCATTGCCTCATCCTTTACACGATGGACCATAAGTTCTATAGGCCCAAGAATCAAGGTAATGGGCGTTTGGATCTCATGTGCTATATTCGTAAAAAACTCGATTTTCGCCCGATAGATATCCTTCTCTCGCTCATGCTCAAAAAGCCTGATCTTCTGTCTGTGTTTTCTTTGCAGGTAAAGGTGGTAATAGCGAACGATAAAAAACAATGTGAGAATCGCCACAAGCATATACGTGGCATAAGCATAGGTCGTTTGCCAATAAGGTGGCAGAATCTTGATATGCAATCGTCGCTCCTTACCGATCCAGCTTCCGACGTTGCACTTTGCCTGCACACTAAAGGTGTATTCCCCTGGAGAAAGATCGGTAAAATAGGCTTTCCTGTTACGGCTCAGATACGTCCCCTTGCGATCCACGCCTTCCATAAAGTATTCGTAACGGGTCACTTCTGGAGAAGCATAATTCAATGCGGCAAACTCAATGCTAAAATTGTTTTGCAAGTAATTCAGTTCAATGGTGTCGGTATAAAGAACGGAGCGCTGCAAGGGGCTCTTGTCCACGCCTGGTACCACTTCTTTATTGTTGATCTGAAAACCCGTTATGTAAGTCGCCGGACCTTCACCCGTTTTTTCGAAATCTTTCGGATTGAACACAATCATTCCTTTTACAGAACCAAAATACATCCTTCCTTCCTGATCCCTATACGCCGAACTGAAATTGAACTGGTCAGTAATCAAGCCGTTGGCTTTGGTATATACCTTTATTTTCTCGGTCTTTCGGTCCAAACAGATCAGACCTTTCAATGAACTTACCCATAGCCGTCCTTTATCATCTTCCAAGGTGCGAAATAGGAGGTTGGTAGGCAGCCCGTTCTCCACGGTAAACCTCCGGACGATCTTTCCGCTTCGATCAACTTTCATTAAGCCTCCGCCGCCAGTGGTAAACCACAGAAAGCGGTCGCTATCTTCATAAATCCCGTGCACGGCAAACTCATTTGTATACGAACCATCGATCTGGTCAGCAAAGCGTATATTACCACTTTTACCTGTTTTGGGATGATAAAAGTAGGCTCCCCTATTGACACTGCCAGTCCAAATATTGCCATCTGTGTCTTCGCAAATATCGAAAACATAGCTATCCGTCGGTATCTGCGGAACACGCTTCATGGTCTTGTTTTTCGGATCAAACACAAATAATCCTGATCCACCATATCCCGTACCTACCAAAATCTGGTTGTCACGAGTTCTGTAGATGGAAAGCACAAAATCACTGGTGGGCCCTCCTTTCTCACCGACCAACTTAAACCGGTCTGTTACCACCCCGCGCCGAATATCCATGATTTCCAAACCATTGTAGTAAGGACCAAATAGCAACTGGCCGCCATACGCCAACAAACCATGGATATTGGGATACGGAATAACGGAAGGGTTGCTGGAAGATAGGTAATTGGTAAATTCGCATCGCGTAAGATTCAACTTATTTAAGCCACCATCCTCTGTCCCGATCCATAAATTGCCCTCCTTGTCGGGACTGAGTTCCCGAACGGCGCTTCCAGAAAGGGAATTGACACCTGCAACGGGATAATATTTTTTAAAACGAGCATTATCGGGCGAGTAATAATGCAAACCTCCGAAAAAAGTTCCCGCCCACATACCGCCTTGCCGATCTCTATACACGCTGTATACTGCATTATCCGCCAATGCATAAGGGTCATCGGTATGTTTCCGCAAATTTAAATGCTCACCCGTTTTTAGATTATAGATATAAATTCCAGATTCTGTTGCCACCCAGCACTCGTCCTTTGTGGACAAGCCGATGTCGCGTACGTAAATCGCACTGTTGTCCTGCTCGCGCAGCTGCAACGATTCGATTATTCCTGTCGACCGATCGTAACACTTCAATCCTTGTTTAAAACAGCCTATCAATACCTGTTTATCATTCGCGAATACTATTTTACTGATCGATCGTAAATTAGGCGGGATGTTGGAGTCTAATACAGAAAGGCGCACGTGGCTTCCTGTTGCAATATCATACACTGTAATATAACCGGAATGGTTACCGACCCACAATTTCCCCTCCTCTTCGGCTATCGTTATACAGGAAGCTGGTATTTTCAAGTTTTCGAGCCGGTCCATACCAATATCATATTTATGAAGTTCAGCATTTAGTGAAAACCATAAATTATTCTCCTTATCAATCTGTAAATGGCTGATGTAGGTGCGTGGTGCGGCATCTAGAACGGTAAAAACTTCTTGGAACGGATCGTATCTGTAAATTCCTCTGCCCGTAGCCACCCACAAAACACCATCCCGATCTTCCGCTAGCGCGGTAATGACATTATTTCCCAGATAACCAAATCGATTGCTGTTATTATGGAAACTTTTAAACGTATATCCATCGAATCGATTCAAGCCTCCCCGTGTGGCCACCCACATCATACCTTTTCGATCTTGCATGACCGCGCTCACCGAATTATGGGCTAGACCGTCCTCCGTCTGGTAATGCTTGAAGTAGTAGGGTTGCTGCCCGCAACAAAGCGATGTTGCAAAAAGCAAGCATAAAGCAGTTGAAATGATCAAAAATAGGATTCGCATAGTTTATAATGGTCAAATATATGCAAATAGCGGTAAAAATTCGTAGGAGAGTTAAGCGCTTTCACCCTGTAAAACCAAGCGACACGAAGCATGATCTCCCTCCACTAAATCGTTTAATAGCCCTGCGCCCAAGTATTGGAGATCGCTGCTTGATGAATTTGAGACGGAACGACAAAAAGATGATCCGTTTTTACAATTTTCATTGCTTTACTTTGAAATACAGTTAACGAATTTATAAACAATGCCGAAACAGCTTTTCGCATTGATCAGGTAGCATGCTGCTTTTCAAAAGATTACCTGAAGCAATCGTGTACGAACTGCCTACACGAAGTCAAAAAGCCTGTAAGTGCATCATTCAAAAATCAACCGGAGGGAATTTATGTAAACAGCAAATTGTACGGCTGTAGTCACAAAAACGGCCATCAACGATCCTAACTAAAACATCAAAACATAAACCTATGATAAACAAGTACATGCTTTGGCACATCAATAATCAAGTGTGGTTTAAAATCCTAATTTTATTGCTATGCTGCTTTTTTATACCGTGCCGTGCAAACGCACAAGAGATGACCATTTCCGGCACCGTGACCGATGCAACAACCGGCCATTCGGTCGCAGGTGCTGTTGTCAAAGTGCAACAAACTGCATTGGCAACGAGCACCGATCTAAACGGAAAATTTAGTATTCAGGCACCGAGAAATGCGATATTGATCATTTCCTCGGTAGGCTATACCTCACAGACCATCCCATCAGAAAACAGGGCATCGATTCAAATTTCACTTGCTCCGGCCAATGAATCCTTGGACGAGGTGGTGGTAATTGGTTATGGATCCATGCAGAAAAAAGATCTTACCGGATCCATTATTCAAGTGCGTCCCGACAAAATAGCGAATGAGAACCCCAAAACCGTGCAGGACATCCTTCGTGGCACACCGGGCATTCGGGTTGGTTACAACGCATCGGCTAAAGGCGGGGGCGGCATCAATGTCCGGGGCCAACGCTCTGTATTCGATGCGGGCAACCGAAACAGCCCGCTACTGATCCTGGATGGCATGCCTTTCTACGGTGAACTTTCGGAGATCAATCCCGATGACATCGAACAAATCGATGTACTGAAAGATGCTTCGGCTGCAGCTATCTATGGGTCTAAATCAGCCAGTGGTGTCATCATCATCAGCACGAAAAAGGGCAAACAGGGAAAACCCGTCATCAACATGACCAGCAATATTGGTACGACAACGGTAGCCAACATTCGAGAACGTTTCACTACCGCGGGCTATCTACAGCATCGGGAAGACTGGTTGACCAAAAATACCTATGGCGTAAATCCCGAAACAGGCGCATATGAAGCCTATCAGTCTGGCAGCTATGCAGACAAACCGGGATATTTTATGCGCCCAGATCAATTGCCTTCCTCCATTGCGCTGGCAGATTGGCGATCATATGATCAAAATGTAGGCGACCAATCCGACCTGAGTATCTGGGGCAGACGACTAGGTTTCACCGGCAACGTCCTACAGAATTTCCTCGACGGAAAGACTGTCGATTGGCGTGATAAAACCTACCGTAATGGCTTTGACCAAGATTACAATATCAGTGTTAGCGGTGCCAGTGAACGCAGCAATTACTACTTATCGATGGGCTACTTAAAAAACCAAGGGGCAGAAGTGAGTGATGCTTTCCGTGCCATTCGCGCCAATATGAAAGTGGATACCAAAGTCACAAGTTGGTTCAACGTGGGCGCGAACATCAATTTCCAAGACCGTTCGGATGGCAACGTAGAAATTGATCTAGACCAGTCCATGCGTAACAGTCCCTTTGCAGATTATGCCGATGAAATGGGTAATCCTACGCAGTTTCCGCTAAGCCCGGAATACAGCCAGCGTGGCTACAACTATGATTTCCAGCGACAGTATCTGGAGCTAGACAAAGGATATACCGTGTTGAACAGCATTCTATATGCGAAAATAAAACTACCTTTCGACATCAATTATTCTTTCAACGCATCGCCACGTTATCAGTTCTTTTATGACCGATATTTCATGTCCTCAGAGCTTCCAGGATCTAACCCTGCGAGCCGTGGTGCAAATCGCGAACAAGCCAAACGCTTTGATTGGTCGCTAAACAACACGATTAGCTGGGATCGTACGTTTGCCGATAAACATCGCTTTACCGTGACGCTGGTGCAGGAGGCCGAGGAGCTGCGGCTTTGGCGCGATCGCATTGAAGCACGCAACATATTACCATCTGATGCATTGGGCTTTCATAATGTCGGATATGGCTCCAAACAGGACAGCAACTTTTTCAATGAAGACACGCAGGAAACCGCAGATGCCTTGCTTGCTCGCTTGTTCTATTCCTATGACGATCGCTATTTGATAACGGCATCAATACGGCGAGATGGTTCATCAGCTTTCGGCACATCGAACCCCTACGCCACATTTCGATCCATATCCGGCGCTTGGGTATTTACCAATGAGCATTTTTTCAAATGGACGGATATTGTCAATTCGGGTAAACTGCGGCTCTCCTATGGCGAAAACGGTAACCGGGCGCTCGGAAATCCTTACTTTGCACTCGCCAATCTATCCGCTGGCGGTGGTAAGATGCACGGATATATCAACAGTTCGGGCGATTTGGCGCTCTACCGTTACCTGATGATGGATCGCTTGGCTAATCCAAATCTGCGTTGGGAGAAAACCGATTCTTGGAATGTCGGATTGGATTTTGGTTTATTCAACGATCGTATCTCCGGTACCTTGGAGTACTACAAAACCATTACGGAAGACATGATCATGAATGAACGTCTTCCAAGTTTTACAGGATTTCAAGGCATTGCCACCAATCTTGGACGGGTAGATAACAGCGGAATCGAGTTGGCGCTGAATACGGTTAATATTCGCAAAGATAACTTCCAATGGTCCACAACGCTTGGCTTTTCCTACAATAAAAACACTATCAAGAATCTCTACTACGATTACCAGGATGTGTTAGATGAGCAAGGTAACATCATTGGCCAAAAAGAAGCCGACGATATCCAAAACAACTGGTTTATCGGGCAACCCATCGGTGTAATCTGGAACTATCGCGTGACCGGAATATGGCAGGCCGACGAAGTGGAGGAAGCGGCACGTTACAACCAAAAACCGGGCGATCCGAAAGTGGCCAACAATTACACGGAAGACGATGTGATGAATGCCAACGGCTCGGTGACCCACGTCTACAATAATTTCGACAAGGAGTTTCTGGGACAAAGCATCGCGCCCTACCATTGGTCATTGCGCAACGAATTTGTCCTATGGAAAAACCTCAATCTCTCTTTCAATATCTATTCCTACATGGGGCACAAAAGCTTGTTCGGAGACTACCTCAATAACGATGATAACGGGGGGCGCATGCAGTATGGGATGGCCAATTTGCCTGCGAAAGAATACTGGACACCAGAAAACCCCACCAATGAATATGGACGAATAGAAGCCGCAGGCCCCGTCGGTGCAGCCTCGGCTGGAAAATTGTACGACCGGTCTTTTATCCGTTTGGAGAACATATCGGTTGGCTATACATTACCACAGGCATGGACAAACCGCTGGCAATTGAACCGTGTTAAGCTATTTGGCACCATCAGGAATGTTGCTACCTGGGCCAAAGATTGGGAATATGGCGATCCGGAAGCTAATCCGGCATTTGATGAAGGTGGAGGCCTGTCGACACGCCTGTACAATCTGGGTCTTAACCTTGTTTTTTAATCCTTCTTGGGATACCATGTATTTAAATGATTAGATGATGAAACTAAAAAAAATAAACCGCCTATCTTTGGCACTTCTAATAGGCGGCATGCTGATCGCTAGCGGATGTAGCAAAGACTTTTTAACGCCAAAACCGCTATCCTTTTATGAACCCAATGCTACATTTACCACCGAAGCGGGATTGATGTCGGCCATGGCCATTTCTGATCGACACCTCAAACTATATTGGACTACTGACCATAATGAGATGCTTACCTTGGGCACCGAATACATCTTCTCAGAACTGATGGTGGCTGCCGCTACTGACAAACGCAATATGCTTTGTGATGTAGCCAATATGCTAACCCCTACCAGCGAAACGTCCTACCAAAACATCGACCGTACAAACAGTATTTGGTACCTATGGGAAGAGACATACAAGGGTATTATGTATGCCAATACGATTATCCACTATGTCGATGGCGTGCAAGAACTCGACGAGGCCACAAAAAATACGTATAAAGGACGTGCCTATTTCCATCGGGCATTTCGATATATGGCTCTTGTTTTCCAATTTGGCGACATCCCCCTTGTAAGCAAACTGCTGGAAACACCAAAACAAAACTACCGAAGTACAAAACGCGACGCGATCTTACAGATGATAACCCGAGATATGGAGCTCGCCGTAGAATGGGTGCCGAATCAAAATGAAACAGGCTTAATTGGCATGGTTAACAAAGGTGCCTGCCGCATGCTGTTGACGAAGTGCTACCTAGCGATAGGCGAATATGCGAAAGCAAAGGAACAAACAGACATCTTGATCAATGAATCTGGCTATGCCCTCATGGAAGATAACTTTGGTACATTTAATGAAGGCGGCGAACCACAGACCTGGCCAATTACCCGAAATGTAATATGGGACTTACACCGACCTGAAAACAAACTTATTGCGAGTAACCGAGAGGTCATTATGGGGATGCCCAACCGTGGAGCCGAAGCGGAATCGTTTGTTAAAATGCTCACTATGCGCATCCTCTACCCCTTTTTATTTGATAATAGGGTACAGACCAAGGATGGAAAACAGGCATTGCTAAACATCCGACGCAATACGGCAAATTACGATGTCAATTATGATTATATGCGTGCTATGGGACGTGGAATTGCTACGTTCCGTCCTACCGCCTTTCAAACCAAAACGCTTTGGCGCGTGAATGGCTTGATGGATGAGACCGATCTCCGCCACAGTTCAACAAGCGGAAACTGGGTGCGTATGGAAGATTACAAAGTAAACAACCGGGAGTCCAGCGAATTTGGAAAACCCTTAACGCTCTTCAATCCTGATAACGGACGTCTTCTGTGCAGCGATACAATCCGTCGTTGGTTTGATGTTCCCCATTATATTTTCTATTTGGACGACCCCGTTAGTGAGGCCAATATCGTGGGGTCTGATGGGCATCGAGGAGCTACAAACGGGTCTGTTGCCGATTGGTATCTTTATCGGTTGCCGGAAGCCTATCTGCTGCGTGCTGAAGCGAAATATTACCTCAATCCGGGCGATGCTACGATAAAAGATGACCTAAATATTATCCGTGAACGGGCAAAATGTACACAGCTCTATCAGGGTGCTGTCACCATTGGCGACATTATGAATGAGCGGGCAAGAGAATTGTACTGGGAAGAATGGCGCAACGTTGAGTTAAAACGTGTCTCCTTGTGTCTTGCCCGTAGCGGCCGGCCAGACGAATGGGGAAACACGTATGAGATGGAGACATTCGACAAACAAACAGGTACCGACGACCAAGGTGGAAGTTACTGGTACCAGCGGATTGTGCACTATAGCCTGTATAACAAGGGGCCCATAGAAATAAATTCCACCGGCAACAGTAATCCGAATTACACCATGGATAAAAAGAATATGTATTGGCCTATTCCAGAAGCTGCCATCACCGGCAATAAACGCGGTCAGCTCAGCCAAAACTTCGGTTACAATGGCTACAACCCCGCAACACCGAAATGGGAGACATGGGAGGAGGCCGTTGCGGACGAAAATATAAGCGAATAAGAAAGTCGTTTACGCAAGTACCTTGAGCCCTCCTAGGCGCATTGCGGCAACCCCGTAATGCGCCTTTTACACGTGATTGATTTTGTATGAATTATTTCACAGTGGAAATACGTGATTTTGAGACAAATTAACCAACAATTGATACGCTGGGGAAATTTATTCTGCAACGGATTTTAGATATTTGGTATTAGTAAACAAGCTACCAAAATTATAAACAACTGACGAATCAAAAGCCGAAGAATAGCATGGCGAAACGTATAAACCTATGTGTATAATGTCACGATTAACAGTCATAAAATAATACCGCTGTAACCTAACCGGATCAGTACGTGCCTTTATTTTCGGCGTTTGCAAAAAACGGCCGACATGGACTACCTATGCCAAAAAACAAACGATAACCAACCATGATCAATACAAAAAAGAGGATAACCATTTAATCAAAACAACACCTAAGCAAAATCTGGATACGGCACACGGCCCTTGGCTAACGAAAGTTTTGTGCTCGATGCAAGCATCCTTCGACGATTATAAATCTAACAGTACAACCCATGTTTAAAACCGATTTGAAATGTAAATTTAGAAACCACAGCCTTATAAAGGTCAACAGATTGGCTAAAATTATTTGCCTGTTGAATGCTTTGTATGTTGTGGAAGGCGTAGCCTACGCAAACGACAATCCCGTGCACGCAACATCCGATCGAGCAGTCGCCGTCTTTTCGACATCGAAACAGGATAAAGATATAAGAGGTTTGATAAAGGACGACAAAGGCAACCTCCTACCCGGCGTTTCCGTCACAGTGAAAAACAAACCCAGTGTGGGAACAACCACTGATCTTAACGGCCGCTACGTATTGAAAGTACCGACGGATGCCGTGCTTGTATTTACGCTCATCGGCTATACTAGCCAAGAAATAAGCAGCGCAAACCGTGAGGTTATCGATGTGATACTAACGGAAGCGGAAAATATGATCGAAGAAACCGTGGTCACCGCATTTGGACAGCGCCAACGTAAAAATGATCTGATCGGTTCAGTATCTTCGATAAACCCTGAAGAGCTGCGTATCCCGAGCAGCAACCTCACAGGAGCGCTGCAAGGCCGAGTGGCCGGGGTAATATCTTTCCAACGCAGTGGAGAGCCGGGTCTGGATAATGCTGATTTTTTTATCCGCGGTGTAGGTACTTTCGGGGTTAACCAGCGTCCGTTGATCCTGATCGACAACATGGAAGTGTCTACCGATGATTTGGCGCGTATCCCGGTCGACGATATCGCCAGTTTTTCCATCTTGCGGGATGCGACGGCTTCGGCCGTTTATGGATCGCGCGGTGCCAATGGTGTCATACTCGTTACCACCAAGCTCGGTAAAGAGGGAAAGCCAAAAATAACGTTACGTGCAGAACAACGGTTATCAACGCCCACCGATATGCCAAAGATTGCAGATCCTGTCACGTTTATGAGAATGCATAATGAAGCCGTGCTTACCCGAGATCCGCTAGCATTGACCCTCTATTCGGATGAAAAAATAGCGATGACGGCTGCCGGTGCGGATCCTATCCGCTATCCTGCGGTGGATTGGCTCAGCGAGGTCACTAAACCAAACACCCGCACGCAAAATTACAATCTGAGTATCTCCGGTGGTGGTCAAGTTGCTAGCTACCTTGTTAGCGGCAACCTCACGCAAGATGACGGATTGATCCGGGTCAATCCGATCAACAACTTTAACAATAACGTAGACTTCAAAGTATACAACCTGCGCAGCAACATCAACATCAACGTTACCAAATCTACGCAGCTGATGGTTCGTGCTATAGCCAACTACCGCAATTACAGCGGTCCGCCGGAAGGAGGCAGCTCCTCATTTCGCAATGCCCTGCGCGCCAATCCGGCCCTATTTCATCCGGTATACCAAGTAGGGCCTCAACAATCTTATATTCGTCATCCCCTCTTTGGAAACTTCGAGGACGGTAGTGGCAACATGTACCTTAACCCTTACGCCAATATTGTTCGTGGCTATTCAGAATGGTCGGAGAGCAACATGCAGGTGCAGATTGAGTTGAAGCAAGACCTTTCACAATGGGTCGAAGGTTTAAGCTACCGTGGATTGGCCAATGCATCTCGCGGAGCCTACATGGAATACAGAAGACAGTACAATCCTTTCTATTACACACCCACATCCATAGACCCAAATACAGGGCAATACAGCTACTTGAACTTAAATCCGTTGAATGGAACGGAATATTTGGATTATAGCGACAATGGCCGAGGTCAGGAATCCCTTTTCTATATGGAGAACGCTATCAATTACGCCAGAACATTTCAAGACAAACACAGCGTAACGGGTATGCTCATTTCTACGATCCGCAACCGTATAACGCTACCGCGCGATGTAGCTGGCAACGTCATCAATACGTTGCCTTACCGCAATGCCAGCTTCTCCGGAAACTTCACCTATGTATTCGACAATCGATACCATGCACAATTTACTTTCGGCTACAACGGGTCAGAGGTTTTCGCAGAGAACCACCGATGGGGCTTTTTTCCCTCAGCTGGTATAGCCTGGACCATCCATAACGAGAAATTTATGGAACCGATAAGCGATATAGTGAGTACGGCACGTTTACGGATGACGCATGGGTTGGTCGGAAACGATAATATACATAACACCCGATTCTTCTACCTCTCGCAGATCGACCTGAACAATAGTACCCGTCGGCACAACTTTGGCGTGAGCACGGGAGACGAGAACTATGCTCGAAATGGGGTAAGCATCCAGCGCTATGCGAATCCTTTTGTCAAATGGGAAGTATCACAGCAAACCAACTTAGGGATTGATCTTGGGTTGTTCAACGGCAAATTTACGTTCACCGGTGATCTGTTTAGACAAATCCGTCGCGACATCGTTCAAGACCGCGCTGCACTACCTTCCACTATGGGACTGGCGGCCAGTGTCTTGGCAAACTTAGGCAAGTACAAAAGTCAAGGGTTTGACGCAGAGCTCACCTATATGCAAAGCGTCAATCAAAACTTATGGTTTCAAGGACGCGGTACCTTCACGTTTGCCAAAGGCGAGTACCTATATTATGAGGAGCCAAATTTTGAATATCCATACCTAAGCCGTATCGGGACCGACGCCAATCAACGCCGCGGCTACATCGCCGAGCGGTTGTTTATTGATGACGAGGAAGTGCGCAATAGTCCGCAACAATTGTTTGGGCAGATGGTCATGGGAGGCGATATCAAGTACTTAGACATCAATGGTGATGGTGTCGTGAACTCTAACGATGTGGTGCCTATTGGTTTCCCGACAACGCCGCAGGTAAACTTCGGGTTTGGCCTAACGACTGGTTACAAAAATATGGATTTTTCGTTTTTCTTTAGTGGTATGTCGCGGACATCGCTGTTCATCAATCCGCTTTCTTGGGATCCAAACAACGTGAACAACAGCGGCTCGGCACCGTTTGGCAGCCTTACAGCACCTAACGCGGTATTACAGGCTTGGGCAGACAGTCACTGGTCGGAAGACAATCGGGACATCTATGCTTTGTGGCCTCGACTTAGCCAAAACCCATTGGAAAACAACACACAAACAAGTACGCACTGGATGCGCAACGGCGCATTCCTACGCCTGAAACAAGTTGAACTATCGTATACGCTTAACTCGGACTTTACGCGACGCTATAAAATCGACCGCTTTCGGATATATGCCAGCGGCACAAATCTTTTTAGCCTCAGCGCTTTTGATCTTTGGGATCCCGAAATGGGCGGTGCAGGTCTCAGGTATCCGATACAGCGTGTATTTAACTTAGGCGTATTAATGACTTTATAATGATGACGGATAAAAACAACATAGCGAATATGATGAAAAATAGCCTAAAAAAATGCCTTCTTTTCGGGCTGTTGCTGCTAGGCAGCTGCAATAAATTTATGGATATCGTACCCGACAATGTGGCCCAGCTCGAGCAGGCGTTTAGCATGCGGACAATGGCTGAGCGCTATCTTTTTACCTGTTACAGCTGGATCCCACGTGGATACTACCTCAGTTCAAATGCTGCGCTACTCTCGGGCGATGAGTTTTGGTTAAACTCCACCAGTAATTTTTCTCAAGGCAACTGGCCGGCCTGGTATGTTGCTATGGGTGGGCAAAACACCAATAGTCCCTTACTGAATTTTTGGGATGGCAATAACCAAGGTAGTTCAGGTGACGAACAAATATCGCTTTGGCGCGGTATTCGGGATTGCAATATCTTTTTGGAAAACATACAAGGCGTACCCGATATGGATCCGACGGAGAAAGATCGTTGGGCTGCGGAGGTGCAGTTCTTGAAAGCATATTACCACTATTACTTGCTAAGGATGTATGGACCAATCCCAATTGTCGACATCAATACACCCACTTTTGAGGATCCTGCCAATATCAGTTTCGAACGGCAGCCAACAGATGACGTGTTTGCGTATATCGTAGCTAAAATTGATAGCGTTATGCCTGCCTTGATGCCCGATCTGTTACTTCCGGCTCAAGAAAATGGCCGGGTGACACAACTTGTGGCCAAAGCGATGAAGGCCGAAATATTGGTGACAGCAGCCAGCCCCTTGTTCAATGGCAATACCGACTACCCAGCCTATAACAACGCCCAAGGGCAGCCCTTGTTTAACGGAGACTATCGGCCAGAAAAATGGCGTATAGCGGCCGTCGCCTGCAAAGAAGCTATTGATGCAGCCCATGCGGCAGGGAGATCGCTGCAAAAGTGGATTCCCGCACCGACCATGGCAAAAGCTCCTCAACAAAGCACCATCTACCAAATGAATTTACGCCAAGCGGTGACCGAAAGACAGAATAATGCAGAAGCCATTTGGATAAATAACCGCAGTACGGCAAACGCCGACCACCAAGCGAAAGCGTTCATGCCCCGCAGTATAGACCCAGCACGTATCACCAATCAGTCAATGGGTGGGTATTTGGCACCAACCTTAAATATGGCCTTGAAGTTTTATAGTAAAAACGGCGTGCCTATTGAGGAAGATTTCACTTGGGACTATGCCAAACGTTTTGATCTGCGCAATGTTCCTGTAGGCGAGTCGCCCTACTCCTATGATCTGATTTCCGGCTATACTACTGTAGGATTACATTTTGATCGGGAGAATCGATTTTACGGATCACTGTCGTTTGATGGGGGACGTTATTTTATGAACAATAACAACAACGATTCACTAGCTTATGCTACAAATGCCCGTCCAGGCGGGAATATAGCCGCAACAAACTCTCCTACGCAATACTCGGGAACCGGTTATACGCCAAAAAAATTGGTCAGCTATATGAATACCATCGGCGAAAATAACAACTTTACTACCTATGGCTACCCGTTTACGATGATGCGGTTAGGCAACCTATATCTGCTTTACGCCGAGGCCATAAACGAAATCGATGGGCCTTCCGAAGAAGCCTTTACTTATCTTGATGCCATTCGCGAACGTAGTGGACTGCGGGGGGTTGTCGAATCTTGGGCAGACTTCTCTATCAATCCAAGCAAACCCAACACACAGGAGGGATTACGGGAGATCATCCATCGTGAGCGCACCATTGAGTTAGCTTTTGAATCCCAACGTTTTTGGGATCTTAGACGGTGGAAAACCGCGCAGGACGAACTCAATACACCGATCTACGGCTGGGATATCCGGCAGATAACGCCACAAACCTATTATCGTCGAGTAGTCATGTACAACCGTACCTTTACACAACGAGACTATTTCTGGCCGATTAGTATAGCCGAGATTCGGCGCAATCCAAAACTCTTGCAAACGCCCCTTTGGCAGTAAATTAATATTCCTTCAACGAATTAAGATCACTATCATGAACAGCTTCAAAAAGATTATAGTAAGCACATTTGGTGCATGGATGGCCTTCATAATGATCTCCTGCGAAGACAAGCAGGAACCCGGACCATCGCGAACCGGTGAAAAGCCAGATGCCATTCGCTCTTACGACATAAAAAGCATCGCTGGCGGTGCCATCATCAACTATGCCCTGCCCAGCAATAAAGATCTGCGTTATGTCAAAGCGGTATATACGCTTGGCGATGGCAGTGTACGGGAAAACAAAGCATCCATTTACAAAAACAGTATAGTGGTCGATGGCTTCGCACAAGCTGGTGATTATCAGGTTAACCTTATTGCTGTCGCAGTGGGCGAAGTTGAATCGGAACCAACTTCCATCACGGTCACCACCCTGACCCCGCCCTATCTTCAAACTTTAGAGACCATTGCCAAGGACGGAAATCTTCTTCCGACTTTTGGTGGCATTCGACTAAACTATGAAAATACGGTAGAGGCTCCGCTGGTGATCCATGTGTTGACAAAAAATCAAAACGGACAATGGGAACGCGCTACCGATCACTACACAAAACGAAACGCCGGGATGTTTAATGTTCGCGGATATGCGGCCGAAGAGCGCGAATTCGGGATATATATTACCGACCGTTGGAATAATCACTCAGACACTTTAGTACGAACCTTCGTTCCCATATTTGAGGTTATGATGGACAAGTCGCTCTTCAAAACGTATAACTTGCCTAGCGATACGTACGCAGCGCATACAGGCTTTCGTTCGACCGATGTCTTATGGGACGGTGCTGATCGGGTGGCGACGACAATTCTTCATACCAAACCTGGAACCGGTATTCCGCAACACTTCTCTTTTGATATGGGTGTCAGCGCCATGCTTAGCCGATTCGTAATGTATTCCCGTTTAAGCAATGAATACCGTTTCAATCATCCAAAAGTTTTCGAACTATGGGGCTCTAACGCGCCAAATCCGGATGGAAGCTGGGAATCGTGGACGCAGGTAGGAACGTTCACCTCCATCAAACCATCGGGCCTACCACTGGGCGAGCAAACAGCCGACGACATTGCCTATGCCCGTGCCGGCGAAGAGTTTGATGTGGAGCTGCAACAGCAGCCCTATCGTTATTGGCGCTTCCGAACTTTAGACACTTGGGGAGGGAACTCCGATGTTGCCCTAGGAGAGTTGACTTTTTACGGCAGAGCAGAGTAAAAACAAATAACATAACAAGCAAAACAGCATTTTTTACTGAAATCATGATAAAGAACGTATTAAACAGCCACTTCAGCTACTTCATTTTTGGTATTATTCTGCTTTGCAGATGTACGCCGATAGACTATTACTATAGCGATTATCTGGAAAATGCAGAACGGGTGTACCCAGGTCGGGTAGATTCGATATCGTTCAAGCCGGGATACAATCGAGCAGCCATACAATCGCTTATCAGCACGGACGCTCGCGTCGTAAAGATGCGCATATCTTGGGGGGCGAACGGCATATTTGAAACCCCCATTCTTGCCGAAGATATTGCCACATACAAGGATATTCTGATACCAACTATCGAAGAAGGCATTTACACTTTCGATATCCGCACCTACGATAGCGAAGGAAATCAATCGATGCGCGCAGAGGTTTTCGGACGCGTATACGGCCCCAACTACTCCGCCAACTTAAACAATCGGATTATCGAACAAATCAGAAAGGAAAACCAAGATCTTATCGTCAATTGGATCCCCGAATCGGGTGATAGCACGCTACGCGGAATCGAAATCTCCTACCTCACTTTAACAGGCGACTCCGCTACCGTGTTTAGCGAAGCAGCGATACATCAAACCCGTCTGCCTAATTACAAACCCGATACCCGCATCAACTATCGTACGCTGTTTAAGCCTACCTCCTTGGCTATTGATATGTTTTATGCGCCGACGCAAAACATCGATCCTGTAAGCTATTTGCCTACCGAACGCAGCCTTCATCCGCGCACCAACTGGGCCATCGCCGGCTTTAGTTCGGAAGAACCTGCCAATAACCGGCTGGCGAATAGGGTTATCGATGATGATGTGGCTACTTTCTGGATTACGCGTTATTCAACACAACCCACGGACTACCCTAACCATTGGATTACCATTGACATGAAGGAAGAGCTGCAAGTGGATGGATTCTTCTTTGCACAAAAAAACGGCGATAGAAAAGTTCGCGAACTGGAAATATTCATTAGTCAAGACAACGAAACTTTCGAAAGTGTTGGTCGGTATGGGCTCGCTGCCATTGATCGTACCTACCAGTATATTGATCTGCCTGCCAGAAAATCTCTTCGGTATTTCAAAGTTGTACCGCTCAGCGGTCATGACAGCCAAAGGCAGCCTGGCCTGGCAGAAATTGGAACATACACCATTGGCAATTAAAAAAATGCTTACGCATGTTTTATTGCCGTAGATTTTTTAATAGATGAAGAAGACCATGATTAAACTAGCTGGGGTACTTGCCCTCCTATCCGCCGTCTCCTGCGAGAAGATCGGCGACTTTAACGGGCTGAATCCGCAGGCGCAGGTGACGCTTGAGGACAGTTTTGTCAATCCAATCCTTACCCGGGGCGCCGATCCTTGGGTCACGCAAAAAAACGGCACATATTATTTTACTTATACGCAAGGAAGCAAATTGGTACTCTACGAAACCGACCGCATCGCTGAACTAGCTTTAGCAAAAAGTCATGATGCTTGGATTCCTCCGACAGGAACGGCATACTCAAAAAACCTGTGGGCACCCGAGCTGCACGAGATCAATGGAAAATGGTATATCTACTTTTCGGCTGACAACGGCAGTAACGCTAACCATAGAATGTATGTGGTGGAAAACGATTCGGCAAATCCGATGGAAGGAGAATGGGTTTTTAAAGGAAAGGTGGGCGACAGTAGCAATCAATGGGCTATTGACGGAACTATTTTACACCATAACGGTCAAATGTACATGCTGTGGTCTGGCGGCAATGCCGGTGCTCCACCGCAGAACATCTATATTGCCAAGATGAGTAACCCTTGGACCATCGTGGGCGATAAGGTAAGCATCGCAACTCCTACATATCCTTGGGAAAAATTCGGTAACCCTATCAATGAGGGGCCGCAGATACTGCATAACCCGTCGGGAGAAGTTTTGGTGGTCTACTCCGGCAGCGGATATTGGGTAGACAATTATTGCTTGGGGCTTCTGCGTTTAACAACAGGTGGCGACCCCATGAACCCTGGCGATTGGACAAAAAAATCGGAACCGGTCTTCTCGATGTTGGCTGAAAGTGGGGCCTATGGTCCAGGGCATAACGGCTTTTTCCAATCACCCGATGGATCCGAAGATTGGATCATTTACCACGCACGCAGCCTTCCAAACGGGGGGAGCAATAATGGTCGCAATGCACGTATACAAGCTTTCAATTGGTTTGCAGATGGCACGCCAGATTTTGGTGTCCCTGCAAAAATTGGCCAAGCACGTAAACGTCCGGCTGGCGAGCGCCTACGTGAAATCTACAAAAAGGATAATTGGTCGGTGTCTGGCTATAGCTCGGAAGAGCTGGTTAATACTAGACTTGCCGACCGTTTGATTGACAACGACCTATCCTCTTATTGGATAACACGCTACTCTACCAATCCAACAAACTATCCGGATCACTGGATTACGATTGATATGCACAAAACACTGCATGTGGATGGCTTTGCCATTGCGCAAAAAAATGGTGATCGCAAAATCAAAAAGTTGGATATTGAGGTTAGCAGCGATGATCAGTCTTGGCTAAGTTTAGGTGAGTTTGAGCTGCAAAATATCGAAGGGAAAACACAGTACCTCCCGCTTCCTAGCCAAATAGCATTCCGCTACTTCAGGCTCATCCCCAAAAGTGGACATGACAATCAGCCGCAACCCGGACTTGCCGAGGCGGGAACGTTCCGCTATCAGGCTCCTTGAAAAGGAGCCGATGCAGGCACGCCGCGTTGCCTACTGTCGAAACAGATGGTGTATCCTCGAGCTATCAAAAAAAGATAGTAGCTCGGGGATGCCACCTGGCAAGATCGCGTTAATGGCGTTCACCTGTGCTCCAACTTTATACTGTACATGTCGAAGCGCCTTTCATCTGAACCTATGCAAACAAGTAAACCTGTAAAATACACGCTACTGGTTGTCGACGACAATCCAGACATGGTTGAGTTCTTGGAAGATGTACTTTCTGAGAGGCACAACATCGTCACGGCCTTGGATGGAGCTGCAGCTATTGATCTTATCGAGCGCACGGCTATTGACCTTATTGTTAGCGATGTAATGATGCCACTTGTCGATGGCTTCGAACTGTGCCGGCATGTGAAAGGCAACGTGCTATTGCAGCATATACCCTTTATCATGCTAACGGCTAAAAACACGTTGGGATCGAAAATTCAAGGACTGGAGCATGGTGCGGATGTATATCTCGAAAAGCCCTTTCTGCCCGACCTTCTTGTTGCGCAGATCAACAGCCTACTGCGTAATCGTCAAAATATCCGCGTACATTATAACCGATCACCGCAGCGTTCGTCCGCAACTGCACAAACCAACAGAAATGAGAAGGGATTCTTGATTAAATTGAATCTCTTTATCTTAGAAAATATCGCCGTTCGCTCATTATGCGTTGACGAATTGGCCGCCTATATGAATATGAGCAGACCAACGCTGTATCGTAAAATCAGACTGCTGTCCAACCTGTCACCCAATGAGCTCATCAACATGACCAGACTGAACAAGGCTGCCGAACTTTTGCGACAAACACAGTTTAAAATATATGAGATATCCACTATGGTCGGTTTCAGTACTTCGTCCCATTTCGTACGAAATTTTATTCGGAATTTCCACGTCAGTCCGAAAACCTACAGAAATGACCATCACGCAGCCCAAAACCAATCATTGACTGGTACGAACAGCTGAGGTATATTTTTTGTTTAAATATTGCTGCAGAACCGGTTTTTCATCCAAAAATGTTATATTAGCAGGGACAGTTAAACGTTTTAGTGCTAATCTTGTGATCTATCGTCAACCGGATCACAAATATAAACCCATTATGAGGAGAAGAACATTCCTACAGGCCTTAAATCTAGGCATTGCATCGACCGCTTTAGCGCACACCAAACTGATGGGCATGCCCTTTGATTTGGACTTATCCGCAGCTCCTGATAAAGAGCTCGACTACCATCGAATAAAAGATATTCGTTTTTCTACGGTACAGTTAAATTATCCGAGACTCGTCGGCAAAAATGCGCGGTTGGACTTGCATGGACATGGGCCACAGGTAGACATCTGTGTACTGTACACCGATCGGGGTGCTATGGGCTGGGCATCGCTGCGCGGATCTCGCAGAGAGGCCGAACCTATTGCCAAGACCATGATCGGTAAAAAAATCGGCGAACTATTCCAACGGCAAATCGGTATTACAGATGCCCGGTATATACCGTTCGATATCGCTTTGCACGACCTCGCAGGCGTTATCCTGCAGAAGCCCGTGTATGCCTTGCTGGGGCAGGCGCAACCCATCATCAACGACTGCTACAGTGGTATGCTCTATTTTGACGACCTCGAACCGCGCGATAAGCCGGCGGGCATAGACAAGGTGCTGGAAGAATGTCGTGAGGATTACGCCATGGGCTATCGTCAATTTAAGCTGAAGATAGGACGTGGACATAAATGGATGCCCGCCGACGCCGGCTTGCAGCGCGACATCGATGTGACGAAGGCGGTAGCCAAAGCCTTTCCCGATTGCGAGATACTCGTGGATGGTAATAATGGTTTTACTGTGGATCGCTTTATCCAATATTTAAAAGGAATTTCCGGTGTCAAGCTTTTTTGGATCGAGGAGCCGTTTCACGAAACGGAAGCCGACTACCGCAAACTGCGCCAATGGCTAGGAAGCGAAGGGATAACAACGCTGTTGGCCGACGGGGAGGCCGACCCGAACCAGGAGCAGCTGCTGCAGCTCTTCGAGAAAAAGCTCTTGGATGTACACTTGACGGACATCGAGGGACTGGGCTTTACCAATTGGCGCAAGCTGATGCCTGAATTGAAACAGCTTGGCGTACAGGCATCACCCCATGCTTGGGGATCCCTACTCAAAACCTATTATACCGCTCATTTGGCTGGTGGACTGGGAAATACGGTCACCATTGAGGGCGTGAGCAGCACCTCTGACGACGTTGACTTATCGGGCTACAGTTTGCAAAAAGGAAAATTGATTCCAGCAAGTGGCCCGGGCTTCGGCATGAAACTGCTCAAAAAGGTGTAAAAACTAGCAACATATGCTGGCTGTCGACAACGTTTCCGACAGCCAGTATATATACAACTTATTGGAATTAACCGTACATTTAGCTATTATTCTATTTGTCGTTAAATGGCTTTCTCAAAAAAAATTGCTCGCTTAGGAGCGTGCATAACATGGTTTGCGCTCCTTGCTCAGTTTGTTATTATGCTGCTTCATCGGGAGGTTTTGTTGGTGGAGTCGCTGGTTCGCTTTTTCTCCTATTTCACGATCCTTACCAACATCTTGGTCGCGCTACATTTCACGGCAATCGGTTGGGCCAAACCAATGCGAGCCCTCAATTTTGTTTCAAACGACAGCGCTGCGACAGCAATCTGCACGTTCATCCTTACCGTGGGCATCGTCTACCAAACCGTCCTCAAAAACCTTTGGCAACCACAGGGCATACATTTTATAGTCGATCAGCTGTTGCACGGCATTATCCCTCTTTTTATGTTGGGGTATTGGCTACTTATTATCCGCAGTGGTAAAATAGAGCCCAGCCGCGTGTACCGCTGGCTATGCTACCCTATTCTATACCTACTATTTGCGCTTACCCGTGGTTATTTCTCCGGTTTCTACCCTTATCCTTTTCTGAATATCGAAGAAATCGGTTTCGGCACAACCTTAATCAATGTTGCCTTGATTTCCTTTGGTACTATCGTGATGCTAGCCTTGCTCATTACCCTAGGAAAGTGGATTCAAAAGAAAGGACTGAAAACACAATAGTCTGCGCTATCAAATTTAACGCCGATGTCAGATTTTCCCAGTCGCACTAGCTCACTATACAGCATATTACTAAAAATAACTACCTTTGTTTAACAAAGATGCTACAACGCTTGGTTTACATATGGATTGTGCTGCTAGGGATATCCTTTTATCCCTTAGACGCTGCCGCTTGCCAAGAAGCAGCGCACGAAGCATCCATGGCCTGCTGCGCAGGGCAACATACCGATGCAGATAACGAGAAAGATTGCTGCGCAAAAACAAAAAAGAATAGCCATCCCAACGATTGCGAACAAGATGCATCCTGCCATTGCCCCGTCATGAAGATGCCGATGCATATCGTTGCTTTTTCCGTGCGAGATCTTGACGTGGAAGTTCCTTCATTAAATCACGATGCCTCTCGTCCTGTACATATTCCACAATCGGGATTTACCCATATTTGGTTGCCGCCTAAAATAGCTTAAAATTAATATCGCCTAGCCATAGGTGCGTTCTGTTGTGTGCTAAATTAGCGAACACCAGAGATCGACATGTTATTTTATCCAATATTATTTTAAGCAAAAAACCATGAAATCATATACATTATTAGGTCTATTAGCCCTTTCAATATCCGTTAACGGCGCTATGGCGCAAATTAAAAACAGCAAATTGGTTACCGTGCAAATCAGCGGAAACTGCGGCATGTGCAAATCTACTATCGAGAAAGCAGGCGATGTAGCCAATGAATCCTTAGTCGTATGGAATAGTAAAACCGGCGAGGCGACCCTCACCTACGATAGCGACAAAACATCTGAAGAGGCCATCTTAAAACGCATTGCACTTGCCGGATACGACAATGAACGCTACTTGGCACCTGAGGAAACCTACGCCGCCCTACACAGCTGCTGCCAATATGATCGCACACTACAGGCCGAAGAAACAGGCAGCAAGCCAGCCGAGAACCAAAGCCAAGCAGATAGCGGTGAGCAGCATACCGCCCACGAAGCGACAGCGAGCAGTTCGATGAGCAGCTTTCTAACTCCCTATTTACGCCTAAAAGATGCCCTGATTGCAGGCGATAGCAAGGCCGCCAATGAAGCCACAAAGAAATTCGACCAAGCCCTGACCGCACTGCAGGCAGCGAACTTCAGCAAGGAAGAAAAAGCGGTATGGACTAGTGAACAAAAGAAACTGCAGCAAGCAACTGCAGGCATCACAGCAGGAAAATCCATTGACGCACAGCGTCAGGCATTCGACAAGCTGTCCCGTTCACTTTACACCGTACTCAAAGCTTCCGGTCCATCTGAAAAGCTATACTATCAGCATTGCCCGATGTATCAGGACGGCAAAGGCGCCTATTGGATAAGCCGTGATACAGGGATCAAAAACCCCTACTATGGAGCGCAGATGCTGAGCTGTGGAAAAACGGTAGAAACCCTCTAAACGTATCTCCATGTTATTACGTATTTATCGCGCAAGTTTTCTTGCGCTGTTGCTGCTCGCGCTCGGATTTTCTGTGCGGGGGCAGCAGACGGTTCGGTATGAACTTTACGTCCGCGATACCTTGGTTCACTTTGCGGGAAAAGAAAAGCGTGCCATAGCAGTCAACGGACAATTGCCCATGCCCACCTTAACGTTCACGGAAGGCGATACCGCAGAAATCGTTGTGCACAACCAGCTGCGGGAAAGCACCTCCCTGCATTGGCATGGCGTGTGGCTGCCCAACAAGGAAGACGGTGTACCCCATCTCACGCAGCAGCCCATTGCTGCCGGCGAAACGCATACCTACCGCTTCCCCATCATCCAAAATGGCAGCTACTGGTACCATAGCCATTCGGGATTACAGGAGCAAATTGGTATGTATGGCTCCATGGTTTTTCATAAGCGCGAGGACGACCCCAGCTTCAGAAAGGGCATCGATGATATCCCCAGCTTATCCTTGCTGCTAAGTGAATGGACCAACCTTCGTCCGCATACCGTAGATCGCATGCTGCATACCGGCAACGATTGGTTCAGCATCAAAAAAAATACGGTACAAAGCTATGCCGAGGCCATCCAAGCCAAACACTTCAAAACCAAAATCCGTAACGAGTGGAAGCGTATGGAAGCCATGGACGTCAGCGACGTATATTACGAAAAGTTTTTGATCAATGGCCTTGCCGAGCAGCAGCTAGCCTCGTTCAAAGCGGGCGATAAAGTCCGCCTACGCATAGCCAATGCCGGCGCATCCAGCTACTTTTGGCTTACCTATGCCGGCGGGAAGATCAGCGTTGTGGCCAACGATGGCAATGATGTGGAGCCAGTGGAGGTAGACCGCCTACTGATTGGCGTTTCCGAAACATACGATATCGTGCTCGATATTCCGGCGCAAAACACAGCCTACGAGCTGTTGGCCACGGCCGAAGACCGTACCGGCTCGGCCTCCTTTTTTTTCGGATCTGGTAGGCGGCAACTGACGGCACGCCTGCCCCGGCTGCAGTATTTCGAGGGCATGAAGATGATGAACGATATGATGAAGATGAACGGCGACATGCACGATATGGGCATGCAAATGAGCCTGCAGCAGATGGACATGAATGCCGTGATGTATCCCGAATTAAAAGACAAGCCCTCCACATCCGCAAGTGATGCGCATCATGCCGCAGCATCAAGCCCCCATGAAAAGCATGAGGCCCATGCACAACACGCGCCCCAACGAAAAGACAAGGTGACGCTAAACTACGGGATGCTACGCGCCACGAGCCCCACTGCGCTAGATAGCAGCGCAACCGTAAAAAATCTACGCTTCGAGCTTACCGGCAATATGAACCGCTATGTATGGAGCATGGACAACCGCGTGCTCTCCGAAACAGACAAGATACCGATCAAAAAAGGTGAAGTTCTACGCATTGTACTGTACAACAACTCCATGATGCGGCACCCCATGCACCTGCATGGTTTTGACTTCCGGGTGCTGAATAAAAATGGCGACTACGCACCACTGAAAAATGTCTTGGACATTATGCCGATGGAAACAGACACCATTGAATTCACTGCTAACCGAGACGGCGATTGGTTTTTCCATTGCCACATCCTTTACCATATGATGGCCGGCATGAACCGCGTATTTGCTGTGGGCGACTACCAAAACCCGTTGCTGGCCAACAGAGCAAAGGCATACACCACTTTGCAAAAGGAAAGCAACATGTGGCACTTCATGGCCGACAACGACTTTGCCAGTAACGGCAATGATGGATCGGCCATGCTGCAGAATGCGCGTTGGAGTATAGGAACAGAATGGCGACTGGGCTACAACAACATGCACGGTTACGAAGTCGAGACCCATGTAGGGCGCTATATCGGCAAGATGCAATGGTTGATGCCTTTTGTCGGCTTCGATTGGCGGTACCGCAAGCTGGGCATGGACCAGCACGAGACCAATATCTTCGGGCAGACCAATAAGAAAGACAGTCGGCAAGCGGTCAGCGTCGGGGCCATGTATACCCTACCGTTCCTGATCAACGTGCAGGCCGAGGTTTACCATGATGGTATCGTACGCTTAGCGCTTATGCGGGAAGACATTCCGATTTCTAGAAGATTGCGTGCTGGTTTTATGTGGAATACCGACCGCGAGTACATGGTCGGCCTGCGTTATATCTTCCACAAAAATATGGGTATCCGCACGCACTATGATAGCGACATGGGCTTTGGCGTAGGCTTAGCGGTAAATTACTAAGCAACGATTCTTACCATCAAAAAGAAAACGCCTCCATGCATGGGCGCAAGCTCATGCATGGAGACGTTTTTCCTGGTAGGATTTTAATGCCCCTTATAATCTTTTTATTCGGATATTACGTAAAAAGACTTCCGAGCCATGACCAAGAAATCCGATATGGCCTTGGGCATTTTTCAATCCTGGATGGTCTTTACCGTCCAATGTACCATTTTTTGATGCCTGCGCCAAGTCACCATCCAATATCACGACGCCATTGAGTGTTACCCGAATTTTGTCGCCTTTCAGGCGTATTTCCTGACTGTTCCATTCCCCTATGGGCTTCATGCCCGTACGCTTCGCCGGGATAATGCCATAGGCCGAGCCATGATATTGATATTCCTTCAGATTTTTATAGATATCCGCATCGTTATCCAAAATTTGGATCTCCGTGCCCACATAAGCAGCATCACCGTCTAATGGTGTGCGGATACCGACACCATTGTTTGCTCCCGGCGTCAATTTGAAATCAAAGCGATACACAAAGTCGCCATACTGCTCTTTGGTATATAGGTTTTTACCAAACTTTGCATCCGGATTTGCGCGTACAAAACCCTCGGGTGTAATCTCGTAAGCAGAAGTCTCTGTCCATTTATCCAAGTTTGTGCCATCAAACAACAGGTCGAATCCCTCCTTCTTTTCGGCTTCCGACAAGCTGTAGACCTCTTTTCTAGGAAGTTCCTTCAAGTAGATATCACGGTACCAAACCTGCGATCCGTGCGCCTGCAGCTCCAACTGTTCCGTTGGGAAGATCGTCTGGTTACGGTCCCAATAATTCTCCAAGGTCACACTATCCACCACGAGTTCGCCATTGAGCCATACCCATACCTTTTCGCCGCGCATGCGCACCTTGAAGGTATTCCATTCGCCCAGCGCGTTGTCGGCCACTTTCAACGGATCTTTCGGGTTTTTCTGATTGTTGTACAAGCCCCCCGATCCTACCTGAGCCCCTACATTTGTGCGCGATATATCCCATATTTGCACCTGCGGCGTGCCACGTAGGTAAATACCCGCATCAGGTTCCTTTCCGTTCGGATCCAATTTCCAATCCACCAAAAGATCAAAATCACCGTATTGCTTGACTGTTGCGATATTGTCGCCGTGTCCACTGAATACTAGGCTACCGTTCTCCGCTTTCCAACTTTGGCGCATCTGTTCATCGGCAATTTGCTGTTTTGCCGCCAATTCGCTGGCCGACATTGCAGACCGTTTGATAGGGTTTTCCACTAGTCCTTTCCATCCCGAAAGATCCTTCCCGTTGAACAAAGCAACGTAGCCCTCCGATTTCGGCATTTCGGCCAAGTGCCGCACGATAGCTTCCCGCAGGTACGAGCTTTCGCTTCCCGACAGGTTAGCCATCGCTTTTTCCAATATAGAGCGTACAGTGGCCCCTGTAAAATCCGCATTGTCCATCGCGATACTCATCGCGGTGTTCGTGGCGACACCCTTCAGTTCAGCATCATCAAGAAACTGGGCGGCGAAAATCATAGCTTGGTAAGTTTCCGTCTGTTGTAGGCTAGCCAGCACCAGTTTTTTCTGCGCTACATTGCGGGCTAATGCAAAAGCATCTTTCAAATATAGGGTCTTCTGCTCAGCGGTATGGGTACTTGCATTCACCTGTTTAACCAAACCGGCGAAAATTGCATCAAAAGCATCTCCTTTTTCTTCCCGAGAGAGGGTAATCAACGTAGGCAATACTTCCGGATTGGACCAAGTGGCCAAAGCCTCCTGCGCTTGCCTTCTCAAGCTCGCATTGGGCAGGTAATTCTTCACTGCCTGCAGTGCATCTGCACCGCCTATGCCCGCAAAAACCGGAAAGTAATTGGCGGCCGAAGGTGCTGCCGAACGGGAAATATTTGCCGCCAATCGCTGTACCTTGGCATCCCGATCTGTGCTGGACTGCAATACCGAAGTCAAGGCCTTTTGCAATGCCGGCGCATCCGTTGCCGGCGCTGCCGCAAGCAGTTGCACCACGGTGTCAAAGTCATCCGCTTGTACCACTGTCGGTAAAGCCTTCAAAGCCGCTTGCTTTACCTGCGGATCTGTCGAAGCAACCAAAGGCAAAACCACTTTGGAAGAGGCTGCATCCGTCCGTTTCGACAGGATATCCAACAACAGCAATTGCGTTTTCGCATCGGCGGATGACAATGCAGCATCGATCAGAGCCACCGTTTGCGGATCCCGACTGGAGAGTAACAGGCCCGAAATCGCCTGTGCAGTAGGCTCATCCGCTCCTTTTACGGATTGGATAAGAAAGGCTGCATTAGATTCCTTACCGAGCGACGATAAAGCCGTTAAGCCCGCAATTTTGGCTTGCGTATCCTTCATTTGAGGCAAGCTTGCCTGTAGGGCTGCCAAATCTGTTGCATCCCCTGTTTTTGCCAAATAGTTGAATATGCTTTCCTGCACCTCTGGCGAAGCCGTTTTTAGCATCGCAATGAGCTTCTTGTTGTCTGCAGGTGTCGCTTGCTCCCTCAATAATGACAAAGCACTGTTGCGATACAACGCATTGTCCGAGGTCGCCGCTTTCATCAGCTGTTTCTTTGCTTTTTGCGGATTCGCATCCATCAACAGACTGAGGGCACCCACCTGCAGCGTCGTCGCTTGTGCGCCAGTGGCTCCCTTCATAACGGCGTTGGCCACCGATAGCGCCAAGCGATCGTTACCTTCGCGCAACAGCTGCTGCGCATAGTCAAGCGTCAGTCCGCCAATATTTGTTTTGTCAAAGCTGTAGTTCACCGCCTTTAACTTGCTCAACAGCACAGGCGCGGATTTAGCACCACCGATCTTGCTCAGCGCGGTGTATACTGTGCGCTGAAAATTTTCGCTATCATAGCGGCCTAAGCTGGCAATGATCGCATCCTCGTCACTTTTCGAGCGCAAATCACCCAAGGCGGCTATCAATGCGGTCGTTGTCTTTTCCGAATCGGCTTTTTGCAGGGCATCAGACAGCGCTTTCGCAGATTCTGCTGTACGAATGCCATTTAAGGCGAGTGCTGCCTTGTCTACCAGGTCGCTGTCGCTAAGGTAGGGCACGATGGCGGCGATCGCTTCGTTTTTTGCAGCCTGCTTCAGCAATTGCAATACAAAAGCCTTGTGCTGCTTGTCCTGCAAGCGATCAAGCGCCTGAATCAGACCCTGCGAAAACTGGAGACGAGCCGTTTCTTTACGCGGCTGCATCACATAGAAGCCATAGGAATTCGCAGCATAGGTAATCGGAATATTTTCTGCACTATTGCCCTTCAGGCCCATCAACAAGTTCGTGATATCATCGGAAGTAAACGCCTCCAACTCATCCATTGCTGCAATAAACTTCACCTGTTCTTCGGCAGGTTGTTGTGCCAACACATCGGCAATCTTAGTGACTGATGTTCTATTGGATGGCTGCTGTGCGTAAGCTGCTCCTTGCAGGATAAGCAAAACGGACAACGTATTAAATACTTTTTTCATTTTCTCTGTTGGTTAGATAGTCCACGGTCCACGCATCGGTTGATTGATCAGTCTATTGGCTCCTTCGTCGTTCACGAATTCTTGTTTGTCGGAATCAAAGTGTAACGTACGGTTCAAACGTAAAGCAGCGAGACCTAAGTTGACCAACGTGGCCGAGTAATAGCCGTTCTGTTCATTCAAGGCAAACTTCTGCCGCGTCCGACAAGCTTCCACAAAGTCGGTGACCTGCGCAGCAGGTTCAGGGTATTGCGAAAGCTTGCGCTCCAAATCAGGTATATCCGAAACGAAACCTTTGTACAGCTTTCCTTTCGGGCCATCGATATAGGCCTGACCTTCTTCGGTGCCGGCACCATCCAAGATTATCTGGCAACCATCAGCATAGGTGTAGGTAATCTTGCGCCAAGTACCCACCGCATCAAAATGCTGCTGGGGAGCATCGACCTCAATCTTCACCGGACTTTCCTGATCCTTACCCAAAAAATACTGCACGGGATCCAAGTAATGCTGACCCATATCGCCAAGACCACCGCCATCATAATCCCAATATCCCCTGAATGTCGTGTGGACGCGATGTGTACTGTAGGGTTTATAAGGCGCTGGTCCCAGCCACATATCGTAGTCCAATTCCTTTGGAGCCTGTTCCACAGGAAGGTTCTCTTTTCCTACCCAGTAAAACTTCCAGTCAAAACCTGTATGCTTGCTGATTGTCACTTTTAGTGGCCAGCCCATCATGCCGGTATCCACCAATTTCTTAATTTTTTTTACCGGCACGTTCATGCCATAGAAGTTGGCATCAAAACGAAACCAAGTATTCAAGCGGAAGATATTGCCGTGTTGGGCAATGGCCTCCTTTACTTTCTTTCCTTCCCCTATTGTGCGCGTCATCGGCTTTTCGCACCATATATCTTTACCTGATCGTGCAGCTTCCACAGCCATGATGCCGTGCCAGTGGGGAGGCGTGGCAATGTGCACAATATCCACGGCTGGGTTTTGAATAAGCTCGCGGTAGTCATGATGCTCCTTAATTCCACCGCCTAGGTCCTTTTGGGCTATGGCTAAATGACGAGTATCCACGTCACATATGGCCACCGTCTTGGTTCCGGCATACGCAAAGTGCCCACGACCCATCGAGCCTACACCGATTACACCTTTAGTTAAATGGTCGCTGGGAGCCAAAAAACCGTTACCGCCCAAAACGTGCCTAGGCACAATGCTGAACGCCGCAGCTCCAATCAACGTCTTTTTTAAGAAATCACGTCTTGAAGTGTTGTTTTCTTTCATTTTCTAGTAGCTAGTATAAGATTATACTTTAAAGTTAACAAAATCTATAATCAATACCAAAATTGTCACAAAATTGTTGATATTTTACCGGGATAGCGTCGCTGATCAACATGTCTATTTTAGCTAAAGCAGCGATTTTTCCAAGGCTTTTTCGATCAAATTTGGAAGAGTCGGCCAGCACGATGACTTGATGGGCCGCCTCCATCATCTTACGGTTTAATAGTGCTTCTTGCGCATTGGTTGTTGTAATTCCAAAATCAGCATCGATACCATCGACACCCAAAAATAATTTTGAACAAAAAAAATCGGCCAATAATTCCTCCGCATAACTTCCCATGACAGAGGATGAAGTCTTGCGCACTGCCCCACCCAATTGAATGACCTCGACCTCCTCATGCTTAATCAGTTCCATCGTTACATTGATTGCCGAAGTAATAACGGTAAGCCCACCTTGCGGCACAATCTCTCTCGCAAAAAACTGCATTGTCGTTCCGGACGCAATAATAATAGAGTCGTTAGGCTCAACCAGCTTTGCCGCCTCCATCCCTATACGCTTTTTTGCGTCGGCATGCAACTGCACCTTCTCATTAATGGTTCGATCTTTTTGATAAGGATTTACGCCGGTAGCTCCTCCATGTGTGCGGGATAGCAACATCTCATCCTCCAAAAACTGCAGGTCTTTACGGATGGTGACAGACGAGACCTTCAACGCTTTACACAAATCTACTACCGCAACATGGCCTTCTTCGGCAATCCGGCGGATGATATATTGGTGCCGTTCTACATTGTTCATAGCGACAAGATACGTATTTCCAGCATAAGACGTCAATCGCTGATTAAATATTTCAAAAAGCTTCGTTTGTTTACGTTTTTTGTTAAATTTACACATAAAGAAAAATTAACGAAATATATCAGCATGAATATGACGAGAAACGAAGCCATAAAAAGCCTTTCAGCGGACAAATTATGGGATATTGTTGTCATCGGGGGTGGGGCAACAGGTTTGGGGATAGCTGTTGATGCTGCGTCGAGAGGTTACAAAACCCTATTGCTCGAGCAGTATGATTTCGCAAAGGGAACCTCCAGTAAAAGCACCAAGCTTGTTCATGGCGGTGTTCGGTATTTGGCTAATGGGGATTTAAAGCTAGTTTTTTCTGCATTAAAGGAGCGTGGACTAATTTTTAAAAACGCACCACACGTATCTGTCGTGCAAAGCTTCGTCATCCCTTCCTATTCATTTTTCAGCAAAATGAAATATCTGATCGGCTTAAAGATATACGATTGGATGGCTGGCAAACTGCGTATTGGAAAATCTACCTTACTGAATAAGACACAAGTGGTCGATAGTTTGCCGAAAATTAAGACAGCAGGTTTACAGGGAGGCATACGTTATTATGACGGACAATTTGACGATGCGCGACTGGCTATCAATTTGGCGCAGACAGCTCAAGAGCAAGGTGCAACCGTATTAAATTACAGCCAAGTAACGAGCATAATTAAGAATGCACAGGGCTATGTCAGTGGCCTACAGTTTGTCGACAATATCGGTGGAAAAACCTATCAGGTACATACAAAAGCAGTCGTGAATGCTACGGGCGTATTTGTCGACGATATCTTAAAGATGGACAGCATACACCACCAGAATTTGGTACGTCCCAGTCAAGGCTCCCATATCGTTATCGACAAAAGCTTTTTAGGCGATCATGACGCATTGATGATTCCTGAAACGAGCGACGGCCGTGTGCTTTTTGGTGTACCTTGGCATGATAAAGTGTTACTAGGAACCACAGATACACCGCTGAATGCCCACCAAATTGAGCCTCGCCCCTTAGAAGAAGAGCTGGACTTTATATTGGACACGGCGAAAGATTACCTCGTATCCCCCCCGACCAGAGCGGATATCAAAAGCATATTCGCCGGTCTCAGACCTTTAGCGGCACCTAAAAGTGGTGAGGGCAACAGTACAAAGGAAATTTCGCGAGATCACAAGTTGATAGAAAGCTCATCTGGGCTTATCACTATCACGGGCGGGAAATGGACTACCTATCGCAAGATGGGTGAAGAAACGGTTGATCTTGTTGCCAAAAAGCACCATTTGCCACCTGAGGCCTGCAAAACACATAAACTGCACCTGCACGGCTATAGTTTGGAAAAGCTGCCAGGACATTGGCAGGTATATGGATCAGATTTTGCTGCAATAAAGGAGCTGATGAGCAGCAACGAGGATCTTGCGCAGAAAATCCATCCAAAATACGATTTCCGTTTGGCAGAAGTGGTCTGGGCCGTGCAGAACGAGATGGCTTGTAAAGTCGAAGATTTTTTAGCCAGGCGCATCCGGTTATTGCTGTTGGATGCAGAAGCTTCGTGGGAGGCCGCGCCAGTAGTTGCCAGCACGATGGCTGCGCAGCTAGGTCATGACCAAGCTTGGATCGAAAAGGAACTCAGCACCTACAGAGAGCTCGTCGACAAATACAGCATTTAAATGAGATAATAAGTATTCTATAACCCGCAAAGCATGAAAAAAGAGTTTATTTTAGCATTGGACCAAGGCACCACCAGTTCACGAGCTATCCTATTTGATAAAGAGGGACAGATTGAAAATATTGCACAAAAGGAATTTACACAGATCTTTCCCAGATCGGGTTGGGTGGAGCATAATGCGAAAGAAATCTGGTCCACGCAGCTGGCCGTATTAACCGAGGTCATCGCGCAATCTAAAATAAAGCTGGATGAAATAAAAGCGATCGGCATCACCAATCAACGGGAAACGACGGTTGTATGGAACAAAAAGACCGGCGAACCAATTTACAATGCCATTGTGTGGCAAGATCGCCGTACGGCCGAATACTGCCAATCTATCGCTGCAAAAGGTTTAGACAAGCTTATACAGGAAAAGACAGGTTTGCTGATCGACTCGTATTTTTCTGCTTCAAAAATAAATTGGATACTGAACCATGTGGAAGGCGCGCGAAGTCTGGCGGAGCGAGGAGATCTTGCCTTTGGCACGATCGATACTTGGCTTGTTTATAATCTTACCGATGGAAAAAAACATATCACCGACGTCACCAATGCGTCGCGTACACTACTCTTCAACATCCACAGCTTAGAATGGGACAAAGAACTGCTCGATATATTTGACATTCCGGTATCTATGCTTCCCGAAGTTCGAAGTAGCTCCGAGGTATACGGCGAAACGAGCACCGAACTGGGCAGCCGCTCTATTCCGATTGCCGGGATCGCAGGCGATCAACAGGCCGCACTTTTTGGACAATTGTGCACGCAAGAGGGCATGGTAAAGAATACTTACGGCACGGGCTGCTTCATATTGATGAATATCGGAGACAAGCCCGTAATCTCAACCCATAAGCTGGTGACAACTGTAGCTTGGAAAATCGGCGAGCAGGTGCAATATGCACTAGAAGGAAGTATTTTTATTGGCGGTGCGGTGGTACAATGGCTAAGAGATGAGCTCGGCATTATCCGTCATGCGAGGGACATCGAGGACTTAGCATCGAAAGTTTCCGATACAGAAGGCGTATATCTGATCCCTGCATTTTCGGGATTAGGAGCGCCACATTGGAACGCAGAGGCTCGGGGTATCGTGGTGGGCCTATCCCGTGGTTCCAATGACAGTCATATCGCGCGCGCGGCGTTGGAAAGCATAGCGTATCAAACCTATGATATCCTCCAAGCCATGGAGAAAGACGCTCCATCTACTATAAAAGAACTACGTGTCGATGGAGGAGCGACTCAAAACGACTTCTTGATGCAATTCCAAGCAGATATTCTAAAAACCAATGTTGTGCGGCCAGCTATTACAGAAACTACCGCTCTTGGTGCGGCTTATTTAGCCGGATTGGCGGTTGGCTTTTGGGAAGATATCGGACAGCTGAAGCGTCTTTGGAAAGAAGACAAAACGTTCCGTTTCGATCCCAAGAAAAATCATGAATCCCAGCTTCACGAGTGGAAACGAGCCACAGAGACCGTTAAATTTTGGGCGAATTATAACGCTTAGTATACACACGATAAATTATACATTATGACCCCATTTTTTGCAGAGCTTATCGGTACCGGTGCCATGATTTTGTTAGGCGGCGGCGTGGTGGCCAATGTGGTGCTCAAAGATACCAAGGGCCACAACGCAGGTTGGATGGTAATCAGTACCGCTTGGGCAATGGCCGTTTTTGTTGGTGTCACCATTGCAGGCCCGTACAGTGGTGCGCATCTTAATTGTGCGGTAACCCTGGCCAACCTCGTGCTGGGTAAACTCGACGTCCAAACATCGATGATGTATATTGCCGCCCAATTTATCGGAGCCATGCTCGGCGCGGCGCTCGTTTGGCTGGTATATAAGGATCATTTTGGGCGCACGGAAGACGCAGCTACAAAGCAGGCGGTTTTCTGCACGGCGCCAGCCATCCGAAATCTTCCGATCAACCTGATCAGCGAGATTATCGGCACGTTCGTGCTCATTTTTACTATCCTCCATTTTACGGAACCGATGATGAGCGACAAGACGCCAATAGGCTTAGGCTCCATTGGCGCTATTCCCGTCGCGTTTCTCGTTTGGGTCATCGGTCTTTCTTTGGGAGGCACAACGGGTTATGCAATCAATCCAGCACGCGATCTAGGGCCACGAATTGTACATACCTTACTGCCAATTAAGAACAAATCGAATTTTGACATAGCCTATGCTTGGGTACCGGTGGTAGGCCCAATTATAGGATCGTTACTTGCGGTGCTACTATATCTACTGATATCGATTTGATCGCATGATCATCGTCCTTTTTCAGCAGCCTGCATGCGTCGCAGCAAGCGCATAACGTAAATAAAAAACAGAAAAAAAACAGCAGTCAATGCTGCTAGCTCGGGCATACTGTCCGTGTTTACGTTCCATGTCGTGATAAATAGAACGAACGTGATGGTCAACAAAAAAATAGGTTTCATAATTTGTAATAAAGCTTAGACAAGTATATGCATTAAACGTAATATCGTCAAAATTTTTGATAAATTTTCGCTAGTATTTTTTTAAAAAAATGGATTGAAATGCCGAGCGCTCCCTCGCATACGTTTGCTAAGGTTAAATAGCGATTGTCAATTGGCTGCTAATAAAAAAACTGTTCTCAATTTATGATTCCAGCCCTATAATTTCAATAAAAAGCTGTAATTTGTTGTAAGATTTCCCAGGCAACATTGAGAACTCACGAATCATGATCAAAAAAACCGACTATCCAAAATTAACCTTCAAGGACTTCGAAAATATTGCTGGTGCGTCGATAACGCAACGGGCAGAAGCTTTTGACGACTTCCTAAATTACCTCGACGCGAACGGCAGGCTTAACTACCGGCTGGAAAACAAAACAGGATGTGCAAACGCATTGTATCTAAAAGGTAACGCCATGGTTAAAGAGGGCGGTTATGTCAACTTTGTATCAAACGATTATTTAGGTTTCACACAGCACGCCAAAATCAGAGAAGCCGCTATAGCTGGCATTCTAAAGTTCGGGACGGGGGCAGGTGCATCACCCGCTATCGGAGGACACTATAGCTATCATCAAGAACTAGAAGAAAAAATCGCAGGCTTTTTCGGACGCAAAACAGCAATGCTCTACACAACGGGTTACACCGCAAACAGCGCTACAATACAGGCTTTATTAAAAAAGGAGGACATTGCCATTTTGGATATGGGCGTACACGCAAGCATTTACGAGGGTTGCCTAAACACCAACATAAAGACTTTTCAACACAACAATATCGAACATCTGGAAGACATTTTGAAGCGTTATCAAAACATCTATCGAAATAAATTTGTGATTATCGACGGGGTTTATTCGCAGGATGGCGACTTGGCACGTATTAAAGATATCTTGACACTCGTTAGGCGTTATGGGGCATACCTCCTTATTGACGACGCCCATGGCGTCGGGGTGCACGGCAAAACCGGACGTGGGGTATTGGAGAAAGAAGGCCTGCTGGCAGAAGACGACATCATTATTACTGGCGTATTTAGTAAAGCTTTTGCCAGTCTAGGCGGTTACGTTGTGGCAACGCCTGAGATCATACGTTTGCTTAAATTCCAGTCGCGGCAACACCTTTTTTCCGTAACGATGCCACCATCGCTCGCGTATTCTGCCCTCCGCGCGATCGAACTCTTGGATGAAGAGCCGATTTGGATGGAAAAACTCTGGCATAACATTGCCTACTACAAAAATGGGCTACTTGCGATGGGTTTTGATATCGGCAAAACGGAGTCTGCCGTTATCCCTGTGAAAATTGGTGATCCTGCATTAACGGCAAAAGCCACCAACATACTATTTCAGCACGGAATATATGCCAATTGTATTATGTATCCCGCCGTAGCAAAAAAAGACGCCCGTATCCGGATGTCGATGATGGCCACCCATACGCGGCAACAGTTGGATCAAGCATTGACAGCCTTCCGATGGATGAATCAAACACTGGACATAACGAACAGGAATTAATCATCTTAGTGCATGTCACTCCTTTTGTAAAAAAGTCGTTATCTCTATCACTTAGTTAATCTACATAACAGTATCTTAGTCAAACAAATGCAGGTGAAGAACTAGTACGGTATGCAATTTTCTTATCCTACATCAATGCACTCGTAAATTTTATGCATGAAATTTGATTCATCATTAAAAACAGAAAACACAATAAGATTATGGCAACATGGAATTTAGATAAAGCGCACAGTGAGCTTGAATTCAAAGTCAAACACATGATGATATCCAATGTCAAAGGACAGTTTCAAGACTTCAATGTCACGGTTGACACGCAGTCGGCCGACCTGACCGGCGCACAAGTTACGGTTGAAATAAAGACCAATTCAATTACAACTAAAAATGAGCCGCGTGACCAACATTTGAAAAGTGACGAGTTTTTCAATTCCTCGACATACCCCGATATCACCTTCACTTCCACAGAGATCACAAAGGTTGACGATGATGAATTTACTCTGCAGGGTGATTTGACAATTAAAGGCGTTACTAAACCTGCGGTGTTCACTGCTGAGTTTGGTGGTCTGGCGAAAGATCCATGGGGCAATAAGAAAGCCGGATACACCGTCTCTGGAAAAATAAATCGCCAAGATTTTGGATTGACTTGGAATGCGGCGCTGGAAACTGGAGGCGTGATGGTCAGTGAAGAAGTACGCTTCCATGCCGATGTGCAGTTCGTATTGGCTTAGGTGAAGAAAAAACCGGTTAAAAAAAGCGTAGCAGTTAAGACCATCTGCTACGCTTTTTCTTTGGGATAGGATAGCGTTAGATCAAGGGCACTTCCATCAACAGGAACTCCGCATCGGCCGTGGCCCTGATGCTTATCTGTTGCGCATCCGTAATGCCGAGTCCATCTCTGTCTGCCAATATCCGTCCATCCACTTCTATCGTTCCACTTAAGGTAAACACGTATAAACCAGTGCCTTTTCCTTTGAAGCTGTAAACCTGCTCCTGCCCCACATCGAAATGTGCCAAGCTGAACCACGCTTCCTGATGCAACCAAAGACCTTCGTCATCAGGCGAAGGCGAGATGACCTGCTGTATGGTATTATGCCTGTCCTTGGCATCCAAGGTCAGCTGATCATATCGAGGTTCCACATTTGTTGCGTTCGGTATGATCCAAATTTGCAAAAAACGAACCTCTTGATCTTTGTTTTTATTGTATTCACTATGGGTAATCCCCGATCCGGCGCTCATCACCTGCACATCGCCATGGCGAATCACCTCCACGTTGCCCATGCTGTCTTTATGCTCTAGATCGCCCTGCAAGGGGATGGAAATAATCTCCATATTATGGTGCGGATGCGCACCGAAGCCCATACCTGCTGCCACCTGATCATCGTTTAAGACGCGTAAGGCGCCGAAGTTCATTCGCTCGGGATTGAAATAGTTGGCAAAGCTAAACGTGTGCTTAGAACGTAGCCATCCGTGATCGGCATATCCGCGACTTGCGGCCGCATGAAATACATAATTTGCCATAAGTAAACCTTTCTTTTGTTAATTACAATACAAATATGCTTCAAAAACGTCGCCCCCGCATTGATATAGGATAAGAAATAGCTTATCGGTGCTCCATATACGCTAAACGTCGCAAACCGCTAGTCAAGTCGGCCAATGCGGCTGAAGAGAATGGCATTAGTTTTTGGCTCGCCGCTTGCAGATCCCTTATTTGTGCCAACGTACGTACACCTACTACCGCTACATCTACGACATCTTGGCTCAGCACATAGGAAAGTAACACCTGCAACGTGGACACACCCAACTTTTGCGCCAATCGCTCTACACTGCGTTTGGCATGTCCCACCTCACTGGACGTCAACTGCAGATATTGCTCCAAGGGCTTATCGATCAACAAGCCTTGCGTCAGTGCGCCGCGACTAATCAGGCCAATCCCATTTTTCTGCAACATTGAAAAAACATCTTCCGGTCGCCTATCAAGCAGGCTATACTGCATCATTACACTCACGATGTTTGACTTTTCGGCATAAGCACCGATCACGTTGGGTCGAATAGAGGATAAACCATAGTAGCGTATCTTCCCGGCGTTGACAAGTTCTTCAAAGGCTTCAATGATTTCTTCAATAGGATCGTCAATAGTGCCGCCATGCAACTGATAAAGATCAATACGATCAGTGCGTAGCCGCGAAAGCGATGCTTCCACAGCCTTGATGATGTAGGGCTTCGACGCTTTCCAGTCCCAAGTGCTGCCATCCGAACGCCATTGATTACCAACTTTCGTCGCAATAACTACTTGATCACGTACTGAACGAAGCGCCTGACCGATCAGTTCTTCATTCATGCCACGCTCATAGAGATCGGCTGTATCAAAATAATTGATGCCCGCGTCTACGGCCTGTAGCAAGATTTCGGTATTATGCTTTGTCGTGCCGCCCTTCAGCGACATGCCACCAAGGCCGACCGGCGACACCATCAACGAGGAACTGCCCAGTCTAGTTAACTGCATTATTATCCTTTATTCCTAACAACTCGATCTCAAACACCAATGCGCTGTAGGGGGGAATATCGCCTCCAGCTCCGCGCTCACCATAGCCCAGCTCCGATGGAATATACAGCCTGTATTTAGATCCTACCGACATCAAAGGAATCCCCATTTGCCATCCTTTTATCACGCGGTCCAACCCTAGATCTATCGGCTCTCCCCTTTCATAGGAACTATCAAACACCTTTCCATTAGCCAATGCCCCTTTGTAGTGAACCGTCACCTCGTCGGTAGCCGTTGGTTTTGCACCGCTACCTTCTTTCAACACCTCATAGTAGAGGCCGTCGCTGAGGTGCTTCACCTCGGCCTTATTTTTTATGCTTTCAAAAAAAGTCGTTTCTTCTTTTTTCAGCAGGCTCGCTTTCTCTTCTGCGGCTTTTGCAAAAGCCGCTTTAATAATGCGGATACCTTCTTCCTGGCCGATCAACCTGTCAGCACCTTTCACACCGTCATTCAAGCCTTTTAAAAAGCTTTCCGGACGGATATTCACTCCATTGCTCGCCAAAGACGATCCCACATCAATACCAAGAGCGTAAGACACCGAATCACCAGCCGATTTCAGATCCTGCGCATGTCCCGCTGCAGTCTGTATCAGGGCCAATGCCAATACGCCATATCCAATCTTCTTCATATTTTTTACTTATGTTTTTCTACAATTTTTGTCACGATCTCCCGCGTTTCGTCGGGGTAGTCGACACGCACTTTATTTTTACTATTTAACCACGCCTCCATGGCATATTCATATTTTCGCTTCAGACTGTTTATCACCGGCACACCCATCTGCTCTAAAGCTGCTGCATTAAGATGTTGTTCATATTGATTTTTCATGGGTACTACCAGTAGCTTTTTACCCAGATACAGCGCCTCCGCCGGCGTTTCGAAACCAGCACCACATAAGACCCCCGCTGCATCGGCCATGCTCTTCACAAAGCTGTCGCTCTGAATCGGGTTAATGGTCACATTTTTCAATGTAAACTGCCTCTTGTTATGTTTGGAGTATACGTCCCACTGAATATCCGGAAACTTCGACAAATGTTTCAATAGATGCGCATCGTCATAAGAGGGCAAGTAGACGGTGTAATGTCCCAAATCTTTTGGTTCCAGTTGCCGGATAGATTGCCGGATGACCGGTGTGAAAACATTCTTACTGTAAGCCTTAAAGTGAAAGCCATAAGAACTGCTCGCAGGCGCGTAGTTTTTCATGATAAACTTACCCAACATATCCTTTTCATCGGGTTTCGGGCTAGCCGCATCCAAGGCGCCAATTTGATGGCTCAAGCCAATACAGGGCACGTCGCGGGTTTGGCAAGCCCAAGCAGAAATAGGCTCAAAATCATTGATTACCAAATCGTACTGTTCTACCGGAAGCTGATTGATTTCCTGTACAAACTTGCGTACCGTAGAACTCATAAAGGTACGCCATAAATCCACACCGCCCGACTTACCGAAAATAAAGCTTAAGCCGTGTAGCCGATATTTCACCTCAAAAGGCAGTTGGATGTCTGCCTGTATACCGCTGACCAGCACATCAACTTCACCCAGCTCCTGCAAAATCGGAATGATGTCCAAGGCACGGCATAAATGCCCGTTTCCCGTACCCTGAACCGCGTAGAGTATTTTCATAACTGCTTTTTTTCTCCGCTCCAAAGTACAAATTTTAAACCTAAAACGGATGTAACAAAAGAGGAGATTTACAGAATTTTGCTTAAATTTAATGGGAATAAGCAAACCAATTATGTATAAAATAACATGCTTCCTAAGCATACCCTTGATCCTATTGCTTTCCTCTTGGGGATTTTTTGCCCATAAGCTTATCAATCGGCATGCCGTACACACACTCCCCACGGAGCTAGCAGCGTTTTACAAAAAGAACATCCACCTTGTTACAGAAAAAGCTGTCGATCCAGACAAACGATGTTACGTCGACACGTTAGAATCTCCACGTCATTATATTGATATCGACGACTACGATAGCGGACAGATCGATTCCATACCGATCCATTGGTCAAAAGCTAAAGAAAAATACCAGGAGCGTCAACTACGCGCGCATGGTATTATCCCTTGGCAGATCCATCTTACCTACCAAAAGCTGGTCAAAGCATTTCGCGAACAAAGCGTGCAAGGCATCATCCGACATTCTGCCGACCTTGGCCACTACCTGGCCGACGCCCATGTGCCACTACATACAACGCGAAACTACAACGGCCAATATACTGGGCAAATTGGTATCCATGCCTTTTGGGAAAGCCGCATTCCGGAAATGTTTGCCAGCCGCTACAAGCTGTTGGTCGGTAAGGCCACCTACATCAAAAGCCCCCTAGATACCGCTTGGCTCATCGTTAGAGAGAGCCATGAGCGCGTAGCGGCTGTACTTGCTATCGAACGGCAGCTTGCTCAAGAATTCCCGAAAGATCAGCAGCGCAGCTACATACACCGCAACAATATGCTGATGTATACCTATTCTGACGCCTACACCAAAGCGTATCACCACCGTATGCAAGGAATGGTCGAACGTAGAATGCGGGCATCGATCCGACGAATTGGATGCTATTGGTTCTCGGCGTGGGTAGACGCCGGACAACCCAAACTTGATAGCAAGCGCAAGATTGATGCGATGCAAGATACGGTAGAAATCACAAACAGAAAGATGTTAGGCCGCGACGAATGGCATTGATGGTACGAGACCCCGAGCGAGAATAAAGCAAAAAAAAGCCGTCCAAAAAGATCATTGATCGACTTCAAAATGCGCCATGCGAGGACGTATGACGAAGCAATCTGCATTTTTATTTTCTAAGATTGCTCCGCCGTCGTTCCTCCTTCTCGCAGTGACGAAAGGTAGTTGCTTTTATCTTCTTTATACCGCCTACATCATTTAAAGTGTTTTCCGGTTATCATCGGAATTGGTATCGATCAACTTATTATACGGATCGACGCCAACCTCTTTGGGCAGTTCGGATACGATCAACGAAACCTTGTTGTTGATCTTCGTCACCTTGTGCCTCGCCATATAGATCTCGTTATCGACATCAGCATTACCCTGTTTCTTCGACTCGCCGAATACCGCGATATCTACATAATCCTGCAGCGGTAATGATTGTAATTCTTTTTTTCCAACCTTTTCTTTCAATGCCTGTCCTTTCACATCCTCGTAAGCGCGTTTCCCCTTATCGTCCGTGCGGTACTTCTGAACTTTGAACGTTATATCGACCTGATATTTATCGTCAGACAACTTCTTGTACGTCGCCGTTTCCACATTATTGTCATAGACCGTTATTGTTTCATACATGTCTTTGATGAGGTACTTCAAGGAGTCTGGCGTATGTTGCTTCAGCAGATCCACAAATTCCAAAGATGTGGTGTAGGGTGCCTCTTGAAAAGCTACATGCGAGACATAGTCTTTCAAAAAACTGTTGAATTTCTCTTCCCCCATAAAGTCACTCATGGCATACATCACGACAGCTCCTTTATTGTAATGGATATACTGTTGATTTTCGTTGAGAATCAGTGGATTTTCTTTAAATGGTTCATTGCCGCGCCCCGTAAGATAGCTATCAAGCGACTCTTTCAAAAATTTGCGCATTTGAAAATGACCATAAGTCTTCTCCAATACTTTGAGCGAACTATATTCTGCCATAGACTCCGATAACATGGTAGATCCCTTGACGTTTGCTCCGATCACTTGGTGCGCCCACCACTGATGGGCAAGTTCGTGCGAAATCACGCTATAGGGATAATCCACGGCGTTGGGATTTCTATCATCCACATGAGCGATAAAACCGATCCCTTCCGAAAACGGAACCGTATTGGCAAACGCCTGGGCAAAGGTGCCATGCGTTACTGGAAATTCGATGATACGCATTTGGTTGAATTGATACGGGCTGAACGAGCTGCCATAATATGCTAACGATTTCTTCATCGATGCCATCATGCGATCCAGGTTGTACTCATGTCCCTTGTGGTAGTATATTTCCAGGTTAATACCCTGCCAATGCTCCTTTTTTACTTCGTAGCGCGCGCTGATGAACGAATAAAAATTGAGCATCTTTTGATCCATTTGGTAATGGAAAAAGTGGCGATTGCCTTCTTTCCAATCCTTCTGGAGGATTCCTGGCGCAATAGCTATCTGATCGGCGTCCGTACTCACCACCGTTTCAAAGCGTATCCAATCGGAATCGTTGGCAATGTAGGTATTTTGCCGTGCTTTCTTATCCGTAGGTTCCGCCATCCGATCGCGCGCGGGTAAACCATATTTTTTGCGCACATCATTGTCCAGTAGTTCGACGCCATCTTGGTAACCTATGCTCGGGAAAGAACTATTGTTAACAAAGGTTCCATTTTCCAAAATAACCGAGCGATCAAATAAAAAGTTGTTTGGCTTATTTTTAACGTGGGAAAACAATTGTATGCTATCGCCAGGCGCCATTGGACGATCCAGTTTATAAATATCAAAATCTGCCAAACTATCTTTTAAGACCAATTTGGCTCCAACAAGGCGCATGGAATCCACCAGATCATTGTAGTTGATGAAAACAGAGTCAATGGCGACCGACGACTTGTTCTTTAATACGTAGTCTACCTTGGCCACAAAATCACGCTTGGAGGGATAGATATCCATCTGTACCTTTACCTGCACAATACGAGGCTGCGCCTTGCCTTGGTACTTTTTGTATTTCTTTTCATAATCCACCTGTTCCTGCTCTTGCTGCTTGGCCGACACATAGCGGTCAACGATATTCTTCTCTCGGTAGATGGCAAATCCCAAGGATATGAAAAGCAATAGCGCAGTCAACATCGGGATATAGATCGCCGCTGTCGCTCGGCTTTTTGCGGTTAACCAACGATCTTTGATGCTCGAAATGATACCACGGCGCCAAAATAATAGCGTAATGCCGCTCAGAAAAAGCACAAACAGAAACCAATACACCTTGTACCAAATATAATGTCTTACGTCACCGTAGCCATTCATATCCGAATAGCTGTAGCGCGGCCCTTGGTTGAATTTAAAAATAGACTGTTCCAGACCAACTTTGGATAGCATAGGCATCACCATAACAATCACCAAGCAGACAAAAAATCCGATGTAATAGTTTTTGAAAAAGGCATGTATGAACAGGGCGAACAGGATCAACAAAACATAGTTCAACATATCCAGCACGAAAAGCTCATAGAGGTAATGTCCAATTTCCACCTGAAAATATCCTTTCGAAATTTGGTATCCAATACCTGTCAGCATACTGACGAACAGCACGAGCAAAGTGATCTTGAGCATGGCAATAAACTTCGAGAGGAACATCGCCCAGTTGGGGATAGCCGTCGCATCGACCAACAAGTTCATGCGCGCCAAACTCGCTCGTTGCACCAACAGTCCTGAAAACAGGTATATAATCAACGTCAGGAAAAAGCTGTAAATGCTACCGGTGTTGCGCAGCATCATCCAAGTGACGGGATAGGTTTCCGTCCCATATAGCTGTCCCGCTGAAGAGGTCATCACCGCCACCATCAATACCGCAAATATCATCATGATGATGAATACCCAGTTTTTGATGATGTACTTAAAATCGTGCTGTGAGAGGTTCCAAGCCGTTTTCAAGGAAGAAAAAAATGAATAATTCAACTTTACCGTTGGAAGGTTGACCATCATGATGCTTCCAAAATTGTTTTTAGTCACGCGTTTTGATGCTTTTGTCTTGCCCACTTGCAGTCCTGCATAGGAGAAGCTGAAAGTCAGGTATATCGTAGCCAACACAGCTAGCCCCAATCCCCCCCAGATCAATCTGTTGTAAAGGATCGCCCCGCGGAATGGAATGTTGTTTACGTTTTGTTCGTCCACGGTCCAATATTTGGTTTCGTAGCGCATTGCATCGAAGCCAAAAGGGTCAATCAAGGAGGCAAAAAACTCATTATCCATATTGCTACGCAACTGCCCTAGGAAAGCGTCCAGCACAAAAAGAAAAATAATGAATATAAAACCGATGTAGATATTTCGTGTATAGGTAACTAATGCAAACACTATGGCTCCAAATAAGATTAAGTTTGGAATGACGAAATAGAAATACGCCTGTAAAAAAGACCATGGGTGATTGGGACCCAGCAACTCTGGATTTACATTGGGGAGCAACTGCGCCGCCAAGAAACCCAGCGTTGTCATGCACACAATAAGCACGGTAACCAAGAGCGAGCTCAGAAACTTAGCGGAGAGGTACGATGTTTTATCCAACGAATAGGAATAGAGCACATGATGGACGCCATACCGGAAATCACGATAAATGGAGGCTCCCACGATAGTTGGAAGAACAAAATAAACGAAAATCGATAACGCATTCAACATACCGCTCACACTCATTGGCGAATTGGCGTATACCGGGCTGGAGGTCGTCGCCGTGGCCTGATCCAAAACGCCTAAGCTACTACCCATGGTAAAAAGTGCGAATACAAAAAAAAGGGCTCCGTAAATGTAAAACGCAGGATTCTTAAACCAGCGTTTTAGCTCAAATGTAAAAATGGCCTTAAACATGTACGACTTCCTGCTTTAGGTTTACGAAATAAACATCTTCCAATATGGGCTTAGCGTCGTGCACCGAATCATCCGGCTTCACTTCATGGTACATCCTTATGTTCAATGAGTTATCAGGATTATAATTGGAAGAAATCAGATTGTAGCGCTTGTTCTCTTCCTCAAAATCGACGCGATCGATGGTTTTTGTCCATATTTTGCCCGCCAACATATCTTGTCCCTGCTGCGCTGTACCGCGATACAACACTCGACCTCCGTTGAGGATCGCCAGTTCATGGCATAGCTCCCGTACATCATCCACAATATGGGTGGAGAAAATAACGGTATTGTCCGTGCCTATTTCACGCAGCACATTTAGGAAACGCTGACGTTCCGCGGGATCCAATCCAGCCGTCGGTTCATCTACAATAATTAGCTGTGGCCTATTCAGCAACAATTGCGCAATACCAAAACGTTGCTTCATCCCCCCGGAATAGCCGCTTACACTTTTATCCCGCACATCAAACAGATTGGTAATCTCCAATACCTCTTGAATAATTTTCTTCCGGTCACTTTTCACGGTTATGCCCTTCAGCTGCGCAAAGTAGTCCAATAGCTCTTCGGCAGAAATATTTGGGTAGACACCAAATTCTTGTGGGAGGTAGCCCAACACTTTGCGCAAACCCATTTTATCGTTTAGCACATCGATATCGCGAAAGCGGATACCACCGGCATCCGGTTGTTGCAGGGTAGCAATGGTCCGCATCAGCGACGACTTGCCCGCCCCATTAGGCCCCAATAGGCCAAACATCCCCTTCCCTATTTCAAGGTGAATATTGTCCAGCGCCTTCACGCCATTTTTATACGTTTTTGTTAATCCGGTTATCTGTAAACTCATCGGCTAAAGTTTTAGTTTTCTACATTAGTAGTGCTATTAACTATTTTGTTACAGACTTTTCGACATTTTTTCACCGACGTTCTTTGGGCTTTCGCCTAATTTTTACGACCACTCACCTAAAATAGCTGTCAGAAATACCTCTCGGCAACTTACTTTGCCAAAAACAAGCAATAACGATGGGATGGTTTTCAAAATTTAATAAGAAGGAGCTATCGGCAACACCGATAGAGCCAACAGCACTGACGCCCGACAGCACATCGGTACCTAAGGTAGATCACAACCAGCTGAACGGTGCCTCTGTACACGATAATCAAGGTATATTTTTGATCTATGCCTATCTGCAGCAGGATTTCGAAGGTCGCGGCTTCAACGACGCCTTGATAAGCCCGGACGAAGGTTACAAAAACGATAACCTGCGCCTGATAAAATATGATTTAGAAATCCTTATACACCAAGTGAAGACTTACCATGAGTCGCTGATGAAAGATTTGGAATTTCATATACATTCCCGCGGACGCGCGGGCCTAGTAGATCTTGTAGAAGAGCTTAAGATCAAGCAGACCGACCTGCAGGCACATATTGCCAAAGTTGCCGCTTTTGAAAATTCTTTGGAAACGGACACCGGTCTATGTGAACGCGCCGTATTGGCCTACAAACGTGGTTTTATGAAAGGGATGGCCTCCATCACACAAACGTATTTATTATCCAAAAAATTTTAGCACATGAAAGACTGGTGGTTGAAATTCGGCTGTTTCCTAACGGGATTTAATTACAATCTCGTAAAAAATTCCAGTGAACAGTCGTCAAAAAACGTAAAAAAATATACCTCAGCCATGCTGCTGATTACCTTGGTTTGGTTTTTCATCGGTTACAGCTTTGCTACGCGATACCTCCACTTCGGCATGGTGGGCGGCCTCGCCGGTGCCCTGTTGATGTGTTTTGTCATTATACAGATCGAGCGCATCATTATCCTATCCACCAAGGTAAGCGCCTGGTCCAGTGGTTTCCGTATTCTGCTGGCCGTGGTGATGTCTATTCTGGGTGCCTTTATTATGGATCAAATAACCTTTAAAGACGACATCGAGCTCCGCAAGGCCCAAGTGATGGACGAACGGGTTAAACTGGCCGTCAAGCAATCTGAAGCGGATCTGCAAAAACAAATAGCCGACTTGGACAGCTTGATCGCCTCGGCCACAAAAAAATACGATGCCGTAAGCCTAGACCTTAAGAAAAACCCGGTCATCGTCACTACTTACACCAACAAAAGTGTAACAAAAGACAATACTGGCAAGGAACTTAATAGCACGCAGACTACCAATCGTTCGGTCATGGAGAACCCCAAGAAATTGGAAATGGAGCAACTGCATAAACAAATTGAAACACTGCAGACCAAGAAATTTGAGTTGGCAGCCTCCATTACAACCATCAAAGAGCGCAAAGAGAACGAACTGAAAGCGGCCACCGGATTTTTGGACGAGCTTACCTTGCTGCACGATGTGGTCACCTCGTCAAAAATTGGTATATTCGTTTATTTGCTGTTTATGCTTTTCTTCTTGGCCATAGAACTGTTTGTGCTCGTCATGAAGCTGACCGACCGGGAATCGGATTATGACAAGCTTTTGCAGCATCAAACCAACATACGGATGCAGATGCTGGAAAAGCTGCAGCTTCCGTAAACAAGGTAAACATAAAATTGTTGTATTATTAAATGTATTAAAATAGAATCGTTATGTCAATTAAAGAAACATTTTTCGTCAATGGCGAGAACCTCCTGAAGAAAATCAAAGAAATTATTGCCGAAGGGAATGTCACCAAGATCAGCATATCCGACAAATCGGGCAAAGAGTTAATGAGCTTCCCGGTTACCATCGGTGTGGTAGGCGTTGTATTTGCCCCTATATTTGCTGCTATCGGCGCTTTAGCGGCTTTGTTGACCGAATGCAAAATCACGGTAGAGAAGCAAAGAGATGACACTCCACCTCCTGCCGATAAGCAAGAAGGAACAGTCATTGAAGTAAAATAGCCATCATGCCGGAGGAGCCCGCTGTGCCCCTCCGGTATCTTTTAGGTTCGGCCGTTTTATCAAAACTTAATGGCGCCATCATTGTTCCCTAAGAAAAAGAAAGGAAACATTATGGCAGAAAAAACAATAGGTATACTTGTCGGCTCTTTAAGAAAAGAGTCATTCAGTAAGAAAACCGCAAATTTTCTTATAGCGAATGCACCGAGTGGCTACACCTTCGAACTGATCGAAATTGGCCAACTCAGTATGTATAATCAAGATTTCGACGAAGAAGGCAGTCCTGCGGAGTATAAACCGTTCCGTGATAAGATCAAATCATTGGCAGGCGTTATCTTCATTACGCCAGAATACAACAGATCGGTCCCAGCTGTCTTAAAAAATGCGCTTGACGTAGGCTCACGTCCTTACGGCAGCAGTAGTTGGGATGGAAAACCGGCGCTTGTCATTTCTACTTCGATTAGTAATATCAGCGGTTTCGGCGCCAATCATCACCTTCGGCAATCGTTAGTCTTTTTAAATATGCCGACTCTTCAGCAACCGGAAGTATATATTGCCAACATACAAAATCTATTTGATGACGAGGGTCATCTGAATAGCGAGGAAACATCTAAATTCTTAAAGGATGTGCTCGCAGCATTTAAGGCTTTTGCAGCGAAATTTTAATGCCTAAATTCCCGTTGGGTCAATTTCGTTTAAAAGCACGTGGGCGAGATCTGATGAAAGCCTGAAGACCTCGCCCTTATCCAAGGCATAATCAAAACTATTTATTGTTTAACACGTTATCAATACAAAGAATAAAACCTTATTGTATGCCGACACTATTTGAGTTTAATGTACGTAAAGCAGCTAATGCCTTTTGGGCTTTCGCCATCCACGACGGGCACCATATCAGTCCTATGCTGGAAAGCTATTACCAGCTCAACGAAGACGAGCGTCTACGCGAGGAAGATCCACATACGGGATGTATGGCTGAACTTCCTTGCAATCAGTTTATCGTACGGACATCCCGTTTTCAATTGGATATCAATAGAACCTTGGAAAAAGCCATCTATCGCCATCCGGAAATGGCATGGGGGCTTCAGGTTTACAGGGAGCTTCCCCCTGAGCACCTACTGCAACAGCTTCAGCAAGATTACCTATCTATCTATAAAAAAATAGATATGTGGATTGCGGAAAGCATTGCAGCGCATGGTTATTTTATTGTCTTCGACATCCATAGCTACAACGCAAAGCGAAAAAGCCCCGATGAAATCGTCGACGAAGTCGTAAACCCACAGATAAATTTGGGTACGCTGTATAACGACGAGAAATGGCGCCCCGTTATCGATCGGTTTATGGCGACCGTATCGGCGCAGCAAGTGCTTGACACGAACATTGACATCCGCGAAAACGTGAAGTTCAAAGGTGGCCAACTTGCGCAGTATTTGCTTCAAAAATATGGCGATAAAGGCTGTGTGCTTTCAGTGGAGTTTCGGAAAGATTTCATGGACGAGTGGACAGGGGTGCCATTAACACCCGTGATACAGGCCTATAAACAGTTGCTGATGCATGCACTCAAGGATTTACAAAACATGCTGTCCGATGGAAGCTCAAGATAAAATATTGCCGCAAGTACTACAAGCAATAAAAGATAACAGGCCGATCCACAAGCAGATACCCAATACAGGGAAAATAATTTTTAATAAGATCGTTCCCTACATTTTCATCTATAGAACACCTTTGGATGGCAAAGATCGATTGCTAGCGGAACTGGCAAAATCTGAATTGGCTAGTATCATTTTCATCCCCGAAAAGGCCGCTGATGAAATCGGCAGCTGGATTCGCAAGATCTCTAGAGCCTTGGCTGATGAGTTTGGAACCTGTCTTTTAGTGGAAGTTTGGAATGCCATTGAAGAAGAGCAAACAAGCGATGTGGCGGTGCATCTGGCACAAAAAAACGGATTGGAATTGGCAGAATACCTCACAAAGAACATCCGTACCGAGTCGCAGGAACTACTCGTAGATTTAAAAAAAGGCACCAAACTTCCAAGCCCACCGCATCTCCCGGCATTGGCCGATGTACAGGATGCCAAAGATAACCTTGTGCTGTCGCTGGGCTTATCTATCCGGAAACGATACGAGGATACGGACGGTAAACATCTGCCCATATTGCTCCGAAATATGCGTGAAGCATTAGCAAAAAGCCTATCTAGGCTATTCTTTGAATTTGTACGATTACACACCAACGTTCGTGCGGCGCATTTCCGAATGAAAGTACACGAACGCTTGAATGAACACATTTACGAGATTGATGCTGGTTTGGCAAAGGAAAGTCAGCGGTTCGATTTTTTACTCCTAACCACCCCCATAAACGCCAATGACGCTTGGTTACAATTTAAAAAAGAAAAATTCAGGAAGACGCCGAAATTCCACTATAGACCGATGCCTATTGATCCTGACATTGTAAAACGCAATTTGTACAATTTACGCATCGAAGATATTTACGATCCAACGATTGCTTATCTGTTCAGAGACAAACGTCGCGAGCTGGACGACATGATGACGATGTTGGCCTCTCGGGGAACGCCTGATTTCAAACACGGTAGCCTCATGGTTTTTGGAAATGTCAGCGATAGTTTATATGAAGTGGCCAAGGCGCTTCTCATCGCCATTGACAGCATCCCCCAAACGGAAAGGCCCGAGGAGGACGAACTCGATGCGCAGCAATTTGCACAGTTGGCCAGAGAAGAAATTTCCTTTTTGCAACAACAGGCACCGCGCTTCGGCACGAGCATCCGTATTCGAGATGATATCGCTGGCGTGATGGTTAACCATGGCGTACTGAATATCAGTAAACAATACCGCATCAGCCGAAAACGCGCACAAGCCCTTATCCAACACGAGGTAGGTACACACATCATCACCTATTTTAACGGAAAAGAGCAAACATTCAGTCTCTTCCGTCAAGGAGTTCCGGGCTATGAGCAGCTGCAAGAGGGATTGGCTGTACTCGCTGAATACATGGTAGACGGACTGACAAACGATCGCTTGCGTATCCTTGCCGGACGCGTGTTGGCGGTACGCTACATGCTTCTTGGGCACTCCTTCGTGGAAACGTTTGATATGCTTCATGAAGATTTTCGTTTTGACGAAGAAACAGCGTTCAGCATGACGATGCGTGTATATCGTTCAGGTGGACTGACAAAGGACGCGCTTTACCTTCAAGGATTCATGGAACTGATAGAATACATACAGGAGGGCAAAGATTTGGATATTCTAACCATTGGCAAAATACGTGAAGACTATCTACCCATTATTGCCGACCTGATGCAGCGCGGGATTCTAAAACAACCTTTATTGAAACCGCGTTATCTACAAGAACCTTATGTAAATAAACTTAAAAAGGTCAACCATTTCGCAAGCATTTTTAAAATGATAAATTACTAGCATATACGTATGAACATCGCATTTTTAATCAACCAAACCCATAAAGAGGAGGTCAGCTTTACAACCACCTTATTGGCTTTCAAGGCCCACAAACGCGGGCACAAAATTTTTTATATCGGATTAGCGGATTTCTCGTATCACGACGAGCACAGCGTAGGGGCACATTGTAGAATTTTGGAACCTAGCGAAGATATTGCCGATGAAGAGGCATTGTTGGATAATTTGCGTGAGAAGAAAAAGAAATTTATCGATGCAAAACAGATGGATGTATTGTGGATCCGGTATGATCCTGTGCTGGATATGATCAGCCGGCCTTGGGCCTCGGCAACAGCCTTGCAGTTTGCGCAGTTGATCAAGCGGCAGGGCACATGGGTGATCAATGACCCGGACAAACTTATGCAGGCAACCAATAAGCTCTACCTAGAATATTTCCCAAAAAATATTCGGCCAAAAACTGTAATTACGCGTAGCTACGACGACGTCGTTCATTTTCTAGATCAACAGGAAGACCAAATGATCCTAAAGCCTTTGATAGGCTCTGGCGGGAAAAATGTGTTCCTGCAAAAGAAAGATGAACGGCATAACCTCAAACAGACTGTAGAAGTGATTGCACGTGACGGCTATCTTTTAGCACAAGAATACCTTCCTGCTGCAGCGAAAGGAGATATTCGCTTCTTTTTGGTTAATGGCAAGCCCCTAGTCGTGGATGGAAAATACGCCAGTGTGAATCGCGTACAGCAACAAGGCGATATTCGTAGCAACATACATCAAGGCGGTAAAGCTCAAGCGGCAGGTATTGACGATAGCATTCTGCATACGGTCAGCCAAGTATCGGAAAAACTGAAAGAAGATGGTATGTATTTCGTCGGATTGGATATTGTCGGAGACAAGATTATGGAGATCAATGTCTTTAGCCCCGGTGCGCTCATGCACGCCGGACAACTCAATGGCGTGGATTATGCAACGGCTTTACTGGAAGATATCGAGCGAAATTATAAAAATAGGACTTGGTAGATAGCAGGGCTGCTCACCGACAAAACTGTAATCAAAAAGGCTGTTTCGATTGATGAAACAGCCTTTTATTATTGATATCGCGAATCAAGGCGATAAGAGAAACACTACTCTATTTTTAAAGGATTTCTTCTGAACGATTTACCAAAGGAAGAAAATATGTTCTTTTGCTTATCCATGCGCTTTATTCTACACCATTTATTGTGATAGGGGTCTAAAAAAAACAAGTTTTTTTTTCCAACCTTAAGCACATAATTATCAAAGTGTTCATAAAAGAATTTATAATTTTCTATGAACAGCTTAAAACTCATTATATTCCCTGATGTACTACTAACTGTGAATTTCTCTGTAGTCAAAGGCTTCGAAATAGCCGTCGTCATTGAAAGCAATGGTTCTTTTGCTATCTTAAAATAAATATCATTAAAATGCTTAGAAACATACATATCCGCTAAAGAATCACACCTCACCTTTTTGTAATATTCATCATCTAAAAAAATGTAGCACTGGTAATCCTGTAAACTATCTAAATCAGACAAATAGGGTGTAATTTTAATGCTGTTGTAATTGGCTCCCTCTGACAATTCATAATTTTCTAAAAGCAAGGGAGCAGCCACGTTCTTGACATCGCTAGAAAACACTAAAAAATTCGATGCAGACTTTTTCCACGCGCCTGACGAATAGGAAAATAAATTATATGTAGATTTTTCAAAATAGTAAGTCGAATCATTATAAAACTCAATACTCCCAAACACGGAATTCATATACTTTCCAGAAATGTCCCTTTTTGCAACACAGCCTGTAAACAAAGTAGACAACAATAAGACAATGCTAAAGATTTTCATGCTATTGATTTTTTCGTAATTGCTTCATTAAATCCTTCATGCTTTTAGAATCAAAGGAAGACATATAGATATATTTTCCATTTTGATTAATTCCTATTACCCAATTTTTACTTATATCAACACGTGATTTAATATCTCCCCAATCTGAGGAAATACCCGTGACCGATTTTTTATCAAAAGAATATTGTCTTTGAGCTAATTTTTCGATTGATTTCTAGTCCAAAAGGGTAATAGTCGGTTTGTTGTAATACATTTGCAGAACCGTCGTGTACCACACGCGTGTTGCCTAAATGATCCTTTAAAAAATACTCAAATAGATAATTGTTGCCTACTCGTCTTGCTAAACCATTATGTGTATGCAATAAATCTATGGTTGCCATCGTTCCGTTTACCAAATATTCAACTCCGTCTATATAATGTCTAGTTTCTTGGATACCATTTTTGATAAGCTTGCGTCCCTCTGCATCGTAAATATAGGCAACTTTTTGAATATTATTTTTATCGTCAATTCGTTTGGGAAGCCCAAGCTCGTTATACTTAAACTGTTTTGCACCATCCGATATCACGCTTCCCGAGGAATTGTATTGGTAGCTACGTGTATACGCATTGCCATTATTAACAGACTGCAAACGCATTCCTCCTCTTGAGTAAGCTTGAAACTCATCGTGTAATCACGCTGGGTGCGCTTAATGTAATGTGTATGATCTTCCATAACGATTCTTTTTTGTATCCATATTTCAGGACGGGACATTCGTAAAAAAAAAAGGCACCCTTTAAGATGCCTTTTTTATATATAGCTTTTTGTTATACGCACTAATCCGCGCTAACTTCCTTTCCGACTGTCGATGGTGGAACGACTTTTACTTCGCGCTCTGTTTCTTGCAGCTCGACATGCACGGCAAATTCTGATGGTTCTATCGGCACCCCTTTATAAGCGGCATACTCCCGTGTGTAGGTTGCACCTAGATACAGAATCGCTGCCGTATAGTAAACCCAAAGTAAAATTAGCACAATTGAACTCGCTGCGCCATACGTGGATTCTGTACTTGAGCTCTCTATGTATAGGCCAATTCCAAAGCGTCCAATAACAAATAGCAATGCAGTGAACAAGGCACCGGAACGGACAGTCTTCCACTTGATATTGACATCTGGCAACACTTTAAAAATTACGCCAAACAAAATGAATATTACCCCGAAGGATATCAAAAAATTAATCGAACTAAACAAAAAAACCGTAATCTCAGGGAAAAATCGTTGTAAACGATCGGTAAACGCAAGTATAATGCCATTTACAATCAGTGTAACAACCAGTAAAAAACCTAGTCCAATAACAAGCGACGAGGAAAGCAGTCGATCTTTAATCAACTTTACCCATCCTTTTTTCACTTTTGGGCGCACTTGCCAAATTTTGTTGATGGAGTTTTGAATATCCCCAAATACCGTAGTGGCTCCCAAAAGCAAAGTCACCGCACTGATGATCAGCGCCATGGTAGACTTACCTGAAAGAGATAGGTTCGCAATAACTTCCTGCACTTGTTGCGCCGCACTCGAACCGACAAATTCCCGCAGCTCTTCGTAAACTTTTCCTTGCGTAGCATCTTGACCGAGAAAAACACCAGCCAAAGAGATGATCAAAACCAACATTGGACCTAAGGAAAACACTGTGTAATAGGCCAATGACGCGCTAAATTTTAGACCATCCTCGCCCATGAAACCTGTTACTGCATTTTTTAAAATGGTAAAGTGCGACTTTACTACCTGAAATTTTTCCTTTGCCATAAGCTGTCTATTTAATTTTGTTCAAATAAAGAACCTATTTCACTACCTAAAAGTTTAGAAAAAAACCAATGGTTGGCATAAACACCGTACTTTTGTAGCTTGAAACGACGCGATGTACAACTTTAAAAATGATTACGCCGAAGGGGCACATCCCCTGATTTTGGAACAACTCTTCAGCAGTAATCTTGTGCAAGAGCTAGGTTACGGCGAAGATCATTATTCCAAAAATGCGAAGGAAGCGATTCGCGGCCAGATCAACAATCCGGAGGCACCGATCTATTTCGTTTCTGGCGGAACCCAGGCCAATTTATTGGTGATTTCTCACCTCTTGCGACCGCATGAAGCCGTAATTAGCGCGAAAACCGGCCATATCTACGCCAACGAAACCGGAGCCATCGAAGCTATCGGACACCGTATCATTACCGTGGATTCGGTAAATGGTAAAGTAACAGCGTCAGACGTTGCCGCAGTCATAGCCGCGCACCAACTGCGCCCACATGTGGTGAAACCGAAAATGTTGTATATCTCTAATTCTACCGAACTAGGAACAATCTACCGCAAAGACGAACTTATGGCGTTGCATGCGATATGTAGGCAGCATGACCTTTTTCTTTTCCTCGACGGCGCGCGGTTGGGACACGCTTTAACGGCGAAAGACAATGATTTATCCCTCGCCGACATCGCCTCCTATACAGACGTCTTTTATATTGGCGGAACAAAAAACGGCGCACTACTTGGAGAAGCCATTGTATTCCGCACAGCAGACCTAGCTGAGGATTTTGATTACATCCTCAAGCAAAAAGGTGCGCTACTAGCCAAAGGCCGCATTTTAGGTATACAATTTCTCACCTTATTTACAGATGATCTATATTTTAATCTTGCGAAAAAAGCTAACCGTTGCGCCCAGCAGATTGCCGACCGTCTCATAGCATTGGGATTTTCGTTCTTGACACCTCCCCAAACCAACCAGCTATTCCCTATTTTACCAAGAAAAGTGATTGATCAACTTCTTGCCAAATATGCCTTTTATATATGGACCGAGATCGATGAAACACACGCTGCCGTGCGTATTATTACATCTTGGGCGACTGACGAAACGCTGGCTGCTAACTTTTGCAAAGACCTTGAGATCCTATCGGAGAATGAAAGAAAACGGTAATAATCTTTCCGTATAGCTTGTACACTCTCCCTGTTTCTAGGACCCGTCATAAGCTGTCGTCCTCTTCGATCATTTTTAGTTAACGTATATCTGCTAAATAAGCTGGTGCGCAGCGCTCGTCTTTTTACACCGCACCCACATTAGGGCGAACGCCACAAAACTTTCATGTCGTTAAATTTTTACAATTAGCCCGCCGATATAGGTTACACTTTTCGCTACTTTAGCGAAAAAATCACTAACACCAATATGCGAAAACTCTGCACCGTTCTATTGGCTGGCATATACTTTATTTCGCCAGCTCAAGAGCAAAAAAAGCAGCCCGATAAGGCCAACTATGGCTTAGCTGCAAAATTCTCTCCAACCAAGTTGCAAAATCTTATTTTCTCGACCGATGTCCGACCGAATTGGATAAATCACAGCGACCGATTTTGGTATGAATATCGTACTTCGACCGGAAAGAAGTGGTATTTGGTCGATCCACAGGCAAAATCACGGCAACTTCTTTTCAATAATGCGGATCTTGCAGCCCAGGTAACGAGCATTGTAAAAAACCCGTTCGATGCACAACACCTATCGCTCGAAAACTTAACATTTACGGATGATGAAAAACGCCTCCGTTTCGAAGTCAAGAGCACGAAGGACACGGTAAAAAGCAAAGAGGAAATCGGGAAGCTCAAAAACAAATCTGACACACTCAAAAAGAAAATATTCTATCTAGAATATGATCTCGCCACGAAACAAGTTAAAGAATTGGAAGAAAGCAGTAAAGAAAAGCCAAAACCATACTGGGCGAGCTTTTCCCCAGATACCAGCCGTATTTTCTTTGCAAAAAACTACAACCTTTACTGGATGGACAAAGCAAACTATGCCAAAGCCTTGAAAGACGAAAAGGATTCCACTATTGTCGAGCACCAATTCACGACAGATGGCGTACAACATTATGCTTGGGGAGGCGATCAGTACAGCACCACTACAGGGGGCGACAAAGAGGATGACGAAACCACGAAACGGCAAGGTGTGCGGTTACTTTGGTCCCCAAATGGACAATATTTCGCATTGACCCGTAAAGACAACCGTCACCTGAGTCCGCTTTGGGTCATCAACAATGTTGGCCAACAGCGTCCAACCTTGGAGACCTACAAATATTTAATGCCGGGTGAGATCGACTCGACAGAGGTAGATCTATACGTGTTTAACGCACAAGCATTAACTGCCAAAAAGATCCCAATAAACGCGTTTAAAAACCAAACCGTGGGCATTTACAATAAAGATGCTGACAAGTCGAGCTACAAAGGGAAATATTATATTAGCTACTGGTTGGGCGATAACGACGAATTCTACATTAACCGGTCCAGCCGTGACCTAAAACGAATTGATATCGTTGCCGTAAACATCAGTGGTCAAACCCGTCAGGTGGTAGAGGAGCGCTCTAATGTATATTTGGATATTAAAAAACCATATTTCATCAAAAATGGGAGTCAGTTTATACATTGGTCGCAACGCGACGGATGGGGACATTTCTACCTATACAATAAGGATGGAAAGCTAGTCAAACAACTAACTCATGGCGAGTTCAACTGTAATGATGTGACTGGTTTTGACGCGTCGACACAGCAATTTACCTTTACTGCCAACGGGAAAGAGCGTAATGAAGATCCGTACTACCTCCATCACTACACGTTGCCGCTATCCGGTGGCGAGCCGAGATTGCTGAACAAAGGTGATTTCGACCATCAGGTAGAGATGAGTGAAAGTGGTAAATATTTCGTCAACAATTCATCCCGCGTAAACTCCGTCCCGCAATCACACTTATATAGTTCCAGTGGGCAACTGATCATGAAATTGGAAGAAGCCGACTTGGATCTATTGTTTGCGGCGGGCTACAAATTTCCGGAGCCTTTCAGTGTGAAGGCGGGCGACGGCATCACCGATCTATACGGGGTGATGTACAAACCTTTCGATTTTGACTCTACCCGCGTATACCCTATCGTGGAGTATGTTTATCCGGGACCGCAAACCGAAGCTGTTAACAAAGCCTTCGGCCGCAGTATGGACCGGATTGATCGCCTCGCACAAATGGGCTTTATCGTGATCACAGTGGGTAATCGCGGTGGCCATCCCGATCGTTCGAAATGGTACCATACCTACGGCTACGGTAATCTCCGCGACTACGGTCTAGAAGACAAAAAAGTGGCTGCCGAGCAATTGGCTAATCGCTATTCGTTTATCGATATTGATCGTGTAGGTATTACGGGGCATTCTGGTGGTGGATTTATGTCTACCGCAGCCATGTTAGTGTATCCCGATTTCTTTAAAGTAGCCGTGTCCGGCGCCGGAAACCATGAAAACAATATTTACAACCGCTGGTGGAGCGAGCGCCACCATGGTGTGGCCGAGAAGGTCAGTGCGAAAGGTGATACAACCTTCTCCTATCAGATAGAAAAAAACACGGAATTGGCTAAAAACTTAAAAGGTAAACTGCTCATTGCTACCGGTGACATCGATAATAATGTACATCCCGCAAACTCGATCCGTATGGCCGAAGCACTAATCAAAGCAAATAAGCGATTCGATTTCGTGCTCTTGCCGGGTCAACGCCATGGTTTCGGCAACATGACAGAATACTTCTTTTGGAAAATGGCAGACTACTTTGCCGAACACCTGTTGGGCGACTCCAATCGTGATGATGTTGACATAACGGAAATAAATAAAGAGCACCCGCTCCGTAGATAATAGACAGGGTTGGTGGCAAATAAAGCTGCCAACCCTTTTAAGTTTTTTCCAGGCCTTTCCCTAAGGCAAGAAATGGAAACGACTATTGGAAATACAGATTTCTACACTACATTTGCTAGGATCAACAATATAAACGTAATCGTCATGAAAATTATTAAATTCATCTTCAGCTTACTATTCGGCTTGATGTTCATTAACGCAGGTCTGAACAAATTTTTCAACTACATGCCCATGCCAGCGCTTACGCCCGAACAAGCAGAAATTTTTGCTGCAATCGAGCGACTGAAATGGATAATTCCCTTGGTAGGATTGGTAGAAATCGTCGGCGGCATATTATTTATTTTTCCAAGGACACGGGCTTTGGGCTCGGTTGTCATCCTCCCGGTGATGATCGGTATCGTCGTGCACAATTCCACCTTCGAGCCAAGCGGCTTGGCCATTTCATTGCCGCTCTTGCTAATTAACATATGGATGATTATCGACAACCGTACAAAATTTCGACACTTGCTCGACAAGAATTAGTTAATAAAACAAAACCATCTTAAGGTTGATTCACTTAAAATGCATTTTCTCGGGGAAGCATGACGCGGCACTCTTTATTTGTATAAGGTGAGATTGCCGCGTCGCTTTTCCCCCGGTCTAGCAACGACGAAAAAGCGTTACTTTCTATATCGTTTTTTGACTAAAGGGCCTTAAATCGCTAATGTCATACGCACATACCCCACACCATTTCGTTCAAAGGGGATCCCCTCTTGGTGCATACCTACCCGCTCATAATACGATATCGCGGATAAGCGGGCGTGGCACCAAATTAAAGTGATCTCCCATTCCTTGGCATAGGCAAATACCCTGCGCAGAAGCGCAGTTCCCACGCCCTTGCCTTGGTAGTCTGCCCGGACGGCAAACTTCCTAAACTGCAAACTGTCGCCTGCAGCAAATAGCGAAATTACCCCAACAAGATTGTTATCGTGATAAGCCCCAAAATGGGTAGCCTCAAAATCCCCATCAATCATGACATCGGCAAGTGTGCCTGCAGGGTATAGCACCACTTGCCGCAAACGCCAAGTGACAGCAGCAGTAACCTGTTCAATCAGCAGTTCTTCCAACATATCAAAATAGCTGCTACTATCGCCTATAGCTATTGAAGAAGGCCAAGACCTTCGAGCGGTCGTAGCTTTGTCCCGCTTCCAAGGAACCACTGTCGCGCACGGCGAGCACTTCGCCCTGATCATTCAGTATGATAAAAAACGGATATCCCAGCGCGCTGCCTTTCGGTGCGTAGCGTTCAAACACAGCTTCGTTTGTGTTCTCTTTGGAGTAGTTGAGATGGTAATATAAAAAGTCACTTTCCAGCAGGGCGCGCACTTCCGCATCGCGATGGATATAATTGTTGAAGCGAAGGCACCAAATACACCAATTTCCACCAGCCTGAATAATCAACGTTTTACCATCTATCTTGGCTATCTGCAATAAGCTATCGATATCGGCCTGGGCATCAGCCTCAGGTCGGTAAGGTTTGCCTAGCTCTTCCTTGCTGTTATCTGTTACAATTTGCGCGTTGGCAATGCTCGATACCACTACAAAGCCCCACGTCAACATGCCTACTATCAGCTTTTTCATCCGTTGTTTTTTTAGAAGCACTAAGGTAATGAATTTATTGATAACCACTGCCCGCTAGCACCGTATCAACAAAAGATGTTAACCTTTTCGCGCTTTTTCCAGTTCTTTCACGAAGTCTTTCCCCCAGTAATGTATGTCGTAATACTTTACTTGATCATACAACCTTTTAATCCGTGCAGCACGCTCATCTTCCGGCATTAACAATGCTTTCAGCAAGCTTTCCTTCATGCTTTTCGTATCATACGGATTTGTCAGAATGGCGTAGGGCAGCTCTACCGAAGCACCTGCAAACTCCGAAAGAACCAACGCTCCATCTCCGCCAATAATACCTTGAACCGCGACATACTCTTTGGCAACCAGATTCAAGCCGTCACGAAGCGGTGTGATCCATGCGATATCACTGCTTGCGTAGAGGCTAACGACTTCTTCAAACGGAAGTGCGCGGTAAAAATATTGGATAGGCACCCAATCCATTGTGGCAAAACGACCGTTAATGGCGCCCACCGCTCTGTTCACTTCGTCTCGAATATCATCGTAAATCTTCATACCTTGAGATGGTGGCGTACAGATGTTCACCAACTCCACCTTACCCCGATATTCGGGATACTCCTCTAAAAATTCACCAAATGCTTGTATCTTTTCCAGCGGGCCCTTAACGTAATCCAATCGCTCAACAGAGAGGATAGTGCTCATTTCCTGTTCAGATTTTTTCACCAAGGCGCTTTCAATTTTTTTACGGATATCGGACTTCTTCAGGATGCTTTCTACCTTTTCCATGTTAACGCCTACCGGTTGTGCTCCCAATCGAATCTGCCGACCGTCAATCTCGATCAGTTTCGTCATTTGATCGACGCCGAGCGCACAGCTATAGGTCAGGAACTGTTTCGCCGCATTGATTTTTCTAACGACCTTAAATGGAGTGTGGCTGCGCAATACGTCGATAAAGTTCTCCACGTAACGTGGAATGTGGAAACTGATAAAATCACATAGCAGCAAGCTTCCAATGATTTCTTTACGCCATGGGATAATATTAAAGATATCTGCTGCCGGAAAGGAAGTATGGTGGAAGAAACCAATGCGTAGATCGGGACGCAGTGCCTTGAGATAGGCTGGCACCATCCACAGATTATATTCGTGGATCCACACCAAAGCATCTTGATCGGCTTCCTTGGCTATCCGCTCGGCAAAAATACGGTTGATCTTTAAATAGTGCTCCCAATCATCGTGGTTGAACTTGGCCTTATCAACAAATGAAAATATTGTCGGCCAAAAAGCCTCTTTTGAAAAAACACGGTAGAATTTATCGATATCTTCCTTGGGAAGGCTAATGGTGGAGGCTACCAAATGTGGGTACCTCTCTTCGTCAATTAATTCGTTGGGTATCTCCGGACGATCTTTTTGTTGCTCTTCCTCCCCTATCCAGATACCTGATCGACCTTTCTCGAAAAGGCCTAATAAGGAAGGGATGATGCCATTCGGGCTCTTTGGCGACACGCGGATTGATTTACCATTTACAACTTCTTGCTCAAAGGGTAAACGATGGTAAACCACGACCAATTGATTTGAACCTTTTTTGAGATGTAGCATTTTCCGTTTGCGAACCTCATCCGCATATTTTTGAAAAGAAGGGAAGTGCGAAAAAGACTCTAAAATTCCGCCAGCACCCGGCTCTTGTGCCTGGTAGACATGGGTATCCTCTGCTGTTTGTTCGATCAGTCCTGGTTCAGCTTGCCCGACAACCACACCTTTGTACCCTGTTCTATACAACGAGAGGTCGTTAAGGGTATCCCCTGCTACCAATACAGCATCCTCATCTACATGCAAATGATCTACCAAAGCTTTTAAGGTACTACCTTTATTTACACCACGTGGTAGCACATCCAAATACTTATCTACAGACGTGATGATATCGCAGTCAAAACTTTCTGCAACTTGGTATATCGCATCCAAATTCGCGTCCGAATCGTAGAAAAAAGAGCAGCGTCGTTGTTGCGGCACCTCCTGAAAAGTAACAGGAGCAACTTCAAGCACCTTCTCACGTATCGCGTAAGTGGATGGCCAACGCGCTTCGATATCGGCCTGTATGGAAGCAACCGGCTCTAAGGTAAGGCCGTTGACCACGGTAGCGCCCACATCGGCAATAATATAATTGGGTCGCGGGATCAGTGGGTCGTTCAACAGTGGAATCACCGATTCCACACCACGTCCGGTAACAAAAACAAGTTGTATATGCGTATGTTGCTTGATAAGCCGATACAGGCGAAGCCTGTTTTCCATGCTTCCACCTAAAAATGTTCCATCTAAATCCGTCGCTAATAGCATCATATGATATTCCTTTCTAATAATTTAAATTCTGAAGTAACGGCCATGTGGTTATAAAGAACACGATAGGCCGTGTTGATAATGGGCATATTCAACCCTAAATTTTTTGCTGTTTCATAAAGTCCCTGTGTAGCAGCATAGCCTTCGGCGACCATGGACATGGCATTCTGTGTCTGTTCAACACTGTATCCCCGTCCGATAAGCTCGCCAAAACTGCGGTTCCGGCTGTGGGGCGAATAAGCTGTAACCAATAAATCACCCAGATAGCTCGAACAAGCGATGCGATGGTCCGCCACATGTAGCCCCTCTAGTAAGAGCTGCAGCTCGTAAATCGCATTGGCTACCAGAACAGCCATAAAATTATCGCCGTATTGAAGCCCTTTGGCCATCCCACATACCAAGCCAACGACATTTTTATAAATTGCAGCATATTCAATCCCCGCGATGTCTGTATGTAGATTGATAGATAGGTAACGGCTGCTGAAGCCCGGCTTCAAATGCTGCAGAAAGACATCATTTGGCGAACAAATCGTCATATACGTTTTTTTCCCCATACCGATTTCCTCGGCATGGCATGGACCTGCTAGCACAGCCTGTCGTGAAGAGGGAATGCCAAAATAGTTAGAAATAAATGCTGATGGCAAAACATTTTCTTTTCCGACCGTACCCTTTATGGAGGTAATAACCTTTTTATCCTGCAGCGATTCTGCATCAATCGTTGAACAAAGTTGCGGAAAATGTGCGCTGGGAACGACAAAAAGTAAAATAGTGGATTTTTGCAAGACGTGGTTCAGATCCGAGGACGCTACCAGATAATGGGTATCTAGTTTCACAAAGTTTAAATAGTCAGGATTGACCCCCTGCTCATTAATTGCATCTACCTGCTCTTGTCTACGCAAGTACCAATGCACACGGACTTTGTTTTCCGTCAAAATTTTTACTAAAGCAGTGGCCCAGCTGCCGCCGCCTATCACACTTATTTCTGTCAAATCATTGCTTTTTTATTTGCGAGCTTCATAGGTAATTTCGCTCACCCGTTATCTAATACGACACAAATGTAAGAAAAAATAAACTAATAAGCAAAATAAATCAACAAAAAGAATTTGCGCTGTCAGATAGGCCATGGCATTTATCATCGTACCGATCGTTCAGGTTGGCTAGCTGTTTTTCTGAAATATCATTCATCAGTTCACGCTAATTTCCACGCTGTAAGTCTCTCGTTTGCTGGACTTTTCTTGAGTAGGATAAGGCATCAATGCGTTCAAACGGTATGTGTAGCCATTAAAAACGGCAGATGGTTCGTAGTTTTTTTTCGCATTTTTTTCCGTTGCTAGGATGAACGTTTGGGGACGTGTATACGTTCCCATCGCGGTTAATTCTACGGCTCCAATACCTGCCCAAACACAATTTACTCCTTCGGGACATCGACTATCTTCTACCACCCGGTTAAATGTCAAATTGACCTGTTCTCTTTCCAGAAATACGGTCTGCCCTTCTTTCAATACCAATGTGGTACTATCTTGACGCTTCGCATCTGACGGAGGTATCGGACGTCGGGAAACACATCCATAAAGCATTGTAAAGACAAAAAAAACCATGATGACCTTGCGCATAACCAATACTACGAAAATTCTTTCAGCAATCGACCCCATACATGCATCCTAACATTAAAAAAATTCTTATTCCGGATATATATTCTTATACTTGTATCGTATACTTTAGGGGTGTCTGTAAAACCAGGCTGAGATTTTACCCTTGGAACCTGATCTAGTTCATACTAGCGGAGGGAAAAGTAGGTGCACTTCTTTTGGGCTATTCAACGGCCTTTTGTAGGCATACCTAAAGTATCTTTAAACCATACATTAGGATATGCAACTAAAAATCAACAATCAACATCATCAGTTACGCGAGCCTTACCCCGCGTCCCTGCAAGAAGTCTTGGATTTATTGGTTCCGGATTTAAAGCCAAAAGGAATTGCAGTAGCCATGAACCAACAGGTCGTCCCACGTTCCCTTTGGCAACAAACTTCGGTTCCCGATCAGGCAGAATTGTTAATAATCACCGCTACTCAAGGCGGATAATACATTTGTATCATGAACCAACAAACAAAAGCACTTTCTACCGCCCCGTTCCCCAAGTCACGCAAAGTTTACGTGCAAGGCGAATTGTTTCCCATTCAAGTTGCCATGCGCGAGATCAGTCTCGACAAAACTAGGCTTAGCAATGGTACAGGAACAGATAATGCGCCGATTACTGTATATGATACTTCGGGTCCTTACACGGACCCATCCATCGACATCAATATCCGAGAGGGTCTACCACGACTTCGCGAGCAGTGGATTTTAGATCGAGATGATGTTGAGCTACTGGAAGCTGCAAGTTCTTCCTACGGTCGGGAAAGACTACGTGATAACAGCTTAGATCACCTTCGTTTTGATTATCTACATCGTCCTAAACGTGCGAAATTAGGACGACATATCACACAACTCCACTACGCAAGGCAGGGTATCATCACGGCAGAGATGGAATATGTAGCGATACGGGAAAACCAGCGTATCGAAGCAAACAGCGTTCAGATAGATCCCTTGGCCGTGCAGCATCCCGGCAACAGCTTCGGCGCCAATACGCCAAAAAACTACATCACGCCCGAGTTTGTACGACAGGAGATCGCTGCTGGGCGCGCGATAATCCCCAATAACATCAATCACCCGGAAAGTGAGCCCATGATCATCGGTAGAAACTTCTTGGTAAAGATAAATGCAAACATCGGCAACAGCGCCGTCACCTCCACTATCGAAGAGGAAGTGGAGAAAGCCGTATGGGCATGTCGCTGGGGAGCAGATACGATCATGGACCTTTCTACCGGTAAGAACATCCACGAAACGCGGGAATGGATCTTGCGGAACTCTCCGGTCCCGATCGGTACCGTCCCGATCTATCAGGCCTTGGAAAAGGTAAATGGCATCGCAGAAAACTTATCTTGGGAAATTTTCAAGGATACCCTTATTGAGCAGGCAGAACAGGGTGTTTCTTACTTTACCATTCATGCCGGCGTGTTGCTACGCTATATTCATCTCACGGCCAATCGGACCACAGGAATTGTCTCTCGCGGCGGATCCATCATGGCCAAATGGTGTCTTTTCCATCACCAAGAAAACTTCCTATATACCCATTTTGAAGAGATCTGCAAAATTATGAAGGAATATGATGTAGCCTTTTCCTTGGGTGATGGCTTACGCCCCGGCTCAATAGCAGACGCAAACGACGCGGCGCAGTTTGCCGAGCTAGAGACTTTGGGCGAATTGACCAAGATTGCGTGGAAGCACGATGTACAGGTTATGGTGGAGGGACCAGGACACGTGCCTATGCACCTGATTAAAGAAAATATGGAAAAACAGCTGGAAACTTGTGAGGAAGCGCCGTTTTATACACTAGGGCCGCTCACGACCGACATAGCCCCCGGATACGACCACATCACGTCGGCCATTGGCGCCGCCATGATCGGCTGGTACGGCTGTGCCATGCTTTGTTATGTGACACCAAAAGAGCATTTGGGACTGCCCAATAAAAAAGATGTCAAAGATGGCGTCATCACGTATAAAATTGCTGCCCATGCGGCTGATTTGGCGAAAGGCCATCCCGGTGCTCAATACCGAGACAATGCCCTGAGCAAGGCTCGTTTCGAATTTCGATGGGAAGATCAATTCAATCTCTCCTTGGATCCGGATACGGCACGTGCGTTTCACGATGAAACATTACCTGCAGAAGGTGCGAAAATTGCTCACTTCTGCTCCATGTGCGGGCCAAAATTCTGTTCCATGAAAATTACGCAGGAGATCCGGGACAGTGTGGCCGAGGGTCTTCAGCTGAAGTCTGCAGAATTTATTGATAAAGGAAAAGAAATCTATCTATAGCAATGCATGTTATCACATTAAACGGCTTCCCTCGCAATGAAATTTATATCCTAAAAAGTTTGATTGCTTGGCCCCATGTATATGTTCATATTCGCAAACCGACTGTATCCGAGAAGGATTACGAGCGCATTCTTTCCGTCTTTTCACTGGAAGAACGCCTGCGCCTTATCGCACATCAATTCTCTACACTTTCTAGGGAAAACGGCGTACCCCATCTGCATCTTTCCACAGCAGGTAGAAACCAAGTGGCTATTAATGAACAGCGCCTATACACCAGCACCTCCACACACAGCTGGGGCGAGTTCAATGCGCTTGGCCCCGGCTTTAAAATGGCGTTTGTCAGTCCGGTATTTCCGAGCATTTCCAAAAAAGGATACGGCGTGGATCACTGCCTGCCTCTCCTCGGAAGAACAAACAGATTTACATCAGCCATCGCCCTAGGCGGAATAAACGCAGATAGGCTGCAACGCATGGACAGTCATACGTTTAACGACTTTGCCTTATGTGGAGGGTTGTGGGAAGCGTCAGATCCTATTCGCGAAGCTAGGGATTGTTACGAAAGTCAAACGGAATGGATAAATAAAAAAGTAACCTTTTGATATGAAATATAGTCGCCTACAATACATTTCCTCCGGGAAAACACCGGAGGAACATTATATTAATATTAGGCTCGCCCTTGTGCGCGGTGTATCTTGGATTCAAATTCGCATAAAGCATACAGCAGATCACGAAATCGATAGGCTCATTAAACGGGTCATCCTGTTAAAAGAACAATTTTCTTTTACGCTGATTATAAACGACTATGTATCTCTTGCGAATGATGCAGCTGTTGATGGCGTTCATCTAGGTCTGGGGGATATGCCTGTTTTGGAAGCCAAAGCTATCCTGTCTCCCTCAAAAATTATCGGAGGGACCGCAAATAGCACAGCAGACGTTCAACAACGTATAAAAGAAGGGTGCGACTATATCGGTCTAGGACCGTTACGTTATACCGAAACAAAAGAGAAACTAAGTCCTTTATTGGGCTTTGAAGGTTATAGATCAGTTATAAAGGACTTAGGGTCAGTACCGTGCCCACCTATATTTGCGATTGGGGGCATAGCCAAACCCGATATATCAAGACTACGGAAGATAGGGCTGTATGGCGTTGCGTTATCCAAGTGCATCCAAGCCAATTTTACAGACGAACAACACATTGAACATCTCAATACATTACTATATGGACAAGAAATTGAAAATTGCCGATAGAACATTCGAGTCAAGGCTATTCTTAGGAACTGGGAAATTTGGATCGTCTGCACTTATGCGAGCAGCTATTTCTGCGTCGGAAACCGAAATGGTTACGGTAGCGCTGAAACGTATCGATATGGAAACCAACACCGATGAGTTGCTGGCGCATATTCCCCGGCAGCGCATCCAATTACTGCCGAATACCTCTGGGGCGCGCACGGCTAAAGAGGCCGTTCTCGCTGCAGAACTCGCACGTGAGGCGATGGAAACAAATTGGGTAAAGCTAGAAATACATCCAGATCCGAAATATCTTCTACCCGATCCTATAGAGACACTGTATGCCTGCGAGGCCTTAGCTAAAGCGGGCTTTATCGTGCTTCCTTACATTCATGCCGACCCGGTGCTCTGCAAACGGTTAGAAGATGTCGGTACGGCTGCAGTCATGCCGCTCGGCTCGCCGATAGGAAGTAACCAGGGCTTGAAAACCCTCGATTTTTTGGAGATCATTTTGGCACAAAGCACCGTACCAGTCATTGTCGATGCAGGGATCGGCGCTCCGTCAGATGCCGCAAAAGCCATGGAACTGGGAGCAGACGCTGTGCTGGTGAATACGGCCATTGCAACCGCTGATGATCCACAGCTAGTCGCAGAGGCATTTGCACTGGCTGTTCGCGCCGGGCGAATGGCGCAACAGGCACGCCTACAACAAAGCAGCATAGAAGCCTCATCAAGCAGCCCTTTGACAAACTTCTTAACAAAACCCCAGCCCCATGGATAAATCATTCAAAGATGTGTTCGATCGCTATGATTGGGATCGTATAAAAGACCAAATAGCGCATTGTGAGGCAGGCGATGTGCAACGTGCTTTAGTAAAAAAACATAGGGATCTTTCCGACTTTATCGCCCTACTGTCTCCTGCGGCCAAACCTTTTTTGGAAGAAATGGCACAGCTTTCCCAACGATTGACCGTGCAGCGGTTTGGAAAAAACATACAGCTGTATGCGCCGCTCTACCTCAGCAATGAGTGCCATAATATATGTACGTATTGTGGATTCAGCATGGATAATACGATCAGGCGGCGTACACTCTCGGCTGCGGAGATCAAACTAGAGGCGTTGGCACTTCGAAATATGGGATTTCAACATGTGTTATTGGTAGCCGGTGAGGCAAACAAAACCGTAAACACCCCTTATTTCCTTGAAGCGATCAAGCAGTTGGATACGATTTTTCCGCAGCTGTCCATTGAGGTGCAACCTTTGGAAAAAGAAGATTACAAAGCACTCCACCAAGCAAACATAAATGCCGTCCTCGTTTATCAAGAGACCTATCATCAAAAGGTTTACAAGGACCATCATCCGAAAGGTAAAAAGTCCAACTTTTACTATCGGTTAAACACGCCAGACCGCATCGGACAAGCTGGCATACACAAAATTGGAGTCGGCGTATTGTTAGGCTTAGCGGACTGGCGTGTCGACAGCTTTTTCAATGCCTTGCACATCGATTACTTGCAACGCCGCTATTGGAAGAGCAAATATGCCGTATCATTTCCACGATTACGTCCTGCAGAAGGAGTGGTGACTCCACATTTTGTGATGGATGACACCGATGTGGTCCAGCTGATCTGTGCTTACCGGCTGTGGAATCCAGATCTGGAAATATCCTTATCAACACGTGAACATGAGTCCTTCCGCAACCACCTCATTCACCTAGGCATTACCTCCATGAGTGCAGGATCCAAAACAAACCCGGGCGGCTATGTCGTGGAACCCGCCTCTCTTGAGCAATTTGAAATAAGCGATGACCGACCTGTGGAAATGGTGGTCGAACAAATTAGAAAAATGGGCTACCAACCCGTATGGAAAGACTGGCAACCCGAATTTATCGATAATTGAATATGACGCAACTAACAAAAGATCAAATCATCCGTTATAAAAAGCAAATTTCCCTACCCGAAATCGGTTTAACAGGGCAAATAAACATCAAGCAAGCCAAGGTTCTTGTGATTGGTGCTGGCGGACTTGGCAGCCCCATCTGTCTGTATCTAGCGGGCGCAGGAGTGGGTAAATTGGCCTGTATAGATTTCGATCGTGTGGAGATCCACAACCTTCATCGGCAGATAGCGCATACGGAGAAAACGATCGGCATGCCCAAAGTATATAGTTTGGTGCAAAAAATACAACAGCTCAACTCGGATATCGAGTTTATACCCATACAAGATCGAATAGATTTGGATAACGCAGCTGACTATGTGCGAGCATACGATGTCATTGTCGACGGCTGTGATAATTTCGACACACGTTATATTGTCAATGAAGCTTGTTTTCAACAACAGAAAGTCTTGGTTTACGGTAGCGTGCTCAATTTCGAACTCCAGATGGCCGTGTTTCATCACCGTGGATCGAAAGATTTAAGGGCAATATTTCCGGAGCCACCGAATCCCGACGACGTGCCCAGCTGCGACCTGAATGGTGTATTGGCTAGCACACCGGGCATATTGGCCTTGATGATGGCCCAAGAAACCCTCAAAATCATAGCAGGACTTCCGTGCCTTCATAATCAATGGCTGTTGATGGACACCATTGCGTGGGAAATCAAAAAACTACAATTTTAATCGCATCTTGGCAACCCAGTCATTGCTGCAAAAGTAGAAATATACCTAATTAGTTATTTATGGAAATATTATGTATATTTAAACAACCATATTACCTGCGCTATGTTTACGAAACTAATCGCTATCGACAGCCAAAAAATTGGAACGGTGCATTTCCATGCTTTCGTCGTTAAACTGGATCATGATGAAGTGGGGTTTGCACTGTTTATGGATGAACGCCCTTCTCCGCTTCTCTATTTCAGCAAGGAGCATGCGGATAGCATAACGTTCAAGATCGACAATGAACAGTTTTTAGAAATTGTCAAAAACAGTAAGTTTCCGCTTGAAGAACGTAAACGCCTTTATGCGGACTTTGAATTTTTCCTGCGCGCCATGGAGCAACGTGCTACCGCTTATATATTCAAGCATTCGACTGTAAAATACGTCAGCAATTCCAGGGATATTATTCGGTATAAAAACTACTACATCACGGCCAGTACCGATATCTTTCAACAGGTGTAAGAAAATTAACAGGGCAAAAACGGCTTGCCCAATCCCTCGTTGGCGCGTTTGCATTTACCATCAAAAATCGTTAAGTTTGATTGGCTTTAGGGGTATTCTAAAAAGAATTGAGACAGTCCCTTTGAACCTGATCCGGTTAACACCGGCGTAGGAAAAAGCAATCGCGCAAGCTTGGCATGCCGCCCATGCGCTATCATCTCCCCCCTGAAGCCAAAAGCAGTAGCACAAATAAGCTTTACGTTAATGGTAAAACAAATCGCTGAACGATTACAACATCTGCGCGAGCAACGTCCATTGGTTCACAACATCACTAACTTCGTGGTGATGAACAATACTGCAAATGCGTTATTGGCATTGGGGGCATCTCCAGTTATGGTGCATAGCCCGCGCGAGGTTAAGGAGGTCGTTGCTATGAGCAATGCCCTGCTGATTAACATTGGTACATTGAGCGAAGAGTGGGCTTCGTCTATGTGCGCAGCAGCTGAATATGCACATCGTATTGGGCGTCCTTGGATATTGGATCCCGTAGGTGCAGGCATTTCGGCATTCCGGAACGAGGTGCTTCAAGAATTGCTGCGCTACCGCCCTACCGTCATTCGGGGGAATGCTTCAGAAATTATCGCTTTATCTGATTTTGCATTGTCGGGAGGCAAGGGCGTCGATAGCACGGCAGGGAGCGCGCAGGCATCGGCCTCTGGACACCAACTGCAAAAAACCTCCGGCGCGCAGGTCTGCATCTCGGGGGAAGTGGATTACGTTATTGGCGAACAACGTAGTGTAAGCATACACAACGGCTCTCCCATGATGACAAAAGTAACCGGGTTGGGCTGCACATCCTCGGCGATTATTGCGGCCTTTATCGCGCAGGGCGACGACCCATTTTTGGAGGCCTTAGCAGGCGTCAGTGTCTGCAGCTTGGCGGGCGAACTTGCTGCAAGGCAGTCCAGCGGTCCTGGTTCTTTACAAAAAAACCTCTATGATACGCTCTACAATTTGAGCGAAGTAGAGATCAGTACCCACTTAAATATCAAAGAGTATGTCCATTGACCCAACGTTTCCTTATCCTTTATATCTCGTGATTTCGGAACGGGATTGCGTTGGACGTCCATGGCTTTGGGTGGCCGAGCAAGCTATGCTGGGAGGGATAGATATTATCCAATTGCGGGAGAAGGATTTATCCAAAAAAGATTTCTTTCGGAAAGCTTGGGCGTTGAAACAACTGACCGAGCAATACGAAATACCACTGATCATCAACGATGCCGTTGATATTGCCGTAGATGTCGATGCGTGGGGCGTACACGTTGGGCAGCAGGATCGGTCTCCCTTAAGCATTCTCGAGCAATACGGCGACCAACTGCGCATCGGCTGGTCGATTGAAAACCTCGCACAGCTAAACAGCAATCAAGTGGCGGCCGTGCATCATTTGGCCGTTAGCCCGGTATTTGCAACGGCAACCAAGTTGGACACGATCACCGAATGGGGTATTGACGGTATCCGTACACTGCGCATGCAAACCGATAAGCCGCTAATCGCCATCGGCAAAATGAACGTTGACACGGCCGCCAAAGCCCTCGCTGCGGGAGCCAATAGCATAGCTGTTGTATCTGCGATTTGCGCAGCGCCAGAGCCTCGGAAAGCTAGCGAGCGTTTAAAAAAGATGCTGATATCATAGCGTTTATCTGTTTAAAGAAGTGCCAAACAGTGCATTTCCGTGGATCAGCACAAAAGACACAATCCCTGCAAGGAATATAAATCAACTTAAAAAAATGAAAGATGTTAACCTATACACGGTACCCACTGTACTGAGCATCGCTGGTTTCGATGGAAGCGGCGGTGCAGGTATTCAAGCAGATACCAAAACGATATCGGCGTTGGGCTGCTATGCCATGAACGTATTGACGGCCCTTCCTGTACAAAATACGCAAGGAGTAAGGGAGATTTATGATATCCCGCCCACCGCGGTGCGCGATCAAATGGCTGCTATTTTTGACGATATTTATCCAGATACCATCAAAATCGGTATGGTACATAGCGTCGCGCTTGTGCGCGTTATCGCTGATTTTCTTCGGGATTACCGTGGCCATATCGTACTTGACCCTGTCATGGTATCCACGTCGGGCCATCGATTGATACAACAGGACACCATACAGGCCTGTACAACAGAGCTCTTTCCATTAGCTGACTTAATTACGCCAAATTTGGACGAAGTTTCTGTTTTGGTAGATGAAAAGGTGGATACGCCAATTGCGATGGAAGAGGCGGGCAAAAAACTTCTTGCAATGGGCTGCAAAGCGGTACTCGTTAAAGGGGGGCACCTAAACAGCGACACCTTAACGACGTTATTGCTGCAACAGCATAGTGACACCTACCGCTATGAATCGAGCCGTATAGACAGCAAAAACACGCATGGTTCGGGTTGCACATTATCTTCTGCATTAGCAAGTTACCTTGCTCGAAAAAAATCGTTGGAAGAAGCTGTCGCCTTAAGCTTGGACTATGTACATCAGGCTATCTTAGCCAGCAAAGATCTTCAAATTGGTCAAGGAAACGGACCGTTAAATCATTTCCATAATCCCCAGAAATTAATATGCTATGAGCTGGACTGATCATGCGTGGAAATCCATCAATCCCTTAGTTAACAGCATCCTTGAGATGCCTTTCGTGAAAGAACTAAGAAGTGGCGTACTTCCGATGGAAAAATTCCAATTTTACATGCTGCAAGATGCCAAATACCTCGAACATTTTGGCCGCGTGTTGGCTTATATTGGCAGCAAATGTATCTCCAACGAGCAGGCACAACATTTTTTTGACTTCGGAAAAAATGCGCTCCTTGTCGAAAAGGCTCTTCACGAAACCTATTTCAAGCAGTTTGGCATTCCCAGTGATATGGATATATGTATCGAGCCCGTCTGTCACCATTATATTCATTTTCTAAAAAGCATGGCCGCTTTTGAGTCCTTGGAAGTCGCCATGGCGGCGGTTCTCCCCTGTTTTTGGATTTACCAGGTGGTGGGTGATCAACTCTATCAAACACAGTCTGGATCAAAAAATCCATATGCAGCTTGGATAGAAACCTACAGCGGAGAAGATTTTGCCGAAAGTGTGGACTTAGCAAAATCCTATGTGGATCAAATGGCGGAGCAAACCACGGCAGCGGTACGAGAACAAATGCTGACCGCATTTAAGACAGCCTCCCATTTAGAATTCTTATTTTGGAAGGCAGCGTATGAGGAACACACTTGGACATAAAACAAGACCGTCATCCAAATACCTGAAAAATGATTCGGATGACGGTCTAAAAACGTATATTCAAATATCTTAATTCAAGATCACCACCTCTACGCGTCTGTTTTTTTGACGGCCTTCAGGTGTTTTGTTGTCCGATACAGGTTTTGTCTGTCCCAAACCCTTTGTCGTTATTCGCGCAGCACTGACACCAGAATCTTCCAAGAATTTTTTTACAGAGGCTGCACGTTTTTCAGAAAGCCATTGATTGTAATTCGCTTCGCCCGTAGAATCTGTATGACCGTCTACACGAATTTTCTTGGTTCTATCTTCGTTGAGCAGTTTGGAAAGTTTACTCAATTCTATTTTTGCCTTTTCTGTTAAATACGACGAATTTGTTGGAAATAGTAAATCAGAAGACAGCGTAAATTTAATGCCTTCTTCCGTACGAGAAGCATCTTCAAATTCACTTTTCACATTCTTTAGCCCATCATCCGTCCCATCTTTCGTTACAACAGCGCCTGGATTAACCATGATCGCGCGTTGCTTGCAGGCGGTGAAGCTTAGTGTGAAAGCAAAAAATAATGCAGCAGTGGTCGTATGTTTCATGAAATTGCGTTTAATTGTCTGTAAATATAACAAAATTGCCTGTTTTAGCGACTAATTCAATTCCTTTTTTGCCTTTCCGTGTGTAGTTTTCCCAACAGCGATTTTATTTCGGGGATATCGCCATATAGTTTCCATATCAGCCCGGTGCGCGCATTTTCGATTCCAACCGCTACAGCAGCTTGGTTTGTCGCAAAATACTCATCAGAGACATCACTGTCCCGCAGGTCGAGCCATGCGCGAAATCCATATTCGGTAAAGAAATTCTCCCCATAATTTTCATAAAGTGCGAAAACGGACTTTTTACCTTCGTTGGGCAGTAGAAACATCGATGCTGGTCCAATAGCCGGATTAATCCGGTAACTGCCAATGCTATCGGATAATTGATAAAAGCCCCAAATATCGGAGTTGGTGGATCCAACACCTATTTCGTTATCGCGACGCTTCCGCACTTTGATGTAAGACCGAATCGCCTCTTCATAGCTGATTTTATCGTCAGGCAATAGTGATGGGTTTAATGTGAAAAACGGCTTGTAAAAATCTAGCAAGCTTCCTTTCGCATTGCCAAAGACAAGTTGCTCACCATACATGCTGGTATCCTGTAATATCGAGATTCGCTCGGCCAAACCTTCAAAGTTATTACTGAATGGATTGAAAGCCAAGCGAAAACTTTCTTTTACCATCGAGATGGTATCTCTTGCCAAGCTATCCATTCTATTGTAGGCCGAAGAATACCGGATGTCCACATTTTTAATTCCATTCTCATAGGCGGAAAGCGGGATTGGATGGCTGGGCGAACTCATTGCCAATAGATACGCATTAATTGACTCATTGATACCACCTAGGGTTGGATATTGCTTGGAAGGGTCCAAACCAGAAACCTTCTCCAGCAGCACATCTTGATACCCCTCTGCTAAAAGTCGATCCCATTGAATGGCCTCATAAAGCGTCGTGATGTTGTCCCGGAGCGACGCTTCCTTCTCATCTTCTTTGCTAAAATATTGTCGCGCCACCAATAGCGCTTCTATCACCGAAGATGTAGCTAGGACATCGTAGGTGGGCTCCCCTTCCCTATAATCGGGTAGACCCGTCCTACCGTCAAAGTAAGCCGGAAAGATGCCGTAACGATTTTGCGCCTTGCTCAGAAAACTCAGCATGCGCCCTATTCTACCCAACGCCACCTGCCTATTCACACGACCCTTCTCCACACCAACAATTAAACTTAATATAGCGTTACCACTTTCTTTAACAGACACCAAAGCTCTCTCTTTCATACCAAAAGGTAAATATAGTCCGCTATTGATATCGTAATTCTCCAAGAAATAATTGACATGTGCACCTTGCACCAAATCCAAGAGCTCATGCTCATCAAGACGTTTGGTCTTTACCTCTTTTATCTGCGAAAATGGCGACTCCACATAATTGTAATCGATCCACGCAATCTTATAGAAATACGTTCTGTTCAGATCGGGAACATAATCTAGACAACCCTGCATCGATATGGGTCGAATGCCGACAGGCGTGAAATTTTTGCCATCTTCCGAGCGGTATATCTTTATATAGCGTATAGATGGTGTCAAAGGCAACTGCCACTGTAGGTGTACCTGCTTGTCATACGCCACGGCACTGGAAAGAATCGCAGGCGATGAAAGCTTGACTTGCGACGCCCCCCTCGGCAGAAACTCAACTTGATCGATAAACAATTGGTGGGTCTTACCCGATGTGCGGTGCTGCACCATGCGGACGGCAGTAATAGGCTCCTTTCCCATTACATTCCGGAATTTAGACATGGGGATTTTTACACGCATCCACATGTTATAGCCGAAATCTTCGATGTAAGGCGTGATATCCAGAAAGTCAGACTCATTTTCTCGCTGTCGGATACCGATGAGTGGCAGATCCGCGTCTTGCGTATCCTCAGATTTGACAAAAAGCTGGAATACTAGAAAATCGGACGGATTGACCTGATAATTTAACTTTTGTCGGCTATATTGCAGATCGACATGCCAATGGCCGTTTTCTGCAGATTTGTACTGTAAGGATAGCGCATTGCCGGGAGTAAAGAAAAGCGTATCCGAAACTAACAAATGGTTATTTAAATTCTCCACCCAGGACGACCCTTCGTATTCGACTCTACTTTTCGCATATACTCCTTTTACGAGGCTATTATCGAAAATAACTTCGGGGTAAGTATCGGCCTTGCTTTCCGTAAAAGCGACCAATAGTATGATTAATGTGGTAACGATCGAATAAAAACACCTCATGACAAAATTGATTTACGGCAAAAATAAGCAAATATTGAACCAGTTGAATGGAAAGACAACGATTACGCCATCGGGTAAAAAAAATATTACGCACATTCCTAGAATGTTAGCCGAAAGCACCGCAAAAAACAAGTAAATAATTTCTAGAATAAAGTTTTCTCTCTATATTTGCATCATCAAAAGCGAAAGTAGCTCAGTTGGTAGAGCACAACCTTGCCAAGGTTGGGGTCGCGAGTTCGAATCTCGTCTTTCGCTCAGTTGCCTAGGTGGTGGAACTGGTAGACACGCAGGACTTAAAATCCTGTTCCTGTTAAAGGAGTGCGGGTTCGATTCCCGCCCTAGGTACGGAAAAAAGCTCATCTTGTTAGATGGGCTTTATTTTTTATCTAAATTTTGGCTTTCGAAGAAATAGCGATTGATAAACCCGTCAAAATATGACCGGATAATATATCTTACCTAAATCAGCAAGTACCGACAAATCGACCTTTCTGTCAAAAATACCATATACAGCAGATCCTGAACCAGACATGCTTGCATATAAAGCCCCGTGTTCATACATCGCCAATTTACATCTTTTAATCTGTGGATGGTTTGCAAAGATACCCTCCTCGAAATCGTTTCGTAGGTAGAATTTCCAATCCTGCACAGGAAGGCTAACCAGCTCGCGGATATCAAACTCCCGTGGCTGCGGCTTTATTGACGCGTAAGCTGATGCCGTCGAAACATGCACATCGGGTTTAAGCAAGACCATGTAATAGCTGGAAAGGTCCAAATTCAAAGGTGTCAGTTTAGTACCTATTCCGGTAGCGTACATCGTTGTACCGTAGACGAAAAATGGGCAGTCCGCACCAAGTGTAGCTGCAAATGAAGCGAGCTCTTCTGCTGTCAGTCCCAAAAGAAAATTGTCATTCAACATCTTCAATACCGCCGCCGCGTCCGAAGACCCTCCGCCCAGCCCTGCCCCGAATGGGATTTGCTTGTGCAGATGGATATGTACCGGTGGTAGTTCGAACGTGTTGGCCAGCAGATTATACGCCCTGTAACAGAGATTATTTTCATCCAGTTCAAGATCCATACCTGTAATTTTCATCGTCGTTTTATCAGCATCTCCTCTCGATATCTCAATGATGTCGTACAGCGGAAAAGGATAAAATATGGTTTCCAACTCATGGTAACCGTCTTCCCGCTTGCTTGTGACCTGCAAACCGAGATTGATCTTGGCATTGGCATATGAAATCATAAGGCAATAATACTGAAATCCGACATGATTTACGTCTTAAATAATACTTTGTTTTAAACGCATGGAGTTTGTAACTTGCATGCTCGTACGGTTACAGCCATGGTTCGTATTATCACTATTTATCTTCTATCAATTCTGTTTTACAACACTGCTCAAGCGCAAGCGATTTCATCGATCGGAACGCCATACGTGCAGAATTACACCAAATCACAGTATAAGGCAGGTAACCAAAATTGGAGTATTGTCCAAGGGAAGGACGGCACCATCTATGCGGCCAACAACAACGGATTAGTGACTTTTAACGGCGCTTACTGGAACCTTTACCCGCTGAGCAACCGAAATTTCGCACGAAGCGTGGCCATAGGAGCAGATGGACATATTTACATCGGTGGCAAGGAAGAATTCGGTTACTTCGAAAAAAAAGGTGGCAAGTTGAAATATCACAACTTGTCTAAGCTCGTCGAACCAAAGCTATTGGAAAACGATGAAATTTGGAAAATTCTATTTGTCGACGACTGTGTAATCTTCCAGTCTTTCTCGAAATGCTATATCTATAAAGATAATAAAGTAGAACTGCAGTATGGTCAAGGAGAACCCTTTCTCTTTGCTCATCAAGTGTACCAACATGTCTGGATAGAACGAATTCCCTCCGGTTTAGAACGCTGGAGCGAAAAAGGTTTTACAAAACTTGAACATAAACTCAAGAACGTATTAACTGTCCTTCCTTTCGATCGCCAACAGTTTTTAGTAGGAACGGCCAAAGAGGGCTTGTACCTCCTCACTGCGGAAGGGAAAGTGCAGCCTTGGAAACCGGAATCTCCTATCAATAAACTTCTTAAAGAAGCTCAACTGAACAATGGCTTAAAAATCAACGAACGCTCTTTTGCTTTCGGAACGATCAAAAACGGGATTTTTATTATCGATAATGAAGGAAGGTTATTACAGCATATCCACAAGCGTAATGGCCTGCAAAACAACACGGTATTGAGCATGAACCTTGATCGACAAGGTAATATATGGGCAGGGCTTGACAATGGGATCGACCGTATTGAAATAAATTCCCCTTTCTACTACTATCGGGATATTTTTGGTGAAATTGGAACCGTCTATGCGATCAAGATATTCAAAAACAAGATTTATCTCGGCACCAACCAAGGTCTATTCTACAGCAACTGGCCCGCATCCCCAATTTTAAAATCTTTTGACCTAAAATTTATCCCTGGCTCTCAAGGACAGGTATGGAGCTTGGATATTTTTGATAATCAACTGATTTGTGGACACAATGAGGGCACATTTCTTGTCGATGGCGGAAGTATAAAAAGCGTATCGAACTGGACTGGGGGCTGGTCTAATATGCAGCTACCAAACAGCCCATTGCTGTTTCTACAAGGCAATTATACCGGTTTAGCGTTGTTTGAGAACGACAACGGTTGGCGTCTGAAGCGGAAATACCCTGATCCGAAGGCCGCGGTTATCGCCGTCTATCCTCGAAATGATAAGCAATTTTGGGTGGTGTTTAACAATGCTATACAGCTCGCCGAATTCAGCAGTGATCAGCAGCAGATCCGCGTGCTGAAAGCATTTGCCTTTAATGAAGATTTCCCGAATATCCAACGTATTACACCGTCTACGGTACAGCAGAATATTGTATTTGCTACCGACAAAGGTATCTTCATTTACGATAGTGTGCTGTCTCGCTTTAAACCCTATACGGAGCTTAACAGTGCGTTGGGATCTTTTTCACGCGCGAAGAAGATCAGCGCCCTGCGAAGCAACAAATATATGTTTGCACATGAAGGACAATTTGCCGAAGTGACGTTCCATAATAACGAGATTTCGGTGGATTCATTCAGCTTCAATAGTTTGCAAGATATCGTAATGAAAAACTATGAAGTGATCGAGCAGGTGGATCAGAAACTGTTGTTTGGTTTGGATAATGGCATCGCTTTTTACGATCTAAACCGTAGACAAACTGCCGCCCCTGCCAGTCCGCTTATCATAGGACTACAAGAAATTTCTAACGCTAGCGATACGCTCCACCACTTGGATGCAACAGTTGCCATTCCGAATAATCAAAATAATATACGCATTCAGTTTGCTTCACCTTGGTACAGTCATACGGCAGTTAAATATCAGTCTATCTTAGAGGGTACCCAGACAGAATGGTCTGTACCCGCCGAAATTCCTTACATCGACTTCACAAATCTAAACCCTGGGAACTATACCTTTAAGGTACGGGCTATAGCCGACAACGGCTCGGTCTCCGAGACAACCACACTACCCTTTCAAATTTTACCCCCTTGGCATTTGCAATGGCCCGCCTTGTTGCTATACGTAATCCTCACTGTACTGGGTTTCTTTTTGGCACGCAGATTTGTCACAGAAAAGATTAAGCGAGATAAATTGGCAATCCGCCATAAGCTGCAGCAAAGGCAACAAGATTTGCTTCGCAAAGAAAGCGAGCAGAATGAAAAGAAGCTGATGGAGCTAAAAAATGAGCAGCTGATCTTGGAGCTTGACGCAAAAAACCGGGAGCTGGCCAATGCAGCAACGAATATCGTTTACAAAAATGAGCTTTTGAACAATCTGCATGGCGAACTTCTTCGTATCAAAGATCGTGATGGAAAAAAACTGTCTCCAGATCAGCTACAGAAAGTCAACAAATTAATTGACGATGCGCGGAGCGATGAGCGCGACTGGGATCTTTTCGAGAAGAGTTTCAATGAATCGCATGAGAACTTCTTCAAGAAATTGAAAACTGATTACCCCAGCTTATCACCTAATGACCTAAAACTTTGCGCTTACTTGCGGCTGAATATGTCAAGTAAGGATATGGCTTCTTTAATGAACATAAGCACACGCGGGATAGAAATCAGGCGCTACCGACTCCGGAAAAAATTCAACATTCCAACCGAAAAAAACCTCAGCGAATTCCTACTAGAGCTCTAACATACTACATCATCACTACTACAAACCAAATGTGTAAAAAATACACTTTGAAAAAGAATTTGAGCAATCACTCACTGATATTAAAAAATTGAATATCAAATATTTGAAAAACAAGCAAGCGTAGGTTTGTAGCGTTGAAAACGTTATGAAGTAGCAATGTGAAGGTAAATAATTTCTTCCCTAAACGAATACATCACATCTTTGTTCAGATTATAAACACTGTGTTACGATAACCAGTTATTGTTAAAAACAAACAAACTAAAAGAAACTAGCTCTATGAGGAAGTTATTTACACTTTTCTTATGTTTAACCGCTATCCTATCCATGGGATATGCACAGGTTAAAACCGTTACGGGAACGGTAAAGGACAGCGGCTCGCTGTTCGTACTCCCGGGTGTGACGGTATCTGCCAGCAGTGGGCAAAACACCCAAACGGATGCTGCGGGACGTTTTACGATCGAAGCCAGCGCTTCTGATTCCCTTACCTTCCGATTTATCGGCTATGCCGCACAGTCTGCGCACGTGGGAAACCAAACCAATTTGGATGTTTTCCTGATTAGTAACGATCAGGCCTTGGAAGAAGTGGTGGTGATTGGTTATGGTACGGCTCAAAAGCGTGACCTAACCGGTTCTATCGTACAAATAAAAGGATCGGAAATTGTAGATCGACCTGGCACAAACCCGGTTGCTAATTTGCAAGGAAAAGTTGCAGGTTTGCAGGTTACTAATTCAGGCCGCCCCGGGCAGGAGCCTGATATACGTATCAGAGGAACAAATTCCATCAATGGATACAAGCCTCTTTATGTAGTTGATGGTTTGTTAAATGATAATATCAACTTCCTTAATCCCAATGATATTGAAAGTATGGAAGTACTGAAAGATCCATCATCGTTAGCAATCTTTGGGGTCCGCGGAGCGAACGGCGTCATTGCCGTAACAACAAAACGTGCCAAAAATGGTCAATTGAATTTCGAATTTAGTTCCAGGATTGGCATAAAAGACGTCGGACACAGGATGAAATTGACTGATGCCTCACAATTCAGAGAGTTGTATGATGAGCAACTAGTCAATCAAGGTGACTCCCCTTATGATTATACATTTTGGAATGCAAATACGGATTGGCAAGATGAAATCTTTCGAAATGGTATCATTAATTACAACAACTTAAGCGTCACCGGTGCTACAGAAAGAAATAGCTTTAGAATGGGAATAGGCTATGCGTACGACGAAGGAATCATTAACCATGAACGACAAAACCAATTGACCTTAAATTTAAGTAATGAGTTGAAGATCACCGATCGTTTCCGTACAGGAATTGTCGTAAACGGGTACAGATCCCAGCTTCCGCAGGAAAGAAACGTATTTGGGGCAATTCTAGCTGCTCCAATAGCACCTGTCTTCAACGAAGACTATGGACTTTATCATAGTATGCCAGACTTTCAACGCGGGCAAGTAAATAACCCGCTGGTACCTATTGAAGAACGGAAAAACACCTATATCGCCAATAATTATAGGGTGGTTACAAATCTTTACGGTGAATTCGACATTCTAAAAAGCCTTTCCTTCCGTGTGAATCTGTCCGCTGATTATGGGTTTAATCAGATTAGAGCCTATAATGGTTTGGTATCTGTGTACAATCCAGACATTGCTGGGGATGACAAAAGAGAACGTATTGACAATTTGTTGACATCAGTCAACCAAGAACAAAATAAGCATTACAAATATCAAACAGATTGGTTGTTGAATTATAAAAATAGCTTTGGAAAAAACAACCTGCAAGCTACGCTTGGCTACACCACCTACATGCAAGGAGTAGAAAACGTCACTAGCCGCAGAACGCAGGGATCAGGTCTTGAAATCCCCAATGATCCCGATTACTGGTACACTGGGATTGGTGACGTCAGTACGCAAACTGGAAATGGCACCGCCTCGGAATATAGAACGCTATCCTATCTAGCGCGAGCAATTTACAACTACGATTCTAAGTACCTTTTGAATGCCTCTTTCAGAAGAGATGGTAGCTCTGCTTTTGCACGGGGAACCTCTGCTTGGCAAAATTTTTACGCACTTGGTGCGGCTTGGGTTGTTACAAACGAAGGTTTCATGGCAGACCAAAATATTTTCAACAACTTAAAGATTAAAGGGTCGTGGGGTACCTTGGGAAATCAAAATGTAGGAGGAAACAGATATCCTATGTATCCTCAATTAGTACCCAGTAGTTCTGCGGTTTTCGGGAACTTATTGATCCCGGCGTACGGTCCGGCATACATACCAGACCAAAATTTACGTTGGGAAGTGGTAAAAAGTTGGGAAGCGGGATTCGAAGCGACAACTTTCAACAACAGACTAAATATTGAAGCGGTTTACTATAGAAAAAATACGGATGGTGTCTTAGTTACGGTACCCGGTATTGCAGGTAGTCTGCCTGGCCTAAGCAACCTTGGAAATATAGAAAACAATGGGCTAGAAGCCTCAGTAAACTGGAATCAAAAAATTTCAGATGATGTAAGTTTTCGCATAGGCGGTAATATAACAACCGTCAACAACAAGGTTATTTCCCTTTCTACAAGCGGTTATGACATCATCGATGGACCTTCAAGAACGATAGCGGGCGAGCCTATAGGTTACTTTTGGGGATACGTGCATGACGGTATCTTTCAAACACCAGCTGAGATTGCGCAAGCCGCTACAAATGGCTTAGGAGGAGGCGAATTTAGACCGGGAGACATAAGGTTTAAAGATATAAATGGCGACGGAGTTATCAACACCAGTGACAGAACAATGATCGGAAACCCTACGCCGGACTTCTTTTACGGTTTATCACTGGGTACGGCCTATAAGAGGTTTGACCTGAATGTAGAGTTTCAAGGCGTGCATGGAAACGAAATTATGCGCACATGGAACCAAAACCAATTTGCAACGTATAACTTCTTAACAGATAGACTACAGCGATGGAATGGCCCCGGAACCAGTGATTGGGAGCCAATTGTACATGAGGGACGAGCAAACAATAGGCAATACTCTACTTACTTTATCGAAAGTGGAAGCTTTTTCCGTCTTCGCGACGTAACATTAGCATATACGTTTCCACAATCAAGCATAAACAACCTGAAACTTACGAATCTGCGATTATTCTTGAATGCACAAAATGCTATTACCTGGTCTAACAATACGGGCTTTACTCCCGAAATAGGAGGTAGTGCGACATCGTTTGGTGTTGACAATGGTACCTATCCAGTACCCGCGATATATACCTTCGGCGTAAACATCAATTTTTAATTTAAGCTACCAGTGAAATGAAAAAAATAAATAACATATATTTAAAGACGTTAGCCGCCATAATCGTAACGATATTTGCAAGTTGTGGAACCGATTGGCTAGATATTAAACCTAAGGGACGATTTACAGAAGACGACCTCCCATCAGGGTCGCTTGAAGGTCAGGTATTCGCTGCCTACGCAGGCTTACGAAGCGAGGCAACAAGCGGACTTCCATACATTGCTGTACACAATATCAGGTCGGATGACGCCATCGTTGGCAGTAGTCCAGGAGACTTTGCTGCTGCCAGTCCTATTTATGATGATTTCAACTACCCACTCTCCCACTGGCTAACAAATAGCTACTGGACGGGGCATTATGCACTGATAAACCTGACCAACAATGTTATGGCCGCGGCTGATTCTATCGGTACAGCTACTGAGATAACTGCACTCAATGTTGGGGAAGCGAAATTCTTACGTGCATGGGCATACTTCAATCTTGTACGAACGTTCGGTGAAGTGCCTCTTATCAACTTTCGTATCATAGATCAGGCGTCAGCGAACGTACCAAAGTCAACCATTGCGCAAATTTATGAGCTGATTGATGCAGATCTAAGAGAGGCAGTTGCTATTCTACCGGAAAGATGGGATAATTTTCCAGGTCGCGCGACAAGAGGCAGCGCGCTGGCTGTCCAGACAAAAACGTTTATGGCTAGACAACGTTACGCAGAGGCCTTAAATTCGGCCACTCAAATTATTAATTCGGGTGTCTATGATCTAAGTGTACCTTACAATATGATCTTTCGAGAAGAAAATGAAAACAGTAGAGAATCCGTATTTGAAATTCAGGCATTGTTCGACGGTGTTCAAGATTTCGGCATTACGTATGCGAACAGACAAGGTGTGAGGGGATCCGGAGAGCTCGATTTAGGTTGGGGATGGAATGTTCCGAATGAAAGGCTTGTCAATGCTTTTGAAAATGGTGATCCAAGGAAGGATGCCACACTATTGTACAGCGGCAGCACCAATGCACCTTATGGAGAAACGCTTCCCGCGAACTTACCCCGGCCGTACTGGAATAAGAAGGTGTATACAAACCCTGCTCTCAGACGGCAATACGGTAGTAGATCCGGTAATTGGTTTAATTTTAGGGTCATTCGTTACGCTGATGTTGTGCTACTTGCTGCCGAGGCTGCGAACGAGGTAGGAGGCGATGCTAATGTCCAGCTTGCCCTGAACTACTTAGAGATGATTAGATCAAGAGCTCGAGGAAACAACTCATCTATACTACCTCCAATAACAACAACCAATCAAGGCGCGTTAAGGACAGCGATACGCCATGAAAGACAGGTTGAATTGGGAATGGAAAATGAGCGATTCTTCGATTTGGTACGTTGGGGTATAGATGTGGAGACGTTACATGATGCGGGACATACCAATTATCAAACACGCAATCGCTATTTCCCTATTCCACAACCTGAGATCGACAGATCAGGCGGCGTGCTCATACAAAACCCAAATTATTAATAATTTAAAGGGGAGATTTACATATAGGTCAAGTGCAGAAAGTTCGTTATTGATTGTCATTAGTATAAATTATCTTATTTAGGTTGGGGGGCCGCTTCGTAGACCCCTACCCCTTTTTCTTTAGTTATGCAGAAATTCTTACTCTATATTACGGCTACTCTCTATTTTTTAATTGCATGTAATGCTTCTTTGGATAGCGAAAATGATAGGAACGGACATGATTTCCGTACCGATGACAGCCTGCTCACCGCCGTACAAAAGCAAACCTTCCAATATTTTTGGGAAGGCGCCGAGCCCAATTCCGGATTGGCACGCGAACGCATACATATCGATGGGGAATATCCGGAGAACGATCAAAATGTAGTAACGATCGGTGGCAGCGGGTTTGGATTGATGGCAATTTTAGTGGGTATACATAATGAGTTTATCAGTAAAGAAGAAGGGCTATCCCACCTGCAGAAGTCGTTAAACTTTTTGGGCAAGATCGATCGATTTCAGGGCGCCTGGTCGCACTGGTACTTTGGCGACACCGGCAAGGCAAAAGCCTTCAGTGCCAACGATGATGGTGGCGACATCGTGGAGACAGCTTTTATGGCGGAAGCTTTAATCTGTATTCGCGAGTTTTACAAAAATGGTTCTACAGAGGAGCAAAAGGTAGCTGCCCAAGCCGACGAACTATGGAAAGGCATTAACTGGAATTTTTACCGTAACGGCAAAGACCTCCTCTACTGGCACTGGAGCCCGAAACACGGTTGGGGCATGAACCATGCCATCCAAGGCTTTGACGAGTGTATGATCGCCTACATCATGGCCGCATCTTCCCCTACCCATCCTATCCCGGCATCCACCTACCATAAAGGCTGGGCGCGCGATGGCGCAATAAAAACCGACATAAAAAAGTACGATATACCGACGCTCGTCAAACACAACGCTAAAGAAGGCGAAGTGGGACCACTATTTTGGGCGCACTACTCCTTTTTGGGTCTCAACCCTATTGGGTTGAAAGACCAATATGCCAACTACGAGGATGTCGTTACCAACCATACGAAAATCAACATCGCTTACGCTAACGAAAATCCGAATAACTTCAAAGGCTATGGCGCCGACAAAGGCTGGGGCTGGACAGCAAGCTATTCAACCAATGGCTACAACGCACATCACCCGGACAATGACCCTACAGGCGTAATTTCCCCTACCGCAGCTTTATCTTCTATGCCCTACACGCCCAAAGAAAGCATAAGCTTTATGCACTATTTAAGTGATAGCCTGGGCGACAACGTATGGGGAAAATATGGTTTCTACGATGCCTACAGCGAAACAAAAAACTGGTATCCACAGCGGTATTTAGCCATCGACCAAGGTCCTATTGTCGTTATGATACAAAATTACAAAGATGGCTTCATCTGGAAACTGTTTATGCAGGCAGCCGATGTGCAGGCCGGCTTAAAGAAATTGGGATTCCAAAGTCCTGAACTAAACAACTAAACAATGAAACAACTACTTGCTTGTTTCGGTATGGCGATATTGCTCCTGTGCACCGTGCAGGGGCAAACACGCCAAACAACCTATTGCAATCCGATCAATATCGATTACGGCTACACCCCTATTCCCAATTTTTCGGAATGGGATCGCCATCGTGCTACTGCCGATCCTGTGAAGCAGTTTGTCGTTATGCGCACCGAAAAAGACAAACGCAGTGCTTGGATTAAATGGAGCCCCCTGGACAATGCCTACGCTTACAATATTTACACGGGCTTGGAACCGGATAAACTATACAACTGTATCATGGTTCACGATGCCAATGAATACTATTACAAAGCTATGGATAGTCAAAAACCTTACTATTTCACGATCGAAGCCATCAATGAAAACGGCATATCGACACGCTACCCGATCGTCAAAGTAGAGTAGCGAAAACAGACACAAAATCACCTAAACAACAAACGACATATATGAGAAAAATAGCAATATGGATGCTCGCTATCGCCACCGGTTGTAGCGTGCGGGTGCAGGCGCAGAATAATCCCAAGATGGACAAGTTCGTTTCCGAACTGATGGGCAAGATGACAGTAGACGAAAAAATCGGTCAGTTAAACTTGGTCACCGGCGGCGAAGCCGTTACCGGATCGGTTGTCTCTACTGGAGTAGAAAGCAAAATCAAGTCCGGCCAAATCGGCGGTATTTTCAGCATGTCTAGTCCCGCTAAGATCAGGGCTGCGCAGGAGCTCGCTGTCAAACAATCGCGATTGGGTATACCTATTATCTTTGGTATGGACGTCATCCATGGTTATAAAACGCTTTTCCCTATTCCTTTAGGTCTGGCCGCTACCTGGGATATGACCCTTATCCGCGAGTCGGCACGTATCGCTGCCATTGAGGCTACGGCCGACGGCCTCAACTGGACCTTCTCGCCCATGGTAGATATCTCGCGCGATCCGCGTTGGGGACGTATATCCGAAGGAAGTGGCGAGGATACATACCTCAGTTCGCGCATTGCTGCCGAAATGGTAAAAGGCTATCAAGGCACAGACCTGAAAGCCAACAACACCCTGATGGCCTGCGTTAAGCATTTCGCCTTATATGGCGCGGCCGAATCGGGCAGAGACTATAACACAACAGACATGAGCCTACACCGCATGTACAACGAATACCTGCCGCCATACAAAGCAGCAATCGACGCGGGAGCAGGAACCGTTATGGCCTCATTCAACGATATCAATGGCGTGCCCGCAACGGCCAATAAATGGCTCATGACCGATGTACTGCGTCAGCAATGGGGATTTAAAGGCATGGTTGTAACCGACTACACCGGTATCAATGAGCTTGTGGATCACGGATTAGGCGATCTACAGACCGTATCCGCACTTGCGCTTAAAGCCGGCATCCATATGGACATGGTGGGCGAAGGATTTTTGACGACCTTAAAAAAATCACTAGATGAAGGCAAAATTTCGCTTGCAGAAATCGATGAAGCCTGTCGCTTGGTATTGATCGCTAAGTACAAACTAGGTCTCTTCGACGATCCTTTCCGCTATTGCAACGATAAACGTGCAAAGGACAATATCCTGACGGCTACTCACCTTGCGAAAGCGCGAGAAGTTGCAGCCAAGTCGTTTGTACTCCTTAAAAATGAGCAACACACACTCCCCTTAAAGAAAAGTGGAACAGTAGCTCTTATCGGCCCTTTGGCGAATACCGGATCCAATATGCCCGGCACCTGGAGTGTCAGCGCTGACCTCGAAAATACGCCCAGCCTGTTGGAAGGCATGCAAGCAGCCCTTGGAAACAAAGTCAAGATTATCCATCACCTCGGTTCGAACCTCATCTCCGATGCTGCTTACCAAGAACGAGCTACGATGTTCGGTCGCAGCATTCCACGTGACGAGCGCCCCGAGGCAGATATCATTGCCGAGGCTGTGCAAGTTGCTTCATCCGCCGATGTCATTGTCGCCGCTTTGGGCGAATCCTCCGAAATGAGTGGAGAAAGCTCAAGCCGTACAGACTTGGATATCCCTGCCACGCAACGACGACTACTGGAGGCTTTATTAAAAACAGGAAAACCGGTTGTGCTTGTACTCTTTGCGGGGCGCCCAATGACCTTAACTTGGGAGCATGAACACGTACCAGCCATATTAAATGTTTGGTTTGGTGGAACAGAAACGGGTAAAGCCGTGGCCGACGTATTGTTTGGCGATGTGAATCCATCAGGAAAGCTGCCGGCCACGTTTCCGAAAAACGTCGGGCAGATTCCGCTATACTATGCTGCAAAAACGACAGGACGCCCCTTGGCGGAGGATGCTTGGTTTCAAAAATTCCGTTCCAACTACCTAGATGTGGACAACCAACCGCTTTACCCTTTCGGCTACGGTTTAAGCTATACCCATTTCCACTACGGCGATATCCGGCTAAGCAAAACCAGTCTGCGGCCCAGTGAAAAAATCTTGGCTACCGTGCGGCTCAGCAACACTGGAAACTACGACGGCGAAGAAGTCGTGCAGCTCTATCTTCGGGATGTATACGCATCTATAACCCGCCCCGTCAAAGAATTAAAAGGTTTCCAAAAAGTATTCCTGAAGAAAGGCGAATCCCGCGACATCCAATTTGAGATTACGTCCGAAGACCTGAAGTTCTATAATAACGATTTACAATTTGTCGCGGAACCCGGAGATTTTAAACTATTTATCGGCACCAATTCCAACGATGCCAAGGAAACTCAATTTACGTTATTAGATTAACAACGTAAAGGGGGTGGGTTAGTTTGTGGCCGCTTTCTGGATGGAAAGCGGCCTTTTTTTTATCGCCCTCAAAAATATTAATCGGTATAATGGACGAATTTTGTTATTTTTACCTGCTTTAAAAAGCAAAGAAACTGTACCGAAATAAAGCCACTTTGTCGTAAATGAGCGAAGAAACAAACTTTTCAGAAGAAAACAGCGACCCAAATACAGCAGGTCAAGACCAAGAATTAAATAGTACGACCATACCATTATCCGGTCTATATGAAAATTGGTTCCTAGACTATGCATCATATGTCATCTTGGATCGCGCCGTGCCCCATATCAACGATGGATTTAAACCTGTTCAGCGCCGTATCCTCCATTCCTTAAAAGAGATGGACGATGGCCGATACAATAAGGCGGCTAACGTCATCGGGAATACGATGAAGTATCACCCACATGGGGATGCCTCGATAGGTGATGCAATGGTACAAATTGGGCAGAAAGATTTGCTTATCGATTGTCAAGGAAATTGGGGCGACCCGATAACGGGCGACTCCGCGGCAGCGCCGCGTTATATTGAGGGTCGGCTATCGAAATTCGCCAACGAAGTGGTGTTCAATCCAGACACTACCGAATGGCAACTTAGCTATGACGGACGAAACAAAGAGCCGGTGACCTTGCCCGTCAAGTTTCCGTTGCTCTTGGCGCAAGGTGCCGAAGGTATTGCCGTCGGCCTAGCCACCAAAATTATGCCGCACAACTTTATCGAGCTTATCGACGGCTCCATACAAGTATTGAAAGGCGAACGGCCGAATCTATTTCCCGACTTCCCTACGGGCGGACAAGCAGACGTATCCAACTATAATGAAGGACGTCGTGGCGGCAAAATACGTGTACGCGCAACCATCGAGGAACGCGATAAAAAAACCTTGGCCATCACGCAGATCCCTTTTGGAACAACCACAGGGGGATTGATCGAGAGCGTGGTCACGGCAAACGACAAAGGAAAGATCAAGATCAAAAAGATCGAGGATAATACGGCGGAAAATGTCGAGATTATTGTCCATTTGGCTCCGGGTATCTCGCCTGATGTCACCATCGACGCCCTATATGCCTTCACGGCCTGTGAAACTTCCATATCTCCCAACACTTGCGTAATCATTGATAACAAACCGCACTTCATGAGTGTGAACGACATCTTGATCGCCAATACGCAGCAAACGAGGGACCTGCTTAAACAGGAATTGGAAATAAAACTCCACGAGCTACAGGAAAAGATTTTCTTTAGCTCTTTATTGAAAATATTTATTCAAGAAGGCATGTACAAACATGCTGATTACGAAAATGCAGGCGATTTTCAAACAGTCGTTATGGTGTTAAACCGCCTATTTGAACCGTTCTTTACCCAATTTTATAGGGAGATTCAGCCAGATGATTACAAGCGACTGATTGACAAGCCGATGAGTAGCATCACACGCTTTGACGTGAGCAAAGCTGATGAGCAGATGAGAGCTTTGGAAGAAGACATCAAAGTCGTACGTAAAAACTTAAAGAATTTAACAGCCTACAGTATTGACTGGTTTGAGCATTTGCGCAGCAAATATAGTAAGGGGCGCGAACGAAAAACGGAAATTCGTGTTTTCGATAAGGTAGAAGCGACACAAGTAGCCTTGGCCAACGCCAAACTATACGTTAATCGTGAAGAGGGGTTCATCGGTACGGGCATGCGGAAAGATGAGTTCGTATCAGAATGTTCGGATATCGACGATATCATTGTATTCCGTGGAGACGGCAAATATTCCGTTACAAAAATACAGGATAAGGTGTTTGTTGGCAAAAACATTATCCATATTGCGGTGTTTAAAAAAGGCGATGAACGCACCACCTATAATGCGGTATATAGCGATGGCGCCACAGGTACAAGCTATATCAAGCGCTTCGCCGTGACAGGTGTAACGCGCGATAAAGAATACGATATCACCAAAGGCACCAAAGGATCTAAATTGCTTTACTTCACCGCTAACCCTAATGGAGAGGCAGAAGTCATTAACATTCAACTAAAGCCCCACTCCAAACTACGTAAGCTAACGTTCGACCAAGACTTTGCGGAGATCGCCATAAAAGGGCGTGGTTCACAAGGAAATATCGTGTCCAAGTATCCGGTAAAAAAGATCACCTTCAAACATGCAGGTGTATCCACCTTGGCGGGCCGCAAGATATGGTTTGATGATGTACTACGTCGCTTAAATGCTGACGAGCGCGGGCGTTTCCTTGGCGAGTTTGATGGGGATGATAAAATACTGTTGGTATATCCGGATGGTTCATACGAATTCTCCAGCTTCGATCTCAGCAACCATTTCGACACAAATCTGCTGCGCATGGAGAAATATATCCCCGAACACGTTTACACCGCCATCCATCAGGATGGAAAAACAGGAACTTTCTTTGTTAAGCGTTTTAAATTCGACGACCAACCAGTGCGCAAAAGACTCTCCTTTATCAATGATAGCCCGGGTTCCAAACTAATTGTGGTAACAAACGGTTCCTCGCCTATTGTCCAAGTGAACTTGCTCAAAGGAAAAAGCCAAACGCCTGAAAGCCTTGAACAACCGCTGAACGAAATCATTGATGTGAAGGGGATGAAGGCACAAGGCAACAGACTATCTTTCCACACGGTAAAAACGGTAAAACTGCTGACCGAAGAAATTGATCTATCGATCAAGGCTGAGCAGGAAGAAGCAGCTAAAGCGACAAGCGAAGGAGGAACCCATGCTGGCGAAGAGTCGGCAGCAGGCCTAGTCGATAACACAAAAAATAGCGAAACGACCGACACGGTTGTTCCTGCAGGAAATGGCCATGTAGGCTTGGAAATCACAAACCCCGATGGTATCAATTTGGATAAAGGAGAAGATTCTAAGTCGGACGACGATGGACAGACTTCCTTGTTTTAACAGAAACTAATTGATTGAAATAGGATAAAAAAAACACCTCTTTTGGAGGTGTTTTTTTGCTTAGCTCTTATATTCTTTCAAAAATTTCTGCAGCTTCGGCGCAATCACCGCAGCGCAAAAAGGGTTACCTGGATTTTGATTAAAGTAATCGTGGTGATAATCCTCGGCCTCCCAAAAGGTAACGGCGGGTTCTACGGCAGTCACGACAGGATCTTCAAAAGCACCTGATTCTTCCAAACCTTGGATAAACTTCACTGCCGCTTCCTTTTGTGCATCGTCGTGGTAAAATACCACCGAGCGGTACTGCGTACCCACGTCGTTGCCTTGCCTATTAAGCGTCGTAGGATTGTGCGTCTTGAAGAATATTTTCAAGAGCTCCTCAAAGCTCACCTTCTCCTCGTCAAAATCCAACTGCACAACCTCTACATGATCTGTATCGCCGTTGCATACCTCTTTATAGGTAGGATGATCATTCTTGCCCCCCATATAGCCGGGCAAAACCGTATTCACGCCATCTGTATTTTGGAAAATCACTTCCGTGCACCAAAAACATCCGCCTCCAAATGTTGCTTTCATATCTAAAATTAAAAAGGAAAAATTAAAAAGTGAAAAAACTAAAACATGACAATGTCAAGAAAAATTACACCCTGCATGATTCGCATGACATCATTCGCACTACCCAATACGCGCTACGCTATACGCAACGCTAAAAAATATGCTTCCCCTTAATCACTAAGTCCTGCTTCTGCGCATCACATACCGCATACGTAAAACCCGATTGCAGTGCGTAGGACCCATATTCACCTTTTTTGTTCAACGCCAAAAAACCTACCTGTATTTCTCTAGCGGTATCCGGTTTCTTCTTGACGATCCTAGCTACCGCCTCCTTACAAGCCGCCTCCGGCGAATAACCCTGTCGCATCAATTCCACGACCAAGAAACTACCCACTGTACGGATAACTTCCTCACCAACGCCCGTAGAAGTAGCCCCGCCAACTTCGTTATCAATATACAATCCTGCGCCGATAATCGGACTATCACCTACCCGACCGCGCATCTTAAAGGCCATCCCGCTGGTGGTACAAGCGCCCGACAGATTGCCCGCTGCATCCAAAGCCAACATACCAATGGTATCATGGTTATACTGGTTTCCCGGAAGACGCTCGGTATTGAACGACTTGTTTTCTATGTTCATGATCGGCTTATACTTCTTTTCCTTCAGCCATTCCTGCCAAGCTTTTTCGGACGACGGGATCAACAGGTTTTCCCGTTCAAAGCCGTTTTCCATGGCAAACTGCAGAGCACCCTCTCCCACTAGCATGACATGCGGTGTCTTCTCCATGACTAATCGCGCGACTGAAATAGGATGCGCGATGTGTTCCAAGGCAGCTACTGATCCGCAGTTACCAAGCTCATCCATAATACAGGCATCCAATGTCACATGTCCATCTCGATCGGGGTAGCCTCCCTTTCCTACTGTAGGGTTCGACAGGTCAGCTTCGGCAACCTTCACTCCTTGTTCCACCGCATCCAAAGAACGTCCATTATCTTTTAGCACTTCCCATGCAGCCTTATTCGCCGCAACACCAAAATCCCAAGTAGATATAACAATGGGCTTTACTCCTTTTCGCGAACCTGGCACTGCAATAGCTTGACTGACAGCTGTCGCCGCCGCCGCTCCAACTAAGGTTTTCTTTATAAATTGACGTCTTGAATTCATCCGATGAAATATATTGCTTAATGCCTGCAATTATACAAAAAAATAAACCATGCGAGATACCTTGCGGACTAAATCGATAAATCTTGGTTATTCAAAAGCAAGATCTAACGCACCTTGTGTAAATAAAACGATTACTGATAGGTATACTTGCAGATTAATACAACAATAAGATAAAAACAAATAAAAAAACGCATCATAGAATGGGTACTTTCCTTCCTAAATGGTATATTCGCTTAATGACTATGAAAAATACGGCAAATATCAGCTTCTTATGCATCTCTTTCTTCCTGCTATCAACGTTCACGGCAATACGGGCGCAAACCAGTGGTGACAGGCATAAACAAATAGCTGAAAAACTTTCTGAATTCGCTTCTAGCATAGGACTTGACAAGCGAACCTCTATCTTAGAGTTGCGTAAAATTGATTCCATCAGGCCCTCTTACCGCATACTAATCAGTGATTCCACACTTCGATTACCGCTGCAACGGCAGCTGGACATGGATGCGAATCACATAACCATTGTACCGCTACCAGATAGTACGGTTGAGGGCAAGCAAAGGGGGCTTATCAACCTTTCGGTCGCCAACTTACGTACCCAGCCCTCGCATGCGGCAGAAATGGCTACGCAAGTACTATTAGGTACCGCCGTGGATATTTTGCAAAAGCAAGGGGGGGATTTCCGAGTCCGCACGCCGGAAGGTTATATCGCTTGGGTGCCGACCTCATCGGTAAGTCCAAAAACAGAAAATGAACTTCGTAACTGGATTGACGGCCATCGGATTATCTACACGAATGAATTTGGAAAATCATTATCTGCCCCCGATCGAAAAAGCCTGCGCGTATCCGACTTGGTTTATGGGAACATATTAGCCTTATTAGGAGAAGACAAGCAATTTTACCATGTTGCCTACCCTGACGGCCGCCAAGCTTTCGTGCCTAAAGATGAAGCCGTTCGATTTGACGAATGGCTAAAAAGCCGGTCTCCGTCAGCCGAAAACGTGCTAAATAGTGCAAAGTCGATGCTGGGCCTCCCTTACCTTTGGGGTGGAACATCGGTGAAAGGTGTTGACTGTAGCGGATTTACCAAGACGTCGTACTTCATGAACGGGCTGGTCATTCCTCGAGACGCATCGCAACAGGTACTACATGGACAGCCGGTGGACATACTTGATAGTGTAGGCAACTTCGATGCAGAAAAGGCACTCAAAAATCTAAAACCGGCTGATTTGCTTTTTTTTGCTGGTGGTAAAAACAGGAGTAGCCATGCCCGTGTCACCCATGTCGCCCTTTATTTAGGGAACGGCCAATTTATCCATGCTGCCGGTACCGTACGCATAAATAGTATGCTTAAGCAGGCTGCTGATTACGACGATTTTCAAGCACGAACGGTCGTGGCCGCGCGACGATACCTACAAACAACAGATACCGGAATTCAAAAGATCGATATGAGCAGGTATTACAATAATGTTAAATAGATCGCATATGGACAAAGCAGTTTGGCAAAGTAAAAGAATGGGTAAATTCACCCTGCGTTTCATTCCTTACACGCTAGAAATGAAACATGTTTTTACCGTAGCTTCGTTTAGCCGCACGACAACCCCTGTAGTTATTACCGAGTTAATTTATGACGGCGTGACCGGCTACGGTGAGGCGAGTATGCCTCCCTATTTAGGAGAATCACAGGAAAGCGTTCTGCATTTTTTAAACCAGATAGATCTCTCCGGTTTTTCCACCCCTTGGGAGACCGAAGAAATTTTGCACTACATAGACCAGTTGATGCCGAAAAATACGGCAGCCAAAGCTGCTGTGGACATTGCATTGCATGATCTTATCGGAAAGTTGCTCGCCCAGCCATTCTACAAGATTTGGGGGCTAAACCCCTCCTTGATCCCGCCCACCTCCTTCACCATTGGTATAGACACGGCGGAAGTCATTCGGCAAAAAGTGGCGGAAGCCGAGCAGTATAAAGTCCTGAAAGTGAAACTCGGGCTCGAAACGGACAAAATGATCATCGAAACCATTCGATCCGTAAGTGATGTGCCGCTTTGTGCAGATGTAAATCAAGGCTGGAAAAATAAAGAAGAAGCATTGGAAATGAGCCATTGGCTTAGCGAAAGGAATGTATTGTTTTTGGAGCAACCGATGCCCAAAGAGCAAATCGACGATATGGCTTGGCTCACCGAACGATCACCAATCCCAACAATAGCCGACGAAGGTTGCCAACGCTACAGCGATGTCCGTGGTTTACTGGGTGTTTACACAGGCATAAACATTAAGTTAATGAAATGTACAGGCATGCGCGAAGCCAAGAAAATGGCCGAGCTAGCTCGCGCACTGGATATGAAAGTCATGCTGGGCTGTATGACCGAGACGTCCTGTGCAATATCGGCAGCAGCGCAGCTGGCTCCTTTAGTGGATTGGGCTGATTTGGACGGTGCACTACTGATAGCCAACGACATCTTTGACGGCATGCAGGTAAGGGACGGCCGGTGCCATTTACCCGATAGACCGGGAATAGGAGCAAAACGCTTACCAAAAAATACCTAAAAATTTGTACCACGTTGCTGGTATCCTGCTTAACTAACTAATCAGCAAGCAAGGCGGGAGGGTTCTTTCACCTTGCCTACACATTCGTGTAGCACATTTTGCCAGTAATTGTTCTAGACAAAAGCTAATTACTATTATGAATACAAAACTACTAACCTCACTCTGTATCATGGCTTGCAGTGCCACACAGATCGCTTATGCGCAACAAACTGCTTTGGCAGGAAAAGTTACCGATGCCACGGGTCTGCCAGTCTCTGGCGTGACCATCCATGTAAAAGGTAGTCAAAACGGAACCTCCACCAATGAAAGTGGACTTTTCACCCTTCCCGCACCATCAAACGGCATATTGGTCATTTCCGCTGTGGGCTACGCCACACAAGAAATTCCCATCGACGGAAAACGGACCGTGCAGATAACGCTCAGCCCTGATGATACCGCCTTGGACGAAGTGATGGTTGTGGCTTACGGGACGGCAAAAAAAAGTACGTATACGGGATCTGCTGCAACAGTCACGCCTAAAGAAATAGAGAACCAACCTATAACCTCTTTTGAGAGCGCGTTGAATGGACGTGTTGCCGGGTTACAGGTTTCCACGGCTTCGGGACAAGCGGGCGCCACATCCAACATTCGCATCCGCGGGATTGGCTCGATGAACGCCTCCAATGAACCGCTCTATGTTATTGATGGCGTACCTGTTATATCGGGAAATGTAGGTCAAATGAGTGGACAGTTGTATGCTACTTCAAATGTCATGAGTACATTGAATCCTGCAGATATCGCATCCATTACCGTCTTGAAGGATGCTGCAGCATCTTCGCTATACGGCTCGCGAGCGGCTAACGGTGTGATTGTGATCACGACTAAACGGGGGAAAACAGGAAAGCCAGTGGTTAGTGTACGATCCTCATTAGGTATAACACCATCTTGGGCAACGGACAATTACGAGGTAGCGGATCCCCAGGCGCAAATTAACATGGAATATCAAATCTTTCACGACTACCGCACATCCAACAGGAATAATGCGACCGGTGTGAATTATACAGATCAGGAAGCTAGCACCTATGCATTGAATCAAATAAACAATAGATTTAATAAACACGGCTACCGATTTGAAGTCGATGATGCCAATCGAATGTCCAATGTTCGTATATTAGGTATGGAAGATGGTATCGAAAACCGGGCCGGACGTTACTTTGATTGGGAGGATTACCTGTTCAGAACGGGCGTTTTCCAAACAAATGACTTATCGCTGAGTGGGGGTACAGAAAATACGAAGTACTATTCGTCACTCTCTTACACCACAGATAAAGGACGGGCAATCATCAATGAATACGAACGCATAGCCGGACGTGTCAACCTCCATCAACGCCTTTCGAAACGTGTCGAATACAATGTCAATTTAAATGTGGCCAATACGGATAAAACAGGTTTTAATGACACCCGTAGCACAGGATCGAATCCCTTTTTTCAGTCTCGAAACCTACTCTTTCCGTTTTATTGGCCAACAGACTATAAAACGGGAGATCCTTGGACGGCCCAATTCGGCAGTCTAGCGTTTAACTCCGATTATTACAATAACCACTGGGACAATAATACGCGAACGTTAAAGCTGGGAGCTGTTCAATCCCTTTCTTGGGAAATCATCCCGGGATTCACCGCGAAAACAATCTTCTCCTTTGACAACACCGCTGTGACTGATGATTTATATTATGCTGCACTGCACTTTAACGGTGCCACAGATCGAGGTTCAGCCAGTAAATGGAATACCAACATTCGCAAATATGTATCCTCCAATACGCTGACCTATACAAAAACGGTCGATTCACATCATATCAGTTTGCTAGCTGGATATGAAGCTGAAAAAAACAGCACGGATTACCAATTCAGCAATGGTGTAAATCTGGGATCAAGCACAAGCAGTTCCATTGGCACAGGTGCAAACTTCCGGGCTGACAGTGATATGTGGGGCAACAACCTGATGTCTTCACTCGGGCGAATAGACTATAATTACGACGAACGTTATTTTGCAGGCGCATCCATCCGTCGGGACGGTTCATCGCGCTTTCATCCCGATAGCCGTTGGGGCACCTTTTGGTCGGTTTCAGGCGCATGGAGCCTTCACAAAGAGGCTTTTTTAACCGAGAGTACACTTGTTAGCACATTGCGTCTAAGAGCCTCCTACGGTGTGAACGGCACCTTACCAAATGCCAATTTTGCTTGGCGAACATTGATGTACTATAAGTACAATTACAAAGGGAGCCCTGGTGGCTTAGTGAGCGATGGTTCATTGGTGAATATTGACAAAGGACTCGGAAACACGTTGCTTACTTGGGAGAAAAGTAACACCTATGATTTGGCCCTGGAGTTTGGCTTTTTTCAAAATCGGCTAACTGGATCTGTGGAATACTTCAACCGCGACTCAAAAGATCTTTTACAAGATGTACCAACCTCTGGTACGACAGGATTCGCGCGGGCCCTACAAAATGTTGGTGTGATCAGCAACAGTGGCATAGAACTGGACCTTGGCGGCGACCTCGTACGCAAGGAAAATCTCTCTTGGTCGTTGCGTGTGAACGCAGCCTTTCTCTCCTCGCGCGTGAAATCGCTTGATGCTGGAAACGACATTTTGTGGAACGACCCTACCGGAGGCGATGGCCGTGCTCAATTTATTTACCGAGAGGGTGAATCCGTCCTTGCGTTTTACGGTTATGAATGGGCGGGTGTCAATCCCGAAAATGGCAGGAATGTTTGGTACACCAACAACGAAACAATTGATTTTGATTTCAACGGGCGCGCAGCGACTTACAGCTATTCAAAAGCCAGTCAAATCATCATCGGAAGTGCTGTACCTCGTGTTTACGGAGGAATCAATAGCGATTTTAGCTACAAAAGTATTAGCCTAGGCTTAAATTTTGCATATAAAATAGGTGGCAAGCTTTATGACGGAGCGGAGAAGGACGTGAACGACGATGGTTATTATTGGGAACGGATACGCTCACAACAGTACTACGACAATATGTGGTCCCCAAACAATCCCACGGGCAGCCAACCTAAAATCGATGGAAACGATTTGACGGACGCCATACAATTTAGTAGCAGGCACATCTACGACGCTTCGTTTCTGCGGTTAAAAAACATCAATGTGGCATACACCTTACCCTCCACCCTCACCCAGCGTGCCAAAATCAGCAACGCTCGGTTGTTCTTTAATGGCACCAATCTCTTAACCACCGCTGCTTACAAAATGGCCGACCCCGAAGTTGGGCAATTTGGAACCCGTGGTTGGGAAACGCCGCTCGGCAAAACCTACACCTTTGGTATCGAACTAAACTTCTAACGCAATGAACTTAAAAATGAAAGCATATATAAAAACCCTAAGCTGTGCCCTTGTAGTCTTGTTATGCAGCAGTGCTTGCAAAGACTTCTTGGATGTACCTCCAGCAAATGCCAGTGACGCAGACAAAGCTATACAGACCGCAAACGACGCACAGATTGTTATCAACGGTATTCAACGCCAAATGACTAATTCGGCTTATTATGGACGTAACTTTATCATTTATGGCGAAGCAAAAGGTGGCGATGTAACGCTTTTTTCGCAAGGCCGTGGTTTGGATGCGCTGTACACCTTCAACCACAATCCACAAGCAAATAGTTTCGCCTCTTTTTGGACAACGATCTATAACGTCATCTACCAAACCAACAACCTTTTGGAAAATATAGCTCGTCTAGAAGCCGACGGGTCGACGGAAAATTTTGCCACAGCAAAAGGGGAAGCTTACACCCTCCGTGCCTTGGCCTACTTTGACTTGGTACGTATCTACGGAAAACCTTTTGCTACCGACAGGACGGCATTCGGGGTGCCGATGGTGATCAAAACGTTAAATTATGATGAAAAGCCCCTACGTGCGACCGTAGAAGAAAACTACCAACAGATTGTCGCCGATCTGATTGCGGGTGAAACTGGCCTTCCTAAAACCAAGCGCGATGGATACCTTAATTTCTATGCAAACAAAGCTTTACAGGCACGTGTGTACCTGACGATGGGAAATTACACGGAAGCGCTCGCAGCAGCGGAAGAAGTTATCGAAAGTGGATTATACAATCTGTACAGCAACACCCAATGGGTAAATGCATGGCAAAGCCAGTTTGGGTCTGAATCCATCTACGAGCTTGTTATCGAGCAAAACCAAGCGGATCTCGCACGCGCCTCCTTGGGCTTCTATTTTATGCGGCGAGGGCATCAAACCGGCGCTTTAGGTAATTTCTTGGCAAGCACGGGCTTCTTAACGGCATTGGCACAGGATCCCGAAGATGTCCGTTGGGGCGTCATGGCGCGCGATGAGTCCTCCGCCAACCGTTTGGGTTCCTGCTACAAATACCTCGGATCAACAACCTTTGCCGGCGACAAGGGTTCAGCGAATTACACGGCCGTAAACATCAAGGTCATACGCCTCTCTGAACTATACCTCATTGCGGCCGAAGCAGCCCTGAAGCTCCCTGCTCCTGACCGAGCAAAAGCCGCAGCCTACACGCAGGAGATACATAAACGATCGCCCAATCTGCCTGCTATCGATGTTAACAGCGTTAGCGAAGCACTGATCTTAGCCGAAAAAAGTAAAGAATTTTACCAAGAAGGCCTGCGCTATTTTGATATGCTAAGACTGCAGAAGACCATCAGCTTTGATGATGCGTTCGCGGGAATCAGCGTGCCCACCCGCGAGACTTCCATAAATAGCAGTTTTTATAAATTGATCCTACCGATCTCGCAGGACGAAATCAATGCGAACCCCGGTATAGCTGCACAACAGAATCCGGGATATTAAAATCTACTCGTGAAGAAATAAGGAAGGAGAAATCTAAAGCGACGGAGCCTGAGCTACAAACAATTGCCGGAAACGTCGTCTAGATTTCTTCCTTTTTCATACCAGTACACGGAAGGATGTTCAGCAAAGGAACCTTCCCATATCCAATACTTCTGTACCTTTAGCGAGATACTGAGCAAATCCAGCGACGGATATGTTTAATGTTTATAAAATAGGCTAATATACAACAAAGGAGTTTGCCCAGCAGGTCAAACTCCTTTGTTGTATATTCTTTTTCTGACTCTTTATTACCAATAGATTGCATACAGAACGGCTGTAGCAATCGCTACCCCAAGGGCGCCGGCAACAAATCCAGGGTGTGCTTTGAACATTTTGGTATCGACTTCCAAACCATTGGGCACTACACCGCGAGACGTTTCGATAACACTGATCAGGTACATGCCGACAATACAGATGATGAAGACAAAGCCCATCCGATCCAAAAAAGGAATCTCGTATAGACCACTCACAGGGCTTAACACCGAAAACCCAGTGCTGCTCAGGAATGATAAATCGACGACCGTGGGCAAGAATTTAAAGCAAACGGACAGTAAAAATCCGCCAATTGTGGCAAAAAGTGCCGCATTCGGCGTCGCCTTCTTCCAGAAAAAGCCTAAGATAAACATCGCAAAGATACCCGGAGAAACAAAACCGGTATATTCTTGGATATACTGAAAACCACCTTTTTTATCTATACCCAAGTGCGGCGCAATCAAGACTGCCAAAATCATTGATATGATAATCGTAATCTTACCCGTATTCACCAATTGACGTTCGCTTGCTGTTCTATTGAACACCTTTTGATAGATATCAAGGGAAAAGATCGTAGCTATACTGTTTGCTTTACCCGCTAAAGAGGCCACAACTGCTGCCGTAAGTGCCGCAAAAGATAAGCCCTTCAGACCGGCAGGCAACAGGTTCAACAATACCGGATATGCCCTATCAGGGTTTACTTCACCACCTTGCAACATTTCGGTTTGAAATAACCCGTCTTTCCAAAGCACATAAGCAGCGATCCCTGGCAACACCACAATGATCGGCATCAAAAGCTTCAGGAAAGCGGCAAACAGCAGTCCATTCCGAGCCGTCTTTAAATCCGCGCCCAGTGCACGTTGCGTGATATATTGGTTACAGCCCCAGTAGTTCAGGTTTACGATCCACATACCTCCGATCAAGACCGACAGGCCAGGTAAATCCAGATAATTTTCGTTATCTGTTTTAAGGATCATGTGAAAATGCTCCGAAGCCTTGTTGACCATAATACCGTAGCCATTGATCACACCTTCACCGCCATAGTGCTGAGAAACCAAATCCAGTGCCAAGTAGGTGGTAGCAAGCCCACCCAATATGAGAAAGAATACTTGGATAACATCGGTGTACCCGATCACCTTCATGCCCCCCAGGGTGATGATCACTGCGAATACCGCAATGGCATACATACAAAGCTCTATACTAAACCCGGAAATACTACTTACCGCCAACGCGCCGAGGTAAAGGATGGATGTCAAGTTAACGACCACATAAAGCATCAACCAAAAGACAGCCATGATCATCGCCACCGTCCCATTGTACCGCTTGTTCAGAAATTGCGGCATCGTGAAGATCTTATTCTTCAGGTAAACCGGTATAAAAAATACGGCAACAATGATTAACGTAATGGCAGCCATCCACTCGTAAGTGGCAATCGCGAGGCCCATCTTAAAGCCAGAACCACTCATTCCGATAAACTGTTCGGCAGAAATATTGGAAGCGATCAAGGATGCGCCAATGGCCCACCAAGTCAACGAACCTTCGGCCAAAAAGTAATCTTTTGAATCACCACCTATAACGCGGGACCGCTTTTTATTGTACACCCAAATGCCATATGCAGCAACGATAACAAAGTAAACGAGAAACACCAAATAATCTTTGGTCGATAGTATATTATTCATACGGTTTATTTGATCAATGCAGCTAAGGTAGCAAAAGATCTCAAAAATTAAATATATCTATTGATTAAATTTTCCAAATATTCCTGTCTGCCACTTATACGCGCAGGTTCACCATGTTCTACGGCAAAGTCACGAAGGTTTTCGAGTGTAAGGTTACCTTTTTCGTACTCGGCCCCCGCGCCGGTATCAAAACTCGCATAACGTTCGGCACGAATTTTCTTATAGTCCGATTTTTGGAGGATATTATCCGCAATAACCAAGGCGCGCGCAAAATTATCCATGCCGCCAATATGGGCGTAGAACAAATCGGTTGGATCAGTTGAATTTCTTCGAATTTTCGCATCGAAATTCACACCGCCGCCCTGCAAACCACCAGCCTCCAAAATGATCAGTAAGGATTCGGTCAACTCATTTAAATCGGTCGGAAACTGATCGGTGTCCCAACCGTTTTGCGAATCGCCGCGATTGGCATCGATTGATCCCAATAATCCCGCATCTGCGGCAACCTGCAGTTCGTGCTGGAACGTATGTCCGGCCAACGTGGCATGGTTCACTTCCAAATTCAACTTGAAATCCCCCAGCAGATCGTACTTCTGCAAGAAACCGATCACGGTGGCCGCATCAAAATCATACTGGTGCTTGGTCGGCTCGCAGGGCTTCGGTTCGATAAAAAAAGTACCCGTAAATCCATTTTTACGTGCATAATCTTTAGAAAGATGAAGGAAACGAGCGAGATGCTCCTGTTCGCGCTTCATGTTGGTATTCAACAGGGACATGTATCCTTCACGACCACCCCAAAACACATAATTCTCGCCCCCAAGTGCGATGGTGGCGTCCAACGCGGCTTTAACCTGCGCACCACCATGTGCCAACACATGAAAATCCGGGTTTGTAGATGCACCGTTCATGTATCGATGATGACTAAACAGATTGGCTGTCCCCCACAATAGCTTAATACCACTTAACCGCTGCTTTTCCTTCGCATAAGCGACGATCTCAGCCAAATTGTCCTCATTTTCTAATACATTATCCGTAAAGTCAACAAGATCCACGTCGTGAAAACAGTAATAAGGAAGTTGCATCTTTGTCATGAATTCAAAGGCAGCATCCATTTTATCTTTGGCACGGTCGATGATACCATTTTTTTTATCCCATGGAAAGAAAAGTGTCGGTCCACCAAAGGGGTCCGAACCGTTGCCGTTAAACGAATGCCAATAAGCACAGGCGAATTTGAAATGTTCAGCCATCGTCTTTCCTGCTACCACACGTGATGCATCATACCAGCGAAAGGCTAACGGGTTATCCGAATCAGGACCTTCATACTTGATTTGTCCGATCTCCTTAAAATACGTTTGATTTCCTACTAAAATGTCCATTTATATTAAATTTGATAGTTTATACATTAAACTTTGTTTCCATTGCTGATAAAGATCTTCATATCGCTCCACCGCTTTCGGGGCAACTGTAGCGCGACTCTTTAAACCCACAAAAGCTTCGTTCCGAGAACGATAAACTCCCAGGCCCAGGCCAGCACCTAACGCCGCTCCGACACTGCCATCGTTATCGTACAGCTCCACCGACACTCCGGTTACGCCTGCAAACGACTGCTGAAAAACCGGGCTTAAGAAAAGATTTGCATAACCAGCCTTAACAACTTTAGGATGCAAGCCATTATCCCGCAAAATATCGAGACCATAGCGGAAGGAAAATGCGATACCTTCTTGAGCCGCACGCCAAAGATGCGCTTCACCATGCCTGATAAAATCCAGGTTTTCAATATGCGCATGCACCGTCTTATTTTTGAGCATGCGTTCTGCTCCATTTCCAAACGGAAGGATACGAACACCGTCTGATCCAATGGGTATGGCGGCTGCTTCCTGATTTATTTGATCATAGTCATATCCGCTGGCAGATATCTTTTTAATCCAACTGTTTTGTATGCCGGTTCCGTTGATACAGAGGAGCACACCTAAATTCGGGTTTTCTTTTTGATGATTTACATGGGCGAAGGTATTTACGCGCGATTCTCGATCATACAATAAGGCGTCCGTTACGGCATAGATAACGCCCGATGTTCCCGCAGTAGCTGCTACCTCACCAGGCTCCAACACATTAAGCGACAAGGCATTGTTGGGTTGATCGCCTGCTTTGTAGTTTACCGAAACCTGCGCAGAAAGACCTAGTTCTTGAGCCACTTCCGGACGTAAGCGCCCATAGCTGGAGAACACGGGACGTAGCTCCGGCACCAGCGCCTCATCGATATCATAGTAGTCAAGTAAGGTGCGAGATAGGCTATTGGTTTGGAAATCCCAAAGTACACCTTCCGAAATCGAACTGACGTTGGAATTGATATCCCCTGTTAAACACATGCTTAGGTAATCTCCCGGTAGCATAAATTTATGCACCTTGGCATAAATCTCTGGTTCGTTTTCCTTTACCCAAGCTAATTTCGAGGCGGTGAAATTACCGGGCGAATTCAGGTGGCTGGCAAGAAAGCCTGCGTGCTGCAGATCCTCCATCGCGCGATTCCCAACCTCTACAGCCCTGCTGTCGCACCAAATAATTGCGTTTCGCAGCGGCTGCTGTTGATCATCGACCAGCACCAATCCATGCATCTGATAAGCGATACCTATCGCACCGATGGTCTGCGGATCGTATAATCCAGAACGGTGTGCTTTCTGTATTGCTAACTTCGTGTATTCCCACCAGCTACGTGGATCTTGCTCAGCCCAACCTGGCCTATCAGAAAGAATCGGTGCTTCCACTTCTGGATATTGCGCTGCAACAACCCGCTCATTCGTTTGAGCGTCTACAACCGAAACTTTGATCGATGACGTTCCTAAATCTATTCCTAATAATAACATATATACAATTGGTGTAAATGCAACCGCTTGCATAAAATTATTTATAAAATTTTATATTTACAAAATATTTCGAAAAACAGATTCATTTTGGCAAAGAAAACTACCATCTACGATATTGCAAAGGAACTTAACATTACGGTATCCACTGTATCCCGAGCATTAAACAACATCTCGACTATCAGCGAGCGCACCCGTGAATCCGTTTTGGAGATGGCAAAGAAATTAAATTACCGTCCGAATAAGGTGGCATCGTCGCTCACTTCTGGAAAAACATTTATTATTGGTGTGCTTCTGCCCAGTGCGCAGATCCAGTTTTTCGCATCCGTTATCCATTCGTTGGAAAAATATCTCAAGTCGTTTGGATACAGTATCCTGCTTTATCAAACAAATGAGTCTTTAGAATCGGAAAAAAATGGTATATCGACACTTCTAGAAGCGCAAGTAGATGGTATCATAGCTTCGTTGTCATTGGAAACACAGGATCTGTCTCACCTTGGGAAAGTGAAGGAGGAGGGCAAGCCGTTAATTATTTTTGACCGTACGCATGATGATCTGCTTGTACCAGTCGTAAAAATTGACGATGAGCTAGCGGGCTATATGGCCACCAAGCACTTGCTTGATCAGGGTTACAAAAAGATTGCCTATATCACAACGAAACATCATATAAAAATTTTTAAAGAACGATATGATGGTTATCAAAAAGCACTGGAAGAAGCTGGCCTTGAAGCGCATGCTGCCTACGCCATTTTTGGAGAACTGACCGTGGATGGCGGGTATCTCGGCACACATCAACTGTTGCGTTTGAAAGAAAGGCCGGATGCAATCATTGGAGGGGATGATTACGTAGCTTTAGGTATTATCAAAGCGCTCCACGAGCACCAAATAACGCCGCCAACTATTGGTGTCATTGGCTTTGCAAACCAAAATTTTTCGGAACACATTATCCCTAGCCTTTCCACGATTGATCAACAGGCCATACAAATGGGCAAAGAGTGTGCGAAGCTATTCCTGAAAATCATAGAACGGAAGGATAGCGACGACAAGGAGATGGAACCGGTGGTATTAAAGCCTATACTCCTTGCGAGGGAGTCGACAAATCGCAAGTCAGCAAGATCGCTCCATAGCTAACCAACGCGTTCCGCTTTAAAGTCATTCTTGGGTTTCTAAAGGAGTAAAACCTTCCAAGCCATCTGCAAATCTTGCGCCTGAAGGTAAGCGCTTGCCTTTAGTTGCAAATGCGTATTTCGAGTATGTTCATCGCCGATAAACGATTGAAGCAGCTCGCGTATTTCAGGCAAAGCTCTAACCTGATCGATCTCGTCCTCATCAGGCAGGGTATCTACCGTTGCAAGCATCAGCTTTTCGCTATCGCTTAAGATCGCAGATTTTCGCACGATTGTAGGCAAGTCTTCTATATCCATGCTATGCTACCGCTTGACAAATTAAAGTTTAGCTATAATAGCATCTGCAAATGCACTTGTCTTCAACAACGTAGCATCTTTCATCAAATTATAAAAATCGATGGTGACAGTACGCTTTTTTATCGTTTCGGCCAAGGCCTGTCGGATGGCGGAAGCAGCTTCATTCCAGCCTATATAGTCCAACATCATGGCACCACTTAAAATAACCGAGGAAGGATTCATGCTGTCGGTGTCCGCAAAACGGGGCGCAGTACCATGGGTCGCCTCGAAAATGGCATGTCCGGTGGCATAATTTATATTAGCACCTGGCGCAATACCTATTCCGCCCACCATGGCAGCCAAAGCATCCGAGATGTAATCGCCGTTTAAATTGAGCGTTGCGACAACCGAAAAATCGCTTGGTGCAAGTAAAATCTGTTGTAAAAAATTATCTGCAATCATATCCTTGATGATTACTTTGCCATCGCGCTCCGCTTGTTTCTGCTCTTCATTGGCAGCTTCCTGTCCATGCAGTTCTTTGGTGCGTTCCCATTGTCCCCATGTGTAGGTACGGTCCGCAAATTCCGTTTCGGCAACTTCAAACCCCCATTGTTTAAAGGCCCCTTCCGTAAACTTCATGATATTACCTTTGTGCACAATCGTCACCGAAGGTTTTTGGTGGTCTAGCGCATACGAGATGGCGGCACGCACCAGTCGCTTTGACCCTTCCTCGGACACCAGCTTAATACCCACGCCAGTTGATCCGGAAAAGCCATAATCAACATGCAGTTCTTCTTGCAAAAAGCTTTGTATTTTGTCGGCCTCGACAGAACCCGCTGCAAACTCAATTCCGGCATAGATATCTTCGGTATTTTCACGAAAGATAACCATATCTACCTGTTCGGGATGCTTAACTGGCGACGGTACTCCTTCGTACCAATGCGTTGGCCTCAAACAAACATATAGATCCAACGATTTTCTTAGCGCTACATTGAGCGAACGTATGCCGCCGCCAGTGGGCGTAGTCAACGGACCTTTAATCCCGACCAAGTAATCGCGGAAAGCTGCCAACGTTTCATCTGGTAACCAACTACCGACTTCGTTGAATGCCTTTTCGCCAGCAAGCACCTCTTTCCAAACAATCTTACGCTCGCCTCGATACGACTTCGCTACAGCCTGGTCAAAAACACGAACCGCAGCACGCCAAATATCAGGCCCTATCCCATCACCAATGATAAAAGGAATTGTCGGTGTAGCTGGAACATTTAATTGACCTGTTTTCTGTATTGAAATCTTTGCTTCCATAGCTTCTTCGTATTTACTTTTCCTTATTAAACATATTTCCTATTTCGCGACTAATCTTTCGGAAGATTGGGGCAGTCTGTACATCTTCGTAGTCATCGATGTGCTGGTTTTCTCTTCTGCTCGGAAAAATCAAGAGCAGATTTTGGTTTTTGAAGTAACGCCCTATACGTTTCGCCAAACCGTCCAACGCATCGCGGTAAGACACCTCGCCGTAGCGTGAAGACACAAATACCAACAGTGCGTCTACCGTGTTAAACGCCGCCAGTCCGTAGATGTTGTCCCAATCCTCATAATTTTCAAAGGCATAGGGGACACTCGTTTTACTCGCCGTCAGCGTCTCCATCAATGCGCCTTCGGTTCGTCTGTTACAAACAAAACGTAGCGGCAACGAAAGCTCCTGCCCCAATTTCAGCATTTTCTCCAACCAATATTCAAATCCAACTTCAGATTCGGCAAGCGGAGGCACGAAGAGCGCAATGGATTTATGTGAGACAAAAGACTTGTCCAGTCGGCACATAAACAGGTTAGCGTCCGTACGATTCAAGATACTTTCCGTTTTTTCACCGACAATCTTTTCGATAAAGGAAGTCGCACTCGGCCAGCCCAGAATAAGGCAGTCCGCAAAAAGCTCTTTTGATGTACGACCTATACCGCTAGCAATATTCAAATCGATTGTTGTCAAAAGTTCCACCTCCGTTTCCGAACCTGAGGCATATTTGGCCATGTTATCCAAATTTTTACGCGCGTTTGCGGCATTCATTTCAGCCTGTTCGTTATCGGCGACGACGCTTAGGATGTGCAACGGGTGGTGTGATTTTTTCGATTTGACAAGGGTGGCAAAGTCAAGGATGGGTTCCATACTGGCTAGATTCGCAATGGGAATAAGGATCCGCTCTTCATGTTCTGGGACATGTTCGACGTGCTCATCATCTTGATGCCCCTCCATAACGATGCGGCGGGAAGCATTTTCGGTCACAATCGAAGCGATGATACAGGTTATCAATATCAGCAATATCGTTCCATTCAGGACATTTTCATCGATAATTTCCCTTTCAAACCCCACCATGATAATGGCTAACGTAGCGGCAGCATGGGCGTTGCTTAGCCCGAAAATTAAATTTCGTTGGTTTTTGGAATACTTGAAGAAAAATTTGGTTGCCGTAGCCGCTAAAAATTTCCCCGTTACAGCGACCAATGTCAAGGTACCGGCAATGATCAACGCCATCGGCCCTTTGGTAAGCACACTTACATCAACGATCATCCCTACAGATATTAAGAAAAAGGGAATGAATATCGCATTTCCAATAAACTCGATACGGTTCATCAACGCGGATGAATGTGGGATCAATTTGTTTAGGGCCAAACCGGCAACAAAGGCTCCGATAATAGGTTCTAAGCCAGCTATTTCGGCTAAAAAAGCAGCGAAAAACACTACTGCTAAGACAAAAATATAATGTGCCGTCTTTTCGCTTTCAATCTTTTGAAAGAACCATTTTGCTATCCGCGGAATCACCCCAAACATAATCAGCAAAAACAGCGTGAAAGAAACACCGAGGGTTACCCAAAATTGTTGGTTGATTTCTCCTTGTGACGCACCAGTCAGGATAGCGAGGATAATTAATACCGCTGTATCCGTCAGAATAGTCCCACCGATGGTGATCGCTACTGCCTCATTTTTGGAAATACCATAGCTGTTCACGATCGGGTAAGAAACCAATGTATGTGTGGCAAACATACTAGCTATTAAGATGCTTGGAAGCAGTTCGTAGTTAAGCAGGTAATAGCAGACCGGAAAACCAATACTGATTGGAATTACAAAGGTCAGCAAACCAAAAAGTAGGCTTTTGTTTTTTGTTTTTTTGAACTCATTCATATCGAGCTCAAGCCCTGCGATAAACATAATGTACAAAAGGCCAATGGTCGAAAAAAGGTCAATAGCATCTACACCATTCCCCTGCAGGGTGACTTTATCGATCTTAGCCAGCCAGTTGAGGCCATGTGGCCCGAATAGTACACCAAAAAGAATCAATCCAATAATACCGGGAACCTTTATCGGCCGCAGTATAATGGGAGACACCAAAATGATGGTCAGGATAATCGTGAAGACCAACACCGGATTGGTTATTGGCGTTGAGAATACATGTGAAATATGCTGTATGAATTTATCCATGCAATAGTTAAACGAACATTGTTAAACGGACCTGAATTTACAACTTATTTGGCCCAATTCCTAATAGAGGGAACAATTCCTGCGCCTGAACGTTTGCGAAAAAAGTATCAGCGAAAGTATCTACTTGAATTGTATGGTTTTAATCGGCGAGATGCGACTGATCAACATCGCCGGCACGAAGAGCGTCAGCAATCCAATAACGGCAACGGCCGCATTTAAGCCTAATACTTGGTACCAGCTTATATCCATCGGGACGTATGCAATGTAATAAGTGGATGGATCCAAAGCGAAGAAATGCGTATAGGTCTGAAACAGATAAAGGCTTAAGGCGATAAGGTTTCCGGCAAGCAAGCCCACTCCTATCAGGTACAATGATCCATATAAAAAAACCTGCCGAATACCGGTATTGGCGTAGCCCAAAGCCTTAAGCACCCCAATCATAGAAGATCGCTCCAGAATACTGATCAACAGGGAGGAAACCATATTGATAATCGCCACCATCATCATGAGAACGAATATGATGTTATCGTTCATATCCAACATGTTAAGCCAATTGAAAATATCGGGCATCTGTTCTACGATGGTTGATGCATTTAACTCCAACGGTAGTTCTGCTGCAATACGCTGCGCTGTCGTCTCCAACGAATCAAAAGATCGCAGGCGTACTTGGTATGCGCCCACATCCGTATCGTCCAAATCATTTAGTCGTCTGATCAGATCCAGGGAACCAATTACGTAAGTCTTATCCAATTCTTCGGAATGGGTGGTATAAATGCCGCGGATCGTAAACGGTCTCTTCCGAATGGGTTCCTGTATAAAGTACATGATAAACTTATCCCCGACTTCGAGCGAAAGGCGGTTAGCCAAGTAGGTAGAAATCAACAGCTGCGTACCCGCATTCTCCGAAAAATCCAAGGTATCGCCCTTAACAATATTTTTTTGCAGGAATTGCTGATTATACGTTCCGTCTATCCCTTTCAACAACACCCCCTCCACCTCGCCTTTCACGTTCATGATGCCGGCTTTTGTGGCAAACGGCGTAATCTCCTGTACACCGGGGATATTTTTTATTTTCTGCAGGTCCTTGCTCCCTAATTTTATAGGGGTATTTTCATAAGATGCATTCAGGTCATTTTTTGTAATCACCACATCGCCAAAGAAGCCACGTTGTTTATCAATAATTTCCGTCTTGAAACCTTTCAAGATAGCCACAGAGAGGATGATAGCGGAAATGGCCAATGCCAAGGCGCCGATGGTTACCCGCACAATAAGCTTCGAGAATGTTCGAGTACCCGTAAAAATGATCCGCTTAGCGAGGAAATAAGGAAAATTCAACCTGAAAATAATTTGTACCTTCGCAAAGTTAGCATTTTTTGTCACTTACAAGGGTGCCGACGCGATTACTAAATAAATTGAATAATATATGCGCATCGTATTTATGGGAACACCCGACTTTGCCGTCGCATCACTGCAGGCTTTGTTGGAAGCTGGAGAACATGTTGTGGCAGTGGTGACTGCCGTAGACAAGCCTGCGGGACGTGGGCAAAAGGTCCAGGAATCCGCCGTGAAAAAATTTGCTGCAGCAAACGATATTCCCGTTCTCCAACCGGAAAAGTTACGGAGTACGGATTTTTTGACACAACTAGCTTCTTATAAGGCCGACCTACAGGTGGTGGTCGCTTTCCGGATGCTGCCAGAAGCTGTTTGGAACATGCCGCCCAAAGGAACAATTAACGTACATGCATCGCTTCTTCCCCAATATCGTGGAGCTGCCCCCATAAACCACGCAATTATAAATGGCGAAAAAGAATCGGGGGTAACGACTTTTTTGCTGCAACACGAAATAGACACAGGTAACATCCTGTTTTCCAAGAAAGTAAACATATCGCCGGACGACAATGCAGGTACGCTCCATGATAAATTGATGCTTGCGGGCGCGAGCCTTCTTCTAGAAACTGTGCAGGCCTTGAAAAAAGACGTTATAAATCCGATACCGCAAACGAATATCAGCGTTGCTGATCTTAAGGTAGCACCCAAGATCTTCAAAGAAGATTGTGAAATAGACTGGAACAATAGCACCGATATCGTGTACAACCATATCAGGGGTTTGAGTCCCTACCCCACTGCATTTACCCAACTAAACGGTAAGGGATTGAAGATCTTTGCAGCGCAAAAAGGCCCTAAAATAGATAAAGCAGCCGGTGAATATGAGACAGACGGAAAAACGTTCCTCCGTTTTGCAACCCTTGATGGAACGATCCAACTCATTACCTTGCAACTCGAGGGCAAAAAGAAAATGGATGTGATCGAATTTTTACGGGGCTATCGGTTTGATTAAGGGATAATTTCTTTATTGATCGTCATCCACATACTGTATAATATCGCCAGGCTGGCAGTCGAGAGCCTTACACAGGGCGTCTAGTGTGCTTAGACGTATAGCTTTTGATTTTTCGTTCTTTATGATGGACAGGTTGGACAATGTGATACCAACCTTTTGGCTTAGATCGTTTAAAGAGACCTTTTTTTGGGACATAATGTCATCGAGATGAATCCTAATAGGCATAAGCTGATCGACTTTATATTTAAACCATATTTTAGAGGTAACAATTATACGATACAATAGTTTTCTTAGGCTGTAAAAAATTGAAGCAGTTGCGAGTCAAATCATTTCATAATAAACCTGTTACAACGCGAATGTTTTTGCACGCCGTGAAAACAAATTTTCAATATGGGCGTTATTCCTACAATGGTTCGAGAATTGGAATAGTTTTTGCTGTTTAGAAAACGTTATTCCTCCATTCTTAACTCCCTCATACAGAGTGATTAATTTACACTTAGATGAAGGTTAATTCGTGAGAATTTACTATTTTTGCAAACATTTCAAAGAGAAAGGTTTTTAGACATTAAATGAGACAGCTCAAAATCACACAATCCATTACCAATCGCGAATCGCAATCGCTAGACAAGTATTTGCACGAGATTGGTAAAGTAGACTTAATAACCGCGGAGGAAGAAGTAATCTTGGCCCAACGCATTCGCGAAGGCGATCAAGTAGCTTTAGAGAAATTAACAAAGACCAACCTACGTTTCGTTGTTTCTGTTGCAAAACAATATCAAAATCAAGGACTCACCCTAGGTGACTTGATCAACGAAGGCAATTTAGGCTTAATAAAAGCAGCAAAGCGTTTTGACGAGACAAAAGGTTTCAAGTTCATTTCTTACGCCGTATGGTGGATTCGTCAGTCTATATTGCAGGCGATTGCTGAACAGTCACGTATCGTGCGTTTACCTTTGAACCAAGTAGGTTCGTTGAGTAAGATCAGCAAAGCGTTCTCCAAATTAGAGCAGGAATACGAGCGCGAACCTTCTCCAGAAGAATTGGCAGACATCTTAGAAACGACAGTGGACAAGGTTTCTGACACCCTGAGCAATTCGGGAAGACATGTATCCATGGACGCTCCCTTTGTACAGGGCGAGGAAAACACTTTATTGGACGTTTTGGAAAATGCGGATCCCGATACAGACAGTATCTTAATCGATGAATCGTTATCGGAAGAGATCAAACGTTCACTTGCTACATTAACGGAAAGAGAACGGGAAATCATTGTGCTATTTTTCGGATTAGGTACCAATCACCAATTGTCTCTAGAAGAAATTGGAGAAAAGTTTAACCTCACGAGAGAGCGTGTCCGCCAAATCAAAGACAAAGCGCTACAACGCCTACGCCATACCTCGCGAAGTAAAATTTTAAAATCTTATTTGGGCTAATACAGCTATTGGCCTGTATCATGCTATGCGATGCGCAACTCAAAGGTTGCGCATTTTTTTGTTTAATGAGCATGGGGAATTGGAAAAGCTCCACTCACACGCTATATATCCTAATTAATTTATTATTTAACAATAATTAATAATTGTTGCCATTCTGTTTAGGCATTACTTTTGTAACTTTACTTCTATAAACACGCTATCATACAATGAATAGAAGAATAATTACCATAGGGATATTGCTATCTGGCTTATTACTGGCCAGCTGTGTAAGCAATAAAAAATATGCCACCTTGCAAATGCAGCATCAAGATTTGGCGGCGCAGTATCAAAAAGGTCAAATGGATTTGACCGAAGCCAGAGCAAAGATCAAAAGTCTAGAAGATCAGCTGGAGTATGAACGGAAGAACAACGCATCGTTAAAAGAAGCATTGGCACGACTTCAAGGCACGTTGGACATGAGTATCAATCAAAATAGCCAAGGCAATGCGAACATCTCCAAACTGGTCGATGAAATCAATGCATCCAACAAGTACATCCAACATTTGGTGAACACGAAAAACAAAAGTGATTCATTGAATCTTGTACTTACCAATAACCTAACCCGATCCTTAAGCCGTGAGGAACTTCGCGATGTGGATGTAAAGGTACTGAAAGGTGTTGTGTACATTTCGCTATCAGACAACATGCTGTACAGATCCGGCAGTTACGAAATTTCCGATCAGGCTGGCGAGACGCTTAGCAAGATTGCGAAAATCATTCAAGATTATAAAGATTACGAGGTCTTGATTGAAGGGAATACGGATGCTGATCCGATTTCAAAAACCAATATCCGTAACAACTGGGATTTGAGTACCCTTCGTGCTTCGTCTGTCGTACAAGCCTTGCAAAATCAATATGGGGTTGATCCGAAAAGGTTAACAGCAGGTGGACGTGGGCAATATAACCCTATCGCCGACAACAGTACACCTGATGGAAAAGCTCGAAACCGTCGCACGCAGATTATCATTACGCCAAAACTGGATCAGTTTATGGAATTGATTGACAAAGCACCGGAATCATCAACAGATACCACCGGTGGCGAGCTCTAGGCAGACGGCCTATTCCCTGCAATAAAAAGGTCAGGTGCTTGTAAGCACCTGACCTTTTTATTGCAGCAACTTTCTACCCCGGAAAGTTTTGTAAATCGATTACAAAAAAAGGCTTCAGAACTGGCTGAAACCTTTATTTTGAGTGTTCCCGGCGGGGGTCGAACCCACATCGTCAGAACCGGAATCTGAAATTCTATCCATTGAACTACGGGAACTTTGCGTGCAAAAATAACACTTTTTAGCGTAGATCAAATCTTTTTTAAAAATATTATTTTCGCACGCGAGCTACGCACTTTTCTTGATCAAAACCTAGAAAAGGCATGTCCTAGTTAATGATCGTGCTCGCCTTCTTCAACCAAGTGAACGCTAACCTTCAAATCCAGATCGTTTTCGCCCGTAAACTGGTTGTAATTCACATTGTTCCAATCAGCAGCGGTTATACGCGCTTTCACCCCTGCATTCAAATGGCGCAATACATAGTTCAAGGTAAATGTATTGGCCAATGCATTCACCGTTAAATAGCCCGTTACACCTACATTCAGCGCAATGCCATCGGCATCTTTGTCAGCATATTCGTAAGACAGACTATTGGCTGGTGCGCCTAAAATGAAAGCTTGGTGGATGTCCGGCCGGGCGACGAAGGTCTGCTGTGTCTCGCGGCCCGCAAAATCCGTTGCCACTAGCTCAAGTTTATAGCTCTTACCCACTTCCAAATGCAAATGTTCCCCGACAGGAGGCAGCATTTCGGCACCAGAGAACGTGACAGAAACCACTTCTGGATTGTCGACGTCGTGATAATGTGCATGGTCTCCATGCTGCTCACGTTCCACTTCCGTAAATATAAGCTTTGCCGTACCTACTTCTTCTTGATCCACTTCGGGTGTAGGGTCATCTTTCGAGCAAGATGGAGCTAGGAACAACACAGCCAAAAAAGAAACAACTAAACTAATTTTTTTCATGATAAATAACATTAGAATTGATAAGATAATTTTAAATTGAAATTTCGGCCCATTTGGTGCGTAAAGTAGCGCAAACGGTCCATGTAATCTTTGTATGCGGTATTGCATACGTTGTCTACAGAAAAAAGCATATTAAACTGTCTTCCGGATGCAAGATCAAACTGCTTGCTTGCCACAAAATCGATCAGATGATAGGCAGGTGGCGGGGCAGCATAATCGCTGTTTGCTTCGTAGCGGCTTTGACGTGCCACAAAACGGTGTACCAACTTCACATAGCTATGCGGTTGGTCTTCTCCAAGCCAGGCATACGAAATGCCCTGTTGAAATCTATCCGACGGAATATAGGGCAGATACGTATTTAACATGATGTTCTTCGCACGGATAAGCGAAGCCGTCGCTTCATACTGCAACTTGTGGGTGAGCTGGTAGGTGAGCTTCAGGTCGGCACCATAAAAAAGGGCATCATGTTGCTGGGAGACGAAGAGCGGAAATGTACCGCGTATCGTCTGCCTCACCGAATCCGGATTAGGCTGCGCATAGATGTAATCGTAAAGCAACTGCGCATACAGATCTGCAGTGACCGTTAAGCGATCGGTATTCCAAATCAAGGTATTTATCCATTTTAAACCCTTTTCGCTTCGAAGATTCTGATCGCCCAACTCGTAAGTTGCACTGCCATGGTGCAACCCATCACTGTACAACTCATTGGCCGACGGTGCTCGCCAAGCTAAACCGATATTACTTTTCCAGCTTAACCGCGGCGTCATGTGATAGAGGACTCCTACCGTTCCGGAGGCATTGTGAAAACGCCGGGTATCGGTGAGCAGATATTGCTCAATGCTGCCATCTTCGTTTACGGCATCGCGCCGGTAACGATAACCGGCAACATCCAGGTATTTGAAATCGTAGCGCCCCCCTGCTTCGGCATGGAGGCGTCCGATATGGAACTGGTGAATTGCAAAAAGCCCTAAATTATAGCTATCGAAGTTCGGAATAATAGGCGTCGTACCTGTGCCCGGCGTATTGTTGTTGATCTGTATGAGTGACTGCACACCAAAGGAGCTATTCTTCTGCTTCAGCACGACGTCCAAGGTTTGTGCGCTTAGTACCATATCCGCCATCGGCAAATCGTCAGATTCCACCCGACGGACATCATATTCCCGACGATGGTTGCGCTGAAAACCATATTGTACGTCCAAGCTTCTATCGGCATTAAAAGTATGGGTCCACTTCAGCTTCGCTAATTCATGGCTTACCCGTTGTCGAGGCGCTTCGATCGTATAGCTGAAATCATACTCCTCAAACGGGCGTCCATGTGCTATACGCGCCTCAATATCCGCTACGGTGCCGATATGCGCCCCACGAAAAATCCCCAGTGTCGTACCGAAATGACTATAGAAGGCTTCCAACGCGTTTTTGTTCCACTTATAGGTCAGAGCACCGCTATAGTTCAGCTCTTCCACGCCGGTATTGCCCACCACATAGTCAGGCGTCTCATAGTCGCCGATCTTCTTCGCCGATGCTTGTACCCGCCAGCCCAGCTGCGGGATACTTTTTACGATGCCCTCTAGGCTTCCCTGCATCATGCCACCTCGTCCATTACTACGCCCTAAGAGGTCAAAATTACCGCTCAAAGCCTTATCCATGTTGATGCCAGCTGGCGTCACGAGCACCACACCCCCCAATGCATCGGCGCCATAGCGCACACCTTGCGCTCCTTTGATTACTTCCAAGCGATCCGCGATAAAGGGATCGATCTCCGGGGCATGCTCGACGCCCCATTGCTGTCCTTCCTGTCGCACCCCGTTGTTCATGATCAAAATTCGGTTACTGTGCAAGCCGTTGATCACCGGCTTCACGATGCTATTACCCATGCCAATCGTCGACACGCCCGAAATATCAGAAAGAGACTCCGCCAGTGTTTGGCCCTTATTTTCCTGTATCTGCTGTGCCGAAAGGCGATGGACGCTGCTGGAAAGCCCCCCCTGCTGCTGGCCGATGATCTCCACATCTTGGATATGTATCGCATCAGGATCCATCGTCAACAGCAAGGCCGTATCCCGACTCAAAATAATGGTATACGATTCCGAAGAAAATCCCAAACGTGACAACGACAACGGATAGCTACCTGCACATAGCTTGTTAAAAACAAATCTGCCGGTGGCATCTGTCTTTGCCGTCCTATTTCCTTCGGTTCGAACAATAACGTCCAACAAGGGTTCTCCCTGCGCCGATTTGACCACTCCGCTCATACGGATGGTACATTTCTGTTGAGCCTGTAGCAATGGTGTGCAAAAAAGCAATCCCAGCAACAGCCCCATAGCTTTATTCCGCATCTATGTATCTGCCTTTTTTGATATAAAACAATTTACCCTGTCTATAGGGTAACAGGCGGATCTTTATTACTTATTAAGAGATGGACTTGATCGAGGACTCGAACAAGCAAACGAGCTTTTTCTGCAGGAATCACCAGGGAAGACTCCGCTTCCGGTAGCAATGAAGCTAAATGGATTTCACCGAGTACTTGATGGGAAACAAACCAGCACAACGAACAATGTTCAGCGTCAGGGCCGTGCTTATCTGTGGCGGCCGCACAATCGTGGTGGTCTTGATGATGCGTATACTGCAGTGCACTTGCCGACACCAGACCAACGAGCCCGATGACCAAAAGGATATGCAACAATAGCTTCTTCATCATACGATGGAGGCAAAGGTAAAACAAATGCAACAACATTGCAAAAAAAATAGAAAAGACATCGTTTACCATCAAGAACGTGGATGATACTGCGTGATAACGGATTGCAGATAATCTTTATCGATATGGGTATAGATCTCCGTGGTGGTAATACTTTCATGTCCAAGCATATCTTGGACAGCGCGAAGATCAGCGCCACCTTCCACCAAATGTGAGGCAAAGGAATGCCGAAACGTGTGAGGGCTGATCGGCTTTGTCAACCCAATTTTCTTCGCCAAATCTTTTATAATCAAAAATACCATCACACGGCTAAGCGGTGCGCCCCTCCTATTCAAGAAAACAAAATCTCCAAAACCCGGTTTCAACGGTAGCATTGGTCGAACCTCTTTCAGATATATTTCCAGATACTTGATGGCCTGTTTACCAATCGGAATCAAGCGTTCTTTGTTCCCCTTCCCTTCTACCTTGATAAACTCAACGTCCAAATAAAGATTAGAGATTTTGAGGCCTACAAGCTCCGATACCCGCAGTCCACAGCCATATAACACCTCCAACATTGTTTTATTGCGCGTACCTTCATTTGTGGAGAGATCGATCGCTTCTATCAACGCATCGATCTCTCGGAGATGGAGCACGCTCGGAATCTTACGGCTCAATCTCGGCGATTCCAATAGCTCGGCAGGATTCTTTTCCCATTCGTATTCGATCTGAAGAAAGGAAAAAAAAGTCTTTAATCCGGAGAGTAACCTAGCCTGTGTAAAAGGCGATATGGGAAAGTCATTGATAAATACCAAAAACTGCTGCACAATCTTCGTGTCAACTTGCGTTAGCGAAATAGTGCGATAGCTACAATACGCCTCCAGCTTATGCACGTCGTTGAGATAAGCATCAATTGAATTGCTTGACAGATTGCGCTCCAACTGTAAATAGCGTTTGAAGTCTTTTTTAGCAACATCCCATTCCATACGGGTAAAGATAAGCAAATAAAGCACGAAAAATCAGCAGAAATTCTACCGGTTTTTGTAAGTTTACCACCTAATATTTTCATAAAAGTATCCATATCTATGAACATAATCAAACCAGTTGCGATAGCTTTTTTACTGCCTGCTGTCTTCCAGGCCATGCCTGTGCAAGCCATTACCATATCGGTCGGCGCCAAAGAAATTATACAGGCAGACACGTTGTCTTGGGACACGCCTCTCCCGTTTGACAAGGAGGTAAAAACCGGACAACTAGCCAACGGTTTCCGCTATTACATCCGACGGAACGTTGAGCCGAAAGATCGGGTTACCATGTACTTAGCCACCAAGGTAGGTTCTATTTTAGAAACTGACGAACAGGTCGGATTGGCGCATTTTCTAGAGCATATGAACTTCAATGGCCTAAAGCATTTCCCGAAAAACGAATTGGTAAACTATTTGCAGAAGGCAGGCGTTCGTTTTGGTAGCGATTTAAATGCCTACACGGGATTTGATCAAACCGTATATCAGCTACCCATCCCTTCGGACGATGCGGAGCTGTTGAGGAATGGCCTGCAGGTTATGCGCGATTGGGCACAAGATGCATTGCTTAGCGACGAAGAAATAGACAAAGAACGCGGCATCGTGCTGGAGGAAATGCGAGGCGGACGCGGAGCGTCACAACGTATGCGCGATCAGTATTTGCCCATCATGCTTAACAAATCTCGGTATTCAAACCGACTACCCATAGGTACGGAATCTAATATCAAAAATTTCCCCTACGCTACACTTCGTAACTTTCATAGAGACTGGTATCGACCGGATCTACAAGCCATCATCATCGTCGGCGACATTGATGTTGCTGCGATGGAAAGTGAAGTAAAAAGGCTATTTTCTGACCTGAAGACTCCTGCAGATGCCCCCAAACGCGAAGAATATCGGGTACCACTCCTGCATACCAACCAATTTATTGCGGTGACCGATCCAGAGATGACGTATACGGTAGGACAGCTTACCATCAAACACGAAGAACAAAAAGTAAAAACCGTACGCGAATTTCGAACCACTCTTTTAAGATCTGTTTACAACGACATGCTCAATGCGCGGCTGGGCGAACTGGCGCAATCCGCCAATCCACCATTTATTCAAGCCAGTGTCGGTATCGGAAGTTTCATCGGAGGGCTTGATGCCTATAATGCTGTGTTCGTTGCGAAACCTGGTGAATTTGAAACGGGCTTTAAAGCATTGATCCGGGAACTTGAACGCGTCGAGCAACACGGGTTTACCGAAACTGAATTTGACCGAGCTGTATCGTCGATACGTAAAGGTAGCGAAATGGCCTATATAGAGCGCGACAAAAAGAAATCCGACAGCTATGTCAACACCTATCTAAACCACTACTTGGAAGACGGGCCGGCCGTAAGCAACGAAGATTCGTACAATCTATACAAACAGTTACTTCCGACATTAACGCTTAAGGAGGTCAACCAATTGGGCAAGCAGTATTATGTAGACCACAACAGGGATATGATTATCATGGCGCCTGAAAGTGAAAAAGCCAATTTACCTGACGAAAACATGGCAAAAGCGTGGGTGTCAGCCATACAGAACGAACAGATAGCGGCTTATGAGGATAACGTCTCCGATCTACCTATGTTGGCGGAAGAGCCCGTAGCCGGGAAAATAGCGAATTCCAAAGAAATTGCTGCCGTGCAAAGCAAAGAGCTTAGACTCACTAACGGCGTCCGGGTCGTGCTAAAACCTACCACCTTTAAAAACGATGAAATCCTCATCAGCGCCTACAGTCCTGGAGGGACATCACGCTACACCGACGAAGACTACTATTCAGCAGCCCAGGCAGCAGATCTTGTGAACAGTAGTGGCATTGGCCAGCTCAATACCATCGAGCTACAGAAATATCTGGCCGGAAAGAACTTGAATATAAGTCCCTACATTAGCGAACGAAGTGAAGGGATATCGGGACACAGTGATAAGGAGGGGTTGAAAACCGCTTTTGAGATGATCTATGGCTATTTTACCGCGCCTCGCATCGAAGACGATGCTTTCCAAAGTATGATCACAAAAACCCGTTCTATGATTGCCAACCGTGAAGGCAACCCTAATTTTGTGTTTAGCCAGGCTATGCTGGAAAGCCTCTATAAGGGCAACATTCGGCGCAGCCCCATCAGCATGGAGGCTGTAGAAAAGATCGATCAGGCTCGGGCATTGCAAATCTACAAAGAGCGATTTGCCGATGCTTCCGACTTTACGTTCACCATCGTCGGATCATTCACCGAAGTCGAGATAACTCCTTATCTTGAACAGTATCTCGCTGCCTTACCTTCTACCAATCGCATGGAGCAGGCCAAAGATTTAGGTATTTATGAGCCCGAAAAAGGTTTCGAAAAAATAGTGCGCAAAGGTAAAGAGGAGAAAGCAACAGCTGTACTAAGTTTTTATGGAGACTACAACTACAACGAAACGGAAAATTTAAATATGAATGCCTTAGAGGGGGTACTGACGATCAAGCTTTTGGAGCGATTGCGCGAGGAAGAAAGTGGCGTGTATGGAACGGCGGCTCGCGCATCCACCAGCAAATATCCGAAGAATCGTTTTAGCTTCACCGTATCTTTTGGAACAGCTGTGGATAAATACAAAGGGCTTATCGCCTCTACCCTCGACGAAATCAATAAAGTGAAACAACATGGCCCACTGCAAGAGGATTTGGAAAAATTCAAAATCGAACAAAAAAGACAACTGGAATTGTCATTGAAAGAGAATCGATTTTGGATGGGTCAGTTATCTGGCGCTTACCAACGTGAGGAAGATCCGACATACATTACACGTTACTTAGACGACTTGGATAAGATTACCGTCAAGTCTGTTCAATCGGTGGCAAAAAAATACCTGAAAGAAGAACAGCTATTTAAATTTATCCTATTGCCGGATGAAATAAAATAATTGAGCGGACTACCATTATCACTATAGAAAAGACCTAAGCCGGAGAAACTTAGGTCTTTTTTACTAATCAACCCTTCACGCTACATGATGTAGGCTCCGTTTCAATTAGTATAGGGGGTCACAACCACTCTTCATTTCGCAGCATTTACTTTACGAATGGTACATCAGTGGACGTTCAACAGCATATTACCTTTCAGCCTTTTCCATTTCATGGAAAGCGAAACGGCACAATGGTCGGATAGGGGTTGACCATAGCGATTCGAAAAATACTGTTTTTGAATTTTATACGAGCAGGGAGTAAATGCTAGATAGGCACTATTTCTAAAGAATATTTTATCAATGCTTTCACAGCTATCCGTGAGCCCGAGCTTATCCGGAGGAGTAAAATCGTTTACCACGGGCGGCGTTCGTCCCTCTCTTTTCGTCACGACCCAAGCATCCGTGAGCCTATTTTTGAGAACGAAATCATGCAATTTATCCCAGGCTGCTGCATAGTGTGCATTAAAATCGCCCATCAAAAGCAATGCCTGTTGGTCAGAATTTTCGGCAATATACTTAGCCAGTTGTTTCATGTTGTTGCGCCTTGCCAGTGTCGCGCGCGGGTTATCTTCCGAGTTGGCATGGACATTATAGACGTCGACGGTTACCCCTTGGGCTACCATTATGCGTGACAAGGAGAAGCCCTTTGCAGCGAGGCAATCTGCGCCGCTGCAATCCAGCCAAGCAACACGTTTTGTGAATAAAATTGGATATCTCGACAGCGTGTTTAAACCATCGCCGTAAGGCAATCGATCTTGATGAGCCGTACGATAAGGATGCTTATTCGCCCCCCTGTACAGCTCTTTGTGGTAGTGGAAATCTTCCTGCACATTTATGATATCGTAGGCAGCCATCCGCACGCCTATTTCCACCATGCTTGACGCACGCGGACTTTTGGCACCGGATAGCAGCTCCGGTAAACCTGCTATGTTATACGTCAATAAGTTCAGCTCACCCTCCCTGCAGCTTCCTTCGCCCGTCAGTGGCGCCCAAGATCCAAAGGGATCATAAATCGCCGACTGACTGATTTTGATCGGACATACATACGCTCCCAACAAAACAAGAACAGCAAATTGTCGTGCCCATTGATATCGGTTTGATCGAATAGGGTGTATACTCATCTGTATCAGGTAGTTGATATTTCCAAAGCTAAGGGCCTTATGTTAGCCCTGCATAAATTCTAGGTGAAGCTTTTATGGAAAAATCATACAGAAAATGTAAACAATACGGTGAAAATTCATAAATCATTAATAATCAATATATATTAACTACATATCTATCCTATATCTTCGAAAAAAACAACGAAACCTGATCATATGGTAAAAGTGGCATTTTTTGCGGAGATACTTATTGAAGAATTTGATGGCGCATCACGTACTATGTTCCAAATCATCAACCGAATTGATCCCCATCGGTTTTCCTATCTTTTCGTCTACGGGAAAGGTCCTAAACGTGTGGCTACCCATGAATCGCTCAAAATTCCATCGCTAAATACGACACTGAACAAGGATTACAGCTTCAGCCTACCTTTGTTTGTGAAGCAACAGCTGAAGCAGGAGTTGGACAACTTCCAACCAGATGTAGTCCATATTGCTACGCCTTCCTTATTGGGTTTTTTCGCATTGCGCTACGCACAGCAGCGCAATATACCAGTCATTAGCATTTACCATACTAATTTCATTTCGTATATACCTTACTACTTCCGAAAATTCCCCGCACTTATAAAGCCCGTGGAGCGCTGGATGATCGCCGCTAGCAAAAAGTTTTACAATCGCTGCTCGACAGTTTACGTGCCATCGGAATCGATGACCAAACAACTGGAAAACCTAGGTGTTTCCAGCCAGCGATTAACCCTATGGCAACGTGGTATCGACCTGACACTTTTCAATCCCATAAAAAGGGATCTGTGCTTTGTGCAAAAAATTACAGGGAATACCAAGCCCAATATACTATTTGCCAGCCGATTGGTATGGGAGAAAAATATACAGACGCTCATCGAAATCTACCAACACCTGCAAAGAAATGGGCTGGCGCATAACCTCATTATTGCCGGCGACGGTGCTGCCAAGGAAGAGATGCAGCGGCATATGCCAGAGGCCTACTTTCTTGGGAAACTTGAACATAGGGAATTGGCCATTTTATATGCTTCTTGTGACGCTTTCGTCTTCACATCCACTTCGGAAACCTACGGCAACGTCGTCATCGAGGCCATGGCATCGGGCCTTCCCTGTGTCATCGCTGATGGCGGCGGTAGCGCTGACTTGATACGCCATCGACACAATGGGTACAAATGTATACCAAAGGCCCCTGAAGATTACCTTATTCATCTTTCTCTCTTATTACGGGATCCTGAGCTACACCAAGTAATCAGCAACGCTGCTCTAGCCCAAGTGCGGGCATTGGATTGGGAACATCTCGTGCAACGTTATTTCGAAGATGTGAAATTGCTAGCCAACGCTACAACCCGCAGCCTGGTATGGACAGCTTGCTAAAAAACAAAAAGTGGCAGAAAATCATCGTGCTTACTTGCGTGAGCGTACCATTGGCGGTATTCATTGTGCAAACCAATATGTTGATGGTGCTGCAAGAAATAGAAAAAATAGGTTTTCGTTTGCTGTATTTGCTGCTGTGCACCTTTATTGCTTACCTCTTGGGCACCTGGGCTTGGTGGATATGCCTCGTGGAAGAAAGAAAGCGTATCAATATATTCCAACTGTTCGGCGTGCGACAAATTGGAGAAACCGTGGGCCTATACAATCCTACAAGTATAGTTGGGGGCGATTTGCTGAAGGGCGAATTGCTCAAAGCTTACGACATCCCTGAAGCAACGGCGGCAACCTCCATTGTAATCTCGCGAATAACAGTGGTGCTCTCCCAACTATTGCTGCTTATCGCCGCCATAGCATGGCTTCTGTTTTTTCCGGTAGTGCATATGTCAGGACTGTTCACCTACCTATTGATTGGTTTGGCTATATCCGTATTTCTTGTCAAGCTTTTGCTTTTTTACACGCTGCACCGAAAAACCGTAGCAAACCACTCACCTGGGGCCATACCGGAAAATATCTGGCAAAAATTCACTTGGCGTCTACGCATACTGTTGGTAAAAGCGCAGCGCTTTTACCAACAGAAACCAGCTATCTTTTGGGGTGCTTACCTGCTATCCGCACTACATTGGGTGGTAGGCAGTTTGGAATTTTATTTCATCTTAAAATTTCTGGGCTATGATATCTTGATTATACATGGATTGCTCTTGGATATGGGCGTCGTGATCGTGAAGAGCTTGGGCGCCGTGGTGCCGGGCCAATTGGGCGTCGAAGAGCTTGGAAACAAACTCGTGCTCACAGCCGTGGGTATACACACCACAGCCATTTGGCTGGCAGTAACCCTGTTACGTCGATCGCGTCAACTGTTTTGGATACTCGTGGGCATACTGTGCTATGCCGGTATAAAAAAAGCCCACTCCTTACCGCTGAACGAACATGGAAATACTATTCGTTAGCCATAAACATCCGCCCGCTACTGGCGGTATGGAAAAACAGAGCTATGAGCTTATCAACGGAATGCGGGAATGCGCCATAGTTCACGAAATTGTATACAAAGGAACGGAAAGCTACCTGCAATTTTTTAGGCGGCTTAATGATCGTATACTCAAAGCGGTGCACAGTCATCCAAACATCGTGCTAATCCATTTTAACGATGGTCTTATTGCGTCGTTGAGCCTATGGCACAGTGGCTATGCTCATATCAAGCGCGTAGTGACTGTACATGGTTTGGATGTGGTATTCCCGTTAAGCATCTATCAGCGTTTTATTTTGAAACGTTTCAACCGCTTTGATCACATCATTGCTGTAAGTCAAGCTACCGCACAAGCTATCGTTCAGCGTGGTATCAACCCACATAAGGTCTCCGTTATCGTTAACGGGATTGACCATAGCGTGCCAGCAGATCATTTGCCTGATAGGTGGTCGGACTTATGCCAGCAATATGCCATACCCATTGACAAAAAAATCCTCGTTATGGTTGGACGTCCAGTCAAGCGAAAAGGCTTTTCTTGGTTTATCCGCGAGGTACTGCCCCATCTTCCGTGCGAGGCTATGCTCGTGATGGCCGGTCCCTTCAAGCACGAAAAAACAAAAGAAGAGAAGTGGCTGCAATGGTTACCTAAGTCGTGGCAGCATCTTTTCATGCTCTTCACAGGCTTCCCTTCCGATCAGCAGGAAATCCGTAGGTTGCTTCAAGAAAATAAAGATGCGCATCGGCTGAAGCATGTAGGCAAACTGCCGTTGGAAGATCTGCAGGTATTATTGGCACATGCCCAAGCGTTTCTGATGCCCAATATTAAGATCGATGGCGATATGGAAGGATTTGGACTGGTATGCCTAGAAGCCAGCATGTGCGGCACAATGGTGCTGGCATCGGATATCGAAGGTATTACCGACGCGGTCGTACATGAAAAAAATGGTCTTCACGTGCTTCACGAAAACCCACAGGCATGGCAAACGGTCATTAGGAAACTCTTGGAGGAAGAAAGCCTCCACGCCAAACATCGAAAAGCATACCGGTTGTTTACCCTTCGTACCTTCAGTTGGAAAAAGATGGTCAACGAATATAGCGCGCTCTTTCAGTCGATTACCAAACAGGCTCCTTAAACGGCCTGCCGCATCTTCTCGTGCTACACGATACGAAGATCAATCGGGAGCATGCAACGTCCGAACTTCAACACCGTTGGTTTTCTTTTCGAAGATAATCTGCGTTTCACCTCCTGGAAAAAACAAATCGATCAACAAGCTATCGGTAGACATACGAGCATACCTAATTTCAAGCGGGTAGCTTCCGGCAACGATATGCGTAGCCGTTTTCGGCAATCGGCGTTCCAAAAATCGGCCATCATCATTGTCGCTGTTCTTCGTCCGAAACCGTGCATAGGCGGTTTCCAAATCGGCATTCCACCAAAAACAGACTGTCGTAAAACCGACTTCCATGTCACCATATGGTTCTTGGCAGGTCTCGTGCACCGGTAATCGCGCGTTTCTGTCCGTTGGTACTACTAGCGAATCGTTGGTATGCTCTTTCCTATCGTTGGGCCGCTCTCTATCTTGCACAACATGTTCCAAACCACCTGTATCTTTCGCGTTTTTCGTCACTTCATTGCATGATATAACGAAGAAACTCGTTACAACGATCACTAGCCGCACTGCGTATTTTCTTATTGCAATCATAGTGGCCGTCATTTTTAGTTAGTTGCCGCCTAAAATAAATAAAGATCATGCAAAAAGACAGCAATGTCGTGGAATAATTATTATGAATAAAGAAATAGCTGAAAATCCTGTTGTCGGAGAAATAGCAATTCCAAAAAGAAGGGGGATAAATCTTCAATCAATACCACCTCTGCGTAGAAAAATGAGGTAAGGGAATTGTCTTTTTTTTAGTAAAATTGTATATAGATCATCGTAATGAAACAGCGTTTTGGGATAAAGGACATTGCACAAGCCTTAGGTATATCGGTATCAACCGTTTCACGAGCGCTGCGCGATGCACATGATGTGAATCCAGAGACACGACAGCGCGTCATCAATTTAACAGAGAAGTTAAATTTCAAAAGAAACAATAACGCAGCTGCACTTGCTTCTGGCAACACCAAAAACATCGGTGTGGTGCTTCCTTTTATCACGAATTATTACTTCGCTACGGTTATATCTGGTATACAAGAAGAGGCTTACGAACATGGCTATACCATTATACTTTATGTAACCAACGATGATGTGGCACGTGAAAAAAAATTATTGGAAAATATAGCCACCACCAGCTTAGATGGATTGTTAATCTCCATATCATCACATTCCAGCATGAGTGACCATTTTAAGCGTTTGTTAGACAACGACGTGCCACTTGTATTTTTTGACCGCGTTCCAAAGGACATTACGGCGTCAAAAGTAATGCAGAGTGATTTTGATGGAGCCTACATGGCCACCCGTTACTTGCTATCTCGCGGTTTTACACGTATTGCGCATCTTGCAGGGCCGGCCGAGCTAGCCTTCACACAGGAACGGTTGCGGGGCTACTGTACTGCATTATTGGAAGCGAAGATAGCTATAGACGACCGTTATGTAGTCTTTTCGGACTTTAGCCAGCAAGATGGATTTGCAGACACTGAAAAACTTCTTGCCTTACCAACGCCACCAAATGGCATTTTTGCAGTAAACGACAGGAAAGCAGTAGGCGCCATACAGGCACTCAAACGAGCGCAACTGGATATCGGTAGAAGCTTCGCTGTCATCGGCTTTACCAACGACCCCATTGCAACGATTATTGAGCCAAACCTCACAACAATTGAAGAACCAGCCTTGGAAATAGGTCGACAAAGTTGCCGACTATTGATAAAACACATCAAAAACAAAAATTTTGAGGCACACGAAATTACCCTTCCCTGCACCCTTATCGAACGCGACTCGGTGTGTTTTTATCGGGAAGAATAAATCGGGTGCCCTTTATTTTCTCGACGGCTACCTGCCGTTAAGAAGATTTCTATTATTTGATTTTCCGGTTGGTACAATGCAACCGCCGGTATTGCATCGTCTTATAGCAGCGAGGCAGATTCTCTATCAAGATAACACGTACAATCCGGATGTTGTTGTAAGATACTTGCCGGGTTTAGGTTTGTGATCCCCCCCAGCAAGCAATCCTTCACCGCTTGTGCTTTGCGTTGGTCAGGTACAGAGCAAATGATGTGTTTGGATTTCATAATCTGCTTGATGGACATTGATATGGCTTGTCGAGGCACTTGCTCCAAGGTGCTAAACCATCCCTCGCCTAATTGCTGCTGCCGACATTGCGCGTTAAGGTCAACCACTAGGTAAGATCGATCATTATCGAAGTCAGCCGGCGGATCGTTGAAAGCCAAATGGCCATTTTCACCGATCCCAACAAAGGCAACATCAATAGGATGTGCAGATATAGCTTTCTCAAGCCGCTTGCATTCCTGCTCCGGATGATCTTCGCCATTAATCAATATCGCTTCCGCCAAGGGTGACACCTGATCTAAAAACCGTTCTGTCAGGTATTTCCGAAAGCTAGCTTTATGTGTGACAGACATGCCTATATATTCGTCTAAATGGAACATGCGTACTTTAGACCAATCGATAGTCTTATCGGCAACCAGTGCTGCTATGGTTTCGAACTGGCTATTCCCAGTTGCGAGGATAATATTCGCTTCTCCTTGTTTTTCAATAGCTTCTTTAATTTGTCGCGCTCCCTGTTGTCCAGCTGCCTGCCCGAGCGCCTTTCTTGTTTCGTAGGTTTGAATTTCCACAGTTTATTTCGTTTTGATTTTTATAGATTTGTATTGATCACTTTTGTTGTTCCACCGGATTCTAGATTGATTTCATGTACTTTATTTCCCTGCCACCTGCCCATTGTAAAATCTGGAATAGCGATGGGTTGCGAGCCATTAGCTACAGACCATTCACTTAACGGCCCAATCACACTCCACGAAGCAGCATCATAAACATCCATATCCACCGGAAGTCCGTTACGCAGGCAATCTATCAATCGCCAATCCATCATAAAATCCATTCCGCCATGCCCGCCTATGCTTTTCGCCAGTTCGCCAATCTGCTTGACAATATTGGGTGTGTACTTTTTTTCCAACTCGCGCATAGCTTGCTCGTCTAGAAAATCTTCATGCCCAACGGCAATTTTCCCCGGCAAGGGGTATTTTTGGGCGAAGGCTTTAGTCCCACTTACTAAATGAATTCTCGAATAAGGTCTTGGCGTACTGACGTCATGCTGCAACATCATGGTGCTGCCATTACTCGTCGCAATACTGGATACATTCATATTTCCGCGGAAAGGCCTGTCCACGAAATCTTTAAAGCTTTCATCCGTTGCCGCGACTTCCCTTGCTTTATTACCCAGCGAGAAATCTTTGGACGCCATAGCGGTCATGTATTCCATTCTATCACCACGGTTGATTTTTAAAATCTGACAGATGGGACCAATCCCGTGTGTGGGATACAAGTTGCCATTACGCTCCGCATTTTCCTTGAGACGCCATAAATCATAGCGCGCATCTTTTTCGAAAAAGCTGTTCAAGATATCATGAATATAAGCGCCTTCGCAATGAACGATTTCACCGAAGAACCCTTGGCGCGCAAGATTTAGCGTAAGCAGTTCAAAAAAGTCATAGCAGCAGTTCTCGAGAATGACACAGTGCTTCTTGGTTGTTTCGCTCGTCATGACAAGTCGCCAACAATCTTCGACAGTTGTTGCTGCAGGAATTTCTAATGCTACATGCTTGCCATGCTCCATTGCATAAACTGCTATCTCGGCATGAAGGGCCCATTGGGTTGCCACGTAGATCAGGTCAACATCCGTCCGATCACATAGTTCTTTCCAAGCTTGATCGCTACTTGCATAAATCTTCGCTTCGTGGTTTCCGGCCACGATGCGCGTTTTTGCTTCTTCCGCTTTCTGCATCCGTACATCACAGATTCCTTGAATGTCTACACCATCAATTCTGCTCATACGTTCTACGGCAGCAGCCCCCCTATTGCCTACGCCAATAAAGCCAATACGCACCCGTTCCATTGCTGGCGCAGCATAACCGCACATGTTAAAAATAGGTTTGTAATCTTTTTCTGCTTCCTTCAGAATGCTGCTTAATTTTGTTCCTTCTTGCTCTTTGTTTGCTACGTTACATCCATTCGCGGCGACCAAACCCAGTCCCGCCATGGCAGATAACTTTAAAAATGATCTTCTATCTGTTGCCATATAAAAAGTTGGTTGATTTCATTAAACTTATGCTCTTAATTTGTTTTTCAATACCGATACCCGTTCACCTAGATCATCGATCTGTTTGCTGGACAATATCTTCCCTGCTGTATCGATTGGTTCTATTATCGTTATCGGCGCCTCGATCAATGCCCTTAACATAGATACATCGCCCCAAGTGATGATACCTGGGACATGTGTAGCCATATGGAAGGGAATCGTTGCTGAATTTGTTTCCTTGGGCATTAAGCTCAGCGCAGGTTCAGATAACGCTAGCCGTGCTGCACCTTGATAAAGTGCTTGATAACACAGGGCTGCCAGCGATGTCTCCCGATAGGCAAGCATATGTATGGTTGTTGCTTTTTTCTTATGAAGGTGATCCACCACGAGCCGCATGTCAGCCACCCATCTACCGATCAATGTCTCTCCCAGCCACATCAGTGTGCGAGCTAAACTATGAAAAGCCGGTAGATCTTGGTCGAGCGCCGCCATATGTGTTGTCCGCTGTGCCCGCATACCAAAGAGGTCGATCAGCACCACAGTTGCTTGATCTTGCGCAAACGACTGCATGTCTGCCTCGCTGACCGAAGCAATACCCATCGCCGGCATATGTAATCGCGTAGGAAGGCTCACTGCACCCTCTTTGGTGAGTAAATGGATCTCATAATCATCGTCTGTTATCAGCACCGTTCGTTCCCAATCGCCTGTATGTCCTGCTACGGTTTCAATATTTTTAATTCCCATATTGGCAGGTAGCGCCAGCACCTTATGAAGTGCCCGTAAGGTGGCATCTTTTGAAATATTAGCCTGGCTATCTAAAGACGCGCGTGCTTTATCGTATCGCCATTGGACGAAATGCAGCGTGCCCATCAGGCCCTGTCTAGCATCGAGCAATGTCCTAACGTGAAGCTTTGCTGCTTCTTGACGGCTATACTTGTTATTAGCTCCTCGACCCTTCCATCCCATTTTCTCATTAAAAAACAGCAAGGCTTCCTCTTGCATCGCAGGCGAAAAATCGTGTCCCTCCTCAAACAGTCGATAGCTCAGATAGGAATTGCCGAATTTGTTTAGTTGCTCTGCGTGTGCCTCTTGATAGGCGCGCAGCATTTGTGCAGACTGAAAAGCCGGAATATCCTCTCGAGTAGCTGAAATCATATGTACAGACCGCGGACCAATCCTGCTGAGCAAGTCTTTTGCTTCCAAAACGCGTAACCCATTTGGCAATAACTCGCATATGCAATTTCGCTGCAATAAATAGCCTTCAAACGTGCCTACACTAACGACAGGTACAGCCGCTTTTATTCGCTCGTCATATGCTGTTATCCACAGCGTTTGATTCCCTCCGCCGCTGGCTCCAAAGGCACCAATACGGTTTTCGTCTACGAAGGGCAAACTGCAAAGCAGGTTCAACGCTTGTTTATTATCGATCAGCTGTAAAGCCAGCAATGATGTGCCGACATCAAAAAGAGCTGCACCCAGATTTGCGCCATGGTATTCATCGTTCTGCCGACTTCCTCGCTCTCCTGCGCCCCAGGCATCGATACATAATACGACATAACCTGCACGTGCCATACGCTGAGCCGACTGCTGCACGATATCGCCCGCTTTTCCACCATGCCAATGGCCATGGCTATTTAGTAGGGCTGGAAAAGGCCCAGGGCCAGTCGGGATGTAGAGATTTGCTGGAACGAAAACTCCTTCTTGGCTTTGGAAGACAAGCGTTAGCAGCCTATAATATTTCTCGTCAAATTCTTGCAAAACGATTGTTTCTAGGGCTGCGAGTGGCATCGCATCGAGCTGCAGAAGATCGTCTAAAAGTGATGCCAAAGATTGCTTCTCCGAACCGCGTTGCCGCTCCGATTTTAACGCGGCGTATTTCGTATCCACCCAACGTTTTAGGTCAGCAATTTCACGGGATGCATGATCAATGGACATCCCACCACAGTTTTGTTGCCGCATTATCGGTGCCCCCCAGAAGCGCCCTACCGCGTTCTAACTCGGCTAGGTTATTTGTTTGTTCTGTCAATGGGTAAGGCAAGCGTTTGATAAAGTTACCGACAGGGAGATCAGCATTGTTCGATACAACTAAATTATACATAGCAGGATAACCTGACCGACGAAACTCTGCCCACGCCTCCATGCCATCGGGAAAAATAGCCAACCATTTTTGTACACCAATTTGCGCACGCTGAACCGTGACATCGGCAGACCAGGCAATAGGCGTCGTGCCTACTGCTGGCGAATTATGAAAGTCTCCGGGAGCTACCGGCAAATTATTTGAGGCAATATACCTGTCAATCGCAGCGCCATCAGCTAATCCCCATTGCGCCATGCTCATCCGAATTCCCTCTTCGTAAAGCTGACGGGCCTCAGCGCCCATATTCCATCCATTTAATGCGCCTTCGGCCCGAAGAAAATACGACTCTGCTGCTGCCATTACATGAAAGCGCTGTACAAGCATACCCACCGGCACATCATCACTATACTGCACCCAATAGCGCCCAATATTGGAGTTGGCCGCAGCCTGATTCCGAACATTTCCAAGATCTGCAGCGCTTATCCCATTTCGCAAGCTGTTGTAAGTACCGGAAGCAACACTGGGTTGAAAATAAACTGCCAACCTTGGATCCTCGTATCCTTTCAGATAGGAGGCTATAGTAGAACTCATCGAAAACTCGTTCCAAGTCCCAACCTGCGAAAGGCCATTCGTGTCGTTCCCATTTAAGGATTTTAATAGCGATGCATTCTGCTCATTTGTGAGCATGACCCCTGCTGCTACGGCAGCCTCAGCTTCTGCCCTCGCCCGCGTTGGATCTATGTTAGAAATGCGAAGCGCCAAACGCAGACGTAACGAATTGGCAAAGGCAATCCAGTTCTGGATATTGCCATCATACATCAACTCATATCCTTGGTAAATTCGGGTGTCGGCTGGTAATGCCTGTAGTGCATCTACCGCCCCACGGAGTCGTACAAAGAAATCATCATAAATTTGGTCCATAGCATCGTATGGAATGGATTGTTGTGGCTCCGCTGCTGCAAAATAGGGAACCGGACCAAACTGATCGGTCAGTCGGTGAAAAGCATATACCCATACAATATTTGCTAAAGCCCCTTCGCCAGAATTCGGCTCCACGTTATCTAAAATACTCTTTAGCTGAGGAGCGGTATCCACATAAATGACCGTCCAAAAGCGGCGTTGCCAATCGGGTACAAGCTGATACCTGTCTGTTGTAAAAGACGTTGTCGTGAGTGCAAAATACTGCGCATACAGATCTGGACCGAGGTTTTGTACCGTTTGGTAAAAAGAGCGGTTCATCGCGGCAGAAGACTGCGCCTTGGCAAACATAAAAGGACGCTCGCGCTCCCCTACTTCGGTTAAATTATTCGGATCTGTATTGTAATCCTCGAAACTTTCTGTGCATCCTGTAAGCGATAGGACAGCAGCAAGTGTGTATAAAATATGTTTTTTCATATACGTAATCAATTAAAAAGTTAATTTTACATTTAAGCCGAATGTCCTTACCGCAGGTGGCAGGCCCACCTCCACACCTTGGTAATTTCCTGCACCCAATGCGCCCTCTGGATCAACAGGATTATCTATTTTCCCTAATCCCGGGATATCCAATTTCGATTTACCACGGTAGAAGAAAAAGAGATTACGTCCCGTGAGTGCCACCTGTGCTGCCTTGATTGCTTTAACCGATTCCAGGTTAAATTTATAGGTCAATGCCAATTCGCGCATCCGAACATTGGTCATATCATAGGTAAAGAACTCTCCCCAGCCATCACGTCCGGCTTGCGATACCGCTGTCCAAAATTGTTGTGCGGTTATAGCTGTGGTATTCGCCTGCCCATCGGCAGTTACGGCATCGATCACCCAGTTTCCTTCACGATGTTGTTCCGTAAAATCCGCGACACCAAAAGCGCCGAGGTATCCCGCTGTGCCCGAGACCATCTCGCCGCCAATACGCGCATCAATCAAGCCACGCAAAGTAAAGTTTTTATAGGTGAAGCTATTTGACCAGCCAATCAATGCATCTGGATTAAAGTTTCCTAATTTTTGGTTGGCTTCCACCACCGGTAACCCTCGCGCATCGACCAGAAATTTGCCGGTAGCGGCATCGCGCGCCCAAACGTATCCATATAAATCGCCATAGCGTTCGCCCTCATTTACCACCACCGTAGCATACCGAGCGTTATCGGTAATGTTTGCCCGCTTGGTCGTTTCGTGCAATGCAATAACTGTGTTTAGGTTCGTAGAAAAATTAACATCCGTAACCCACGAAAACGTCTGTTTTCGGATCGGCGTCGCTGAAAGTTGCACTTCAAATCCGCTGTTTTCGATGTTCCCAGCATTGATATATTCCCTTCCGAAGCCGCTGGCCATGGGTAATGCCAAGAACAATAATTGGTTAATCGTGTTACTCTTGTAATACGTAGCATCCACAGACAATCTGCTTTCAAAAAATTTCATATTCAATCCCACCTCAAGGGATTTTGTTTGTTCTGGCTTTAAGTCTGGAATAGCTTTCGTCGCACTTCTGGACACGAAGCCTCGCTGTGCACCCAGCGTGAAATTATACAGCTGATTTAACAAGTAAGTAGCGGGATCATTACCAACTTGCGTGTAGGATGCGCGCAATTTGCCAAACGTTACCCAGCTAGGCATATTCAACCACTCATTAAATACAACCGAAAGTCCAGCAGACGGGTAAAAATAGCTATGCGGACTTGGCAGAGTGGATGACCAATCGTTACGTGCCGTAAGGTCTAAAAAGATGTTGTCATAAAAGCCTAGCTGAGCGCTGGCATATACAGAGTTTAATTGACGGATGTACCTATTTACCAGTAAAAATTCTGGCGTAGTTGCCATCATTAGGGAAAATTGGTTGGGAATAGATAACCCATTGGCCATATTTTGGTACGTATCGTAATTCCGACGGAGAAAACTTGTCCCCACGTTATAATGAAGTTGAATATCCCCTGTTAATTTATGTTCACCATTCAGTAGAAGATCTAGATTTTGCTCCCAATAGCTGCTGTGTGTCTCATAGTATTTTCCACCCGCTCTGACATCACCGAGAGAAACGGTACCATCGTAAAAAGATCCATAGGTGACGTCGTTATATTTATCATAGCTGTAGCGTCCTAACAAATTTAATCCCGGCGTCAGTTGGTAGCTGACACTGCCCAGCGCCGTAATCCGATCACGTACTTCGTTTACTGCGGTTCGGTTTATGCTCCAGTACGGATTATCATACAAGGTAGATCCGGACCAATATGCTCGTCGAGGCTGCCCATTAACAGGATTTATGGTTTCAAAATTCAGGGCTTCCTCATTGCTCATATCCCGAGGCATAATGTAAGCTTCAACGGGCAGCCCCATATCGCCCAACCGTGGCCGGTTATCAATCTGCTGGTTCATATAGTTCAGCTTGACGTCCGTCTGCAATCTTGGAATTAGCTCTGTATTCAACCGCACATTGACCGTATTGCGTTTCAAGTCATTTCCCTGCGTAATCCCGCCGATATTATTGTTGGAATACGACATGTAACCGTTAATCTTCTCGGTTCCGCCATAGGCACTGATACTGTTATTCACAGTGGTCGCGTGCCGAAATACGTTACGCACATTATCAGCATACGTTGTCGCTGGCGCACCCCAACTTTCCCCAACATTGGTTCCTTCAACACCTCCATTACCTCGTCCGTAGGTGTTTTGAAATTGAGCCAACATATTTACTTGATCGATGGAAGCGCCGCCGTTATAATCAATTTGGTAGCGTCCAGAACGCCCTTGCTTTGTCGTGATAATTATGGCGCCATTCGCGGCCCGGCTCCCGTAAAGTGCCGCGGCAGAAGGGCCTTTTAAAATATTTACAGATTCAATATCGTCGGGGTTAATGTTCGCAGCACCGTCGCTCGTTCCGTAATTAGGTGTTGTACCGGTGGCCTGTACACCTGGCGAGTTGTCATACGGCACGCCATCCACCACGACCAAAGCATTGTTATTTCCAGATATAGACTTATTTCCGCGAAGGACAACCCTTACCGCAGCTCCCGGCCCAGTAGAAGAAGTAGTGACGGTTGCACCCGCGACCTTTCCTGTTAAGCTACTCATGACATTTCCACTATTATCGCGCACGTCATTTACGGCTTCAGCACCGAGTTGTTGCGTCGCAAATGTAAGCCCCCTGGTTTCACGCTTGATACCCAACGCGGTAACAACGACTTCGCCGATAGTTTCCTGTTCCTGAAGGAGTTCTACCTTCACCAATAGGTCATCGCCTACGACCACCGTCGCTTCGAGGTAGCCTATCATCCGAACGGATATCGAATCGCCGGCCGATGCTTTGATATCGACAATCCCTGCCGCTGATGTCGTGCCGGTTGCTTTTGTGTTGATATTTGTTACCGTCGCGCCAGGTAGTGCTATTTTGCCCTCTCGGTCTGTTACCGTAATTGTGCGTTTTATACTTCCTTCTTGCGCCTGAACAAAAGGAGATGACAGCAGGAACAACACACCTATAAGCCCCCACATTCCGAGCTCTTTTAGATAATTTTTACGTATCATAATCTTTATGGTTTTATGTTTTTGATCAGTTATTATCAAAACTGATATCATGTAAAGGAAAGGGATAACTTACATTATTGCAATAAATCGTCCGATTAAATGAGCGGTAGCGTTATCGGAAAGCTCCCTTCAGAAATAGCAACAAGAAAGCTCATAAGATGCATTGAACAGATTTTTGTGAAAAGATTGCCGCTTTTGTCTTACACCCTGCGGGCAGGTAAAGTACGGGTCGACCATAGTAAAACCCTTGAAATGGTATGATGACTAATGTATGCTTTTATTGAACGGTTAACTGCGCCACTAGTAACTATAAAACGATAAAAGCAGCTCAAAAAAAGCTGCTTTTATCTGGCGGAGCGTTCGGGATTGGTTTAGCCGCGCTAGCCCGCACACATGCCTAAACCTCCTGCGGATCGAACCCCGGCCAGCCCTTCGGTTCGAATCAGGTGCTACATAAACGATAAAAGCAACTCAAAAAAAGCTGCTTTTATCTGGCGGAGCGTTCAGGATTGGTTTAGCCGCGCTAGCCCGCACATATCCCTAAACCTCCTTCGGATCGAACCCCGGCCAACCCTTCGGTTCGAATCAGGTGCTACATAAACGATAAAAGCAGCTCAAAAAAAGCTGCTTTTATCTGGCGGAGCGTTCGGGATTGGTTTAGCCGCGCTAGCCCGCACACATCCCTAAACCTCCTGCGGATCGAACCCCGGCCAGCCCTTCGGTTCGAATCAGGTGCTACATAAACGATAAAAGCAACTCAAAAAAAGCTGCTTTTATCTGGCGGAGCGTTCAGGATTGGTTTAGCCGCGCTAGCCCGCACACATCCCTAAACCTCCTGCGGATCGAACCCCGGCCAGCCCTTCGGTTCGAATCAGGTGCTACATAAACGATAAAAGCAACTCAAAAAAAGCTGCTTTTATCTGGCGGAGCGTTCAGGATTGGTTTAGCCGCGCATAACCCGCACGCATCCCTAAACCTCCTTCGGTTCGAACCCCGGCCAGCCCTTCGGTTCGAATCGAGTGCTATATAAACCATAAAAGCAGCTTAAAAAAAGCTGCTTTTATCTGGCGGAGAGTGAGGGATTCGAACCCCCGGACCTGTTACAGTCAACAGTTTTCAAGACTGCCGCATTCGACCACTCTGCCAACTCTCCGCGACAAAAGTACGAATTTTCTTATTTCTCCAAAACTTTATTTCATATTTCTACAATCAAGCCCATAGTCATTTCACCACTAAGCTGAATATTAGCCTAGTATGACCTGTATATCACCAATGATAGGCACGCCATCACCACCTTCACGACTCTTACTTCGAAATCCGTATTTTATATAAGGCAGGTACTATGCGATTGCGTTTCATAATACCTTCGGGAGCATCGTTCACAGCGCTATTAAAACTACAAAAAATTATTTAAAGTGGGAGATCAGAAGATGTCACACCTCGAAGGCTATTTCACAATGTACTTTGTCTTTCCATCATGTCATGACGAAGTCTTTAAATTCTGTAAACATAAAGTTGATCTACTAAATTTTAATACGTACGTCCCATATTAAATAAACGATTCCCGAAAAATATATATTTGGGAGGCAACAAGTTATTTGGTAAAGCACAAAAAAAAGCGATTTTATTTTGCAGAGCAGTCGTAATTCCATACTTTTGTCCCATAGAAATGATGCGCCAATAGCTCAGCAGGATAGAGCAACGGTTTTCTAAACCGTCGGTCAGGGGTTCGAATCCCTTTTGGCGTACTCAAAATCCCCTTTATTTAGCGATAAAGGGTTTTTTTTTGAAACCAATCAACGTACGATCCACCAAAAGCTAATTCATTCCATAACGTTTTCTTTTTAGCAGCTATTGCTAATATTTTGCATCAAATCCAAATCCAGAAGCCACATGTCTAAAGCTTATAAAATTAAGGCGCTAGTCTGACGATGGACGGAAAATCTTGTGGATTCTTCTCATAAAGGCTACATCTTACCGCATACAATAAATACCGGCAAAAGTTAATAGCGTATTTTTCGATTTCATACGTCTATCTTAAAAAACATATGGCAACACGCATTATTCTCCTCACTATATTATTCATATTTGGCGATATTTACTTTTACCAAGCCATCTCCGTTTTTGTGGTATCTCCTCTTATACCGCTACTGTATTGGGGCGTCGATATAGCATGCATACTCGTGTTATTGGCGATGGCCGTATTTCCAACTTGGCGTAGTCGTGCCAAACAGTTTTTACCTTGGCTACTGAGCGGTTTATTGCTGTCCCTTCTTCCCAAACTGATAGCGTCTCCGCTGTTGCTAGCAGAAGATATGTATCGCCTACTGACAGGATTTGGCGAGCGGAGCATTGTGGTAGCTGCCTTGGTCTTAATCGTGGCGGCACTGGTCCTGATCAGCATGTTATTTGGTATCACGCGAGGCAAATACCATTACAAGGTTAGAAAGGAAACGCTATACTTTTCCGATTTACCGGCAGATTTTGATGGCTTCACGATCACCCAGCTATCGGATATACATGCAGGTAGCTTAGGCAGCAAGCGTGCCGTACAGCAGGGTATTACCTTGGCCAATCAGCAAAGAAGCGATCTATTGCTGTTCACGGGAGATTTGGTCAATCATACCGCTGCCGAAATGGAGCCGTGGAAGGATGTTTTCAGTCAGCTAAAAGCGCCTTATGGCAAGTATGCAATCTTGGGTAACCACGATTATGGCGATTATATGCAATGGGAAAGTCATGCAGCAAAAGCGTTCAACCTCCATCAGTTGGAACAAGTACATGCCGAGATGGGATTCAGCCTGTTGCGAAACAAAGCCGTGCAGCTCGTAAAAGATAATGCTCGTATTACTTTGATCGGTGTAGAGAACTGGGGAAAGGGAGGCTTCCAACGATATGGGGACCTGCAGAAGGCCACGGAGAACATCGCCGACGACTCTTTTCGCATCTTAATGTCCCATGATCCTTCCCATTGGGAAGAACAGGTTTTGCCCTATCGATCCCCCGTACAATTAACACTTTCGGGACACACGCACGGCATGCAGTTCGGCATAGACCTTGGTTTTTTCAAGTGGAGCCCAATCCAATATTTTTATAAAGAATGGGCAGGACTTTACCAACGTCATGGAAAATATCTTTATGTCAACCGTGGCTTTGGCTTTCACGGTTTGCAGGGGAGGATTGGTATTTGGCCAGAGATCACGGTGCTCACGCTGAAACGTAGCGAAAGCTAGTGAGCCCGCGGAACGGCCGGCCGCCAAGGGTATAAAAAATTATTGCATTTGGTCTTTTTTTTGACTAACTTAGAAAGATATTTTTCTTTTATCTACTTTTGAAAAAAGACGAAGTGCCATGGCAGAGAAAAGCAAGAAAATTACGGTGTTGTATGTGGACGATGAAGAAAATAACCTCATGTCGTTTAAAGCGACGTTCCGTCTAAAATACCAAGTATTGACGGCGATAAGCGGCGCCAAAGCCTTGGAAATCGTGCGTCAAACCCCTGTTGACATCATTATAACCGACCAGAGAATGCCAGAAATGACAGGCGTTGAATTTTTGGAAGAGATCATTAAGATCGATCCTGAGCCCATGCGCATTTTGCTGACTGGATACACCGATATGGCGGCGGTAGTTGATGCTGTGAATAAAGGCAAGATATTCCACTACCTGAACAAACCTTGGAGTGAAGAAGAATTGGATCAAACCATCCAGCGTGCTTATGAACTATATGCCGAACGGAAGCAAATCTTGGAAACGTACTCCAAACTAGAAGTATCGAACGAACAGCTTGAGTTTTTGCTTCGGCAAAAACTACTATCCTAAAAAGATCGAAGAAATGTCTTTTTTGTAACCGTTTACGTCATAAACGACCCAGATTATTCGGCTATACTGCACGTAGAAACGACATCGGAGCAACACGGTCCTACTGTTTACTAGGCACTTTCACGGTAAAGGTTGTGCCTTGTCCCAGTTCGGAATCCACGGTAATGCTTCCCTTCAACTTCAATAAAGCGCTTTGCACGTTATATAGGCCAAATCCCATACCCTGTGCCTGATCACTAGCACGAAAGAAAAGGGTAAAAATATCGTCCATATGTTCTTTCGGAATGCCGATTCCTGTGTCACGCACGGTAATTTCTGCCTGACCGTTTGCCACCTTTACAGAAAGATCGATCACTTTGTCGGCGTGTTCCTGCCTTTGGTATTTAAATGCGTTGGAAAGCAAATTGTGCAAGATTAATTCCAGCACCACCTTGTCGCTCCGAAAAACGGTATGTTGATCCACCTTAGTATTTAACACCACTTCGCCGCTACGCGTGGAAACTTTATAAAACTCACTGATATCTTCGAACAGCTGCTCAAAGTTAATATCTGACAATGTCAAATCACCCCTTCGCAAAAGGTAATAGTCGCGCAAACTATCAATATAAGCATCCAGTTTTGTCAACGACCCCACCATCAAACGAAGCAGTTCATGAATATGCTCAACCTGATCAAATTGAAGCGCCAACTTGACCGCCGACAACACACCAGACAACGGATCCCGCAGGTCATGGCTTACACTGTAGGCAAACTTATCTAGCTCGTCATAAGCCTTTCGTAAGGCCTCATTTTGGATATCGAGCATCGAGTTGGCCATGTAAAACTTATCCGCTTCTTCGACAGAAGTAATAATCTCTTCTTCCATCCAGGGCTTACGAACAAATCGAAAGATATGTCCTTTATTTACCGCATCGACAACCGTTTCCATATCAGCATAGGCGGTCAACAGTATACGAATGGGTCGTGGATAGTCTTTCTTTATACGTTGCAAGAAATTCACACCCAATTCATCCGGCATGCGCTGATCACAAAAGATAATTCGTATGAATGGGTTAGCGGCTAAGATCTCTTCGGCTTCTTTAGTACTCGATGCAATAAGCACGTCATAGTTATACCTAAAATTAGCTTTGAATCCAACTAGGTTGTTTACCTCATCATCTATATAAAGTACCTGTAGCTTTTTTTGCATATTCGAAAAACGCTAAAATTTCAATTTGAAAAGCGTATACACGAAGTTAATCATATTTACTTTGCTTTGGGTCGGCTTTTACAAAATATTCTGCTCGATAGGAATAACCAGTGTAAAGGAAGTTCCCTCGCCCACCGTTGAATCGACAATAATCTTGCCATGGTGTTTTGCAATCGTATTATAGGCGATAGACATGCCCAACCCCGTCCCTTCTCCAACATCTTTCGTGGTAAAAAAGGGTTCAAAAATTTTTTCGCGGATTTCTTCAGGAATACCAATTCCATTATCTACAATCTGAATGAATACGGAAACGCCTTCTTCATGAATCCCGGTAGCAATACGCAGCTGGCCGCCAGATTCTTGTTTAAACTTTTCGTTGATAGCATAGATGGCGTTGGTAAGCACATTCAAGAAAACCTGATTCAACTTCCCTGCATGGCATTCCACTTTCGGCAAATCGCCATAGATCTTTTCGACTTCAATGCCATCCCTGACCAAACTGCCTAAAATCACCATGGTCGATTCCAAACCTTCATTGATATCGGCAAATTTTACCGTGTCCTCATCCACACGGGAAAATATCCGTAAGCTTTTGACGATCTCCGCCGTACGGTGTGCACCATCATGCATACCCTTTAACAGAAAGTCAACCTCTGTCTTTAAATAATCTATATCTATTTCTTCTTTGAATAATTGAATGCGTTCTTTCTTCTCGGCCAGTGCTAGATTTTCGTCGAAAGCCATCTGTTCAATGGCATCCAGCGTCTCCCAAACCATATTTATGTCACGCTTTAAAGGCGCTACATTAGACGTCACAAAATTAATCGGGTTATTGATTTCATGGGCTACACCAGCAGTAAGCTGGCCTAAAGAAGCCATTTTCTCCGCTTCCACCAACTGCGATTGTGCATCTTTCAAATCTCGCAAGGCTTCGTGTAGAGACTCGTTAGAGTCCGTCAGCGCTCTCGTACGTTCTTCAACTTTCTTTTCCAACAAGGTGTTCTGCTCCCTAATTAAACGCTCGTTTTCCAAAGAACTAGCTAACTCTCTGGCCTGCGACGCATCTTTTTCCTTGCGATACAGGTTTATTTTATCCCCTAACGCAAAGGATAGCAAAAGAGCCTCCAAAGATGCGCCTATTTGGACGATATGTGCCGTCCATAAGTTGTATGGCAAAATCCCATAATCTTTCAACACGTAAATGATGACACTACCCAAGAAAATACCCCAAGCGATCAAAAACAGCTTAGCCGATTTATTTCCATTCTTGTAAGTGCGAAGGGCTGTCAGCAAAACGATAACAGATCCTGTAGCAGCAACGAAGTTTACTGTATTGTAACTAATCACAGGCTTGTTGAACAACAACAGCGATAGCGCGATTACATCGCCAATGATCACCAGATTTAGCCATTTCAATAACTTGGGCGCATAGCCCCGGACATTTAAGAAAGATTTAACAAAGATCACCGACGCGATGCCCGACATCGCCCCAGCGAAAGTGATCAAATGGCGGCTGGCTAAGATGGAGTTCGGAAAAAAACGTTGAAAATATCCCAAAATAGCTACTTGTGCTACCGCGACCCAAAAAATATAGTGCACATAAACTAAATAGTGTCTATCACCTGCCGAAAAGTATAAAAATAGGTTGTACAGGAGCATGGTAAGCATGATGCCGACATAAATACCCGATCGGAAGTCAAATCGGGAAATTTCGCCAACTACCGCTCGCTCGTCCGATAAGGTCATAGGGACGAGCACCTGCTTTGTGCCTGCAACTTTAAGATAGCAAATGGCAGGCTCGTCTTTTTCCAGCGCTAGGTGAAAAGTATAAAATTGATGGTCAAAACGCCGTTTACCAAGTGAATCGGCTAATTGCAACACTGTGCTGTCTATATTACTGCCTTGAATCGTATAGAGTGTAATTTCGTCAATTACGGGATTGCTAATATTCAGCACCAAGCTGGCATCCGCCGTACGATCAACTACTTTAAACTTAATCCAATTATTGAATTTACTTACACCAAAATTGGGAACAATCATCGTAGAACGTCTAAACAACGAATCTTTTGATAGGATATCGGCCAGCGTCAAATTGTTGCTAGAATCCTGAAAAATGGAGACTGCTTTCCCGAAGTAGTTGATCACATGCTGCGATGTCGTCTGGATAGTGGGCTGGGCTACCGATATGGACCAAGAGCCTAAAAATAAATAAGCGAGAAAAAATATCCTGAACGCCATGACGCTCTTCTCCAAGCCAAGATCTATTTGTCTAGCGATGTTCTCTGTAACCATGTGTTAAAATTTGATAACTTGCGGTAAGATCATATCAACATCGAAGTATCGTCTTCCTGAATCCAATTTTTCTCCCAAAAGAATGCGACGGACAATCTCAGTAGTGATGCCGCCACCTAACACAACGGAAGAAGCTAGTTGCGGCCAAGAACGTAAACTCTTGCCTACCTCCGCAAAAGACTGCTTCATCCGCGGGGAAAGCTGCTCCGCATCGACCAATTGCGAAATCAAAGAAAGACGTTCTTGACCGGTCAAAGCCGCAACATTGTCGATCGATTCCTCTGCAATCAGCCCGTGGAGAATGGGTCGATTTGGTTCTGTATCAAAACGCTCAATATCGACCATACCGCGATCATTTGTTTCCATCACTACCGGGATGCGTTGCCTACGGGCCTCCACCCTACTCTTTAATTTAACTTCTAAGCCATCGCACACCTCCACCAGTACATCTAATTTACCGCTACCTGCAAAAAAATCATCCATGTTGTCTGTGGTCAAGCCAGTATGGAAAAGCTCTACGCGGAGGAAGGGATCAATCTCCGCGATCTCACGAGCGGCAATAACCGTTTTGGGAATGTCCAGATTATGTATGCCTGTTCGAATCCGATTTAAATTACTGAGATCGACATGGTCGTAATCTGCCAACCTCAGTGTTCCGCAAGCCCTTTCCATAGCCATGGTCAATGCGATGGATTGTCCCACAGAGAGCCCCACTATGCCTACGACTTTTGCAGCGAGCACATCCTGCTCTTCTTGGGTGATCTTTTCACGATTCCGATTGGTACGAACCCGTACGAACTCTTCTTCATCCAAGGTATGTACGAGTCGATTGCTCCATGGATAATAAACCCACACACCATAATCAGCTACTGATTTTCCATTTAAATGCTGAACCATGTAATCCGCGAGCTCACGATCATCGGGATTTTGCGCAGGATGGAGCACCTTAATCAAATCTTTTATTTGTGATTCTATGCTATCAAATACCGTTATGTTTAATTTTTTGGTTAATAAAGCGTGTAACCGATCTTTATCTTTTGGATCACCAAGCGAAAATATAACCGGTCGATAAATATGTTCCATCTGTAGAAGGTGTTAGCAAATCTGTATTAAAAAAAATTTATTCCATCACTATGGTCGATATTCGGCCGTGGCAGGTTGCCGTGTAGGCTTTCAATCAGTCCTTTCAAATCCCATTGCTCCATATTTGGGAGCTCCAATTTGTATTCGATTTCAATTTCTCTCCGCCGCAGCTTCTCTATCGCGGTCAGGTTCACTTGATTCCTCATTTGAAAGATCGCATTCCGCTCTTCTTCATCTGCCACGGATAGCTCTTTCACATCCTGCAGGATAAGTGTAGTCGCCAAGAGATCTAGTTTAGGATAATAGAAGGTTCCGTTATTGCCTACACTTGTTTCCAGCTGGTATCCCACACTTTGTGCCATCGCAACCGTGTAAGGGGCGCAAAGCGCGAACAATGAACGGAGACCGACTTGGCTGGATATCGCTACAGCTGCCCTAGTCAAGAAAATACTTCCTACTCCATATCCGGCAATTTCCCGAGAATTCCAAAGGCCACAAACTTCACCGGTGCCGTGGCGCGCATAAGCCCAAACAAGATCAAATATTTTGGGATCCATATTTCCGGTAGCTTCCTCAATAGGCAAGGGCTGCGTCCCTCCTGCAACATGAACCCTCGCACCACCGTAGACATTTTCGCCGTCTAACGACTCGACGATCAAAACAAAGGCAGCTGGGTTATACATCCATTCATCCTTAGAGGAAGTAACTTTTTTTACACCTATCGCAGTTAATACGCGAGCATGCCCTTCTATAAAACGCTCACATGTGGCTGGATCATCAATAGCACGGAAAGCTCTTAATCTCACCACCGGACGGCCATCTTTAAATAGTAATGCCACAGAAATGGTTATTTAGTACGTAATTGAACAACAAATCTAATCAATAAAAACTAAATACCTTAACCATAGGAAAGGATAATTTGACTGGATAACTGTATTTTTTGCAAAATCATCGTTGCAAATACACGGAATTTCATCGACCGAAAAGACAACGCACTAAACATCAAGAGCAAATAGCATTTGTATTATTTTAGTGATGTTGTTACAAGCGACTGGGGTAGCATCATTTATTCGATTAATGTCTTGCATAAACCTATTTTGCAGGATAAACCTTTGCTCATCGAAAGTGTTTTATCCGTCCCGTATCGGTCATCCAAACGGCCTTGTAGGCAGGGAATTGGCGGAGCAGCTTTTCACCGTCTCGAGCGCCTAAAACCATCATGGAAGTACTAAGGCCATTTGCAAACTCAGCTGACGGACCATAGACCGTGACACTGATAAATCCTGACGCCGGGTATCCCGTCTTTGGATTGATGATATGGGCGTAGCGCTTACCATTAAATTCGACGTACTTCTCGTAACTGCCGGAAGTTGCAACGGAAGCCTCTCGCATTTTCAAGATAGCGATCATCTTGTTCCCCTTACGAGGATTTTTTATGCCAACACGCCACGGTTGCTCATCTATCTGTGTCCCCCAAGTAGAAAGATCGCCGGAAGCGTTCACAATACCGCCTTTGACGCCCATACTTTTCAGAAGCGTCCGCCCACAATCTGCCGCATATCCTTTCCCGATCGAGCCGAAGCCAATTTTCATACCTTTTTCGGCGAGATAAATGGTTGAAGCAACGCTGTCCAATATGATGTTTTTGTAATTTACCTTCGCGACGGATTGCCGTATTGCCGCTGCCGCGGGAAGCTCAGTCATGCTGTCGTCGAAGCGCCAAAGGCGATCCATAGCAGCAATACTGATATCGAAAGCACCACCAGAGAGCCGAGAAAATTGCAGCGCTCGCTGCGTCAAGGAAAACAATTCGCGGTCTACCCGGACGGGCTTAATACCAGCTTGCCTGTTCACTTCCGAAACCTGTGTGTGGGGTCGCCATTCTGATATCAGGTTCTCGATCCGTGTTATCTCGGCTGCTACGGTATCAATACACTTCGCTGCCGACATGCTATCTCGCTCCACGACGGTAACTTCAAACCGTGAACCCATCAACGTGAGCACACGCTTGACCGTAACCTGCGCTGAAAGCTTAGCCGGCCAGATCAAGCATAGAAACGCAACGCACATACCAATTCTCATCCTAATCAAACCATTAATAGCAATCCGTTAACAACTGACCATTTTCTTTGAGCGAAGCCAACGATAGGCCAGCATTGGAAAGCACGATTTCATCCAGCAACGATTCGACATCTTTTTGCATGGACAAAGATCCACAAATCATCACCACACCCTGCCTGCGCAACACGTCACTTATAAATACGGCATCGCGCCGCACCAAGTCCATCACATACTGTGGACACTCCTCTCGAGAAAAGGCCATAGCAAAAGAGGTCAAACGACGTTCCCTAATAGCATCATCAGCATATCGCTGGTACTGCACAGCTAATGAATTCCGATACCTGAAACCTGCATACAAATATATCGGTCTTCGATTGCGGTTGCAATTTACCATCCCCAAGAAAGGCGCAATGCCGGTTCCATTACAGATCATGAGTACTCGGGACGCTTTTTTGGGAAAATGGAAAGAAAGATTTTTCACGACACGTGCGCGAATAGATTGCCCAACCTGCAACCGGTAAAGGTAGCTGGAGCCGATACCCTGCTCGTGCAACTTCACGATCAATCGCACATTCCCAAAGTGCTTCCCAATAGAGTAAAACCGTTCTGCCCCCTTATCGTTTGGATATATCGCTAAGAGATCGCCCGATTGGAAAGTCTTCCGCGACTGCAAAGCGAGTGTAATCATAAAAGTCTGGTTATCAAAACCCACATCCGTTTTATCGACCACTTGCAGATCTTGCAGTTGCTCGATTTTTTGAGCATAAACCGCAGGCGATGTAGCCAACCTAAGTAGAGTGGCTTCCGACCAAGCATGTGTCCATTGCACAAATTCATCGGCAGAACGGTCATTAATGGTATACAAAGGCAACTGTCGTACAGCCCATTTCTGTTGCGCTAGCGAGGTATCAACCAAGCTTGCATAACCACAGAAATGTGAATAGGTCCTGGATCCGAAACCCAGCACCGCAAATTGAACCGGATGATCCTGAGGATGAGCCTTAAGCAAGGATAGGAATCTTCGAGCATTGGTTGGCGCATCGCCGAGGCCAAATGTTGCGGTAAAAACAATTAATTTCTCGACACACGGAAAATTTTTGTAACAGTTCATTTCCGCCATAAAAGCTCGGTAGCCAGCCTGCAACAACTGTTGCAGCACCTGATTGGCAAAAAAAAGTGTGCTTCCATTTTCGGAACCTACCAACAGTATGATTTCAGCCCTATCAGCCTCTATAACGTTTTTTATTTTTACACGTGTACGCTTAAAGGTAATGGAGAATCCAGAATATATCAAAAACAAGATGTGTAAGGATGCCAACCCTAATACAATGGCTAGCATGATGCTGGTCCGCCCACTATGCAAATCCAAGCTCCATTTTTCCAAAAGGACATGATATGGGCTTTTCGCCTCGCGAACGACTTTACCGGTCAATTGATCGACGGTTAACTCGACATCTTTCAGTTTTAGGATAAAAAACTCCTCCGGATCACCTTCCACAAAAGGAAACTCCAGTTTCTCTACATCTGCCAGCGACGTCTGCCGAAAAACCGGAAAGTTGTCCAGCGTCTGTTCAGCCACTATACTATTTGCGCTCGCCCCATGTTTCGTGACGGTATTTTCTTCAGAAAACAACCCCATACGCGACATAAAAAGATAGGTTCCCGTGAGCGAGATAAAGAGCAATGGCAACACACTCCACCGTCCAGTCCATACGTGGAAATGCTGTGCAAAACTATCCTTCTTGATCTTTGCAAATAGGTGTCGTAGCCCCTGCTGGCGCTTAAGAAGCAAGATCAGGCCGCTTACTGTGATCAGCAACAACAAGAAAGAGGTAATGCCTACTATAATGCGCCCAGTTTCATGTAAAAAAAGCGAGCGATGCAACGTGGTAACGCCTTGTACAAAGGAACTTTTAGGCGCGATAGGTCCTAGCATTTTGCCGGTATTGGCATCAACAAAGCCCCTTACAGCATTACCGCTCTCGTCAATGGCATCGATAAGGACAAAACCATTATGATCAACAGCTAATGATATAACTTCAGGATAAAGCTCCCGCAATGTGGGAACTACCTCCGCCAAAGAAAGTGCTTCAAGGTTTTTTACTCGGTAATCCGGATATTTTTCAACAATCGCATCGATTGCTAAAATCACGCCCGTGGCAGATAACACGCCTAAAAAGAGCGAGGAGACGATCGCCAGGAATAAATGCGCATACCGCCATATCGATAAGGTCATGCTCTTGGCCGCTATTGGACTTTACTAAGTTTGACGAAACGGATGTAACCCTTTCCAACCGCGCGTTCTGTCATGGCGGCGCTTGTCAATGGAATTTCGACATCTTGGACGTGATATTTCTTTTCCTCAACGGCCGACTCGAACCGAAGCTTGTAACCCTTGTTTAATCTAGACTCGTCAATGGCAAGAGTGCGTACGGCCCTATCCCCGCCGCCGACAGAAGCGCTGGTCACAGCACTTAGCTTTTCCCCGCTTTTTGTCTGGTATTTATACCATTCTTTCAAAGTATTGTACCACTGTTTATCCGGGCCGAGTACCGCCAAGGTCTTTGCATAAGACCCATTTGGATTGATAAGGGATATGATGACATAGGCAGCCTCGCCTTCATAACTGTTCATCTGGATCATGCATTTATAGTTGCTCGTTTGTGCATAGCTTATACTTCCGTAAAGGACAGGCAATACAACCAGTAATAAAAGACTTTTCATGTTATTTATCATGCTATTTAAGAAAATCGATAGCGACTTGATTATTGCTCAAAAACTCATTATCCTTCGCTAAATCATACGCCGTTTCATCAAATTCTGTTTTCAATTCCTTTTTTGCACCGCAGGCTAACAATGCCTTCAACAATCGGTCATCTTTAGCTATTAGCGCTGCCTTATGGAGGGCTGTCGTGCCTTCGCTATCCTGCGCATTGATGTCAGCACCTAGTGCAGCTGCCTTTTTAATCAACTGCATATTCTCTTTAGCAACAGCCACGTGGAAAAGTGAGCTCCCATTGCGCTGCGCTGCCGTGACCGAAAGTCCGCTTTTCTGAAGTAGGTTCAATTTATCTTCGAAATCGTTTCCTGGATCCTGTACGCCTCGAGGCCCTCCGCCTTCTTGTTCACGAAACGAATGAAACCAATGGTAAGCCAAATTATTGCCGTCTTTGTCTAAGACATGTACATCGGCACCATGCTTTAAGAGCATCGACGCGATTTCCGCCGAACCGTTCGCCACGGCTTTTGTCAATGCTGATTCACCCTTCCCATTCTGCACATTGACCTCATCGACATGCGGTAATAGCATTTCGATAAGCGTCTTATCCCGCCCTGCGGCAGCTTGCATCAACGCCGTATTCCCATCATGGTCGGCCCTGTTTGGATCGACCCCTTTTGCTAGGAAATAGTTGATAATATCTATGTTTGGGCGGCGCATCAACGAATGGAGTACAGTCGCACCTTCCTTATTTGTCACGCGAGGATCCAACTTCAACTTTTCCACGAAATACCGGTAGGTATCCAGTCCATTTGTTTTTTGACGCGAGCCTTGGGTTACAAAAAACAGCGCTTGGTTGGTAGGATATACGCCGCGCTTAGCCAATTTTTCAATCAATATCGTATCCCCCAATCTACTAGCATAATCTGCCGCGCTACGGCCGTTCCCATCTTTCATATCAAGAGATAGACCTTTTGTTAAAAAGTAGTCGGTTACAGTTAGATCCGGATCCGAGGCAATACCCAGCATCAACAATGTGGCACCAGCTGTGTAAGTCTGCTTTGGATCTACTCCAGCCTTAAAAAGAGCATCGAATATCGCTGTATTTTTATTGCCTGTTGCCGCCGCATAAGCCGCAATAGCATCACCATGACTATCTTGGTAATGCACATCTGCGCCTTTGGCAATTAAATGTTCTACCAAATCGAGATTCCCGCTTGATGCTGCCCAATGGAGATAGCTACGGCTATGATGCGTTTTCTTTGTTACGCCATTTCCTTCTTGATCAATCAGAAACTCAATCACGTCATTTGGCGCTTTGTTTATAATAGCCATCGTCACAGGATCAAACGATGCCGGATTTGGCAGCGATGGGCTGTTCCCTTTCTCTATTTCAGCCTTGACCGTTAATAATGTAGGACTCGATTTCCAAAAATCGGCATGTAGTAACGTACTCTGTTGCGCTTTCCCCGATAAGGAAGACAATATCCACAACGATAGCAGAACCTTCTTGATCATATCTTACTCTATTTGTATTAAATCTAATTAAATTCAAATATAGTAAAATCCCCATCGAACAGTCATTGGTAGTATTGTTTTATTCCCTAATTTTAGGTTATATTTCCTTATTTATCATTTCTAACTAAAAATTGTAAAGGAGCTTCGCTATCAAATAATATGACAGAAAATAATTGTTCCACTCATTTTTTTGTATAATTGAAGTTTAGAATAGATGGTTGGAAAGTTTTCTATTTAACTAAACAAATATATTGTTTGCGTATGTTGATAAGTGTTGTTGATGATGATCCAGTATTTCAGTTTTTGTGCAGAACATATTTCGCTTATTGTTCCAGCGACATAAAGCTTCTTTCTTTTAGCAATGGAGCAGATGCGCTAGCCTACTTCCGCTCGAATGCCAAGGTAGTAAAAAACATCCCAAAATTGATCTTGGTCGACATTAATATGCCCGAGATCGACGGTTGGGAGATGGTTGATGAGATGGATAAACTACACCTCTTTGAGAACAGCCATATATATATGGTGAGTTCGTCTACAGCAGAAAGTGACAGGGAGATTAGTTTGTCCAAAAAACTCGTGAAGGACTACTTAAGAAAACCCCTTGACATCGATAGTTTCCGACGTATTTTTCAGGAAGCTTTCGGCCCCTCCTAGCTTCGTAAAAAGACCATACTGCATAAAGCGACACATATATGCCATTAAGGGAAATAAAAAGACTCCGTACCCTCGATCGTTTTCTCAGTCTGCAATTCGAAAACGAAAAGGAAGTTCGCGATTTGGTTCGGTTAGCTGCCGAAGTTTGCCACGCCAAAATAGCGACGATCACGATATTGGATAACGTAGCCCCGCACTTCCATTACCTTTGGGGACCGGCACCTGAAGACACTCGTTGGACCGACGCTTTTCGGAACGCGTCCACCGCGAGCCCTTGTGCCCTATTTATCAAGGATACCCTGCTCGATTCAGCGTGGGCAGCACATCCATCTGTGTTGGGTAGCCCTTTTATACGTTCCTTTGCAAACATCCCGTTATTGACGCATGATGCTTACCACATCGGGAGTTTATGTGTGTTTAGTGACGACTTATTGTTGTTCTCTGAAACCCAAAGGTCCATGTTGAACATATTAGCTAAACAAATTATACAATTATTCGAATTGCAGGCCAGTATTATATTGCTGAAGGAGCAGTTGGCGGATATCAGGCTTTATCAAATACGCCTGACATCATTCTTCAACAGCAAGTTAGTGCTGCATTTATTATTGGACACCAATTACGGCATCCTAAGCTACAATGCAGTTTTTCAAGACTTGGTTAAGGAAAACTGTGCAAAGATTCCGAAAGAGGGTGATGATATCCGCGGGTACTTGCAGCAACAAAATGCCGCGACATTTTTAAAGAACTACATGCGGGCTTTACGGGGAAAACAAACTGCCGTTCGTATAGATACGGTGAAAAATAGAGCTTCTGTACATTGGCTCGTGTACTTCGAACCCGCCTTCGACCCGCAAGGTGGCATCATTGGGGTCTCTTGTAATGCATTAGATATTACACAAAAGATCCAGCAGGAAAGCCAGTTGACGCAGCAAAACGAAGATTTACGTCGCGTAACATTCTATCAATCGCACGAATTAAGAAGACCTGTCTCCTCTATTTTGGGCATCGCTGAATATCTATCCGAAAAATTTGGAAAAGATATGCCAGAAGAGATAGCCATGCTGAAGTTAAGTACCAGAGAGCTCGACGAAAAAATTAAAAACATTGTCAAACTGACTGATTTCAAGAAGAAATGAGTAATTCTGTTATCGATCGCCATACCTACGACGCCTCCGTTTAAGGAAAAAAAAGTTTTCTTAATTATTTGAATCTGTAGACATCCGCCGACAAAAAGCGGCATGTTATTTGTTAAAGATTTCCAAAGCCTATGTTTAAACATCAACATCGGTAATAGAAAATCAACCTAGAGTAAGCAAAAGATACGATCAACGTGGAAGCAGTAGAGCTAAAGAATGTAGTCAAGCGCAAAGCAAGTGTGTCCCATCGCATCGCGCAGCAGAAAAAATATTTCAAAATCGGTATTCTGTCGTCCGTGGCTGTTGTCTCTCTGCTCGTTATATACTACCTATATGCCCCTTCTTCCTTTTTATTCTTACTTGGTTTTATTTTTATTTTCAATCTTCTTTCGGTGCTCGGATTGATCTACTACATCCGTATTTTTTTGCGCGAAAGGTAGTTGAAATTTAAGTATTGTGCTGCTGGTTTGGGACACCGTTTGAAGCTAAAAACATTACCTCAACTCCAAAGTATTCCGCAACCAAAAGATCCTTTCCTGGTCGATCAAATTTTTCAACCTGCCGAGTGGCTTGCACATACGATAGTATGAACGTTCGCGAGCGCGCGTACTATCTCCCCCTTTGGTTGGGATACGCTATAGCGTTAAGAATTCGATGATCACCATCCCAACGATCACCGCCGCCATGCTAGAGGTTTTCGAAGGCTGAGCCATCAATCCATAGAAAGGATCGATTTAACACCTGCTCGGGTAAGACATAGTTTTCCAAAAGTTCACGATCTACCTCTTTTTTGAAGGTCGCCAGCTCTGCAGCCTCTACATGCAAGGCTCGAAAAATAGCATCGCCTTCACGGTAATCCAAATCGGCGCACATCATGTTCACCTCTTTTTCATCGACATACTGGGCCGCTTCAGCGGGTGTTAACAACCACAAATTATTGATCACTTGATCAAATTTTTCCATCTCTTTCTGTAGGTGAAACGGAAAATTTTCCAATAGGAAATTTCGATACAAATCCCGATCAGCATGCCGGAGAGCCAAATTACGAACAATCAGTCGCTCCGGACTAAATTCAAAATTAAATTTTTGGGGATTCTCGTAAAACCCGTCTACGGCATTATAACCCCACAGTCGTTCTTTCCATTCCATATAAAAAAAACAATGTTGCAAAGAGAATGTTTTTTTGAGTTTTCCACGAACCAGCAATTGGTCGTCCCGAACCGCAATGGAAACCGGGACAGATAATCGATTTATTTGGTATAGAAATTGTTACGAAGATCATTCCACGCTAAACACGTGAAACAACAAAATGATCATTTACAAAATTTTAAGAACATGCAACAAGGAAAAGTGAAGTTTTTTAATGAAACAAAAGGATTCGGTTTCATTACACCTGCAGATGGTGGCAAAGACATTTTCGTACACTCAACTGGATTATTAGGAAATATCCGTGAACACGACACCGTCGAGTTCGAAACAGAAGAAGGCAAAAAGGGTATTAATGCTAAAAATGTGCGTGTCGTAAGGTAACAGTCATCGCATTTTTAATCCACTATATACTTTAGCGTCCGTCTCCGGTGATTACACTGTCGTGTAAGATAGGAGACGGATTTTTATTATGCTGTATTCCTCGATCCAGCCCGAGCCCGTGGAAATGGCAAAGAAAACCAAGACTAGATCTTCACCCGTTTTCTTCGTACTGAGAGCCTGCTTAAAGACCAAATAAATGGGGTCGGAATCGAATGATGTGTATCCAAATAAATCGCCTATTTACATGGGGCCCACACGGGTCATCAAAGCGAAGTTGTTCGGGGAGCAACCCTTTGGTTCGGGGCACCGATTTTAGCGATCTAAAAGCCAATGACGGCGACCTTAGGTATAACCACCGCAACAAAGAAACAATGTATCGGCTGTTTTTTGCCGTCTGTCTGAACGATGTCCGGAAAATATTGTTCAACGATAGATATGACATATAACAAAAGCACGACAATCGCCATCATTGGTGCCGGCGCAAGTGGCACAGCCTGTTTTTTACAGCTCGTCCTCAAGCACATTGTCCGGAAGCCAGCAAACCACCTGCGACTCATTATCTTCGAAAAAAGGACAAAATTTGGTGAGGGCTTAGCGTTCGGCACGGGGCAAGAAGGACATTTGTTGAATACAAAAGCAGGCTTAATGGGTATCTTCCCGCATGAGCGCATGCATTTTGTACAGTGGATGCATGAAAATCAAGATCTGATCGCTCGTAAACACCCCCAAGTCAGTGTTCATCCTGACGCTTTCCCACCTCGTATGTTGTTCGGAGAATATGTGCAAGACATGTTTGCTACCCACCGCCAGTTGGCCGAGCAACACGGCATTAAAGTGGATCTTGTTTCATCAGAGGTTGTGGACGGCAAGGTGGGTCGAGACAACAAAATCACGCTCATCACCGATAACGACGAAAGCTTTCAAGCCGACTATAGCATTTTGGCAACAGGTAACCCGGCATCCAACAGCTTTACCAAATTGCTAAAGCAACCTAACTTCTTTCCATCTCCATGGCCTTCTAGCCGCCTGCTTAAACACATAAAAAACAAAAAAGCCCGCGTAAGCATCGTGGGCAGCAGTTTAACTGCAATCGATGCATTGATCACGTTAATTGACAACGGGCATGAGGGGCCTATCAGTTTTTTCTCGCTGAAAGGGCTATTGCCACGTGTACAATCTCCGGTAGAAATTCCATATCAACGCCGTATATTGACTCTTGCGAATGTGCGGAAATCAATCCGCGAAAAGGCGAAACCGCTGCGGCTTACGGATCTGATCCGGATGTTTCGGCAAGAAGCAGAGAGCCATTTGGAAAAAAAGTTAAACTGGGTAGCTGAGGAACGCGAACACCGTGACCAGCTTGCTCTATTGGAAGAGGATATCGCTTTAGCTACTGGGAAACAATGTTTGCTACAAAACATCCTGTATTCGCTCCGCGAAGAAACATACCCCATATGGCGACTGTTGCCCGTAGACCAAAAACTGCTATTCTTGAAATGGATAAAACCTTATTTCGATATCAACCGACATGCCATGCCTATAGAAAACGCCATTAAAATCCAAAAAGTATTGCAGTCAGGACAGTTGAAAATCATCGGCAATACCGACGACATCGTGTGGAAAGCCGGTCGCTTTATCTTAACAACTGACGACGGGACGAGCAATGAAGCAGATTATGTGGTTAATGCGTCCGGACCGACCGTCGTGGTCGAGGAAATGATCGATCAACCGTTGTTGCCGAAGCTCTTAAAAAGAGGCTACATCGAACAGCATCCTGCCGGAGGTATATGCGCTGATTTAGAAAGCTTACGTGTCTGCCATGCTAAACGCAAAAGCCCTTCACCGTACTATGTGATCGGGCATCAATTGGCTGGTCTACAACTCGACATCAACGCCCTTTGGTTTAACGTCGAACAAGCGGATATCCTCACCGACGATCTATTAAAGAATATCTCCTAATGGAAGTGCTGCAAGAACTCGCAACCAAAGTGTTGCCACTATATACCTTTATGTTGCTAGGCTGGGCCGTAAAAAAGAAATGGGATCTGAACAGCCGATGGATATCAAAGTCGTTATTATTCGTCTTTATTCCTTTCTTGATCATCGAAAACCTGCTAAAAGCAGATTTGGAAGAAACGGCAGTCATCGGTTCTATTATTTTTATTTTGGCTTTCTCCATGAATTTGCCGGCCATCCTAGGTAAAAAAATCGTAGGAAAGGATTTTGATGGAAATTTAGTTAAAGGTGCTTTTTCTTACTATAACATCGGATGGTTTGGAATACCAATCGTTATGGCCTTATTTGGCGAAAAGCAAATGCCCCTTATCATCAGTGCTTATGTAGGCAATGCGCTATACGGGGATACGATAGGATTTTTCCTCATGTCTAGAACTAAGGGCATCTCCGCAAAGGAAGCCGTGGTTAACGTTTTCAAAATTCCGGCCATTTATGCTTGCGCCGTAGCCATAGGAATGAACGTTGCAAGCATTCAATTGCCTGAACAAGCGGAAGATGTCGCTAATATTGTCAGTTGGGTCGTCTCTTCATTAGGCATGTTCCTGATCGGACTAACATTGGGAACCATTGCGTTTAAAAAAATAGCTTACAAATCGCTCAGTAAGCTTATGGGCCTCCGTTACCTCGCCGGCGCGGTTATCCTCCTCGCCCTTGTGTTTATCGAGAAAAGCTTCGTCGGCGTTCTAGATGAAGACCAAAGCATGCTTATGATCTTGATGGCTAGCTTCCCTATTGCGGCAAATTTGGTCGTATTTGCTTCCTTTCTCGAGACAGAGGAAGAAAACGCTGCAATACTGGTGGGTCTCTCATCTATACTTTCGCTCTTGCTGACGCCTGCACTAAGCTTGGTCCTTTTCTAGCGGCAGCTGAAAATAAAGAAAACGCTGCGTTTGCGATACCACCTATACATGTTGATGTTGCAAACGCAGCGCTATTTTGGCTTCTTTCACGAGATCCTACGAGCATCGTTAAACTTCTTAAAACCCCAGTTAGTGTTGCCGTAAATCTTTTAGCATGATTTTGAACCACTCTTTTCAAGTAACCAAAAAACAAAAAAGCCATGCGCTTTGGCATGGCTTTCACTTCTCCTTTACCCTACAACTATTCCGCTGCGCGCGCTGCATCACGTAGTGCCTTGATTTCATCATGGCCTTCGTTGATCTCGCTAGCCTGTCTCATCACGGTCGACCGAGCTTCACCAGTTAACTCTGCATCCTCCAAAGCGGATTTATACGCAGCCTTGATGGCATCCTCTCCTCGCTCCGCTTCGTTCAAGATACTAACGCGATCGGATCCACCGAACAACGACTTCACATCAATCCAAGCTCTATGCAAGGTACCTGCAACACTATTACCTGTTTCGATATCGCCACCATGGCTCGCAACCAATGCGCTCAATTCTTGGCTAAACTTACGGCTCTGCTCACTGTAGCGCTGAAAAATAGCTTTTAAATCAACATTTTCATCGTTGATGTCTGCTAGTGCTTTCTCAAATCCTGCTACACGGTCATTATTGATCTCTGTCAATTCATTTAAAACTGCTATACTTCCCATATTGATATGTATTATTAAAATGTATTAATTATATATTGTTAATTGTTTGTGTTATTTGTTATATTAAGAACGTTGCAACGTTAATTTGGTTTTATCGGTTGCCAGGATTGCAGCAGATTTAGCCATTTCCTTTTCCGTAACAATAGTACGCAGCCCAGCACTGGAAAACCGATGTTTACGCTTGGTATAGTGCAAAGCAATTCCCTCGTCGATACAATATTTTTTCCCAATAAAATTGCTATTTTCGTACTCCTGTCCCACAAAGCGAACATCAATCGCCAAGGACTGCAGCATATCCATCACATCCCTATCAGATTCGTAAGGAATGATTTCATCCACAAATTGGCAGCCTTCCAATTTGATGAATCGCTCCACCATCGTTTGTGAAGGCGCCATCTCATACCCCGTATCCGACGTATCACTCTTTAAGGCGACAATCAGGTAGTCACAGTTTCTCTTTGCTTCCTCAAGCATGACCAACTGCCCGATATGCAGGAGATCAAATACACCAAATGTTATTCCTATTTTCATCTATTTTCGATTGTCTAAAGCAACTATTTAACCGTTTGCACGCTTCGCAGCAAAATCTCCATTCTCTTTCAGGTTCACGATAGCGGTATCTTTCACTTCCTCCTTCGTTGCGATAATCTTTCTTAACGAAGAACTAGAAAACCTGTTCTCCCGCCGATTAAAGTAAAGTTCGACACCCTTCTCTTCGCAATATGCGCGACCTGTGAAATTTTTGTCCATATATTCATCGCCCAATATGCGCACATGAAATTTAAAGGACCGTAAGATATCTTCCAGATCTTGTTCTGTCGCATACGGTACGATCTTATCGACGTGTTTGCACCCGCGTAGCTGCATATACCGTTCGAAGACAGTTTGTGTAGGCTTATTCTTTTCAGGTCTGTCTAGGGTCGGATCCGTCTGCAACCCACAGATAAGATAATCGCATTGGTCTTTTGCGTCTTCAAGCATTTTAATGTGTCCTGCGTGTAGGAGGTCGAAAGCGGAGAAAGTGATACCTATTTTCATCGTATAAATCTTATGTTTTTCTTCTTTTAATTACAAAAAGCAATTGCGACATGCTTAATCGCCAGCCAAGCGTAGTCTACAAATTTTGTTGCTTGTTTCTGGTGTAGATTGAAAACGGCAATTAATCCAAGAAGTTTTAATTTTATCACTTTATTGTTATTTAAACGGCGAAAACAGGAGTTTCTACGAAGCGCAGCACCTAAGTATGGTATAAACACCGATTTAACGAGTGTTTATACCATGCTGGATATCAAAAATCCAGATCGCCTTGTCGCCCGCTATCATTTTTCTGTCCGGTAACGGCACTGACGGCGACCTTCAACAAGGTGACCAACTTATTTGACTTGTTATCCCAATAGTGTGCCTCGGCTGGCACCACTTTTAAAACACGAATCCTCGGATCATCTTTCCCTTTTTCAAACCACCCCTCCATCATCTTATTCCAGTATTTGTCAATACGTTCTTTATCCCGGCTTACTTCAGCGTGTCCATTGATACTTAAAAAGCTATAGCTGCCTATATCGCTATAAAGTAAACTCGCTTTCTTATCCTGTTCAAAGTGTGAATAGGTATCACTCTCCGTGGAAAATAGAAACCAAATGGCACCTTCATCATCCACTTCCTGCCGGCTCATAGGCACCGCATGTATAAATCCCGTGGCCTGCGGATATGAACCTAACATCCCTATATCCATGGTATCAACCATTTCTTTAAGCTTTGCAATAGCATCTTGTTGTGCTAGATTTTCTGTACTCATCCTATTTTGTTTTATCTGTTTAATCCAATTAATTAAGTCTTTAGCTTTCTACGAGGCCAAACGGCTACGGTAGCGATCCAAGTCGGGAACGCTTAGTATTTGCTGGCATTGGCTGAAATCGATCCACACTTGGCGATAGCCGATCAATTCTTGGGGCAGTACATTGACCTGCACGATGGCGGTCAAGGTTTTGTCCAGCTCAAAAAGCACTTGATCTTCCGGCACGTCTGCCAATTTAAAAATACAGTCTTCGTCATCAATCCATATGTCAGACTGTAAGATATTGATCTTGAACTCATCGACCATTCGTTGCATCGATCTCGGATCAAGAAGCAGCAAGTGCTGAGACACCAAGTCGAATTGTTGCATTTCAACATCGACATTGGCTGCACCGATCGCTAAGAGATGATCATGGTACATCACCCGATTCTTTAACCGCAGCGCTTCGTTTTTACAAAGTAAGGTATCGATTTCCATCGGAAAATTGATGTCTCGAACGTTGTATGATACCCGAAAATAACTGTCGTAATATTGTCGTTTTGTTTGCCACTTCATATACCACAATAACACCTGCCGGGCAAAAAACGTTTTATTATTTTCCGCTTTCAGGAAGCTAAAACTTTAAGCACGGATATTTGTTCTATTTCCGACATAAACACCGCTACAGAAACATCACATGAAAGCTCCAAAAGCGACGTACCGCCTTCAATTAAACAACGATTTTACATTAAACCATTTAGAGCGAGCCATACCATATCTTCAGGCACTTGGCATTGACACCATTTACGCATCTCCAATTCTTCAGGCAGTACCTTCCAGTAATCACGGTTACGATGGTATTGACATGCATGTGATCAACCCAGAACTAGGTACTTTGGATCAGCTGATTGACCTCAAGAAGAAATTAACGGATAGTGGAATAGGTTGGCTACAGGACATTGTACCAAACCACATGGCTTTTGACACCGGCAACCGTTGGCTGATGGACGTACTCGAGCATGGCCCAGCGTCGCGCTATAGACATTACTTCGACAGCAGCCTAAGTGGTGAATGGTTTACCCAAGAACCGTTGATGGTACCTACTTTGGGCAAAAAACTTCAACAGGTACTGGATGATCAGGAAATTCGTATCGTTGAACACGGCGAAAAACTATACTTTCGGTATTTTGATCAGCAATGGCCTTTGTCTACAGTGACTACCAAACAAATCCACGATGATTTTTTAACGGAAAAAAATTCCAGGAAACCGAGTACGTCAAACCAAGCGGGTCCGGATTTCAAGGATTTTTTAGGTCGGCTTACTGCTTCAAAAACCGAACTACATAAACTGCTGAAAGAACAACATTATCGACTTTGCCATTGGCAAGAAACGGATAGCCACATCAACTTCCGTCGATTTTTCACCGTGAACGGCCTCATTTGCTTACAAATCAATAACGAAACGGTCTTTCAAGATACCCATCACCTGCTAAAACAATTGCTTGAGCAGAAAGTGATAGACGGTCTTAGGGTAGACCATATTGACGGTATCTACAACCCTACCCAATATCTGCGTGATTTAAGACAATTGACAGGGCCAGACACCTATATTGTTGCCGAAAAGATTTTAGAACATACGGAGGAACTTCCCGCTAAATGGCCAATAGCCGGTGCTACCGGCTACGAATTTCTTGCCACGGTAAACAATGTCCTGATCGATGTAGACGGCAAAAAGAAATTTACCAAGTTTTATGAGAAGTATGTCGGCAAACAGACCTCCCTGAAAAGACAACAATACGATAAAAAAGCAGCCATACTAACGAAATATATGCAGGGCGAGGTAAAGCACCTTGCCGATGTTTTCGTTCGCCTGAGACTGGATAATGGAGAAAGCCAGCTATCAGTAAAGAATTTGGAGCATGTCATAACCTCGTTCCTCGTCTTGTTTCCAACATACCGAAGCTATGTCGAAGCTTTCCCATGCCCAAAACCGGAATTCGAGGTGCTAGATACGGTATACCGAAAGCTAAAGAAGAAGAATCCGCAGTACCCGCTAGAAGTACGTCTCTTCGCTGCCGCGTGTGAACGCGCTCAATCTGGGGACGACCCGGACTTTTCGGCACGCTATTCGCAGTTTTTCGGACGTTGTATGCAATACACGGGCCCTGCCATGGCCAAAGGTGTAGAAGACACGCTGATGTATACCTACAATCGTTTTCTAGGAACAAATGAAGTTGGAGACCATCCTGCTAACTTTGGTATCGGTGTAGAGCAGTTTCATGCGTTCATGGTCAATCGACAGCGGCATTGGCCCGCTGCGCTGAATACCACCGCAACCCACGACACCAAACGCGGGGAAGACGCCAGAGCCCGTTTACAAGTGTTAACTGCTTGCCCCTCGTTATGGACATCGATGGTCAACAAATGGCATCGGACCATCGCGCAAGAGTTTACAGGCGTAATGCCTTCCTCGAATGACCAATACGCCATCTTTCAAGCTATTTTTGCCTCGTACCCGATGCAAGATGAGCATGACCCGCAGTTTGCGGAACGACTGACTGACTACCTCACCAAATACCTTCGAGAAGGAAAGGAAAATTCTGACTGGGCACAGCCTAACGAACAATATGAGGAAACGGTACACACCTTTGCACGTTTTCTTTTGAAAGAACAGCACGCATTTTTACCAACCATGCGGAAGCTTTTGCATCAACTCCGTGATTTTGCCATGATTCATTCCTTGTGTCAGGTCGTGCTCAAATTTACGTCGCCGGGTGTACCAGATGTCTATCAAGGAACAGATTTGTGGGACTTCAGCTTCGTCGACCCCGACAACCGCAGACCCGTGGACTTCGATAAAAGAGCACAGTTTCTGCAAGATATCAATGCGATGCAGCCTGCTGAACAAGCAACAACGCTGTGGAAGGAACGAGAAAATGGGAAAGTCAAACTTTGGTTGATCAACCGCTTAGCAAGCCTCCGCAAAATGTCGGAAAGCCTGTCCGATAAGGGAAATTATGTACCCTTAAAAACAGCGGGGAAATACCGCGAACATATCCTCGCGTTCGCGCGGCGACACCGCAATAGCTGGACCGTTGTTATACTTCCGTTGCATCTAGCGCGTATCAAAAAGTTGCACAACAGCAAACTGAACGACTTTGATTGGGGCGATACGCGCGTTCTGCTGCCGACCGAAGGAAAAATTTGCTGGAACGACTGCCTGCGGCATACAAAAGGCGAAGGAAACGCAGTATCTATCAAAGCAGTCTTCACGGATATTCCCTTGGCTGTGCTGCAATATGATGTGCCTGAAAAGAAACGTCGCGCAGGGATACTGATGGCCATTAGCTCTCTTCCTGCAAGTTTTGGCATAGGAGATCTAGGCAAGCCCGCGCAGGATTTTGCTCATGCACTGCATAACGCAGGGCAACGGTACTGGCAGGTACTGCCCCTTGGCCCTCTATCCACCGAGCAGTTTTTTTCGCCTTACAGCACCTTAAGTGCAATGGCCGGAAACCCACTTCTTATCAGTTTGGAACAGCTGGCCGCAGCAGGTTTACTAGATGACGGCGATCTACAAAAAAGACGAATGAAATCCAAGAAGCGGGTCAACTACGCAGCGGCTGAAACCCTTAAAAATGAGCTACTCTACCAAGCCTTTGGTCATGCTCGAAACCAAGAGGACAAAGATTTTGATGACTTTTGTATGCAGGAATCTGCTTGGCTGGACGACTACGCCTTATTCATGGCGCTTCGCAAGCATCACCACGACTCGCCTTGGTACCAATGGCCTGACGCCTTCAAAAATAGGGATCCCAAATCCCTCCAAAACTTTATGGCAGACCATAGTACGGACATACGCTACGAAAAATGGCTACAATACATATTTTTCAAGCAATGGCGAGCCCTCAAAGCATACTGTTATCATTTAAATATATCGTTACTTGGCGATATCCCTATCTATGTGGGGCACGATGCCGCCGACGTTTGGGCCAACCCATCCTTGTTTTCGCTAACAGCAGATGGCAAAATCGCCTGTATGGCAGGCGTCCCACCAGATTATTTCAATGCCGATGGGCAAAAATGGGGCATGCCGGTATTTCGTTGGGAAAACCACCAAAAAGATCATTTCAAATGGTGGTTGATGCGCATCAAACAGAATCTTAAGCTATACGATAAGGTACGGTTGGATCATTTCCGCGCCTTCGCTGCCTATTGGCAAATCACGATGCCCGCTGAAACGGCTGTTGATGGAGAATGGATCAAGGCGCCGGGCGTACAGCTTTTTCAACACTTAGAAAAGACCTTTCCGGACATGCCTTTCATCGCGGAAGACCTTGGAGACATTGACGACGCTGTATATGCCTTAAGAGACCGATATCAGCTGCCCGGAATGAAGGTTTTGCAATTCGCTTTTGGAGAAGATATGCCGCAGTCGGTGCATGTCCCCCACCACCATAGTCAAAATTTCGTCGTCTACACCGGTACGCATGATAACAATACAACGGTAGGTTGGTTTAAAAATGATCTACAGGAAGCGGGGCGCAAACGACTTCAATCTTACCTATCCTCGGCCATCTACGCGAAGAATGTAGCTGATTTTCTGATCAAAGCCGCCTATGCGTCGGTCGCCGACATCGCCGTCATCCCCATGCAAGACATCCTCTCTTTGGACGAAAAGCACAGGATGAATACCCCATCCAGCACAGCCGGAAATTGGTGTTGGCAGATGCTGCCTGAAGCATTGAATAAAAAGGTACAGGATAGGTTAAAAGACTACACAACGGCGTACGATAGGCTTTAACACACGGAGATAACACGCTAAGTGCTTCGTTTTGTGTTGATGGCAACGGCCCATTGGTCATGTTGGCAACGACTGCAACGCAAATGGGCAGTGCCTTCTCTATGCTGTACGTAGCCGCAATACATGCAAGCTAAGGGTCCGTTGTGCACACGCACATCCACCTCTTTATAACGGGATGGAAACAGCGGCAAACCATATTTCGTATCCTCATCCGAGTAAAATAAAATACTCATTGTACCATCGACTTCCAAAATCCCTTCCCTCACCTGTCCGAGATGCTCTACCGACTGGTTGCGTAACTCTGCAAAAAACTCCATTTTGGAAAAATCGTGCTTATTTTCGTTTTTGACATCAAAAACGCCGTCTTGGACAATGGTCATAGCCTTACCCTCCATAGCTACGGCTACCCAGTTTACGCGAGAGGCTATCCAGGTGACCAGCTTATATACGACGATAACACATGCGAAAACAATGACCGAATAGAGCACTGGAATATCTTCCTGAAACATGGGGTCACCAGCAGCCGAACCTAAACTGATGATGATGGCGACTTCGAAAAGCGTAAGTTGGCGCACGCCGCGCCGTCCTGACAAACGCAAAATCAGCAAAATCAATAAAAACATGATTACCGTCCGCCACACGATTTCTACGAGGAAACCAAACTCAGCCCCTTCGACAAATAATTTCTCCAATGCTATCATAAACCGAATAACTATGTTGTTGGTATAACCTTTTTATCTGTAAAAAGTTGCGTGCATATCCTTTTATTAAAATAAAATGTTATTCCGAAAACTTAGCGCTGTATCTGATTGTTCAGCTTGTGAAATAAATGGTGATATGATGGTCGTCATGCATCATGTATCACCAAGCTTCTTCTATCCGGCCACGTTCTATAAACGCTGGCAGCATAGCATACAAATGACCTTATAAAGAAATTAGTAAAAAAATGAAAACAACAGTATTTGCAGGTTCGCCTTACCCCTTGGGAGCAACCTATGACGGCAAGGGCGTTAATTTTTCCATTTATGCGGAAAATGCAGAAGGCGTAGACCTATGCTTATTCAATACAAGCGAAGATCCCACAGAATCCGTTAAGATAAGGATCAAGGAGCGTACGCATCAAGTGTGGCATGTCTACGTACCTGATATTGGTCCTGGACAATTGTATGGCTACCGCGTATTTGGCCCATACGATCCTCAACAGGGACATCGCTTTAACCCAAACAAGCTTCTTATTGATCCTTATGCCAAGGCAATCGCCGGCACATTGGAATGGGATAATGCACTGTTTGGCTATGAGGTTGGCCATCCTGATGAAGACCTTAGTTTTAGCGAAGTAGATAGTGCGCCCTTTATTCCAAAATGTGTTGTCGTGGATAACACTTTTGACTGGGAAGGCGACCGCCCACTTCGTACCCCATTGCACAAAAGCGTGATTTACGAAACGCATGTCAAAGGATTTACGGAGCAGCATCCTGATATCCCAAAAGAAATTCGTGGGACATATTCTGCGCTAGCTCATCCCATCACCATAAAATACCTCCAAGAACTGGGGATTACAGCCGTTGAATTGATGCCGGTACATCATTTTATAACCGATCGTCATTTGAAGGACAACAACCTCACCAATTACTGGGGATATAATTCGGTAGGATTTTTCGCGCCGGACGTGCGTTATGCCGGAAATGGGATAGAAGGGCAACAAGTGCATGAATTTAAAAACATGGTCAAGGCCTTACATAAAGCCGGCATAGAAGTCATTCTTGATGTGGTATACAATCATACAGGAGAAGGCAACCAAATGGGGCCAACCTTGTCATTCCGCGGCATTGACAATGCGGCATACTACCGATTGGCAGAAGATCCCCGATACTACATGGATTATACCGGTACAGGCAATACGCTCAATGCTCGGCTACCAAGTGTGTTGCGCCTTATTATGGACAGCCTCCGCTATTGGATTCAGGAGATGCACGTCGACGGCTTCCGTTTCGATCTGGCATCTGCGCTCGCACGCGAGTTGCACGAGGTGGATAAGCTAAGCTCCTTTTTTGATGTGATCCACCAAGATCCGGTCATCTCGCAAGTGAAACTTATTGCTGAACCTTGGGATATCGGTGAAGGCGGCTATCAAGTCGGCAAATTTCCCTCGGGATGGGCCGAATGGAATGGTAAGTACCGCGACTGTATACGCGATTTTTGGATTGGTGCGGACAGCATGTTGGGCGAATTTGCTGAACGGTTAACCGGGTCGTCCGATCTTTATCTGGACGATTATCGCAAGCCCACCGCTAGCATAAATTTCATCACTGCACACGACGGTTTCACTTTACACGACTTGGTTTCGTACAACGATAAGCATAACGAAGCAAATGGTGAGGACAACAATGACGGCGAAAGTCACAATAGATCCTGGAATTGCGGTGCCGAAGGACCAACGGATGACGAAGAAATCAATGCGTTACGCGCGAAACAAAAACGAAATCTCTTGGCGACACTTTTCTTGTCGCAGGGTGTACCTATGATCGTGGCGGGTGATGAATACGGCCGAACGCAACAGGGAAACAACAATGCCTATTGCCAGGATAATGAGATCTCTTGGCTCGATTGGGCGACAAAGGACGACAGCTTGCTGAGCTTTACCAAACAACTGATTGCCTTCCGCCAAGCCCACCCCTCTTTCTGCAGACGCAAATGGTTTCAGGGCATGCCTATTAAAGGTGTTGGCTTGGAAGATATCGCGTGGTTTCTACCCGAAGGAAGCGAGATGGAGGATGCACACTGGCAACATGATTTCGCACGTTCTCTTGCTGTTTTTCTTAACGGTCAAGGTATCCGTTCATTGAACGATGATGGTACAAAAATCGTCGACAACAGCTTTTACATCATGTTCAATGCTTACTGGGAATCGATTACCTACAAGCTGCCTAGCGAGAAATACAGCAAAAGCTGGGTAAAAATGCTCGATACTAACCTAGATGTTATCGAAGAGCACGAAGCATATGCCGCAGGTACTGAGGTTTTGGTTCCCGCGCGATCTATTGTGTTGTTGATGTCTAAAATGGTTGATTAATTGGATGAATGCTTTTAACTTGATAAAGATTATTTCACATGTATAGCGCCCGCAAAAACATTGGACTATCCCTTCAACGTACTACAGCACAGCTAAACGTATGGGCTCCAAAAGCGAAAACCGTGGAATGTGAGCTACTGAAAACGGATCGTAAATTGCCATTGACTCTTGGTAAATATGGCTATTGGACGCTGGATACAGATTTGCTGCAAGACGGTGACACCTATCACTTGTTGATCGATGGTCAAGCCTTGCCGGATCCAGCATCCAAGTCACAGCCAGAAGGTGTGCACGGCCCATCGGCAGCGGTAGACCTGCACTATGATTGGACAGACCATGAGTTTGTTCCTCCCGCCCGAAAAGATCTTTTGATCTATGAATTGCATGTGGGAACGTTTTCCGAAAGTCACGATTTTCAAGGCGTTATTGCGCGCTTGCCGCATTTGTTGGACCTCGGTATCAACACCATTGAAATTATGCCCATTGCACAATTTCCGGGCGAGAGAAACTGGGGGTACGATGGGGTTTTCCTGTTTGCTGTCCAACATAGTTATGGCGGTGCCAAGGGCCTACAGGCGCTCGTCGATGCCTGCCATGCCGTAGGGATAGCAGTTATTCTTGATGTAGTCTATAATCACTTTGGACCAGAAGGCAATTACCTTCCAAAGTTTGGCCCATATCTCACCGATAAATACAGCACGCCCTGGGGGAAAGCCGTAAATTTCGACGACGCTTACAGCTACGGCGTTCGCGACTTCGTCCTAGACAATGTCCGGATGTGGTTTGAAGACTTTCATATCGATGGCCTGCGGATGGATGCCGTGCACGCCATTAAGGACTTCAGCGCGACACACATCCTGCAAGAAATTCGCCAATTGACAAACGCTATTGACAAACGAACGGGCAAAGTTCACTACCTTTTTGTCGAGTGTGATTTAAATGACAGGCGCTACTTGGAGCCCTTGGACAAAAACGGCTTCGCCATGAGTGGACAATGGTTGGACGAATTTCACCATGCCCTGCGTGTCGCTGTAGGGGAAGCCAAAAAGGGGTATTACGCAGAATTCAATGGCATTGCAGACCTCGCAAAAGCCTATGAAAGTGCCTATGTTTTTAACGGAAATTTTTCGACTCATCGGAAAAATTTCTTTGGCAGCAGTGCTGAAGGAATTGACGGTCAACGTTTTGTTGTATTTTCACAAAACCACGATCAGGTGGGCAACCGTATGTTGGGCGAGCGTAGCGCCGTGCTTTTTCCTCCTGCTGTGCAACGATTGATGGCTTTTGCTGTGTTGTTGTCTCCGTTTACGCCGATGTTGTTTATGGGCGAAGAATGGGGCAGTAAAACACCATTCCAATACTTTGTTAGCCATGGTGAGGACACATTGATTGAAGCCGTCCGACAAGGTCGTAAACAAGAATTTGCTGATTTTCACACGGATGGCGATCCGCCTGATCCGCAAGCGGTATCGACTTTCGACGCCTCCGTACTGGATTGGAAAGCGATAGAAACAGAAGCGGGCCAGCAGTTTTTCCAATATTACAGGGCGTTGTTAGTCCTTCGCAAAACACTGCTCTCATCATACGGATGGAACCGCGCAAACCTGACTGTTGAAGTCGATGAAGATGCTGAAACGATTACATTACTCGTTGTCGATAAAAAGGCAAAGATTTCCTGTATACTGAATTTTTCAGCTTCGGCAAACGCCATCAAAATAAACGGCGGTAAATATACCATGCTTTTCAATAGCGATGATGAAAAGTGGGGCGGGTCTGGTAAAACAGATGAATTTGTACAGGAGGAGATACAAGTGGCCGGTTTCTCCGGTATCGTGCTAGCGCATAACGAGCTATAGAGCGCAGGACGACAAAACAAACAATACATTTAAAAACACATCCCAACATGTCGTTACACATGTTGGGATGTTTGCTATTAAATAAAATCCATCCAATCAGATGCTTCTCGATATTCGATAATAGGCGCCGCGTTGTTTACGTTTGAAAAATCAGAAAGCAATTTACGGATATCGGTCTCCATATGCTTAAAGCTGTTCTCGTACAAATCAGTGCGGAAACCTTTAGCAACCATCTCAAACACATACTGCAACGTTATCAGGCGGGCAATAACTCTGCCCAAAACAATCAACTGCCGTTGGACTAATCCCTCGGGCACGGTAAAGTTAAGGAGTTTAGCAAATCGATCGCCTACTAATTTCGTCTGTTCCAATGATAGTATATAAGTCCCCAAATTCGATTGCTTTTCTTTCCGCATCTGCTTGAGGATAATTTCTGCTATTTGCGTATAGAGCATTTCGTTGGAACCTTCAAAAATTTGAAAGGGCCGGCTATCGACTATGCCGCGTCCGGCCACATGATCTATTTTGTATCCACTCGATCCAGATAGCTGGACGCAAATTTGCGCCGCTTCCTGCATCAAATCCGTTACAAGTGCTTTCATCGAATTAGCTTCTAAACCCTTTGTTGCTAAATCGTTCGCTATGCCGCTAATCGATGTACTTCGCGCACACATGCCTGAACAAAGCGAATAGGAAGACTGAATACGAGACAGTTGATACTGAACAGCGTCCAACTCCAATAATTTCTGCGCACCAACCTTACGATTGATACAATGCGACAGCGCTTCATCCAACATCCTTTTAATAAATCCCATTCCCATGCCTGGAAACTGAAGCCTACTGCGATGCAAGATGTCCAACATCATTTTTATGCCCGTACTGTGCTGCATCAACTTTTGCTCGACAGGAACGGTAACATCGATAGTATTCAATCCGTACGGGATCATGTACAAGCCCAAGTTGTTGAAATAGTGCTCCACATGGATCCGTTGCTCAGCCTTATTGTTGTCCGTTACAAAAAAATCAATGTCGCGCGCTAGCTCGCCATCAGCCAATTGTTTTCGTGCCGCAACCAGCCAAAACTCGGCCATCCCCGTAAGCCCCTGCCAGTGTTTGGTTCCTTTCAATCGATAAGATGTAGCCTCTTGTGTATAAAACGTACGCATATTCAACGCATCGCTGCCAAAATCTGGTTCCGTAATCATCAATCCACCCATGGCTTGTCCTTCCAAAAAGCGGTTAAACACGTACTCCTTCATCGGATCCTGTCCATATTTGGCAAAGGGTTCCAAGAAAAGAGCGATGTTGATGCCAAACGTTAATGATAAGGGCAGAGATTCGTATGAAGCCGCCGCTAAGATTCCCAAACATTCCTTTACATCGGTTCCCCGTCCTCCATACTCTGATGGTATAGCTACGCTAAGGGGTTTAAGCTCCATAATACCTTCCCAAATTTCTGGTGGAAGACCACGGTTAATACTGAGCTCATTGATATTTGAATCACTATGGAAGAGGCTATGCAATCGCTTCGAAAAGCGGTCTAAAAATATGGTATAATTTTCCTTCATATGACTAACTGGATACGTATGGGTTTCCAATTTTGGTAAATGTACAAAATAAAATAGGCATTTGCTGTTCTGCAAAGGCATCGACATTGCCCGAAAGAAATCACGCTCAGCAAATTATCACTTAAACAAATTGTATGTCAATTGATTAAAAGCTCGTTTCACGGTATCACGTCCTCTCTCAAAATCGTCAAACGGTTGAAGAAGAAGGCCGAGCACAAAAAAATGTACACTTCGTTTGACAATTTACTGTTAAGCACCTTTTACCGAATAAAAAAAATAAATACTTTGGTTTACAAAAATTTACTGTACCTTTGTTGCTTATCCAAGGCTACTGCCTCTGCTACTTCTGATTTGGTTAGTTTATCCTTTTCTTTTTCAGTTTTCGCTTTACCAGCTGCCGACAAAGAAAAACATGAACAGCTTGGTTGATTCAGCAGAAATAAAAATTTACAATATCGTTAAAGCCTCTATAAAAGATCGATCCCGTGACGCAAAAACTAGCGTCTAATTATATCAAGGGAGCAGAACCTATCATGACATTTCAAGATTTAAACATTATTCCGCCTATCCTAGACGCTATACGCGAGATGGGCTATAACACCCCTTCCCCTATCCAAGAGAAGGCCATCCCAGTTATTTTGGGTGACAAAGACCTAATCGGCTGTGCCCAAACAGGCACGGGAAAAACGGCGGCCTTCGCCATTCCCGCGATACAAAAAATCGCAGCAGTGAAAGCGCAGCATGGTGCCCCGCGAGTATTGGTGTTGACGCCAACACGTGAACTTGCCGTGCAGATTGAAGAGAACTTTGCAGCCTACGGGAAATATTTAAAAACCAGACAAACGTTGATATTTGGCGGTGTTTCCGCTCACGCTCAGGTAAACAGCTTGCGCAAAGGCACAGATATCATCATTGCAACACCTGGCCGGCTTTTAGATTTAGCTAGACAAAATCAGCTGAAACTTTCGTCTATTGAAATATTGGTGTTGGATGAGGCGGACACCATGCTGGACATGGGATTCGTAAATGATATTAAAAAAATATTAAGTTTCCTGCCGGTGAAGCGGCAAACGCTGTTCTTTTCGGCGACTATGCCTCCGCCGATTCGCAAATTCGCAACGTCTATTCTTCGCGACACCGTAGAGATCAATGTTAATCCGGTATCTTCCACCGCGGCGTTAATCGAACAATCAGTTTACCATGTAGAGAAAACCGATAAACCGAAGTTTTTGGTTTCTCTTTTACGTCACGAAACCGCTAACCAAACCTTAGTTTTCACGCGCACAAAGCATGGTGCTGACCGTGTAGCGAAGCTGCTCAACAAACAGGGGTTTCATGCCATGGCCATTCACGGTAATAAGTCGCAAGGTGCGCGTCAAAAGGCCTTAAGCGAGTTCAAACACGGTAAAATCCAAATCTTGGTCGCTACAGACATCGCTGCGCGTGGCATAGATATCGACGAGCTGCCTCATGTGATTAATTATGAGCTGCCCGAGGTATCGGAAACCTATGTGCACCGCATTGGTCGGACAGGTAGAGCTGGCAAGACAGGAAGAGCTATATCCCTGTGCAGCACCGAGGAACGGAAAAACCTAGATGGTATCCAAAAACTTACCGGCAACACCATCAAAGTAGCCAAATTACGTTAAATAAAATTCAATACATTTAAATATAATTATCATGCAAGAAGGAAAAATCAAATTTTTCAACACAACAAAAGGTTTCGGATTCATCACTCCATCTAATGGCGGTCAAGACATATTTGTCCACGTATCGGGTTTAGTAGACGAAGTGAGAGAAGACGATGCGGTGACTTTCGAAGTTGAAAACGGTAAAAAAGGCGTAAACGCCGTTCGCGTTCGCGTTATCTAAGCACAGTAGCTAGATACGGTGTAGACGCCTTGATTCTTGACCGAATCAAGGCGTCTTTCTATAATGGCGCTACGACAACCGTGCAGATTTGCCCTATTTAATTTTCCCTTAAAATTTCGAGGGTTGGTTTATTCAGGCTAGACAAGCTATTGAAAACACCGATAACGACGCACACAACAACAACGGCCAAGAGGAAGCCGGTAACCACAACGGCAGAAGGTATAAATGTTGCCTCGAAAACATAGATAGCCAAGGTATTGGTAGCAGCGATGGCGATGCCTAGACCTGTAATCGCGGAAAAGAATCCTAGAAATAGGTATTCCGCGAGTAGGATTTGTCCGATCTGCCGTTTGCTGGCTCCTATTGTGCGAAGCAATACATACTCGTTAAGTCGCTGATACTTGCTGATCATCAGCGAAGCGAAGAGCACGACAATACCTGTCAAGATGCTGAATGAGCCGATAAACCGAATGACCGCACCGATCTGATTGAGGATCTCGCCAAGCGTAGCAATCAAGCTATGAAGGTCAATGACCGATACATTGGGAAATTCCCTAACGACCTTTCGTTGCAAGTTGGCAGAAGCAGCTTCATCTGGTGCTTTGGTCATCAATACAAAGAACTGCGGTGCCCGTTCCAATGATCCTTTCGCCAGTACCATACGGAAATTGGTCTGAAAACGGTTCCAATCAACACGTCGTAAACTGGAAACCTGCGCCGGAATGGGAAGCCCCTGTACGTTAAGCAATAGCGTATCGCCGACTTTGACACCGATCCGTTCCGCGTACCCCTCTTCCAATGATACCTGCGCGGTATCCTTCGGTTGCACCTGACCTACCCATTCGCCACCAACAAGTGTCTCCGAATCGGCCAACGAATCGCGATAGGTAGCTCGTATTTCGCCACGGAAAGCACGAGCCGAGTAACCTAGCGTGGAATCTGCTATGACCGCTGGCAGGTCATGTCCATTAATACGTAAAATCTGCAACGTGACAATAGGCACCTCCTCCATCACGGGCATTTTTTCATTTAACATCAACGATTTTAGAGCTTCTCTTTGTGCTGGCTGTATATCAAAGAGCACAACATTAGCCTGCCCTTGCGCATTTCCCAATTCTACACGCTTCAATAACATCTCCTGCACGAACGATAAGGTGGCAATCAACGCCGTCCCAAAGCCGGTAGCCAAAATAACGACGGTGGTTTGATTCTGTGGACGGAACAGGTTAGCGAGGCCCTGTCGCCAGACATAGGGCCACTGTTGCGGAAAAAAACGGCTCACCATAAACATGAGCCCACGCGCTGTACCATATAGCGCCCCAAAAGTCAATGCTATTCCAATAACGAAAAAGATGGTCTGCTTCCAATCTTCTAATTGCAGACGTGCGAATAAGGTTAGGCATAACACGATAAGTGCAATTATCGCCAAGCGCAGCGGATCTTTTAGCAAGGGAGCCGTGTCTCTCGCTACCCGCAAGGTATTTAGCGGGGATACCTTGCGTATCGAAGTCAATGGCAACGCTGCAAAAAGTATGGCGATGCCGAGGCCTAATACAATTCCCTGCACAATCGCAGCCCATGATATCGCTGCCGAAAGGTTGACAGGTACAAACTCCTGCAGTAGCGTCGGCAACAGATACTGTAGCAGCGAACCCAAGACAGCGCCTATTGTCCCGGCAAAAGTTCCGATCACAGCAAACTGAACAAAAAAGACGGCAAACGTCTTTTTGGCGGATGCTCCCAAACATCTCAGGGTAGCCACCGTCATCATCTTCTCTTGTACATATACATGAACCGAACTCGATATACCGATCGCGCCAAGCAAGAGTGCTGCAAAGCCAACAAGCTGCATGAAGCGCGTTACATCCGCGAAAGAACGCCCTGTGTTTGCTTTGGTGGAAGCGACAGTTGCGGAACTTAGCTGATACCTTTCCAACCGCTCTTCATGGTGCTGTGCAAAATCCGCTATCGGGAAAGAGCTTGGTAGCTTAAAATAGTAAAAGTAGTCGACACGACTACCTGCCTGCTTCAGGCCTGTGGCTTGCATCGCTTCCAAGGATAGAAATGCCGACGGTGCCATGCTACTGGCAAAACCCGTCCGGCCGGCCATCTTCATCAGCTTGCCCGCAATATGGAACGTCTGATTTCCAAGTTGCACGGAATCCCCTATCTCCGCCTGAAACTGCAACATCAGCTCGTTGTCCAATACGATCTGCGAGCGGTCGCTCAGGGCGTTCAAAACATGCTGGGGCTCACTTTGCACGTCCCCATAAAAGGGATAGCCGGCCGACAGGCCACGAACCTGAATCAATCTAGATTCGCCCGATTTAGCAAAGCGCAACATCGAAACAAAACGCTCTTCTTTTGCCATCGCGCTGCTATGTTTAGCAATACTGTCTATGAAATTGCGTGTTTCCTTTTGTGGCGCTGTACGCGACGAAAGTTCCAGATCCGCCCCGAGCAGGCCTGCTGCCTGCGCATCAATATCGCTATTGAGGTTGGTTTTGAACGTGTCCATCGCAACGAAAGCTGATATACCCAACACAATGGAGGTGACATATAAAAATAATCGAGAGCGGCTGCGCCTGCTGTCGCGCCAGGCCATTAAAAAAATCCATTGCCAATTCATACCATAACCCCTCCTTTTAGCGATAAAACACGATCTGTTTTATTCGCCAATTCCAAATCATGGGTCACTAAAATCAACGTAGTACCAGCGGATCTATTCAAATCAAAAAGCAATTGTTCAACAAGTTCACCGGTCTCGGCATCAAGATTCCCAGTTGGCTCGTCCGCAAATAGGATTTTGGGCCGGTTGGCAAATGCACGCGCCAGAGCGACACGTTGCTGCTCGCCGCCCGAAAGCTGTGAGGGGTAGTGGGACGAGCGATGGCCAAGACCAACCTTCTCTAAAAGTTCAAGAGCTGTCTTTTTGTTGTTCCGCACACCACGTAGTTCCAAAGGAACCATAACGTTTTCCAAGGCAGTGAGTGTGGGCAGCAGTTGGAAGTTTTGAAATATGAAACCCACATAGGCATTACGCACAGCGGCGAGTTTGTCTTCATGTAGGCCATTCAACGCAATATCGTTCAGCAGGATGTCTCCCGATGTCGATTGGTCTAAACCAGCACATAACCCCAAAAGGGTTGTCTTTCCGCTGCCAGATGGACCTACGATAGCTAGAGATGTTCCTTCTGCTACGGAAAAGTCGATATCTCGTAAAACCGTTACGGCAGACTCTCCAACGCCGTAAGATTTGGTAACGTTGCGCACGCGCAGTATTGCTTTTGACATATTTGTTGTTCTATTACTTTTGCTTAAATTAGTCATATGATTTCACTTTACACACGGTACATTCTTCCTTTAGTTGTCATTTTTTTCATTGCCTGCGGGCATACCGATCGCTCCAGTCGCACAACAGCCGAAGAAACTCCATTAACGCCCGAGCAGCGGCAGCAAGACACGATACCGTCGAAAACGAAAACGATCGTGTTTTTTGGCAACAGCCTGACAGCCGGATATGGGCTTGATGACCCCAAAGAGTCTTTCCCGGCAATTATTCAGACCAAAATTGATGCGCTAGGTTTGCCCTATCATGTGGTCAATGCAGGTCTTAGCGGAGAAACAAGTGCGGGAGGAAACGAGCGAATCGACTGGTTATTACAGCATCCTGTAGACATCTTTATCCTCGAACTGGGCGCAAATGATGGTCTGCGCGGTATTGATCCGAAAAGCACCTATAAAAATCTTCATCAAATTGTTCAGAAGGTGAAAAAGAAGTATCCGGACTGCGCATTCGTGCTTGCCGGCATGTTGGTTCCGCCAAATGTTGGCGAAGAATATTTCGAAGAATTTAAAGCAATTTACCCTAAACTTGCGAAAGAGCAACAGATGGAATTAATTCCCTTTTTACTGGAAGACGTGGCTGGTGTGCAAACCCTCAACCAAGCTGATGGCATACATCCCACAAAAGCAGGTCAAGTCATTGTTGCGGAAAATGTCTGGACAATCCTACAGCCCATGCTAAAACCCTAAATCTTTTGATTAACCGCTGAAATTTACCGCAAGCGACTTAATCACTTCCTCAAAACGATAAACATTTTTGAGAATAATCGTCATCGTACTATATCGGAGACGTACGGTGAATGGGCACCGTGAACCTTTCGAATAATGTAGCTCGGCTATTTTTTGCTTTTTCGGCATCTGCATGCAACACATAGTATCCGCCGTCAATAACAAATCCGGTAGCTGTACGCTCTAAGGTGATCTTCAAAAATCCATAGCGATCTTCGCAAAAAGCATTGAGCTCGATTGAGCCGTCAGACACCTTTAGCGCCCGAACTCGCCTTTCTGCCAAGGAAGCAACCTGATGTAGATCAACATATCCACCAGCACCAGCTACAATGTAAGGCACCCTTTGCCCATTCACATAAGTACGGGTAAAGCGCTGATAATTGTGCACATGCCCGCTGAAAACGATGTCAGGAAGCACACCGGATTCCAAAAATGCGTCCTCAAGAAAAGAAATCATCTTTTCACTGGAACCATGATTGGTATCCGCCGAGTACGGCGCATGGTGTATACACAGCATAATAACCTGCTGCTCCCGATTAGCATATGCGTGCCGCAGTTCCTCGATAAACCAGGCACGTTGCTCCTTGTCGATAGCGCCGTGTTTGAGCACGTTGGGATACAGGCCGATGATACGGAGTAAAGGTGCTTCGAGCGTCCAATACACATTCGGCTGAATCATACTCTTTCGCTGACTGTCACCGCCGAAGTGGATCGCACGGCGTGCGGTACCGCAAAAAACGTCCATGAAAGCCTGCAAGCTATCGTACGGCGTCCTGCTAGCCGGATTGATGTCTCCGTCATGGTTTCCGGCAATGGCAAAGATCGGTGCCTCGTATCGCTCGTAGGGCTCCAAAAATTGTTGGGGATAACCCTCGGCTTCACCATGGTTGTAAACGATATCGCCCAGATGATAAAGGAAGGCTGGCGTATCGGCTGCATAGACTTCACGATTGCTCTGCTCATTCAGCACCTGCGCCACAATAGCCTGAAACGCTGAAAATCGCGGGCTACCGGTATCACCAAGCATGTGAAAAGACATTTTATCACGTAAAGCCGTCACCTTATCGCCAACCACCGCTTCCAGCTGCAAACGGTATGGATAAGCGCCACTAGGCTTAGGCAGTGCTTTAAAGTTATGCGAATCGTCCACCACTTCTTTCAATACGACCGCGGTACTCACTTTATTATCCTTCATAAAATCAAAAATAAAAAACCAATGTGAACAAGACGTTAACACCGATACCTGCGCAACACAAAATGAGGCGTAAAGATTCATCTACCCCATGGACGATAGCACCCACATGGCCAACATTGTATCCCTCCCTTAAGGCGTTGTTATTTAGCGACTTGTTCGGTCTTTGAACATTTTCTGAAACAGCGTAACAACCGCAACGACAAGAAAGCCAGCAACCAAGCCTACAAGTGCTTCTTTTAGCATAGCGGGCAATGCAGGAAGCAAGTGGTGCAGGTAGTCGATATTATGAACAAAGATACCGCCAGAAACCAAAATTAGCGCAACGGTTCCAATGAAGGCCAATGATTTAATGACAACGGGCAAAGCTTTAACCAAGAATGCTCCCAATTTCGACAAAAGCCCTTTATTATCAGATTTTTTGATTAGGGCATAGCCGGCGTCATCCATCCGGACTATCAGCGCGACAATGCCATAAACACCTACTGTGGCCAAAAGCGCGACCACCGAAACGGTTAATATCTGAACGGTCAGACTGCGTTCCAAAACGGTACCTAAGGCGATAATGACGATCTCTACCGAAAGGATAAAATCTGTGGTTACAGCCGACTTGATTTTGGCACGTTCCACTTCTTCCGCATTGTCCTCCCTCTTCGCGATCACCTCTTCCCCAGTCTTTGCCGGGTGGAAAAGGTAGTGCACAATTTTCTCTACACCTTCGTAAGCCAAATAAAAACCGCCTAGGATAAGAACAACCGTTATAGCGATCGGAAAAAAGACCTGCAGCAGCAAAGCGATGGGCACAATGATCACCTTATTGAGCAACGATCCTTTTGTGATTGCCCATAAGACCGGAAGCTCGCGAGACGAAAGAAAACCCGTCGCTTTCTCAGCGTTCACTGCCAGATCATCTCCCAATATACCTGCCGTCTTCCGCGTAGCAATTTTACTTGCAACTGCCACATCGTCCATCAACGCGGCTATATCGTCGAAGATTGCAAAAATTCCTGATGCCATATTTAAATTTTAATGCACTAAAGTAGACATTAATTTGCTTATTTTGTTACGTTGGAAGATGCGTTACCCACATTTTTTACAGCATTAAATAGCAATGCCTGCAGAGCCTAAATAGAAAAAAGCCAACTTCAACTAATTTACTACACTTGTTTTAATCGTTGTTGAAATACATGCCGATCAACAAGCTCATTGTTTATGTAAAATGCCGTCGCTTGCGGAATGCCCGTATCATCATTCGGAATCTGGGCGATCTCGATCAGTACGTCGCCATTCTTCATCGTTGTTGTCGTTTCCACACCGCGCTCAGTTGTCACTGTTATCTGCTCCATATAAATTATCCTTTTATATAAAGAACCACGTGAAACGAAAAACGTTTACATCAGCCTGCCACGTTACAGAAAATGCTTAAATAAGCACGTGCTTGAAAACGAAAATCGCATGGGTACTCTTTGGAACCGATGCGATTTTGTTCTCCCGCAGGTTGCAACTATGCGGTATTATGTTTTGGCTAAAAGCTGGAAAGGCTTTGCTTGTTTACGCACCCTGATAAAAGCGTAAAGGCAGCCGATAGCCAGCACAGTAAAGAGCACATCAACAAAGAAAATATCTGTAGCGCCCAATTGCCAGCTGGTCCAAAACCAAAGCTTCGTCGTCATACCATTGGCAATGGGTACCGCAAAGCAAGTGAGTACAGAAAGAATCAGCACATGCCTATTCATGCGGGCCAGATTACGCAGAATCATCAAATAAATCCCCAATATTAACCAGCTATAGAAAAAGACATTGTAGATCACTGATTGGTTAATGACGGGCAACAGCTTCAGCATAACAAAGGTAAATGCCGTTACAGGCAACATACTCAAGCAGCCCGCTAAGAAAAAATTCGATGCCCAAAAATTAAATTTGCGTTTGTAGGCGGGCACGTTGTTCTTATCTCTTGCAACTAGCCAAATGACGATTCCGGAAATGATGACGAGGCAGCCCATCAACCCAAGCAAAAAGAATATAATTTGCATCGGTTTTCCCCCAAAATCGCCGAAATGTAAATGATAGATCAGACTCTTGACCATATCAATATATGTCCCGTCCTTGGTAGGGGATTTATACGCTAAGACTTTTCCCGTAGCTATTTCCTGCAAGGCATATCCCGATCCGGCAAATGCTACCTGGGAAACAGGCTTAAATTCAATGCCTACCTGCATACTCTGATCTTGGAAATTTCGGATGTAAAGGCGCGTTACGCGCGCATCATTCCATTCGGATTCCCATTTGGAAACAAATGCATTCAAATCGAATTTTTCGCCAAGCGGGCTGTAGCGATAGTCCACCTGTATATTCTTGTTATATAAAAGCTCTTCGTAAACAGCTTCCTCATTTCCGTCGTAAAGCAATTTGCTAAATGGAGTAATGAGTACAAAATTAACGATCAGGATAATCCCTGTAACGGCGAATACAAACTGGAAGGGAAAGCCAATAACACCTAGTGCGGTGTGCATATCCGTCCAAACCGTCTTCCATTTACTAAATGGGCGAAATACGAAAAAATTTGTCTTGACCTTTTCCCAATGCAGAAAGACACCCGTTATCAATGCAAAAAGAAATAAGAATGAAACAATGCCTGCAAGCAGGTAGCCAAAGGGTGTACCGATTTTTATGGGTAATTGATTGAGCTGCGCCAAAAAGTGCAAACGATACAAAAATTCACCCATGTCGTACCCTTCCGAATAGGTAGTTGGCCTTTTATCCGCAAAATAATATAGAAAATAGGCAGAATCCTCTGCCGACGCTCCTCGTCGGCGCTTGCCCTTTCCTTTACCTGTTTGCGCAGCTATAGGTTTGCTGACAGTCGTATCTGCCGAAACACTCATATTTACATAAGCGCCCTGGCCTTGCTTTAGATAATAAAGATCAATATTTCTACCAACGAGGTTGTATTGTCTGGATAGCGAATCCAAAAGGTAGTTGTAATCCGTCTGAACGGTATCCGCCACCATAGACTTTCCGTGTTGCCAAGCGGTAATATTATCTTTAAAAAATGAAAACGAACCGGCGAAAAATATGACGTACAGCAAGGATGCAATGATAATCCCGCTAATGGTATGTGTGTGAAAATAGATATTGTACTTTCTATGATCCATAATGAAAGGAGGAGGTCAGCAAATAAGGTAATAAAAAGATAACTGTTAACAGCACGTAGGTTAGCCATACACGCCATACATTCTTTTCGACAAATGCCCATAGCAGCAGGAAAGACCACATGATATATCCAAGTATGATGGCTGTAGCCACCACTTCGCCCTTCGGTAAGAAGCTGCTGAGTGCTAGGTGGAAGCTTAGCATGACGGCATAACCACCGACGGTTCCCGCTAGTATCTTGCAAAGTCGCAACCACGGGGATTTCGTTAAGTATTTTTTATTGGCAGGCATAAAATCAGCATATCATTTCCAACACAAAAAAGAGCATAAACAGCGTTGCAAAGCCACGGATTCCTATATAGCGGAATGGGAAGAACAACACACACAAACCTCCGACAGCCATGAGCATCACAACGGCTGCGAAGATCCCTGCTCCTAAGCCCAATAGGTAGGTATTAAAAAGCAGCGCTAGCATAAATAAAGAAGCAGACGCGAACCGGCTTTGTCTCTGACGTACACTCCACTTCAGCAAAAAAGGGTGTTTTCCGGGCCAGCTGATGCGCTTCGACGTATTCATCAAACAAGTAAATCCCAAAAACAAGATCAATAAAATAAACGAAAACATAGCAATTACAACGTTTGTAAATTTAGTAGCAGCGTCCTTGCAGACAGCTGCCGTTGGTTGTCGATCTTAGGCAAGTAAACAACTTGCTAACTGCAAAATGTGGTTACTTAACGTAAAAACTGGTCGTTATTCCCTGCCAAGTTGCGCTGTAGGGGGCTCCGTGCCACGTGCCTGTTGCTTCCTCGCTATGCCCAAACTCCGCAACATATTTGCCTGCCCATAGGACATCAACAGTCGCGATGCCTTGCGCATCGGTTTTGTAGGTTTTTGACCAGCCTGATTCGGACATTAAAAGAACGTCCTGGCCAGCTAACCCTTGACCTTCCTTGGTTAGGCGAATGGCAACCTTATCACCTTTTTTAAAAACTTTCGTATCCACGGCTAGTTGGTAAGCTAATTTACTTTGTGCAGCCCCAGCGGATTTACCAACCTGAACAGCAAGTTGCGAGGTAAATTCGTAACGTGTTTTGCCGCCTAGATCTTTGGTGGGATGCGTCGTATAGACGAGATAGGTACCATCTTCTTCTGGTGTGAAAGAGGCTATAAAATGATCGTCTTTATCTTCCAAGCTTAGCTCCATCTGCGTTTGGTCGGGCTTGATCACAAATAGTTTCAAAGAACGCAAATCTGAATACCAATCAGTGGTCTTTTCCAGTTCGGCGGTTGCATACTCGCCATAGTATACACGAATCTCATGAGACTGCCCTTTGCCGGCATTCGGGGCACTTTCCAACCATATGGCGTGCGCTGCTGCGGTTTGACCGCCTACTAAAAACGCTACAAAAACGAGGAGTAAATAAGGTAAAGATTTCATATTATTTGTTTTTATCTATACAATTCAATCTATTCGAAAGCAGTAAAGTCTATCAAAAGAACCTACCGCTGGCAAATATAAATAAAGTTTTGTTATTTAGAATTAGTATAATTAAAAAACATAAAAATATATAGACCTTATAGTAAACTGCTCCAAATAGCCGTCAAAAGACATCCGTACATGACATTAAAATGACAAAAAAGATTGTTTTTTCTACGCGTCGAAATATTCGGAAATAGAAAAACACGCTTTGTACTGCATTAGACAGGCTTTCTATAGAAAAAAGGCATTTCACTAGTGAACTAAGGCATTTCCCATAAGTTTTACATGTTGTCAGGTTGCAAACGTGAAAATTTCGCTAGTAATAGACGTAGAACGGTTAGCATTTGAAGGGGTTCCCAATCGGTTTAAGTTGTTTCATTGCGCAATCATCTCCTTGCATAATGCACCTCCTCCGTTTCATAGGGATGTTAGCGCGAAGACTATTGGTTTATTGAAAACTGCGGATGCATAAATAGACGGGTATCGTAAAAAAAGGCTTTTGTTGAGGGAATACGACTAGATAAAAAACACGTCATCGCAAGGATGTATAACGACCGCTGTAAGCTGGTTTCCAGGAAACTAATCTGCACTTTACATGCAAAGATTGTTGCGTTGTCATTTCCCCTCGCGATGACGAAAAGTGTTGGCTTTTTACCTGCTTCTTTAGGAAAGAGCGGTTATAGGGCTAACTGATGTGCACCTCTTGGACTGGCTTAGTAGCTTCCGGGTTCTTGGCCAAGATAATGGTAAGCACACCATCCTCAAAACTAGCCTGCACGTTATCGCTAAGCACCTGCTCGTCCAATTTGAATGCACGATTGAACGATCCAGCTACATATTCCTGATGGCGAAACTCCGAGGTCTGTTCGGTTACAGGCTCCTCATACGACACCTGCAACAGGTTGTTTTCTACGACAACTTTAAAAAGTTCTTTCTTTCTGCCTGCAGCGAAGAGCTGAATTTCAAAATAAGCTGGGTGTTCGACGATATTCGCTGGCACTTGCGAGCCCGCTCCATGCCCTTCATTCAAAGCACCGTCAAAAAAGTGCTGCTGGAATTTCTCCAATTTATTGCGGAACGCTGCGCCACAAAATGCAGCTTGCTGGTAGTTATTATCGGATTGTTGATTTCTTTTAAACATGTTGTAATTTTTTAATGGGTTATCGAACGGGAATAATGGCGGCTTTGGCCGACTGCGACTTAAATGACACAGGTACGACGGCGATCATATTTTCATTGGCAAAAAAACCGGCATTCCCAAAGTGTGGAACGGCCATCTCCTGCTGGCGAACCCTTCTTTTGAAACGCCTTGCAGCGATCCACATGCCAATTGCCATGACAACGGTGAGCAATAACATGATCTTGAACAGTGCGACAATCAAGAAGCTCAATGCCCCCAAGACGACCGTCAAGCCTATCAATCTCGGTAAGATATATTTAAATTTATTTTTCATTTTTTCTTTTGTTTTACAATTAATATTAAAGGCCTTTGCTGTAGTAGACGAGCAATCTCTCGATTTTACTTTAAGTACTTTTAAAATTCTTCCATAAATTGTTCGCAAACCGACAAAAAAATTAAATAATAGGCTCATTACTGATATAACAATTTCTTTTAAACAGATCCATCCCCGCAAGAAATGAACGATTGTGCACAAAAAAAGGTCGAACATACCGTACCGACCTTTTTTACACACTCATATTTTTATGCAATTTTTAACATTTCCATTTTTCTTCAAATCGTTTCCTCCATTCGCTTTTTAATTTCTCCCGATCTTCCTCCGACATGGACTCTTCCAACGGTTGGTTCCTTCGAAAACCGTTTTTGGACTTTCCAAATCCACGCCCAAATAAAATGCGCGACAGGATGAACAATCCGAGCGCTTCCCAATAGCTGATGGCTCTTAAGCCGAAAATGTCGGTCAGTAACGTATTCCACAGATACTGCAGCAGTGCGATCAGCAATCCACAGCCTAAGAGTATCGCAAAAAAGATAAAAACAAATTTGCCTTTTCTTTTTCCATGTCTATTAAATCCCATAATCGTATATCTCCTAATATTTTAATTCGTCATATAAACTTTTCAAACGCAACCGCAAGTGCTTCACCGCGTAGCCTTTGCGGCTAATGATGGTCTTCAGCTTCTCGCCTTCCATATCAGCAATTTCCTGCAAGGTTTTGTCTTCCATCTCGTTCAGCAGAAAGACCTTCCGCTGCTTCTCTGGCAATTCATCCAGTGCCTTCATCAATTCGTCCCAAAAGATATCCTTAAACATCTTCAGCTCAGGATCCTGCGAATCATCGGCAAGCAATAGTTGCCGAATGGGAAATTCCCCTTCCTCACCATCCTCCACCATCTCGTCGAGCGCCTCGGTCTTGCTTTTACGATAGCTGTCCGTGATCTTATTACGTGTGACGCGATACAACCAAGCACCTACATTTTCCAACTCATCGATATTGGTCAGGCGGCTAAACTGAAACCAAACCTCCTGCAGGATGTCTTCGGCATCTTCATCTCTCTTCACTCTTCCTTTCACAAAACGCAACAGCTGGCCACTATAGGTTTTTATCAAATCTGTTACGGATTTGGAGTTTTTCTGCGCCATCTCTAAATGCTGTGGAATGTCCATGGTAAGATAGACGTTACGCTATCTCATTTACTCTAAAAATAGGCATAAAATTTTTAATGCGTAGAAACAATAGCGCATACAGCCGTTTATTGACCTTACTTTATCAGCCAACGGTCACGTTTTTACGGAAATGCACACCATTTTCGATTACCGTTGTTATTCCAATACATCAATAAAGAGCATATGAAACGCAAAGCGACAGCCGTTTGGAACGGCACTATTAAAGAGGGACAAGGACATTTGACTACCCAAAGTACGGTTTTGAACGAAACACAATATTCATTTAACAGCCGATTTGCCGATGGTATAGGTACTAATCCGGAGGAACTACTGGCTGCGGCACATGCCGGATGTTTCACGATGAAAGTAAGTGCAGATTTAACCGAAGCTGGCTTTACACCGGAAAAGCTGGAGACGACATCGGTCATCTCGCTGGATAACGGAAAAATAGTCGAGTCGGCATTAACTTTAAACGCCAAGGTACCTGGCATAGCCGATGAACAATTTCAGGAAATCGCCAAGGGAGCGAAGGAAAACTGTCCAGTAAGTGGCGCATTCAGTTTCACAATTACCTTGAGCGCAACATTGGAACCCTAAATCGATCAACTAAAAACGGCCTAGCTTCCATTGGATCTAGGCCGTTTTTAGTTGAAATTTATGGCTTACAATAACATGCCGCCCGACACTTCGATCCGTTGGCCATTTATCCAGCCAGCCCCTTCGGAGCATAGGAATGCAACGACCGGCCCAATATCTTCGGGAAGACCTACACGACCCAATGCAGTCGCTGCGGCGATGTTGGCATTGATTGTCGCATCGTCGCGCGTCCTGCCACCACCAAAATCTGTTTCTATAGCGCCCGGCGCCACTACGTTGACCGCTATCTTACGTGCCCCAAGCTCTTTAGCCAAGTAACGCGTTAACACTTCCACGGCACCTTTCATTGACGCGTAGCCCGAGCTGCCCGGGAAGGAAAATCGCGCCAAGCCAGAGGATATATTGATGATACGTCCCCCATCATGTAGATAAGGTATTAATTTTTGCGTGAGGAAGAATACTGCTTTATAGTGGATAAGAAACATCTCATCGATTTGCTCTTCCGTCGTATCCAAAAAATTGGCATACAGCGCAGTACCGGCATTATTGATTAAAAAGTCAATTTTCTGCGTCCGTCCATCCTTTTCCAATGCCTTCATGACTGCAGCGATAAATTTATCGAAGCCTTTCACATGCCGGCTATCCAATTGAAATATATAAGCACGCTGCCCAAGATTTTCAACCTCTTCCGCCGTAGCTAGAGCATTTTGCTGATCGCTATTATACGTTAAGATCACATCGTGTCCTTCTTTTGCCAAATGAATAGCCATATCTCGACCCAATCCACGGCTTCCTCCAGTAATTAAACCTAATTTCGCTTCCATATTTTATATATTAAACTGAATTGTCCAACATCCATTTGCATCTCCGAAAGCAACAGCTCGTCAACATCCTTTTTAAAAAGAAGATGCTTCCCGATAAAGTCATCGATCTTTATAGCCTGTTGCTCGTTCATATACCACTGTTCTAACATCAAATATAACGATAATCGTCACCCATCCCTAACAAAAGTGACCTTGCCGCTCAAAGTATATTGACGCCGCCATTCATCGGGTAAACATGACCAAAAGCCGTAGGAATCAGCGCAGAAAATTCGATTACTGGATGTCCACCTTGGTTATCAGGTAGTCATTCAGGCAAACGCGTATATGCTTATAAAAAAAAACTTGCACTTAGTGTATAAAATACACTATATTTGTATCATCATAATTTAGGTTTATAATTGGTTAGCTAAAGGTTTTCATTCTCCCCGTTTGAAAACCTTTTTTTGTTTCCACAGGGGATGTGGCGGTCAATAAAACGTTTGTTAGCGTGCGCACGGTTGACGTATGCACTTTGGCAATCTAACAAAGTGTACCTGCAAGACAACTTTTTCATCTTATTCCCGTTATCATTTACCGTACTGATTTTTTTACTCAGGCTCTTTATTTTCTTGAACGAGAAATATAAAATGATATCTTTGGGATATTTGGCATTAAAAGTTAACCGATTGCAGCTCGCGATTGCTGTTTCGTGAATAGATAGGGATCCAAACAAAACTGTTTTCAATTGAAGAGGAAAGTTATACAACGCGTCTTGTTATTAGTTGCATTTTTCTATGGAGGGATGCACCTCGCGCTAATTGGCTTGGCTGCTAAGTTAAAAACACCGGCACTAAACTATACAGCTATCGGGTTGGGCATTGTGCTTATGCTGGTTGCTTTTGGTTATTTTGCTTTCAAATGCATTGTGCAGTACAAAAGCCTCACCGAAAAGAAGAAAGAGGAAAGTGAATCTTAATCGCCGATCAGGTGGCCATAGGGTTTCAGTGGGTCAATATTATCAAAAATAACTTTGAAAATACCGAGCAGCGGAATAAATAAGATCATGCCTGCAGCCCCCCATAGCATCCCCCCCAGCAGTAGTGCCATGATGGTAAACAAAGGCCCTATTTTTACTTGGCCACCGGTGATCTTCGGCGTTAGCACATAGCTGTCGAGCTGCTGTACAGCGGTAAAAAACAAAGCCACAACCACTGGAATCGTCAATGTGTCCCCCGTAATAAAGGTATACAAGACCACAATAGCCCCGCCCGCGACCGAGCCGATGTAGGGGATCACGTTAATTAGTGCAGCGAGAATGGCAAAGAAGAGCGCATTTTCGACACCTATGATTGTCAATCCCACAAAATAAATTACGGATAATATCGCGACGACCAAAAAGATGCCTGCAACATAACGGCTAGAGACTTTTGTGATTTTTTCAACAATGCCCCGCGCATGATCGACCTCTCCATAACCGGCATGCCGACGTACCAACTGAAATACAAAGCGTTTAATACGTATCCTGTAAATGAGCATCAATATCGTATAGATCGTGATGATTAAGAGGCTGCCCAGTACAGAAACAACAGAAAATATGGCTCCACCAACCATCTTCCCTGCCGAGTTGGACCACTGTGTCACTTGCTTTTGCAAATATTCCTTCTGCTTGACCTCCGATATGTCGAAATGCTCTGCGATGTATCCGTAGGCCCTGTCCAGCATCAAACTGATCTTATCGCCAACCACAACAAGATCACCCGCGAGCTCTACCAATTCATTCACCAAGACATAAAGCACGCCAACCATTAACAGAAGTGTCGTTAATACAACCGCCACGGCCGCCCATCCCCGCTTAATCCCCTTGGCTTCCAGCCTGTGACAGATCGGCAGCAGCAACATGGCGAACAACGCACTCGTGAGCAACGGGATAAGGAACGCCTTGCCAAAATGCAAAATGGCAAAAAGCAACACCAAAAATATAAGTACCTGATTGAAACTTCCCAATACAGTAAGTTTAACTATGCGCTCCTTCATGGTTCGTTGATTTTAATCTACTACTAAACAACGTTAACGGTACATTTGTTTCTCTTCGCATACCCTTTAGCTGCCATACCAAGTTGGATTAGCCCCCGCTACGACACCCTGGCATCCCGCTTGCATTTGCAATCCTCTATATAATACCGTATTTTGTAGCAAGAAGAACCATACGCTAAATCGGCCTATGGATATATTTTATCATGGCAAATCAAAAAGATTTAAAAATTGCAATATTGATTGATGCGGACAATGTATCATCAAAGAAAGTGGAAGAAATTCTGAACGAGGTAAACCGGTATGGTATCCCGACTATCAAAAGAATTTATGGCGACTGGACGCGACCTTACGTCGAAAACTGGAAAAACAGCTTGCTGATACATGCCATTACCCCCATACAGCAGTATAGCTATACCCAAGGAAAAAACTCGACTGACTCGGCTCTTATTATCGATGCGATGGACATCCTACATTCCGACAGGGTGGACGGATTCTGCATTGTATCAAGCGATAGCGATTTTACTCGGTTAGCTACCCGGCTGCGGGAATCTGGTAAGTTGGTCATAGGAATAGGCGAGCGCAAAACACCGAAACCCTTTATCGCTTCCTGTGATAAGTTTATTTATGTTGAAATTTTAGAGAAAGTTGCTCCGGCTAAGAAAACACCAAAGAAAAACAGTCAAGCAACAGCAAAAACGGCGACGGTTGAGCAGACAGCGGTCGAAGCACCCGCAGCAACAGCAGAGACGACAATCAGCGAGCCTAATGCACCGGAAGAGCTAAACCAAACGGCAGAACTGGACGAAGATACGCTATTGATGCTCAAGGATGCTGTTGACGACACCGCCGACGAGAATGGATGGGCCTTCCTTGGTGAAATAGGCAGCCTCATTATTAAGCGAAAACCGGACTTCGATGCTAGAAACTATGGTTTCGAGAAGGTGTCCCATCTCTTCAAATCGCGAACAGAAGATTTCGAGATTGACGAACGATCCAATGAGAAGTCGAGAAATAGGCTTTATTACATCCGCAACATTATCGGTAAACCTTCGGCATCTGCCACTATCGCTGCGCTTCCTACCGTCAACAGTGCCGCGCAGCTCTCAGCGGTTTTGCCTTCCAGAGGCAATAAAATCACAGCAGACGATGTCAAGAAAAATCAAATACGCATTACAAAAGATTTTAAGGATTTGTTTCCAAACCGGACAAAGAAAGTCAAAGTACTGATCGTTAATGAATTTGAATGTAGATTTTCCTACCGTGGCGACCGATCGCATGTACTTAATCTCGGCAAGGTCGCAGCAGCAGAACTCGACCTAGCAGAAGGTGCTTCCTATCGATTGACGAAGCTCGATGAGCTGTTATATAAATTGGAGAAAGTAGAAAACGAGACAGCATAGACTTTCGAAATACAAAGCCTTCCTGCCTGCGGGCTGCTGGAAAAAAGGTATAAACTTCCTTTTTTCCAGCAGCCCGTATTGCATATGGCACGGAACCAAATGCGAAACTAATTCACATAAGCATAACAATGCCTTAACAAAGATGTCCAAACAAAGCCTTTAACTTTGCTGCACTCATGGAATATGTAAAAGCGATAAAGGCCGATAATCAGAAGATTTTCAATCTTGTCTATGATAAATACCATAGTCAGATTTATGGTTTTATCCTGCAACGCACACAATCCACCTACATTGCAGAGGAAGTTACCCAATTGACTTTCATCAAATTATGGAAACAAAGGCATATTATCAGTGAGCAGCTCGCCATCAATATCCAGTTGTTTGGCATGGCTAGACAAGTGATGATCGACCTCCTGCGCAAAGAGGCTACCCGATTTAAATATGAAGGAGATTCCGCTGTAACGCCATTTACAGATAGCTTGATCGATGCCATCGAAAGCAAAGACCTCTTGCAGCTGATGGAGCATGATATACAAAATATGCCTAAAATGAGAAGACTTGTTTTTGAACTCAGCAGAAAACAGGGACTATCGCACAAAGAAATTGCACAACTGTTCTCCATTTCTCCCAAAACCGTCGAGCAGCATATCGGTAAGGCACTCCTGCAACTCAAACAGCATCTGTACTCTATCATGTTGTAGTTAGTTATAGGGTGACATCGTGATAAGGTGACGACCTGAAATTGTCAAACACTATGCATCATATGGTCACTTAATCACGATCCATCACCACTCCCCACATTAAGTAATTGTTAAGCAACGGGGGATACCCTTTCGAGCCGCGTAATATCAATATGAAGTTCGGAAAAAGCAGGCGAAAAGGCGAGCAAGACGCATTCGACAAGAAACAGCAGGCGCGAAAAAAAATATTAGAGAATCCCACCATCATTGAAGATATCTTCAATGACCAAGACTGGCAGTCTTTTGAACAGCAGAATACGGAACGTGAAGTTCCTTCTGCGAAAATGCAAGCTGCTATCGAAAAGGATATACATGCAGCAAGCGAGCAAGAAAGTCGCAAGGAGAGGAAAGAAGTAAGAATTCGGCGATTAATAGCATATGCGGCGGCGGCGTCTGTACTGTTGCTGATGACGTTTAACCTCTGGCGCTGGAACGGCCAGGAACAATCGGCCATGCAAAGCAGTCGTGTCGAGCAGAAGCAAGTTCCGCTAACAGATAGCGGCTGGGTGGTCTTAGCCAACAACGAAAGTACCGACAGCGCTGTGGTACTTCCTGATCAATCCAAAGTAAAACTTTTTGCCCACAGTAGTATCCGCTACCGTAGACATTTTACGGCACACAGCCGCGAGATACAGCTCGATGGCAAAGCATACTTCGCCGTAGCCAAAGATCCTTCGCGCCCATTTAGCGTTTATGCCAACGCCACAAAAACCACCGCGCTAGGAACTTCCTTTACCATCGACACCCGATCAAACGAGCGCCAAACGACCATCAAGCTACACAGCGGGAAGGTGCTTGTTGCATCCACAGCTAAAAAGCCAGCCTTCGCTAATATCTTTTTAGACAATATCGGAGAAAACCTCCTATTCGATGCAGGCATGCGTTTGGTTGCACACAGCGGGAAGAAGGCAATCGAGCCGAAGCCAACAACAGCGTCAGCAGCGATGGCGCAAAACAGCCCACGTCTTCAACTGGACAACATACCGTTGGACGATGTCTTCGCAGCCTTGGAAAAAGCCTACAACATTTCCATCAAAATCAACAACCAAAGCATAGAAAAAATCCAGTACACGGGCACGATCGAGCCGGAACGCGAGCAGGTACAGGATGTACTAGCAGTCATCTGTTTGATCAATGATCTACGCTACGAGGTAGACGCCAATGGACAATACCATATCTACAAACAAGAGCAAAACAACACACACAACAAACAAGAAAACCTATAAGTAAAACAACCCATGTTTAACAAACCGTCTCAATTAAGAAAAAGCGTACTTTTCTTCGCTTTGCTCACGGCCGGCCTCTCGCAAGCACAGGCACAACAGGAGCAGGTAAAAGGCGCCACGCAAAATGAATCCGGCGAATTTTTGTCGGGCGTAAGTATCAAGGCCGTGCATGGCGCTACCGGCAAAAGCTTTGCCACCAGCTCCAGCGACAAAGGGCTTTTCTCCTTCAGCAACCTACCCGAAGGTGGTCCCTATCAGTTTATCTTTAGCTATGTAGGCTTTCAGCCCGACACGCTCGCTGGCTACAACGTGCAAGCGGGCAAACCGCTGGCCTTAAGTGTTAAACTATTGCCTCTTAGCACCGCACTCGAAGAGGTTGTTATTGGTTATGGACGTATCGCAAGAAAAGATGTAACCAGTTCAATCACAACGGTGAAAGCAGAGGACATGAACGTAGGGGTATTATCTTCACCTGCCCAAATGTTGCAAGGCAAAGTCCCCGGTTTAACCATTTCGACCAATAATAGCAATCCGAATGCACGCCCATCGGTAAGCCTTCGAGGAGCATCGACACTCCGCTCGGGTGAAGCTATGGAACCCTACTACGTTATCGATGGCGTTCCGGGAGCATCACTTACCTTGGTAGCGCCTGATGACATTAAGAGCATTGACGTACTTCGTGATGCATCGGCCACAGCGATCTACGGATCAAAAGCAGCCAATGGTGTCATCATCGTCACCACGAAACGCGGTAAGGCTGGGCAATCTTCTATTTCTTATAATGGCTATTTAGCATTGGACAACGTAGCCAAGCGCTACCAAATGATGAATGGCGAACAATACCGCAATTTCATCGATCAAAACGGTTTTTCTATGGAACCGACGGATGACCTAGGAGCAGATACAGACTGGCAAAAGGAAGTGGAACGGCGGGGAATATCCACGAACCATAACGTGTCGCTGATCGGAGGAACAGAAAAGACGCAATACCGTGCAAGTTTAAATACATTGCAAAACAATGGTGTGATCAAAGGCACCGACATGGGACGCCAAATCGGACGTGGTTTTGTACAAACAAAGGCATTGGAGGACAAGCTCACCGCTTCGTTCAATGTTAATACCAGCATAACCAAGCAAAATGACGTATTGGCCTTAAGCGATGGGCTCAGTGTATATGATGCGATGTACTATTACCTGCCGGTTTCCCCCATCCGGCAAGAAGATGGCAGTTGGTTCGAAAAAACAGATCGTTCGCAATACGTCAATCCGGTATCGTTGATTGAAGAAAATACAAACTTTTCGAAAACCAAAGTCATCCAAGCACACGCAAAAGTTGGCTACGAGATACTACCGAACTTAACCTACAATATCGATCTGTCCTTACAAAATAGACAGTATAACAATGCGCAATACTACACGAGCCTTTCCATGGCAGCACGGAATCAAAACGGTAAATCCATTCGTGCGTCGGTAGAAGATGAACGCAAGGTTATGGAGATGAACCTCAGCTACGACAAGACATTTTTTGGAAGACATAAGGTTTCTGCTCTAGCTGGCTATTCATGGGAAGAAAACAATAATAACGATGGCTTTCAGCTGACTACTTCAGATTACTACGATGATGGGCTAAGCTACTACAATCCCGGAATGGCCAATGTCGTTGATCTTCTCGGTTTCGGCAATTACTACCTTTCCACGTTAAGGATGATATCCGTATACGGACGCCTAAATTATGCTTATGATAGTAAGTACCTCTTCCAAGCTACGGTAAGGCGTGATGGATCATCCGCTTTTGGCGCAAATAACCGATGGGCAACATTCCCATCAGTATCTGCTGCCTGGCGTTTATCGGAGGAAGCATTTGTCCGTGATCTAGGTTTATTTGACGACCTTAAGTTGCGCGCCGGCTACGGCGTCAGTGGGAACTCATTGGGTTTTGATGTGTTTACGTCACGCCAAGTATACGGCGCCACGTCTAGTTTCTATACCGATGCTTTTGGCAATGACTTACGTACCTTGGCAGCACTTCGCAATTCGAATCCCGACTTACGCTGGGAACGGACAGGCATGTTGAACTTAGGTATTGACTTTGCCCTCCTCAACAATCGATTAAGCGGTACAGTAGAATTTTACGACAAGAATACCACTGACCTGATTTACGACTATGCCGTGTCCACGACGAAATATCTCTACGGCTCCTTGACGGCCAACGTCGGAGAAATCAACAATAAAGGGGTCGAGCTTACCTTAAACGTCGTGCCGGTTAAATCCGAGCATTTCGAATGGACTAGCGGGATCGTCGCCTCGCACAACAAAAATGTCGTTACCCGCATTACCAACCAAGAATTTTCTACCGTATACGTTGACCTTGCCGATCTAGGTGGCGCTGGACAAAGCAATGCTTTTCAACAGCGATTGATGGAAGGAGCTCCTATTGGGCAATTCTATACATGGGAATGGGCCGGATACAATGAAAATGGCGTATCAACCTTCTTTGTTCGCGATGCACAAACAGGAGAACGTACAGGTGAAACCACCATCACGCCGGTCAACAAGGACAGAACAGTTACGGGAAGTGCACAGCCAAAGTTCACTTTGGGATGGAACAACAATCTCCGTTACAAAAACTTTGCATTGACGGCCATGTTTCAGGGTGTATTCGGACAGCAGATCATGAATGCCACTCGGGCAAGACATTCCAACGTTGTGGGTAATGCAGGACAAAAAAACTTATTGGCAAGTGTTGTCGATACCGAAAGAGCAACAGATATCAATGCTCACTATTTATCTGATCGCTATCTTGAAAGTGGTGACTATCTACGTCTAGCCAACTTAAGTCTCTCCTACAATTTCCGCAATCTCGGCAAGCAATTTAAAAACGTCAGATTGTATGCAACGATGAACAACGTCTTCGTACTGACGAACTACAAAGGAATCGACCCCGAAGTCGATCTAGGTGGCTTAACGCCAGGCGTTGACAACCGTCAAACCTACCCACGCACGAGAACGGTCATGTTCGGATTAAATTTCAACCTATAAAATTGCTAAAAACTCATGAAATCAACAATATATCTTCGACTACTCGCAGCGTCCATTTTAGCTAGCTCAGTCGCTTCATGTACCGACTTGGATGTGGATATCAAGTCGCAATACACCGAATTCCCAAACACCGAACGAGCAGCTGAGGCTATTTCTGCTGATGTATATGCCGCATATCGGGGGGCAATAGGCTACAACCATTGGATGGTACAAACATTATCTTCTGACGAAGCCGTCAGCCTAGCCCTTGGCACCGACTATTACGACGGCGGACGGTTCCGTGAACTACATGTGCACAACTGGACGCCAGACAACGCCATTTTACCGGGCATGTGGAACGCCGCTATGACGGGCATAAACCTTTCAAACAATGTATTGACCATTTTTGGCGATGATGAAAGCGAGAAATCAGCTCCGATGCGTGCCATGCGCGCCTACTTTTACTTTGTATTAATGGATAATTTCGGTGCGGCTCCGCTTATTACGGGTAAGGTGGATCGTATACCGAACAGAACGTCGAGAGCGGAAATCTGCAGCTTCATTGAATCAGAGCTTCTAGCTGTTAGAGAGCGTCTTCCTGCAGAGGTATCAACAGCAACCTATGGTAAGGCCACACGCTTCATGGCCGATGCATTATTGGCAAAGCTCTATCTAAATTGGTCTGTTTACAACACAGAAGATGTAGCTAGCTATACGCCTTCAATGACTAACGAAAAATTGAATCAAGTGATTGCGATGTGTGATGATGTGATCGCGTCTGGACAGTTCAATCTAACAAGTCATAAATTTTTAGAGAAATTTCGCCCAGATAATGGTCCACAAATTAAGGATTTTATTTTTGCCATGCCATTTGACCGCGAAAAGCAACAGGGAATGACTTACGCCCGGTATTGGATACACCGCAGCGGGCAAAATCAATTTGCAGCACTGCCACAAAGTGTGGGCGGAACCTTGCGCGTGTTACCCGCATTTCTTGCCAAGTTCAATCTTGCAGGAGACGAGCGCAATAATGCCTACATGGGCGGACTGCAATATTATTGGGCGGACTATGCGCCGGATCTAAGTCGCCCTTTTCTTATCCGTACTTCTAAAAAAGGAATAGATCAGGACTATAATGGTAGTGATGCAGATGTCACTTTTAATTGGCAAATGGAAACAACCAAAGATATTACCCTACGGCCAGATGGAGCAGCAACACTCAATGCTGGGAACGACCAAAAAGGACGTTCTATGGGTTACCGCTCGGTAAAATTCTATATGGATGTTAATGTTACTGCCGCCAACCAACGTAGCCAAAGCAACGATGTACCTATTTTCAGATATGCGGATGTACTCTTGATGAAAGCCGAAGCCATCCTCCGCGGAGGAACAGCTAGCAATGGCGAAACGGCAAGGTCACTCATCAATCAAATCCGCAGTTACGTGAATGCGCCTTTGTTAACAACAGAACCAACACTTGCCGATCTTCTGGACGAGCGTGCTCGCGAATTTACCGATGAATCTTGGCGCAGGAATGACTTGATTCGGTTTGGCAAATTTGAAGAAGACTGGGGGTTTAAATCCCTTTATCCTGCAGGAACTTCCGAGCGCTTCCGGAGAATCTTCCCTATCCCTCGAGATGTGATGAATGTTAACACGAATTGGACTCAAAACAGAGGCTACTAAAGTATCAGCAGCACATGAAAAGAAGAGATTTTATGAAAAGCACCCTAGGCACGGCCTTGGGTGCTGGTTTATCCGCTGTGCCAATGGCTCTCGCAGCAGCCTCGCGGCCAACCATGATCGAAAGTGAAGACCTGAATAGCCGTGCATACCTACAAGATGAATATGATCTACATTTTGTCGCTTTAGGCGACTGGGGACGCAATGGCGCCGACCACCAAGTGCAAGTGGCGCAGCAAATGGGTAAATGGACGGCAAACCATCCCAACGATTTTATCATATCCACCGGTGACAACTTTTACCCATCAGGGGTGATCAGCGAGCACGATCCACTTTGGCATTATTCCTTTGAAAACGTTTATACCGACTTTTCCCTGCAATGGGACTGGTATCCAACCCTCGGCAACCACGACTATAAATCAGACCCCGATGCGCAAGTGCGGTATAGTGCCATCAGTCGTCGTTGGAAAATGCCGGCGCGCTACTATAGCAAAACCTTTAAGCTGAGAGAACAAGGCGAAGTGTTGATGGCCTTTATCGACACCAATCCCCTTATCCCCGAATTTTACAAACACAGCGAATACGGCCCTCATGTGGCGGGACAACAGCCCGACAAACAACTAGCCTGGCTCGACAAGCTTTTGGCCGAGTCTAGTGCGCAATGGAAAATTGTGGTAGGCCACCACCCGATCTATACAGCAGGACCCCGCACGGAGAACTATGATACCCTTGCTGTACGAAAAGTGTTAGAGCCTATTTTGCAGAAACACGAAATCCCGGTTTACCTTTCCGGCCATGAGCATTCCATGCAGCATCTAAAGGTTAGCGACAAGTCTTTTCAACAGTTTATATCCGGCAGTGGCTCGGAGGTGACACCTGTAAAAAAGGGTTTGCCCTACAGCCGCTTTGAGGCATCGACCTATGGCTTTATGTACTTTGCCATCAACAAGACGCAGCTTAGCGTGCAGTGCATAGATCATGAAGGATCGGTCGTCTACCAAACGATTGTTCAAAAAAAATAAGGCTTAAAAAGCCTAAACGACAAAAGGACATCTATGCCGATGTCCTTTTGTTGTTTAGGAAGAAAATGGAATCACAAGGAAAAGTCAGTTATTTGGAGAATAGAGGTCGTCAGAGGATAATGCCATTGATTCTGCAACCGCTTTTAAAATCTCATTTCTCTTTTTTAAGAATGCTGTCATATAGCTGCGCAAAAATAACAACTCTACAAAACGCCCTAAGTAACCAAAAGGAGCTTCGAAGGAAAATACATCGTACATCCAAGTGCCGTTATCTACGTCTGAAAAAAGGTGCTGATGCTGCATAGACTTAAATGGCCCTTTGAGCATCACATCGGTAAAACGCAGCGGCCTTTCCATCTCCGTTATCTGAACGGTGAGGCGGTGAAACAGGCCAAAATGCTTAGCCCGCCAAGTAACCGTCTCACCAAGTGCAAGCAGCCCTTCGGTTTTTCCAGCAACAGCGGTCTCGTTGGTCCCCGCAGCAGACTGCCGATGCAAATCGATATCACGAGAAAGGTCGAACACAAGTTCTGCCTTTGCCTTTATAAACGTTTGCAGGCGGATGGTCTGCATTTATCTGTTCGCTAGTAGTTTCTGAATTAAAGATTCCATGGCCTCTGGCTTGCTGATCGGCGCAAAGCGTTTTACAGGTCGCCCCTGCCTATCGACGACAAACTTCGTGAAGTTCCACTTGATACGGCGTCCAAACAGGCCACCCAATTCCTTTTTTAAATAAGCAAAGATGGGATGGGTATGGGCACCATTCACGTCGCACTTCTCCGTTAGCTGAAAGGTAACGCCATGGTTCACCTTACAGAACTGCTCCATGTCTTCATTCCGCTCTGGCTCTTGCCCCGCAAACTGGTCGCAGGGAAAGCCCAAGATCACCAACCCCTGATCCTTATAAAGCTGATGAAGCCGCTCAAGCCCATCAAACTGCGGCGCAAGTCCACAACGTGTAGCCGTGTTGACAACAAGCAGCACCTTGCCCTTAAAATCGATCATGGAAAGCTCCTTCCCTGCGGGAGTGCGGGCAGACAAATCGTAAATTGGAGATGTTTCGGATGTGCTCATAGCTTTTTGCGTTTAAACAAATATACGAAGAAATGCCCTTTGTAAATTGCGTAAATTTCTAAAGAGCGTGCTACGTGATTAAAAAAAACGGGAAGGTTGCTTAGGCCCCCTCCCCGTTTCTACATACTGAAAAACTAAAAGATAATATCTTGTTAATGTTGGACTTCCATTTCGTCCACATAGTCGTCACTCTTCACGTAATCAGCTGTCATCAATTCGGCATACTGCGTTTTCTCCTTCTTACCAAACCGACGTCCTAAGCCATCAAAGATGGAATAAACAACCGGCACGACAACTAAGGTCAAGAACAAGGAAGAAAGCAACCCACCGATGATCACGATGGCCAGGCCACGATTCATATCGGCACCGTCGCCGGTTGCTACGGCAATCGGAATCATACCGATAACCATCGCAATGGTCGTCATCAAAATCGGGCGGAAACGCACGTGGTTGGCCGCCATAAGGGCCTCATGAGTTGTCGAACCAGCATCCTTCTTATGGTTGGCAAAGTCAACCAACATAATCGCATTTTTCGCTACCAAACCAATCAGCATGATGATCCCCAAGATGGTGAATATATTCAGCGTTTGGTTGGTCAAGGCCAAGGCCAGTAGCGCTCCGATAAACGACAACGGAATAGAGAATAACACCACAAACGGGGTTACGAAGCTATCATATAGCGCAACCATTACGAGGTAAACCAGTAGAATAGAAGCTAACAGGGCGATTCCCAAGGTACCAAATCCCTCCTCCTGATTCTCCATGTTTCCACCCCATTTATAAGAAACGCCAGGTTTCAACTGCACCTTTTCAAATTCCGCTTGCCAATCAGCAGCCACGGATCCCAGCGGGCGTCCGACTACCTGCGCTTGCACCGAAACGGATGGCGACTTATCCCGGCGTTCCAACAAACTTGGACCAGAGCTGTACGACACATCGGCAAACTGTTCCAATCGCATCATCTGTCCATCCTTGTTCATGAATTTAAGGTTCTGCACGTCAGCGATGTTACCTCGTCCAATTTCATCAAAGCGGATATTGATATCATACTCGGTATCGCCCGCGCGGAATTTTGTATCATCGTTACCCGAGAACGCTGTCTGCATCGTCATACCTACTGTCGATACGTCCAAACCCAAAGCGTTCATCTTGTCACGATCTACTTTCACACTGATCTCCGGATTGCCGTCTTCCGACGTTAGTTTCACTTCAGAAGCACCTGGGATTGTGCGAAGAATGGCTTCATACTTCCGCGCAGCATCCAACGCATCAGCCTGCGAAGAACCAATCAATGTCAACATCAACGGAGCTTGTTCTGCACCCATTATACCCATATTTACCGTCTTCACCTTGGCACCAACCAGCACCGTTTCCATTTCGCGGCGCAGTTGCGCAGAATAAACTTTCGTTGGATTTTCCTGGTTATATCCCGGTTTAGTAATAATATGTATTTCCGATTTATATTTCGTTCCGGATGTACTCATCGTTCCATCGGAGGCTTGTCCTACGGTCGTGATCATACGCTCGATTTCGGGCTTTTGTGCGAGATAGTTTTCCGCCTTTTGCGTCATGAAATTTGTCTGCTCCAGCGAAGCATCCTTATTCATTTCGATCTGCAGGTAAAACTCGCCTTTATCATTCCCCGGAAAAAAGTCTGAACCGATATAGCCCATGCCCACGAGCATAAAAGAAGCAACTAATAGCCCCAAGGACAATGCTAGGGTCAGCACCTTATTCAACCGGCTCTTCAGTGCCCATTCCAAAATACCGGAAATCCAGTGCGTCAATTTTGTCAAACCAGCTTCGAATCCCGTTAATATCCGGCCGAAAATGGTTTTGTTATCCAGGTGTGTCAGCTGTCCCATACGGGAATACAACCAAGGGACAATGGTAAACGAAACCAATAGCGACAATAAGGTAGAAACCATGACCGTGACACAAAATTGGCGTAAAATATCAGATACCAAACCGGAAGACATCGCAATAGGCAAGAATACCACCACAATTACCAGCGTAATGGCCGATACGGTGAAACCGATTTCCTTCGCACCGTCATAAGCAGCCCGCACCTTGTTTTTTCCCATTTGCATATGGCGGTGTATATTCTCGATCACCACGATGGCATCATCCACGAGAATACCTACCACAAGGGAAAGTCCCAGCAACGACATCAAATTTAGCGTATATCCCAATATATTTAAGAAGATAAAGGTCGCAATCAAAGATAGTGGAATGGCAACCACCGCAATAAAAGCATCGCGCAAGCTATGGAGGAAAAACAACATGATAAAGGCTACCAATCCGATCGCAATCATCAAATCGTGCACCACATTATCTGCTGCAGTCAAGGTATACTCGGTCGTGTCATTCGCCAATCCAACTTTAACGCCTTGTTCCGAGAAGTCTTGCTCCACCGAGCCTATCATTTGCTGAACCAGTTCCGAAACAGCCACAGCGTTGGCATCAGACTGTTTGAAGACCTGCAACATAATGGTATTCTGGCGATCTATACGAGCAATTTTCTCGACATCCTTAATACCGTCTTGCACATCCGCAACATCGCTTAAACGGATCATCACACCGCTGGGTGTATTTAAAGGAAGTGCACGCAGCTCATCCAACGTTGCAAATTTACCCGAAAGACGCAGCGTAGTTTGATTGTCCCGAGTCTTCACATTTCCCGTGGGGAAATCCAAGTTGGCCGACGCAATAGCTTGTTGTACCTGCATGATAGACAAACCGTAACCCTCCAATTTGCTTGGATTTACACTAACCTGTATCTCGCGTTCTTCACCACCCACCATATCGACTTTCGCGACACCATTGATCCGAGCGAAAACCGGTTGGATTTTTTGATCCAATAGATCGTAAAGTTCTTTTTCTGTGAGTTTGGACGTTACGGACAAGTTCATGATCGGCACGTCATCAATGGAGAACTTTGAGAGCGCAGGCGTTTCGGCATCATCGGGCAATTCGTTGATCACCGCATTGATTTTTCTTTGCGCATCGGTCAGCAAAAAGTTTACATCGGCACCAGTATTCAATTGGATCATCACCATGGATACCGATTCCATTGATTTCGCTTCAATCTTCTTCACGTTCTCTAGACTGGCTACGGCATCCTCAATCACCTTCGTAACGGAGGTTTCCACTTCCGATGGCGAGGCTCCCGGATATACCGTTTGCACATTGATCACGTTAACCTCAAATTTCGGCACCAACTCATACCCCATCTGTGAGTAAGAGAAGATACCACCAAGTGTCAGTATAATAAAGAGTACGATAATTATACTTGGCCTTTTTATGGATATTTCAGATATTTTCATTGAACAGATTTCGCTTTTTACTTAATAATTTCCACTTGAGTTCCATCCAAAAGATTGATTTGGCCTGATGTAACGACAGGTGTTCCTTTTTCTATTCCAGAAATAATCTCGATATAATCACCGAAACTTCTGCCGGAAACTACCTTGGTCAAGATCGCCTTATCATCTTTTATCACAAAGATTTGGTTAGAACTTACACTTCCTACAAATGCCGTCCGTGGTACGGTGAGCACCTGCGTTTTAGCGTCACTTCCAAAGTAAGCGGTACCATACATCCCTGCTTTCAAATCATTGGATGCATTATTGCGAATCTCCAGCTCCACCGGAAAATTCAAGCTTGCATCCGCTTTTGGTGCGATAAACTTCACCACACCGTTAAATTTTTGGTTAGGCAATACCGTTGATTCTACTTGAACAGATTGCCCTACTTTCACCTGTCCGATATTTTTTTCGTCAACATTGACCAATAGTTTGAGGGTAGATACGTTCACGATCTCAAACATCTGTGTGCCTGGAGATACATAAGTACCTGGTTCGATATTTCTTTTATTGACCAAGCCGGCAAACGATGCCGAGATATTAGCGTCGGATGCAGAGAGCTGCGATGATTTCAAGCTATTTTTGGCGTTCTCTACCTTTAGTTTAGCTTGATCGAGCTGCTGTTGCGTAACGCCTCCCGTCTTAAATGCATTTTCGTAGCGGGCCAAGTCGGCTTTTGCATTTTCGTAGTTCGCCTGCATGTTCGCCAAGTCCACGCTCTGCTTATCCGCATCAACCACAGCTAAAGTCTGGCCGGCACGCACGGCATCCCCCTCTTCAACCAGCACCCTGCGCACGCGGCCTGCCGCCTCTGCAGAAAGCATGACCTCTTGCTTGGGAGAAAACGAACCATTGGTAATATACTGCGTATTAACCTCCCGAATATCCGCCATGTCGGCTCGTACCGCCACCGCAGCATTTTTCTGCGCTACAACCGCAGTTTGTGCCTCATTTTTAGCTTTATTCTTATTCAATAAAAACATGATCCCCGCCAAAGCAGCTGCCACGATGATTACTGTAATTATTATCCGTTTCATATCGAGTTAATTATTCGTTTACTAATGATTTTAAATTTCCTTTTGATTTGATCAACTGTACTTCCGCCACTTTGTAATCCAACAGCGACGTATTCAGATTATTTTGTGCATCGGCATAGGCATTCTCTGCATCCAAAAGCTCGGTGAGCGTGGCCAAGCCATTTTTGTAGTTGTTTTCCGTATTATCCAAAACTTCTTTGGCCAGCGTAACATTCGCCTGGTTGGAATTGATCGTCAACAAACTGTTCTTAACCTGTGTCCGGGCATTTTCGCTAGCCATAATCAACGCGAGTTTGGTATCTTCCAATTCTGTTTTAGCACGCAAAATCTCCACGTTCTTCTGATTAACCTGAGCCTTCGTTTTTCCCCCATTGAAAATTGGGATCGACAAATTCAGCCCCACGGCCGAATACGTTGTTTTTGTAGCATTCCCGTTGAAAATCGGAAAACGTTCCGCAAATGACATATAACCCAAATTTCCTGAAAAGGATAAAGACGGATAATAGTCTGCTATGGCAGCTTTTTTGTCCAATTCCAATAGCTCGGCTTGTTTTTCTAACACGCGAATTTCCGTGCGATTGGACAGGTCGATAGGTAGGGTTTCCAATGCTTCCGGGTCAATAGCAAATGTCTCCTCAGGAAGATCAATTTGCGTCGTGATATCCATCCCCATCGCAAACTTTAATGCATTTTCCTGAATCTCCATACCATTCTTCGCCTGCTGAAGTTGCGCCTTTAAGTTATTCACCTGTACGGTCGTGCGGTCCAGGTCAATTTTTTTGGCCAGCCCCGCATCCACCAAACCTTGTATGACTCGTTGGTTTTTTTCGGTATTTCCTAAATTGCTCTCTACTGTGGCTACCTGCAACTGCGACTGGAAAACCTGATAATAAGCATTTGCAACCTTCTCGATCAGTTGCTCATCCGTCAGTTCTTTATTGATCTGATAAAACTCTCGCGTACTGTTTGCAGCTTTAAGCCCTGTGAAGAGTGCCTGATTAAATATTTGCTGACTGACCTGCAGATTGGAATTGGCCTGCCAAGGCTGTCCAAACTGAATGACAGTGGACGTAGACTGCCCGGTGACTGGATCTTCCATGACAATGACGTTCTGCTGAATGAGCGGATTATATGTTAAACTACCTGTTCCACTTATTTGCGGCAAAGCGCCAGCTCGCACCTCGTCTATTTTAAATTGGGCGTTGTTTAGGTCAAGCTTCGCATTCTTTGCCTCCTTTTTGTTATCCAAGGCAAATTTGACTGCTTGTTGGAGCGTCAACATCTCCTGAGCATGTACTGGACCCCATGGGAAAAGGAGACCGACCGCTATAACACTCAAAAATTTCAATTTCATTTTTAAGAAGATTATCTGTAAACTAGTTTTTGCTGATTATTTTATTTTTGAAGATGAATTCCGTCGTTCGCTTTTGGCTATGCAGAATCTCATCCACGTTATATGCATTAGGCATTCCAGAAAGGACGTCAGCCACACTTCGAATAAGGCTTAGCCCTTTTATGATCTCTATAAAACACGTTGCATCCTCGGCAGCGTTGTCCAGCGCTACCTCTCCAGCCCCAACCGCCTTTTCAAAGAGCACCGTCATCATCTCAATATCTCTGCTGTGCATCTCCTCGAGCACCGTGCCTACCCCCTGCCCCTTTATCCATTCCAAGTTTTCACTGATATGCAAAACATAGTAGTCACGAAGATAACTGGCTCGCTTTTCAAGCACACGATGTAATATATCCAGCAAATTTGCATCATAATCCTCAATGATGGCATATTGGCTCTGCAGGATATCTTCGGAAATATGTACCAACACGTCTTTGATTAACGCATTTTTGTCAGGGTAATAGTAATATAGGTTTGCTTTTGTGATATTCAAATCCACGGCAATCTCGCTCATCGTTGTTTTGTTAAAACCGTAATGCGCGAATCGCTTCAGGGCGGCTTGAATTATCTGATCCTTCTTGTTGTCCATTTTTACCTTTATACTTTCTGACTTTTTTCTAAAAACGTTCAAAAATATAAAAAAGTAAAACACCCGCCAAGGACCGCGCCTTAAAGAGTTGACATTTAATAGGAAAATAACAAAATGATGACGAATCTAAGTGTTTTAGTCGATCCCCAACTGCTTTTGAAACTTGCGCTTATCGAATTTGTATAATCTTGCAGCACGATACGAAACACCCTTTTGTACCTCCTGTAATTCTTTTAAAAAGCCATCGTTAGCAATCTTCTTCCTAAAATTACGTTTATCAAGATCCTTGCCCAATATAGCTTCATATACCTGTTGCAGTTGCGTCAGCGTGAATTTCTCAGGCAATAGCTCGTATACCGCCGTTGAGTAGTTGATGCCATACTTTAATTTTAGCAAACTTTGTTCGATAATCCGAAGATGGTCAAAGGCTAGCTCGGGCAAACTATCCATTGGAAACCATTGCGCCTGTCGCATATAGGAAGTCATCGGCTTGATTTTGGACTTTACATCTTCATATTTGACGATCGTTGAAAAGGCTACAGTCAAGATACGCCCTTGCGGGTGCCTCTTTACTCCGGCAAACGCACCGAGCTGCTCCATAAAAATATCTTTCAAACCGGTATGCTCGTAAAGGATGCGCTTCACTGCGTCTTCCATCTCCTCACCTTTTTCTACAAAAAATCCGGGCAACGCCCACCAGTCTTTATAAGGATATTCGTTCCGCTCGGTCAACAATACCTGTAACTTTCCTTCGTTAAAACTGTAAATAACACAGTCTATCGTAAAATGAGTCTGCAAAATAATCTCAAATTTAAGTGCGTTCTTTTTAATCGAATTGTCATTTTACATGAACAATCCTCCTCAATTATATCATATTAATCCAAAAAAAGCAAAAAAAATTTAATAGTGTAATAAATACACACTATATTCGTAATACCTAAAATGATTCATCGAGTGGAAGAAATTACAAGAATAGGTGTTTTTACATCAGGAGGAGATTCTCCAGGCATGAATGCAGCAATTCGTGCAGCCGTAAGAACAGCGATATATAAAGGAAAGAAAGTAACCGGCATCTACCACGGTTATCAAGGCATGATCGACAATACCATGTTTGACATGGACAGCCGGTCGGTCAGTTCCATCATACAAATGGGCGGAACGATGCTTAAGACAGCCCGCTGCATGGCTTTTAAAACGCCGGAAGGACGTGCAATTGCCTATGAGCATGTTAAGGCAGCAGGCATAGACGCTTTAGTTGCCATCGGTGGCGATGGAACATTTACAGGTGCCGAAATTTTTTCGCGGGAGTACGACATCCCGGTTATGTGCATCCCAGGCACCATAGACAACGATTTGAATGGCACCGATCTAACGATTGGATACGACACAGCCAACAATACCGTTATCGATGCCATTGATAAAATCAGGGATACAGCCGCATCGCATAACAGGCTTTTTTTTGTGGAGGTAATGGGGCGCGACTCGGGTTGTATTGCATTGAACGCAGGAATTGCGGGTGGTGCAGAAGCTATTTTACTACCCGAAAAAGACACGGCCATCGATGAGCTTATTGATATGTTGGCGCAAGGCGCAGACAGTAATAAATCATCCATGATCGTTATTGTTGCGGAAGGCGATAAAAATGGCGGCGCAAACAACGTCGCCAAGCGGGTCAAAGAAAAATTTGATTATTTTGACACAAAAGTTAGTATCTTAGGGCATTTGCAACGCGGAGGCGCACCAAGTAGTGCGGATCGTGTCTTAGCAACCCGTATGGGATACGCGGCCGTCAACGAATTGCTGAAAGGTAACTCACGCGCCACGATTGGAGTACGCGGATCAGAGATCGTGACAACACCCTTGGAAGAGGCTTTGAGCAAAAAAGAACTCAAACTGAATGAGGATCTTGTCGAGATTGCAAAAATTATGGCTATTTAATAAATAGGAAAGATGATTGTGGTTGTTTTCAGTGGATCAAGATATGCAGATTGGCGAATAGCTGACAAGAAGCGGGTGCTTCATGGTTTTCGCACATCGGGTATCAATTCGTACATACAAGACGACCGCTATATCCTGCAATTACTCAACAAGAGCACCCATCTGATCAATAACGCTGAGAAGATAAGAAAGATCTACTTTTTTGGTGCTGGCGCCTCTTCACCCGAGCGGCAAGAAAAGATAGAGCGTGTTTTTATGCTTTTCTTTAAAAATGCGAAAGTTAAAGCGAGCCACGACGTGCTTGCGTCCGCAATTTCTACCTTTGGCGACGAAAAAGGGATCATCGGTATTATTGGAAGTGGTTCGAACGCGGCCTATTACAATGGCAGAAAACTAATGCCCAACAATTATGGGCTTGGCTACATTTTAGCTGATGAGGGCTCCACGAATTGGCTCGGTAGGCAGTTGCTGAAAGATTTCCTAACCGAAACCATGCCCACCGGTGTGCAGGAGAAACTGTTGCAGCGACACAGCCTTGACCGCCGCCTTATTCTTGATCGAATTTATTATAACCCCAACCCAAACCTCTTCCTGACGAGTTTCGCAGATTTTATATACGAATACAGAGAGGAACCATATTTTGCCCAACAGATTAAAAAAGGATTGGAAATCTACATCAAAACGTACCTGATCCCTTTATCGGAAACATATCCCGATAGTCAACTAAATTTTACGGGATCCGTAGCAAGTAACTATGCCGATACACTCCGTGAACTGGGAACGGAGTATGGATTGAACATTGGGCAAATCATCAAAGAACCAGTTCAAAATCTAGTAAAGTATTACATTAATAAAAATTAATAAAATGAAAATTGGAATTAACGGATTCGGCCGTATTGGCCGTTTAGCATTCAGAGCAGCAATCAATCGCAGTGATATCGAAATTGTTGGTATCAACGATTTGGTAGAGCCTGACTACTTAGCATACATGCTTAAATATGACTCTACACACGGAAGATTTGATGGTACGGTAGAGGTGAAAGATGGCAACCTTATCGTTAATGGACAAACGATCCGTATCACAGCGGAAAAAGATCCATCAAATTTAAAGTGGGACGAAGTTGGTGCTGAAGTAATCATCGAATCTACAGGTTTCTTCTTGACGAAAGAATTGGCACAAAAGCATATCGATGCGGGTGCTAAGAAAGTTGTCATGTCTGCTCCTGCAAAAGATGACACCCCTACTTTCGTAATGGGTGTTAACCATAAAGACCTTAAAGCCGAATATACCATCGTTTCGAACGCTTCTTGTACTACAAACTGTTTGGCACCTATCGCTAAAGTGTTGCATGATAACTTCGGTATTGCGGAAGGTTTGATGACAACGGTACACGCGGTGACAGCAACGCAAAAAACGGTTGACGGCCCTTCAGCAAAAGACTGGAGAGGTGGACGTGGTGCTTACCAAAACATCATCCCTTCTTCAACAGGTGCGGCGAAAGCAGTAGGTTTGGTTCTTCCTGAATTGAAAGGCAAATTAACCGGTATGTCACTTCGTGTTCCTACGGCTGACGTTTCTGTCGTTGATTTAACTGTACGCCTAGAAAAGGGCGCTTCTTACGAAGATATCAAGAAAGTGATGAAAGATGCTTCTGAAGGCGACTTGAAAGGCATTTTGGGTTACACGGAAGATGAGGTTGTTTCTACAGACTTCTTGGGTGATGCACGCACATCGATCTTTGATGCAAAAGCTGGTATCTCCTTGAATGACAACTTTGTAAAAGTAGTATCTTGGTATGATAACGAGTGGGGCTACTCCAACAAGATTATCGACTTAGCGCAAGAGATCGCAAAACTCTAATCGCTACGAGATCAACGATAAAATAAAAGGGGATGCAAAATTTGCATCCCCTTTTATATAGGATCTATCCTAGGCCTTACTTCATCAAGAAGCCACCACCTAGCAGGTCATTGCCCTCATAGAATACCGCAGACTGTCCTGGCGCAATGCCTTTCACCTGATGAGCAAAATCCACTTGCATAACATTCCCCTGCTGCGTCAATACGGATTCTGCGCCAGCATCCTTATAGCGTATCTTGGTAACCGCCTCCATCGGCCGCTCCAATGATGCATACTTCACCAAATTAATGTCGCGAACGAAAGCTTGCGATTTTTCCAGCTCATGTTCTTCGCCCAGCACCACAGAATTGCTTTCGGGAAGGATCTCAATAACAAACATCGGTTTTCCCAAGGCAATACCAAGGCCTTTGCGCTGCCCTATCGTAAAGTATGGATAGCCGATATGCTGCCCTACCACCGTTCCGTCGGAGAGGATAAAGTTACCCGGTCCAATCTCTTGGTCCAACGTCGGTCGTTTGTGACGTAGGAAAGCACGATAATCATTATCCGGAACAAAGCATATCTCATAGCTTTCGGACTTTTTCGCAAGCTCCGCCTGTCCCATTTCCAACGCCATCTGGCGGATCTCCTTCTTGGTAAAACTACCTAAAGGAAACTGGGTTCGTGCGAGATTCTCTTGCGATACCCCCCACAGCACATAAGATTGATCTTTATTTTCATCGCGGCCTTTCGATATAACATAACGTCCGTTGTCATGCATACGTATATTCGCATAATGTCCAGTTGCAATAAATTCACAATCCAATTTATCCGCCCGCTTCATCAGAGCCGACCATTTGATATGCGTATTGCACAAAACACAGGGATTCGGCGTTCTGCCCGCAATGTATTCATCAACAAAATTGTCAATCACATAATCGCCAAACTCGTCGCGAATATCCAGGATATAATGAGGAAATCCATATCCTACGGCTAACGCACGGGCATCATTGATGCTGTCCAAACTGCAACAACCCGTTTCTTTCGAAGATCCTCCTGCAGAAGCATAGTCCCATGTCTTCATCGTAATACCGATAACGTCATAGCCTTGTTCGTGCAACATAACGGCCGCTACAGAACTGTCCACTCCACCACTCATTGCGACCAAAACTCTACCTTTCTTACTCATAATAATGTTGTAACGTGCAAAGATAGCGTATTTGAACTTTTACCGTGTTTATTTGATGTAATTTTATCTCGATCAAAATCAATAAGTTGATCAAAGGGCTAAAAATAATTGCTGCAAAAGTTTTAGAATTCGAAAAAAGAACCTAGATTTGCAACGCAATAAACAATAAAAACGTTGCAGAAGGTGCCATAGCTCAGTTGGTAGAGCAAAGGACTGAAAATCCTTGTGTCGCTGGTTCGAATCCAGCTGGCACCACCCCAAATCTGAAAAGTGACAGATCAAAAAACACTTAACGGTGCCATAGCTCAGTTGGTAGAGCAAAGGACTGAAAATCCTTGTGTCGCTGGTTCGAATCCAGCTGGCACCACCCCAAATCTGAAAAGTGACAGATCAAAAAACACTTAGCGGTGCCATAGCTCAGTTGGTAGAGCAAAGGACTGAAAATCCTTGTGTCGCTGGTTCGAATCCAGCTGGCACCACAAAGGCCTCATTGCACAATGAGGTCTTTTTTATGCAGTATTGTGTAGGTTTCCCATCTAAACTTTCAAAAAAAATTTGCAGCATTTTTAAAAACAGCTATATTTGCCTTGTACTTCGATAGTGGTACACTAATCAACACCTTCCGCAAGCTAGGTCTTGGTTTATAAAGAAGTGGCGAGAGACTGGCTCGATGACCCACTGGCAACCTTCAGCATACGTTGAAAAGGTGCCAATTCCTGTCCAAGAAATATATCCTTGGAGCATATAAATGAAATAAGACGATGATAGCAAAAAAAACAATCTTATCCGCTAGTTTTATAGTTCAACCGCTGTGTCAGGTAGGCTGCTGTTTCGGCCTGTCGCGTCGAATGCGGTAGTCGTTCATGAAATCGGCAATGGGTAACTGCACAAACCCATCGCTTTCCTTTCTATTTGAAGAACGGCCATTCCCCCTCTCTCGTGCTTTAAAACATTGTTTAATCACTAAATCTGCATATTATGTCGTCAAGTAAATCCCACAAATTCGAAACGTTACAGATCCACGCCGGCCAAGAGGTCGATCCTACTACGGGCGCCCGCGCGCTGCCCATATACCAAACCACCTCTTATGTGTTCAACAATGCCGAGCATGGCGCTAATTTATTCGCATTAAAGGAATTCGGAAACATCTATACCCGTATTATGAATCCCACAACCGATGCGTTTGAAAAACGTATCGCAGCATTAGAAGGAGGTGTTGCGGCGTTGGCTGTGGCCTCTGGACAAGCTGCGCAATTTATTGCGCTGACCAATATATTGGAAAGCGGTGATAATTTTGTGGCCGGTGCAAACCTCTACGGCGGTACTTACAACCAGTTTAAAGTATCCTTTAAGCGCTTAGGCATCGAGGCTCGCTTTGCTGCCGATAGCGAAGCCGAAAACATCGAGAAACTGATCGATGAAAAAACAAAAGCTATTTATCTGGAAACGATAGGCAACCCAAGCTACAGCATTCCAGACTTTGATAAAATTTCTGCTTTGGCAAAGAAATATGATCTTCCTATTATTGTCGACAATACTTTTGGCGCAGGTGGATATCTTTTTAAGCCTTTGGAACATGGCGCTCATATCGTCGTCGAATCAGCAACCAAATGGATTGGCGGACATGGCACGAGCATTGGCGGCGTGATCATTGACGGCGGAAACTACAATTGGGGAAACGGTAAATTCAAACAATTCTCCGAACCTTCCGAAGGGTACCACGGATTAGTATTTTCGGACGTATTTGGCCACAGTGGTCCATTCGGAAATATACAGTTTATCATCCGCGCCCGGGTAGAAGGCTTACGCGACTTCGGGCCAGCCTTGTCGCCGTTCAACTCGTTTCTATTGGTTCAAGGGTTGGAAACACTTTCGCTGCGTGTACAACGGCATGTGGACAATGCCTACGAAATCGCACAATGGCTCGACGCACATCCGCAGGTCGAAAAGGTGAGCTATCCGGGATTAAAAAGCCATCCCTATCATGAGGCTGCCCAAAAATACTTAAAAAACGGCTATGGCGCCGTACTATCCTTCACGATAAAGGGCGGTGCAGAAAAAGCGAATGCATTCATAGACGCGCTGGAGCTTATCAGCCATTTGGCCAACGTTGGTGATGCTAAAACATTGATCATACACCCTACTGCTACCACCCATCAGCAGCTTTCCGACCAAGAACAACGTAACGCAGGCGTATTTCCCGGTCAGCTGCGCCTTTCGGTCGGCATCGAGCACGTGGATGACATCAAAGATGATCTGCAGGCAGCTTTTGAGAAAGTAAAGTAATAAACAAAAAAACCTGAAGAATCCAGGTATAAAACGTAAAGCAAAAAAAGAGAAAAACGCACAAATGAGAGAGAAATTAATAATAGGCATGTTTGGCTTCGGTGTCGTGGGACAAGGCCTATATGATATTATAAAAACAAAAAAACTAAATTTAGAAATAAAGAAATTTGTCATAAAAAATGCGGATAAGAAAAGAAGTTTGCCCGCGGAACTATTCAGTACCGACCCGGAAGCGATCTTGGCTGATCCAGCAATCAATACCGTAGTCGAATTGATCGACGACGCCGATGCTGCTTTTACATTCACGAAAAGAGCGTTGACATCAGGAAAAAATGTGGTGTCTGCCAATAAAAAGATGATCGCAACCCACCTCGAGGAATTGGCGCAGATTCAGCAAGAGCACGGCACGTCACTACTCTATGAAGGCGCAGTGTGCGGAAGTATTCCCATTATCCGTAATTTGGAAGAATACTACGACAACGAGCTACTGCACTCCGTGACCGGGATATTTAATGGTTCCTCCAACTATATTCTCTCGAAGATATTTAGCGAAGGTCAAAGCTATGATGCCGCGCTAAAAAAAGCACAGGAATTAGGTTTTGCAGAAACGGATCCGACGCTAGATGTAGGCGGCTATGATCCAAAATACAAATTGGCAATCGTCGCCTCCCACGCCTATGGTATATACGTCGATCCGAAAGATATCCTAAATCTGGGAATCGATAAACTGGCCGATCAGGATATACTATTTGCGAAAGAAAAAGGTTTCAAAATCAAGTTGTTGCCCTTGGCCAAAGAAATAAACAACAATGAAGTGGTGCTGTATGTATTGCCAAAGTTCGTTCGGCCCGACAACATTCTGTACAATGTGGAAAACGAAAACAACGGCGTGCTCGTCAAAGCAGCTTTTGCCGACGAACAGTTCTTCTACGGTAAAGGTGCTGGCGGACATCCTACAGGATCGGCTGTACTTTCCGATATTGCCGCCTTACGCTACGGCTATCGCTACGAATACAAAAAACATTTGGATGCAGGACAAATCCGATTTACAAGCAATTACGTGGTGAATGTTTACCTGCGTTATGCCGCAGATGACGTTCTGCAAAACTTGGCATTTGAGTCCATAACCGAACGTTTTTATGGTGAAGATTTCAACTATGTGATTGGAAAAATCAATTTGCAAGAGATCATAGCAAAAAGAGACCTGATCAACCAACCAGGAAATTTTATCGCTGAAGTGCTCTAGGCACATACAGCTTTAAGATTACCGCCAAGGCCAGCTATCCCAGGAGAGCTGGCCTTTATTAATTAGGATCAGGACAGCACCCGGACTATCGCCCGAATGCGCGCCCCTAGATGCTTAGATCTAACATGATCCGTAAGCCGCCCCAACGTTCAGGATGTGCCGTTTACATAGCGAGGTTCGTACGTCCATAAAACACGAAAAGTAACATTTACCGGATAATGTTGGCGCTTTTTTTGCTAGTGAAGGGATGATTTCCATCGTAAAGCTAGAGTCATAGCGTTGTTCTATCTGCGGTAAAAAGCCTTCGCCATCCAAACCTGACCAAGGCGACACCAAGGTGCATTCCTATCCCCCACTCCGATAATGTATCCAGGGGTTTTAATGGAAGACAGTTTAATAACAACAAGCGGAAGAGATGGATTGAACCAACTGCATGTATACTATAAAAATGAACAGTATTAAAAAATTTTACACCATATTTCTATGTCTGTTAGGTTGCTGCCTACTGACCAGCTGTTTTGATTTGGTTGAACAGATTGACATGAAACAAGATGGTTCGGGTAGTATCAAAGCAACGTTAAACCTGAGCAAGAGCAAAACAAAGGTCGCTTCACTCATGAAACTAAAAAACGTCAATGGTATACAAATCCCCTCACAAGCCACCGTTACAAAAGAAATGGAACGCGCTGTTCGGACGCTAAAAGCCACCCCCGGGATAAGCAACGTACAGTATACGTTGGATTTCAATAACTATATTGCCACACTTTCCTGTAACTTCAAATCTGTCGAGGCATTGAACGAATTTAGCAACATGCTATCCAAACAATTCAAAACAAATGTCACCAGCTATAACAGCTATGCATTCCAACCTTCTGTCCCGGCGTTCTCGCGTCATTACAAATATATGCCCGATGTCGGTAAGGAGTTCGCCAAAATCTCAGCGGATGATCAAAAGCTTTTCGGCGATGCCTATTATACAAATATTATCCGCTTTGAAAAGCATATAAAGACACAGACCAATGCGTCGGCAAAAATATCCAGCAACGGAAAAGCTGTGCTGCTGAAAGTTCCTGCAATTGCCCTTTTCAGAGGTTCCACGAGTTTAGCAAACACCATCACATTAACGAAATAAAAATGATGTCTCCAAAAAAGTGTTTGATAGCGTTGTTTGCGCTATCGACAGCAGCCTTGGCCCATGGTCAAGATCTCCTACACCGCGTTCCAACACAGGCCGACCTCGTAGCGGTAGTCAATAGCCAAGCCATCGTCAGGCACAGCTCGTTGGAGAAACTCAACGCAGTGCTTACCCAATTGGGCGCATTCGACGCCTTGCAGACCCAACACGCACTCGATATCCATAAGTTTGAGGATTTTGACCTCGCTTATGATCGGCATACCTATATTTACAAAACCGACACCGACAGTTCTTATTATTTGGGCATCCTTATTCCACTAAAGGCCGGCCATCAGATTGAACAGCATATCTTTGCTGACTTATCGCCCGAGCATGTTGCTGGCGGCTTCCGTAAGGCCATAGCAAAAGACGGAAAAACGCAGCTGGCGTGGAATGATAACAGCCTATTTCTGTTGACAGGTGACTACAAGAGTAGCTTTTTTCAGCACGATAGCATCGCTGCAGCATATGGCCTTGACCTACCCAAACCAACAAATGATTGGTATGATATGCCCTACGCAGTAGACAGCACGGCAGCCGTCGACAATATAGACATCGCAACAGCATGGGACGAGGCGGCAGACAGCGCATATGCTGTGGTGGAAGGAATGAATGATGAAGCTATCGATTTTGACGCCGAGCTCTACGACAGCATTGCACCGCTACTTTCCGACGTGGCAGGCGTCAACGTAGACACCTTGTCGACGAACATCGAAGGCTACGACCTCGATTTCGATGGTTATTCGGATGAATCTTACCGAGCCGAGATGGCGCGAAACAATAAAAATGATTCGATCCGAAATCAGGCGTTCAGCACCTGGATAGCACGTGATTTCGACGCCTTCCTGAAGCCCACAACCGAGGTCACCAGAAATAAAAAGATTCTGCGATTTGACAAGCAAAACACCTTGCTCCATATTTGGGTAAAAGACCTCAACGATGTTTATCGCAGCGCTCTTCCCTATGAGGTGCTGACCATGAGCCTAGGCTTCGACATGAAAAACTTGGATTATGGATATCAGGACGCGGTTCTGGATTTCATTCAAGACAAAAACGTCCTGAAGTTAAAAGCCTCGGTTGGTTTGGATAAGGACGTGCAAAAAATATTCCGCAAGATGTATAAAAATAAGGTGAATCGGAAATTCGCCAAATACATTCCCGAAAACCACCTCGGCTATCTTTCCCTAAACGTAAATACCGAAGCCTATTTGAACAGCCTTCCAGCCTTGTTTGCTCGGTGGTATGGACCGATAATGCCGACCTATAGCGATCTTGTGCGTATTGGGACGACAGCCATGCAAATCGCCTTGGACGAAAAGGCAATTGCCAAGGTAATGAAAGGCGACCATGTGATTTTTATCAATGATCTTAAAAAAGTAACATCAACATACATCGACTACGAATATGATGAAGATTACAATTACCGAGAGGTGAGCAAAACCAAAGAGGAAGAGATCCCTAATTTCCTATGGATGTTTACCTCCGAAGATCAGCGGATCTTTAAGCAACTGTTGGCCTTTGCTGAAAAAGAAAACAAAGCAAGCCAAATAGATGGTGTTTTCAAAATAGCGGAAAATGAGAAGTCTATGCCCATCTATGTATTTTTTAAGGACAATCTCGTTTTCGTGGGTAATGACCAAGCACAAGTAATGGCGATCAAAGAAAACCGCTTTTCAGCGAGTAAAGATGCTTCGATAAAAAGGCAAATTTTCGACCACACGATGGTCGCTACCGTGCATACGGAAAAAATCCCCGCCGTTATTCAAAAGATGGGTGTTCCGATCATAGGCAGTTGGCAGAAAAACGTAAACGATCTATCGCACTTTGGTGACATCAGCATCCGGGTCAACGGATTGAAAAAGAACCGTATTGGCGGGGAATTTGCGGTTGCTTTTCCAAAGGAAAACACCAACGCACTCCAGTATTTGCTACAGCAAATCCTAGAAAACGTCGATCACAAATAGCTTGTTGGGCATGGGTAGGCTAGTCAAAATCGTATTGGGCGTGTTTGGAGCCATCATCGCGGTGGGCATAGCGATCTATTGCAGCCGGGATTATCGCTCTAAGCGGCAGCTGGTGCATCGTGACAGCGTATCCATCCTCGCCATTGCATTGGACGATTTGTTTATTGACAATATCTACTCCATTTTCTCCGACAAACTCATACCGCATAAGCGTAGCGATAGCACGTCATCGGCGCTCATGAAAAATATATGGAACGCCGGCTTGGCTATTCCCGCGCACATGTTCTTTTTTAATCTTCCTGAAGATCCGACTACCTACTACAGCTTGCAGTCTGTAAAGGATCATGCGCGGTGGGATAAATTTCTGGCGCGTCATGCGATGCAACAGCATACCGGCGAAGGGCGAGGGTTTGCGAAGATAAATCAGTTCATATCCGTTTTTACGGTGGAAGAGCATGTATTGATCCAGGTATCTCCACAGGACAGTATTAACCGCAAGTGGCGTGCTGCTGACTTGACGCAAGAAAAAAACTGGTTACCGATCCGGCAACTTCATCCACAACAGAAGTTGCCGGAATTGGATCATATAAGCTTTTGGAAAGTAAACGAAGAACTATCGCTACACGCTCATCTGTCGAGAACTAAGGCGACTATTTTTGGCAAATGGCCGCTGCATGAAAAATTACCGGTTGGGAAGAATAGGGTGCGCGTTTTTACCGAGACGGATGCGCCAGTCGCGTTTTGGAGTCGGTATCCCCTGATGGTTTTGCCATCGCTTCGCCACAGCTTGGCCAACCTGTTAAACCTGAATGTAGAAAACCTACAGAGCCACAAGCTACCCTATCTGGATCTATTGGTACACAAATCGACCGTCCAGCAGCAAGATACGATCATAAGCTATGATTATGATGAAGACTTTCAAAGTGTCGAGACCACCCATATCCAATCTATTGAAGTCCCGCACATCGCGAGTTTTTGGCAGATTGATGATACGTTAGCCCGATCATTGCCCCAGAACATGTTTTACAAACTATACAAATACCCGCAAGCTGGTGGCACATTGCTTTCCACCCTAGACCATGCTGTAAAGAGGCCCGCGTTTGAAGAAATCCCAAATGGTAATGTCTTGATGCTACAGCTCGACTTCAACACTTGGCCAACTAGCTGGTCGTTCAACCATCTTAACACGCTAAAAAGATGGCAAGTGCAGGTAAACGTCAAGGCAAAGACCGCAGATTCGAATAGCCTGCAGATTGAAGGCGAGGTTTGTTACGCTCCCCTCACCTTCTGACAACAGACCAATCTTTGTTCTCTCCCCCTGTTGTATCGATATGTCTAATCTTTACGGTTTTTTGCTGTCTACAAAATTCCACTCGCGCAAATGCGACATCTGATGTTCTCTGGCAACTATCTCATCCAATTTTTTCAACAGATCGGGATGCTCACGAGCAACATCCTTCGTTTCGCCTCGATCTGTTTGTAAGTTGAATAGCATCCAAGGATTTCCCGGATTTTCTTTGAGATCAACTTTCACACCTTTCCAGTCCCCTATCCGAATAGCCAACTGCCCACCCTTTTCTGGGTACTCCCAATAAAGAAAGCTACGCGTCTGCTGCTTACTGTCGTTTCCCAGCAAGGTCGGCAGCAATGAAACGCCATCTGTGTTGGCCAACCGAGCATCCACTACTTCAGCAACGGTTGCCATGACATCATACTGTGCCGAAATAAGGTCGCTGGTGGAGTTTGGTGCCACTTTCCCAGGCCACCTTACCAAAAATGGCTCCCGGATGCCTCCTTCGTAAACATCCATTTTAAAGCCATGAAGACCGCCAACACTTTGAAAAAAGTTGTAGTCGACACCGCCGTTAAAGGCCGTTCCATTATCGCTGGAAAACATGATTATCGTATTTTCATCCAAGCCCAGCTCTTTGATTTTATCCATAATAAGGCCGACCTGATCGTCCAAGAAGCTGATCATCGCGGCGTATGTAGCCCGTGGGTACAGGGTGCTGGCATAGCCACCCTGCCCATAGTAAGGAGTATCCGCAAATTTGTCTTTGTACCGATCTATATAAACATCGGGAGCCTGCAACGAAGCGTGCGGCAAAGTGTAGGGCAAATATAGAAAAAAAGGTCTTTTTTGGTGTGCATCGATAAAATCCAAAGCGCGGGCGGTCATTAGCGCCGGAGCAAAGGTTTCCCCTTTAAAGCTTTCAAAGTCGGCTTTGGTCGCCGTCTTTGGATCTAAAGGCCTATGTACTTCAATAAACGTATTGTTCAGCGGGACCTCCCTATCATTCTCCCACAAATGTGTCGGGTAGTGGCTGTGGGCCTGCCGTTGATCCAAATAGCCAAAGTAATAGTCAAAACCTTGCCGAAGAGGCGAACCCGTTGTGTTGTGCATCCCTAATCCCCACTTTCCGCTCATGCCGGTAACGTATCCAGCTTCTTGCAACATTTTAGGTAACGTATACGTACCTTCAGGAAGCGGCATTTGGCCCCTTTCGGATTCATCCGTCCCGCCCCCAAGCGGGTAATTGCCCCGGATATAGGCGTGTCCAGCATGTTTACCTGTCATCAACATACACCGGGACGGTGCGCAAACGGGAGCACCACTGTAATGTTGGGTGAAACGCATACCTTCTGAAGCCATTCTGTCCAAATGTGGCGTTTTGATTTGTTGCTGGCCATAAGCACCAAGCTCGGCATAGCCCAAATCATCGGCGTAAATGTAAATGATATTGGGCTTCCCGTTTATCGGCTGCTCCTGTGCCCAAAGTGGTAAGCCAGCAGCAAGATAAAAAACGATCTGATAGATGATTTTCCAAACTTTCATAAGTCAACATATTAACATAAGCACGTCATGTAGCTGTTCCATCAGCCTCGCTGGGTTAAGCAAAGGTAGAAACGGAGCGAAAATTGGCGATGCCCCGAATCTACCTGCATCTCCATGAAGGGCTAACGCAACTGTGCGTTATGCGTATTTTCCAATTTTATTTTTTCCAATAGGGCTTCCATCTCCTTCACGCGTTCCGGATATTGGTCGGCGAGATTATGTTGCTCGGCGATATCGTCCCGTAGATTGTACAGCTGGGGCCGTCGAAGGTTACCCGTTTCAATCCCCACAAGCTTGCTGTAGGCAGCTCCTTCCGACGGTGAGATATACTTCCAGTCGCCATGCAGCAGCGCTAGTGCACCGCCCTGCACGACCAAACTAGCGCGTCCTCTTTTATCCTTCCCTAAAAAGGCGTTCAGCATATTTTCGCTATCCGAAGCATCCATATCCGGAATTCTACCGCTTAGCATCGTTGAAAAACTGCGGAGGAAGTCTATTTGTGAAACTAGAGCATCGGACACACCTGGCTTGATTTTTTTTGGCCAATTGATAATAAAAGGCATCCGAGTCCCCGCTTCAAAAGCACTGTACTTTCCACCGCGCAATGGTCCCCAAGGCGTATGCCCTTGGAGCAGTGCCACCGCATCGTCCTGATACCCATCGTCCAAGACTGGCCCGTTGTCGCTCGTAAATATCAGCAAGGTATTATCGGCAATGCCTGCGGCCTCCAGCCGCTTCATGATCTCCCCTACCGTCCAGTCCAGTTGTAGGATCGCATCGCCACGCGGGCCCAATCCGCTCTTACCCTTAAAAACGGTAGCGGGCATACGCGGCACATGTGGCTCGGTCGTGGCGAAGAACAAAAAGAACGGATCTTTTTTGTTGGCTTCAATAAAGTGGCTGGCTTGATCAAGAAAGGTGTAGGAGATCTCCTCATCTACCCATCGGGCAAGGTGTCCGCCCGCCATATAACCGATGCGTCCGATGCCATTTACAATCGTATTATTGTGTCCCTGACCGGGCGAGCTTTTCATCTTGAGCAGTTCGGGATGCGACTCCCCGGTTGGATCATCCCCTATCTTCTTTTTGTAATCCACGGCGATGGGATCGTTATGATCGAGCGCCACAACCTGATGATCCTGCATAAAGACGGTAGGTACACGATCTGCCGTCGCCGGAAAAATAAAAGCGTAGTCAAAGCCCGTCTCATTGGGGCCGGGTTTAATTTCCTTATTCCAATCTTTTTCCAACGTCTCGCCAAGACCCAAGTGCCATTTTCCGATAACGGCGGTCTTGTAGCCAGCTTGTTTGAACACCTTGGGCAGTGTCGTTCGATCTGTCGGAACAATCAAAGCAGCATCACCGGGCAAGATACTTGTGCCTTTTTTCCGCCAAGGGTAAACGCCAGTCATCAACGCGTAGCGTGAGGGCGTGCATGTCGCCGATGTTGCATGTCCGTTCGTCAGCCTCAAACCTGTACTTGCCAGTTTATCGATGTTTGGTGTTTTGATTTTTTCTGCGCCGTAGCAGCTCAGGTCGCCGTAGCCAAGATCATCTGCGTAAATCAGAATGACATTCGGCTTACGCTGCGCAAGCGCATTCAAACAGAGCAGGATGGATAAAAAAATAAAATGAGTTCTCATATTATCGCAAATTGGGATTGATATTCACTTCCGAAAGTGGCACAGGCCATAACTCGTCCTGCCCCACACGGAACGCTTTGGACGTCACAAACCAACGGCTGTAGGTGTCTCGGACTGCTGTTCCCGGCTTTCTTCTCACATTGGTCGCTCCAGGATATGGCGCACCGTAAAAATCGCCGTTTAACACCTGTCCAATCGTTCCCCACCTTAATAAGTCCCAATAACGTATGCCTTCAAAAGCCAACTCAACGCGCCGTTCGTTTCGCAAGATTGCGCGCAGCGCTGCCGGATCGGTTTCCTGCACGGGCGGCATGTTGACAGAAGACCGTCCTCTAACGGCATTAATGGTGCTGTTCAACAACGTCTGATCAATGGCGTCTCCATTTTCCAATCGTGCCTCGAGATAGCTCAGCAAGACCTCCGCATAGCGAATGACCGGCACATCAACGCCACCGTCCTGCAGGTTTCCGGTAAAATTTTCAACGGCAAATTTTCGCAGACCAAACCCTGTCCGCGTTGCCTGTCTGGAAGTCGTCAATTGATCGGGCGACAGTGTCGAATCGGGATGCGTAACATAGCGTCTCCCATTCAAGGTGTTGCCGTTGTACAAAATGCTCATATTCAACCGAGGGTCGCGATTTGCACCCAAGTTCTGTGCATTGTAGCGCGGATCGTTGTAGGAGAACGCTGTCCCATCGACAAATTGATAAGCCTCCATCATACTGCCCAACGGGCAATGTAGATGCCAACCTCCCAACGTTGCTGGGTAAATGTGCTGCAACATCCCGTTACTGGCCATCCCTTGCAGATATTGCGTGGCAAAAATCAGTTCGGAGCTGCTTTCATTCGTACCATTAAAGAGGCTGCTGTAATTAGGATCTATTCTATTTTCACCTGCTTGGATGATATTGCTGTACACGGCAGCGGCTTCTCCAAAGCGTCGTTCAGCGAGCAACATACGACCCAAAAATGCCCATGCGGCCTGACGGGTCACTCGTCCCCGCTGTGCGGCTGGTAGTGCGGCATGCAAGGGCAGTGCGGCAGCACTTTCCTGCAGTTCCGTAATCACAAAGTCAACGATTGCTGACTTCGCCGCTTTTGTAACCGTGTTCGCCTGAGCTGGGGTTAATGTAGTCGTCACCAAAGGCACCGAACCCCAAAATTGAGCGAGATAGAAATACTGGCATGCCCGTATAAATCGTGCTTCTGCTTTAAAGCGCGCACTGACCTCCTCGCTCAAGGGCGCCCTGTCCACATTCTCCAGAAAAAAGTTGGCCATCGCTATTTTTCGGTAGCTAGCTGTCCAATACTGTAATAAAGCTGCGTTATCCGATACCAAGGTACCGTTCGTCATGCGATTATTTGCGGCGTTATCGCCACGGCGGTCGTATGCGTTGTCTGTTGCAAACTCCAGAAAGAGTAAACCGTTGTACGACCACCAGTCGCTAGGCGAAAATTCAGCGCCTCCATTGAGGGGCATCACCATCCCTGCCCGGTACATCGCTGTCAAGGCCATCAATGTATTTTCTTCACTGATCCAAAAAGCTTCATTGGAAAATTCACTCAGTGGATTAAGATCTATATTCTTGTTGCAGCTCCCCAAGCCAAATAAGCCTAGCAGAGCAATTGTCACGTGTACGATTCGACTTTTCATTGTGCTGTTTTTTAGACTAGAAATTAACGTTCACTCCAAATGTAAAATTCTGCAGGATTGGATAGTACGCTCCCCCTGTATTGATTTCGGGATCCCAGCCGGGACGATAACCACTCCAAGTATGTAAATTCTCTCCGTTCACATACATCCGTAAATTTCCTAACCCAATCTTGTTGGCCGCATCTTTGGGCAGTGTATAGCCTAGCTGTACATTTTTCAGGCGTAAATAACGGCCGTTCAACAACCAAAATGAAGAAGTCACGGCATTGGGCGTGGTATTGAAGTCCATTTGCATACGGGGGTAGCCCGCATTCCGATCGGGGTTTTCCGACGTCCAGCGTTCGTCAAACTGCCACCGCTGTATCGTCGCAGAATTGCTGAGCCCAAATCCAGCGTTGGAATTGAGGTATCCACTGACACCAGCTACGCCCTGTAGCATAACCGCTAGATCAAAGCCTTTATAGTCCGCACCCAAATTAAAGGCAAAACTATATTTCGGAATAAGCGAGCCGAGCACAACACGGTCATAAATCGGGTCCACTTTACCATCGGGCACCCCATCAGGACCACTGATATCGCGATAGCGGATATCGCCCGGCTGCGGATCGGCATTGATCGCCGTTTGATCATGCCAATTACTAACATCCGCTTGGTCCACGAAAAGACCGTCTGCCACGTAACCATAATACAGCTCCAGCGGATGATTGATAAATAATGATGAACCATTTCCTACCATACCGTTCGGCATGTTTACATTGCCCACGCCTAAATCCAGCATTTTATTCTGCAGCAAGGTGAGGTTTCCTGATAGCGAATAGTTCACCTGCCCAATATGGTATCGGTGCGACGCGTTAAATTCCCAACCTACATTCTGTGAGCGCCCTGAATTCTGTGCTCCGGGCGTAAAGCCCAATACGTTGGAAACACTCGCACCTGGATTCATCAGCAGGTTGTACGTATTTTTTTTGAAATACCCTACCTCCATTCCCAGTAACCCCTTCCACAAATTGGCCACTAATCCGACATCAACCGTACGCGTGGATTCCCAAATGATCACTTCCGGCACAAAAGAACGCATGACACCCGTTCGAATTGCGCCTCCGAAAGGATAATTCCGTTCGGCACCAGCGTTTAAAACTTCCTGATACGGGTAGTAGTTTATCGAGCCGTCTGAGAGAAGAATATTTTGGTTACCCAGCATACCGAAAGACCCCTTCAGTCGCAGCTCATCCAGCCCGCTCCATTTATCCTTCAAGAACGACTCCTCAGCGAGGTTCCAACCGATGGCCAATGAAGGAAAGAAGCCATACTTTTGAGCTGGCGGGAAGCGTGAAGAGCCATCGTACCGAACTACCGATTCCAACAGATAACGATTGGCATAATTATACTTGAACCGTCCAAAAAAAGATTGCAACGCCCAAGCATCCGCCCGACCGCTATTTCTTTGGTTATCTGCTCCGCCTAAGATCAATTGAGGCAGATCATTGCTCGCAAAACCGACGCGTGCAGCCCCCATTAATTCCCGATAGAATGATTCGTACGAATAACCGGCCAGCATGCTGACATTATGGTCCCCAAATACTTTGTTATACTCTGCCAACAGTTGGCCCGTGTTATACCGTTCATAGTTGCTATTTTGAGCCAATGTCGATGGGCCAAGTGTACGGCTATCATTTATACGGAGCGTAGAGCGGAAACGCCTGTTTCGATCCGTATCCTGGGTATACCCACCAATAGCAGAAAGTTGCAGGCCATCAATAACCTTCCAATCCAAACGCAAATTAGCCCCCAACTCGGCTGTTTGCCTCCGGTAGAAAGAACCACTCTCCATCCAGGCCAACGGCGTCCCCTGTTGGTTGTGTCCCGGCCCATAGTCTCCGTTTCCTAATCGGATGGCATAGCGAGGCTGGAAGCGAAGTGCCTGTCCGATCAAGTCTGTCATCGTTTCGATATCTAGGGTCGCAGGGGCAGTTGGTTGGTTATTATCTCCCAAAGCAGCGGACAACCGAGAAGTCAATGTGAGCTTGTCGGAAAGATTGGATACCAGGTTTAGCCGTACATTATACCGTTTAAAATTATTTTTCTCCAGTATACCGTCCTGATCGAGGTAGCCCAGCGATAACGCATATTGTCCGGATTTTGTCTTGTTGCTAATATTAACGTTGTGCGCTGTCTGTAACGCTGAGGGTTTGAGGATAGCAGCCAAATGGTTGACGTTCGGATAATTGTCCGGGTCGGAACCATTGCGAAACAATTCGATTTCCTCGGGAGAGAACGAACCCGACTGTGCCTCGTTCAACGCTTGGGCAAATTCCCATGAATTGACCATTTCGGGAGTCGCCGTAAGTCGCTGCAGCCCTATAGATCCATTGTAAGCCACACGCAATTGATCCAACTGTCCGCCTGTCTTTGTCGTAACCAGCACCACACCATTTGCCGCACGTGCACCATAAATAGCTGCCGACGAGGCATCTTTCAACACGGATATCGAGGCTACATCATTGGGATCCACGTTGTTCATCGTACCCGGAATACCATCAATCAAAACCAATGGATTGTTAGATGCATTGACGGAGGTCACTCCCCTAACCCGTATCGTCCCGCCACTAGCACCCGGCTGGCCGGAACGCTGAATGACGGACACCCCGGGCATCTGTCCTGTTAAGGCCTGCGATAGCAAAGGAACCGTACGGTTGTTGATCCGGTCGGCATTGACTTGCGAGACCGAACCTATTAACTCTGATTTTTTCTGCGTCCCATATCCCACGACAACCACCTCGCCAAGCTCCGAATCCAAAGCGACCAAAGTAATTGTCATCGGCGCTGTGCTAATCGCTGCAAGCTCTTGCGTTTCATAACCGATATACGAAACAATAAGAACGGCCGCCTGTGGAAGACCCGCCAACGAAAAGTTTCCATCTACATCCGTACTTGTGCTTATGTCTTGGCCTTTCACTTTGATACTGGCTCCTGCTAACGGCTCACCGTTTACGTCGACCACTTTCCCTTTAATATCGGCAAGCTTTATTTCCACACGCTCTGCCTGATCGGAAGCGGTTTTGCGTTGCAAGATAATGGTGCCATTTTTTAGGCGATAAGTGATGGGTTGGTCTTTGAACGTTTCTTCCAACACTTCTTGAACAGGTCGTTTACGCGCCACGATATTGACGGGCTTGCTATGTTCCAAGACATCGCCGACATAAATAAAGTTGATCCCCGATTGCGTTCTTATTTTTTTCAACACATCCTTGAGCTTGGCATCCCGCTCGTGAAGACTGATGCTCTGCCCGTCCGCAGCAATACTTATCTGCAAAAACATAATGGTCATCAAGACCGCGGTTAAAGATAATCTCATAATCACACCAGGTTTGATTCTCTTTCGGCTACACATAATTTGGCCTAAGAATTTAGCTGTAAAATTCATACATTTGGTTAGTTAAAAGGGTTTATAGTAATTAATCACTTGATTAGTTAAGCCTGTTTCTAAATCGGGGGCGCTGGAACGCCTCCGATTCTTTTGCGCATTTCTATTTTCCTACGATCAGCCTCCTTCCCTCAAGCTCAAAACGTTTGCCTGTCGCTACACGAAGCACCTCCAATACCTTTTCGACGTCATCAAACCTAGAAACCGACCCATTGATTTCCAAAGCAGGTAACCGTTCTTCGTAAACCACATCGATATCATACCAACGTGATATTTTCTGCAACGCCGTCGCTAGCTTTTCCTTTTCGAAGAAAAAATAGCCGTTTTTCCACGCGATCGATTCTTCTACATCCACGGCAGCAACCACAAATGTCTGTCCGCTGAGGGTTGCTTGTTGCCCCGGCTTTAGGGTTACCGCCGGCTGGCTGGCATCCTTGGACGAAGATAAGGCTACGCTTCCTTCGATAAGCGTTGTTTTTACCGTGGGCGCATCTGCATAGGCGTTTACATTGAATTCCGTCCCCAAAACAGCTACCGCTTGTTTTGCCGTACGTACGATAAAACGTCGCGATGGATCTTTTTCCACATCAAAGTAGGCCTCACCTTCCAGCTCTACCTCCCTGGTGTCTCCGGTAAACACCACCGGGTAGCGTATGCTCGACGCTGCATTTAACCATACGCGTGTACCATCTGCTAGAACAACTTGATATTGCCCGCCCCGCGGTGTTTTTATGCTGTGGAAGCCTGTAGGACTACCTGTTTGCTGTTCCGCGCTCGACACGGTGTAAAGTAGCTCGCCGCTTTCTAACTTAGAAATACGGAGACCTGCCTGTGCAAGCAACTCCTCACTTCCCCCCTCGTCAAGCACAACGGCCGAGCCGTCAGCCAAGTAAAGCGTTGCTTTATTGGATCCCGGCAACACCTCGGATTGCTCCCGACCGACGATACCTTCTTTATGTGAAAGCCGGCCATTGTAAAGATAATAGCCTAGGGCTAGTGTGAAAACAATGCTTGCCGCAGCCGCCCAACGCAATATGCTGAAACGCGGCTTGATCACCTGTGGCTTATGCCAGCCTGCCTGAACAGAAAGTTTATGCCAAATTTCCTGCTCCACTCCTGCAAAATCAGTATCAGCTGCACCACCCGGCGTGCGCTTGCGGCCTTCTTGGAGATACCAGCTTTCCAAAAGCGCCTCCTCGTGCTCGGAACAAGCATTTTTGCTATATCGATCAAGCAGATCTTTGAATTCTTTTTCGTCCATGTTGCTCAGGTAATATCTTGTAAGACGACATACTCGAACACAGGTATGAGAAAAAAAATAAAAAATTTTTCGAAAAAGAATGCCGCCTAGAAGTCGCTGTGGTTGAGCAAGAACAGCAACATGCCAGACCCGAGTCGGCTTCGAAGAATACGCAGCGCGTTGCTGATTTGGCTCTTTACTGTATGCTCGGATATGTTGAGTTTTTTCCCTATTTCTTTATGGGTCAGCTGTTCCATCCTGCTTAAACGGAAAATCTCTTGCATTTTCGCCGGTAATGCAGATACTTCCTCCTCGATCAACCGCTCGAGCTCGCGCCGGCGGATCTCCTGATCGGTGATGGGCGCTCCAGCCGCCACAAAATCCTGGAATGACGCCAAGTACTTCCTTATGACACCTTGATGTTTCATATGATCCAGCACCATATTACGCACAGCGCGATACACATACGATGAAAAGGATGTTTCAAAAGTGAAATGGGAAAGATTGACGAGCAACTTGTAAAAAAAGGTTTGTACAAGATCCTTTGCTTCTTCGTCGTCTGCGATCATGCGACGAGCATGGAGAAATAGTACTGCCCAGTATCGATTATAGAGCTGTGCAAATGCAGCCTCGTCGCCTTCTTTGGCTAGGGCTACAAGCTCGAAATCCGACAGCTGGTTTGACAAAGGCATATTGTATTCATGCAATTAGCGATCCTGCAATATCAGAAATATTTGGCAAAAAGAAAAAAATACGATATAAACAAACGTTTGCGCCTACCTATCGCGAAACATTGTGTCACAGGAAGTGTCATAAGCAGCAACACTTCCATCGGCGCCCTTTACGCTCTTAAAATTTTTTCCATCGCCTTCCCCTTCGCTAGTTCATCGATCAACTTGTCCAAGTACCGTACTTTTTTCAACAATGGATCCTCGATATCTTCAATACGGTACCCACAGATCATCCCACTTATTTTTGAAGCATGAGGATTGAATGCGGGCGCATCCGCAAAAAAGTGCTCCAAATCAATTTTTTTTGCTATAATCAACGCTAAAGCCTTCGCGTCGTATCCTGTGAGCCAGTGTACGATCTGATCGACTTCCGCCTTGGTTCTTCCCTTCTTCTCTGCCTTCTGTACATAATGGGGATACACACTAGCAAATGACATGCGATACACCCTTTCCACGTTTTTCATTCTTACTCCTTTTTTTAAAAACAATTTTAATAAAAAGATCGCAATAAACACCTAACGAGCGTTTGGCAATAGCGTCTCCATCTATTTTTCCCAAGCCTAACCACGTAACCGGCTGCGCTGCTAATTGAAACCTTGTGAGTAGCATCGAGAGCATCCTTGTCCTGCCGGGTCTATTGCAAAAGCCTTTGGATAGTATCTACTATGCTGATTTTTCTCTGGCGAAGCATGAACAAAAAAAGCTGAGCATCGTTCTATAAAAAAAAATGGTATGAAAAAGAAAGCAACATTCGGCGCGCCCTTGGTCATGGTGATGATGGATACGCACACGCCAAACGGAAATGCCTTGCAGAAAAAAGGCGAAGAAATTCCAGAGCCTGATGAACGGGACAAATTTCCGGACGAAGGAGATGAAGTAGAAAACCTACCGCCCTTGCAGCCAGATGTGGATCCCATAAAGCGGGAGAATCCGGATGTGGAAGAACTGGAAGAAAATGAAGAACTGCATACCGATCAGGAGGATGCGGAAAATAGCACAAATATAGCCCCTACAGGACAAACAATCGTCGTGGATCGCAGAACAGGGAAAGACGAGTTATAGCGGTAATGATGACAAGGGTAAGTATTTGTTATCCGCTTCAGAATAAAATTCAGTTGTTATGATGGTAAAGATAGGTCGAAACGGCTTCGTGAAACATGGATCTCGATTGCTGCTGGGTGCTTTCATGCTCTTTGCAGGCATTGCGCATCTAACCTTTGGACGAAAAACATTTCGCGCACAAGTTCCGAACTGGGTTCCGATGGATAAAGATCAGGTCGTACTGCTTTCGGGTGTCGTAGAAATAGCGTTAGGATTACTCGTTATACTCGCCGGACACCGAAGCAGATCGATTCCTTGGCTACTGGCAATCTTTTTGATATTGGTGTTCCCTGGCAATATCGCGCAGTACCTGAATAAGCGGGATGCTTTTGGACTAGATTCGGATACAGCACGCTTCATCCGATTGTTATTTCAGCCTGTCCTCATTTATTGGGCTCTTTGGAGTATGGAAGCTCTCCCTTCGAAGAACGGAACGCAACTATTGCTTAGGTCTAAATCAGATAAAAACTAAAAAGAACGCACAGGATATCTTGCGCGTTCTTTTTAGCTTTTATGTTAAAGGATGGCCTCTGTCAAAGCACAGCGTCACGCACGCGGGTCAGTTTTTCGAGCAGTCCCTCCAGCAAGTCCAGGTGTAACATATTGGCACCATCTGATTTAGCATTCGCGGGATCAGGATGTGTTTCGATAAACAGCCCATCTGCACCCACTGCGATGGCTGCTTTGGCTATCGTCTCGATCAGTGCTGGCTTCCCCCCCGTCACACCGGAGCTTTGGTTTGGCTGCTGCAACGAATGTGTACAGTCCATAATGACCGGCACATTAAATGTACGCATCTCCGGGATTCCGCGAAAATCCACAATAAGATCTTGGTAACCGAACGAGTTTCCGCGGTCGGTTAAGCACACCTTGTCATTTCCCGAGTCCTTCACTTTGTCTACCGCAAACTGCATGGATCCGGCAGACAGAAACTGCCCTTTTTTTATATTCACCATCTTGCCGGTTTCCGCGGCGGCTACCAAAAGTTCGGTCTGCCGACATAAAAATGCCGGGATCTGCAAAACGTCCACATAGGCTGCAGCCATAGCGGCTTCATGGCTTTCATGGATATCGGTAACCGTGGGCACACCAAATGTTTGCCCCACTTTTTCCAATATCTTAAGCGCTTTTTCGTCACCAATACCCGTAAACGAGTCTACCCTCGAACGATTTGCTTTACGATAAGATCCTTTGAAAATATACGGTATATTCAATCTGTCTGTTAAGGTAACGATACGTTCGGCTATACGCATCGCAATTTCTTCGCCTTCGATGGCACAGGGGCCTGCCATTAAAAAAAATTGCGTAGACACTGCATTTCTTATGCCCGGCAAATACTGTTGAATCATATAAACTGCTGATAATTTTAATTTCCTAATTCTGACATGAACTTGATCCGCATCAGCTGAACGTCCTCAAACGTATAATCTTCCTCTCCCAGCTCGGCCAAAGCTTGCTTTATCGAGTCGACTTCTGCCGCACGAAAATAATCGTAAACTTCATCTTGCCGGTCACGGTCAATCATTTCATCGACAAAGTAACCGATGTTTAACTTCGTACCCGAATTAACGATAGACTCGACTTCTTTTAACAAATCTTCATAGCTAATTCCCTTGGAAGAAGCGATATCATCCAAACCAATTTTACGGTCAATATTTTGGATAATGGAAACTTTAAGCGCAGATCTGTTAGCCGTGCTTTTCACCACCATATCCTTTGGACGATCGATATCGTTATCGTCCACATATTTTTTGATCATCTCTACAAAAGGGCCGCCAAATTTCAAGGCCTTGCCAGCCCCAACTCCTTGAATTTGCTTCAGTTCGTCCAAGCTTACCGGGTAATGTGTACACATTTCATCCAAAGAAGGATCTTGAAAAATCACAAATGGTGGAAGTGACTTTTGTTTTGCTAATTTCTTCCGTAGATCTTTCAACATGTTAAGGAGCTCGGTATCCAAAACACTAGCGCCAGCTCCCATTTCATCGCCGAGATCCTCGTCCGATTTTTCCATCGGGCGATTCAAGATAAACTTAATGGCATAGGGGTTTGACAAATATTTCTTTCCGCTTTCGGTCAAAATCAACAAACCATAGTGATCGATATCTTTTTTCATAAAGCCATTGAGCTCGGCTTGGCGAATCAAGGATTTCCAGTAGCTTACACCCAACTCTTTACCTTTACCAAATAACGGATGCGTATCGTGCTTATAGGAGGATATCGGCTGATTGTTTTGGCCAATCATCACATTGATGATATGGTGATCGTCAAATTTGTCTCCCTGCTCTTTCACGAAGCCAAGCACCTCCAATAGCGATTGCTCGGCATCAAACTGGGTTTTCGGTGTACGGCAGCTATCGCACATATTGTTACAGCCCGTTTCGTCAAACTGCTCGCCGAAATAGTGCAGTATCTGTTTCCGCCGACAAACGGAAGATTCCGAATAGTCGATCACTTCCTTCAATATCTGCGTACCGATTTCCCGCTCGGAAACGGGCTTATCTTTCATAAACTTCGTTAGCTTCTCGACGTCCTTCTCGGAATAAAAAGCCAAGCAATACCCCTCGCCACCATCACGCCCCGCACGCCCTGTTTCTTGGTAGTAGCCCTCCATTGATTTCGGAATATCATGGTGGATCACATAGCGTACATCGGGCTTATCGATACCCATGCCGAATGCAATGGTAGCAACGATGACCTGCACATCTTCCATCAAGAATTTATCCTGCGTATCTGCACGCGTCTTGGCATCTAAACCAGCGTGATAAGGTAAAGCTTTGATACCGTTGATATTGAGCACTTCGGCTATTTCTTCTACTTTCTTTCGGCTTAGACAATAAATGATCCCGGTCTTCCCTGCATTCGCGCGGATGAATTTCACAATCTCCTTCACCACATTTTTCTTCGTCCGCACCTCATAGTACAAATTGGAGCGATTAAACGAAGACTTAAACAAGGTGGCGTCATTCATCTGCAGATTCTTCCGGATATCGGACTGAACTTTTGGCGTAGCAGTTGCCGTTAAGGCGATGATTGGAATCCCATGCCCTATCCCATTGATGACCTGACGGATTTTACGGTATTCAGGCCGAAAGTCATGCCCCCATTCTGAAATACAATGTGCCTCATCAACCGCTACGAAAGAAACTTTGATTTGTCTTAAAAATTGGGTATTTTCTTCTTTCGCCAAAGATTCTGGCGCGACATAAAGCAATTTGGTCTTCCCATCCGTCACATCTTGCTTCACCTTGGTGATCTCACTTTTGTTAAGCGACGAATTTAAAAAATGGGCTATACTTTCATTTCCTCCGAAAGCGCGCATCTGATCCACCTGATTTTTCATCAAGGCAATCAAAGGAGAGATAACGATGGCGGTGCCCTCGCTCATCAAAGCGGGCAATTGATAACAGATTGATTTCCCTCCACCAGTAGGCATGATAACGAACGTATCCTTTTTATTCAGAATGTTTGTTATGATAGCTTCCTGATCACCTTTGAATGTATCGAAGCCGAAAAATTCCTGCAAATTGTCAAATAGTGATTTTTCTATTTCCATTGACTGTAGAACAAAAAATTAGATGGACCTGTGACTTTAATGCGTCTTAAATAACCTACTTTTGTAGTTTCTTAATATAAAATTAGATATTTTTTCTGTGATACACAACATCGACATTAAAAAGAACGCCGTTGAGACACTGGAATTGGAGGCTGCGGCCATCCAACAGCTGACAAAAACTATCGATAAAGATTTCGTCGACGTCGTCAACCAGATCTTAAATCTGCAAGGACGGGTGATCGTTACCGGTATCGGAAAAAGTGCAATCATTGCCCAAAAGATGGTCGCCACATTAAACTCGACCGGGACACCTGCCATTTTTATGCACGCTGCGGATGCGATACATGGTGACCTGGGCATCATCCAGCCGGCCGATCTCATCATCGCGCTATCGAAAAGCGGGAATACGCCAGAGATAAAAGTGTTGGTTCCATTCCTGAAACAAACGGGTAATACACTCGTGGCCATCGTGGGCAACCTCAACTCTTTCCTTGCCACCCAAGCAGATTATATACTAAATACCACCGTCGAACGCGAAGCTTGCCCCAATAATCTGGCACCAACAACGAGCACGACGGCACAGTTGGCCATGGGGGATGCACTGGCCGTGGCCCTGCAAACCTGTAGGCAATTTTCGGATCGTGATTTTGCAAAATATCACCCCGGAGGTGCGCTAGGCAAGCAACTGTACCTGAGGGTCGCTGATCTCGCCGACAACAACGGAAAACCGACACTCTCGCCAGATGCCAACATCCGCGAAGTTATAATCACCATTACCAAACACAGGTTGGGAGCGACGGCCGTCATGCATGCAGATGAAATTGTCGGAATCATCACCGATGGCGATATTCGCCGCATGTTGGAAAAGTACGAAGACCTCACCGGGCTGACCGCAGGAGATATCATGACAAGAGCCCCCAAAACCATTGCCCGCCAAGAGTTGGCCGTGGAGGCGTTGCACCGTATGCGGCAGGATAACATCGCCCAACTGCTGGTGGTGGAAGACAACAGATACCAAGGCATTATACACTTACAAGACCTTTTGAAAGAAGGGATTATATAACATCTCTGTAATATTTTTGTTTGTTTAGCCCCAATTTCAGGAGAAGGCATACTTTATTCGTAGTTTTGGCTTGTATTTTGATAAAACTAGGTATCTATACTAAAGGAAACGAAAAATGAAAAAGACAGTAGGAATAGTAGCTTTATTTGTAGCGATCATTGGATTTACAGCCATGGCAACGGCTATTGGGGAATTCAAATTTGAGAAAGAAACCCATGATTATGGAAATATTCCGCAGAACAAACCTGCTACATATGACTTCAAGTTTACCAATGCTGGTGATGCACCGATCATCATATCGGAAGTAAAACCATCTTGTGGATGTTCGGTTGCCGAGTTTACAAAAACGCCAATAAAACCGGGTGATGCGGGTACAATAACCGTTACCTATAATGCAGCCGCGAAAGGTCCATTTACCAAACAATTCACCGTCAAGTCAAACACCAAGACACCGGTAAAGACATTAACGGTTAAAGGTAGCGTTGAATAACAAAACTTATTTTAAAGGAAGCCATCTTTTTGATGGCTTTTTTTGTGCCCCTGCAGCTAAAACTTTGCATGCACGGGCGGCGCTAGATTTTCTTTTTCTTATTTTTGCAGCACATAAACAAATTAATCTACGATGCCAAAGATATCGAACAAAGGAATGGCAATGCCTGCTTCACCGATTAGAAAGCTAACGCCTTTTGCGGATCAAGCGAAGAAAGATGGCAAGAAAATCTATCACCTCAATATCGGACAGCCTGATATTGAAACGCCGGCAGGCATGCTGGATGCCCTGAAAGGGGTCGATTTCAAAGTATGGGCCTACACCGCATCTGAAGGTACAGCATCCTACCGTGCCAAACTAGCAGATTACTATAATAAATTAAATTACAACGTCAAACCAACTGATATTTTGGTCACCAATGGGGGCTCGGAAGCCATCACCATTGCCATGCAGGCTTGTTTGAACCCCGGCGAGGAAATCATCATCCCCGAACCTTTCTACGCAAACTATAACGGCTTCGCCTGTGCCGCAGACATCGTTGTCACCCCCATCATGTCTTACATCGAGCAAGGTTTTGCACTGCCTCCAATTGCGGAATTCGAGAAATTGATTACCGCGAAAACGAAAGCTATTGCGATCTGTAACCCTAACAATCCTACGGGATACCTCTATTCGAGAGAAGAATTGGAAGCGCTGCGCGAACTTTGTCTAAAACATGACTTGTACCTATTTTCCGATGAAGCATATCGCGAATTTTGTTACGATGGGCGTGCATTTATTTCGCCGATGCATCTGGAAGGAATGGAGGAACATGTGGTAATATTCGATACCGTTTCCAAAAGATATTCCGCCTGCGGAGCGCGAATCGGCTGTTTGATCACTAAAAATCAAGAGCTCTACCAGACAGCGCTCAAATTTGCGCAAGCGCGACTAAGCCCTTCGCTCGAGGGACAATTGGCGAGTGAAGCAGCAGTCGATACGCCGGACAGCTATTTCGAGGCAGTATCTGAGGAATACACGGCACGTCGGGACACGTTAGTGGCTGGGCTCAATGCTATGGAAGGTGTCTTCTGCCCCAATCCCGGCGGCGCATTTTATGTTGTGGCCAAACTGCCGATAGATAATGCCGATCGTTTTTGCCAATGGATGCTGGAATCTTTTTCCTACAACAACGAAACCGTGATGATGGCGCCAGCGACAGGTTTTTACAGTACCGCAGGGGCCGGACAAAACCAGGTACGCATGGCTTATGTGCTAAAAAAAGATGATCTGCAAGCTGCATTAAACTGTATTGCTGAAGCGCTTAAAGTGTATCCGGGCAGGTCTGTTTAGCTTTTAGGTTGCCGTAAACTTTTTGAATCGAGCAAAAGAAAAAGATACGCCTTATCGGTTTTTTTAAAACAATTTCTTCTCCCATACGTTTTATTATCAGTACTAAAACAAAATGAAGACTATGGATAAGCTGAAGAAATTCGAACTCATGGAGAAGATTACCAGAGAGCTGGAGGATGTAAGAAATAGCCAACAGGCGGTTTTAGAAAAAATTGGTAAAATCGAGGTTGATAACATCGAACTGGGTGATAAAACCATTGAAACTAAACTACCGGACATCTATCAACGTACCGCAGATAATGCCGAAGCTATTAAGGTCATACTAGATTCCTTCCAAGAAAAAACAGAGGAATTCGGCGAAAAGAACAATGTTGAAAAATTGCGTGAACAACAAGCGATCAACAACCTGAAGTAGCTTGAAAACGGCACCTCAAACGCATTGAAAGAGGCATCCTATAGCGGGTGCCTCTTTTTTTGGTAGCTGTGCCTATACATTGACTGCCACAAGTTCCTAGGCAAGCAGCGCATTTCAATATTGAGGTATGGCACCTCACTAGTGAAGTGAGGCATTTCCCATATGTTTTAAGGTTTTTCCATAGCGAAGTAAAGCTTTTCAGTAGTGAAGTGAGACATTTCCCATATCTTTCGACGCAGTTCAAAAGTGAAGTAGGACATTCTCCTGGTGAACCAAAGCATTTCACTAGTGAACTGAGGCATTTCCCATATCTTTCAACGCACTTTGCTAGTGAAGCAAGGCTTTTCACCATATTCCAACCTCTGTCCGCCTACCTAAAAGGTGGGTAGACATGGATAAATAGGCAATCGCTGTGGGAGATGTCGAGGGGGATTGGCACTACCAAACATGAACTGCCCCCAAAAAGTTAGTCACTATTTGGGGGCAGTTTTGCATTCGAGAAAGCCTCTTCCTATTAAGACGCCTTTTCCGCTGTCTTTTTAACGGTAACGCGCGGACGGCTTTTCGGTCTTTTTTTACCGTACGATCCCGCGATTATTTTTCCTTTACGTGTTTTCTTATCTCCTTTTCCCATAATATTCCGTTTTAAATGCTACAATTATTAATTCGTTAACAGCAATTTAATAACTAAAATTTGCAATAGCAAAGTTTAACGGAATTTTAACACCCTTAACCTCGGCTGTTGTAGTTGGGCGCTTCTTTGGTAATAGAGATATTATGCGGATGCGATTCGCGCAAACCTGCGCCCGTTATACGCACAAACTGCGCGGCTTTTAATTGCTCAATCGATGCTGCACCGCAATACCCCATTGATGCGCGCAGGCCACCAATATATTGGTAAACCACCTCTCCTAGGGTTCCTTTGTACGGAACACGCCCCACAATACCTTCGGGCACCAATTTTTTAATGTCGTCTTCTACATCTTGGAAGTAGCGGTCTTTGGAACCTTTTTCCATTGCTTCCAGCGACCCCATACCTCTGTACGACTTGAACTTACGTCCTTCATAGATAATGGTTTCGCCTGGCGCCTCTTCTACGCCAGCAAACAAAGAACCTGCCATAATGGTATCTGCACCTGCGGCTATAGCTTTCGCAATATCCCCAGTCTGTTTGATACCGCCGTCTGCGATTAACGGTACTCCAGTGCCCTTCAGCGCTTTCGCAACCTCGTATACGGCATACAGCTGAGGCACACCGACGCCGGCAATAATCCGCGTCGTACAGATGGAGCCGGGACCTATCCCTACTTTTACAGCGTCTGCACCAGCTTCCGCCAAGGCCGTTGCAGCTGCGCCGGTTGCGATGTTACCGACGATAACCTGCAATGCAGGATATGCCGCTTTTACTTCTTTCAATTTTTCTAACACACCTTTGGAATGACCGTGTGCCGTATCGATCGTCACCACATCAACCCCTGCCTTAACCAATGCGGCAATACGCGCTAACGTATCAGCGGTCACCCCTACTGCGGCACCTACCAACAGACGCCCATGGCTGTCCTTCGCCGCATTTGGGTAATGTTTGTATTTTTGTATATCTTTGAACGTAATCAGACCTTTTAGGTTACCTTCGCCATCCACCACCGGCAGTTTTTCAATCTTTTCATTCTGCAAGATCTCTTCTGCCTGAATTAAATCCGTCCCTTCGGGCGCCACCACCAAATTGGCTTTCGTCATCAACTCATTAATCGGTTTCGACATATCTTTTTGGAAGCGTAAATCGCGATTTGTAACAATACCGACGAGTTTACCCACTTCACTAACAATGGGAATTCCACCAATCTTATGGTCCTTCATAATCTTAAAGGCATCACCCACGGTGGATCCTTCCAATAACGTGACTGGATCTTGGATCATCCCACTTTCTGACCTTTTTACTTTACGGACTTCCGCCGCCTGTTCTTCGATCGACATGTTTTTATGTAACATACCGATACCGCCTGCCTGCGCAATAGCAATAGCTAATTCAGCACCCGTCACCGTATCCATCGCGGCAGATACCAACGGAATATTCAACCTGATCTTTCTAGTCAATTGCGTGCTCGTATCAACGTCGCGAGGCAAGATTTCTGAATAAGCGGGGATAAGCAAAACGTCGTCGTATGTGAGACCTTCAGCTACAAATTTTTGTGGGTCTAATTGCATAGGGCAAATATCTTAGGAGTTTCTATTTGCCGGGCAAATCTAAGCATTTTATCGAAATTATCAAAATTTATTGGCTTTTTGGAAAAGGATGACATTCAGATTAAAATCAGATTTTGTTTGGCTTTTTTCGGCGGCAATAACGATGTTTGGCAAACTATTTGCAAAGGGTTGCCAAACGCGTCATCGAAAATCGATGGCCTATGAAATTATAGATTAAGCAACCATGAAAAAAGTATTTTTATCGTTATTGTCAGCGACATTTTTGGCGCTGGGCGCACAGGAGGCGGCTGCACAGACACCTTACAGAACGGCTATCGGAATTGGGATAGATGTAGGTGATGGCCCTACCTTGGTAGGACCACAAATAAAGCACTCTTTTGGCGGAGCTAATGCGGGTAACGCACAGGTCTTGTTTGGTGATGACATCATCACCTTGGGGGTAGACTACTCCTACAACCAGCAAATCTCGGGCACCAACGGCCTTGGGTGGTATGTGGGCGTAGGACCGCAGTTGACTTTTGTGGACGATCGCCGTTGGTTTGGCGATGAAGACCAAACCTATTTCGCTATTAGACCAGCTGCCGGTTTGGAGTATAAAATCCCAACTGCACCAATCGCTTTCCACTTTGACTGGAAGCCTTGGTGGAATCTAACCAACAATTCGTCTTTTGAACCTGCTCGTTTTACGTTGGGTTTCAAATTTACCATCAAATAAATTCGAATAACATCCAGCGTAGGGAGGCGTAGCCCGTTCTTTGCCTCCCTACCTTTCTTTCGCCCTATTTCCCTACACATCCTTCTTATCCACAGACCCTTTCCTGCCCGCATACAATTAAAATCGTTTTTTGTTTGCATATCTATGGAAGAATGTATTCTTTATACAAAATTTTTATACCTTTGCGAATCTTGGCTAGGTATTATGAGGCTAAATCATACATAGAGAATAATATAAACTATCAAACAAATACACGAATACAGACAATGCAGAGTAAAGGGCTGATTAAATTTTTGGTAATAGTGGTGTCAATAGCATGCCTCTATTCCCTATCATTCACATTTGTTACACGAAAAGTAGAACGAGATGCTTCTAATTATGCCAAAGGCGATATGGCCAAAGAAAAGGCGTATCTAGATTCGATGGCAGGTGAAGAAGTTTATAATTTAGGACTTGCAAAGTTCACGTACAGAGAAGCTAAAGCGCATGAGCTCGCGTTGGGACTGGATCTCAAAGGGGGCATGAACGTGACCATGGAAATTTCCTTGGACGAGCTGATCAGAAACTTGGCCAACAATCCCAAAGACGATAAATTCAACACAGCCCTGGAAACGGCCGTTCAGCAGAGCAAGACCGAAAACAAAGGTGTGGTAGAGTTGTTTATCGGAGCCTATAAAGCGAGTGGAGCATCCACACCATTAGCGACATTCTTCGCGACAAAGGATAATTCGTCCTTGATCAAGGCAACCAGCTCCGACGCTGATGTGCGCAGCTTTTTGGATAAAGAAGCCGATAATGCCATTCAAAACTCCTATAAAGTACTTCGGACACGTATCGACAAATTTGGAGTTGCGTCACCTAATATCCAGATTCAGCAGGGTACTAATCGCATACTGATTGAGTTGCCAGGCGTAAATGATGAGGATCGGGTACGCAAGCTTTTGCAAGGTTCGGCCAAACTGGAGTTTTATGCGACGCATGATAACTTTCAAGTATACCCTTTACTAGAAAACATCAATAATATTTTAGCTTCTTCGCTAAAAACCAATACGCCAGCGGCATCAAAACCTGCCGTTGCGTCAAAAGACTCTACAGCAACGGCTGATAGCACGAGTAATGACGACAATCTTCTTGCCAACCTTGGTGCTGGCAAGAAAGACAGCACTGACTCTACTGCCGTTCCCGCTGAGCTGGCTGCCAGCAATCCCCTATTCGCCTTATTAAATCCGGCAACATACATGGGCGATAATGGCCAGCCTACCCTGATGCCTGGCCCGATGGTTGGTGCAGCTAACCTTAAAGATACGGCACGTGTGAACGCCTATCTCAATCGCCCAGAAGTAAAGGCAACGATACCAGGGAACCTCAAACTCCTTTGGGCCGTTAAACCGGAGCAAAGAACGCCGAATTTCTTGTCGTTGTACGCTATTAAAACTTCCGGCATGGAGAGCGGTGCCGTTATGACGGGCGACGTGGTGACCGATGCACGCGACAATTTCGATCAACAGAACAGACCTGTCGTATCCATGGAGATGAATACGGAAGGCGCGCGCCAATGGCGCAAGGTAACAGCACAGGCTGCCCAAAATAGAGAATCCATCGCCATCGTATTGGACGGTGTTGTGTATTCCGCTCCGTCGGTGAATGAGGAGATTCCAAACGGTAGTTCACAAATCTCGGGTAACTTCACGATAGAAGATACCAAAGATTTGGCAAACGTATTGAAAGCGGGTCGTCTTCCAGCTACGGCGAAAATAGTGGAAGAAGCTATTGTTGGTCCTTCGTTAGGGCAGGCAGCGATCGACGCCGGTGTAAACTCTGCTGTGATCGGTATTGTCGTCGTGATGATCTTCATGATTGCCTATTACAATCGTGCGGGCATTGCCGCAAATATCGCCGTGTTATTCAATGTATTTTTCTTGATGGGTATATTGGCTTCCTTAAACGCCGTGTTAACCCTTCCCGGTATTGCAGGTATCGTCTTGACCATGGGTACCGCAGTGGATGCCAACGTCCTGATCTACGAGCGCATCCGGGAGGAGCTACGGGCTGGAAAAGGTATCCGTCAGGCCATAGCCGATGGTTATAGACATGCCATGCCTTCCATCTTGGATTCGCAGATAACCACTTTCTTGGTGGGCTTAGTGCTCTTCTTCTTTGGTAGCGGACCTATCTTAGGTTTTGCAACGACCTTGATGATCGGTATCGTTACATCCTTGTTCACTTCGATCTTCATTTCACGTTTGATCTTCGAATATATGCTCGGAAAAGACATGAAGATTTCGGTATCATACCCTTGGTCTGCAAAAACCCTTCAAAACGCCAACTTCCAGTTTATCAAGAAGCGCAAGCTATTCTATGCCATTTCGATCGTTGCGGTAGTAATTAGTTTGGGTGCCATCTTCACCAAAGGTTTCTCATTGGGTGTTGATTTTAAAGGAGGCCGCACGTATACGATACGCTACGATCAACCTGTAGATCTGGAAGATGTACGAAAAAATTTGGACGAGACCTTCCAATCCACGACCGAAGTCAAGACTTTTGGTAGCGAAAACCAAGTACGGGTAACGACGACCTACCATATTGAGGAAACAAGCGACGAAGCCGATGCAGAAGTTTTAGCTCGGTTAAATGAAGGTCTGTCGAAGATTGCTAACAACAAGTACGAAATCCTCTCTTCGCAAAAGGTTGGGCCAAGTATTGCAACAGATATTAAAGACAGAGCTGTTTGGTCTGCCATATTCTCGATTTTGATCATCGCTGGATATATCCTGATCCGTTTCCGCAAATGGCAATATTCTGCCGGGGCAGCTGTTGCGACGATCCATGATGGTGTGATCTTATTGGGACTTTTCTCCATTTTGGATGGTATCGTTCCTTTCTCGCTGGATATCGATCAACATTTTGTAGCGGCTATTTTGACCGTCTTGGGTTATTCGGTAAACGATACGGTCGTTGTATTTGATCGTATTCGGGAGGATTTGACCAAACCGGGGGCGCACAGCAAAAATTTCGGTGATGTCATCAACCATGCCATCAACACGACATTGAGCCGTACGGTCATCACGTCGTTAACCATCATCTTTGTATTGGTCGTCCTGTTTATTTTCGGCGGCGAAGTTATTCGCGGTTTCTCCTTCGCGATCTTAATCGGTATCGTTGTAGGTACGTACTCGTCGATTATCCTTGCTGCTCCAGCGGTATACGACTTGGGTAGAGGAAATCATATCTCTGAAGAGAAGGTTCCGGCTGCAAAAGTTGTGGCGCCGTAAGAAACAAGCAAAACATACGAATGAAGGCTTCTGGTAAAATCAGAAGCCTTTTTTCATTTTATCATCATTTCCTGCTTTTTTTAAGTTGCCTTGCAGCAAATTTTCATAATTTTGGATATTAAAAAAACACCTTATCAATGAAATACTTTTTCAGTAGCATGGCATTAGGTACGTTGGTCTTTTTCAGCGCCTGCCAGTCGGGCAACACCGCGCAAACCGCCGACAATCCGAACGCACCCCACCCCACCCCTGCGCAGCACGAACATGCAGCAGCATCTTCCCCGGCGGCAGCTCCTGCCATGGCCAAGGAAGCCGCTCCCAGCATGCCTGATTTTAAATTCTATAAAGTGAAATCTGGCATTGGATTCACGAAAGCAGATATTCCTGCGGGGAAGAATACCGCATTTATTTTGTTTGATCCAAGCTGCGGGCATTGCCAACATGAAGCCGGCCTGCTCGCAAAAAATTATGCCGCGATCAAGGATGTCAATCTTTATTTTATCTCCATGAACGACCCCGCTTTGATGGCTTCTTTTCTGGAAACATTCGGTAAAGAGCTTGTTGATAAGCCAAACGTTGAAGTGCTGTACGATCGGAACCAAGAATTTATACAAAAATTCCATGTGCCGCAGCAATTTCCCGCAAACTACGTGTATGGTGCCGATGGGCAGTTAAAAAACAGTTGGGACGGCGAAAAGGAGATCGGTTTCGTATTGGCTGAGTTTACCAGATAATGAAAACAGCCATCAATGGTTTTGGCCGCATAGGCCGTCATACGTTGCGCAATATTTACCGCCGTAACTTACAAGACCGTATAGCGGTAGTCGCCATCAACGATCTCACAGACACGGCTACCCTGGCCCATTTGCTGAAATATGACTCGGTTCATGGTCCCTTCCCGCATACGGTTACCTTCGATGACGAAAGCCTGTATGTCGATGGGCATCGCATACGGGTGTTTCGGGAAAGAGATCCAGAAAATCTGCCTTGGGCCAATCTGGGTATTCATGCCGTGGTCGAATCGACGGGATTTTTCACGAGTCGTGAACAAGCGTCAAAGCATTTGCAGGCAGGTGCCAAACAGACGATTATCTCCGCTCCATCTACAGATAAAGATGTACCTACTGTGGTCTTGGGTATTAACGATGCGGACTTCGACTGGAGCAGCGATCTGTTCTCCAACGCATCCTGCACCACTAATAATGTCGCACCCCTGGTCAAGATTCTCGATGAAAATTGGGGAATCAATGATGGTTATATTACCACGGTACATTCCATGACGGGCGATCAGAACCTGCACGATGCCCCACATCGGGACCTTCGTCGTGCCCGCGCGGCCTCCTCGTCCATCATTCCCACCACGACAGGCGCTGCCAAGGCAATCACCAATGTGTTTGGCCATTTGGAAGGCCGGCTGGGTGGTGCTGGTATTCGTGTCCCTGTGCTCAATGGATCACTTACCGACTTCACTTGCACGCTACGTACAGCCACTACCGTCGAGGCCATTAACCAAAAATTTAAGGAAGCGGCCGAGGGCAGTTTATCCAATGTGCTTTTCTATACTGAAGATCCTATCGTTTCTGTCGACATCATCAACAACCCTTACTCCTGTGTGTTTGATGCACAGCTCACGTCGATCGTTGGTGGTCTGGTAAAGGTCGTGGGGTGGTACGACAATGAATTTGGGTACTCCAACAGAATGGTTGATCTCTTGCTGCGCATAGCCAACACCTAAAATATCCTGGAAAGCGTTGGCATGACAGCCCGCTTTCTAGACCTCCCCTTCTACGCCGATTCCAAAAAGCGCAAAATCATACTTAACAGGATCCTGCGGATCGAAAGCTTTCAGATTGTTCGTCAGTTCCACAGCAGTTTTCCAGTTGATCTTATCGGAGACGATCAAGCCAAATCTCCGCGCCACACGATCTACGTGAACATCACACGGGCAAATAAGATCTCGAGGGGCTATGCGGGTCCAAATTCCAAAATCTACCCCGTGGATATCTCGTCGTACCATCCAGCGCAGAAACATGTTCAAACGTTTGCAACTAGATTTCTGTGCAGGCGAGCTAATATGTTTCTTTGTGCGTATTGGATGCTCTGGCAACGAAAAGAAATAATCCTTGAACGCGTTAAGCGCGTCTTCCATTCGGAAATGTGTCGTTGGCCGGGTTAAGAGGAATGCATCTTCCAACGAAGAAAATGAACGATAGTGGAAACGCAAAAAGGCCACAAAGTACAGGAGGTCCGTGTCATTGAATGTGCGATGTTTAAACCCCAACAGCTGCTTTAAATCCTGTTCTTGGTGCTGTTGGATAAATTGAGCTGGAACACCATCGAAACGCTCGATCAATTCTTTGCATTTATTGATGATGGTTTTACGTTGCCCCCAAGCTAGAATGGCGGCAAAAAAACCCATAATCTCGATGTCCTGCTTGCTGGAAAATAGGTGGGGTATACAAATCGGATCGCTATCAATAAAGCTGGGTTTGTTAAATTCCTGCACTTTCCTTTCTAAAAAATCTTTGATATCAACATCTGCCATTCCTAAAGCCTTAAGCTGTCAAATATAGCAGTTTCGCCAAATACAACAATATTTATGCTACCTTTGCATAAAATACTCATTCATGCCTCGTACATCAGCAAGCAAAAATCTGCATCCGCGTAACTTACATGCGAACGGATATGATATAAAAAAATTAAGTTCGAAAAATCCGGCCTTAAAAGCATTTATCGTAACAACCCCCGCAGGCACCGAGTCCATAGATTTCTCCAATCCGGAGGCTGTTTTTGAACTGAACAAAGCCCTTTTGCAAACCTATTACCAAATAGACAATTGGTCTATCATCAAAAATAGTCTTTGTCCCCCTATTCCGGGTCGGGCAGATTATATACATTACGTGGCGGATTTACTTGCCAAGGACCATGATGGCAGTATCCCCAAAGGATATAAGGTGAAAATGCTGGACATTGGCACGGGATCATCGGTTGTTTATCCGATAGTTGCACAACGCAGCTATCAATGGAGTGCGGTCGGCACGGATATTGAGTTGGCAGTATTAAACCATGCGCAGTCTACCCTCAAATCAAACGTGGGTTTGAAACGCGACATCAGTCTCCGGCTGCAGGAGGAGAAAAACCAAGTGTTTACTGGTATTATCATTCCCGAAGATCGCTTTGATGTCGTGGTATGCAACCCCCCATTCTTCAAGTCGCGAGAGGATAACTGGCAGCAAACAACCCGTAAATTCAATAATCTGCACAAAGATAGCAGCAAACTGCCCGTCCAGAATTTTGGGGGCCATCCAAATGAGCTATGGTGCGATGGCGGCGAAAAGCAGTTTATTCGCACGATGATTTATGAGAGCATGAACTTTAAGGAACAATTGGGTTGGATCACAACCTTGGTATCCGATAAAGACAGCTTAAAACCCTTAATTGCTATTTTAGAGTACCACAAAGTGCCACAGCTGGAAATAATCCCGATGACGCACGGCAATAAAAGGATCCGAATACTGGCTTGGAAATGGTCATAACTAAAAGAAGCGGCCTAGGCCGCTTCTTTTAGTTGATAATTTCTTCTATCTCTCGGATGATTCGTTGTGCAATCGCTTCGGCTGCATCTGGGGTAGGCCCTTCTGAGTAGATACGGATTATAGGCTCCGTGTTGGATTTTCGCAGATGTACCCATTCGTTCTCAAAATCGATCTTTAACCCATCGATGTTGCTATACCGTTCTTGCTTATATTTATCTTCCATTTTTGCTAAAAGATTGTCTATATCCAGCGATGGTGTCAACGTAATCTTATTTTTGGACATGAAGTATTGGGGCAAATCGGCTCGATAAGCAGATGCCTTTACGCCCATTTTTGCCAAGTGGCTTAAAAACAGGGCAACGCCTACTAGTGCATCCCTTCCGTAATGGGAATCTGGATAAATCACGCCACCGTTTCCTTCACCACCAATCACCGCATTGACTTCTTTCATTTTCGTTACCACATTGACCTCGCCTACTGCAGCAGCAAAATATTCGCCGCCATGCTTTTGGGTCACATCCCGCAAAGCACGCGTCGAGCTCAAGTTGGAAACGGTGTTCCCTTTGGTATGTGCTAAAATATAATCTGCGACAGCCACCAGTGTATATTCCTCGCCAAACAATTCGCCATCCTCCATCATAAAGACCAAACGGTCCACATCTGGATCTACGGCGATTCCCAAATCCGCACTATTTTGCAATACAGCGTCTGAAAGATCCGTCAAGTGTTCCTTCAAAGGCTCTGGATTGTGCGGAAAGTGCCCGTTCGGATCGCAATGTATCTTGTATACTGTCTGTACACCCAATGCCTCCAACAACGCCGGAATAAAGATTCCACCCGTGCTATTTACGGCATCTACTGCGATCTTGAACTTTGCCGCGCGAATTGCGGCTACATCGACCAAAGGCAAGGCCAAGACCGCATCGATATGCTTTTGTAAATAGCCATCTTCCTTTGTTTCATTCCCCAACGCAGCGACTTCGGCAAAATCAAAATCCAAGTTTTCACCTAATGCAAGCACTTCCTTCCCTTCCACGTCGCTAATAAACTCACCTTTGCTGTTGAGCAGTTTGAGCGCATTCCATTGCCCAGGGTTATGGGATGCTGTCAAGATGATACCACCGGCAGCCTGCTCTAAGGGTACGGCGATTTCTACCGTCGGTGTCGTAGACAACCCGAGATTGACAACATCGGCGCCGATGCTCTGCAATGTTCCCACAACTAAGTTGCTGACCATTTCGCCAGACAACCGTGCATCCCGGCCGACGACAATTTTATTGTTGCCGGTATTGCGTAAAAGAATCTTTCCAAATGCGGCAGTAAACTTTACGATATCTATCGGTGTGAGTCCTTCCCCAGACCGCCCGCCAATAGTACCGCGGATACCCGATATTGATTTAATAAGTGTCATAGTCAATTATTTGAACCGTAAAAATAACTTTATATCACAAATTATCATATAAAAGTTTCACATTTGCAGGCAAAAGCATACCTTTGTTGCAACATTGTGTCGTTTTGTTAAAAGCACACGACCTATATATTTATTAATTATTTTTGGGGGTATTTATATAGCTACTTAAATCATGTTGAATCAACTCATTCATTTTGACCAGGAAGTTTTTCTGGCCATCAATCAAGGATTAAGCAATCCTTTTTTTGATTGGCTACTCCCAATTTTGCGAAACCCATACACATGGGCTCCGCTTTATCTTTTTCTGATTATTTTCTTCATCAAGCACTATGGCAAGATGGGAATTTTGATCGTTGCATTTACATTGGCAAATTTTGGCATTTCAGATGCGCTATCATCCCATTTAATAAAAAAGAATGTAAAGCGCATACGTCCTTGCAACGATCTTGTTTTTAAGAACGAGGTAAATATCCGCGTGCGTTGCGGCTCTGGTTTCAGTTTCACCTCTTCGCATGCTACCAACCATTTTGCCATGGCTTTCTTTTGGATCGCCTTATTCCGCAGACGTTGGAAACATGCTTTATGGCTAGGGATCACTTGGGCCAGCGTAATCAGTTTTTCACAAATATATGTTGGGGTACACTACCCTATCGATATCCTTTGCGGGGCCATACTCGGTATCCTGATCGGAACAGGCGTTGGCTATCTGTTCAAGCGATTTTTTCCCGACGTTCTCCAAAACGATAATCTTACCGAAACATCAGCAACAACATGAGTTCAATACTAATCGTCAGCATCCTATTTATTTCTGCTTTTGCCAGCGGGGTATCGGTTTTCTTTGTAAAACGAGATAATACCAGCCTGCTTAAACTCGTGCTTTCCTTTAGTGGGGCCTATCTGTTCAGCATCACGGTGCTGCACCTTATCCCCCATGTTTACTTAAGCGATGGCACACGGCCAGAGATATTAGGATTATATATTTTAGGCGGTTTTCTTTTTCAATTGATTTTGGAGCAATTCTCTCAAGGCGTTGAGCATGGTCATATCCATCACCATAACCATCAAGTTTTTCCACTTGGGATTATGGTGAGCCTTTGTCTGCATGCTTTCCTAGAGGGCATGCCTCTTGCTGCAGGTCATCAATCTGAACTTGTCTTTGGTATTGCTATCCATCACATACCGGCTGCATTTGCCTTGGGTAGCCTTTTATTGAGCACGCGCTTATCCAAAACCCAAATCGGACTGTTTGTTTTACTCTTCGCTGCCATGACGCCTCTTGGATTTATCACCAGTAAAGGTATCAGTGAGGGCGATATCGGCAGTATTGCAAAATACTTCGATAAAATTATGGCTATTGTGATCGGTATATTCCTGCACATATCGACAACCATACTGTTCGAATCCGGATCGGCGGATCACCACAAGTTCAACAAGAAAAAAATGATCGCTGTGCTACTGGGCGTATTGGTATCTTTAGCCAACTTCCTTTTTGAGGGGCACGACCACCACCACGGGCATCATACGCACCCTACGGATCACAGACATCTCCATGAAGAAGTACACGATCACGTAGGAGATCATGAGGGCCATCAGCACTAACGGTTTTCAGCTGGGCCACGTAGCTTATCCAAAAGGTCACTTAGCATAGCGGCCTCCTGTGCAGACAATTGCTCGGGCAAGATATCCGTAAGCATCATATCTTCTTCCATTTCATCCAGCAGATCGAGTCCTTTTTGGGTGATGTATAGATCTACAGCACGCTTATCATCCTTATTTTTGGTACGTGAGGCAAGATCCTTACTAACAATACGATCTACCAAGCGAGATATATCGGGAGTATTGCTGATCATGCGATCACGCAACAGATTGTTCGTCGTGGGATTGGGCAACTGACCACGCAATATCCGTAACGCGTTGAACTGCTGCAGGGTTATCTGTTTTTTTGCAGCGCGTTTTTCCAATATAAGCCCCAGCCAACTGGCCGTGAACAATATGTTGACCGTAGCACGCTGCCAATCATTGGTGAATTTCTTTACTTTAAGTTCCTCTTCAATCTTCATAAACGCGGCTTAGTAATACAAAAGTGTGACAACTTAAATTACGTAGAATAAATCTAAATTAGTTATCTTTGGTCGCACAGCGAAATATTTTCGATCACGAATATAGATTATATTATCATTTTAACAGAGAAAATGCAAAAAAGTTTCACGTTGGACATCTTGAAAGTCGGTGATGTAGCTAAGATTAGCGAATTGAATGCCACCGAATTACCTGCCAAATTTTTTGAGATGGGCCTGCTTCCTGGATGTACGATCGAAGTTAGGCATAAAGCCCCCTTCAACGGCCCTATTGGGCTACATCTCCTTGGTTCGAACAGTTTAGTCGCCATACGTAAATCGGAAGCTGCCCACATTTTTGTCGAAAGATAAGCCCATGAAGAACACAGTCATTGCCCTGCTGGGGAACCCCAACGTTGGAAAAACCTCCTTGTTTAATCGAATCACCAAGCTACATCAACATGTAGGAAACTATCCCGGTATCACCGTGGAGAAAAGGGAAGGGTACGTAAAAGCCAACGGAAAAACATATACAGTTATCGATCTACCGGGCACATATACGCTATTTCCAACATCATTGGACGAAGAAATTGTCTTCAATTCACTTGCCAATAAGGAAAGTCTATCATTCCCCGATTTGGTCGTGGTTGTCGCAGAACCCAACAACATAAAACGCTCGGTTATCCTCTACCAGCAAGCGCGCGAATTAGGTGTGCCAGCGATTTTCGTTATCAACATGATCGATGAGCTAGCGGCAAAAGGTCTGGAGATTGACTATCAAAAACTGGAAGCCTATCTGGGTACGAAGGTCTTGACTACAGATGCTAGAAATGGCAAAGGCATACAAGAGCTTGTTCAAGCCTTTGATATCCGTCCTTCACATCACCTCAGCCGTTTCATCGCTGACGGACAGTACAAGGAGGCACTGGATGATGCTAAAAAGCTATTCCCGCTAAGCACCGAATACCAGACTTGGCAATTTTTGGCGCAGGAGCACGTCTCGTTTATTTCGCTTGAACAGCGCCGACGACTGGTGGAAATTCGCAATCACCACAACATTTCAGGCAACCAGCTGCAGAAATGGGAAGCCATGCAGCGCAACGCCCAAGTAGAACGCGATATTGCGAACGTAGTGTTGGTGAAGGAGAATCTACATGTCAGCAAAACAAATCATATAGATAAAATTCTGCTGCATCCGGTGTGGGGCTATGTGATTTTCTTTTTGCTGCTGTTTATACTTTTCCAGTTGGTATTCACGCTATCTGCCCCGATCATGGACTGGATTGACGAGCATTTCGCCGCTTTTGTTGACCTGACGGCCGCCAGCCTGCCTGAAGGCCCGATCTCCGATTTGATTACGCAGGGAATCTTAGCTGGTATCGGTGGCATCGTTATTTTCGTACCGCAAATTGCTATCCTATTCCTACTGGTCTCGCTAATGGAAGAAACGGGTTATATGAGCCGTGTGGTCTTCCTGATGGATAGATGGTTACGCCCCTATGGATTGAACGGAAAATCCGTTATCCCGTTGATGTCTGGCGTCGGTTGTGCCGTTCCAGCCATTATGGCCGCCCGGAATATAGAGAATACCAAAGAAAGGCTTATCACCATGTTGGTTACGCCATTTATGACCTGTGCTGCACGCCTACCGATCTATGTCGTGCTTATTGCCCTCGTGATACCCAACAATACCTTTTTGGGCTTTGGCTTACAGGGCTTGGTGCTGAACTTGCTCTATATTCTCGGTGTGGTGGCCGCATTGCTATCAGCCTGGGTGCTAAATAAAATTGTGAAAAGCAACCATAAATCGTTCTTGATTTTTGAATTGCCTTCTTACAAAACACCTGACTGGCGCAATGTCACCAATAATGTGTGGGACAAGACATCAGGCTTTCTTTTTGGTGCAGGTAAAATAATCCTGGCGATGGCTATTGTATTGTGGGTATTGGGTAACTTTGGCCCTAACGACCGATTTAACGAAGCAGAGCGCTACGTGACCGAAGCAAATCCCGACTTGAGCGAGGCGGATCTCAGCGAGGAAATCGCATCATTCAAACTAGAACACTCGTTCTTGGGATACATTGGCATGGGCATTGAACCGATCGTTGCACCACTTGGTTACGATTGGAAAATGGGTATCGGACTGGTATCCTCGTTTGCGGCACGTGAAGTATTTGTCGGCACGATGGCAACGGTCTATAGCTTGGGCGAAGACGTAGATATCGAAGATGATGAACAAAAACAAACATTGCTGAGTAAAATGAAATCCGAAATAAATAGAAATACAGGACAGCCAGCGTACAATTTGGCGTCGGGTATCTCGTTATTGTTATTCTACGCATTTGCCATGCAGTGCATGAGTACTATCGCCATCATGAAACGCGAAACCGGATCCTGGAAATGGACCGCGATACAGACATGCATGATGACCGGTATAGCTTATGTGCTCGCATTGGTCGTGTACCAACTCATGAAATAAACGATGGATTTAACTATACAATACATTATCGTCGCGCTGGTTTTCATCGCTGCAATAGGTTACTTGCTGAGGAGATTTATGCCTTCAAGGAAGAAGTCGACGGGTTGCGGCAAGGGTTGTGGATGTGCGTTATCCAATCAGCAGGTAGAGAAAAGCCAGGGTAAAGGCTAGTTTGCTATCGCATTCCTCCTGCGGAAACTATTATTTGCTGGACCGATTTTCGTGCGGGACGGTGAAATTAATTCAGCAGTGTCCCCTGATAATAGCTCGGTTTTGTTATTTTTACCGAATGAATACCGCTTTCACTTTGCGATTATTGTCATTGCTGATTTTATCGAATCTCGCCGTACTTTCGTTCGCACAAAAGAGGAAAAATCAAAAGGTACGTTTTGAACGGTCGCCACGACAAGAATTGCGCTATGATGATCGATCATACCTTTCCAGTATTCGCAGCGTGCAGCTTTATCCGGAGGGTGAGGAAAATGAATTTCCGGTTTACCAAATTGGCGGAAACAGCAAGCTCCTTCTCTCCTTCGATGATCTGCGGGGCGATGTGCGCAATTATTATTTTTGCATCGTGCATTGCAACGAGGACTGGACCCCTAGCCGCGCAACGATCTTGGATTACGTCGACGGTTTCAACGAAGATAGAATAAACGACTTTATGCCCTCCAAGGGCACAATCCAACCCTACACGCGGTACACATTGGCTTTTCCGTCGGCCACGTTAAAACCAAAACTGGCGGGAAATTATATTCTTCAAGTATATGAAGACGGCGACAAGGAACGGCTGCTGCTCACCCGCAGGTTTTACGTGCTGAACGATTTGGTGAAGATAACCGCTGCTATTCAGCCCTCGCTAAATGTCCACAAGCGACCGCATAATCAGAAACTCAATATTGATTTAAGCACAGCGCTTACTATCCCTAATCCTCAACGCGACCTAACAGTTTATGTATTGCAGAACCAACGCCCAGACCGTACCTTAAAACTACGACAGCCGAATTTCTTCAATACCAACCTGTTCCGCTACAATAACGCCGAAACATTGGATTTCGAAGGCGGTAGCGAGTTTCGCTTTGTGGATCTTAGGAGCTTCCGTACCGCTTCGGAGCGGGTACAATCCTTGCAGACAAGCGACTCCACCATCATTGTGCATCTGTATACCGATAACGACCAGCAGCAAAACAGCTATGCGTCTACCTTTGATGAGAACGGACGTTTCTATATCAGAAACCAAGATTTCAACGATCAGACTGTCGACAGCGACTATGCCATCGTTCACTTTTCACTAAAAACAGAGAAAAAGGTAACAGGAAATATCTATATTGTCGGCGGATTCAATAATTACACACGCACCGCCGAAAACAAGCTTCAATATGATCAAACACGTGACTGTTGGACGACCGCATTGAAGTTAAAGCAGGGCCTGTATGACTATACCTACGTATTGGAAGAACCCGACAAAAAAGCAGTAACGGATGCCTTCTCTGGGAGCTATTTTGACACGGGCAATGATTACCAAATACTAATCTATAACAGGCGTATCGGCACATACTGGGATGAACTGGTCGGCTATCGTACAATCGGAATAAACAATAGAAAACAGTAGCATAGCTATGCTGCGTTTTCTATCGAAACTAACTAATACACCTATCACTGTATATCTCTTGGAAACTAAAACAACAGAAACAAAGAAATTAAAGCGAGGACTAAGCAATCGGCATATTCAGTTGATTGCTTTAGGCGGAGCAATCGGAACAGGCTTATTTTTGGGGATTGGCCAAGCTGCCGTCTTAGCTGGTCCATCTGTTATTCTAGGTTATGCTATCGCTGGCCTAATAGCTTTCTTTATCATGCGTCAGCTCGGAGAGATGGTCGTGCAGGAGCCTGTATCGGGCAGCTTCAGCTATTTTGCCAACAAATACTGGGGTTCATTTGCCGGGTATGCTTCGGGGTGGAACTACTGGGTATTATATCTGTTGGTCAGTATGGCTGAACTGACGGCTATAGGCCACTACGTACAGTTTTGGTGGCCAGAGATTCCACTATGGGTTTCCAGTTTGTTCTTTTTTTTCGTAATCAATGCATTGAATTTAGCCTCGGTGAAAGTTTACGGCGAAACAGAATTTTGGTTTTCCATTGTTAAGGTTGTCGCGATCATTGCCATGATCATCTTTGGATCATATCTACTGATCAGTGGCAATGCCGGCGAGCATGCCAGCATAAACAACCTGACAAATGATGGCGGCTTCTTTCCAAAAGGATGGCTCTCTACCACGGAGAGTGGCTCTTACCAAGGCCTTTTGGCTGCGCTGGTCATGATCATGTTTTCGTTCGGAGGCCTTGAGCTTGTCGGTATTACCGCGGCCGAAGCAGAAAATCCAGAAAAAAACATACCAAAAGCCACCAACCAAGTACTTTGGCGCATCTTGATTTTTTACATTGGCTCTTTGATCATCCTATTTTCACTGATGCCTTGGCGAGATATCACATCGGAAACAAGTCCTTTTGTCGAGGTGTTTGCTAGCCTAAAAGGTTTACAGTTCGAGCTTTTTGGAGCGACCTATTATCTGACGAATATCATTGCCAATGTTCTTAATCTTATTGTTCTGACTGCGGCACTCTCGGTTTATAACAGTTGCGTTTACAGTAACTCCCGTATGCTTTTTGGATTGGCCGAACAGCGCAATGCTCCAAGATTTTTAACAAAACTGAACAGTAACCATTCGCCCATTAATGCCATTCTTGTTTCTGCGGGCCTAGTCGCAGTTTGTATTGTCATCAACAAGATAATGCCCGAAAGGGCGTTGGAAGTCTTGATGAGCTTGGTCGTATCCTCACTAGTCATCAACTGGATCATGATCTCCCTCACGCACATATTTTTCAAACAGAAACTGAGCAAGCAGAAAGAACGTTCTATCTTCCCCACCATATGGTATCCATTAACGAATTATGCTAGCTTGCTATTTCTTTTAGGCGTTCTTGTGATGATGTGGTTTACGGGATTGAAGATATCTGTTGAACTGATACCAATATGGTTGGTTTTTCTGTACATCAGCTATCTTTTGGTGCAGCGCAATCGGAAACGAACTGTCTGAAATCGCCCCCATTGACAGCGGTAGATCGACAAAAAAAGGAGGCTAGGATGAGCCGGTTGTTATGAAAGTGGTGTCAAAGCCTACTTCCATAACAGCCACGCTCCTGCGCCCCCTAGTCTTGCTCGCCATCCGGCCAGTGCTGAAGCTTATCCTGCATTATCCTTGAAATTTTGTTGAAATAGCGTTTCTGTTTATAGCCCATCACCCACTGTACACCCTGTACGGCATTCGTACAGAATATCTCATCAGCCTGTTTCATAATTTCCGGGCTGATTTGAGCCTCGACGACTTGGATATTTTCAGATTTGGCAATGTCCATCATCACGCTGCGCATTACACCTGCTACACAGCCCTCGGTGATCGCCGGCGTATAAAGAACCTTCTCGTAATACACAAATATATTGGAAGTCAATGCTTCACAAAGGTATCCTTCCTGATTAAGAATGAACACTTCATCATAGGCAAACTTCTTCTTGTACAAACCCGCCATAACATAGATCAGCGCATTGTTTGATTTTAAATGTGAGAGGTCACTGTAAGGCTTCTTAAACTCGGTGTATAGATCGACTATGAGCCCAAGCTTCTTGTCGCGCAGGGAGGTTGCTATCCGAGATACCTGAAGGCAGTACATCGGTTTGTTCGTATCGGGCGAATAGAGGCCGCCGCCAGCACGAAATACCGTTAACCGAACGCGCGCCTGCTGCCCCAGCATATTGTTTTTGCGAATAAGCTCCTCAGTTTTGGAACGCAAAAAAAACTCGTCAAATTTTGTCGACTCCTCCAGCTGTAGGGTTTGCATGCCCTGCTGTAATCGATCGATGTGTCGTTTCAAAAAGCGGATATCCCCATCTTTCCACAACATGGTTTCGAAAAGACCATCGCCATATCGCAAAGCGCGGCTGTCGATGTTTGCTATATGCTGGCTTTCAGCGATAATTTGCCCGTCAAAATTAATATATTGTATAGACATAAATTTTCTTTTAACCCATTGAATCCATTGTCGTGGAATAGGACCGCCATTTATCTAGCGCCTGCTGAAAATCGGCCGGCAATGGTACTTCAAACGCTACGAATTGTTTACTGCGTGGATGAACGAATCCCAAAGATTGCGCATGTAGCGCTTGCCTCGGTAGCAATTCAAAACAATTGTGAACGAATTGCTTATATTTATTAAAAACCGTTCCTTTTAATATCTTGCTGCCGCCGTACAGCTCATCAGAAAAAAGGGGGTGCCCAATAGATTTTAAATGGGTACGAATTTGGTGGGTGCGACCGGTTTCCAATTCACACTCGATCAGCGTTACGTACCCCAAACGTTCAAGAACACGGTAATGTGTCACGGACCATTTGCCCTTTTCTTCACTATCGTACATGTCCATCACGCGACGGTCTTTCAAATTACGCCCGATATATCCCGTGACCGTACCGTCAGCAACGATATCACCCCAAACCAATGCGACATATTTCCTTTTGATCGAATGGTCAAAAAACTGCTTGGCCAAGTGCGTCATTGCCCATTCGTTTTTAGCGATAACCAACAACCCGGACGTGTCCTTATCGATACGATGCACCAACCCAGGACGACCGGAATTACCGGGCATAGTCGGCAGTTGGTTCAGGTGAAAAGTAAGCGCATTCACCAACGTGCCCGTGTAATTGTTGTAGCCGGGATGGACGACCATGCCTGCCTCTTTGTTCACCAACAATACATCGTCGTCCTCAAAAAGAATATCCAACGGGATATCCTCGGGATATACTTCGGTATCTCGGGGCGGGTCTGGAAGCACTAATGTAATAACATCTAAAGGTTTAACCTTGTAGCTCGCCTTTGCCAACTTGCCATTTACAAATACGGTTTCGGCCTCTATCGCATGTTGAATACGATTTCTGGATGTATTCTCTACCCTGTTCATCAAGAACTTGTCTAAGCGTAACGGCGCCTGGCCCCTATCGGCCTCTATCCGTAAATGTTCAAAAAGTTCGTTCTCTTCCTGATCCTGAAAATCTAATGCTTCTGCCATCACGCAAAAATATCGAAATCCTTTAAAATCTACTAACTTTGTCTGTGTATTATGCTAACATTCGATTTCTATAGCCCAGAGGAAGAAATTTCGCATCCGCTCTACCGGCAAAAAAAAGTGCAGGTATTTATTAAACGCGATGACCTCATCCACCCTTACCTCTCCGGGAATAAATGGCGTAAATTAAAGTATCCACTACAGGAGGCAAGACGGCAAGGCAAACAACGTCTGATAACTTTTGGAGGTGCCTGGTCCAACCATTTGCTCGCCACGGCCTGTGCCGGTGCTAAATTTGGCTTCCAAACCTTCGGGTTCGTGCGCGGTGAAGCGGTGGAAAACCCCGTGCTGAAACTATGTTCGCTATTTGGCATGCGACTGCTATTTGTGGATCGAACAGGTTATCGCGACAAACGAGGATTATTCGACCAACACTTTGCCGATGATCACGAAGCTTTCTTTATCGACGAAGGTGGCTACAGCACGCTCGCGGCAAAAGGGTGTAGTGAGATGATCAGTGAGCTCGAAAAGTCATACGACCATATTTGTTGTGCAAGCGGGACGGGCGCGACGGCTGCCGGACTATTGCAAGGGATACAGCAAGCCCAGCTGACGACGCAGCTGCAGGTCGTCCCGGTTTTAAAGGGAGGTCAATTTATCCAAAAGGCAATAGCGGACCTAGGGGTGTCATTGGATCATCGGTTAACACTTCAGCTAGACTATCATTTCGGTGGATACGCAAAGACTACACCCGAGCTTATTGCATTCGTAAAGGCGTTCACCCAACGAACGGGTATCCTTATTGAGCCTACGTATACCGGAAAACTTTGCTTTGCCTTGCATGACATGCTTCAAAAAGACCTGATTGATCCGGGGCAGCGTATATTGCTTGTGCATACTGGTGGCCTTACGGGCCTACTCGGCATGTTGAATAAATTTGATGATTGATACGGCAGCAAATTTAACGGCTTCTTAATACACGGATAACGATCTAGTTATGTAGTTAGTCGATCTTTATACCATGAAAGGTAGGTACGCCCGTCTGATTTATTTATTTTATATATTTATGATTTTCGTGGTTGTTTCCTGCGCGCAGAAAGCTCCAGCCATCAAAATGAAAGGTTCGGATACCGAGGTCAATTTGGCGGTTACCCTAGCCGAGAAATATACAGTAGAAGATCCAACGTTCAGTATTGCGATATCCGGTGGTGGTTCTGGAATGGGCATCACTTCGCTACTGAATGGGCAGGCGGATATCGCTAACTCATCCCGTCCGCTTTCGCAAGAGGAAATCCTCCAGTTTCAACAAAAAAACATCGCTTTACGCACCATTGTGTTTGCCGAAGATGCAACAGCCTTTATTGTGCATGCTGCGCTGCCCATTACGGAAATAGATATCGAAACATTGGGCAAGATACTGAGTGGAGACATCAGAAATTGGTCGGCCGTGGCCGGAGTTGACCTTCCCATTAATATCTATGGTCGTCAAAGCAGCTCTGGAACGCACTCGTTCATCAAAAAGAAACTCCAGATCGAATTTTCCAATGCCTCGAAGGAGATGACAGGCAATGCACAAATCATCGAGGGCATAAAAGCCGATCGATCAGGGATCGGCTATGTAGGGGCGGGTTACGTCGCCCACGATCCGGCTGCCGGACAGCAGGTAAAAATCCTAAAAATCAAGGTGCATGCAGACGATGTTGCTCAATCGCCGATTGATCCCGTAGCTATCAATGCCAGCCGTTACTATTTTCAACGCCCGCTGTATCAGTATATACTTGCTAAATCGTGGGATAAAGTGAAGCCCTTTATCGACTTTGAGAAAAGCCTGGTCGGAAAATCCCTCATTAAACAACACGGTTATTACATTATCGAACACCATGAACAGTAAATCAAGACGCTGCATAGACCTGCTTTTTAATTATATCTTTAAGGTCACTGGTTTATTGGTTTTGTTGCTATTGGGAGCTATTTTAGCCATGTTGGTATACAACTCTGTTGCCTTCTTTCTCGATGTGCGCCCGGCCGATTTTATAACGGGCTTAACATGGAATCCAACGGGATCCGATCCAAAATATGGGATATTGCCTTTGGTGCTAAGCACTACCTTAGTGACACTGGGCGCTATGGTGATTGCGATACCATTAGGCATCGGAACAGCTGCATTCATAGCAGAGTATGCCGGTCGCCGACTAAAGAACATCCTCAAGCCAACCATCGAAATGCTTGCCGCGATCCCATCGGTCGTCATCGGTTTTTTAGGCATCGTGGTGGTGGGCCCGGGAATAGCCCATATTGCTGATTTGGCAAATGGACTGAACGCGCTCAACGGTGCTATGCTGTTAGCAGTTATGGCTTTACCCACCATCATCACCGTAGCAGAGGATGCGATGCACGCCGTACCGAAAACCTACAAGGAGGCTAGCTATGGTGTTGGCGCAAACAAATGGCAGACCCTGCGAAAAATAACTATTCCGGCTGCAGCACCTGGTATTATTGCTGCCGTGATGCTGGGCGTCGGTCGTGCGATTGGCGAAACCATGACCGTTTTGATGGCCACTGGAAATGCGGCGCTGCTACCGAACAGCATGTTCGCTTCCGTAAAAACCATGACGGCCACCATCGCAATCGAAATGGGGGAAGTGCCTTATCAAACCACGCATTACTATGCCTTATATGCCATTGCTACAGCATTGTTTATCATGACCCTCGCTGCTAATATGTTGGGTGAATATTTTATTAATCGTTTTAGAAAATACCATGCAGCTTAGAAAAAATGTCACAAGCGTCATCGAATGGGGAACTTTGTTGCTGAGTACTTCACTTGTTTGTTTTTTTCTCTTGGTGATCTTGTACGAGATCTGTTCAAAAGGAAGTGCTGTCATCAGCTGGGAATTTGTATCATCCTTGCCGAAAGAAGGCATGACGAGAGGTGGGATTCTGACACCGATTGTGGGCACTGTACTGCTAACTTTATTAACAGCCCTATTTGCCATACCGTTCGGTGTGTGCTGCGCCATATACCTACAGGAATATGCAAAAAGCAGTTGGCTTACCCGATTGATCCGCGCTTCGATAAGGAATCTATCGGGTGTTCCGTCTATCATCTACGGTCTGTTTGGTTTAGCTTTATTTGTTCAGGGATTGCAATTTGGCACCTCTTTGCTTGCGGCAGGCCTGACATTGGGCTTACTTTCCCTGCCCTATATCATCACGACAACCGAGGAGGCACTATTACGCATCCCAAACAGTATGCGTGAAGCCGCACTAGCCGTAGGCGCAACGAAATTTGAAACCATCAAAGATATCGTTCTTCCTTCATCAATGTCAGGCATATTGACAGGCGTCGTACTCACGCTTTCGCGGGCTGCCGGAGAAACAGCTCCGATCCTGTTTACCGGTGCGGCATTTTACATTAACCAAACAAGCCTGTCGGTCAATCAGGAGTTTATGGCACTGCCATACCACCTTTATATGTTATCTACCCAGCACCAGTCGATAGACGAAGTACGACCAATAGCCTATGGCACCGCGTTGGTACTTATTGTAGTGGTATTTTTTCTAAACCTTACGGCTTTCATCATTCGTTACAAGTACAGACAGCATGACAAGTAAATTATCCGTCGAAAACCTCCATATAAATTTTGGTCAAAAAGAAGTTTTGAAAAATATAAATGTCTCTTTTGCTGAGCATCAGGTTACCGCATTAATCGGCCCGTCTGGTTGCGGGAAAAGCACGCTGTTGCGCAGCTTAAACCGCATGCACGACCTTTCGCCTGACGCTAAAATAATGGGCAAACTGCGCATAGATGGTACCGATATATATGGAAAAGATATCCCACCAACAAAAATCCGTCAGCGGATCGGCATGGTTTTCCAGAAAGCAAATCCCTTTGCCAAAAGTGTTTACGATAACATTACCTACGGCCTGAAAATAAATAATCTTCCGCACACCAAGGATGTTGTCGAAAAAGCACTGCGCGAAGCATTCCTATGGGAAGAAGTTAAAAATGATCTAAAAATGCCGGCGACACGACTATCGGGCGGGCAGCAGCAACGTCTCTGTATTGCCCGCACGGTAGCATTACGCCCCGAGGTCATCTTAATGGACGAACCGTGTTCGGCATTGGATCCCATCAGTACCCTAAAGATAGAGGAACTCATTACGGATCTGAAAGATCGGTATACGATCGTGATTGTTACGCATAATATGCAGCAAGCGCAACGAGTCGCAGACAAAACAATATTTATGTACCTGGGCGAGGTAAAAGAAGAGGGTTCTACGCAACAACTATTTAACAATCCCAAACATGAGCTTACTGCCAACTATATCAGTGGACATTTCGGGTAAGTGCAATCGCAACCGCACGGAGCATAGCGCGTGAGGCACCTTCCTACTTCCGCTCTTTTGGGCATGGCAGCTAGAATTTTTGTTAAAAATTGTTAAACAAAGCCTGTGGAAATACATATTTTCCCTTTAGTGCGTTATATAAGTAATTCATAATTTAGGTTAATAATTGGTTAGTTAGTAAAAATCCTGAAGCTCCCCGCTTCAGGATTTTTTTTTACCACCATTAAAATGTTAAAAAATGTTAAGAGAAGTGGGAAAGCATAATATAGTTGACAAGACAACGTTTTTAAGATAATTCATAATTTCATAATTTAGGTTAATAATTGGTTTGGTAAAATCCTGAAGCTCCCCGCTTCAGGATTTTCATTTTGTTCTGGCTATGGTATTGCCTTCGTGCGCAGAAAACAGGATACGGAAAATCCGACAACTACCCTATTTTGCTGTATCCGCGGTGAAGATTTTATAGCTCCGTTTTATGTGCAGCAAAACATCATATTCGGTCAATTCCGGAAGATCTGCTCTTTGCGGTTTATATCGAACCATGAAGTGAGATAGCGCATCCTCATTTAATCCGGTAACGCGTGTTACGATCTCGGCGCGAAACCATTGCGCTAACATCTTTTCCTCAAGGTCGCTCCATTGATCCGGTTCCAAAACATCGATCTGCTTTTTTTGTAGCAAGGAAAACAGACTACGCAGATTTAACGTTACCAATGCAGCGGTACTACCGGATGCCATATGCCTTGGCCAGTAGGGGTCGGTACTTCCTCGTGGGATAAAGATTCCCATGCGCCGTTTGTTTCTGTTTTCCCGCTCAATACGTCTTGCCAACACACGACGCCAACTGCTTGTATCGCGTGATGCAGACCGCATGCGATCGATCACGACTTCATCCAACAACTGCGGTAGTGGTTCAAGTTCAACAAACGATGAAAAAGCCAGCTGACTACGGGTCAATACAACCTGATGGTAATGCGTAGCAGCTATCGTGATACTGTCTGCAGCCAACATGTTATCCAAAACAACCCGTCCTTCATCGTTGCTTTGGATTTGGCGATCGTGCAGGTGTACATTCGCGCCTGTGATGGGCTTACTGCTATATTTGTCGCGAATAAAGAAAGTAATTTGTTGGGCCGATGCATGCATGGTCACGAATAAAGTGAGCAATGCGAGTACTTTTTTCATAGTAGAGATTTAACAATGATAAAAAAAGCACATCATTACCTGATTAGCAAACTTTTAACAAGCTTTAACGCGGGATTAGGCTAAATAGATAACCTTGTCCAAATCATCGCGTTCGACAGGCGTATGAAGATGGCACCAATTCATTCGACCTGTCGCGCGGCTAGTCTGGAAGATCTGCCAATATCGGGGCAGAAAACCGGAAGCCCATTTGTTGAATTTTATCAGCGCTTACGTTAGCGTTTTTTATTAATTCTATAGACAATTCCCCTAAGGCTAATCGTAACATAAAACGAGGTACGGGCAGCACTATAAAAGAAGATTTTTGTTTCGCTATTAACGACTTGGTCAATTCGATTTGAGCAACCGGATGAGGAGAGACGGCATTGATGGGTCCGGCGATATTGTCATGGTCAGCAACATACGCATACAAGGATACCAGATCTGCTAAGGCAATCCAACTGAAGCATTGCTTACCAGACGCGAACCTTGGCGCCACGTTACACCTAAATGCCGGCGATAGCGCTTTCCACATGCCTCCTGTAGGGTGCAGTACCAGTCCTGTTCGAATCCAAGCTGTACGGATACCCTGTGTTGCCAAAGAAGAGGTTGCTGCCTCCCATTGTTGGCAAACATTCGCCAAAAATCCATGCCCGGCCGGATCATGTTCAGTAAAGATTGTTCCTGGCGCGCCTTCCCCATACCAGCCGATGGCCGAAGCCGAGATAAAAGTCTGCACAGCTTTCCCCTTTCCCAATACCCAATCGACCAATAGCTTACCGCTCTCCGTCCTACTGTCCAATAAAACCTGCTTCCGACTTCGCGTCCAGCGCTTCGCTGAGATGTTCGCGCCCGCCAAATGGATAACAGTATCGATATCATCAGGGACCGATGCGTCTATCATCTTTTTTTTCACGTCCCATAAACAGTATGTCACACGGGGCAATTCTGGCAGGTCGTGTTTTGAGCGAACCAATATGGTTAGCTTCGCATCCAAATAATTGTCCAGTAAGTACGAAGTCAACGCGCGACCGATAAATCCGGTTCCGCCACTTATCAAGATGTTTTTCATTATTTTTTCACGTATCATGTTTTCAACGATGGTTTCTCCTTTACGATTAATTTCTTCGATCTATATCACGCTCTATTTCGTAAAGTTCCGTATCGGAGATATGGTTGCTCGTTTGTACTTCTTCCAATACACGATCCATTTGATGAATCAAAAAAACGAGCTTTTTAACATTTGGATCCTTTAAACCTTCTACGTGGGAAAGTTGAAAATCATAAACATCCCCCTCTTCAAAGGCATCCATGATATGACGCATTTCTCCTGCCGTGGCAATATTCAAAACATCGGTAAACAGGTGCTCACGCGAAACAAAAAGTGTGCGCAACGATTTTATAATTTGAGGTCTGTAGTCCATTTCATCAATTTTTGTTTATAGAACAATAAAACTTACAATTTGTCTTAAAAAAAGTAAAATCATTACTGTTTGTTGTAGCATGCGGATGGAGTAACACGCATAGACGAGGAGCAATACGGATAAAAAAGAGAAGCCCCTCCAGTTTCCTGAAGGGGCTTCGTTTAAAATTAGGCACCGACCTACTCTCCCACCTGTTACGGCA
>NZ_BNAF01000004.1 GCF_014653155.1 Sphingobacterium griseoflavum | reverse complement strand
TTCCCATGACTTTAAAGTACGAAAATTCAACCAAATAAAAAAAGAGGCTATCCTTATGAGACGGCCTCTTTTGCATGTTACCAACAAATCATGCTAGCATTTAGAAGCACACGCTACCGATCTAATAACGAGTATTCCATTAAAACCCTCTAATATACGCAGAAATAGAAAATTGCAGATGATTTGTATAAAACCTTGGAAATTCCCACCAAATTGATTTCAGATCGCGGCCTCTTGAATTTACCGGTTTTTTGTGGCCACCATCAATCCCATCCAAGCTCACAATTCCACAAGGATGATCCATAGTATCAACATAGCTTCATATGATGGATGCCTTAATTATTCAATATTTGAAAGTAGTTGGTCAAGATAGTTATAGAAGTCATCCGTTTCACCTGTACATATTTTCAATATGTTTCCGTCTGGAGCAATAACAATTTTTGTAGGAAAGGCAGTTATCTGAAATTTATGCATTAGATCACGTTCTTGCGCATTGTTTAGATATTGCGGCCAGTTTAGCTTATTTTCTCGTATTGCGGATCTCCAGTTTGCTTCTGTATCATTACATGCAATTCCAATAAAATTGATATGGCTGCCATATTTACGAACGTATCGTTTCATTTTTGGCATTCCGGCAATGCAGGGGGCACACCATGAGCCCCAAAAATCCAGGACCACATATTTACTTAACAGATCTTTAAGGTGGATTGACTGCCCCGTAAGATCTTTTAAATTAAAATCAGGTGCAAGCTGACCTTCTTTTAAATATCCTTTCATTTTTAGGCGCTGAGAAACCTTGGTCAGGTATTTGGTGTTCAATAAATCATCATTAAAAAGCTGCATGATATCCGCTATTTCTTCAGTATCTATGTCTCGTAAGTAATTTGCCAATATAAATGCTCCGACTATGTTATCCGTATTCGCATAGACAAATTCTTTAGCAACTTCTTTTTCGATATCTAAAACCCTACTATACAGATTGTTGTAAATTTTTCGTTCTTCTTCCGTTCGTCCTTCCACATAGCTTGAATCAATGATACTTCTGGCCGCTTTAACGAGAGGGTTAAAACGATTCCTGAATTCGTCATATAGGATCTGAGCCCTTGTATCTGTCATCTCCATGTTTGTGCCGTTTACTTCATGGAATTTGGAGTCCAGGCGCACCTTCCCTGCACCAGTAAAAAAATCCCTTTTGGCATATTCATTTGATTTAATTTTGATTGCGACAATCGTTAAAAGTTCCGGGTGCTGCATGTCTCTCTTAAATTGAAATTCCCCATTGGTACACATTAGGGTGTCGATCATGATCCCATCTCCAAAAAGAATCATTAAAGAGTCGGAGGAATCGATCTTACCTTCAACCGTTAACATTTGGGCAAAGATCTTCCCACCCATAATACAGTGAAGTATCATGGTTAAGATGATTAGATTTTTCATAAAGCTTTAGTGTTTAAAAATTAATGTCAAAATGCTATTTATCTGAAATAAAATAAATACAACAAAAAATATTTGCGCTGTTAATACAATACTGGAAAATGGGATGTTGAATGTGTATTGTAAGGATTCCATGAGCAAGTCGAACTTCCAACTGCCTATGGAAATACAAGCAACGAAACATAGGATGCTGAGAATACGATGTTTAGCAAAACATTTGTTTTTCCAATTCTCATGTTTAATCCTATTTAATAGTTCGTTTTCAAAATGATCATTAGGAATAGTCAATTTCCCCTTGGCCATGATACGGGAAAAAAAGATATCACCTGTACGTTCTTTGTCCATAGTTTCTAAAAGTTAGTTTTCATTAAATGCCCGAGAATAGCCAGCATATTCTTGCGCCCCCTATGCAGAAGGGTTTTCACATTAGATTCAGACCATCCCGTGATCACTACTATCTCTTTAATATGCTGTTCATCTAAATAGAATAAGCGCAGTGCTAAACTTTCATTTGCATTTAGCCGATTCAATCCCTCCTGAATCAGAAGATTTTGCTCTTCTTGCTTAATAGCGTTAAACTGGTCTTCGTCCAGTACCTCCGTATCCAATTCTTCGTAAGTTATATTGATGTACTTCTTCTTTTTCTTAAGATACATGAACGCCTCATTCACTACAATACGGTAAAACCACGTGCTGAATTTCGAATTATGCTTGAAAGTTTTAATATTTTTATACGCTTTTATAAAGGCACACTGCACAACTTCCTCCGCCGAAAATTGATCTTTGAGAATTGAACTCGCTATGGAAAATGCCATATCTTTATAAGTTGTAATTATATATTTAAAGGCATCAGCGTTTCCTTCACAAATTTTTTTTATATAGATTTCCTCCACCACGCTATGGATTACTTTCTTTGGACATAATGAGCAACAATTAATGATAGAGCGCCGCTAATGCTCAAAATTCCGATCGGAATAGAACCTGGACCTTTGAGCAGGCCATTCTTTGCTAAAAGCCCAATAAAAAGTAAACCACAACCTAAGCCGAATACGACTATCCCAATTTTTAACCAAGGCATGCTCCGCTTCGCTTTATCTTTTTCTGTATAAAGACCTTTTTCAATTAAGAGGATCTTTTCCTTATGTCTCGCTTTATGTGCGAAATACCAGGTTAGAAAGCCAAACAACAAAAGAATAAATACCAGCGCAATGAACATCATGAGTTTTTCCATATCATTTTTTGTCGATATGATTCATCAATGTGGCAAAAGGTTACAAAAAATAAAAAAAATAGATAGGAAGTCTTCCCTACCCCCTTGAAATAGGCCGGAAACAAGCAGGTAGTAATACCGTATGATTTATGAAGCACGTTAATAATTTTCAAAACTAGTTACGCGATGTCGACGATCTAGTTCCATTTCCGCCCATGTATGTTCATCTTTTAAACCTTATGAAAGTTACATTTTAAACACTTTCGTAGTGTAGAACTTGAGGAAATGGGTCATAATAATGGTGGAGCAAAGATTTCCACGCTTGGTATTGTGGCGACCTACGAAATCCAATTTCGTGTGCTTCTATCGAAACCCACTCAACCAATAGAATGTATTGATTTTCAATTTCTAAACATTTTTTAAGCGAATGGTTCAGATAACCATCGATAGCAGATATGTAAGCGACTGCCTTTTCAAAATCAAGTTCAAATTCTTCCGATTTACCGCTTTTAACATTTAGTACTGCGACTTCTAAGACCATTATATTGCATTTAAAGTATTGGATATCTAATTATATTTTTTTGAACACTTTTCCGGCATCACTAGCTTTTATAGATTGATGGTATCTTTCCACATAACCGATCTGGGAGCTTTGTCCAAAAATTTTATGGAAAAATAAACCTTTTTCTATCATATAATCAAACTATTTAAATATACCAATGAAATTTTTTACAACAGCTTTATCAACATTCATCCTGCTTCTTCAATTTGGAATCTGTATTGCTCAGACATTTTCTAAAGAGGATTATGATAAGATACTAGATAAAACAGAACGTCACGCCATAATTGGATTGGGCGAAGCTGAACATTTTTACAAAGGATATTACCAAGCAAAAGTTGAAGTGATTAAACATTTGATTCGTAATAAAGCAATAGATGTTATTGTTCTTGAAGCATCTATGAACGCAACTGCTCTTTTAAATGATTATATCAATGGAAACCGTACAATTAATTTAGCACGAACATTGGCTGCGCTTAACGAGCCATATAGCTTACAAGGAGCAGGTCTTTTTAATTGTTCAGAAATTGTAGAATTTATTGAATGGCTTAGCGATTACAACCATAGTCATAGCAAAACAATACAGTTGGTGGGTATGGATTTTCAAAATTATTCCTTACCACTTGAGAAATTAAAGACGCATGCTTCAGAGCATCAAGCCGATAGGATCAACCAAACTAAAGCGTTACTGGATAGTTCAATGCGTGCTATCATCGATAGTAATGTGATGATTATAACCTCTCAAACATGGCTAAAGCGTTTACAACATGCCCAAAGAAATGTAAAAGATTTAAAGAAAGAAATGGAAAACGATGCAAATCTCATCTTGTTCCGTGAACTTGAACAGTTTACCACGTTATGGGATAATCCGATGTTTCCTAGGGATTCTATGATGTATGAAAATTTGATTACCCATATTGATGAAAAATCGAAAGTCTTGATTTGGGCAGCTAATTTTCATCTTGAAAAAGATCCCTTTTTTAAGGGGCCAAAGAAATTGGGAGTATTTTTGCAAGAGAAATACCGGAAAAAGTATGGCGTTATCGGTGTTTCGGATCAAACTAACACATACGGGAACAAGTTGATTAACCCGCCGGTCGATCAACTGGCTGATAAATATGAGATGATCCTCAATGTACCAAAAGGTGAACAGTGCAAAATAATAAATTAGCATTTTTACAAGAGCCTTGCTAAGTTTTTATCTCCATGCGCCAATAGGAGGTTCTTCTGTTGCTTGGAAGCGGTCGTCAATACCTGCTGCTCCGCAAGGAGCAGCAGGTATAACAACTAATTACAGCGGCGATAGCGAACTCATTCTGTTCATCGCAAGAAAGGGCTACATCCTATAGCGTTTGATACTTAGCACCGCACTTTTCCCGGCATCATTCACTGAATTTAGGTAAACAAAAGCTCTGTACTTACGATCTGTAGTCTCTATCCAAACGCCAGATTGCGCTTTCATGTTTATCGCGTAATTCGGTGCAGCTTGAAGATCGATACTTTTAAAATCTTCATCATCCAGATAAACAAACGTATTGTTGCCCGTCACGTTGGGCTCCAGCTGGATATCGCGAATGTTCCAAGCCTTAAGAATCTTGGCATCACGTCGAACACCAGCAGGTAAGATGAGCCCTGGACGGTAGATTGCGTCGGCAGCCGGAGCGATCAAAGCATGACCAAAGGTAATGCCGGGAATGGTCCTGTGGAGATAAACCAGATCTATCGCCTCGGAACGGGAACTCGCGTCCGTAGCATTGTACGCTTTCATATCTTCAATAGAAATAAAACTTTGCTGACCATCGGCAACACTGATGTTCAAGGCCCTTTCCATGCGGCGTATTTTGTAGGGCCCCATGTTATAGGATACGGTTTGTCCGTTGCTGCTGGTTGCCGAAAAGACAAAAGACACCTCTTGATCCACAGACGCTAAGGAAGGTCTGTAAAAGAATCTCAGCGTAGCTGCATTGGTATCTAAACTGAAATTAACCTTAGTCGTCAGCCCTTCGTTCGTGGATGGTTCCGTGACGATGACTCCGACGTCCTGCCCGTTATCGTCCGTATGGTACGAGTGACGGTCTATATAGGTTTCCGAAGCCCCGGCAATAGATGCCTCCACTTGGGCAGAAACAAGCTTCCCTTCACTTTTCTGAATGGCAATGGCATACATAAACTCCATATCCACACCCGGCATATTTGGGCCGTTTGACTTCTTTATACAGTCGTTCTGCAACCCACTTTCCGGTACCGGTACCTGATACTCTTCCTGCTTACATCCCGTTATGTATAACACCACTAGTGCTATTACTGCAGTTCTATAAGATAATATTTTCATCATAATTAGTAATCTTTAAATTAGATATTAAGGTGTCGGTTGCTGTACGGTAAGGTTTACCGTGTAGGTCTTGCGAATCTTCCGATTTCCCGAAATGACGGTCCACTGCAGCGGCGAGGCGAGATTGGAAAAGTCGACGAATCCGGTAATCTTCGGCTCTAATTTGGCATCGGTCACCAGCGAAAACTGCGGGTAAAGTCGGCTTAGATCGGTGCCGAAATGTACTTCTACGTCTATAGTCTGTGCCACGGTATCCACCACGGCAACTTTTGTCCTGACGGTCTGGAAATCTGAGCCAAGGATCTCGAAGCTGCCAACATAAGCGCTGGTGCGGGTTGTGATTAATAAGCCATCTTCATCTATCGGGTATTCTTCACTACATTTCGTAAGGAAGATCGATGTCAAAATTAGCAAGAAGGTGTATTGATATTTTCTCATGATTGTCAATATTAAGGTGATCATATTATGCTATAAAAATGGCCAATTTTGTGTCAGATTGGGATTACGGTCACGCTCGGACTCCGGTATGCGCAGAATATAGCACTGCTGATAGACGCGCTCGCTAGCATTTTGGAAATAGGTGGTCACGCTGTTTCCCCAGCTGTTGGTCGTCGTACGTCCAGGACCATAAGGCTCTCCCCAGAACGCCTCGATCTTGCGCCACCGGCGGATATCAAAAAAACGGTGCCCTTCACCAACAAGCTCAATGATCCGCTCCTGCTCGATGGCATCAAAAAACGTTGTTCTATCGGCATATTTTTCCGGTTTGAGTCCGGGCAGGTTTCCCCTTGCGCGAATCTTATTTACAAGATCCACAGCGTCGGGCTGTGGCCCATAAGCCTCATTGGATGCTTCGGCATACATCAGGTAAACATCGGCAAGCCTGATGACCGGCCAAGTATAGTTCCCTTCTTCACGCCCCTGTCCCGGGTAGTTGCGCACAAATTTCCGGAACAGCAAACCTGAATTTGTGCCCGAGTTGTAACGGATGGTCGTAAATTGCTGACCGCCAATATTTACCACCCCTCCCTGATTTTGATACACCATTGGAAAAAAACGGGTGGACTGCAATGCCGTCATTCCCTGCATCACTTCGTACTCCCAAACAATGGTGGCCTTCATGCGATAATCACGATTGGCGTAGCTCTGTGGGTTTAGCGCCGAATTTGTTCTTGTGCGTGCGTCAGGCACGTTATTCGGATTGAGCCGTACCATCTCTGGAAGAAAGTCTCCGGTGATCGTTGACTGATAACGATCGGCAATCCAGTAAGATGGAGATATGTTTACTTCAGCGTTCTCGGTGTCTCTGTTACCAAAATCGCGCATCATCTTTTCGCTCAGCCCCGAGCCGATTCCACCATGTGTAAAGCCGATCAGGTTCTCATTGGCATTGTTGGCGGTTGGTAGGAACAAGTAATAATAATTTGGAAGCTTATCCGCTTTGCCCAAAGCATCTGTTTCCCCCGGCTCTCCGTTACGGAACAAGGTGAGTCCGAACTCCGTAATAACCCGCTTGAAATCTACTGCTGCCGCGCGGAATGCCGCCTCTGCTTTGGAGCTGCTGGGCTCGAAAGTATCTAATTCGGGCCAACCATGTTTATTCCAGCTGCCCCAAAATAAATTGACCTTTCCACGTAGCGCCAAGGCTGCAGGACGGCTCATGCGGTCGGGCTGCAATGGGGTGATGGGAAGCTTCTCGATGGCATAGTCTAGATCAGCCAAGATACGGTTCTTGATTTCTTCAATCGGCGTTCTAGCAATCTCAGCGACCTGCGCATTATCGGTTATCGTTTCATCAAGGTAGGGAACATCACCCCACATACTGATAAGCCTGAAGTAAACCAGTGCTTTCATCATCTTTGCTTCCGCAATGATAATCTCCAGGTTTTCCACCGATGCGGGATAACGAGGTAGCATCTTGGTAACATTATCAATAACGTAATTGGCCCTATTTACTCCACCGAAAAGAAACCGGTACATGTTATCAAATGCAGAGCCATATCCATGCGGATTATAGTGGCCATTAGCATTTCCAGTGTAATAGGCCAGTCCGGCCGTAAATGTTCCAGAGGAAAGACTGCTTACCGACCTCGTACGCACATACTCTCCCATCCCATCATAAAAATAATCCTTGTTAAATAGCGGTTTTATATTGGCATACATGCCCATCAAACCGCTAGTAGCGTCGGCTTCGTTCTGCCAAAACACCTTTGCGTCCAGCTCTGTAGTTGCCTGCTGGTCTAGTAGGTCCTTCCTACAGGAGCCGAAGAACACGGGTACAGCAATAAATAACCGAACAACCACACTATATATAGTTTTCATATCTATCGTTTTTAAAGGTTAATATTTAAGCCAAGTGAAAATGCTTTGACCAAGGGGTACACATCGTTCATGCTACCTGTGGACTCTGGGTCCAATCCACGGTACGAGGTAAATGTGTGTAGATTCTCCGCAGAGAGGAATATTCTGAAGCTGTTCAACTTCGCACGACTCAGCAGAGCGGGCGAAACGTTGTATCCTACCTGCACATTCCGAACCCGCAAGTAGCTTAGATTGTCCAGCCAAAAGCTCGTGGTGCTCACATTCGATCCCGCTCCGTTGAGTCGCGGCCACTCACCATCCCTATTCTCTACGCTCCAAGGCTTTTCCCAATGATCCCAAGAAGCAGCATAACGCGGACCGATGTCCAGCACATTATACTGCGTCAGCCAAAAATCCTTCCTGCCGGCTGCTCCCTGTAACTGAAAATTCAGATCAAAGCCCTTGTAGCTGAAGCTCGCGTTCAACGCAAAATTGGTATGGGGCATACTGCGCTGGACATTAGGATAAGCTTTTTGATCATTTCCATCGATACGACCGTCACCATTCAGATCCAAGCGGATGAGGTCGCCCGGGGCAATATCTTGCGGAGTGGCGTTATATACATCCTGCCAATCTTTAGCGATTCCGATATCTTCATAACTGTAGAGGAAGCCATATGGCATATCGATGAAGGTTTGGCCACGTAAAAGCTGTTGTCCCCAATTCTCTAGCCTATTTCGGTTGTAGGAGGCATTTAGGTTCAACCTATAAGAAAAATCCCCCTTCTTTTCTGTCCAAGTCAGATTTCCTTCGATCCCCTTGTTCCGCATCTGTCCGATATTATGGCGGGGCGCCCTATACATACCAGAAATATGCATGGAAATGTCGAAATTCTCGGCCATGCCCTTTGTCACTCGGTCATAATAGTCGAACTCTGCAGACAGCCGATTGTTGAGTACCACGAAGTCCAAGCCGATGTTGAATACGTTGGTTTTCTCCCAGCTAAAAGCGCGATTTATTAGACGGTCGTTTCCGAACCCCCTGTATATCGTTGCCGACCCCGTGGTATTCAATAGGTAGTTGTACTGCGTCAGGACTTCGCGTTGTTCGTACAGATTGGTGACAATATTGTTGTTCCCCAAGCTTCCATAACTTCCACGAAGCTTTCCGCTCTCGATGCCGATATTTTTGAGCGCCTGAAGGAAACTCTCTTCAGTAAAACGCCAGCCAACAGATGCCGAAGGAAAAAAGCCCCACTGATGCCCCGGATAAAACTTCGAAGAGCCATCATACCTAAAATTTGCCTCTAATAGATATTTCTGAAAAGCACTGTAGTTTAGGCGTCCTATATACGAACGAAGGCCTTCTTTTGATGAGCTGCCCGTAGCAACTTGTGTGGTTGGCAGCGCCGCGTTCAACTCCTCCAAGGAAGGGTGCAAACGGTCGAGGCGAGAGCCAAACTGATTGCGCGTGTGCCAAAACTCCTCACTGTAGACACCAAGAATGGTCATCTCATGGTCGGGCGTAATCTCCTTATTGTAGCTTATCCTTGCACTGGCCATGGTCTTGTAATTGCTGGAGGTTGTATTCTCTACCCCAGCATTATCGAGTACATAGTAACGCCCGGTCATCCTATTTTGCTGAAAATTATAGGCCTGATTGGGGATATCTGCTTTCACGGTAAATTGATCTCCATAATTCAGGGAGTAATCGATACTTCCCTTTAAGCCCTCGACAGGCTCCCAGTTCACGAAGAAAACGCCATTGAATTGCTTTTGGTTTCTCTTTGAAATCTCATTGTTATAAACGGAAAGCGGATTGAAAACCTGAATATCTTCACCATATGCCATGGCTCCTCCATAATATCCGGTTACTGGGTCGTATGGTGTGATACCCGCTACGGCAAAGCGTAGGTCATATCCGCCAGTGCCCCTACTCCCTCCGGTGAAACCAGCATCGATCGGAAATTTGTAGTCGGACCAGTCTCCATTGATCTTCGCTCCCAGGTTGATATTTTTACGGATCTTGTAGTCATAGTTTACACGCGCATTGTATCGTTTGAAATCATTGCCTACCTGTAGACCACGTTCATCCAGCACGCCTGCAGAAATATAGAAGTTCGAGACATCGTTGCCCCCATTGGCGGAAATATTGTAATTCTGCTGCACGCCATCCCTAATGACAAGGTCGAACCAGTCTGTGTTGGGATAATTGAGCGGGTCGATCATGCCTAGGGCCATCCACTCCTCGATAGTACCATAACGATACCTGGCATTGTTGTAAGAATTGCGCATGGACTCCGCGTTGCGAAACACCATTAGCGAGCGAGGATAATCGGCCATAAATCCAATAGCGTTCGTCGGCTTTTGCGTGGCCAAGCTCATATTGAAAGTTAGCGTAGGCTTTTTTCCGGCACCAGATTTCGTCGTGATCAGGATAACACCATTCGAGGCACGCGATCCGTAGACCGATGAAGAGGCCGCGTCCTTGAGCACCGAGACGCTTTCGATGTCCTGCATATTCAACCTGTTGATATTCACGTCGGGCATGCCGTCTACCACAATCAATGGACCGCTATCGCCGTTCACTGTACCCAAGCCACGAACAAGCAAGCGCGAATTGTTGTTTCCCGCCATGCCACTAGATTGGTTGACGGCCAGTCCGGGGAGCAGTCCGTTCAAGGCGGTAGAGACGTTGGATATCGCCCGGCTGTTGACCTTCTCATCGAAAGTCACACTTGCGACGGCACCAGTCAGATTGACCTTCTTTTGTGTGCCATAGCCGACCACGACGACCTCATCAATGGCCGAGACATCGGGATACAGGGTAACGTTTAGCACTGTCTGTCCTTCGCCAAAAGGCTGAGCTAAATCTAAAAAGCCGATCGAAGTAAAATCTAGCGTTCCTATTTTGTTGGGCACCTCGATGACAAAATTTCCATCGACATCACTTACCGCCGTTACATTGCCCCCTCGAAGGCGTATGCCTACACCGGACAGTGCATTGCCCGCATCATCCGTGACACGTCCTCGGATACGTATGGTCTGTTGATCGTACAGATGAACGCACGCTGTATTCAAAATGTCGTGGGTCTTTCCGCGCACATTGCTCTCGATGCCCGGTGCTAGAGCATTGCTTTCATGAGCGATCAGACCGATACTGTGGAAGATAAGCCACGAACCAGCCCCCAGCTTACCGAGCCAAAGCTTCGTTGTTGTATACATCATATGTTTATTGAATTGGTTTATGTTGGATTATTAGTTTGTTCCCACTAGGGATGCTACTCCCTTGGAGAAGCTTTAAACAGTCCCATTTCAGCAAGCTGAACGGGTTGCAGCGCTTTATTGATCGTTAATCTAATCTTACGGGTATTGGTGAGCGGCACTTTTAATAAACGCTTGTATCCTATCGTGGTGAATTTCGTCAGCTGTCGCCAAGTGCTACCGTCCCAATATTCGATATGCCCGTCCACACTGCGCTGTCCTTGGGCTATATTCTCTTGCAAAAGGATCCGATCAAAAGAAACGTCCTGTTTCAAATCCATTTCAAAAGCAATGCCCTCGCTCAGCACGACATAGCTATTCAGATGCCTATCGCTCAGTGCGCGGTCGACTTTCCCGCTGGCGAGATCGGTTTTGAAGGTTTCATCCAGTATGGCGCGATAAGCATATAGATTGGCCACATCCTTTTCGGAAAAGGTGCCCCTTTTGTTTGGCGGTATGTTGAGCAACAACAAGCTGTTACGGCCTACCGAACTGTAGTAAAGGTCTACCAAATTTTGTGGGGAGCGCACCAGCTCATCCTCTTCGCTATGGTAGAACCACCCTGGACGAATTGAAACATCCGTTTCAGTGGGGATCCATAGTCCGCCACTGGGATCTCCGACATTCAGGTATGCGGGCGACATCTTTCCCGGCGCATTCTCCGGTTTGATATTTATTGTTGACCACATCGTCTCCCCAGCTATCCCTTTTTCGTTGCCTACCCATCTGACGTCTGGGCCCACGTCTGAAAACATGACAGCGTTGGGCTGCAGTTCGCGTACCAGCGCCCAATAGTCCACGAAATCGTATTCCATATCTACCGCCTTCTTATCTTTGGCGCCGTCGAACCATACCTCGGCAATTTCACCATAGTTGGTCAAAAGCTCCCTGAGCTGGTTTTTGTAAAAGGAATTGTACGCAGGGGTACCATATGTAGGATGGTTTTGGTCCCATGGAGATAGGTAAAATCCAAATTGTAAACCATAAGTGCGGCAGGCCTGCTCGATCTCCCTTACGACATCGCCTTGACCGCTCTTCCATGGGCTTTTTTTCACCGAATGATCAGTATAAGCCGTTGGCCAAAGACAAAAACCATCGTGATGTTTTGCCGTAATAATTGCCATCTTGAAACCTGTCTCTTTCAAGACCCTGATCATTTTATCGGCATCAAAACCCACAGGATTGAAGATAGCAGGGTCTTCAGTCCCGTCTCCCCACTCTTTTCCGGTATACGTGTTTACAGTAAAATGTATAAAAGCCGTAGTTTCCAATTTTTGCCACTCCAGCTGTATTTTATTAGGAACAGGCAAGTCCTGCGCTTTGATACCCAGCCCAAGGCTGCACAAAAGCAATGTTTTCGTTAGGTATTTTTTCATAATTTTTTTTGTTCATTCTCCTTACGGTTCATCAGATCGTGTTCTCGATTTAAATTACCCTCATGAGCTTAGCACGCGAAGGACGCGCGAAGCAATCTATCCACAGGTAAATTATCGGGCAAGTCCGACAGCCGCACGGGCGGATGCCAACCCCAAAGCAGACTGGTATTTGACTTGCATAACAGTCTCATTTTAATGCATGGTAGTAGTCTTTATAACGCATCAAAGCCTCGACATAGTAATAATCTGCGTAGGTCAGCGGAACGTCCACTTCACTATTATGCGGTATAGAACCGACACTATGTTTTAGCAGAAAACCTCCGTTGGTGCCATGCTTTGCTGTGTAGCGGTCGGTAGACAAGTTATACAGAATTTGCTCGGCCGTTTCCCTGTAGTACCGAGAGAGCTTGCCTTTCACCATTGTCGACAGTTCGAGTAGCGCCGAGGCGGTCAATGAAGCTGTTGAGGCATCTCGGTAATCAGCATATTTCCCATATTTACTATCAGCAGGAAGATCCGGCGCATCGTAATCCCAATAAGTGATCAAGTCTTTTGGCATATTGGGATGCTTAAGCATATAGCTAGCGATCTTTTTGGCGAATGCCAGATACTTCCTATCGCCCGTATCTCTATACATCATCGTATATCCATACAGACCCCATGCCTGCCCGCGTGCCCATGCCGACTCATCAAAGGCCCCTTGATTTGTTTTTTTCTTTATTACATTTCCTGTTTTGGGATCATAATCTACCACATGGTAACAGCTATAATCTCTCCGGTAGTGGTTCCGCATGGTGGTATTGGCGTGCATAACGGAAATGTCGGCAAAGCGCTTATCACCGCTTAACCGGGAAGCACTGTTCAGAAATTCAAGGTTCATCATATTGTCAATGATCACCGGGAAGTTATCGAAGTCCCAAGAGCGTATAGCCTTGGTGATAGGACTATAACGCGTGGCCAAAGATTCCGCGCCCTTCAGAAGGATCTCCCTATACGCCGCCGTATCGCCCGTGATCCGCATTGCATTGCCAAAGCTGCAGTATAGCATAAAGCCCAGATCGTGTGTGGTCGTATTATACTTCTCCTTTTCGAGCAGCAGCAGTTTTTGCTTGGCCATGCGAAGCAATGACTGCTCTCCGGAATATTCGTATAAATAGAGAAGGGTTCCGGGATAGAAGCCCGATGTCCACCAGCCCGATTCCGAATCGAAATTCTTGCCCTTATCAAAAGTTTTGGGCAGCATTCCATCAGCTGAGCGATCCGCGAGCACTTTAATCTGTTCTACGGCCAGCTGTAAACAGGCGTCCGCCCTCTCTATGCTGAATTTTTCCTGCGCATGAACCAGCTCAGTAGGCAAGATCATCGCTATAAAAAAGAGTATTAAAAGATGTAATTTTTTCATGGTTTATTTATTTTGGTATTGCCTAAATGTTAACGCCAGCTACCTCAACTTTTCGGGGGTTAGGAATTCTGTAGTCCCGCTACTTGGAAGCCTGAAAACTTCGCCCTTCCTGTTGGTAAAATAGATGTAGGATTTCGACTCCTTCCGACCATCCCCATCTGCCCATAGGCCGTAGAAGTCTCCGCTGGCATTGTTTGGCCGTCGAACGTAGCTGTGGTTACGCGCACTTTTCCTTGTCAATAGCTTTTCACGGGTCCAACGGCTACCAGCATCCTTGCTAACCCAGGCGGCAATCTCTCCTCCGGGGTTGAACGCCTGCGGACCGGTTTCTGTTGGTCCAATGATGCGCAACTTACCGTTGCCTTCGTTATAGATGGAGCCCATATCGTAATTGCTGTCCGAAGAGGTAACTACAGTATTAATCCACTTACGAGATTTCTGTTCCAAATGAAACAGGTGCCAGTCCCGTGTTCCGTTCTGCGGACCAGGCTGCGGACCTTTGCTGGTAACCGAGAGAATCAACGGATTGCCCTTTTCATCGAAATTGATGTCCAACAGGTAGTTGTTGAGCTTATCGGTCGTAAAATCCTGCACGAGCGCAATATTCTCGCGCTCGGTCAACGGGCCGTCCAGCAATTGTTGGTCTACGGTGTGCCAAGACTGTCCCCAGTCCGAGCTCTCCAAATAATAGAGATTAGTTCGGTAGTCGAGCCCCTTACCATTAGGATGAAAATCAAAAGCGACACCAATCTTATTGCCTGCCAACGCGCTCACTTGGTAGTGCCCGCCTTCAATATTTGCCAATACCTTCCACTCATCCCAATTTTTGCCATCTTTACTGGTATTGTAACCGATTACGCGGCGGTGTTTGGCATCGTACCTAGAAAAAAGCGCTAGGAAGCCCTTATTTTTATCATGATACACCTGAAAATAGGAGAAATTGGTAAATGGCTTTTTAACGCCTCCGACCAGTTCCGTCGCCTCGACCAGCTCGAACTCCTCGATGTCATATGGTCTTTTCGAGCGGGAGATGTAAGAGGGCCTCTCCACACCATGCGAGGTAGAAAATATCCATACGTATCCCTCCGCATCGATGGATATTACTGGATTGTCATGTGCATCAACGGTCTTCTTGTCAAGCACGATAGTCGGATTGGCGACTTTCTTTGTACGATGGTCATAATAGGACACGCTGTGCAGCAGCGTACTATTGTTCTCGTCCGTACCTCCATAACAGAAGAATGTCTTGTTAGCCTCTTTAACGTATATCGCAAACGGCCTGTGATTAGCAGGATAAGTTCCTAGACCACCACTGTACTTAAATGCGTATTCATTTCCCGTTGGCTGGATCATATACCAGATACCTTTAAATCCGTTAGCTTTCGTATTTAAAATAGTCTTGGCAACAGGTTTTGATTGCTGTGCGACCACGCAATAGCTAAAAAAAATTAGCAAAAACGAGGTAAAATGGGTTAATGTAAGAGGTAATTTCATAGTGTTTAAATTCGTTAGCGGCTTTATAAAAATGGTAATAAGCTACAGAAAACCGAAAGGTCTCCCATTACACGTTAGTCATAAACAACCAACATAAAAACTCCAAAGCAAGGGGAGACTTTATGTCACATTTTGTTTACTAAAATGTTATTACTTTTTTTTCCTAACTTATAATTGTATATAGCGTTTAAATTGTCGATATAAAGTACCTAAATAAAATTTGAAGTATCGATATACCAATTCAACCATTATATGTACCAAATAAACACGCTATGATTAGGAGAGTTCCAGAGAAAATAAAAATAGATCCATCGGATACCAAGCAGAAATTTAAGGAAATTAATATTAAATTATTATGTTGCCGATATTGGATATTGGACGAATGGGATTGCTTCGATCTATCGGTTCCATTTTGGCGTATCTATTACAATTACATCGAAGGTGCTAAAATAATTTTTCAGAATCAGCTCATCTTGCTTAATGAAAATACGCTGGTGATTATTCCACCAAACACAGCATTTACGGGCTTCTTACACGATGCAGAAAAACCGGGGACCTTTGAAAATATTGCTGGACGAAAATTTATGCTAAATGATGATATACAGTCGATAGGTTCTTGCGGCAAAGTGGATCACTTGTTCATACACTTCACGTTGGGGTTTCCTATGGATTATGCGAAACCTGGAATCTATGCATTAAAAAAAAATGCAGAACAAGAAATCCTGTTGGAACAGATTATACAAACTTGCATCCGGGAAAATCACTTCAGTTTCTTCCACTGTCTTAAGATCAATGCATTTATCAGCTCCTGCCTGCTTCAAATAGAAAGCATCCTTCCTCAGGCCTACCCGATAGACCAAAGGATATCCTTGGTCATGAAATTTATCGAACAAAACAAAAACCGATCCTTATCGAATCAAGAGTTTGCAAACATGGTCAACATGGCTCCCAATTCTTTTGCTCGCCTTTTTAAAAATTGTACAGGAGTAACTATTCAACAGTACTTGGCAAAAAAGAAAATTGAAAAGGCACTTGATTTAATACATCACAGCGACAAAAATATTGATGAAATAGCCCACGAATGTGGGTTTGCTGATCGCTTTCACTTTTCCAAGTGCTTCAAGAAAAGTATGCAAGTAAATCCATCATATTACAAAAAAAACCTAACACTTGTGTAGTAGCACCAAAGGCAGCGGATATAATAAAATGCCTTCAGCGTTTATCTCGCGTTTCCAATACAATTGTCTGTCCGGTTCAGGCTTCACTGTTTTTGGCGTCGTATTATCCAAGTCCTGTCCAGTTATCCAAATCCTATCCAAAGTTATGTAACATCCAAAAACTTTCGATAAGGTCGCACAGCGATTCGTCGGGTTTTGCGTGTCGATATGCTACTGTACAATTACTCAATTTCTTCCGTTTTTTAGTCGGCAGTTATTTGGTGGTTAGCCTTTACAACAAAGCTAACCACCAAAACTATTTTAATCTTAACGCGAATTGATGCATCCCTGCTTCCAACTTCACTTCTTTTCTATCTTCCACATTGCTTGGCATATAAAGGGTTGCCGTGGAGTTTGCAGGCACACATACTTCGTAGGAGATAACCTTTCCTTTTTTCTGCCATTTGGAAACAATCGTCCCGTACATAGCGGTGTGCGAGACCATCGAATGGTCCAAGGTTTGCGGAAATATAGGGCGCAAAATGATGTGCTTGAAGCCCGGGCGATCCGAATCGGGTAAGATACCGCCAATCGATTTGAAGAACCAGCCTCCGATCTCGCCAAACATCATATGGTTATCCGAGATATCTCTCTTGGCATCTAGATCCCAGTTTTCCAGTAATGTCGTGGCGCCATTCACGGCCCACCAGCCCCAAGAGGGATAGCGATCCTGCACGGCGACTTTGTATGCAGATTCTGCATAACCGTTATCGTTCAATGCATTCAACAGCGCCTTCGCCCCCAAAACGCCGACATCGAGGTGATAATTAGACGCTATCACTTTCTCGTTGAGGTTGGCTGCGACCTTTGCCTTCATCTCCTCAGGCACAATACCCCAATGCAGGGGAACGCTCAACTCCGTTTGGCTACCGTCCGCATATATTCCTGTTTCACGGTTCAGATACTTTTCGTTGATCGCATCCTTAATTTTTTGCCCTAATGCGGTATATTTTTCGTAATCTGCTCTTTTCCCAAATAATTTGGCCGCCCGTGCGAGAATCACCGCATCGGTATAGAAATAAGTAGAAGATGTGAGTTCCAGATTAGAGGTCGATTTTACAGGCACCCAATCCCCTCGTCCAAATGTGGTCAGCCCATTGGGACTGATGCGTACTACATAGTCCACATAGCGTTTTATGTTTTCATAGCAATCGCGCAAAAGTCGTGCGTCTCCATAATATCTGTACACCTCCCACGGGATAATGGCTATGGTGCTTGTCCAATCCAACCCATTGGCTGTTCCATACCCCCATCCACCGGTCGGGACAATGTCGGGCAAAACCCCATTCGGCTGCTGCTCATCCCGATGGTCGGCGAGCCACTTTTCGTAGACGGTAATGCCGTCAAAGTTATACAGCGCCGTTTCTATCGCGAGGTGTCCATCGCCCGTCCAGCCATTTTTTTCACGCTGCGGACAGTCTGTTGGATAGCCCATGAGATTCGACAGGTAGGCATTATTGGTAATCTCCCACAACGAATTCACCAATGCCGAGGATGTCTCCACTTGACCGACCGGCTGTACATCGCTATGCATAAAATAGGCCGTCAGGTTTTCCTCATGCAGTTCAATCGGTTCGCTGCTGGTAATTTCCACATATCGGAACCCCTTGTAGTTGAATTTGGCCATGAATTCATCCTCCTTCCTACCGCTCAGTATCAACAGATCGGTCTGAAACGGGTCAGAATCCTTGTCGCCCCGGAAATATACGTCAATGTTCGACAGGTCTAAACGTCCGTTTTGGAAAAGGCGTTCCCCATGTTTGATCTTCAGCACGGTGCCTTCCTTTCCTTTTACCTTGATTTTGGTCACCCCAGCCATATTCTGTCCCATGTCAAACACATAGGTCTGGTCATCGAACTTTTTCATTGATTTTGGAACATACGAGCGTACTAGCCGGATGGGCTGCATCAGTTGGGAGACAACCTGTTGGGAGGGCACGCTACGGTAGCGGACGCCTTCCCACGAGGCTGCGTTGAAGCCTGGCTGATCCCAGCCCACTTGCTCCAACCGTGCATCGTAATGTTCGGCCGTATAGATACTGTTGAACGTAATCGGTCCGGTAGAGGTTTTCCAATCGCTTCCAGAAACGATGGTTTCGGTTGTTCCATCTTCGTATACAATCCGGAGATCCATGCAGAATGTCGGCCGTGCGCGCCATGGTGCGTTATGGAAATCCCAAACCGCGAGCGATTGGTGATTATACCAACCATTCCCCAAAACTACGCCCAACGCGTTGGCCCCCTGTTGGATAAGATTGGTCACATCATGTGCAACGTACAGCGTACGTCGATCAAAACGGGTGTACATAGGGTCCAAACGGTGGTTTCCAACTCGCTTTCCATTGAGTGAGAGTTCATAGAGACCCGCCACGGCAATATAGGCCCGCGCGTATTTAACCTTTTTTCCGGCCTCAAACTCCTTCCTAAAGTAGGGCGCCTTTTTGTAGTCGATATCATGGTGATCGCTGATCCAAGTACCCTGCCAGCTGCCGATTCCCATCATGCCGGTTTCGAAAACCGATACCGCAGACGAACTTGGCACACCATCTTTGTCCCAGACCCATACTTTCCAAAAATATCTCCGCAATGGCTTTAACGCGTTTCCGCGGTAGGTGACCAATTGATCGTCGGCCCGGACCTTGTCCGTGTCCCATTCGCTTCCATGGCCTGTTGAAACCTCGGTAGAGTCTTCTCCAACTACGATCCTATAGGCGCGCTGCCTCGCTCCGTTACGGTCATCGTCCATCCGCCACATCAACCGTGGATCCGATAGGTCGACGGCCAAGGGGCTTGTCAGGTGCTCGACCTTCAGATCTACGGGTCTTGCGGCATTCTTCGAAGCATTAGCAGACAGCGAATGGCCAAAAAGAGTAAAGGCTAACAGCACGAGTACTTGCTTCGCCTGCAGTATGTCTATCATATATATATCGTTAAATTTCAGAAATTTCATGGGATCAGCAGCCCACCCACCTAAGATACCATTTTTTATAAAAACGAATCTATGCGTCATGCTGCGCTATATGGCTACCTAAGCGCTGCTTCGTTATTTTTTTGTGATCAACGTAATTTTATCCCTGGATGGTTCAATATTGAAAACGACACCCCCTACTTTATCTTGCCGCAGGGTGCCGCGCTGCAGCTTCAGCTGGAAGGCGTGGCCTTTAAACCTACCCCTGATCTGCTTAGCCGTACTTGAATCGAACGGCAATTCCGATTGTCGCGCTGCCGGAACATATAATGCCAAGCTCCATTTCAGGTTCGTTTTACCCGACTTGCGCACCACGTCAATCGATCCTTCTTTGAGCGTGATCACAAAAACATTGTCCTGATGGTCCGTTCCGCAGACCTCCAGTACGTCCCTTGACTTTTCAATGATTTCGGGGTTCGCCAAATTGAGTTCCAGCCGCTCACCCCTTTGGTTGGTTTGCACGATGCGTAATCCGGCTCTTTCCTCTTTTGTGCTCCAGAAAAATCCGTCCACCACCGGTATAGTATAATAAAAGAACTGTCCGCCCGTACCCGGCTGTGCCAGGTAATCGGATGCTAGGTCTTCGTCAAATAGATGGATATCCCTGAAGCGGAAAGCATCGCTCTCCCAAAACAGATTTGCGCGGTAGTAACGGCTGTTGTACCAAACACTCTTGTTTCCCTGGTCTCGGTAATCTTCCACAGCCGTTACGGCTGTTGCAGGAGTAGTTGCAAACTGGCTCTTGAACCAGGTTCCAGACTGCGCCAATGTTTCGATCCTGATCCTCTTGGCCCTCCGCAAGGAATCCAATAACGGGAACTGCATTTCCAGTCCGGCCCGCATCTCCTTCCAGGTGAACGAATTTTCCTGGCCCGCCTGCGCATAATTGAAGGCCAGGCTGGGCCGGTTGACGATGGCATCGAGGAAAAACGTCGTCCAGCGCCTGTCCATCCAGCCATCCCGGTAAACAGGCTCCAGCGAGATCACGCCCTGTCCGGTGGTACCTACCCCCTTATCGTATTGATAGATAGGGTCGCTGCCCAGCATCCTAAAGATGGGAACCGGAATTTGGCTTTCTTTGTTCTGAGCGGGCATGTACGCGTTTTTCCTGCTGGGATAATACGTCTGGTTCCAATATCCGCCCCATAGGGTGTACCCGTCCGTTCCTACCTGATCCTTGCAGTTTGCAGAAGCAACGATTCCATATTTCTCGTGCATGTACGCCAGCGAATGTGCGTCAATGAACCATGAGGCGACAGATTTGGGATAAGTGCCGAATATTTCCTTGAACTTCACCATGTAGACATCCACCAGCTTTTCACGTTCCTGCGGCGTATATCCTGTCGTGAAAGCAATATTGGCCGTTGACACCCAGCGGTGCCGCCCTCGCCAGGCAATACCGGCAGCCTCTACATGGGGCTGGGTAATTTCCCACCATGCCCCGATCTCGGAATCCGACCCCAGTTTCTCTTTTAAAAGTTGCTGGTACTTGGGGTTGATTAGGGCATCGTACTGCAGCAAAAAGGTTCCAGGAAACTTATAGTGCTTCATCAGCGCCACTTGCTTCTCTGTCGCATCGAACAATAGGCTATCTGCATGTTGAACGCGATAATCGGTCTGCCTGATGAAATTGACAATGTTGATGATCCGCGGTGATGTTTGCTGCATCTGCGCAATCGTGTAACGGGGCATCAGTAAGAAAAAAACACCCACTCCCACAAAAAGGAGGGAAAATTTCAGCGCATTCATGGTTTTTTTTATCATGTCTCGGTATTCTTTATCTTGTTCATGAGTACAATCCTTTACTACACAACGGTTTTGCAACTACCCTACTTGCCGTGTTTTACATCGATAAGACATTCCCTACCGCTGCTCCGTACATCTGCAAAACTAGCTCACATACACTGAGCAGCTTTAGGCAATAAATCGTTTTAGCAAAATTGACATATTTTATGAAATTACTGGTTTGCAAACAGTTACTTTAAACCTTAAATAAAAAATAGTTCAGTAATATATGTACCGGTCTAAAAGAAATCATCGTATTTCGTCTCGATAGCACAAGAAAGTTTATAAATGCAAATTGTCAGCTAACTAGCTTAGATCAAAAACTTGGATCTGTTTTTATCGCTTGTGTTCGTAGCAAAGATATATACTATGCTTAAGAGGACTGTCCTGCCCTATCCTGCATTTAGATCTACTATGTCTGCGTGCAATAAAAAGCGCTAATGCCATCAAAAAAATAGCAACAAAGCTGCAGACCGAGCAACGATTTCGTTCAGCTTCAAATATAGCCACCAGTAGCTTGCTTCCTCCGCATACGATGTGGTCTTTTACATATGAAAAGCAACGCGTGTTATACCTCCTGCATACCGCCATAATTTTTTAGCCAATGGTTCGTCACGCATCGCGGTTGTATTGTGTTTCGACAAGGCTGGATACCCTGAAAATTCTTTCTCCCCATCCGGTCCGAAAAACTCTCCTCCTTTCACCGATGGGTCTGTTGCTGCAAATAGAGATGGTAGGGCTCCTTGCCATGGCTGCATCACTTCGTCATATTCGGCGAACATGCCTTGGAGATGTTCCTTGGGGATGTGGCGTTGTAAATCGGTTCGCGTCACGCCGGGGTGCGCTGCTACAGCAAGTAGATGCAGTTCTGCCGCTTTCAGTTTTCTGTCCAGTTCGTATGTAAATAGGATATCAGCCAGTTTACTGACTGCATACGAAGCCCATTCGTTATAGGGCTTTTCCAACTTCAGGTTTTCAAAATCAATCCCATCCGTTAACGTAGCGGCTCCACTGGATAGCGTAACAATTCTCGCAGTTGTAGATTTTTTTAGTAGGGGAAACAAATGTCCGGTCAGTGCAAAATGTCCTAGGAAATTGACACCAAACTGCAATTCGAAGCCGTCGTCCGTTTTGGATGCCGGAGGTATCATCACCCCCGCGTTGTTGATCAATATATCAAGCTGCGCATGCTTGCCGTTAAAAGCATCCGCAAAAGATTTTATATGGGCCAAGTTTGATAGATTAAGGATACCAATTTCTATATTTCCTTTTCCTTTGGTTGCCGATCTAATGTTCTCGACCGCCGCAGCCGCTTTCTTCTCATCCCTTGCCGCGAGCGTAACATTTGCTCCTTTTTCGTAAAGCGCCAGTACCGTTTCGTATCCGATACCGGTATTGCCCCCGGTTACCAGCGCTGTCTTACCGGTCAGGTCCGGTATATTTTCTTTTGTCCACATCGTTATGTTATTAAATACTCTTCGTTCTTCTTTGAAAATGATCAAAACCAAGCCGCCGTCGGATACTTGCGATATATAGCACTACCGGCCATGCTCTTTTTTTTACATTGGAACGGCTAAAACCGATTCAGCCGTGCAGGAATGCTATGCAAGGCTTTGCCCAATTTGTAGATGGGTGCTTAGCACCACCCTATTCCAAAGGTTGATGGTAATCACGGCCGTAATAATATCTGCAATTTGAGCTTCGCTAAAAAACTGCAAAGCGTTTGCATAGGTCTCGTCCGATAATCCGTTGTGATGGATTAGCGTTATTTCTTCTGTGATTGACAACACCAATTTCTCTTCTGCGGTATAAATGCCTTCGGTTTCTTTCCAAGCATTCAAAAGAAAAATACGTTGCGTTGTTTCGCCATTTTTGATGGCATCTGCCGTGTGAATATTGATACAGTAGGCACAGCCGTTAATTTGCGATGCTCGTATTTTGATAAGTTCTTTCGTTGTGTGTGCTATGGAAGCCCTAGAAAGATACGTTTCTAACGCGATCATCGCTTTTAGCGCCTGAGGAGCAACTTCCTTCATGTTAAATCTTTTTTGCATAGTTCTATTTTTTTTAAATTGTTTTACACAAAGGAAGAGCATATAAAATTGAAAAAAGTTAAACTTGTTTAAGAAAGACGCCTCGTAGGATTTCTGCATTCCTCTCTGATAGCAAACATCCGTATCCTCAACTTTAAATTATCCCTCATAGTGCATTGAACAATCTGTTCGTACTTCGCATAATCTCGCTGAACGTATTCTTCACGACAAGACCTACCAGAATAAGAAATACTGGTTTTCGTGGATAAGATTGGGCATTTTTATTGCACATATTCGTGCTATAAATGCTATTTATTATGAAAAACGTAGGATTCACAAACATTTTCATATCCTTGATGCTATTGGCAGTTGGCTGCAGCAAAGCTAATCGCGAAGAGGATGGTGCAGGTAGCCAAAACCTAACTGGCCATATTCTATATGACCGAGGAGAGAAAATCTATTCCTTAGATTTACGGAGTGGTGAAAAAAGTATCTATTTTGAGCAAAACAATTATGCTTTGAACGGGTGGGATGTGAGTTGGGACGGGCTTACACGGCTAGAAACGTCGTCCATTGCGGGCGATTTCCAAAACATAAAATTTAGCTTTGTCAATACAACAAGTGGCGAGCCTTCCAAAGAGACCATCTATCCACGACTTGCCGGGGAGGATCGTTTAACGGCAGGCAAGCTGAGCGCAGATAAAGCGCATATCTTAATTCAGCCAGATCTTAACCATGGAATTGTTGTACTTGATAGCGACGGCAATATCGTCACGCATCTTCGAACTGTAAACGGAAAGAATTTAACGTTAGGCGATGAAGCGTGTATGCTCGCAGACAATAGTATTGTGTTTACGTTTGACGGCCAGCATATATTAAAGACAAGTCCGCCGTATGATGAAATTGTCGCCATAAAAGAAATGAATTATCCAGATTGGGGCAATATAAATTGCAATCAAGATGGGTCAAAAATCTCAATGCGGATCGACAAGCATATTTACGTTATGAATAGCGATGGAGCAGCATTAATGCAGGTTACGGATAGTCCGACACAAGAACGTGCGGGTGTATTTTCGCCTGACGGAAAATTCTTGCTTATCGCATCCGATTATCAGCCGGCAACATTTAGACCGGGCACCTGGAGCCTTCAAATTATTCCACTGGATGGTGAAATGCATACGGTGGGTAAAAATCCATCTCCGAAAGTCATTGCTGTGAAAGCGCTAGATGACGCGGCTTTGGAGACCGGTGACAATTACATGTTGTGGCGATAAACTTCGCGAACATAGATAGGGCTTAGCGGCCACATATTCTTATTATTTTTTAGTATAGGCCGGTTGACTTGCGTATATTAAGCATTCGATATAGGATATGATCAAGAGAAGGCAACATGAGAACAGTTAAACCAACGCAAATGAAAAATGTGCTAGCATATACGATCTGGATATTTTTCCTGATTTCCTGCAACGACGTGCGGCAGTCTACAACAAATAATGGCCACGATACAAGTGCCCTTAAAAACCACGTGTCAAACGATCCTCGATATGCGGTAGACGCTATAGCTAACTGCTCGACATGGACATTCGACAACGCAAAACAGCGGGCGGACACCTTGATAAAGTATATGGATAAGACGCTGGAGCATGCCGATGTAAAGTTCTTCTGCGCTTTTCCGCAAACATTTCAGGAGATGCAAGATCTATTTGGCTATGATCCTAAAACAGGCGCAGCACCACTGTACTCCTATCCGGAAGGGAAAAATGTGATCAAATATTTTGCTTCGCTGAAGACGATACCGAATGCGCTGTACTACAAAAAATTTATAGACATCTGTATAGACGGTGTGTGGGAAGCTGATCATATTACGGAGTGTTTCGGATTTGCCGACAGGCTGCAGCATGATACGAAAGCCGCTTGCGAATCCCTATCCAAACGGTCCGAACAAGAGGTGCGAAGTGTTTTTCGCTTTATAATGGACGGCCCGCACCCCGACAACGAGTATAACGATGCGCTGCAACAGAATTTGATCCCCTTGCTAACGGAACAAAACCCAAAACTAGCTATGCTGTTCAGCGAGGCCTACCGGGAGTTAATGGCAGAGACCGATGCCCACAGGCATTAATGCCTGAAGGCTGTTGAGACTGAAGTTTGTTTTTACCAATTAAAGGCTTAATACGCTAAGGGCGCCAAGTTGCCGAAGCAATTGAATGACACTTCCTCAAGGCAGCGGAAGAAGGTAGTTTTGCAACATGTACTTTTAAAATGAAAGCTGAGCTCTTTTCAAGAGTCAGCTTTCAAATTCTCTAAAACAACATCTTTAGAAAACCTTTCATATTTAACGGTCTACAGCAAATGTTGTCGCTTGATAACAAAATGCGGCAGGTTATTTTAATTGCACCAGCACATCATTTTTATAAAAATTTAATATCCATGCTGCTACTTAGCAAAGTAAAGCTTCTTATCGATCTCATCGCCTCCAAATTCAGCGGCAGCAGCAGACCAATTGTTTCTATTCAAGGTTTGTTGCGTGACCGGATATCTTATCCTTGCCGGAATATCCGTAGCGACAACATTCCCAGACTGCATTGGCGTAAAGGTATATGCTGAGCCGTCATGCGGTCTAGTCGTAGACTCTCCAGGCATCAATAAAACTTCGGTGTCTGGATATCCTGTGCGCCTATACTCATTCCAAGACTCGTCAGGGTTATAGAGCAAGGTGATATATTTTTGTGTCAGAACGCTTCGCTCGCTTGCGACAGGTAGATTAGTAATATAGTCCGCAATTTGCGTTTCCGCGACACCCAGACGCTCCATATTTGCGCGTACACCATTTTCGTACTGCTCCTGCGACCAAGAATTAATCTCACTCAACAAGAAGGCTACTTCAGAATATTCCATCAGTACCTCACCCCTATCAACTTTTATAAAATCCTTGGAAAAGAAGTTGATGTTAGCAGATTGCTGATAATAGGTCTCCACGCGAGGCAATCCATATGGCATACCGGTGTAATCTTCCAGGTTCTCCGAATCCGTATATCCACTATTGTATGCCGCGAACGTCAGCCCTTTCGGAGCCGCTACTTTATACAACCGAGGATCCAATCCAAAATTACCCGTAACACCCTTTAAAAGATTGATGAAGGACCTGTTTACCCAAAAATCGGTTCTGTTGTCTACGTAAAATAACTTCCAAAATGGATTTGCTTCAATGTTGGTAGATCCAAATGCATGAACTGCATTATCTTCATTCGAAGTAAATACGCCGGAAGCAATAGCATCTTGAATTTCAGCATTTGCACCCGAATAGACTGCCTTGATGCGGTTGGCAATCCGTAAACGCATCGAGTTGGCAAAACGTTTCCATTTTGTAGCATCGCCACCATAGATGTTATCGCCTTGATTGAAAACGGGTTGATCTTCGTTTAATTGATTAGCAGCCTCCTTTAGTTCCTTTAAGAGATCGGCGTATATTTCTTCTTCGGAAGCATAGACAGGCGTAACAAAGTTATCGATATCTAAAGCCTGAAAATTTTCGTTGTCTTGCTGGCCGTAAGACCAGTAGGGTACGGGGCCAAAATGGCTTACCAAGTTGTCAAAAACATATGCAAGCATTATTCTAGAAACTGCAATTTGATTATCAAGATCACCATAGCCTGACATTTGGCTGCTCAACTCGGGATCCTCGCATTTCTCAATGATGTCCTTGAAGTTATTTGCTACACGATAGAGGTATATCCACCCATTGGTGGTTTGTGCATCTCGATACTGGTATTTATCTTCTTCAACATAGTTGTTTTGGGCGACATACTGCATCCATGGCATGGACATTCTTGTCATCCACCAGCCATCTCGGGTGTTATCAAACAAATAACGGTTCGCACCATTAAATACCGTATAGGTTGGAACAATCTCGGGCGCATTGGGGTTCACATTAATTTCCTCCAAATCTTTTGTACATGAAACATTGGCCGTTGTACCTATTCCAATAAGGCAAGAAAATAGTATAGTTTTTATATTTTTCATTGTAAAGTCCAGTTAGTATTAAAATTGCAATCTTAAGTTCACGCCGAATGTGCGGGATGCAGGCAGATTTCCACCCTCAAACCCTTGAATATTTCCGCTACCAGTTGTTGCCATTTCCGGATCAAAATTCCTATTATCCAACCCCCAGGTAGCGATATTTCTAGCAAATCCAGAAATTGTCGCGCTCTTCAGGCGTAGTTTGTTAACAAATTCGCTTGATAAGGTATAGCCAAGTGTGATCTCCCGAAGCTTTATATAATCGGCATTAAATACGTTTTGCGCTGTTGGCCCACCGTAGTAGTGACCGTAGTATTGCTGTGCTGATACATTTTCTTCATTTGGAGCCGTATTAGTCACGGTGTATGTGCCGTCTGCATTTCGCGTCACAGTACCCGTAACGCCTTCGCTTACCATTCCAGATTCGCGAACACCATTGGCGGCCGTTTCTTCTAAGACACCTGTGTAGCTACCAAACATGTTGGATGTCGAGAAGAATTTTCCACCTTTTTGCATGTCGATCAGTGCGGAAAGTGACAGGTTTTTATAATTGAACGTATTGCGCCAACCTGCGTTAAAGTCGGGCAATATCGATCCTAGATTTTGGACATCAGAGGCTAAGTATAATCCGTTCGCGCCTACAACTTTATTTCCATCATCGTCATAAATAAAATCCGAACCATAAATTTGACCGAATGGCTGATCTACGCTAGCAATAAGAGAAGCCTTGAAAGGAGCCGTGGCAATCGTCAGTGTTTGCAAGTCGCCAAATAGTTCAACTACTTTATTACGGTTTCGAGAAAAGTTAATGTTCGATGACCATTCAAAAGCGCCCGATCTAACAGGAACTACAGTAAGCATAGCTTCAACGCCCTTATTTACCGCCCTTCCAGCATTCATTACCTTCGAACTGTATCCGGTTTCGGCGCCTGTAGAAACGCTCATAATTAAATCGGTCGTTTCCTCATTGTAGTAAGTGAAATCAATACCCAATCTATTATCCAAAAATTGAGCTTCTAAACCAAACTCGTATGATTTCTTGGTTTCCGGCCTTAGATTTGCGTTAAGTTTCGACAAGCCAAGCAGGAAATATGGGTTATCAAGGTAACTGGTGTTATTGTACACGTTATTTAGATACACATCCAATAGGCGATATGGATCCGTGTCATTACCAACTTGAGACCAACCGGCGCGTAATTTACCAAAATTCAGCCAAGACGGTTTGTAAAGTTGTGAGAAAACAAACGATCCTGTAACGGATGGATAAAAGTAAGAATTATTGTCTTTTGGCAAGGTCGAAGACCAATCGTTTCGCCAGCCAAAGTCAACGAATAGCAAATCTTTGTAACCTGCAGAGAAATTACCAAAAACCGAGTTCACACGCTTTCTTGATAGATCCGTGTTGATGGTCGCCGCTTCCGCACTATTGTTGATTGTATAAAGGTTTGGAACGATCAATCCGCCAGCCGTAGCAGCATTTGAGGAATAACGGGTCGTATTTCTTCGATTCGTACCTGCAAATGCATTCAGCGAAAACACATTCCATTTTTTATCAAAATGGATACGTCCCTCATAATTCATTTCGGTAAACTCACGCAAGCTTTCTGTAAAAGAAGATACCGCCTGCGAACCTACAGCGACCTGCGAATTTATTTTCAAGGTGTAATTATCCCCGTATATATTACCTGTTGCGTATAGTCCCGGCATGATATCATACCGTAGCTCAACATTTCCGTAGAAGCGATCACGCTGATCTGTCGCTGTATTCTCGTTTACGATCCAATAATAATTGTCCGAATATTTTGGAGTGGCATCGTCCCAAGAAGACCTATTCCAAGATTTCTGCTCGCCAGAGGCCGTTTTGTAATTTTTGAGCCTGCTGTAGTCCAGTTGCGTTTGCCCCCACTGGAACATCTTCTGTCCGATGGAATTGTCGCCGTAACCTTGTTCGGGGCGGTTGAACCCATTTGTCCTGACATAATTGATTGTCCCGCGAGCAGTTAACTTGTCGGAAAACTTGTTATCCAAACTTAGCGCAACGGTACTTCTTTTTAGCTCCGTATTCGGAACAATACCACTTTGGGAAACATTGGACAACGATAGACGTGCGGCTGTATTCTCGTAAGATTTAGCGAGTGAAAGGGCGTTTGTATAGCTTACTCCTGTGTTGAAGAATGTTCGGTAATCATTCGTAGGGTAAGACCACGGACGCGTTTTTAGATAATTTTCGGTATCATTCGGGTCAAAAGCATCCCAGTGAAGAACCTGTTGCCCATCGAGTCGCGGTCCCCATGATTCGTCAGCACTGTAATCTGCTACTGGAAACTCTTGGCCATTTATGGTTGCAGTAGCAAATTCTGAATCGAACCCACCTCCATACAACTTTTGCAGCTTCGGGGTTATACCTAAATTTTCGAAAGCGACACCTGTGTTCAATACAATCTCATCACGGCCGCGCTTTGCGGATTTCGTTTTGATAAGTACGACACCATTCGCTGCCCTAGCGCCATAAAGCGCTGAAGCTGGCCCCCCTTTGAGTACATTGACAGACTCAATATCGTCTGGATTGATATCAAAACCTGCATCACCATAGTCCCTGCCGCCTGCTCCGCGTTGCGCATTATTGGAATTGTAGTTCGAATTATCCATGGGTATACCATCGACCACAAGCAATGGCCGATTTTCACCTGTTAAAGAACCTATACCACGTAGCACAATCCGCGTTGAACCGCCAAGACTGGAGGACGGGGCAGATATAACCGCACCAGCTACATTTCCTGACAACGACTGTAGCGCGTTACCTCCTCTGGCCGCGGTTAGCACATCACCTTTTACCTCTTGCGTAGCATAACCCAGCGACTTTTTGTCTCTGGAAATACCTAAGGCTGTTACAACAACTTCCTCAAGCGTCTCGTCGTCGCTTACCAAAGCTACATCAAGGCTTGTTCGATTACCTACCTTTATACGCTGCGCAACAAAACCGATATAGGAAATGGATAGCTCTACCTCAGTTCCTGATACCGACAGTGCATAATTTCCAGATTCATCGGTTTGCGTGGCAGCAGAGGTGCCAACGATGGCAATGGATGCCCCACTTATAGCAGAACCATCCGCTGCAGAGGTGACCTTTCCAGTCAATTGCCTGCTTTGCGCATAAGAGTAGCTTATAAGACAGGAAATCACAAACAAAATACTTAGTACTTTTTCTTTCATCTTGATTATTTGTTTAGTTTTTTCAGATAGAATATGGAGTAAATCTTGGGTATCTAGCTCCATCAGTGGCAAATGTAGGTTAATAAAAGTTATTTTAACAACTATTAACAATTTATAGATAGATATAATTCAAAAACAAGTATAAAAACGTATAGACCAATCACCGCGCTACATCGCAGGATCAGTTTTTTTAAAAAAAGTATTTTACGTAAAAACATTTATAAATCTGTGGCCAAAAACTAACGTTCGCCATGATACAATTAAAAAAAATAGACAATTTCAGCAATCTTCTATGGATTAGCTATACGCTAGCCCATATTATTCCGACTGCGATAAAGATCCGTCTCTATGATAGAAAAGTGTCTGGTTAGGTTTGTGTGATCATCTATTGTCTAATTTCCTCTTTCGAAGAACATAATTTTTGTTCAGGAAATATTGAAATATGTTTACTTGTGTTTCATACTATAGGCTATAATGGTTGTTAGGCGCGTCTGTGATCTGTTTCGCGCAGATAGCTGCAGAGTAGGTGTCAAACCAGCTTTCCGAGCACTGCATCCTAGCATAAGTTGCATTGGGTTGACGCCACTTACCGTGATACCTCACAAAAAGCACTAACCGCGAATTTGACTGACAACAAAATCGACTCTATGTTGAACGGATTCCTTCGGAACCTCTATAAGTTCATACCCATGCGTCCTATAGGTAGATTGGATAGCCTCATAGGTATACACGGCCTCCCTCCAATCTTGTCTTCTTTCTTCATCATGCTTGTAGATTTCTTTCCATGGAGGTAGAATAAATACTTTCCGATTATATCGTAGCCGAGCGGCTGCATACTGTACATCATCGGGCATATCGATGTGCATCATCTCTGCGTAACAGCAAGCATCTAAAATTCCCCTATCAAAGAAATGAATTTCTCTATCATCACTGTCACGATATAGAACGTACTGCTCGACCGATGCCTGCAACATCAACACGGTATAGTATGCTTTGTTTTTCCAGGGGACACCATCACCATCGTTTTTTATTTCATCCTGAATAATTCGCCTCGCGTCTTCCGCGACGGTTCGGAAACCACTTTTCCCCAGTTCATGGAGCAATGTAGTTTTACCTACACCGGGGCCACCGGTTATTACATAAAAATTGTCCATACAACTTTTACTTATTTATTTAAATCGTCCTTTCTTATAAAGTCATTTGTCAGTCAAGCTCCGGCTCTCTCCCATTAACCAGCAACTACATAATCAAAGCAGCCCCCAATAGGTGTATGCTCGCTCGATTGCCAAAAATAACTTCTCATTGCTTTCCTTCGAAATGGGGCCGTTGGCCGACTGCACATGCAGCGACTTATCAGGCAAAATGTTTACCGTTATATCGATGCTGCCTCCGGTGATGTGCCAACACCGCAACATACGCTCACCAATGTATTTAAACTCATAAGCTGATTGCTGGTCGAAATACTCCATAAAAGAATACATTTTGGAATTCGTTTACGCTTCAGCGACCGTCTGTTTTTGACGATCGGTATGCAACGGACAGACCCGATCGGCAACCGTGTTATCCGTGTCGACGAGCGGGCTTCCTTAAGCCAATAGACGGACATTCTTCCTTAAAAGACAAGCGATCTATTGTAATTATTTAGTAACACGCACAGCGTTGCACCAAATCCACGAATGGCTCAAGGCTGCATCAGGCCATATCTTTGGTGTTCTTTACCAGCCCAATGCCCGAAAAGAAAAAAATCAAGGCGATAACACCTACCACGCCCAGCGCCACATAGTCGGTACTTTTATTAATTAATCCATAACCTGCGTATATTAATCCGCCTATACCTAGTATAGTGAGAATTGTTCCGAAAGTGCGTTTTACGTTCATCGTTTTATCTTTCCAAACACAAAACAATATCTGTGCCTTATTCTGCAGTATGCAGCTTAAGAAACCATAAAAGGCACAACAAATAGGATGGGACAAACAATATGCCCCAGAACCCCAGCATGACACGAGGGGAAAAGTAAGGCAGTGTTCAACTAGCCGATTGTTCGACCACCGTTAGGTTGACAGAAAAAGTTGAGGGTATGCTCGCGTATAATCATGAAAGCCTGATGAGAGTGAAGCCATACTGTATAGGCTACAAACTAACTCACGCCGCATAACACACGTCTTGGGGCACCAAGCCTATTGTTTCTTCTTTTCTGGCTTAAACATCAGTACCACAATCAAAAGCATGGTAAATAGATACAGCATGCCCAACCAAAATTTCTCAAATTCAAATGTTTCGAAATTAAAATTCTTCCACGCGCCACTGGCGATCACGACAAATATCAAAAGCAAGGGCAGGTTTAGTTTTTTTTTCATCAGCTTAAGACAGCAATTATTTTTTTTATTTAATGGCCAAATCTAATCATTTTGCAGGATAATGCCACGCTAAACAATTTTTTACGGCCCTTGTCCGCAAACAAGCGTACCATATACATTTGGAAACGAATGGCTGGTGTGCTGAAACCCATACTAACCCATTATCTCCACATGCTGAAAAAGTCAAATATCCGGCACTGGTAAGACAATCTGTATGTTAGGATGCATAAAAAAGAAGGTTTTTTGTATTTTGCAAATGCCTAAACGAAATTTAGGCAGCAAGACGATCAACCCTACCGATACACACATGATTATAAAGGAATTTTACAATTTCCTACGCAGCAACCCCAACGAGATCGATGAAGTTCCCAAAAACTTCAAGCGTAGGGCGCTTGTGCTATTGAAGGTGCTCGTCTTTTTCTATGCCCTAAAATTGCTTTGGAGCGCTGCACAGCTCTTTCTCGTGCAACACCATATCATCAGCGATGCAAAAGGGACAGATGGATCCACTATGGTGCTATCCGAATCAGGAGCTTTCGCATTTATATTGGAATTTGTTCTGCTAGCGCCTCTACTCGAAGAACTCGCCTTTCGCGGAATCTTGCAAAAAAAACCTGCTCTAGCTGCGGCAGGGCTGTCAACAATCTTTCTTTGCATACTCATCCTACTTTTTCGTATACAGATTTATAGCATCTCCGCCGCATCGATCACATCGATTTTTGCGGCAGCAGCCGTCTATCTTATCTTAGTCCGATCGCCACGCCTCTTGCAGGAAATTTTGATAGTCCGAAACAGGCACATGCGCGGCATCCTTTGGCTAAGTGCCATCGCCTTTTCCTTTTGGCATTTTTATAATTTTGATTTTACACAGAGCTCGCCCCTCACCATCGCATGGTACCTAGCGCCGCACTTTATCGTCGCCTGGCTATTAAGTTGGGTATCGTTGCGTTACGGCTTTTTCACGGCCTACGCGCTACACATGTGCAATAACCTGCTCCCCACTTTATTTATTTTATATGCGAATAACCTCTAAAAACTTAGGTTGGATGGCGACGGGAAAACGCAAAGGACAGCGCCGACCGGTCGTGTTTAAGCGCGCTCGTAGCAGCCGCCCCCCTTCGCCGGGCATACTAGTTGAATTTGATAACCTCTACTTTGATCGAGTAATCATCCGTAGTTTTGTCGTTAGCCTGTCGATCTAATCCCGAAAAAACCACCGCATCCGCTCCTATTTGCTTGGCTTTTTCTACGACCAATCTTTTGGTTCGTGCTTGCCCCGATGTGGTGCGAGACGTAGGTGCATTCATATGGCCTATGACCTGAAAGGATTGTTTGATGTCTTTGGTAGAATAGAATGTTTGCACGCGCTGCGTAGGTGCATACTTCTCCCCTAAATAAACCGGCGCATACAATGAGCAGGCCGACAGGAAAAGACACACAGTTACAAAGACGAATTGGGGGAAGCATTTCATAACAAAATCAAATTAATGATGGCGCCGTCAAACCAAACGCAACATTTTCCCTCTGCGATGTAGTCAGTTGGTCACCACGTTACCACACACTAATGTAGTTAATTTTTTCCAAATCTGCAGCCAACAGCACAGGAGTTGCAAGTAACTAGCCCTTAAAAGCTTGCAGCAGTTCACTAACTGTTTTGATGCATGTGCGGCGCATAAGTGTGAAGAAGCTCGCTTACGTCGAGCCATATGCTGCTCCGGTTAGCGACTTTATCAATTTTTAAATATTGCATAAAGGGTTCTTTTTCAGAAGCCTTTACCAGTGCATCGGCTTCAGATTCGCTAAACGTCTTCGGCACGAAAACAGCATCGTGCTCTACATAGGGTATATCGGTCTGTAATGTCGTGATGCCATGCTTCTCAAAAAATGAATTCGCTTCCGGCCACGGCATTAACGAAATATGGGTGAGGGATTTCTCAAACTGCTCCATCTCCCGCTCTACGCTAGCAGGATAGTGTTCAGTAAGATATGCTACATAAATGGATGCATCTGCCTCTCGGAGCGCTGTATTGCGCACAATGATGCGCTCTGGGTTACCCTCAAAACCAAAGCGTTCTGGATGCTCCCGGAATCCGTAGATCTTGTTATAATCTTCCAATCTGTCTTTCATAGGTTTTTATTTTAAGCGATGGTCTCTACTGCAGAACGCCGAACACCAAAATTCGTTCATCTCGCTGGCAGAAAAATAGATCGCAGAGAGCGACGATGGCAAATCAAATAAAATCCAGCTTTATCGCCAAGGCGATTATAGGTTTTAATGTGCATGCACACTATCAATCAGGTACCAAATGAGCGCCGCGCCGATGGTCAGGATGGCGATGCACAAGACCAACACGTGACGCGTAGCGGGCCGATAAAAGTCGTTTTCTATTTGTTTGTTCGTTTGCAGAAAACTCACGAAAGCTCCTCCCGTTATTGCTGCCCCTAGGGCCACGAGCACAATACCCATCGTCGTCGAGTGCCCTCCCCGAACGGCCACCGTATGGTCGGAGAGCAACAGTGAGATCCTTTGCATAAAAACAGAGAATTTGACGACGACAAAGCCAAATCCCATAACCGCAATACTGGTGCGTACCCATGCTAAAAATGTCCGTTCATTCGCCAAATGATCGTTTATATTTCTTCGCGGCATTTTTGGTTCTTCATTCATCTTGGAATACGTCAAATTTTATGTTAGGCTTTACCTTGCTGATGTAGCTGTTACCTTTTAAACGTCTATGCAGCGAAATAGTTGCTGCATGCCCTATTTTTCATGCCCAATTTTTAAAACAAATAGCGTCCCCAGTCTGTGAAGAGATAGGCCGAGATCCATACGAAAGGCCGGCCAGCGAGAGGGTGGCGCGTTTTGCCGAAACCACCCAAAAACCCGCATAAGTAAAAAGGTATCAAGAAAAGGATGGTGGATGTAAGCTTGCACTTACCGATAAATTTTTATAATTTCGTCCACAATCAACGTTTGCTTACCTCCATGGTTACACCACACTAGCATATATCGTTCCTATCAATCCGGTTAACTAACCGGTTACACTGCTTGCTTTCCGCAGCAGCAGTTTGCAACAACTACTTTGGCGATCGCCTGACAGATCGGCTATTAATTTACAAAAATCCTTTTTTGCTATGGAAAAAGCACGCAAGTCGCTATCCCTACGTCATATCCCTATCAAGACCGAAGTTTTGGCCGGTTTAACCGTCGCCATGACGATGATCCCTGAATCCCTATCTTTCGCTATCCTCGCGGGTCTTTCTCCACTCACCGGTTTGTACGCCGCCTTTTTGATGGGGCTTGTCACCTCTGTGTTGGGAGGCCGCCCCGGTATGGTTTCGGGAGGAGCCGGTGCCACCGTGATCACACTCATTGCCCTAGCGGCAAGCCAGGGTGTAGCCTATTTATTTGCTGCCGTTATTCTCGCCGGCATACTACAGTTTGCTGTGGGCCTGTTCAAATGGGGCAAATTCGTCCGGTTGATTCCTCAACCGGTCATGTATGGTTTTCTGAACGGACTGGCTGTCATTATTTTCATGTCCCAGATCGAGCAGTTTAAATTGCCTGGAGCCGACGGTCTTTGGATGAGCGGCAACACACTCTATACGATGATCGCGCTTACGGCGCTCACCATCCTGATCGTTATAGGCTTACCCAAATTGACAAAAGCCGTACCCTCATCACTCATCGCTATCTTGGTAGTATTCGCCGTGGTGGCTATTTTCGGCATCGAAACAAAGAAAGTGGTAGATATAGCTTCCGTGGGTGGGGCCTTTCCGACATTTCATATCCCATCGGTTCCGTTTAGCATAGAAACACTTCGCATTATTTTCCCCTACTCCCTAATTATGGCGGGCGTGGGCCTTATCGAGTCGCTCCTTACACTGAACATGGTCGATGAGATAACGGGCAGCAAAGGAAGATCCAACCGAGAGGCCATGGCGCAAGGGACGGCAAATATTGTCAATGGTTTTTTCGGCGGGATGGGCGGTTGCGCCATGGTAGCCCAATCGCTGGTCAATCTGAATGCCGGCGGGCGAACACGTCTTTCCGCTTTTATCGGTGCCATCACAATCCTTGCCGTTATTCTATTTGGTAGCTCGATAATTGAAAAAATCCCCATGGCGGCGTTGGTCGGTGTGATGATGATCGTCGCTATCGAAACATTTCAATGGGTGAGCTTTAGGATCGTAAACAAATTTCCCAAATCCGATATATTTGTCGGTGTGTTGGTCGCCCTGATCACCGTATTGCTGCACAATCTAGCACTCGCTGTGCTGGTCGGGGTGGTCATTGCTGCGCTTGTTTTCGCATGGGACAATGCAAAACGTATCCGGGCACGTAAATACGTAGACGGCTCTGGTATTAAGCATTATGAAATCTACGGCCCCCTCTTCTTTGGCTCCACCACCGCGTTCATGGACAAGTTCGATGTCGATGACGATCCGCAGGAGATCGTAATCGATTTCCGGGAAAGCAGGGTTGTCGATATGTCTGCAATAGATGCACTCCATAAGCTAACAGGCAAGTATGCCCGCCTCGGCAAAAAGGTGAGCCTGCGCTACTTGAGTGCCGATTGCAGAAAGCTGCTATCCAACGCAGCGACCATAATCGATGTGAATATGCTGGAAGATCCGACATACAAGGTCATGCCAAAGGATTAACAGCAAAGAGGAAGCGTTAAGAAACGTTAGCATCAGACGAGATCGCAGGGGAATATCCACGCAAAAGCACATCTAATTTCGATGGCTGGAATCCCATGCGCTATCTTCCGCTTTCGCCAAAAACTGCTTGTCTTCTTGCAGAAGACGCTCTTGCAGTTCCGTTTCTGCACGTAAACGGCTAATATATCCGTCGCTTTTCCGGTGCCGATAGAGCTTTTCCAAGGCTTCGTTGTCATATTTGATGAAATCTTGAGCCTTTCGGTGCAAGGTATATTTCCGGTGCCCCAGCTCAGAAAGGATATCCACACCCATATAAACCGAATCGATCAATGATTCACGGTGGACATGGGTGATCCCCTTGTCCATTAATTCATAGGCATCGTATCTGTTTTTAGCCCTTACAAACAGCTTCAAATTTGGAAAGTGCTTCGGAAGCAGCTCCGATAGCTCCATGTTCGTATGTGGATCGTCTATGGCAGAAATAAGTATTTGCGCGTCGCTTGCACCGGCAGATTCGAGCAAGTCAAGGCGCGTACCATCGCCATAGAAAACTTTAAAACCCATTTTACGAAGCAGATTCACGCGTTCGCTATCGCTATCGATAATGGTGGCGTGGGTGTTGTTGGCTCGCAGGAAACGACCAATAGTGCTTCCAAAATGTCCAAACCCTACAAGAATAACATGGTGTGCTGCCTCCATCGCGTCGTAGGCTACGGGAGTCTTTTTATCGTTGGTGAAGCGGGGGGCTACAAACCGTTCATACACAAAAAGCAATAAAGGCGAAACCATCATACTGATGGTTACCACGGCCATAAACAAGTCCAGTTCCTGTTTTGGGACAATACCTAATTGTGCAATAGAGGCCAACAGCACAAAAGCAAATTCACCAACCTGGCATAAGAGAAATGCAAAGAGTAGCTGTTGGTCGGCAACGAGCCTGAACCGTCTTCCCAAGAAATACAATACGATCCACTTCACCGTCATCAGGATAAGCACGATGCTGAAAACCCTTGCCGGATCTGCTGCGATCACCGCAAAGTTGATGGTGGATCCGACGGCAGTAAAGAAAACGCCCAAAAGCAAACCTTTAAACGGATTGATATCCGCTTCCAACTCATGGCGAAATTCGCTATTGGCGAGCAATACGCCGGCCATAAAAGCACCCAGAGCAGCACTTATGCCCACGGACTCCATCAGCCAGGCGATACCAATGACAAAAAATAGCGCTGCCGCGGTAAACAATTCCCGCATCTGTACTTTTGCGATAACACGGAGTACTAACGGCAACAGATACCTGCTCAATATAAACACGAAGCCCACTGCAGCGAGCAGTAATAGACTAGGATATTGATCCAAGAAAGATAGAAATGGCGGCAAACGATGTGCGGGCGTGTCGCCACCGGCACTTTGAAGAGCCAATAGCGGAAGCACCGCTAAAATGGGGATGACGGCGATGTCCTGAAAAAGTAGTACGGAGAACGCATGTTGACCTGCAGGTGTCTTATCGAGCAGCTTTTCTTTCAGTGTTTGCAAGACGATGGCGGTAGACGACATGGCAAACGATAACGCGAGGGCAAGCGATGCCTTAAAAGAAAAGGACAATGCGAGGTATAAGAACATAAAAAGCAGCACCGCCGTAAGCAGCATCTGCAAACCGCCCAGCCCCACGATCTTAGCACGCATTTTCCAAAATTGGGCGGGATTCAATTCCAGTCCGATGATAAAAAGCATCATCACGACTCCAAATTCTGCGGTGTGCATCACATCGTGCCCTTCGGTGCCGATCAATCCGAGCGCAAATGGACCAACCAAAATACCGCCAATGAGATAACCGAGTACGCTTCCTATACCAAGTTTTTTCGATATCGGAACAAAAACGATCGCTGTCCCCAAATAGATAAGCGCGTGCTGAAATAGTCCTGAAGCCATGCTGTGTTAGTTAAGTTCGTTTAAATAGGTCACACCTGCCGGAAGCTTAGCATCCACCTCGCCAGCAATCCATTGCTCTAGAATACGTTTGACTTGCTGGGCATGCTGTTCCAAATCTATTTGTGCAATCTTGTTGGCGAGCGGAACGACATAGGTGGGTAATTGCTGCATCTGACAAAACTTATAGGTCAACTCAAACGGTCGCAAAAGCTCCGTATAGGTATACAGGTTCTTGCCTTGCTGGCAGTAGTCTTCAAAACCACCTCCGCTACTGACCAGGTGCATAATCTGCTTCCCTTTTAACTTGTCACCGTTTGTACCATAAGCCCAACCATGCTCCAATACCAGATCGATCCACTGTTTTATCAAAGGCGGCGCGGCATACCAGAAAAAAGGATGTTGCACGATCACCAAATCGGCCTGCAGCAAATCTTGTTGTTCTTTATTGACATCGATATTGAAATCCGGGTACAGTTCATACATATCCTTGACCTCGATGTGCGGATGTTCCCTTAACGTGTTTAACAAGAACCTGTTCACATGGCTAGCCTCTAGCCTCGGATGAAAGGCCAACAGCAGTACGCGCGTTATTTTTTCCATTTGTTATCTTTTTGCCTCGACATTCGAACATTGCTGGGTGAATCGATAGCTTCATTGCCCTTAAGCTTAACCCAGCAATCCTTGCTGCTTTAAATGGTCAAAAATTAATTGATCCACTGCCGATACCGTTGCTCGATCGGCGTATGTAAGCCAACGCATTTCCGCTATTTCAGCGGCCTCCTGAAGCGTGCCGCTGTATGCTGCAGCATAGCAGATCATCTTGACTAAAACTCCTTCAGCATGACCGTGTGCCTGCGCCTCGAAGGTACCGATATAACGGATGGTCGCCGCATCGATCACGACACTCAACTCTTCGTAAACCTCGCGGATAAGCGCATCTTCATCTGTCTCTCCCTCCTCTCGCTTTCCGCCAGGAATATAATAGGTATCCTTCCCGTAACTCTTGGTAGACAAAATGGATTTATCCTTTATTTCTATCCAAGCGAGTTTATCTATGATTTTCATGTTTTACTAAACAAATCCAGTGGATACGCTCTTTCTCGTTGGATGTCACCTATTTCGACAATCCGCGGATCCATGTAGTGCATAACCAAAACTTTAGGTGAGGTGAACATCGTGGCCAAATTCCGCTGTCAACCCATATCGAGGTAAACATCGCACAGACGCTTCTTAATAACCTTAACCTGCTGTAAATTTAGTTAATTTTACTTGACATATAAAACGAAAAAATACGAAAAGAAAGCAAAACTTCAACTGCGTGACAACTACATTCTTGCTTTCTTTTCTTTCTAGTGGCACACTATTTCATGGATAAGTATATAAACGCCCACGAGCAGCACCATCCATCCGAAAGCCGGCTTCAGCCGATCCGATTTTAAGCGTGTAGAAAGATAAGTTCCGATCGGAATCCCGACCATAGCGGCCGCAGCAACTTTCAGCAGAAAGGGCCAGTCCACCAACAGATGAGGTACAGAAAATAAAAACCCTAGCAGCGAATTGGTAGCAATAACAACCAGCGAGCTGCCCACCGCAACCTTGATAGGCAATTTAACAAGTCTTACTAACGCCGGAATGAGAAGAAAACCGCCTCCCGCACCGATCAAACCGGTTATGGTGCCGATGAGAAATCCCTGCAGAAGGAGGCGATACCAACCGACATGCGACCTCGCCACGGTGATTTCACTCGGCCGTGCCTCTTTCTTCAGCATGCTGTACGCCGCCGCGATCAAGAGGAAAGCAAAGAGGAGCAGCAACAGCGTGTCCTTGGTCAGGAAATAGCTACGATAGCGAAATATTTCTTGGGGAATACCAGGCAAAATGTATGTTCTAGTCAGAAAAACAGCCGCAACGGCGGGCATACCAAACAGCATGGCTGTTTTCATATCGACCAGTTTTCTTCTAAAATAAGAAACTGAACCTACGGCGCTGGTGGTGCCGACGATAAAGAGCGAATAGGCCGTGGCGGATACGGCATCCAGACCAAATAAATAGACAAGCACCGGCACGGTGAGCATACTGCCGCCACCACCAATAAGTCCGAGCGATACGCCAATCAAAATAGACGCTACATAAGCTGCTGTAACCATACATATCTGCGTTAATACAACAAATCTGCATCAATCCCCAGACTTATACAGTTACATTGGTTACATAAGGGTGATTTTATTTCGTCCTAGTTTTACCTTACCCATTTCTTCCAACTGCTTGAGCAGTCGGGATACCACGACGCGCGCCGTTCCGAGTTCGTTTGCCAACTGCTCGTGTGTCATGTGCAAGATATTACTACCGGTCAATGCCTGCTTTTTGTGCAGCAACGTCAACATCCGTTCATCTACCTTTCGGAAGGTAACAGCATGGATGATCTCTAGGAGCTCTTCAAAACGTTTGTGGTATAAACGAAAAATATAGTCCAACCATTGCGGGTGTTCCCGGATGAATAGCGTCACCTTGTCCATTGGAAGGAAAAGGATTTCGGCGTCCTCCTCCACCTCCGCTTTCACTTTGCTTGTCTCGTTGTGCATACCGCCCAAAAATGACATAATGCAGCTCTCCCCCGCCTGGATATAATACAGCAAAAGTTCCCGACCGTCTTCTTCCGACCGGATAACTTTTAGCGCTCCCTTCGTCACGATGGGAATGGACCGGATAGATGCATTTTCATGCAGAATAATGTCGCCCGCTTCATATTTCTTCCGTAGGCTATGTGCATACAGTTTACGTAGCAACTCCGGAGACGACTGTAATTCTTTTAGCTCTTCTGATTGTTCCATGGGCAAATAGCTTGCGTTTTTTAGACGAAACAAAGGTACAGCAATCCTCCCGGAAGATAAAACTTGCACCCACCAACTCGCCCCAGAAGAAGATGAAATGCATGGGTCGACCTAAGCACGTCGCAGCCATCCACTATCATAGGCTATGCGAGCGTGTCATTTCGGTTGCTGCTCACAAACATTTCGTTTTTCTCTTCCGTAATGATCTCTAAAAAACGCTCGTAATGCTTCAGCACGTCGCTAATCAACTCTTTTTGGGTAAAATACTGTACATCGTAACCACTTCGGGAATCACCAAAATATGACTTTGGAAAATACGTTTTCTTATCTTCCACATCCGGAAGATTTTCTTCCTCTAGCACATATTCCGAAATTAGCTTCAATTGGCATTTGACCCCATATTTAAAGTTGTTCAGCACATCGTGTTTGATTTCTATTTCCATCTTGGAATGGCCACCGAAATCATTGATAAAAGCGGTAATATCATTTTTCGCAAATTCACGCTGCAGGTCCAAGAATGCGTCCTTCACGGTTGTCTGGATAAACTCTTCCACCGAGGAGCGTTTTTTGAAGGACACAATTTGCTGCAGTCTGTTTTGCCAGTTGTCGCCCGACCATGGGACGGTCGTTACGGAGAAATCCGTCGCGTAATAGTTCCGGTCTATGGTAAGCGCCTTTAACAAGCTGATCCCGAATAGTACCATCAATATCGAAAACGGCAAAGCCGTTATCAAGGTCATGGTTTGCAAAGCTTGCAGTCCGCCGGCGTTCAGTAGAATAAGTGCCAAGGAGGCCAATAGTGCTCCCCAAAAAACCATTTGCCATTTCGGATTGGATGCTGCATTTCGGCTAGCGATGCTGTTCATAACCAATATCCCGGAGTCGGCAGAAGTTACAAAAAAGATGATGATGATGGCGATCACCATATAGCTGGAAACCGTAGATAAAGGGAGGTACTCCAAAAACCGGAACATCAGCGCGTCCGGATCGCCAACCAACGCACCCAAGGCGCCTTTTGCCACCGTAAAGTCCAGCCATATTGCGCTATTACCAAAAACCGACATCCAGATAAAATTGAAAATCGTCGGTATGATCAGTACCGCCGCGACAAATTCACGTATGGTACGACCTTTTGAGATCTTTGCAATAAACAAACCCACATAAGGCGACCAAGAAATCCACCAAGCCCAATACAATATCGTCCAACTGTAAAACCAAGGTAGGGTTTGCTCCTCATAGACGTGCGTGCCAAAAGTCAGGTTAAAAAAACTGCTGATGTAATTCCCTATCCCTTCGGTGAAACTACCGATCAGGTAAACCGTCGGCCCAAGAAAAAGCACGAACAGCAGCAATACAAGTACGGCTACGATGTTGATATTGCTGAGCAGTTTCACCCCTTTATCCACCCCCGTCATAGCCGATATGACCGAAAGCGATACCAACAGCCCCACGATCAAGATCTGATAGCCAATATGGGTATCCGGTACGATCCCCAACAACTTTAGTCCAGAATTGATCTGCACGACCCCAAACCCCAAGGTGGTCGTGATGCCGAAAAACGTACTGCATAGGGCAAATACATCGACCGCATTGCCCAGCGGACCATTGATCTTATTTTTCAATAGCGGATAAAAGCAGCTTCTGAGCGAAAGCGGCAGCCGGTAGCGGTATGCGAAGTAAGAAAGTGCCAAGCCCACCATACCATATATGGCCCACGCATGGATTCCCCAATGGAAGAACGTATACAGCTGCGCATTCTTGGCCCTATTCACGTAGTGATCGGCATCAAACACATCGGTTGTATAATGCTGCATCGGCTCTGCCACACTAAAATACATCAGTCCTATTCCCATACCCGCTGCAAACAACATCGATATCCAAGAAAAGAACGAATATTCGGGCTTACTGTCATTGGCCCCCAGTTTGATCTTGCCGAAACTCCCAAACATCAGGTATATCAGAAAGAACACAAAGAGCGTCACCGTCCATATATAAACCCAATTGAGGTTGACAAAGATAAACTGCTTGACCCGATCGAGGATCAAACCGGATAGATCCGGAAATGCCGCAGATATGAGGCATACCGTCAGAATAAAAATCAGACTTGGGATGATGATCCCTTTTTTATATGAGGTCTGGAAGTTTAGGTGTTTTAGCATGTTTTAACTTTATGGGACAGGCTAGATAGATGTCGCTTGTCCATCCGATTTGATATGGACATCGCGCTGCGGAAAAGGAATCTCGATACCGGCCTGCTCCAGTGCCAGCTTACACTCGATGATCAGCTCTTCCTGCATGGTCCAAAAGTTGTCGTTAGAGGTCGTCACCCGCACCGAAAGATTGATTGCACTATCCCCTAATTCGGTCACGGCCACCTGCGGAGCGGGCTCGATGAATGCAAACTGGTTTTGTGCAATAACACCATAAAGGATTTCTTTAGCTTGCTTGAGGTCTGCCGAATAGGAAACACCGATATCAAACCATGTTCTGCGGGTTCCCATCTGGGTATAGTTGGTGATGCTGGAATTGGAAAGCTGTCCATTGGGCACGACGACAAGCTGGTTTTGCGGTGTGGTAAGCTTGGTATTGAATATATCAATCTCCCGCACCGTACCCGACACGCCGGAACTCGCTGCAATGTAGTCGCCAACGCGAAAAGGCTTAAGCAACAAAATCAGGATACCTCCTGCAAAATTGGCAAGCGAGCCTTGCAGCGCCAAACCAATGGCAAGGCCGGCGGCACCGATCATCGCCACAAAAGCCGACGTCTGCACGCCAAGTTGGGTGACCACAACAATAAACAGCAAGATATTCAATGCCCAGGAAACCAAGTTCAGCAGAAAGCGATGCAAGGAAGGCTCCATCTGCCGGCGGGTAAAGGCCTTATCCACAATCCGCTTGGCCACACGGATCAGCCATGCGCCAACCAAATAGATCAGTATGGCAGATACGACCGCCGTTATGGCACGCGGCGCCCAAGCAATGGCCGCTGTAATAAAATTGTTCCAATGGTCTTCAACATGTTGTAAATTGAGATCGTTCATGCGCAATATAATTAGAGATGAATGTATGTACGGCACTTTAAGAAGCAACAAACTTTAACGAATATTGTTTAAAGTTAGCACGAAGAAATGCAGACCGCAGCCCTTCCCACGCTGCTGCTAACGGTATGATCGGAAAGTTGCCGGCATCACTCCGCCAACCCCCGCGCCTAGTTTATGCTGCAAACTTATGAAACACGGCGAAGTAATCAAAATGTACCCCGCGAAATGCTATTCGCAAGGTCAAAATCTGCTCCCAGGACAAGAAAGACTTGATTTCAAAAAGAATGCATGTGTTTTTAGCGGGTCTTATGGGATGAAAGATATATTTCCCTATTTTAGCGGCACTTAAACTAAAAACTAGAATATGATTGATCTAATCGATTACGTTTATAATATCATTTGGAGTGACGCACTGGTTTATCTATGTCTTTTAACGGGAATATACTTTACTATCCGCTTCAAATTACCTCAAATTACGCAGCTAAAGGAAATGTGCAGGCTTTTATTTAATGGAGGAAGTTCTGACAAGGGAATTTCATCTTTCCAGGCCTTTGCGCTAGCCATCTCCGGAAGGGTTGGGACAGGCAATATCGCCGGGGTCGCCACGGCGATCGCCATGGGCGGCCCCGGAGCGGTCTTTTGGATGTGGATCATTGCCTTTCTCGGCAGCTCCTCTGCTATTGTAGAAGCCACACTCGGCCAAATGTACAAGGAGGTTCGTGATGGCCAATATCGTGGCGGACCGGCATTCTACATTGAGAAGGGATTGCGATCGAAAGCTTTTGCTTGGCTTTTTGCTATCGTAACGGTTGTCAGCACCGGCTTTTTGCTGCCCGGTGTGCAAAGTAACAGTATCAGTACCGCGGCGAGCGCATCGTTTAATCTGCCCGCACCGGCAGTGGGTGTTTTTCTCGCCGTTCTGTTGGCCGTTATTGTTTTTGGTGGCGTGAAACGGATCAGCAGAGTAGCCGAGCTGGTGGTTCCTTTTATGGCAGGGGCATATATCCTGATGTCGGTGGTCATCATCGCCATCAACTACCGGGCAATACCCGATGTGGTATCATTGATCGTTCGAAGTGGGTTGAGCCTCGATGCCGCTTTTGGCGGAATAGTCGGCATGGCCATCTCCTGGGGGGTAAAAAGGGGCATCTACAGCAATGAAGCCGGGCAGGGAACGGCGCCGCACGCCGCCGCCGCCGCCGAGGTGTCGCACCCCATAAAACAGGGACTTGTACAGGGTTTCTCGGTGTACGTCGACACGTTGTTTGTCTGCACCGCCACCGCCTTTATGATCTTATTTACCGGTCAGTACAATGTGATGGATGCTGATGGGGGCTACCTTGTTGAAAATTTAAAAGGGGTGGAAATCGGCCCGCAGTATACGCAGCTGGCAGTGTCGCACCATTTCCCCTATCTAGGTGGGATCTTTGTAGCGGTAGCATTATTTTTCTTTGCGTTTACCACCATCATGGCCTACTATTACATCGCCGAGACCAACGTCAGCTACCTGATGCGTAATGGGAAGGGCAAGATTTTTCTTTGGATACTTCGGCTGGCTATACTCGTGTCGGTATATATCGGTTCCGTAACGACCGCAGAACTCGCCTGGAAGCTGGGTGACATCGGTGTGGGCATCATGGCCTGGCTGAATATGGTCGCCATCATCCTGCTGCACCAACGGGTACTGCGATTATATCGCCACTACAACGAACAACGAAAACAGGCCATCGACCCTGTATTTGTTAATTCAGATGTGGATTCTTTTGGTATGGAAGAGTGGAACTCGGCAAAGCCCAACGAGCTATCCTAAGGAAGCTTGGTCGCAGTCACGGCAAAAAACTGCAGCAGATCGTGGCTTCCGCCAATAGTCTTTCTGCCGTTTAGATCAGGGAAATACGGTACTCCAACGGTGTTTCCTTGGTTCTTTTTTTGAAGAGCCTGTTCAGCATTTGCGGTTCAGAAAATCCAATGGCCTGCGCAATCTCGGCCACCGACAGTTCGGTGTTACCCAGCATCTTTTTAGCTTGGTAGACGATCTCCTCTTCCACGCGGTCTTGCGCTGTACGCCCGTGCAGTGCTTTGGATATATCGCTTAGGTAATATTTCGTGACACCCAGCGAACGCGCAAACTTATCGACGGAAGGAAGTTCCGAACCGGGATCGCGCCTGTCTTCCAATGACTGCTTCGATAACGTTGTAAATCGCCTATCGATATCGCTGATCGCCGTATTCCGACCGTTGAAAAATGTGCGATAGGCCCGCCCCGTCAGGGAAAGAAGCAGATCGACATACGTGTAGAGAATGTGATAGCTTTCGTCCGATGCCGCTCGTACACACTCGTTCGAGATAAGCGTGAAAATGGTACCGATGCTAGCTGCGTCTTCTTTTCCATATACCATGCTTTCGGCCACCGCGTAATGTATAAATCCTAAATCCTTAAACTTTGCCCGCAGGTTGAAACCACTAAAATACTTAAGATCCACCATCAAATAGACGCCCGTTGATACGCGCTGTCGAATCTCCTCGAATCGATCATCGTTCTTTTTCAGGAAAAACAGGCTGTCACCATCCACATCTTTCCGCTTACCAAAAAGCAGCATATAATGTCCATCGCCAAGAAGCTCGGCCGCCTGCGCGATAAAATGATTTACATCTGTAAACTCACCTGTTCGGCAGGCCACTGTGCTTGTTTTACTCTCCTGCTTAACCGTACCGTTATCCTGCTGCATATTTTGTTCGCTCGTGCCGTTCATAAACTTTTGTCTCTATACAATAAAACGACCTGACGTGCGTATCGTTTTTACAATTCGGATATTTTATGGGCTGCTGTTAGGTAGATTTCTTTGCTACCTAGCCTATCCCTTCCGTCAGCAGCTGCTCGTTGTCGCGGCAAGCCTGCTTGACCTTCCTATTTTTAAAGCTTAGCTTTCAGCATCTTGATCTCTTTTTTCATAGCTTCGTTGTCTTTGTTCAGCTGGATCATGTACAAGGTCATCTCTTCCATTTTCCGTACCAGTATTTTATTCATTTCACCCAACGAAAGGCCATTTTCTTCCACATCTGCAGCCTTTGGCATTTCGGGCAAGTGGCCGTTTGTATGAATAAACTGTTCAATTTCCGGTAATGATGGGAGCTGAAAGTCTGGGCTTCGCCCATTGCCGCCAAACACGATATTTCGGCAAATGAAAGCGCCCCATACACACGTGATTCGTTAACATCTTCATTTGATTGGTCCATAGCTTCATGTGATTGGTTCACATCTCCACCTGATTCGTTAACATCTTCATTTGATTGGTCCATAGCTTCATGTGATTGGTTCACATCTCCACCTGATTGGTTCACATCTTCATGTGATTGGTTCACATCTTCATGTGATTGGTCCACATCTTCACGTGATTGGTCAGCATCTTCACGTGATTGGTCTGCATCTTCATGTGATTCGTTATCATCTTCATTTGATTGGTTCACATCTTCATGTGATTGGTCTACATTTTCATATGAATGTTTCACATCTTCATGTGAATACTTAGCAACTTCATATGACAAAACTGACCTGTTGTTAAGAGCAGGTAAGGATTCCTCCGCAAGCAGGGGGCTCTTTTGCGCTCTTACCAACAAAAGTTGCTACCCAAAAAGAACCGCAAATAGCGGTAACACCTAGAAATTAGTTCTTGTAAAAATATATCGATTAGTCGACCAAATGATCATACAAGAACCAATGGCGGAAAATATTTATACAACTTATTGAAGCACCTTATACTAAAATTCAAACAAAGAAAAAACACAAACGCAACATATCGAAAATTATCACATTAGCATAACACCATTGGCGATCGGGTCCCCGTCAGTTTTTTATGCCTATGCCTAACAGCATACAGAATTAAATCACTAACATGTATACCCATACCTTGTCTATCCCGATAAAAAACCTTCTTCGCTACCAATTGTTATCCTTTTAGGAACCCAAGCACGAAGCATATGAAAAAAGCATTTTTTAAATTGTTAAACAAGATCAACAAAGCCGCATTGCCAAAACTTTCGGACAAAGATCCGGCGACGCTCAGCAAATGGCAACAGGGTATACTGGCCTACCGCTACTATGTACTCACTCAATCGCTAGATTGATCTTTCTTCGGCAAGCTCGTGAGGATCGTGCCATCCGATTTGATATGCATTTCCGTTTGCGGATAAGGAATGGAAATCCCCCTTTCGTCCAAGGCCAGTTTGATGCGTTCTTGCAACTCGTTATGAGTTGCCCAAAACTGCTCTTTGTTTACCCATCCCCGGATAGTCAGGTTTACCGAGCTATCCGCCAGTTCGCTGACAAAAATCTCCGGTTTCGGGTTGATCAGGATGCGGGAATCCGATTCGATTATTCCCATTATCGTATCTTTCGCGTCCTTGATATGATCATCGTAGGAAATACCGATGATAAACTGAAAACGTCTGGAAACAATCTTCGTGAAGTTCTTGATCACCGAGTTGGCCAAGGTGCCATTCGGACTGAATACTTTAATGCCGTCGCCACTGACAAGGGTGGTATACAGGATATCGATACGATCCACCGTCCCTTCTGATCCGTTGTTGCTGGAAATATAATCGCCCACTTCGAAAGGGCGAAACATCAAGATCAGCACGCCGCCGGCGAAGTTCGATAGACTTCCCTGTAAGGCTAAGCCCACCGCTAGGCCGAAGGCCGAAAGTGCAGCAATGAAAGAGGTGGTCTGTATCCCCATCGTGTTGGCAACCGTTAGAAAAAGTAAGCAGTATAACGAGAACTTGATCAAACTGCTCAAGAAACTTCGGATGGAACGATCGACATCGCGCCTTTCAAAACGACGTTCGATAAGCCGCAGTGTCAACCCGATCAAATACCGACCAACCACCAAGATGACCAGTGCCATGGCAATTGCAGGAAGTTTTAGGATGACCATATCCACCAATTTCTCGATACTACTTTCAAATTTTTCCATAAAACAAAAATAAAATAATCTGGCAGATCTAGGCAGTTTTTAGCAATTTTAGCCTATCTTTAAAGTATGTCTTGGATATATTTGGATAACAACGCCACCAGTAAAATCGATCCAGCGGTACTGGAGAGCATGCTCCCTTACTTACAAGAATCTTACGGCAATGCGTCGAGTGTACAACATCGGATGGGGCGTGAAGCAAACCAAGCAATCGAAGTTGCGCGCCAACAGGTAGCAAACAAATTATCCTGCAGAACAAACGAAATATTTTTCGTCTCCGGCGCCACAGAAGGCATCAACATGGTGCTGCGGGGTGTGGCGGAAGCCTACCGGAGAAAAGGCCAGCATATCATTACCTGCCGCACCGAACACAAAGCCGTGCTGAGTACCTGCGCCATTTTGGAAAAGCGCGGCGTAGAGATTACCTACCTACCGGTGGATGAGCACGGGCAGATAGACTTGCAGTTGCTGGAAGACAGCATACGAGCCGACACCATCCTAGTATCGATTATGGCGGCCAACAACGAGTCGGGCGTTATCCATCCCGTCGACGAGATTGCCGCACTGTGCCGACGTAAAGACGTGCTTTATTTCTGCGACGCCACCCAATATGTGGGCAAGCAAGACCTCAACCTGGAAACGACGCCCATCGATATCCTGACATTTAGCGCACACAAGTTTCACGGACCAAAGGGTGTGGGCATATTGTATATTCGCCGGAAGAGTAAACCCATACAGATTCCAGCCTTGATCAGCGGAGGCAAACAGGAACAGGGACTGCGGGGCGGCACACTCCAAGTAGCAAATATCGTAGGCTGCGGTAAAGCATTGGACATCGCGAAACAACAGCCCCACATCCGAAACTACCGCGACTTGCTGGAACGGGAAGTTTTAGCGCGCATACCGCAGACCTTTGTGCACGGCTCGAAAGCCAAGCGTCTAGACAACACCAGCTTTATCGCTTTCCGACATATTAAATCTGCCGAACTGATGACAAGCCTACCCGATGTGGCGCTATCCACCGGTTCGGCTTGCGCTTCCGGGCTCTTGGATCCGTCGCACGTGCTGAAAGCCATGCAGGTGTCTGACGAGGATGCCTTTAGCAGCGTGCGCTTTAGCCTGAGCAAGTTTACCGAACAGAGCGAAATCAGCAGCGCCATCGATGAATTGGTGCACACCGTCGAACAGATACGCACGTTATCCCCGGTATGGAAACTATTTAAAGATGGGCTGATCGATTAGTTTTTTTACACTAGGATAACCCAATAGGCTTGCAACTACAGCTGATATTAACGTATTTTGTATGGTGGCAATACAACTTAACAAATTGAAGATATGGTAACGATCACAGATAAGGCAAAGCAACGCATAGCGCAAATTATGCAGGACGAGCAATACGATAGCAATTACTTCGTACGTGTGGCCGTTGAGAGCGGCGGATGTTCGGGTCTTTCGTACAAACTGAATTTCGATAACGAAGAAAAAAAGGGCGATCAATTTTGCGAAGATAAGGGCGTAAAAATATGCTTGGACATTAAGTCCTATTTGTACCTTGCCGGCACAGAGCTCGATTATTCCGATGGCCTGGGCGGAAAGGGGTTTGAATTTCACAATCCGAACGCGAGCCGTACTTGTGCCTGTGGCGAAAGTTTTTCGGTATAAGGTTAACGCCAAAAACATTTACGCAAGAAAGGTCCTCTCGAAAAGACAGGGCCTTTTTCTATAAATAGCCAACAATAATCCCAATAAACTTAATAATTTCATTACATTTACGTCTTAATTTTACAAAAATAACAATCAGACGAACCAACTGATTGTCTTATGTTGAGGATAACACTATGGGACGTAATTTATTGAAAACGGAGCAAGCGATCACGTTTGTCAAGGAAACCTTTTCGCATAAACTAAAAGAAACATTAAACCTAATACCGGTATCATCGCCGTTGGTGGTGTTGGACGGCACGGGTATCAACGACGACCTCAATGGCATTGAGCGGCCTGTTGCATTTCCGATTAAATCGTTGAACGAGCAACGCGCCGTGGTGGTGCACTCGCTCGCCAAGTGGAAACGCGTTCGTCTGCAGGAATTGGAAATCGAAAAAGGAGAAGGCATTTTGACCGATATGCGGGCATTACGACCCGACGAGGATTACACGCCTATACACTCCATTTACGTCGATCAATGGGATTGGGAAAAGCATATTGATGCCGCTGACCGTACGTTGGCCTACCTGAAGGAAACGGTGCTACAGATTTATCAAGCGCTATATGCCACAGAACAAGAAGTTGCGCAAAAATACCCCGAAATAGCGGCCGTATTACCGCCGGAAATCCATTTTGTTTCTGCGGAAGAACTGCTTCTTACCTACCCCGATTTAACACCCAAGGAGCGTGAACATGCCATTGCCAAAGCTTATGGCGCCGTGTTTATCCACGGCATCGGGGGCGTGCTGAGCAACGGTTTTCCACACGACGGCCGAGCAGCTGATTACGACGATTGGAGTACGGATAACGAGACCGGTTATAAAGGCCTTAACGGCGATATTGTGGTATGGAATCCGATCCTGCACGCAGCTTTTGAGTTGTCGTCGATGGGTATCCGTGTCAACAAAGCTGCCCTGTTGCACCAGCTGCAGGTGCGTAATAGCAGCGACCGCGCGGCGCTCTCCTTCCATCGGATGCTGTTGGACGACAAGCTGCCGGAATCCATTGGCGGAGGCATTGGGCAGTCGCGCGTGTGCATGTTCATGCTAAAGAAAGCTCATATAGGCGAGGTACAGGTAAGCATCTGGAACGAAGAGCAAAGACGCCTCTTGGCCACACAGGCCGTTCATCTGCTCTAAAACTATTTCGTGCAAACAAAACAGGTAGCCTTTCGTTTATACAACGAAAGGTTTTTTTATGAAACAGATAACGCTATATCTCTCGGCAGCCATGCTTCTGCTCGCGGGGGCCTGCCACAATCCCGAGTCTGCAACGACCATCACGACAAAACAAGACAGCACATCCTTGGAACGCCTGGATGAAGCGGTTAAAAATAGCAGTCCGATTATTTTTGAGCGCCGCAAAATCGCTCAGCAAAAGGATACGTTGACATTTGCTTTGGATCATCCTGCCCGGGTACATATCCGTCTGCAGACGGTTGAAGGTACAGGTAATATACGGATCAACCAGCTCTTTATGCCGGATGGCAAAGCGGATGGCCCCTTCGGGAAAACGTTTGACGATAGCTTGGCGCAGACCGGCAACTACCGCTTGGTTATCAGCGAAAGCCTGATGCAGGAAAATCCATATACCGGCGACTACACCGTAACGATCGAACTGAAATAACCGGAGATGTTCTGATTATTCTATTAAATTTAGTTAATTTGCGTCTTCAATTGGAATAGATAGAAAAATAATATGATCATACAACCACGTGTAAGAGGTTTTATCTGCTTGACGTCACACCCTGAAGGTACGGCAGAACATGTTAAACAACAGATAGACTACGTAAAGTCAAAAGGCGAGATCAAAGATGGTCCCAAAAAAGTTTTGGTAATTGGTGCGTCGACGGGTTTCGGTCTAGCTTCACGCATTACAGCTGCCTTCGGTTCCCAGGCAGCGACTATCGGGGTGTTCTTTGAAAAGCCTGCGGCGCCAGGCAAACCCGGAACAGCAGGTTGGTACAACAGCGCCGCTTTTGAACAGCAAGCTACGGAAGCGGGCTTGTACGCAAAAAGCATCAATGGCGACGCATTCTCCGATGAGGTGAAGAAACAGGCCATTGAGTTGATCAAGAAAGACCTCGGACAGGTAGACCTCGTGGTCTATTCTCTAGCCTCTCCACGCCGTACACACCCCAAAACAGGTGTGGCCCATGCTTCGGTGTTAAAGCCGATCGGACAGCCGTTCACCAATAAAACCGTAGATTTTCATTCGGGTGTCATATCCGATATCTCCATCCAGCCCGTAGAAAGCGAAGACGATATCAATAATACCGTTGCCGTCATGGGTGGCGAAGATTGGAAATTTTGGATCGAAGAACTAAAGGCTGCCAATGTGCTGGCCGAAGGTGTAAAAACGGTCGCCTATTCGTACATAGGCCCTGAGCTTACGTACCCGATCTACCGCAACGGAACCATTGGAAAAGCGAAAGATGACTTAGAAGGTACTGTGCCATTCCTGAATGAGCTCTTGAAAGACTTACACGGTATCAGTTATGTTTCGGTGAACAAGGCTTTGGTTACCCAATCCAGTTCGGCTATACCAGTTGTTCCCCTTTATATCTCCTTGCTCTACAAAGTAATGAAAGAAAAAGGCATACATGAAGGAACGATAGAGCAGATGCAACGTCTTTTCGCAGAACGTCTATACAGCGGATCAGCCCCTGCACTGGACGAAAAAGGCAGAATTCGCGTTGACGATTTGGAAATGCGTGAAGATGTACAAGCTGAAGTAGCCGCATTGTGGGAACAGGCGACAACGGAAAACTTGGAAGAAATCTCCGACATTGCCGGATACCGCAACGACTTCTTCAACCTATTTGGCTTTAATTTGGATGAAGTCGATTACGAGGCTGAAACGAATGAAGTTGTGCGCGTACCGAGTATAACCGAATAATTTATTTTTTATATAAAGCGACGAGGCAGTAGAAATTTCTACTGCCTTTTTTTTATTTTTGGCGGGAAGAAGCGTATTTACAGCGTTAATAACAGACAATCAGTATGAGAAAATTCCTCCTTTCGCTTTCCCTTTTATTGACAACAATGGGACTCTTTGCACAAGCCTACAAAATTACCTACCAACGCAGCTATAACGATAAGGTTACCCCGAACGAAGATCCGCTCTTGGTATTTACCAATGCCGAGCAAACGGTGATCACCTCCGAGAAAGCCACGCAGTCCAGCGCGCGCTATCCTTATGAAACGTTCTTTGTAGACCGCAAGCAGCCTTCAGCCTACTACCGCCTCACAAATTTCTCCGCGGACAACGAGCTTGCGACATTAGACAGCGCCATATTAAACCGCAATACCTTGGCCCTGACCGACGAGACCAAGAAGATCTTGGGCTACACCTGTAAGAAAGCAACCACATCCGTTAACTCCAACAGCATCGAGATTTGGTATACCAACGACCTGAAGGTGAAGGGTGCACCGAACGAACTGGGACAAAATTTGGGACTGGTGCTGGAATATGTGCGCAATGGCAATTCAAAAATTACCGCGACCAAGCTGGAAAAAATACCACATATCCCCAGCAATGTCGCATTCCGCCAATTTGGAAAAACGGTGGATGCCCTCACCTATCAAGACGAAGTATGGAAAAGTAGGTTCATACGGATCCCCGTGTTTCAAAACGAGCAGATCAACTTCTCCGATCAAGCAAAATCAGATAGCATTTTGCGCTTCGCCAGCGGGACGGTCATTCTCAAGAAAGTTAAAATCCCCAAGCTCGACAAAGGTAGCCAGGCTTTTGTACAGCTGATCGAAAAATCCAACGGGGATGCTTACGACCGGACAGGCTCGGTATTCCTGATTGCGGAAGATCAAGCGCAAAGCTTTTTGGATGGCATGCAAAAAGGTATGCAAACGCTTCCGCTGTACAGCAACGGTGATGGCGAAAACTATCCCGGCATGGCGCGCACCGAAGGTTTCTCGCCCATTTATGAACTGATGCGTTTTTTTACGCCCTTTGGTGTTTCACACTTCAACGATCGCTTGACGCTGAAGGGCAAAACCTGGCAAGACTCGGTTATCTATCGACAGGATATATCTGACTTTTTGCGCGTGATGGACGGCAAAGAGGTATATATTGGCACCTATATCGGCAACTACGACAAAGGTGGTCACCACGTGAGCGTGGAATTGACCATACACCCCGGCAATTCGAAAACCGATTACCCGAACGTGATGTCTGTTTTCAATACGACCAACGTCATGGAAATGGGCGGACAGCCTTACGCGCGTTTCTTCCGTGAGGAAAAAGGATTAGAAGTATCGTTTGTGCTACCCAATGATGCCGAGAATGTACAGCTACGCTATATCACCACGGGACATGGCGGCTGGGGAAATGGGGATGAGTTTGTGCCCAAGGAAAATAGCATCTACCTCGATGGGACGCTAGCCTTTCGCTTTACACCTTGGCGTACTGACTGCGGATCTTACAGGCTCTACAATCCCGTGTCCGGAAACTTCCAAAACGGTCTTTCCTCTTCCGATCTCAGTCGGTCAAACTGGTGCCCCGGGACCATCACCACACCTACTTACATTAATTTAGGAGATTTGAAATCCGGTAAGCATACCATCCGGGTGCAAATTCCGCAAGGCGAACCAGAAGGGAGCAGTTTCAGTTTTTGGAATGTTTCTGGGGCGTTGATGTATTAGGTATTACGTAATGGGTAGTGCGTAGTGCGATAAGGGTAGCGGTAAATCTTAAGATTACCGCTACCAAGCGTCACTTCGTCACTATATCACCTTATCACTAATTTCACTATCCTTCCCTCCACCCATTTCCGCCGTTCGCCACGGCAGGGCAGCACTTTTGAAGGCCAAAAGTGCTCAAAACCCTTCGTCTCCTTTTAGGTGCTTTGTCGCACAGGGCGGCCCCGCACAAAGCAAAATCTCATCACTGCTATCGGTATAGCTACTGCCTAATATTAACACGAACGTCGCCTTATTTTTGTTGCGTCTGTAGACATTTGCCCCTGCACTACCCAATTAGGATGCAACAAAAATTCGCGACAGGGTTTTGGATACTTTTGCCCCACAAAAGTATCGCCCCCGTCCCGGGCTTAGGGACGAACCGGTCCCTGAAAGGGACAAAAAGTATTACTCCGGCGTAGCCGTAAACCTTTGCCCCACAAAAGTATCGCCCCCGTCCCGGGCTTAGGGACGAACCGGTCCCTGAAAGGGACAAAAAGTATTACTCCGGCGTAGCCGTAAACCTTTGCCCACAAAAGTATCGCCTCCGTCCCGGGCTTAGGGACGAACCGGTCCCTGAAAGGGACAAAAAGTATTACTCCGGCGTAGCCGTAAACCTTTGCCCCACACAAGTATCGCCCCCGTCCCGGGCTTAGGGACAAAAAAGTATTGGGTATTGAGTATAGCGTAATGCGATAAAGGGAGCGATAAATGCTGAGATTACCACCATCAATCGTCATTATGTCACCTTATCACGTTGTCACCTCATCACTATATCTCAACAACTTAACGCCCGCGTTTAAACAACAGATAATCTAAACTAAACTTGCCTGGCCCGAGCAAGAAAATAGCCAGGTATCCCAAAAGGAAAGCGCTGCCTAGCTCGTGCTTGCCAAAGAACGCCCATTGGTGTACCGATAGAATGACCAAGGCCGTGATCAGCAAAGGTATGGTGGCCAAACGTGTGAAAAGCCCCAAAATTAAAAAAAGCGAACAAAAAAACTCCGCGAAGATCGTCAAGCTCAACGATATGGTACTCCCTAAACCCAAAAAATCCATAAACTGTCCTTTTCGCTCACCAAACTCGACCAATTTGACATAGCCGTGGTGGGGAATCATCAGTGCACCGAAGCCGACACGAAGAATGAACGCAGCTAAGTTCGATGTGGCAGTCCCTTTTGGAACAGAAAGAAAAAATTTCTTCATGGTTGTTAAAAGTTATCTACAACAAATATAACAGAAATACCCGTTTATCAATAAAAATATCCGCGATAGATCACCACCCTGGATCATAACAATAAGCTGCAGACTCGGGGGAAACACCAAGCCTGCAGCGTAAAATCATCTTCGTGCCCCCTAGCGCAAGTGGGCACGAAGCATCCAAGCCGTCTTCTCGTGCTGCTCGATAATGCCCACCAAGAAATCTTCCGTTCCGGCATCCTTGTGTGTATCACCAACAAGATCGATCTGCTCGCGGAGGGAGACGATAATCGACTCAAAGTCGGTCAACAACTCTTTGATATACCCTTGGCTGTCGTTCTTGTTGTGTCGCATTTCCGACAGCTGTGTCAGCGCCAAAAATTCCTTCATGGTTCCTACGGCGTAATGTCCTATTGCGCGGACCCGTTCGGCGATCTCATCAATCGTTTCGCCCAGTTGGTCGTAAATACCTTCAAAAAACAAATGTTGCGCATGAAAGTCAGAACCTTCCACGTTCCAGTGTGCATTGCGTGTTTTGACGTACAGCACATGCTCATCGGCTAGCAACTTATTTAATATCGCGGCCACAGCCTGCGTATCTTTCTCTTTAATACCAATGCTTGTTTTCATATTACTTTAAATAAAATTAATAACCACTAGCTTCGTCCAGCAAAATCAATTCCTCTTTGGCAAAGGTTAACCCTACGGCATCCAAAAACGGTTGCAGGTGCAATTCCTTGGTAGCACTCGCGATAGGTGCCACCACCGTCGGCTGCTGCAATAGCCAAGCAAGCGCCACTGCCGATGGCGTGCTGTCGTGTTGCTCCGCCACATGCTGCAGTGCCGTCACGATTTTCTGACCACGCTCGTTCCAATACTGCTCCTTCACCCCCTGTCCGCGTGCCGATTTACCAAAATCATCCTCGCTTTGGTATTTCCCAGTCAGGAAACCACTAGCGAGTGAAAAGTAGGGAATGACCGACAACTCGTATGCCTGCGCGATGTCGCGATAGTTTGTCTCGAACCCTTCGCGCGAGTACAGATTGTACTCCGGCTGCAGCGTCCTGTAGGTGGGTAAATCCAAGTTGCGACTGGTATCTAACGAATCCCGAAGCCGATCCGGAGCCAGGTTGGAGGCGCCAATGTAGCGCACTTTTCCTGTTTTGACCAGTTCTTCGTAAGCGCGAAGCGTCTCCTCTACCGGTGTTTCTTCCTGGTCAAAATGCGTTTGGTACAGGTCGATGTAGTCTGTCTGCAGACGTTTCAGCGACAGCTCCACCTGCTCGATGATATGCTGCCGTGTGGTATTTGGCGTTGCGCTACCTGCAAACGCGCCGCCAACTTTTGTCATCAGCACCACCCGCTCCCGATTGGCTCTCGATTTTGTCCAAGCACCCAATATCTTCTCGGACTCGCCTCCCTGATTTCCCGGCACCCAGTATGAATATTGGTTGGCGGTGTCAATGGCGTTGAAACCACGATCCACAAAAGCATCTAAAATAGCAAATGAACCTTTTTCGTCTAATGTCCATCCAAAAACGTTGCCTCCGAAAATAATCGGCGCAATCGCAAGCTGGGTATTTTTTAATGTTATTTTTTCCATGTATACGTTCATTTTGTTCTAAGACAAGTTACGCTTTTTACCGTTTTTCAGGAAAAGCGCTGCTCCATAATATTGTCATAAATCCGGATAAATTTTTAATTTTGTCCCGCAACAAAGTACCCAGATGGCAACAACAAGCGTCCCTTTCTTACACCCATTCCAATCGGAAGTCTCTCATTTGACCAAACCGGTACGCTTTACCTTTCCGTTTAGCTATGAGCCCGATCCGCTGAGCCAGTTGGCCGTAAGCGAGCTACAGCACTATCTGGAAACACAAGAAGATTTCGTGCACAACTTCGGTTTGCAGGCCATGGAAGGGCTGGTTATTGGGAAGATGTTCGGCGTGCTGGTGGTCGAAACCAAAGATGGACAACTTGGCTATCTAGCCGCTGTATCGGGCAAGCTAGCCAATAGCAATACACACCAATACTTTGTACCTCCGGTTTTTGATATGCTAAGCAAGGACAGTTTCTTTTTGCAGGAAGAAGAACAGATTAATGCCTTGAACAGCAAAATCGAGCAACTGACGAAAGACACAACGCTCCCGCAGTTGGAGACAGATCTTGCCGACTTACAGCAGCAGGCGCAAACCGCCTTGTCCGAATTTCGCCAACACATGAAAAGAGAAAAGGCGGGCCGCAAAGAAAAGCGTAAGCAAGGGAAAGAGCAACTCGATGAAGCGGCCTATCTACTGCTGGAAGAAGACCTTATCAAACAAAGCTACCGCGACCAGCACGAATACGACGTTTTGAAGGCTGGCTGGAAAAACACCGTGCAGGCCATGCAACAGCAGCTGGTGGATCGGCAGCAAGCGATCGAGCGCTTGCGAAACGAGCGTAAGTCGCGCTCTGCCGCGCTACAGCGCCGCCTGTTCGACCAATACCAGTTTCTGAATGCTGCCGGCGAACAACGCAGTGTGTTGTCCATCTTTGCAGACAGCAAACAACTTACACCACCTGCCGGAGCAGGAGAATGCGCGGCGCCAAAGCTGCTCCAATATGCCTACCAACAGAACTTAAAGCCCATAGCTATGGCTGAATTTTGGTGGGGAGCATCGCCTGCATCGGAGGTGCGCAAACATAAAAATTACTACCCGGCCTGCAAAAGCAAATGCGAGCCTATTTTGTCGCATATGCTCGAAGGCCTATCCGTGGATCCCAACCCACTATTGGAAAACCCGGCCTTCGGTAAGGACTTGGAGATTATTTACCAAGATGATGACATCGTCGTAGCTAACAAACCGGCGGAATTCCTCTCCGTGCCTGGCATTCATATACAGGACTCGGTATATAGCCGTATCCTCAGCATAATACCCGATATATCCGGTCCGGTGATCATCCACCGGTTAGACATGTCTACTTCAGGTATACTGATTTTAGCAAAAAATAAGGAAGCCCATCGATGTATCCAGGATCAATTCATACGGCATACCGTGATCAAGCGTTATACTGCCCTACTCGACGGCGAGCTTCCGCTGAAAGAGGGAGAGATCGATTTGCCCTTGCGGGTAGACCTTGACGACCGACCTCGGCAAGTGGTGTGCTATGATTATGGCAAGCCTGCTCGCACCCGCTACCGCCTGTTGAAACATGAGGAAGGCAAAACACGCGTTCACTTTTTTCCGTTGACAGGCCGCACCCATCAGTTGCGTGTACATGCCGCCCACCACTTGGGGCTCCACTGCCCCATAGTCGGTGATGATCTTTATGGCACCCGACATGAACGTTTACATCTCCATGCTGGATACATCCAATTTGAACACCCTACGAGCCGCGAAATCGTGCGTTTCCACGTTCCCGATCCCTTTTGATTGTAACGGAAAAAACAGAATCATCAGAACAACGTCACATTAACCTCGCGACCGAATATTCCCTTTTAAAATCATTTAAACAATCGCTACTTTTGTTCGACTTCCTAAAGAGCTGACTTTAATAGTTCAAAAGTCAACTCGATAGTTTCAAATTTATACGTTATGTTTACAAGATATATAAGGGTGGCCGTTCGGTATGTCAGTTTGTTAACTGCCCTACTTACTCTTCCGTTTTTTTCCATTGCGCAAAGTATCCATATTAAAGGTCGGGTTATCGATGTCACCAATAAACAGGCTATAGGTTACGCCACGGTGGCTGCTTTGGGATCAACCACTGCTGCTGCTACTGACGATAACGGGAACTTTGCCCTGCGCATAGAACCTGGATTTTCGAAGGTCAGGGTTTCTTATGTTGGCTACGAACCGCAGGATCTGTCCATAAGCAGTGATGCCTACCAAGAACTTACTATCTATCTCGTTCCAGAGGAAAATACGCTCGAGGCCGTCCAAATTAATGCGCCCAGGCGTTCCAAATACTCCAACAAAAACAATCCGGCTGTAGAATTGATTCGTCAGGTAATTGCGCATAAAGATGAAAACCGTTTGGAGGCTTACGATTATGTCGAATACCAGCAATATGAGAAGATATCGCTTGGTCTAAGCAACTTATCGGAGAAATTTAAAAATCGGAAGGTGTTTAAGAACTACCAATTCCTTTTTGAACAGGAAGATGCCGAAGAGGGTACCGCAAAAGGTTATACCCTACCGGCGTATATTGAAGAGCGTCTTTCCCAGATTTACTCCCGTAAAAAGCCCAATAACAGCAAGCAGTTGATCTTGGCCGAACAGCGCGCACAGTTCGATCCCAAATTCATTGACAACAATGGTATGAGCGCTTACTTCAATAAACTGTATCAGGATATCGATATCTATGACAGCAACATCGAGTTGGTCACCAACCAGTTCCTAAGTCCAATTTCCGGTGCTTCGCCAACATTTTATAAATTCTACATCACCGATACGATCAAAACGGAGACCCCTTACTTGGTCGAGTTGAGCTTTTTTCCGCGCAATAAAGCGGACCTGCTCTTCCAAGGGAAGCTCTATATCACGCTGGATGGTCGCTATGCCGTAAAACATGCCGAGCTAAGCGTTGCCAATGACATTAACCTGAACTTTGTGCGCGACTTGGACGCAAAACTGGATTACGAACGCCATAGCAACAACCGCTACTACTTAAAAACCAGCTCGCTGGGATTGGATTTTTCGTTAACAGACAAGGGTACCGGTATCAAAGGAAACCGTACGGTGGTTTACGAGGATTTCAAAACGGGTCTCGTCAAACCAGATAGTACCTATGCAGGTCCGGCAGTGGTGAAGGTTTTTGAACAGCAGCGAGCGCCTATTGCGGAGGATTATTGGCTCACGCATCGCCCAGTGCCTTTGCAATCCAACGAACAAAATATCTACCGCAATATAGACACTCTGCAGCTGATGCCTTCTTTTCAGCGTTTTCTGGATATCAGTGCATTGGTGCTCTCGGGCTATAAGCAGTTGGGGCCGATCGAAGTTGGTCCGGTAAATACCTTCTACAGCTTCAATCCCGTGGAGGGCTTTCGCCTGCGACTCGGAGGCCGCACCACCGACCGGCTGAGCAAACGTTTTTATGCAGAAGGATACACGGCATATGGCTTCAAGGATGAGAAATGGAAATATTTCCTAAGCGCTACCTATGCCTTAAACAACAAATCGGTATACACCTTCCCGCAACACTACCTCCGTGCCTCGGTGATGCGCGATACCAAAATACCCGGACAGAACCTCGAATTTGTACAGGAAGACAATTTCCTACTTTCCTTCAAACGGGGCGAAAACGAGCGCTATCTCTACAATGATATCTATCGATTGGAGTATAAACGTGAATTTGCCAATAACCTATCCTACGTATTGGGGTTCTCCAAATGGAAGCAACAGCCCGCAGGTATCCTGACCTACCAGATGTTTGATGAAAACGGAAACAACCGATTATTCAACGAACTGAACACGACAGAGCTATCACTCAGCCTGCGCTATGCGCCACACGAAGAATACTATCAAGGTAAATTGTATCGCACGCCGATTTTCAACAAGTACCCCATCTTTTATTTCAACTATGTAGCTGGAATAAAGGATGTGCTGGATGGGGAGTACAACTACCATAATTTTACGCTGGGCGCCGACAAGCGTTTCTATTTTTCCCAGTTGGGCTATGCGGATGTGAATGTAGAGGGCAACTACATACTGGGCGAAAACATCCCTTTCCCATTCCTAAACATCCACCGCGCCAACCAAACCTATGCCTATCAGTTACGCTCCTATAACCTCATGAACTTCCTAGAGTTTGTGAGCGACCATTCCGTATCGGCGAACATCCAGTATTACATGAACGGATTTATCCTGAATAAGGTGCCCTTGATCAAGAAGCTCAAATGGCGCGAGGTGTTCAGCATGAAAGCCATCTACGGCGGACTCCGCAATGAAAACAATCCAGCTTACACCAACAATGTCTTCCAATTTCAAAAAAATGACAATGGTGAGCCGATCACCTACGGATTTGGCAGCAAACCCTACATCGAGGCCAGCGTAGGATTAACAAATATCTTTAAGTTCATTCGCGTCGACTATGTACGTCGATTGAATTACCTCGATCAGCCGGATGCCCCTAAGCACGGTATCCGCGTGCGGGTAAAATTTGACTTTTAATCGTTTTGGAATAGCTAAAAACATTCCCTTCACATGGCAATGCAAACAAATGATTGTTTTTCGCCTTCTTTACGAGTTTTAAAAATTGGTGAGAAGGTCGATCTTTCCATCATTTGGGTATGACGATCCCCAACATGCAAGCCTAAACTGGTAAAGGCGGACTACTCCATTTGATGGACGGACTTGATGTTATCACGGCACTCCTCGGCTGCAGATGATTCGAGCAATTAATAGTCAAAATTAGGCCCTCTACCTATTAACGTCTTTTGAAATTATTTTATAATCGTGCTTGTCAATTTACAACCATCTTTATTTGATAAAAAATTAATGTTAAAACAACAATTAATATTAATGTAACAGCAAGAATTTCGCAAAACATTCCTAAACCGACAAATAATGAGTCTTTTTTGGTTAGATATTTTTTAAACAAACGTTTGCGTTAAAATATTATCTCCTAATTATTTCTATTTATTTATATTTGGTTAGTAATAATCAAGCTGGCAAATATTCCTTTATGATGTTCAGTGCTATGAAAATATAACCCTAATGAAACTACTCGGTCAAAACTATATCGATTTGGAAGGAAACCTGTTGCATATTTGCCAACTGATTCTTCATGCTTCGGACATCAAACACACTCGACTTAATCTATCCAGGGCGATAGAAAAACATCTAGACCCCATTTCCTTAGTCGCGGTGCAGGACGTTTTGAAAGACTATGGCGTGGAAAGTGCCGGCGTCAGGCTAGGTGAATACGCATACGAGGATTTTGAAACACCCTTTGTTTGCGCGCTACAGCGTAAGCACTGGCCGAATGCGGCATTAACACTCGTTACGGAAATGGGTAAGCAGGATATCAGTTTCTGGGATCCGGAAAAGAGACGACAGGAAATTGTATATTGAAATCCCTTACCAATAAATTTTATGTACATATCTAAAATGTTTTCGGCGTATTTATCGTTAACCATGATCTTCTTTTTTTGTGGCAAACTTGCCTTCGCCCAATCGCTTCAATCTGGTAACACGAATTTATATGTAAAAATCTCGGGCTCATGTGATAGTGTCCATAATCTTAATTACGCCCATCTATCATCGCTCTTTGAAAACGATGTGCCGGCAAGATTTACTGTGGTCAACGATAGTATATTACATTTTTCCAAGTTTATATTGGGACAATCATACTTTTATTTCTTTTACAGGAATAAATACCATCTTATCCTCCTTAGTCCTAACAAAACAACCACCCTAAACTTTGAGCATATTGATTGTGACAAATACAACGTAAAGTTTGATGGAGAATATGAACATCTTTTTCGTCAGTCGGAAGCTTACGGCGAACTTATTAAAAATGTCCTCTTCGGATACGGATCTCCAAAAGATCCCAATCCGCTGTCAACGAGGACAAGATTTCAGAGTGCAAACGATTTTAGAGACAGTAAATTGAGGGAGTTCGACGATCGAATTGCTTATGCTATGGAAAAAATGAAACCCCTTACTGTTGGCCGTCCTTTGCAAAATAAACTATCCATGTTCATGAAGGCGGATTTAATAAATAAATACGATAGTTTGTTTGTTAGATACAATAGAAATAATGATCTCGACTCCTTATTAAATAGCGCATTGATTCCGAAAAGAGATATTTCATATTATGAAAAGCTCTTGGATTTAAATAATTCGGAACATGATATCCTAATGTTTTTTGATCCCACATTTTTAAAAGCGATCCGAGGAGATTTGCTTTTAAACTTGCCGGATTTGATCAATAATCCAGCAGATTTATACGTAGGAAAGCTTCGAAAATTGTTGCCTGGACAAAAGGATTTATTCTATGAAATAATCCTAACAGGTGCATTTATAGACCAAATAAATCAAGGAATACCTTTGTCAGAAAATCAGAAAACAAGCGTGAATAGCTATTTTAAAAATACGGGAATTGCCAATTACCTTCAGTATCGCAATGCGTTGCTCTCAGATTTTTCCAAATCCTTCGGTAGATACTATCTTCCTAACGATTCCTCAAAAAATGATGTGTTAAAGGAGCTTTTATCAAAGTATAAAGGTAAGGTTGTAATCGCTGATTTTTGGGCTACTTGGTGTGGACCATGTATTGATGCTTTTGATAAAATTAGGGAAGTGAAGGCCCGATATGCATCTTCTGATGATGTGGTATTTATTTACTTGACAGACGAATCTTCGGATCGATCTCGCTGGGAAGGCTACACTGATATAATTGCTGGAGAACATTACTACTTATATAAAACACAAATGAATGCTATTTATACAAAATTCAATATCGAATCGATACCTAGCTATCTTCTTTTCGATAAAAATGGCAGTTTGAGTCATCAAAGTATTGGAGGTTACATGGGTAACAAAAAACTGATTGAGTGGATTGAAACTGCTCGAAAGTAAAGCTAATAAAATCGTCTTTTGAGACATACTATTTTTTGTCGTTATTATTTTTTTTCTAACGCTAAATTTTAGTGAAAATTGACGCGTTTATTAAAGCACCAATTAAAAGATGTTTTAGGAGGACAGACACAACAAACTACTGGGATTGGTGTCGTGAGTTGCGAATGTGGGGACGGCAGAGGTACCGTATTGGCATGCGATGAGTTGGACTACGAGTCGTGTCTATCTCTTTTGCAGTAGCTTTTGCAATCCGTAGTAATTAGTGTGAGGATTGTTCGAAAAGTTGTTACCTAACCAGCTCGCTGGTTAGCGTTGAGTTGCGGATAAATCATAAAGCAGCAAAATGTAGCTTTTTATAAGTCAGATAAACTTTTCGAACATTCCTTTTATATTAAGGATTATCAAATTTTAGCATGAAACATAACGGTATTTTGCCTTTCATTATTTGCTTATTTTTCAGCATCAATTATGAAGCAATATTTGCACAGAGTCGTGAAGATTTCGTTTTCGATATAAAGGTCGATTACACCTTGAGATTCAAAAAAGATAGTCTATCGCATATAGTTGACCAATTAAACTGCGAATTACTTATCAATAACAAGCAGTCGCTTTTCCGATCTGAAGAGAAGGCACAGAAAGATTTAGCGCGATACCAATATCTTTTTGATAGATCTAATTTCAAGGGTGGAGCAGCCATTTCAATAGCTGGACAATTTAAACCAGATTATACAATTATTAAAGACAGCGATAGTCTATTTTATTTTCAGGGAATCAATGCCGGCGGAGCCAATAATATGGTACATTTTTATTATTCTGAACCACAAAATGTTTTAGATTGGGACTTGTTAACGGATACGATGACAGTGATGGGGTACCGATGTCAAAAAGCTGTTGTTGATTATGGAGGTCGTCGTTGGGAGGCTTGGTTTTCGACGGAAATACCTATTAGTGATGGTCCCTATAAGTTTTGTGGACTTCCAGGTCTTATCGTTACAATTGAAGATGCTACATCTTCTTGGAAGTTTGAGTTAACCAAGTTCATAAGAAAAGAAAGCCGTATCGCTTTCAACTTTGACGAAGGGGTGCGCTATAGAAGAGTAACCCGAACAGATTTTCTAAAACAAGCTAAGAGTTTGTTGAAAAATCATTGGGAGATTCGTACTGCATCTCAAAACGGAACGGATGTTCATCTAAAGGGAAGCCAACTTCAAAAAAAACAAATCAGCGAACAAGTCAAACGCGATAATAATTGGATAGAGCTTTACCCATAGCTAAACATATACGCTATCATGATGTCGAAGGATTTGAAAACAATAGTGAGTGTTTTACAATATCTCTTGACCGGCGGTAAACTAGCTCGGGAAAGCGAAAGATACCCTGTAAAAGGCCCTCCGAAGATGTGCAGGAGAGGTATTTGTTCGGACATCTTGTGTCGAAGTAACCAACGATTGTTGCTTTGAGAAGGTATAGATCAACAATTGGTTATGATAGTACAGCCTACCAGTATTATGTATTTCCACAGATTTAAAACGATATGAAACTATTACATCTAATCACATTTTTGTCAGTTTGTTCAACAGCAGTAGCACAAGTTAACAAACCCTTTGTGGTCAAAGGTCAAATCGACACAGTCCCTTTCGCAGCATATGAAGCCTGTTATTACGTACGCTTTGATTCCCTCGTAATTGAACCTTTGATCCTTGATCAAAACAGTGAATTTAAATTGATTGGCGCAATACCGGAACCAACGTTGGTTGAGATAAGGTATTATAAAAGCGAGAAAGAACGAGAGTCGGCGTATTTGTTTTGGATAGAACCGTATAAGGAAATGGATTTCCATGGCAAAGCGCGGTCGATGGGAAGCAAAGCCGACAGAGCCTATACACTTACCAACTCAGAAACAGACAGGCTGCAACAACGTTATAGTGCTTTACGAACAGCGTTGAAAAAGTTAGACGTTCATCAGCAAGATGCTCGTTCAAAGCAGTTTATCCGGGAAAATATAGCAACTTATTACGCACTGGAGTTGTTATGGTATATGTTGATGAAGACGGATGTTGATTATGACTTTTTGGATGAAATGATGGCAATCCTGCCCTCGGATCTGAAAAATACGAATCTCGCACATGATATTAGGAGGAAAAGAAACCTCGTTACAGGTGCCCAACTTCCCGATATCGACCAACCTGATGCAGAGGGTCGCATCTATAAAATCTCCGATTACCGTGGCAAATATTTGTTAGTGGACTTTTGGGCGAGCTGGTGTGTTCCCTGTCGAACCGAAAATCCTATGTTGGTAAAATTGTACAAACAATATCAGAATCAAGGATTTGAGATTTTAGGTATTTCGTTGGACGAAGACAAGCATAAATGGCTACAGGCGGTGTTGGATGATGGACTTCTGTGGAAGCAAGTATCCGATTTAAAAGGCTTTCGCGGGAATAAAGCAGGGTACGAATTGCTCGTTCAAGGCATACCGGATAACTTTCTTTTGGATCCCGAAGGTAGAATTATCGCTAGAGGACTCCGAGGAGAACAAATAGAGCTGTTTTTAAAAAATATTTTTGAAAGAGATCTTCATTAGATGAATCTGATGGTGTGTCCTATTTTCTTTAGGAGGCACTATAGAAAGTAAAAAGGTTGTGTTGCTAAAAGATCGATTGGAAAATCATGGGCACTGAGATTTTATCACAGCACTCCTCGCCTGCAGATGATTCGAGCAATTAATAGTCAAAATTAGGCCCTCTACCTATTAACGTCTTTTGAAATTATTTTATAATCGTGCTTGTCAATTTACAACCATCTTTATTTGGTAAAAAAAATTAATGTTATAATAACAATTAAATTGAATTTAAAACCTATAGTTTCGTAAAAAACTACAAAACCGACAAATAAAGATTATACTTTGGTTAGATATATTTTAAACAAACGTTTGCATTAAAATATTATCTCCTAATTGTTGTTATTTATTTATATTTGGTTAGTAAAAATCAAGCTGGCAAATTTTCCTTTATGATGTTCAGTGCTATGAAAATATAACCCTAATGAAACTATTCGGTCAAAACTATATCGATTTGGAAGAAAACCTGTTGGATATTTTCCAACTGATTCTTCATGCTTCGGACATCAAACACACTCGACTTAATCTATCCAGGGCGATAGAAAAACATCTAGACCCCATTTCCTTAGTCGCTGTGCAGGACGTTTTGAAAGACTATGGCGTGGAAAGTGCCGGCGTCAGGCTAGGTGAATACGCATACGAGGATTTTGAAACACCTTTTGTTTGCGCGCTACAGCGCGAGCACTGGCCGAATGCCGCATTAACACTCGTTACGGAAGTGGGTGAGCAGCATATCAGTTTCTGGGATCCGGAAAAGAAACGACAGGAAACTGTGCGCATAGCCGATTTTAAATCCATAGATAAGGAAATAGTCTTGTTACTGGACGATACGACGAAGAAAGACGAAATGGACTATGAAAAAAATAGGGCCGATGAAAAGCGAAGTCAGTCGCTTCGACAGGTCTCTTTTGGTGGTTTAGGAATCTTCATACTGCTTGCGGGTTTCGCTGCATGGAACAGCTCGCCTGCATCCAACTGGATTGCTCTTACCTTTTTAATAAGCTCATCTATTGGTTTGGCGCTTTCCTCCTTGCTCATATGGCACGATATCGATGCCTTCCACCCTTTTCTCAAGGAAGTATGCGGTGGTTTTGGAAAAAAAGCAGACTGTAACGCCGTGCTATCTTCCGCCGGATCCAATTTTTTGGGCATAAGTTGGTCAGCTTGGGGTATGGCGTTCTTTGCCTCTTTTTTTGCAGCGCAACTCTTTTTTATAGCGGATCCAGCGGGATACAATTGGCTTGCATATGCTTCGTTATTTGTTTCGCCATACATTATCTATTCAATTTACTATCAAGCTCTTGTTGTGCGGCAATGGTGTCCGCTCTGCTTGTTTGTGCAAGGGGTATTGCTGGTTAATGCTCTTGCTTCCTACTATTTTCTTAAGCAATCTGACGCAGCTTTTAATGAACTAAATAGCTTTGCTTTACTGCCTATGGCATTTTTATTTTTCGGCATGCTAGCGCTTACACATAAGGCAGTTCCTTTACTAAAAGACGCTAAGAAAAGTAAAGATTTAGAGCGGCGGTGGAAACGTTTGCGTTATAACCCGGATGTTTTTCAATCGCTGCTGGAAAAGAACAATAGAATTACATTTTCTGTAGAAGGCTTGGGTATTGTTGTTGGTAACCCACAAGCAAAGACAGAGATTGTAAAAGTCTGCAATCCCTACTGCGGTCCTTGCTCAAAAGCCCATCCTGCGTTGGATGCGGTTGTTCATAAAAACCCGGATGTTCGTGTACGGATTATTTTTACTGCCAGCGGGCGGGAAGATGATAAAAGAACGGCTCCGGTAGCACATTTACTAGCCATACAACAAGTGTATGGTGCGGAGCAAGTTAAAGAAGCCTTAGATGATTGGTATTTGGCTAAAGAGAAAGATTACGAACTATTTGCTGCAAAACACCCAGTTAATGGGGAGATGACAACGGCTTTAGCCAAAGTGGAAGCTATGAATGCATGGTGTGATGCAATGAAAATAAGGGCTACACCAACCATTTTTATCAATGGAAGAGAGTTGCCAGACAGCTATCAAATTGCTGAGCTAAAAAATATTTTATAAAACTATATAGAAAAGCCCGAGCCGGTTGCAAACGATCTCGGGCAAACAGAAGGTTCCTCTGTAAAAAGGCCCTCCCAAGATGTTCAGGAGTGAGTGAACATCGATTTACTTAAAACACAAAGTTATGAAAATTTCATTAAAAAATCTTAATCTTAAAGAGGTAGAGAAATTAACAAGAGAGCAGTTGAAAGATGTTTTCGGAGGAGTGGTTCAACCAACTACTGGGGGTGGTTGCGCCGTTGCTTGTCGAACTGAAGGAAGCAGCTGTATAACAACAGATTGTAAACCTGGTACTTGTGGCTGGTATATGGGTTTTTTTGGATGTAAATAAGCCTCAAGATTAATTTTTAAATATCATTAATAGTTATTGGGGATTTCGATCGATGTATATCGAAATCCCCTCCCTATAGATTTTTATGTACACATATAAAATGTTTTCCGCGTATTTATCGTTAACCATGATCTTCTTTTTTTACGGCAAGCCTGCCTTGGCCCAGTCGCTTCAATTTGGTAATACGAATTTATATATAAAAATTTCGGGCTCATGCGATAGTGTTCATAGCCTAAATCAAGCTCATTTATCATCGCTCTTCGAAAGCGATGTGCCGGCAAAATTTACTATTGTCAACGACAGTGTATTACATTTTTCCACGTTCATATTGGGACAATCATTTTTTTATTTCTTTTACAAAGAAAAATACAATCTTATCCTTCTCAGTCCTAACAAAACAACAACCTTAAATTTTGCGCATATTGATTGTAACAATTACAACGTAAAGTTTGAGGGGGAATTTGAACAGGTTTTTCGCCAGTCGGAAGCTTACGCTGAGCTAATTAAAAATGCCCTCTTCGGATATAAATCTCCAAAAGACAGAAATCCGCTGTCAAAGAAGAGCAGATTTCAGAGCGCAAATGATTTTAGAGATAGTAAATTAAGAGAGTTTGACGATCGAATTGCTTTTGCTGTTGAAAAAATGAAGCCCCTTACTGTTTCCCGTTCTTTGCAAAATAAACTATCCATGTTTATGAAGGCCGATTTGATAAATAAATACGATAGTTTGGTCGTTAGGTATAACAGAGAAATTGTTGTTGATTCTTTGTTAGATAGCCCAGTGAGTCCTGAAAGAGATATTTCATATTATCAAAACCTCTTGAAGTTGAATAATTCAGAAGATGATATCCTAATGTTTTTTGATCCCACATTTTTACAAGCGATCAGAAAAGATTCAGTTTTAGATTTGCCAAATTTGATCAATAATCCGGCTGATTCATTTATAAGCAGGCTACGGAAATTGTTGCCTGGACAAAACGATTTATTTTACGAAGTAATACTGATAGGGGCATATGTAGATCAAATAAATCAAAAAATACCTTTGTCCGAAAATCAGAAAACAATAGTGAATAGCTATTTTAAGAATGCGCAAATTAGCAATTATATACACTATCGGAATGCGTTAGTCTCAGATTTTTCTAAAAAATCCTTCGGAAGATATTATCTACCCTACGACACTGCAAAAAATGATGTGTTAAACGATCTTTTATTAAAATATAAAGGCAAGGTTGTAATCGCTGATTTTTGGGCAACTTGGTGTGGACCATGTATTGATGCCTTTAATAAGATTAAGGAAGTCAAGGCCCAATATACATCTTCTGATGATGTCGTGTTTGTTTACTTAACAGACCAATCTTCGGATCGCTCCCGATGGGAAGGCTACGCTGATATAATTGCTGGAGAGCATTATTACTTATCTAAAACACAAATGAATGCTATATATACCGAATACAATATCGAATCTATACCTAGTTATCTTCTTTTTGATAAAAATGGCAGTCTGGCGCACAAAAATATTGGAGGTTACATGGGTAACGAGAAACTAATTAAGTGGATCGGAAGTACTATAAAATAAAGGGAATACAGAAACATATTATGATGTCATATTTCTTTCTCGGTGTTTTTTAGTTCTTATCAGTTTTTAAATTTTACAAAAAAAGTGATTTTTTTATCAATCTTAACAATCGTGAGCCTGGATCCAAAATTGGAAAATACGGGAGTAATAACCTATTATACTCTGTCATCCTTACTTAAATCGACCAAGAAAAGGTGTCTGACTATGGCGAGCGTTTGATTACACGTCCAAGTAAACCATATAATAAGGTTTGTGAGGAAGCCCTAAAATAATCTTTAAAGATTGAAATATTTAAACATACTTGTTATTTAGTATTAAAAATCCATGGAAAGCCAATCGACAACATTGTCTATCCAGAACTCATTGAAGTCGGAGCAGCGTGCAAAAAATTAGCGCAATGATATTGGAAATAGGGAGATATAGCAAACACACTGGCAAATTAAAAAAAGTCAATAATGGTTTTGAAAAATAAGAAAGATTTTTTGCGATCTGATTTAATAAAGTTAAAATCTCAACTTCAACAGTATAATGAAATAGATAGCGTTGCTACATAAATTTTGATGTATGATTCATATCTCAGCTCAACCCTTTTCTATTTACTTTGCCTGGCAGCTGGAAATACAACTGCATAATTTTAGTAAGCATGGTATCGCTAAAGATTGTATTCATGTACTCTTTTCTTTTGATCCTGAAATTGAAATTCCTAAAGAGCTAAATTCTTTTACCGATAGAAATAAATTGCTTGCCGAGTTTTTTTGTTATCCCGATTTACGTAGCAATGTAAGCTACACTTCCACTATACGGCCGCATATTTTAAAACAGCACTTTGCAAAATTTAAATATTTGGAAGACGAGACTATTTTTTATCATGATTCTGACATACTTTTTTCAAGAAGTCTCAATATAAATGTTGAACTGCATAATACTACGTGTTATGTTTCGGATACCAGAAATTATCTGGATGTGTCATATATCCGAGCATCGAGCTCTGAAGAACTTTTGGAAGGGATGCTAAAAGAAGTCGGGCTAGAAAAGAGTAAACTCTTAAATGAAGATGCTCAAACTGGTGGAGCGCAATACATACTAAAAGGTATCAACAGTTCTTTCTGGGAAAAAGTGGAAGAAGATTCAGAAAATCTATATGTGCTTATGAATGCCTATAACAAAAAATGTTGGGAAGAAGAGTATGCTATTAATAAAGAATATCGAAGCAAAAAAAGAGGCATTCAAGCTTGGTGTGCTGACATGTGGGCTGTTCTGTGGAATCTTTGGTTACTAGATAAGAAAGTAGAGATTCATCCGGAGATGGATTTTTCGTGGCCTTTCGACTCTATTGTCGATTGGGATAAAAAAGCTATCCAACATTACTCCGGAGATATAAAGGATAAAACGCAGCATTTTAAGAAGACAGAGTACTTGAATTATCCACCGTGGTATGATGACGGTTTAATCAAGATTAATCAAGACACCTGTAGCTACAAAATTGTAGAATTTATCCAGTCACATAGGCAGCGGTTAGATGACGAACGTCCAATCTATTCCAAAATTTGTGTCATTTTCAATCAAGAAACGCTTACGGATCGCACGCTAGAAAGGTACCTTGTTTTAAAAAAATATCTGCAAAAGTATCTCGCTTTGGATGTTTTTATACTCGAAAAAAATGAACACGGTAGCGATCATAATTTCAATCAAGAAAAAGTGATAAATAAGATTGTCGCTAATGATTATTCAGAGGCTATTCTGATGTCATTAGATTTCTGTGTAGACTATGTAACTGTAGAAGCAATTTTCAATCGAACGGAAAAGTCGGATCGTTTCTTTTATTCAACAACTTTATATAGAGTCGATGAGCTTTTCCTAGAAGCATTTGCCAAGGTGTTGGATATGGAACTGTTTTACGTTAATCGAGGGAAATTTAATATGCAAGCCGACATTACGAAACGAGGTTTATTTTATTTTAGACTACCTCCCGACGTTGAAAGTAAATGTAAAGTATTGGAAACTTACACGAGCAATGCGCCAAAATACGAAGTGGCTCGAGAAAATATAGAAGTGGCATTTAATTTTTTATAATTGTTATGAATAATTACGTAAGTACGTTTGACATGCTATACCTGTTTCTGCTTTCTGACAAAGAAAATAGGAATAAAGCTGCTATTGATAATTGGGCTAAGGAAGTGGTGGAAAGAGAGAGGTATGATTTCGAATTTGGTATTATAGGCTTAGGTTGGCTAATAGGTTATTTGATAGATATTAACTATATGGAAGGTAATGCGGATGAAATATTGGAGCATATTGATGACTTAGTTTACAAGTTCACGATTCGAGAAGTGACGCAGCAAGACGATAATATAGACTCTCTGCTTTATCATATAACCTATTATCAGCATCGTTTAAGTTCAAAATCATCGATTCAGTCTTACCGAAGCTTTACACATTTAGAATGTACAAAGCTTTTATTGGGTAAACTCAATCATTTTTTACTAAATGATCGTAGGTTGTCTCCTGAAGGTGTTTCGACGCAGCTAAAAGTAATATTAAAATACACTTATTTAGTTAAAGTTTGTTTAAGTGAGTCGCTCGTAGAAGAGGCCCTTTATTTCGCTATAGAAAGATTGATCACGTTTTTTGAACAACAGCAAAATTTGGACGCCTACCTTATAGATCTTGCTAAACTTTATATTGCAGTTAGACAGTATGAAAATCCATATTGGGAAAGCAAGATTAGACAAGTATTCAATAGAGCAATTGTAGCTAATCCAAACGATGACGGCTGGTTTGAAATAGCTCGAAAAGATCATTGGACTCGAGATTGCTTGCTAGGCAGAGCTCGCAGAACTAGAAAAAGTCACCATTTTATTTTTGAATGTTTATCAAACATCGTTGTAACTAACTGATAAGTAATGCTTAATCAATGTCAAAGGGGGGATATATCTATTATTTCCGTTATTGGGGAGCCACAGCTTCTTGAGAGACGGACATTACGTACAAATAAGGAGGATTATGTTAACTGCTTTTATTTTGAATGAAGAAATTAAAGGATTAAATAAAGATCTGACAATGGGGTTTACCGTTAACCCTAAAGGGTATAGGGTTTGCAGCTCACTAAATGCCAGCCTAGCAAACGTCATTAAATGGGCCTTGATGGAAGATGAAGATGTGATATTTTGTATTTCCGACCATATACAAAGTACACCGCCATGTTATGAAAAATTGGAAAGTTTGATTTTTGATGTCGTCGCGGAAGGAATTTACTTTTTATACGTCGAGGCTGAATATGCGGAACAAGTTATTGTTAATGAAAATTATATTGCAATTGATGGCATTTCGAGTGTTTCTTCGTTTATTTTGACCAGACCTATTTTCAAATTGGCGCTATCTATTTTGGAAAATAATAACTTTGTAAATCACATGTCATGGTTAAATTTCCTTTCAATTCTTTCGCCCCACGCATTTGCAATTTCCGAAAACTCCACTGCTTGTCAAAAACGAATTAATTTTCACATTATCTCGCCGTTTCGGAATGCAGCCAAATTTCTACCGGATTATGTATCGTCTATACAGGCGCAGGTTTCTACAAATTATAATGTTTATCTCATCGACGATTGCTCTACAGACAAGGGGGCAAGCTGCGTCAAGGAAAATACGACTTTTAAAATGTACACCAATATAAATCGTCAATACGCCCTTCAAAATATTTTAAATATTTTACTTACCGAAAAGATTGCTGACGATGATGTCGTTTGTTTGGTTGATGCTGATGACCGACTTCCTCACAAATACGTTTTAAATATTCTACAAACCATCTATCAAGATGAATCTCTGTTACTAACTTATGGATCGACATCGATTATTAATGAATACAGCAAATGGGGCCAGCCTTACTACGAGTCCGATTTTGAAAATATTAGGAAATCCCAATGGAAGGCTTCGCATATGCGTACATTTAAATATAAGGTTTTTAAAAAATTTATCGAACTGGACCCCACTTTAAAGCTATTTCGGGACAAACATGGAAATTTACTACGTATGCCCTATGACATGGCAATTTTGTTACCACTTTTTGAGTTAGCGGGATTCGACAAAACGAAATTCATTTATACACCGACTTATGAATATAGATTACATAGTAATAACGATCATTCGATAAATAGGAAGCAGCAGTTTGATGGTGAAAAAGAGGTGAGAAGAAAGAAGGGGCTTAAACGATATAATTTTTGATGATATGATTTCGATATGAAAAACCGAAACACAGAATGACTGTAGTTTAATTTTCTAAAATTTCGGATAAGTTTTCAAGATATGCTTTGCCAAGCGACAAATGGTCAGCCTATCTTAGAAATTAAAAATGTAGTTGCCATATAAAAGATTATTATTTAGGCCGTCGATATGATTAAACAAGGTATTGCAACCAAAGGGATTTTAATAAGCTATCCGACTATAACGAAGATTAGGATATATTCGACTTTAGGATGTTTATAATTTCTTCACGATTATATGATAGTAAAACAACCATGCTAAAGCGCTTCCCACATTATAAGCAAATGGATATGATGGACTGCGGCGCCACCTGTCTACGAATAGTGTTCAAATACTACGGTCAGCAGATATCCATTTATAAAATTCGTAAGCTCTGTCAAACCACGAAAAATGGTGTAAATCTACTTGGGATTAGCGAAGCTGCGGAAAAACTGGGATTTCGAACCTATGGCGTTCGTCTAACCTTGGAGCAACTGCAAGAAGCAGAGCTGCCCTGTATCCTGCACTGGAACCAAAATCACTTTGTGGTACTCTATAAAATTCGGAAAAAGAAATACTATATATCCGATCCGGCATCCGGTTTACTCACCTACGACGAAAAAGAGTTCGCAAAAAATTGGTTTTCAACACGTGAATTACATGCCGGCCTCTCTTTGATATTAAGCCCGGGACCTAACTTCTATCAACTCGAAGAAGATGAACCGTCCAACAAGCTTGAATGGCGCAAAATCTTTACCTATTTCTATAAGTATAAAAAGCTTTTCTTTCAGCTGATCCTCGGAATGGTATTAGGAACGATCTTGCAGTTGGTTGCGCCTTTTCTTACACAATCGATTGTCGATATCGGGATTAACACCAGAAATATAAGTTTCATCAACCTCATTTTGATCGCACAGCTCATGCTTTTTGTTGGCAGTACGGCCGTTTCTTTTATCCGATCGTGGATTATGCTGCACATCAGTACTCGGGTGAATATTTCAATTTTGACCGATCTGCTGATCAAGATCATGCGCCTGCCCATGGCGTTCTTCGATTTGAAAACGCATGGCGATTTGATGCAGCGCATGGCGGATCAACAACGCGTCGAAGCATTTTTGACCGGAAACACGTTAAATACGCTGTTTTCTATGGTCAATATGTTGGTGTTTGGTACGCTGCTCTTGGTCTATCATAAAACTATTTTCTTCGTTTTTTTTGGCGCTACGATACTGTATACGATTTGGATTCTGCTGTTTATGCGCTACCGACGGGAATTGGACCAAAGGCGATTTAAAATATCGTCCGAAAACCAGACCTACATGGTAGAGATGATCCAAAGCATCAAAGATATCAAGTTAAATAATGCGCAAAAGCAAAAACGATGGGGCTGGGAAGCTTTGCAGGCCAAGCTTTTTAAATTTAAGGTACGCAGTTTAGCCTTATCACAATATCAATCGGCGGGTTCGCTGGCAATCAGCCAGGTACAAGGGATCTTCATTACGTATATCAGTGCGAAGGCCGTGATCGAAGATGAGCTTACACTGGGCGGGATGATGGCTGTTCAATATATCGTCGGGATGGTCAGTAATCCGGTGCAATCGTTACTCGGCTTTATGCAGGATTACCAAGATGCCAAGATAAGCCTAGAACGATTGAATGAAATCTATGAAACAGAAGAAGAAGACACAATACAGAAGGATTACCTGATGCAATTGCCTGCGAGCAGGAGCATCACGATGCGCAACCTGACCTTTCGTTATTTTGGCGCCGGCAATGAGCCAATCTTTAATAAATTAAATATTACGTTTCCGGAAGGTAAAACAACGGCAATTGTGGGAACGAGCGGCAGCGGAAAAACTAGCTTGCTGAAACTTTTGCTGCGGTTTTATCCCTATGAAGAAGGCGAGATTTTAGTAGGTGGACGTAAATTGGAACAGTTGGATTTTGCCATGTGGCGGGATAGCTGCGGCTCTGTATTGCAGGATAACTTTGTATACGCTGATACGATCGAACGAAATATTGCAATAAATGATGAGTTTCCGGATGAGCAGCGCTTAAGAAACGCGATAGCCATGGCGAACCTTAATCAGTTTATTGATGAGCAACCTTTTGGGTTGGCAACAAAAATTGGAACAGCGGGAAAAGGTATTAGCCAAGGGCAGCGACAGCGCTTGATGATTGCGCGCGCGGTGTACAAGGAACCTGAATTTATCTTTTTGGATGAGGCGACGAATTCGCTCGACGCCAATAACGAAAAAGTGATCATCGAGAATCTGGATCGCTTCTTCAAAAATCGAACCGTTATCGTAGTGGCACACCGCTTAAGCACGGTAAAAAACGCAGATAATATCGTTGTTTTGGAAAAAGGCGCTATCGTGGAAGAAGGAAACCATCAACAACTTACTGCAAAAAAAGGAAGATATTTCGAACTCGTCAAAAATCAACTGGAATTAGGCAATTAAGTTATGGCAAAGAAATACAATTTATCGGAAGAGGATCTGCATTCGGAAGATTTGCAGGAAATAATCTCTAAGCCACCCTCTTGGTTACTAGAGCGCGGAATTTCCTTCGTCTTGCTGACGATCTTTCTCTTGTTGGGGCTATCGTTTTTTATTCGTTATCCGGAGCTGGTGATGACAGAATTGAAGTTTAATACGGCTAATGCACCAAAAGTTGTCGTCAGCCGCGTTAGCGGAAGTATTACCAAGTTGTTAGCAAATGATGGTACTTGGGTTGAAGCGCAAACGCCAATTGCGTACCTAGAAAGTACAGCAGATCATGAACAGCTATTAAACTTACTGGCTACGCTGCAACAATTTCGAACGGAAACTGATCATGTATACGACCTGGAGAATATTATCCCGCCCAATCAGCTGCAGTTAGGCGAACTGCAAGGTAGCTACGAATCGTTTTATCTGGCTTACCTTAATTATCGATCGGCGGGTGAAGATGGAATCTATCATCAGCGCAAGGGAATCTTGCATAACGAAATGAACAACATCCGCCAACAATACGATCGTGCAGAAGAGTCTTTTAAGTTGCAAAGAGCACAGCTTGATCTTGCCGAGCAGGAATATGATAGATACCGTATTTTGGCAGAAAAAAAGGTGATCAGTCCGCTGGAACTGCAACAGAAAGAAGCGCTGTTACTGGCCAAGCGACAGTCTATACCGCAGCTGGAAGGAAATATGATTGCTTATGAGAGCAACCTGCTTAGTAAAAAGAAAGAGTTGTCTGATCTTGATAACCAAATTGTTGATGAGAAAAAGAAGTTTGTCCAATCGCTAAACAGCTTTATCAGCGACGCGAAAATATGGGAAAAGAAATATGTACTCCTCAGTCCAGCTCGGGGCAAATTGATTTACGGTTCTTTCCTTCAGGAGAATCAATTGGTACAGGTAGATCAGGAATTATTTTATGTAAATCCGAATAGCGATCGTTACTACGGAGAAATGCTGCTGCCTCAGCAGGCGATAGCGAAAGTGAAGCAAGGACAGGAAGTTTTGGTCAAGGTGCGTAGCTACCCGTATAAAGAATATGGCTTCTTGCGCGGAAAGGTGGATTACATATCAGATATCCCTATAAAAGATAGTTTGTTTTTTGCGCGCGCGCGCTTAATCCGCGAAGCGAAAGACTCGTTGATCAAGTTAAAGCCGGGAATATATGCGGATGCAGAGATCATTACCGACGACCAATCCATTTTCAAACGGATATGGTCTAACCTCAGCAAATCGATGAAATTTTAAACGGCATTTCAGTTAACAAAAAACGCAAATATTCTCTATAAAAGTCGTTAACAAAATGAAAAACTTCCGTCAATTACGCTTGGTTTGGGTGTTAGCTATGTCCGCAAGACAGGTGTGTAAAAATAACCAAGCATTTTGTTAGACGCTAAGGGTCTGAAAGTAGTCACACTTTTTCAATGAATACTATCGATTGTACCGGATAAACCTTGCACATTGCAAAGATTTTTCTATTTTTATTGGGCTTTTACAGCTTACTAACGAATAAACAATGCAGACTAGCAGCTAACGCTTATGTACCCAGACAAACTCCATCTGATTTACCAGTATCCATCCATGAGCTATGCCGATCTCGACCAGATTACGGCACAGCACGAACGTGTGACGTTCAAAAAAGGCGACCTCTTATTACGCGAGGGCCAGGTGAGCGATTGTTACTATATTCTCGAAGGAGGAATTGTGCGTTCTTTCGTGTATGATTATGATGGCAACGATATCAGCACCAATTTCTTCTGTGCAGATGAAATCGTGATCGAGGTAGCATCTATCTTCCACCACATCCCAACAAAGGAAAACATCATTTGCTTAACCGATTGTGTATTATGGCGTATCAAGTTTGATGCCTTTCAAGATCTTTTTGAGCGTATTCCCGCTTTAACGGAATGGGGACGCGCCTGGTTTGCGCACCAACTGTTTTTAACCAAAAAAAGAGCCTTGGATATGATCACCCTTTCGGCCATCGACCGCTACCAGCAGCTGCTGGACGAAAAGCCGCAGATCCTGCAGCAAGCGCCCTTGAAGCATATAGCGACCTTTTTAGGGATAACAGACACCTCCCTGAGCCGCATACGAAAAGAATTGGTCGGCAAATAAGCTATATCCGCAAAAAGTTGCCCTAAGACAAGCGTTTACCTCGCACAGGCACGTAATTTTGATAGAGGAAAACAAACAGCATGTACGTATGGAAATCAATTTTAGAGGCGGGCCTAACATAGCGATGAAAATTCCACCGGGAGACTATGAAAAGACGGTCGCGTTTTACCGCGATATCCTCCTATTCGATGTGGAGGAAGTGCCGATCGACCACCCCACGGTGCTGGCCACACACAAGCTTCGCTTTGGCGAAACGATACTGTGGTTGGATTGTGTAGAGGGTGTGACGCAGGGGCAGCTATGGCTGGAACTACAAACGACAGATGTAGATCGCGCCACCGCCTACCTGCAAACCAACGATGTGCAGACCTGCGATGATATCGAAAAGATAAGCCCGGGTATGCACTGGATCAAAGATCCAGCGGGTACCGTATTGTTAGTAAAAAAATTGGATAACGATAAATAAGAAACTATGGAAAAGATAAACATCCAAGCCACGATAAACAACAATGTAGCCACTATTTGGAATGCCTATAATTCTGCCGAAGATATTATGCAGTGGAACCACGCCTCAGCGGATTGGCACTGTACCAGTTCTTTTAACGACCTACGTGTTGGGGGGAAATTCAGTAACCGCATGGAAGCCAAAGACGGAAGTTTCGGCTTTGACTTCGAAGGGAAATATACCGCAATCGAACCTTTCAAGCGCATCTCGTATGCAATGGAAGATGGTCGACAGGTCGACATACACTTCCGTGAGCAGGGCGAAAGCACAACGGTGGACATCACCTTCGATGCAGAATCTGAACATCCCATCAACATGCAGCGTGACGGCTGGCAGGCCATCTTGGATAACTTCAAGAGCTATGTAGAGCGGATCTACGGCAACAGCAAAGCATAAGCCTGCGATAAAAATCATAAAAGACGCTATGGCAAAAAACAAAACCACCTACACCGGCGAAGAGGTAAGTAACTTCCTACAGCAGCTGAGCGATGAACAAAAAAGGCAAGATAGCCTCGCGCTGATAGCGCTTATGGAGGAAGTGAGCGGCGAGCAGGCACAAATGTTTGGCCCGAGCATCATCGGCTTTGGCAAATATGCGTACCGCTATGCCAGCGGCCACGCAGGCGAAGCGCCGCTGGTTGGTTTCTCCCCACGAAAAGATGCCATATCCCTCTACGTATATACCGGTGCCGATGAACACCGCCACCTCTTGGATGGCTTGGGAAAATTCAAGATGGGCAAAGCCTGCATCTACGTCAAACGACTGACGGATATTGACAGCACGGTATTAACTACATTGATGACGGAAACGATCGCCTTTTTAAGCAATACCTACACGCGCGTGGCCAACAACTAAAACATCGTATTACGCTTAGCATAGCATCATGAAGATCCATTCCACCAATTACTACGATACATTGATTACCGTAGCTGAAGATAGCAAGGCCGACCAGGGCCAAGTACCATTATCAAAAAACGGAAAGAAGACCATCGCCAATTGGCAATTCGAACTCATGACCGAGCAACCCTTTTCCCATAATTCGGACGAGGTGATTTTTTTGACCTACGCCTACCGCCATGAGCTACTTGATTCCGAAATGGAAGAAGCCCGCGCGCAGTTTTTTGCCAAAGGACAGCCCTGCTTACGTACCTCGCCCTTGGCCAAAACCTATGGTTGGGGTATCCTCTCCAATGCGGCAGGAAAAGTACGGCTGATCGATTCTGCCTCCGACGAATACCAAGCACTGCTCCGCACAGACAGCATCAAGAAGGTGCCGGCTATGAAATCTAAAAAATAAACATTATGGATCATAAGGCTTTTACAAACATCGACGAATACATTGCCCAGTTTGACACGGAGCAGCAAGCCCTGCTTCAACGCATACGGGAAATTTTACAGCAGGCAGCTCCAATGGCCGAGGAAACAATCAGCTATCAAATGCCCACCTTTCGGCAACGGGGGAATCTCATCCACTTTGCTCTGTTTAAAAATCACCTAGGGATCTATCCTGGCCCGGAGGCCATCACCCATTACCAAGCCGAACTTGCTCCTTACAAAACATCTAAAGGAACCATACAGTTACCCTTAGATGCGCCATTGCCGCAGCAGCTTTTACAAAATATTGTTCGATTCAACTTGGATCGAATGAATGCAAAAGCGTAAAAACGCTGGTCGCGCGCTAGCTGCGTGTATCAAAAGCATACGAGGCAGCGCTTAGTCAAGCGCTAGCACCACCACCGCGAAAGGCGGTAGTTTTACCTTCATCTGCTGATTATCCAGTTTGACGGCTTTGAAACTTGTGGGCGCAATGCGGTTTGCAGCATCAAAGTCGTTGAAATCGCGGAGGTTGGCGGAGGTTAGCAGACGAGCGCCATGGAGCTTACGCTGCTGCGCAAGGTCAATGGTAACCTCTTGAGCAACCTTCGGGTCAATATTGACCAAGGAAATATGTGTGCGACCGTTCTTATCCAAAGAAGCCGAGGCCGATACCGCCGGAATAGCTTCACCGTTGAGCACATAGTTGGCACTCTTGATATGCAATGGAATCAGCTCTGCGTCCTGATGTACCTTATACATTTCCAACACGTGGAAGGTAGGTGTCTTGAGCATCTTATCCTCTTTGGTGAGAATAACGGCCTGCAGCACATTGATCGTCTGTGCCAAGTTGGCCATCTTGATACGATCGGCGTGGTTGTTAAAGATATTTAAGGTCAACCCAGCGATCATCGCATCCCGCATGGTATTCTGCTGATAGAGAAAGCCCGGATTGGTGTTGGGCTCCACCTCGTACCATCCGCCCCATTCGTCCACGACCAGCGCAACTTCCTTCTTCGGATCATACTTATCCATGATAGCACTATGTTTCTCCACCAGCTCATTCATGAACCAAGCAGACTTCATCGTCTGGAAGTATTGCTCGTCGCTATAAGTAATAGATGGCCCCTTTTGTTTCCAATCGATTACGGCATAGTGGTGCAGAGCGATACCTTTCACCAAATGTTTGGGCAACTGCTTCATCAAGGTTTCCGTCCAGTGGTAATCCGCACTATTAGCACCTGATGCGATGCGATAGAGTCCGCCGGTATTTGTCCAATCCGCCATGAAAGTAGCATACTTTCTGTAGATGTCGGTGTAGTATTCGGCGGTCATGTTTCCGCCGCAGCCCCAAGCTTCATTGCCCACGCCCCAAAACTTGACGTTCCAAGGCTTATCACGTCCATTTTCCCGACGAAGATCGGACATCGGGCTTTTGCCTTCGAAATTGACATATTGCACCCAATCCGCCAACTCTTGTACCTCGCCACTGCCTACGTTACCCGCCAAATAGGGCTCGGTGCCCAATAGCTCGCACATATCCAAAAAGTCGTGCGTACCGAAGGAGTTATCTTCCGTGACACCTCCCCACCAATTGTTCACGATTGCTGGTCGGTTTGCTTTCGGGCCGATCCCATCTTTCCAGTGGTAAGTATCTGCGAAACATCCGCCAGGCCACCGCAAATTTGGGATCTGCAGCTCTTTGAGCGCGTCGATTACATCGTTCCGGATACCATTGGTGTGCGGTATAACCGCGTTGTCTTCTCCGACATAAAAGCCGTCGTATACACAACGTCCGAGGTGTTCGGCAAAATGTCCATAAATATGTTTACTGATTTGTACCGGCTTCTCGATCGGAGCCAGTTGAACAGTTGTCTGTCCGGAAACATGCCCAAACAACGATCCCGTCATAAGAACAGCAAATAAATAACGTTTCATAGCTAAAAAAATAGGTTTATCATGAAGTTCATATCCGCAGGGCCAACGCACAGCATCGCTGAAGCCCAGCACATCCAAAATACACAAAAATAATTAAATGTCAACAAAACGTTTATTAAACAGAACGGCGACATTTCATCTGGCGGAGCTATACGCAGTGATAGGATGACGGTCATGTTTACGAACAAAAACATAGTTTTCGTGTTTAAAAACAAAAAGAACGATAACCAATGAATTCTTGCCCTATGCTAAGCGCATCGTTTAGGTAAGGGATTAACTTTGATGAAGTCAATAAGCCAAAGCTAACGCAACAAATAAAAGACACCGATACACTAAAAAACGAAAAATCATGGAGCAGACACATCAAATGCAATTTAAGCTGGCCGCAGATGGCAAATCTGTCCATATTTCTAGGCAATATGCGGCTCCTTTGCAGCAGGTTTGGGAAGCATGGACAGATGCAACAATTTTGGACCAATGGTGGGCGCCACAACCTTGGAAATGCCGCACGAAGCACATGGACTTTAGCGAAGGTGGACAGTGGCTATATAGCATGCAAGGCCCCGAAGGAGAAGAAGGATGGAGCCTTTGTAGCTACGAAGAAATAGAGCCACTATCTTACTTCGAAGGCAAGGATGCTTTTTGTGACGAGCATGGAAATCCTAATCAGGACTTCCCATCCATACATTGGCGCACCGAGTTTAGCGAAAACGAATTGGGTACGCTTGTTAAGAACCACCTGCGCGCAAAATCGGCAGACGAGCTTCAACAATTGATTAGCCTAGGATTTAGAGAAGGATTTGAGATGGGACAGAACAACCTCGAAGCATGGTTGGCAGAACATAGTCGATAAGACGAGATCAACACACAACAGTTCAATTTAAATCACATATAAAAAACTAGCAATCATGGCAAAACTACATGCTTACCTAAACTTTAACGGCAACTGCGAAGAAGCGTTCAATTTTTACCAAACGGTGTTCAATACACCACTATTGGGCACCCATCGATTTGGCGATATGCCGGCAGACCCCAACTTCAGTATTCCGGAAGGCGACAACAACAAGATTATGCACACCGCTTTGCACATCAACGACGATGTGATGCTGATGGGCTCCGATTGCATCGAAAGTTTTGGACAAAAAGCCGTTTTTGGAACGGGAACTTATATCATGTTAGATACCGCGACGCCAGAAGAAGCACAGGAGCTGCACGGAAAACTTAGCGTAGATGCGCAAAATCTGGAGATGGATCTGGTCGAAACCTTTTTTGCAGAACTCTTCTCCTCATTCACCGACAAGTTCGGCATCAGCTGGATGATTCACTACGAGGGAAATAAAAAAATGGGTTAATGTATACTAGATGTAACCACAATCAAGTCACTCGTCACAAAATGATTAACTTTCATTTTTGCAATTTTGGCAAAAATGAAAGCACGATCCCTTGATCCATTAAAAAAGAAAGCATGAGAAAGCTTATCATGTCCCAATTTGTCTCGTTGGACGGTTTTGCAGCCGATCGCAACAAGACCACGAGCTTTTTTGACACTAATCCTTTGATCGATGCTGCCGTGAATGATGACCTGTTATCGTTCATACGCCAAATAGACAGCGTTATCCTCGGAAAAAGCACGTATGAAATGTTCGTAAACTTCTGGCCAAAAACTACTCATGATGAACAGGTTATAGCTAACGATCTAAACAAGCTTCCTAAGTTTATTTTCTCGTCAACGTTGCAAAACGTACATTGGGGAGATTGGAACAATGCTATCCTAATCAAGGATAACGCCATCGACTACATCAAGGCCTTGAAGGCCGATCATGGCAAAGATCTGGTCATTTGGGGAAGCATCGCCTTGGCACAATCCTTACTGCGTGCCGCCCTGATTGATGAGATCCGCTTGTTTATATGCCCTATCGCCATCGGCAAAGGGTACACACTTTTTCCTGCAGAATTTGAACATCTTTCCCTAACTTTAACCGAAAGCATTGCCTATCAGCAAGGCGTAGTACAGCTTATTTACACAGTACCAACAACTCATTCTTAAACTATTATGAAAATCTTAAAGTACATCCTCTTCACGATTATAGGCTTGATAGCCCTCGTATTAATCGTTGCATTATTTTTGCCTAAAACGTTCCATGCGGGCAGCCAAATCAACATTGACCGCCCTAGCGCCGAAGTGTTTGCCTACATATCCTCCCTTAAAAACCAAGGCAACTATGACGCTTGGTCTAAACAGGATCCCAACATTGAAAAGAAATACAGCGGTACCGATGGAACCGTGGGATTCACTTACGAATGGAAGAGTAAAAAGGTCGGTGACGGCAAACAGGTAATCACTAAAATAGAGCCGGGTAAGCGGATTGATATGAACCTTTACTTTCAAGGAACAGATATCGCAAACCCCTCCTTTATGGAGGTGAAGGAGCTCAGTCCTACCCAGAGTCAAGTGACTTGGGAAATTGATGGTAAGATGCCTTATCCATTCAATTTCATGAACCTTTTTTACGACATGAATAAGGACTTTGAGGCAGGCTTGCAAAGTCTAAAAAGTATTTTAGAGCAATAATAATGCAACAGGCGATCGATTTCTTACAGCACTACATAGCCATCTTTTTACTAGGCCTGCTCCTCCCCCTCAGCGGCCGTGCACAGGATTTACCAACCTTTCTAACGGGCGACTGGAAAGTTGAGGGCAAAGAAAGCTATGAGCATTGGGACCGGATGAACGGCAACTTGTTAAAAGGCTTTTCCTATACAAAAAACAACGAGCTTCCCAAAGTACTTGAATACATGGAGATCGTGCAGGAAAAAGACAGCGTTTGGTGTAAGGTAAATATACCTGGACAGCATGATGGAGAGACGTTCTCGTTTTTACAGCGAAAAGCAGGGATGCAATGGATCTACGAGAATCCAGCTAACGATTTCCCTCAAATTATTATCTACGAGCTGCTCAGCGATAACGACATTCAGATCTACCTGAAAAACGAAACGCAGGAAGTTAGCTACAAAATGCAGCGCGTACCACACAAGTCAACCGATTAAAACGAAAAACACGAGACGATGACAAAAGCTATTTACCCGGCGATATGGTTTAGCGAAGCGGCCAAGGAAGCCTTTAACGATTACGTAGACACATTCCAGAACAGCTCGATTATCGAGAGCAATCCGGTGGTGGTATCGGCCAAGCTAGATGGCGTGCCCTTTATCGGTATCAATGGAGGGCCATACTTTACGCCCAATGCTTCCATTTCCTTTATGGTGATCTGCGAAACGACAGAGGAGATTGATCGCTTGTGGGCCATGTTGAGCGATCAGGGCGAAGTCATGATGCCCCTACAAGCCTATCCTTGGAGTCCCCACTATGGCTGGCTGATCGACAAGAACAAGGTGTCTTGGCAACTTTACTTGGGAACGTTAGCAGACGTTAACCAACAAGCTATTGTGCCGACCTTGATGTTCTGCGGGCCACAACAGGGGAAATGCGAAGCAGCCATCGCATTTTACAAAACGGTTTTCAGCGACTTTATTGAGCAAGGAAGCGTGCACTACCCCGATGGTGATATGCAGGGACAGGTGATGCATGCACAATTTATTATCCATGGCTTTACGCTTATGGCTATGGACAGTGGTGTAACGCAGGATTTCACCTTCAATGAGGGCATTTCCTTGGTGATTCCTTGTCAAGATCAGGAAGAAATTGACTATTATTGGGCGGCAATGACCAAAGATGGCGAAGAAAGCCGTTGTGGATGGTGCAGAGACCCCTATGGCGTAAGCTGGCAAATTGTACCCCACAACATTGATGAAATTTTGCGCTCGAATCCTGCAGCCAACAAAGCATTGATGAAAATGAACAAGATTGATATCGCGGCATTACTTTCCTAACAGATAAAAAGACCATGCCTACAGCAGATAAAACGTTCCAACTGCTGGACCACAGATCCGAAGGCCCCGAGCAGATGAAAAAACAAACTGTTGGATGGATAAACCTGGTGATGTTCTTGGAGACATATCAGTAATATGGCCTCCATCTTGCCAAAAGGTTCTTTAAATTTATGCAGAAAACCTTAAAGAAAAAAGATGCGTATAGAAAACACGTTATTTACATATGTGGTACTCCTTCGTGCCGTCAACGTAGCCGGAAAGAACATCATCAAAATGTCCGACCTACGGCAGGAGTTAGTCCATGTCGGATTCCAGCATGTGAGCACCTACATACAAAGCGGAAACATCTTACTGGCATCGAGCGATACAGCTGATCTTGTCCGACAAAAAGTGCAACAACTCATCTTGGATAAATTTGGTCTCGCGATACACACCTTCGTTGTCGATGCCGAATTTATTGAACGGGCGCTTCGCACAATTCCGATAACAGGCGAGCTGCTGCCAAATAGGCTGTTTATCACGGTACTGGATAAAACGCCCCAGCAAGTTCTAGTCGATACACTGCAAACTGCGGATCACGGAAGCGAAACCTTTGCTCTCGTAGGCAATATCCTCTACTTTTATTTGCCAGAAGGTGCCGCGAAAGCAAAGCTGAGCAATAGTTATTTTGAAAAAAAACTACAGGTAACTGCCACAGGACGTAATTTAAACACGTATCAAAAGTTGTTGGAACTAGCAAAAAATGTCGGCTAATACGTTCTCAAACCACATTTGAAACAGGCTTTGATATAGCCAGCGGCTCTCGGATAGGACGATGCTGGAGGTGAACGATCTCAAAAAAATGCCAACATACGGCTGCCCCTGCTGCATTGCCTCTGCAAAAAAAGCAGGCGCCAAATTACAAACAGATACACGATGAAAACTAGCGTACCAAACTATTGCGGAAATTCGCCGAAAATGCAATTTATCGCCGATTTCAATTTGGCCTATGCCGCTTCGGACATAGCCAGCGCATTAAGCTTTTTGCACGAAGATATACAGTGGGAAATCATTGGTGAACAGATGATGCATGGGCATGATGCTGTTCGGGATTTTATCGAAAAAAATGCCAACCTTTCGGTGATATCTTTCGAATTGCAGGATGTACTGTCGCACGGAAAGCTCGGTTCCGCCTGTGGGCAGTTAAAGCTTTCCAATGAAACGATACACTTTGCCGACTTCTACGAATTTTCATCGCACAGCGCAAAAGCAACAATAAAAAGAATAAAAACATTTGCGCTTTCGAGCCCCAGCTAGATAGTCACATCGTGATTTTATGGATAGGGTTCTGTTTACGTTATTTTATGTAGCCGGCTAGTCCCCATTTCCTATTCGGCTGATTGCCCATTTCCAGTTCTAGCTTACCGCCCTGCAGCAGTGCTGACGCAGGGAAGAAAAAATGATTTAACCGTTTACCATTAAGCTTCGCCGCTTGCACATATTTATTGGCGCGAGATGCATTTTTCGCCTCGATCACAAAGGATTTGCCACGACCGTACTGATTGCCGAGGTCGATGGTTACCTGTTCAAAAATTGGACTACCAATTTCGTACTGTGGATCTACTCGACAGCCGCCATCCGTTTGGAACAGTCCGAGCGCAGCCATGATAAACCATGCACTCATTTGTCCTTGGTCTTCATCACCTAGATAAGCATTGGCGACATCGAATCCGTAGTAGCGATCGATGATGGCTCGACTCCATCGCTGGGTCAACCAAGGTTTGCCGATATGGTTAAACAAAAACGAAAAGTGCATCGATTGCTGGTTGCCCTGTATCACCGGATAATCCCAATACGCATCGTTTGGCGCATTGAAGCGCCAAGTATAGCTTTCTTGAAAACCCCACTCCAACCGATCGGAAAAACGCTGCTTGCCGATCACGGCGGCCAATCCAGCGATATCTTGTGGAACAAAAAACGTCAACTGCCACGCATTCCCTTCCACGTAGTGCTTATTGGCACCCGATTTAAAAGCATCGAAATCTGGCAACCATGATCCGTCTGATTTACGCATGCGTGCAAATCCCGACACCGTGTCGATCACATTTTTCCACCATCCACCGCGTTGCTGAAACATGCCATATTCCTGTTCCTTTCCCAAAGCCTTCGCGAACTGCGCCACCGTCCAATCATCATATGCATACTCGAGGCTATTGCTAAAACGACCCTTATCATAGGGTACGTACTGATGCGTTAAATAAGCCACTAGATCTTCGTTGCCCGCCCTGCCTTTTCCTACGTTGACCGCTGGTGTAGTTTGCATCCTATATACGGCATCAAAGGCCTTTTGCGCATCGAAATCACGTATCCCCATTTGATAGGCACCCACTATCAGCGGGATCTCGTGCTCTGCAACCATCACCGGGATATACTCCATACCGGCAGGTCCTTTTGCCAAATAACCATGCGCATCGTACATGGCCAGCTGCGACTTGACCCACCTAGAAGACCATTCGGGCGTCACTAGGTTCCAAAACTGATTTAAGTTCCAAAAGGTATTCCAAAAAGCATCGCAACCAAGAGCCACATCTTGCGGGTTGGCCAGCTGCTGCCGTTGTTCGCTTGCATCGATCCAAGCACCATCAACATCACTCCAGGTATTTCTGCTGCACAGCGCGCGGTACATATTGTTATAAAAGCGTCCTTTCTCTCGGCTATCGTCCGAAGAGACCTGTAATCTGCTCATTAAAGCATCCCAGCTTGCCACATGAGCCAGACGCACCGCTTCAAAATTCCAACCGAAGGGCTGTGCGATCTCCGTTACTAAATTGGCCGCCGCCCCGTCGATGCTCACTAACGAAATGCCGGATCGCGCCTGCACAACGGGATGCCGCTGGGTATCAAAAACCACGTACGCTCCGGCACTGCCTACTGCGCTGCCAGCTACCGTTTCACCAAGCTGTTCATGACCGTCAATCCATCCGGCAAAATGCTTGATATCCTGATCAAATTCAATAACAAAATGCAAAGTATAATCTTGGTCTACGCCTCCCGCCCACGCATCTTTGGTTTGCTGTACACTATATCCCTCCAAACGGCGGGGCCCTACTTTCCTGATTTTAAACTGCCGGATGTGATATGGGTACTCAGCCGGAATACTTAAATCAATCATAACCCGGCCATCGACTCCTTTGGGGTAGGTATAACGCTGAAAACCGCATCGCGTGGTGGAGGTCAGCTCGGCCTCAATACCATATTTTTTAAGCATCACCTTATAATAGCCGATGGGTGCCTCCTCTGTGCTTTTATCAATTTCTGAACGATATCCGCTATTGGGATCATATTGGCTGCCAACCGTATACTTCATCTCTCCGCTTGCCGGCATCATCCCCAGTCCGGCCATCGTCCACTCGTGGATATGACTAAACGTACCAATGCTCTCTATCGTGGGATCATAGCCGGCCATCCAGCCCGCATCTTGATTGTCCGGACTTAGCTTCACCATACTGAACGGCATCCACGGTCCCGGTGCAATCATCCAGCGCGAATGCGCCGTACCCACGCGCGTGTCGACATATCCGCTCGACGAACGTAGCGGTTTATCCGCAGTCGTAACCTCCCCTTCCCATAGTAAACTTCTTCCCACGTACAGCTGCCAGTGACGTTTCGTTTCCGTTTTTGAAAGAGGCATAGGCACCTCCAAGATATATCGGCCTGTATCGAGTTGTCGACCTAATACATGCTTGCCATCTATACGCACCGAAACCTTTGGTGTTCCGGACAAATGTTCAAGATCCACGAGCAACGGCTGCACACGAGTTTTTCCCTCATACAGCGTATAGTCTGCTGCTTGCACGCCGCGTAGAAAAACTTCATTCGAGGGAAGCGGACGGGTGGCACCGGCCCCCTCCAAACGCACATCATCGAATACCAGCCAACTCCCCTCTAATATGGTCAGCTGGATCACATTGCCTCCCCGACGCAGCAAATGCGCAGGAATGGGCACCCGGTACGTTGCACCTTGCTGATCGCTTGTCGCTACGTTTAGGCCGCTATCATCGTTGGTCTTCGGTAGTCTGAACTTGAAATCTGCTCCATTAACCGTCACCTTCAACAGGGGCGGATTCTTCCCGTTAAAAGCCAAAACATCGGTAATGAACGTGTATGCATCGCCAGCTAGGGGAAATATCGGTTCGAAAAGGATATGGAGCTGATGCGAACGTAGGCCGGATGTCGGGCCCGTCCCTCCCCAAGAGTCAGCTGGCCCTGGCAATACATACGGCCAATCCTTTTCAGGAGATGATTTTCCAATTAGATAAAACCGATCTTCCCATCCAAAATCTTCCTCCAAAAAACGCATATAACCGTTTGGAGCGAGTGCGAACTCATCGCTTTTCCCATCCAATTGACCTATTGACCAAATTGTCTGTCCCTGCACGGTAGCCGAAATCATCAAACTAAGCAGCCACATGACAAGATATGGCTGGTGACATATCGTCTTGAAATCTTGCATCATAGTATCTTGGTTTACCTCACTTTTTCTTACCGGTTTTGTTTAGCCCATACCACCTAACTACTTTTACTCCAATAAAAAGAAAAGCAGGTAGAAATGAACATTACAGGGTCAGAAAGAGAAAGATGTCTATTCATATTTATCTGTTGGCTGGCTTCCCAGTTCTATCACAAGTTTTCCGCCTGCTTGGATATCGCTGAGTCGAATGAATGGTTTCTTCAAACGCTTTCCATTTAAGGTAAACGATTGCGCATAGCTAGTCTCTTCCCTATTGCCTAGCACTTTGATCTCGAAATCACGGCCACTGAAGTAGCTTGGGTTACCCTTTATTCTTATTGAATCGAATAGCGGAGCAGCGATGCCCAACTCTGCCTGTGGATCGGTGAATCCCTTTACATCGAATAGCCCCATCGCGGCGAGCACATACCAAGCGCCCAGTTGCCCCTGGTCCTCATCCTGTCCGTAGCCATAACCATGTATCTGGTCGGCACCATAAAATTCGTTTAAGATCTGTCGAACCCATTTTTGGGTAAGTGAAGGTTTGCCGGCAAAGTTAAACAACCAAGCGATATGCAGACTGGGCTGATTTCCATGGTTGTAAAGCCCTTCCAGACCTGAGAAGGCATCCAACGTGGTTCCTCCGCCAAATTTATTTTGTTGGGACACCGAAAATATACTATCGAGCCGGGCCACAAACCTTTCCCGACCAATGGCTTTCACCAATTGCTCTGGTTGATGAGGCACATAAAAACTATACTGCCACGCGTTACCCTCCTGAAAACCACGCCAGGCTTCCGCTGGCTTGAAATTATCGATAAACTTACCTTCGGCATCTTTGGGACGTATAAAACGTGATTGCCTATCAAAAATATTTTGCCAGGCTTGGCTAAGCCGTAATAATTTACGCTGATCATTTCTTTTTCCCAATAGTTTTGCCCACTGCCCTACCGCATAAGCACTATATGCATATTCCAGCGTATGTGATGCGGAGAAACGCCAGCGCTCATCAAAACCCGAACCATCATCGAGATGGTTGACATAACCATATTTTAGGAAGCGGTCCACGTCTGTTTTTCCAGCACCGAAAGGTCGATCTTGATACTGTAGCTCATTTTTTAGCGCTGCCGCATAACCTTGCTCGACGTCAAAATCGCGAATACCCGATGTGTAGGCCGAGGCCAGCGCTAGGCCTACGAAGTTTGTGCCCACGCCAGAAACATAACGGCTGTTCGCGATGCCATCACCTAGCCAGCCGGCATCTTTGTAAACCAACAGCTGACTTTTTACCCAGTCGGAATAGTATTCCGGATAAGCGAGCGTCCAAAGCTGCGTCAAGTTCCAAAAGGCTCCCCAAATAGCGTCTGTATTATAATGATGATGCAGAGGAATATTGGAGGCGTCCAGTGGGATCTGCCCAACCGTTCCATCATTTTTAGGGTAGGCGCCGTTGATATCACTTGCCAATCCTCTTCCACACAAAGCATGGTACAGGCCGGTGTAAAATTTGACCATATCCACCTTGCTGCTCGACTGCACACGAATCCGGCCAAGATGTTCTGCCCAGTCCTGCTCTGCCTGCGCGCGAGCGGCATCAAACGACAGTGCAGCCGCTTCTGCGCGCAGATTGGCACGGGCATTGGCCACTGAGGTATAGGAAAGGCCTGCCTTGAGAACAATACTTTCCTGCTGGGAAGTCGAAAATCGAAGATAAAGGCCGGCGCCTTTACCTGTGCTGCTATTTTCGCCCGGAGTTATGCTACTGCCGTTGCATGCACCATAGGCTTTCGGCTGCTTGCTTAGTTCCACCGAAAAAAACATTTTGACCGTAGCGGCGGGTTGGTATTTCTGCACGTAGGCTGGTAACGTGGCGACATAGCCTTCAATTCGGCCGTCGGTCGTCAAGTATACCTCGGCATTTTCCACAGGTCCACTTTCGCCCTGTTGTTTTCCAATGTCGAAGAGAATAATTGCTTCTTCCGTTTCTGGGAAGGTATAGCGATGAAAAGCGACTCTTTTCGTGGAGGTTAGCTCGGCCTGGATCCGTTCCTTCCGAAACTTGATCGAATAATACCCCGGAGAGGCCAATTCATCATCCTTATTAAACGTCATCCGGTAACCTTTATCCGGATCTTCCAGCCTACCCGGAACCGTCTTAAGCTCTCCGACCATTGGTGCAAACACCACCCCTCCTATCTGAAATTCGTGAAAATTGGCAAAACCCTCTATAGAACGATGCCGGGCGTCGTAGCCTACAGCTTCCCAACCAGATTTGTTGCCGTATGAAGCGTCTGTTGAAGGAGCGGGTTTTGCCATCCCGAAGGGACTCGATCCCGGGGTGAAATAAAACCAGCGCGCATGTGCTGTCCCGATGCGCGGGTCGACATAGGCCAGCAAATCATGGTCTGCCTGAGCAAAAAGTGCTGTTACCAGCAAAAGCGAAAAACAGCATAACAGTAATTTTTTCATATTTTATCGGTTTACAGGTGCAAAGCGCCCCCATCCTTCTTATTTGCAGATGCAGGGTTTCAATTATTCCTTTGGCTGTTCCAACCTTCCTCGATCTCTTCCAACGATTTTCCTTTCGTTTCCGGAAGAAGGCGATAGACGACCACAAAAGCGGCGATACAACAGGTGGCGAAAACCCAAAACGTGCCCGCATTCCCTATGTGCTGTAATAAAAGCGGTGTGATTTGTCCCACAGCCGTATCCGCAATCCACATCAGCGTTACACTAAACGCCAAGGCGCGCGCGCGAATAGCATTTGGGAATATTTCTGACGCCACAACAAATTTTAACGGACCAATAGAGCAGGCGAAACAAGCCAAAAACATCAATACGGAAAGCAAAAGCCAGATACTGCCTACCGCACCCATGTAAAAACAAAGACCCGTTGCCAATAAGGAAATGGCAGCACCAGCCGTCCCCAAAAGATACAGCGGCCTACGTCCCCATTGATCTACTTTCCAAATAGCCAACAGTGTGAACATCATATTTGCGACACCAAAAATCACCTGACTATAGAGTGAATTGCTTAAAGGGATACCTGCATTGCTTAATATGGTCGGTCCATAATAGATAATGGCATTTATTCCGCTAAATTGCGAGAATACAGGAAGCAAGATTCCGATCAATAGTGCTCGTCTGATACGTGGAGCGAAGAGCGCGCGATAGCCAGCTGCTGGTTGGGTATCCAGTGCGGGTCCTGGCTGTAGCAAATCGCTTTCCATGTTTTTGAGTGTCCTTTTTTCCTTACTTTCCGACGTCGAAACTTCCTTTTTTTGTAAAAGCCATCGCGGACTCTCCGGAACGAATAGTAGGCCAACAAGAAAAAGGAACGATGGTAAAACGCTTATCCCCAACATCAGCCGCCAAATTTGGTCCACCATTTTCGTATGCCGTAAAAAAGGTAACATCGATATACCATAACCATGCAATAAAGCCGCGTTACTGAGATAGGCGAGTAGTATGCCAAACGTGACGGCAAATTGGTAGTATGTCACCAATTGTCCCCGGCGATTCGCTGGCGCGATTTCAGAAATATACAGCGGGACGACACTGGATGCCATGCCGATCCCCAAGCCTGCTACAATTCGAAAAGCAATGACACCCATTAGACTGGGAACCAAGGCACAGCCCATCGCGGATAAGATAAATAGCAAGGCCGCCAAATTCAGTGCGTTTTTCCTGCCCAAGCGATCGCTGATCTCACCCGAACATAGCACCCCAATGATACAACCTACTAGGGCGGATGATACAAACCACCCCTCTTGCCCGGCCGTGAGGTTAAACTGCTGTTTGACTAAAGGCAATACCCCCGAGATGACGGCCATATCGAATCCAAATAGGAAGCCCCCCACAGAAGCAACCAACGTAATAAATAGTAAACCCAAGGACTTTCGATCGCTCATAAAATATGGTTTTTTAATTTAAGAAAAATCCCCGGATTTACCCCCATTCGGAGTTGATTGCTTGGTTTTGGCTTCATGCTGCAACAGATAGGTCACATCGTCCTTCACGAACGCCTTGATCACTTTTGCACGCTCGTTATCCATATTACGCAACCGATAGCTTTTTGCCCCTGCTGGGATAACGAATGTTTCGGCATAATGAAGAACTTTCTCCGATCCATCCGCGGTTTCTACAACAATGCACACGCCTTCCACGAGCATCAATACGTGACAGCAATTTCGTGTCTGCACCGACATGTCGTTATCGAACTCCAACCTATGCACATCATAAAAATGATCGGCGTGCGTAGGCAAATGCATGATGCTCCAGTCTTCTCCATTTTCCAACACATAAGGCTTGGCAATGAGCTCTTCCTCCACCCGTTTTCCTTTGCGATCAAAATTCAGATTTCGGAACGCGTGTTCGATATTAATTGGCCGGGGACTGCCATCCAGGCCTAGGCGCACCCAATCATACATCTTGAACGTAAAAATATAAGGGGTAGCGCTGATTTCCAGCACCAAGTTATTAACACCAGCGCTATGCACCGTGCCGTTCGGTATCAAGAACAGATCATGTTTTTTTGCAGGCATCGCCTGCACATACTGTTCGATATTCAGTTCTTGTTGCACAGCTTGGCTTCGCTCCAATGCTTGGCGGAAATCAGACGGATCGATATCCTCCTGAAATCCTAGGTAAACTTTGGCGTCCGCTTTGCTATCTAGGATGTAGTAGGTTTCATCTTGGGTAATATGCTCGCCAAAATTTTCTCGGATATAAGACAGCGACGGATGACATTGAATCGATAGGTTACCCCCCTCGAATGTATCCAAAAAATCAAAACGAATGGGAAATTCCGTCTTGAATATTTCGGCATGTTTACCCAATATGGCTTCCTGTTCGAAAAGCATGAGCCAATCGAAAGCTACTTCCAGCAGCTTTCCTCCATTTTCAAATACCAAGCCGTTCTCCGGAACGATCAGTTCAAAAGACCAAGCGTAGTTCACCTCTTCTTTGTTTAGACCTGCAAAACGATTCTGCATCCAATGCCCACCCCACGCTCCCGCCTCAAACCAAGGGCGAACCCTAAATACGGAGTGTGCGATGTGGTGTAGCGCATCTTTCAGATCAGCCATGAACATCCAGTGGAGTCTGTCTAATTGTTGCCCATCAGCGACCGCCTGTATACGGTTTAGGATTGCCTCCTTATGATTATTTAAGACCACCCAATCCACAAAATAAAAACGTTTGTAGACTGCCGCGGCCGAGGCCTCACCAACATACCCCACGTTCTTAATCGCACCCGCCCGCATGCGATATTGAATTTCGTTTTTAGGGATATCCACATAAACCACCGGTGTTTCCGTACAAACAAGGGCCGCACCTATTCCGAGTACCACGTTGATGCCATCCGTTGTTTCAAGCTTCCGTTGTGGCATGTCGAAAAAGTCGGTCAACATCAACGATGTTTTCGTCCCCCATACACTATCTGCAGGACCTAAAAAAGGCGACACGAGCGCATCAATCGCTGCACTTTCCTTCATAAAATCGCTGGTGGGAATCCAATTTACCCTAACACCACGCTGGTCAAATTCACGTTGTAGAAGCTCCGCTAGCTGTTTCCATAACACACCAACATATCCGTCTATCGACACTGTTCCTTGATCAATGATCCAATCAGCAAGCTGCCCAATATCGGCAATGTTACCAGAAGCCATAGGATGATACGGATAGATATCATACCCATTTTTGGCGGGAACAATCTGCGAAATATCACTTGGCAACAAGCGCTCCCCACTTTTTCGCCAGCTAGAAGCTCCTTCATCCGACAACCTGTCTGTTTTCGATTTCATTAATTATCTTACTACGTTTAAACAAATGTACATACATACCAACATATAAACAAAATTTCCTATAAAATATTGTACGTAAAGCATTTCAGCGAGCAAAAAAAACAATTAACGCATTATCGTATAAGCAGTGTGCAAGGTACGCTGCTTTATGTTCACACTTATAAGCAACCTGACAATATTTTAGCTATTTTTGCGATAACGAAAAGATATTACTGTACGACGTTGCTATGAAACTTTCTATCGATCATAAAAGCCCCATACCTCTTCATATCCAAGCAGAGCAATTGATACGGGAGCTGATCAAAGACCCTGCCTATGCCACAAAATTTTTGCCTAATGAGGTAGAGATGGCGAAACAGCTTGCCATCTCGCGTACTACCTTGAGGCAAGCATTAAATAAATTGGTGTATGAAGGACTCCTGATCCGAAAGAAAGGCGTAGGAACGCGTGTTGCTGACGCTTCGGTTAGCTCTAAATCCAACAACTGGCTCAGCTTTTCGCAAGAAATGGAAGCCCGTAATATTCCTATCAAAAATTTTGAACTGCACATCAGTTGGGAATTGCCGGATGAGAAATTAGCACATTTTTTTGACATTGATGTCAACAGAAAAGTGTTAAAATTGGCACGCCTGCGTGGAAGGGCGGAGGGACCTTTTGTTTACTTTATTTCCTACTTCCATCCCCGCATAGGAATGGACGGTGAAGAAGATTTCAAACGTCCGCTATACGAAATTCTGGAACAAGATTATGCTGTGCGCGTCGATCTTTCCAAAGAAGAAATAAGTGCACGGATGGCCGACAAATTTATCGCTGCTAAACTTGACCTGGAAGTGGGCAGCCCTGTTTTGTTTCGTAAGCGGTTTGTTTTCGATCAAGCCGACCGGCCGGTAGAATACAACTTGGGTTATTACAGAGCAGATAGTTTTATATACAGCATTGAAAGTAGAAGGGAGCAAAAACAAAAATAGAGGCCTATTGGACCTCTATCTTTGGGTAAGTAATGGGGCTCGAACCCACGACCCCTAGAACCACAATCTAGTGCTCTAACCAACTGAGCTATACCTACCGTGATTTTGATGACACAAAAGTAGAACAAATACCCATATCCTCCAAATATTTTAAACAAATTAATACGTGTAGACAGTAAAGAAGTTCATTTTTAACGAGATAATTTTCTGAAAGCAGCCCCCTCTAGGGAAAAGTTATCTGGCACGGCTAATAAAACGATGACGCACCCGCTCCTATTAATTCCTTATGCAAAGTTTTTGCCTCCACATGACCGATGAAATACAAAAAAAGCCACGAGAGATTGACCAATCACGCTTCATGGCTTTCCGTTATTTCGGTTGAAGCGAGCGGCTAATTAGTAGACGGCGGTGCAAGATTACCAAATACTTTTCAACGTATGTAGCTGCCCACTAACTAATGTCGCAGCACCTCCTGCAACATGGAGGCTGTAGCGCATATTTTTCTGATCGAAATTATAATTTATCGGCATAAAAACCTCGCCTTCACTAGCGAAAATCTCGACTCCTGTACGATCGACAAAAATAGTCAGCTCCTGTTCGCCATTAATAAGCGGAGCATGGGCACGCACATTATCGACCACGAGCTCCTGATCGGCCACTTGGTACAAAATATGAAGACCGCGCACATTAATATGGATAGTATGCGCGTCTTTTGGTTTAATACGCAATTTAATCTCTGCCAGCTCACTATCAAAGGCTGCCAATGCATTAGCTGATGTTGGCGTCAAGTTGCTGCTCTGCAGTTGCTGTGCGTCTACTCTTAAAGCTTCCAATTCGACAACAGGCTTGCGAATAAGACGTGTCCCTCGCGCCGTCTTCCGCAAGGAGAGCTCTGTCGGGATACTCATAGATTGATTAAATGCGCTCCCATTTTGATGGGTATTGGTGCGCCACCAACCGATTTCTACACGGCGACCATTTGGTTCGTCGCTAAAGGTCTGCGCTGCATAATAATCGCGCCCCTGTTGACTATACATACGTTCTTCTTCCGGACGAAACGTTTTACCATCGAAAGTACCAATGGCATATTGGCTGTTCGCGCCGGTAAGCACCCATTTGCTTTCCTTTTTTGTGGCCCCCTCGACCGGAAGCTCAAAAAACTCCGGACATTCAAAGAGATAGCGATCGTTGCCCTGCCCACCCAGGACTTTGCTGGTAAATGTCCAAGATTTCAGGTCCGTTGAAGTAAAAAAATGCATCGCATGCTGATCCCCTTCTTCTGTAACGTATACCACCAGCACCCAACGCTTCGAAGGTTCGTGCCAGATGACCTTTGGATCCCTGTTACCGGCTGTGATCTTATCCACGACAGGCTTGTCCGTTTTTTGAAAGTTACGTCCGTCAGTGCTATGCGCCAATCCCTGCGTCCAGCTCTTCTCTGCGGCGGTGTAAAACAGGATCAGTGGCACCTTTTGAAGCGATCCAAAACCAGAAGAATTTTTGGTATCGACCACAGCACCTCCACTAAACATCGTACCAAGTTCATCGGGGTATAATGCGATGGCCAGCTCCTTCCAATGCACCAAATCCGTGGAAACGGCATGCCCCCAATGCATATTGCCCCAATTGACGCCATAAGGATTATGCTGAAAGAACAGATGATATTCGCCATTGTAATACACCAATCCGTTGGGATCATTCGTCCACCCTCGTTTAGGCGAAAAATGGATCTGCCCGCGGTGCGGTTCTGCGTAAACATGCGCATTGCTGTCCTGATCCGTTTGCACAATGGGACTGAAAGCCTGGCTGTCCTCAGGAAGTCCATCTACGCGAATCATAAGTTCGTTGTCCTTCCAATCACTGATATCGAGGTAGGCAAACCAATCTGCCTTACCTTCGGCCAGCTCGGCAGTAAACCAACGTACTTTCTTATTGTCGAGCAAAAGGTCGACCTGCCGTGGGCTGGCACCATTCCTGATAGGAATTTGCAGAAATTTTTTCTCGCCGCGAAACGTACTGGAAAAACGCGTTTGCGCTTCAATTGTAAGCGATAGCAGCAAACAAACAGTAATCAAAAACATGGGTTTATTCATCGTGTAGCAATTATGTATAGGTTTTTCAACATCTAACTCGCCCCATTAATATGAAACGCTTCTAAATCGTGCAGCCATTGAAACCGGTTTAAGGTCGCGGCATGATAGATCGGACAAGCCCCTTCACTCTGCGTGATAAAGCCACTTAATGTAGCGGCGAAAGAGAGCATCTCCTCTGGACTTGTAACCTTATCTTTCCGGCAGCGCTGTGCCAAAAAGGCCGCAAGAAAGGAGTCGCCGCTACCGATCGTATCTTTCACTCGAACCGGCAACGCCGGAAAGTGATAACTAAAACCGGCTGATTGCACATGGTAAACAGCTCCTTTAGCACCATAGGTAATAATAATCTCATCCACACAGCACTTATCCATAATGGCATCCACCTTCATCCTATCGGTCGACGTCTCAGCAAGCCCCATCCAAGTAGCCACCATGCCCAACTCCTCTTGATTCATTTTCACCAAGTCCACATGCGATAAGAGTTCCAAGACACGCTCCGGCGTGTAAAAGGGAGCTCGGAGATTTACATCCAGCACCTTAAACTTAGCAAAAGGCAGCAACAGCTTCCATGTTTCATAACTCACTTGATTTCTTGTTGACAGACTTCCAAACACCAAAAAATCAGCTTCTTTAACAGCTTGAAGCTCCTGCTCACCTAGCGCAATATAGTCCCAAGCAACAGGAAACAAGATCTCGTAGGTGACATCCCTATTTTTATCGATATGTACCTCTACAGTAGAGGTTGGATGTATAGGGTCGCGCTGAAAGAGGCCCGTCGGTATGCCCAGGCTCGCACACCGCTGCAAAAGATCGTCGCCCGCTTCATCCTCGCCAACCCGCGTTAACAATAGGGTCTCCACACCGAGCTTGTTTAAATGATAGGCCACATTGAGCGGTGCACCTCCCAATTGACGACCTGTCGGTAAATTATCCCACAGCACCTCACCAAAACACATCCCTTTGATCGTTAATTTTTCTGTTCTCATTCTTAAATTTTATGACACTAAAAATAGGGAAATCCCTGTACCAATATTTTTTTTTAATCGGCCACGCTCCTGCCCACCTCTTCCAAAGAGCGCCCTCCGGTTTCGGGCATCATCTTCCACACAAAAAGCAATTGTAACAGCATAAAACCTGCGAATATCAAAAACGTGTAGCCGCCACCCAACATTTCGGTGAGCGCTGGAAAACAAAAGGTGATAACGGCTGCCATTACCCAATGCGTCAGACTACCTAAAGTCTGCCCCTTGGCCCGCACATCATTAGGAAAGATTTCCGAGATGAAGACCCAAATGACTGCCCCTTGCGAAAAAGCGAAAAAGGCAATATAAAACATCAAGTAGATCGTTACGGCTACACCCTCTGTACGACCGGCAAAAAAAGAATAGGATACCAGCGATAACGAAGCAATTAGGCCGAACGAACCGATCAGCATCAGTTTACGCCGACCCACCTTATCGATAAAATTAATCGCTATCAACGTAAACGCAAAATTGACCAAGCCAATGCCCACCGAGGATAGCAACGAACTTTGGGCGCCTAGACCAGCCATTTCAAAAACACGTGGTGCGTAATAAATAATGGCGTTTATACCCGACACCTGATTGAACACCGCGAAAAGAATCGCCAACATGACCGGAACGCGATTTCCCTTCGTAAACAAACGCCCGCCCTGCAATGTACGCTTTTGTGCCGCTAGCATATCGTTAATATCCCTTAAGTAGTGATCACCGCTGATCTGCTGCATGACCCGCATCGCTTCCTGTCTGTTATTGCCATGCAGAAGCAACCAACGGGGGCTTTCTGGCACAAAGAAGATCAAGATAAAAAACAACAACGCTGGAAAAGCCTGAACGCCCAGCATCCATCGCCAAGACTCTTCGCCAAACTGCCCGATAAAATAATTGGATAGGTAAGCGATAAGAATACCGAACACCACATTAAACTGAAATAATCCAACAAGCTTCCCTCGTGATTCTGCAGGCGATATTTCAGAGATATAAATCGGCGCCGTGACCGACGACACGCCTACACCGATACCGCCTAATAAGCGAAAAACAATAAATATAGTCCAGTCTTGAGCCAAGGCCGTGCCCAGTGCGGAAAAGAAATACAAACTAGCCACAAAGAACAAGGTATTTTTACGCCCAAACCTATCGGACGGAAAGGCCCCTAGAGCTGCGCCAAGCACCGTGCCAAATAGCGCAATCGCCATGGTAAGACCATGCTGGAACTCGTTCAGCGACCAAAATAACTGGACAGCCTTTTCTGCACCAGAAATGACCGCTGTATCAAACCCAAATAAAAAACCGCCCAAGGCCACGACAAATGACCAGGCTAAAATCGATTGGCTACGCATAGTATGTTCCCTCATTGATGCAATCAAAGTTATTGGAAGGGACAGGACGGGCATAATTATTATCAAACAAAAAATACAGATTTTGTTACATTGAACAAAACCAAATAAAATATTGATATATAATGATTTAAAACATACCAACAGATCCGAATCATCGATAAGTAAGCAAGATCTATCTATTTTGTTTCGCATTGATCCGACGATGAAATAGTGTACTTATTACACCTAAGACATGTGCTTACCCATAAAAACAAAAATATGTATATTGCTTTTTCAAAATTTACTGGGGATGTCAGCGTACAATCGTGTTTGGTTATTGATCATTGGACTATTACTTACTTTGGGCTGCCAAGAGTCGACTACAAAGAGAAAATACGTAGTGGCCTTTTCGCAATGTGTAGGTAATGATGCTTGGCGACAAACGATGCTGGAGGAAATGAAACGCGAGCTTTCGTTTTATCCCGATGTGCAGTTTATATATCGTGATGCTAACGGCAGCAATGAACGGCAAGTTGCCCAAATCAGCGATTTGATGCGGCGACATGTTGACTTACTTATTGTATCGCCGAACGAAACACAGCCACTCACTCCTATCGTAGATTCTGTTTTCCGCGAAAAAATTCCCGTTATCGTTACTGATAGAAAGACAGGATCAGGATTATACCATGCCTATGTCGGTGCAGACAATGTCGCGATAGGAAGGCTAGCCGGTCAATACATCCATCAGTTATCCTCCAAACGACTCAATATCGGTATGATATCAGGATTGGGCGGGTCCTCGGCATCCATCGAACGCCAGAGGGGCCTGAGAAAAGTTGTCGATAGCCTTCCGTCCATGCGTATCGGTATTGCGCTGGAAGGCGATTGGACAAAAGAGACTGCTTACCGACTTGCAAAAGCTAACCTCAGCGAATTGCTGAAGCAAGATGTGGTGCTTGCATTCAATGATCAAATGGCAAAAGGCGTCCAACAAGCCTATACAGAAGCTGGCCATACCGACCGCAAAATATTAGGTATAGACGCGCTTCCTGGTGAAGGAAACGGATTGGAAGCGGTGAACAAGGGGGTGCTATATGCATCCTTGCTCTATCCCACCGGCGGCGCCGAAGCCATCCGCACAGCAATTGCTATTTTAGAGAAAAAGCCCTTTATCCGAGACAACATCTTAGGCACCGTGGTCATCGATCATACCAACGCAGCATTGATGGCTTTACAGTCGCAAAAGATAAAGGATCAACAAGAGGATATAGACAAACGGCAGCAGCTTATTGCTACACAACAGGAGGTTTACAAAAACCAACGAACGACCTTGAATACGCTAGCGGTAAGCTTGGCCCTTGCTGTTGCTTTTGGTGCATTATCCCTTATTGTGATTCGCAGTAACCGCAAGAAGAACCGGAATCTAGAACAGCAAAATATCGAGATTAAACAACAGCAGCAACAGATTATCTCGATGAGTAAGCAAGTACAAGAGGCTGCCGATGCCAAAAACAGATTTTTTGCGCAGGTATCGCATGAGTTTAAAACGCCACTTACGCTTATATTGGCGCCGTTGAATATCTTACAAACCGAGCGACAACTATCCGCCGAAGGCAGAGAACAACTCCACCGCATAGAGCGCAATGCCAACACTTTATTGCAGCTGCTACAGAGCCTTGTGGACATTCATCGCAGCGATAACACTAAACTGCAGCTAAAGGCTACCTGCACAGCCCTTCCGGCATTCATACGACAAGTACTCGCCAATTTTAAGCCTTTTGCGCAACACCAGCACATTTCCCTCAGTTTTAGCAACCAAAGTACCGTAACCGAGATATGGATAGACCCCTACCTGATGGAGCAAGCCCTTTCCAACCTGCTAGCTAATGCTATTCAGTTCACCAAAGAGCGCGGTAAAATAGCGATATTGCTGGAGGACAACAGCTTTGGGGATTTTATTTACATCCGCGTACAGGATGATGGCACAGGCATAGCACCATCTGACATTGACCATGTGTTTGAACCATTTTACCAAAGTCAGCCTAACCATCAAGGTTCGGGCATCGGGCTTGCACACGTAAAACAAATCGTCGAGCTTCACCACGGACAAATTACGGTGAGTAGCAAGATCAATGTCGGATCATCGTTCACGCTGCGACTACCCGTTGGTAATGCCCATTTATCTCAAGAAGAAATATACCGATTGCCTGCCAACGCCCCTCCCGAACAGCATGGAATCGCATTTGCAACAGACCAGCATGATCTAAGTTCATTTTACTCGCACAAAGCCGCGACGATATTTATTATTGATGACCATGCAGAAATCCGACAATTGCTGCGCAGTATCATGAACAAACAATATAACCTTGTTTTTGCGAAAAATATAGGTGAGGCAGAAGAAAAACTCCGCGATCAACTTCCTGACCTTATCATCAGTGACATCATGTTGCCGGATGGCAGTGGCCTAGAGTTCTTAAAGACCATGAAGGGAAGCACCGGCCTATCGCATATCCCCGTTTTGCTGCTCAGCGCCGTCGATAGTGAGGAGAGTAAGCTGGATGGTATCAGGCTGAGGGCCGATGCCTATATCAACAAACCGTTTAAGGTTCCTCATCTATTAGCTATGGTTGAAAATCTACTAGAAACGCGCAAACAATTAAAAGCTCATTTCTCCAGCATCCCGCAGGGTGTTCACAACTCCATGCAGGATCACAGCTCGATGAGCGATCAAGACAAGCGCTTTCTGCAACATGTGGAGCTACTGGTCGAGGAACGGTTGAGTGACCAAAAGCTAACAACCGAAGAGCTTGCGAAGGCCTTACAGATATCGCGCGTGCAACTATATCGCAAAGCGAAAAGCCTTTTAAACTGCAGCATGAACGAGTATATCCTTCAGCGCCGCCTTACAAAAGCCAAGCACCTCATCAGAGAAGGATTCCACATCAATGAAGTTGCCAACGAAGTAGGTTTCTCTTCTGCCAATTACTTCGCCGTAGCCTTCAAAAAGCATTTCGGGCAAAGTCCCAGCGCCTTCCGAAAGGAACTATTTAAACGATGAAAGTGGCTAAAAAGATACCGCAGGTATCCCTTAGCCACTTTCAGAAAGCTAACCAGCTCTTGTGCACGATAAGCTTAGATCATCTCTACGCTACGTTTGACAAACGAAGTCAGGTCTGCTCCGGTTAAGAGGCCTCTTGACAGCAAAGCCAAATCAAAAGCCTGTTTTGCAAGTTTCTCACCTTCATCTTCACCGCTATCGATAATACGTTTTATCAGGGGATGGTTTCCGTTGACGGTCACTTTATAGTTATCTGGCAACGTCCCATAGAAGCCCATTCCGCCTCCTGTTTTCGCCATATCCTTCATACGACGCATAAACTCGTCAATAGTAACGGCAACCGGTAGATCGTCTGCTGCTAAGGCATCAACCTCGACCTTCATATCTGCTCGAGCAATGGCTTTTTCAAAGACTGCTGATGCCTTCTTCGATTCGTCCTCCGAAAGCGTTAGGGTCTGTTGCTCCTCCTTTGGAATTAACTTATCGACCACATCCGCATCCACGCGCTTCGCTTGCACTTTTTCTCCGCCTTTTTGCTCTAAATAACTGGTAAAGTGCGTGTCCAATGGGCCATCCAGCACCAACACATCGTAACCTTTAGCTTTTACCGAGCCAATGAAACCATCTTGCTGTGCCGGGTCGTTGGTGTAGAGATAAATAATGTTGCCATCTTTGTCCACTTGGATATCCTTAACCTTCTCATAATACTCCTTCAAGGTGTAGCTTGCTGCCTCGGTATTCTTCAACAGGCAAAAGTCGTTCGCTTTCTCCGCAAATTTCTCATCGCTCAACATACCATACTTAATAAAAAGCGCGATGTCATTCCATTTTTCCTCAAAGTTTTTACGATCTGCCTTGAATAGTTCGTTCAATTTATCCGCAACTTTTTTGGTAATGTAGTTGTTGATTTTCTTCACATTGCTATCGGCCTGCAAGAAAGAACGGGAAACATTTAAAGGAATATCTGGCGAATCAATAACACCTTGCAATAGCATCAAAAATTCTGGCACAATATCTTTTACTTCATCCGTGATAAATACTTGACGCGAATAAAGCTGGATTTTGTTGCGCTGGATTTCCATCTCGTTCTTCACCTTCGGGAAGTATAGTATACCCGTTAGATTAAAAGGATAATCAACATTTAAGTGAATCCAAAACAAAGGCTCATCCATGGAATGCGGATAGAGTTCACGATAGAAGGCCAAATAGTCTTCATCTTTCAATTCTGAAGGCGCTTTCGTCCAAGCAGGATTGGTGTTATTGATGATGTTATCGACATCAACAGAAGTATATTTCGGCTTTCCCTCTTCGTCTTCCCCATCGGGCTGCGATTCCGTTTTGGTACCGAAGCGAACCGGAACAGGCAAAAAGCGTGCATACTTGTTCAGTATATCGCCTAAACGGCTCTTATTTAAGAACTCGGCCGACTCCTCATTGACATGTAGGATAATATCTGTACCGCGATCGGTGCGGCTGCCTTCCGAAATTTCATAAGAGGTACTGCCATCGCATGTCCAGTGTGCAGGTTCTGCCCCTTCTTGGTATGAAAGAGACTCGATTTCTACACGATCGGCCACCATGAACGCCGAGTAGAAACCCAAACCAAAACGACCGATGATCTCATTCGCATCATTTGCTTCTTTGAATTTCTCCATGAACTCTGTTGCTCCAGAGAAAGCTATCTGATTGATGTATTTTTTAATCTCGTCAGCGGTCATTCCAATACCACGATCAGAAATCGTGATCGTCTTCGCTGCTTCGTCAAATTTAACATCCACCGTCAAATCACCCAACTCACCTTGGAACTGGCCCAATGATGATAAACGTTTAATTTTTTGCGATGCATCCACCGCGTTGGAAACCAACTCCCGTAAAAAAATCTCGTTATCCGAATAGAGAAATTTTTTGATCACCGGGAAGATATTCTCCGTGTGAATCGAAATACTACCTTTTTCTTGCATATACTATGATGTTTTTATCTATTTAATGTTGAACGATCTACAAGTAATATTCCAAAAAGACTTTTGCAGACAGGATGACAGTTTGCTGACGTTAGGCGCACAAAAAACTGACGACTTTGCATTTTATGTGCAAAAAATTTGGAATTTCAAAAAAGACTACTAATTTTGTAGAGTATTCAGAATTGCTTCGGCAATACCAACCGAGTGTCGTCACCGCGGTGGTTAAATAATACGGGTAAAGAGCCAAAAGATCTTATAACGTTTTCAACCTAGTAGTTTCTGAATACAATTTATGGTTAAACCTTTAATTTTAAATTGTATGTCAACGATACTTCCTTTATCAAAACACCTTCAAGAACAGTTCAATAACTACAGTATTACAGAGCTAATTACTATTAATAACGACATTGTGGATCGTGACGGCTGGGGTACCTCGCGGTCTACATTCCGCCATGCGATTCTCACAGCCTTGGTAAAAAAAGGGATTGATCTTTCGCCGATTATTTCCAGAGAGGATGGTTTCAGCAGCATCCAAATTGTGAAACTTCGTTTGGAGAACAATGTCCTGATACCGTTGCGGCAGTAGCAGCATAACAATTCTTACTTGGGATCAATTTAAAGGCTGGCGTTGGACAGTGCGAGTAGGGCGAATGTCCCCAGCCAATGGCTGCCCATATAATCGTCGTTGGAAATATTCTTAAGCGAAAACTCAATATGCCGATTGGCCAACGGAATTAGGTTCGCTTGCAGTTCAGGAATAGCGTTTCCGATCCCGTACAAGCAGTTGGCGCGACTAAAATTCAAACCATCAAGGTGCACAAGTTTGCCATCTGTACGATCACTGACGATACCGGGCTGCAACACGTCTACCTCTTCTTCGAACAGTACAGGCATAAAGTTGCGCAACCATGGTTGATAGGCGTCCTTCGCCAAAATCTTGCTCATCAGATAAGCTTCTTCCAAGCAGGGAGAAAGAAAATCCGATCCACTAGGCTCGTAGGCGAGATCGCAATTTTTATCATTTTCAAAAAGACGTACACTGTTTGTTTTTATCGCATTCAGTAGATCCCGATCGTCCACCGCTTCGGCATACTCGTACATGAGCGTCAAACTGAATGCGGTGTTTTCATGCTGGCCTGTACGTATAGGATAAACCAACTTCGTCAGGTAAACTTGCGTACGTTGGGACAACAAATCGGCTAGGGGCTGCAGCACCGCTGCCCATTGCTTGGCATCCGGATCATCCCAGGAACGCAATTCCTGCTGTAGTTTCATTAACCAAGCCCAACCGTAGGTACGCTCGAAGCTCAGGTTGTTTTTATCGTTGAAGAAAGCAAGCTCAACGGATAAATTTTCGATGGTGATATGTCTTTTCAGTTGTTGCCGAACCATACCATCCGCATCGAGATGCGGAAACTTTTTCAGTAAACGAACGATAGACCAGTAGCCATGTACGGACGAATGCCAGTCAAAGCAGCCGTAGAAAATCGGACGTAAGGCTTTTGGTGTTTTTAAATCGGAGGCACTCCCGAGCACCTCCCCCATTTTGTTCGGGTACTCCACGGTCAAACAATGCGTAGGAAGCGCAAATATGACTTTTGCTTTTTCTTCCGTCAGCACAAGCTTTTCTGGGGCTTTACTGGATTTTTCCTTTGTTTTATCCGCTTGTTTGCAAGAAAAAGCGACGGCAAGCACCGATAAAACATAAAAAAAACATACGGATGGTTTACAAAACATAAAATTTGAACTTAGGGTTACACATTAAGGCATAAAGTTAATTAATAAGGCGGATTTAATCACAAGGAATCCATCAAAAAATTTGCAGCACAACCATACAGCTACCGCAAAGATTCATGGAAAATTAATTAGCCGCATTCCTCAATAAAGCTTACATTTGCCGTCTCACGCAGATATCACATGAACAAAGCACTAATCGCCTTAGCCCTTGGTGGATTGGCCATCGGTATGACAGAATTTACCATGATGGGTATCCTTCCCGACATTGCGAAAGATTTACGTATAGATATCCCTACTGCCAGTAATCTGATCGCATTGTATGCACTGGGAGTCGTCGTTGGCGCGCCCACGCTCGTTGCGTTTACGTCCCAATATTCGCCGCAGCGCGTGTTGCTTTTTTTGATGTTACTCTTTTTTGTCTTCAATGGCATCTTTGCCATCGCGCCAAACAAGATCCTACTGTTAACCTCCCGTTTTATTGCAGGGCTACCTCATGGTGCGTTTTTCGGTGTAGGATCGGTGGTCGCAGCAAGATTGGTTAAACCGGGCAAGGAAGCACAAGCGATATCCATGATGTTTACCGGTATGACCATCGCTAACCTAGCTGGTGTTCCACTAGGTACCTACGTAGGCCATCATTACTCTTGGCGCATCACCTATGGGGTGATCAGCCTACTGGGGCTCGTCACCTTTTTGGCCATTTATTTTTGGATGCCCAAGATGGAAGCCAACCAAGATGGAAACATTAGGAAGCAGATCGGCTATTTTGGACGTTGGGATGCTTGGTTAATGGTGGCCGTTATTGCTATCGGGACTGGCGGACTTTTTGCTTGGATCTCCTATATCGCGCCGCTCGTCACCTTTGTTTCAAAGCTCGATGCCGATCGTGTGCCGATCATCATGGTACTGATAGGTTTAGGCATGTTTTTCGGAAATATCGTTGGTGGGAAGCTCTCCGACACCATTTCGCCCTCGAAGGCGGCCATATTAAGTTTTTCGGCGATGTCCATTTGTTTGGTTGTCGTGTTTTTCACGGCCCATATCACCGCTTTAGCTTATCCAATGGCTTTCATTACGGGTATGATATCTTTTTCCATCGGTTCTCCGCTACAGATGATGCTGATCAATAATGCAAAGGGTGCCGAAACCTTTGCCGCTGCAGGAGGGCAGGCTAGCTTTAACATAGGAAACACACTTGGAGCCTATTTGGGCGCTATTCCCATCAGCTTGGGCTATGCCTACAATTACCCTTCTTTGATCGGTGTGGTGATGGCGGCCACAGGTGCTGTTTTGGCTTACACTTTTTGGGTTAAGGTGGTCCGCGCCAAGATGAACGTGTGACAATAAAAACAGAAGCACGGAGAAAGGCTCGCTTCTGTTTTTATTCGACCGGATGGCTTTTATCCCAAGCCACGACTAGGCGAGACATCAACGAGTAGCGCGCCACCCCTTCTGGTTGATTGTTATGTTTCAAGTAATTCCCGTAGAAAAAGCCCATCAAGCGATCGACAGGACCACGATAACGTTGCCAAAACAAACGGTCAACAAGGTAATCTTTCTTCACAGCACCCGTCAGTTTGTTTGCATAGGCACGGTACTGCTGTTCATCTTGAAAATAAAGCGGTCGCAACAGATATGCTACAGTTTCGTAGTAGGCCGCATATCGGTAGCGTAAATTGCTGTGATCGTGTAGCGCTAAAAAAGCGATAAAATTACATTCGTCTTCAAAACCTATCCCCATTTGGTGTGCCAGTTCGTGTACCACCGTGAACGGATACGAGGTGCTAGGCGCTACTGCGTTTACCTGCACCTCCTGCGTAAAAGGGTTGAGGTAACCCGTGACCGTGAAATAAGAGACCATCTCGCTTGACAGCGGATTTTTAGCGCGCACCTGTGTGCGAGACAGCATAGGCAGGAATTCAACCTTCTGCTTCATCATCGTAGCTAATTCTTCCTGCACGTGCGCTCTGTCCAGTGCGGTCGTATCGATCTGAGCCCGTAGTTTATTTAACGTGTCAATATAACGATCCAATATGTCTAAATAATCGTGTTGGTCTAAGCTATCCACCTGCAATTGAAGCTGTACCTGCAGCGGTATACGGTAATAATTCATCCCCCAACTCACATAGAAATAGCCGTACAGCAGCACGCTGCAAGTAAAAACACGTAATGCGCACAGCCAAGCCCCTTGCCACTGCCTTCTGGATAGCCTCACGATCGCGCGCACAAGTAAGAATAGAAAAGAAAGCAATGCTACGATGTAGAACAGGTCACCAACACTAAAGGGTATCCAGCCGACAAGCCATTTTGGCAAATAGGAAAACCAAGGATAAAAGCCTTGGCTGTAGTACTGCTCAACGGCACCTGGATATTGTTTGAGCAGCTCCAAAAGAAACATGATCGGCAGCAGTGCTGCAATAATAACATACTGGCGTTTAATACGCCTAGACCAGGTTGTGTTAGGATTGCGTTTCGTTTTCAAAATACAGCTTATAGTAATGTAGCCCTCGCTCTTCATCGAATCCAGTTTCTAGATAATCCCGTTTGCCATGGATATAGATATGGAAGTTTTTATCCAGTTTGACAACGGATTTATAAGCGGAAGCCATTTTTTTCACCGCGGGAGCAGCGATCTCAAAACTGGACTGGAATGATGTATCAAATTCCTCCTCGAAATTTTGTTGATACGTTTTGAAAAGTGATACCGCATCTGGATTGGCAATGACCTCCTCCTCAAATTCGCTTTGGTCAAAAGTATCTTTGGTTTTGAAATAGTTCATCGAGCGATTTAACAGGTCGATTTTATCCGCACTTTCCAACTCAAATACCTCGTCGAGCTTTTCGTTAACAAATTTTTTATACACCTTCATTATGCTTCCCGTTTGCTGATAGCTATCATTGCGCGTCCGGATTTTTAGAAAATCGTCTTTCCAATATACGGCTTCCGATTGGTTCGTTTGGTCAACAACCAGCACTTTGTAACCTTCTTCCTCTTCGACATTCACGATCACCACGCCTTTATCCAGCTTGTTGATATTGATCGCTTCTTGTTCATAATCAAGGTCAAAGCCTTCGCCATTAGGGTATACCTTTAAATACGCCTCCTTGTTCTCCGACTTAAAAATACCGATAGCATCGTGGTCCTCCCCTTCCATCTGTACATTTTTAAGGGCTACGATATATAGCTCCCCTCCTTTTATTTTCGGATGTTCCGACACTTCGTACAGATGTTTAGCCAGCTGCTGCGACATATCGTGAAAGGCGATTTTACCAGCAAAGAACTGCTTGCTGAAGTAGTAAACCTCATTCAATTGCAGATCATCATTCGGATGGTAGAATCGATATACTTCGTTTGCCTTGCCAAAAGGCTTCATAAAATATTGCATCAATAGATCAGGTAAGACCTCGTCTTGACTCAGGTCAATGGGATTATCAGACAGGATATAAAACTCATCTTGAGTTTTGTTACCGACCCGATGGATAGACAGTTGTTCGAATGTAGCGTCTTGGTGAAAAAACATGAAGAAAATTAAAAAGTCAAAATTAAAATTTAAAAATACAAAGTGTTATGAGAAAAATCACCGGTTGCACGCAATAGCTTAAAATTAAAAGCCGAACACTTCTATTGCAGTTTTATAAGTATTGACATGGGCATTAACGATATCCTTGATGTGCACGGAATATCCTCCGCCCATACTTACCTGTACCGGAATACCACGCTCGTGGCAGGCGGCAAAAACAAATTTGTCACGCTGCCTGCATCCCTCTTCACTAATGTTCAGCTTGCCCAGTTTATCTGTCGCCAGAATATCCACACCTGCCTGATAAAACACAAAATCCGGATTGTATCTCGCTAGGGCTTGTTCTAATTCACTTTCCAGTAGGCTCAAATAAGCTTCGTCTCCTACACCATCTGGTAGCGGAACGTCGATATGCGACAGCTCTTTGACAAACGGAAAATTTTTGTCACCATGCATACTAAACGTAAAAATATTCCGGTGCCCTGCGAAAATATGTGCCGTGCCGTTTCCCTGATGCACATCCAAATCGATGATCAGGATTCGTTCTGCTAGCTTACGGTTAAGCAGATAGGCTGCGGCGACCGCTTGATCATTGAATAAACAAAAACCTTCGCCAAAATCGCGCCCCGCGTGGTGGGTACCGCCGGCCGTATTAAAGGCTACGCCGTATTGCTGCGCAAACATACTGGCTTGTATAGTCCCATCAACGAGGTAAAGCTCTCTATCCACTAATCCTTTCGACAGCGGAAAGCCAATGCGCCTTACCATCCTTGGATCCAATGTCAAGTCCAGCAAAGCCTTCACATACCTGTCGTCATGCGCCAGCAAGATGTCTGCCTGCTGAGCCAGGCCGGGTATGAAAAAGTTCGCAGCCGAGACAACCCCTTCATGCAAAAGCTGTGCAGGAATAAGCTCATATTTCAGCATCGGAAAACGATGCCCCTCGCGAAGCGGATGTATGTATGCCGGATGGTGTGCAATGCGTAACACAGTTTACCTATTTTGTTTATCGCGAATTTACTAAAAGATTTAAGGCTAGAAAACTCATTTTAATAAGGGTCTTGTCTCATGGCTATTTAAATTTTGAAAACTATATATTTTTTTTATCTTCGAAAAATAGACCAAATTAATTTAGAAAAAATGGACGACCTAGCGAGTTTACCTATATTGAGTGCCGTTGAACTACGCGTAATTGGCTCTCTTTTGGAGAAGTCAAAGACGACCCCGGAGTATTACCCTATGACACTTAACAGCTTGCAAGCGGCCTGCAATCAAAAGTCTTCCCGAAAACCTGTGGTTTCCTATGATGAACATACGATTATCGAGGCGTTGGATACGCTACGCAAGCGTGGTCTTATCTCGACGGTAGTCGGCGGTGGCAGTAGGGTTACAAAATACAAGCACAACATGGCTATCCAATACCCGCTCATTCCCCAAGAATTGGCAGCCCTATGTTTGTTACTACTACGAGGTCCGATGACCCCAGGAGAAATCAACTCCAACGCCGGTCGTCTGTTCGACTTTGAAAGCATCGACGAGGTGCAGGAAGTATTGAACCGATTGCAAGCGCAGGATCCCCCCTTTGTTCAAATGCTACCTAAGCGAGCCGGACAAAAGGAAGTGCGCTATATGCATCTGCTGGGAACAGTAACTGACGAAGATTATGAAACGCCCACAGGTAACGATAACGACGCACAGATGCTGGAAGCACGTGTCGCAAGCCTTGAAGCACAGCTGGCTACCTTGAGAGAGGAATTTGATAAATTGATGCAACAACTAACCTAGGAATTACGGTCCCCTATTAGCGGTGACATTAATAAATAAGCCCCCAAAGTGTAAATAGTGTACCAAGTTAATGTGTTTTAGACCGACACAGCAGCGCTAAACGTGATATACATGCGAGCTTAAAAGTTAAAAAAACAGCTTTTTTAGCGCGCTTTAATATAAAGTTTACAGAATCGGTTTTTATCTCAACTTTTGGGCATACTAATTGTTTATAGTGTATCCACAAACACGCTAAACAAAAAACAGTAATGAAAAGGACACCGTTAACAACATTTTTGGTTCTTGCATTTGTCGCATTTGTGCTGATATTTGCTACCACCTGTTCTGGGATAGGATAGTACAGCAGAAAAGGGCATAAGCCAAACCATTACTTTGCACCTTGATATGAATTAACTTTGGCTAACCGGCTGCTGCCATACCTTTTTCTTTGAACTTTTTATATTTTAGCATTTCTTCAGAAAGCTTGCTGATGGCATAACCTACGATGGTTAAATCATCGAGCCATCCCAAAACCGGCACGACATCTGGAATGGCATCTAGTGGGGAAAGCACATAAAGCACCGTACCTACGATGATGGATAAATTCCATTTGTTCATCTTGTAATGCCCCGAAAGGCTATCCTTGGCCATGGCCAACAGTAGCTTAAAGTCATTCATTTTATCCGCCAAATGTACAGCCTTTCCTTCCGCACGGTGCAAGTCGCTTTGCGATATGGACGTCTTACGGAATTGTTCAAACAGCTGAAATGCGCGTATCCACCTCATCTTTCTCATAACAGCAAGATACCATTTTTTTTGTATGTAGCCAAAAACTGCGTAGCATGCTGAACCTGAACGTTGCCAACGGATAGCTAATCTTTTACGCCGCAGCCTCAGGCTCTTCGCCGTGCATTGCTGCAATAAGCAACCATCGCTGCGATGGTGCGCATGAAATCTTTTCTTCCCAAGCGTCTTACCGGTGAAGATATTTGGAATAAATGGGCTATCTTTGACAAAAAAAAGCGCGTATGTCAAACTCGGATAAAGCAATAAGAACGACATATTTCAGCATACTGACAAACTTTCTATTGGCACTAATCAAATGGCTAGCCGGGTTTTTCGGAAATTCATATGCGCTGATAGCGGATGCCATCGAATCAACGGCAGATATTTTTTCATCCTTCCTCGTCCTGTTGGGACTAAAATATTCTAAGCGTCCGGCAGATCAATCGCACCCCTATGGCCATGGCCGTATCGAGCCGCTCATCACGTTTATCGTCGTCATCTTTTTGGTGGTCTCTGCCTTTGTGATTGCAAAGGAAAGTATAAACAATATCCAAACACCACATGATCTACCTAAACCATGGACGTTGATTGTGCTGGCTGCCATCATCATCTGGAAGGAAACCTCTTTTCGTATCATCATGAAACGGAGTAAGGCACTCAACAGCACGTCATTAAAAGCAGACGCTTGGCATCATCGTAGTGACGCTATAACCTCGGTCGCCGCATTTATTGGTATTTCGATCGCCTTGTTTTGCGGTGAAGGTTACGAAAGTGCAGACGACTGGGCTGCTTTATTAGCATCTGCGCTGATCCTATACAACTGTTATGGCATTTTCCGTCCTGCGCTGGCGGAGATTATGGATGAGAATCGGTATGAGGAGCTCGAAGAAGAAGTCCGCGCAGAATCTTTAAAAGTAGAAGGCATACTTTTGATCGAGAAATGCTATATCCGCAAGATCGGCATGCTTTTTCAAATTGATCTGCACGCCGTTGTCTCACCCCATATTTCGGTACGTGAGGGTCATGAGATCGCTCACCGGCTGAAAGATTATCTTATCGCCCACATAGCAAATATCGGGAACGTATTTGTGCATATCGAACCCTTCGACGAAGATTCCAGCTGCGATCACAGCAAATAGATAGCTACACGTGATGGATAACATAGCGAGATGGCAGCCAAAGGGTGTAAGCACCGCTCCTGCCATCTCGATATGTACATTTTACCACGCGAGCTTATCGCTATCCCTAGCATCATGGAAATGCCTATTTTTTTTAATTTTCCTTGATTAGAGCGCGATCGAGATGTACGTATCCGCCATCCACATGGATCAATTGGCCCGTCGTGTGGCTGGATTTGTCCGACAGCAAAAAGACTGTCGTCTGCGCGATCTCCTCCGCCGTGGTCATGCGGTGTTCCAGCGGAATTCGATCCGTAATTTTCTGTAAAGTCTCTTTAGGGTTGTCGAGCGTCTGAATCCAAGAGTCATACTGTGGCGTCGCACATTCGGCAACGATAATAGCATTGACACGGATACCATAAGGGAGCAACTCTACTGCCCACTCACGTGTCAAGGCGTTACGCCCCCCGTTAGCTGCCGCATAGGCCGACGTATTACCCTGTCCGGTTTCCGCTGTCTTCGAGCTGATGTTAAGAATTGTTCCCTTGGAAACACGCAACGCATCAATACAGTAGTGAGCCATTAAATAGTAGTGAATCAAATTCTTATGTAAGGAATCAACAAAACCTTGATAACTCCCAGAGATGAGTCCCACCCCATCGTTATGGCCAGCGTTATTGACCAACCCGTCTATCCGCCCGTATACGGCCAACGTTCTCTCTACGGCAGTCCTGCAGGCTTCAGGATCTGAAAGCTCTGCCTCGACGCTAAATGCTTTTCCTCCTATCGCTTCAACTTCCGCCTTCACCAAATCGTTGTCGCCCTGCTTGCGCCCGATGATAACAGGTATGGCACCCTCCTGCGCCAAGGCCATCACAATGGCGCGGCCTATGCCTTTCGCACCGCCCGTGACAATAAAAATCTTATCCCTTAAATTTAAGTCCATAATTATCTTCTCTTTATAAATTGTAAAATTCTGCAGCATTTCCGCCCCAAAATGCATCCCGTTCAGCTGCAGTAAATCCGGTAATATTATCCGCAGCTACACGCATGACATCGGCATAGGATCCGGCCAACAAGCACACCGGCCAATCTGTACCAAACATTAAACGCTTGCTGCCAAAACACCTAATAGCGTGCTGTATGTAAGGTTTGAAATCAGCAAGCATCCACTGATTCCAATTGGCTTCCGTCACTAGGCCCGACACTTTACAGTACACATTCGGAAAAGCGGATAACTTTTCCATAAATGCAGCCCACGCCGTGAACTCCCCAGTCTTGATGTTTGGCTTGGCCATATGATCCAAGACGAATCGTTGATTTGGATGTTGCTCCACGCAAGAAAGTGTGCTGGCATAATGACGTGGACGGATCAACAGATCGTAGGTATAATGAAATTTGGTTAAAGCTTCTATACCTCTCAGGAACGCTGGACGCATCAAAAAATCGGGATCATCCTCTCCTTCGATAACATGACGAAAACCTTTGATGACACGATGTTGACTAAGATGCTGTAACTGCTGTTCGATATCTGCAGCCTGCAGATCTACCCAACCCACCACGCCTTTCACCATCGCATACATGGTGGAAAGATCTGCCAAAAATTTTGTTTCTTCGATCGACTGCGAAGCCTGAACCGCAATAACGCCGTCCACGCCGTTTTCTTTCAAAGACGGCGCTAGGTCTGTCGGTAAAAAATTACGCTGGATGGCAGCCATGTCATCTGTGATCCAGCTGTCCCGATCCGAATTAAAAATCCAAAAGTGTTGATGGGCATCTATACGCATAACGATCTTTCTTTTATTGTCCGGTATAAGCTACCACTTCCTGACGCGATTCTCCCAAATAATCTGCCCCCAACTCAACCACATCTCCTGCTTTTAGGTAGATCGGCGGATTAAATCCTAGGCCTACCCCAGCCGGTGTACCTGTGGAAATAACGTCTCCCGGAAGTAAGGTCATAAACTGAGAAACGTAAGAGACAACGTGCGCCACCGAGAAAATCAGATTGCTGGTATTTCCATTCTGGAAAGTTTTGCCGTTTACCTTTAACCAAAGACGTACATTGCTGATATCGGGGATCTCATCTGCCGTCGTTAAATATGGTCCCATGGGAGCAAAGGTGTCGCAGCCTTTTCCTTTGTCCCAAGTTCCACCACGTTCCAATTGATAGGCGCGTTCGGATACATCGTTATGTAGCACATAACCCGCGATGTAGCTTAGCGCGTCCGCTTCGTCCACATAGGAAGCTTTTTTACCGATCACAATACCAAACTCCACTTCCCAATCGGTTTTTTCAGAATTTCTAGGTATAACAATCTGATCGTTAGGCCCCACCAAAGAGGTGGTTGATTTCATAAAGATGATGGGCTCTGCCGGAATCTGTGCGCCCGTCTCTGCAGCGTGATCCTTATAGTTAAGGCCAATGCACACAATCTTCGATGGCCGCGCAAACGGAGCGCCCAGCCTTGCATCTTGAGGTACCTCTATCAATTTTCCGGCGTTGGCTTTCACAAATTCTTCCAATCTTGCCAAGCCATTCTCCGCAAAGAACTGTTCATTGTAATCGCCACCAAAGGCCGATACATCGTAGTTGACACCATCAATCTGAACAGCAATCTGCTCTTTTCCTAATTCTCCAAATCGTAATAATCTCATTTCTTATATAATATTGGACAGCGGTTGTTTGTATAGGGCAGGGAATAGCCACCAATACATCCAACAGGTTCCACGTTTTTAAAATATTTGCCTTTTTAACTTTTAACTTAGTATTCTACTAATTATTCAATTTGATAAAGCCGCCGTCGATTGGATAATCGTTTCCAGTGATAAAAGCCGCATCCTCCGAACAAAGGAACAGGGCCAATTTAGCAATTTCCTCCGGTTTAGCCATCCTGCCTATAGGCTGCGATTGCGACAGCTTTTGGAACATCTCAGCCTCTCGACCGGGATAGTTCTTTGCAATAAATCCATCCACGAAGGGCGTATGCACGCGTGCCGGCGAGATGGAGTTACAGCGAATGTTATCTTGCATGTAGTCTCGCGCCACAGACATGCTCATCGCATGGATAGCCCCTTTACTCATGGAATAGGCAAAACGATCTGCGATGCCTACCACGGCAGCAATAGAAGCTAAATTGAGAATGGCGCCCGCACCTTGCTTCTTCATGGCCGGAATAACGGCATAAAGCGCATTGTAGGCTCCTTTCACGTTAACGTTGAATACACGTTCAAAATCTGTCGCGGCGCAGTTCTCGAGATTGCCAACATGGGCGATACCCGCATTATTCACTAATATATCTACTTGGCCTATTTTGGTCACGATTGCTACCACCTCTTCCTGCACGCTCACATTACACGCGTGTATTTTGGCCTGTCCGCCTCGAGTGACGATATCGTCTACAACCGTTTGGCCAATTTCTGCATTGAGATCTAAAATATGGACAATGGCCCCCTCATCAGCGAAAAGTTCCGCAATCGCACGGCCTATCCCACTACCGCCACCGGTAATGATGGCCACCTTACTCGTTAGTTTCGACATATTTATTTTATACTTAACTTTAATACTAAATCAGCTGTGTCGGTCGTTCCTTCGGGCAGCTGCACCACCAGTACATCGTTGTCGAGCTGATGGTATTTAATTTTCGTTTTTCCATCAAAGGATGTCAGTGACGATACCTTAAAATTGAAATTCGGTATCAAAAAACTGTTCTTTTCGGTATTGAGCACATGTAAATATACCGTCTTGCCCTTTTTTGTTAAGGCATAGTCGTCGGTTGGGACCACAAAGCCACCTTCCGTGCCGTAAATAGTTTCTCCGTAGGTTTTCAGCCATTCGCCCAGTTGCTTCAAGCGTTCCTGTTGATAATCTTGGATTTCTCCATTCGGCATTGGCCCCACGTTAAGAAGGAGGTTCGACCCATATCCCGCCGCTTTCACCAAATAATTAAGTACCTCCTTAAATGACTTCTGTTGCCTATCCTTGATATCGAAGCCCCACGAACCAGCAATAGTGCCGCATACCTCTTTAGGCAACTGACCCACTGCGTCGGCCGCTGTTCCAAAACCGGTGGTGTTGTGCCCGGGCAGGTCGCGCTCAAACATTTGAAAATCTTCCCCATCAAAAGGAGCAAGATGGTGGTTGTTACCTACCAGACATGAAGGTTGCAGCGAATGAATCAACGAATAAATTTCATCATAATGCCAATTCGCGTCATTTTTGTCCCAATGCCCGTCAAACCAAATGCCATCGATCTGCCCGTATTCAGTCAGTAATTCCGTCAGTTGGGCCTTCATGAATTGTATGTACTTATCCCAAGACCCCTTTTCAACCTGTCGACCGGGTATACCTCTTCCGGTTCGGCCCAACGGCGTGTAGTCATCTCGCTTCCAATCCAGCAACGAATAATAAAACATGATACGAATACCTTCCTCGCGGCAGGCGCTCACCAGTTCTTTCACAATATCGCGTTTGAATGGTGTTGCTTTCACGATATTATAATCCGAAGCTTTCGAATCCCACATGGAAAAACCATCATGATGCCTTGTGGTGAAAGTTATATACTTCGCTCCAGCATCTTTAAAAAGCCTGGCCCATGCTTTTGCATCAAAATCAATAGGATTAAAAAATGTAGGCAAAAGCCCGTATTCACTAATCCCTAGATTTTTATTATTCATCACCCACTCGCCATCACCCAGCACGGAATACACCCCCCAATGTATAAAAACACCAAAACGCGATTCGGAAAACCATTTCCTGTTTTCTAGATTCGCCGCACTAGGTTGATAGGCAGTTTGTGCGAAAGAACCGCTCAGCAAGCCGAACAGTAATGCAAAGACCAATAACTTTTTCATATCAATAATTTTAGTTTATACAGTTACAGTGAAACTCCCCTTCGCCATGGAATGAAATCATCCTGCCCGAGCTGTACCGCCTTGGCCTGCGACACGCCACTCGCTACGGCTATCACATGATCGAAGATCCGATGTGCGGCTTCTTCTATGGTCTCCTCGCCATCGATGATCGTACCACAGTTTAAGTCGATGATATCTGGCATTTTCTCAAAGGTCTTCGTGTTGCTCGACAACTTGATTACCGGTGCTATAGGATTGCCTGTAGGCGTCCCCAATCCGGTTGTAAAAAGCACCACATTTGCGCCTGCAGCAACTTCGGCTGTGGTACTTTCCACGTCGTTGCCTGGTGTACAAAGCAGGTTCAAACCCGGGAAATTTGCTTGCTCCGGATAATCCACAACCGCCATGACGGGCGATGTGCCTCCTTTTTTAGCTGCTCCTGCTGACTTTATAGCGTCGGTAATCAAACCATCACGGATATTTCCCGGAGAAGGATTCATGTAAAACCCAGATCCGTCAGCCTCGGCCTTAGCATTGTAGCTCGTCATCAGGTGCATAAACTTTTTCGCTGTAGCTTCATCGATACAGCGATCACTCAACTCCTGCTCTACGCCGCAAAGCTCCGGAAATTCTGCTAAAATAACCGATCCGCCTAGCGCAACCAGCATATCTGAGAGATAGCCCAACGCCGGGTTTGCCGATATCCCAGAAAAACCGTCCGAGCCACCACATTCCAAACCGATACACAGCTTGTCGAGCGACGCTGGCTGGCGTCGTTGTTCATTGGCCATGCTTAAACCGGCAAACGTCGCCTTTATGGCTTTCTGCATCAGCTCCTGTTCGGTACCCTCCAATTGTTGTTCAAACACAAACAGCGGTTTATCGAATTGCGGATCACGTTTTTTGATTTCATCGCGCAAGATGGATGCTTGTGCATGTTGACAGCCCAAGCTTAATATGGTCGCACCAGCCACGTTCGGATGGGTAACATAGCCCGCCAAGAGCCCGCACAGCGCATCGGAATCCATACGGGTACCACCACATCCCATGTCGTGATTCAAAAATTTTACGCCGTCCACGTACGGAAACAACCGCTCTTTTTTTACCTTTTCTTTTTCCGAAGACAAGTCTACCGCAAGCAATTCATCCACAGAAGCTCCCGATTTGTAACGTGCAATAAGCGCGTTCACTTCATCGGCATAATCTTTGGAATCGACCTGATAACCCAGCTTTTCTTCCAATGCCGATTTTAATGTGAGTACATTGCGGTTTTCACAAAAAACCAAAGGAATAACCAACCAATGGTTTGCCGTACCAACGGTGCCATTGCTGCGATAAAACCCGTCAAAGGTACGACCTACATAGCGTGACACATCCGGTTTGGTCCAAGCCAACTTTCGGGTCCCCAGTTCAAAGTCATCTGCTGCATGACGCAGATTGGCTGTCGTAACCACCTCGCCTTGGTCCACCGTCGCATTCATCTTACCGACCAGCACACCATACATGAAAATGGATGCATCTTTCGGTAAAGCATCTACCGTAAACTTATGTTTAGCCGCGACAGCTTTTACCAACGGGAATTGGCGTCCTTTAAAATCGATCATGAACCCAGCCGGGAGGTCCCGTAGCGCAACCAAGACGTTATCCGCCGGATGAATTTGTAGATATGATAACCGTGTGCTGTCCATTATTTTTCTAACTCAAAAATTTTATCCATCATCACCCACTTTTCTCCAGGCTTAGCACCGGGGATCGCCCGCTGGTATGTCCACATCAACTCTTCCCACTCTTGAACCTTTGGATTTTCTTGATCCATCTCCGCTTTACGACTGAAAGAAAATTCATCGTCCACTTCCATAATCATAACCAAGCGATTGGAAAAGCGATAGATTTCCATCATTCCAATTCCGGCATCTAGGATGGACGCTTTAATTTCGGGCCACAGCGATTTGTGGTAGCGTTCGTATTCATCAATCAATTGCGGATCGTCAACCAGATCCAGTGCCAGTGCAAATCTTCTCATCCTCTTATCGTGTTATATAATATATCTATTTGTTATCTATTAGTGTCCACCGGCTGCTTCACGTAGTTTGCTGCTCCTATTGTTCCAGGCAAATAAAGCGACCACAACAAAACAAATCGACACCACGTAATAAGCGTGCTGAAAGCTTCCCGTAGAATCCGATACCTGCCCGAGCAATGGTGGAAGCACCGCCCCGCCAACGATAGACATCACGATCAGGCTAGAGGCCGACTTGGTATCTGCCCCAACTCCTTCTACACCGACAGCAAATATGGTAGGAAACATGATGGACATAAAAAATGCTATCCCAATTAATGCATACAACGTCCACAGCCCACTTGCATAGATCACGATAAACGTAAGCAGCACGGAAATCAACGCATATAGCAGCAACAGCTTTACAGGTGACACATAGCGCATGAAAAACGTACCTATAAAACGTCCAACCATAAAAGCGAGACCGGCGACACCTGCGTAATATTTAGCATCTGAAGGCGCTATGCCGGATACATCGGTCGCAAACATCACCAAAAAACTTAATACACAGACTTGCGCGCCCACATAAAAGAATTGTGCAACGACCGCCCAAGTGACATTCTTGTGTCGAAAAGCACTGAACACCCCTCCAGTGCTTGCCCCTTCTTCCTCTTTGATATCGGGCAACTTCGTGAAGATAAACACCGCGGTCACAGCCAATATAATAAGACCCAAGATGACGTAAGGCCCTTTTACAGAAGCTGTTTCTGTTTGGATATACACACTCTTTGCATGTGCCGATAGCGCGGCGATTTGCTCTGCTGTCTTTGGTTCTTCCGTTAGTATAAATTTACCCCCAACAATGGGCGCTAAAAAAGCCGCCAAACCATTGAAAGATTGTGCAAAATTCAAGCGTTGCGTTGCTTTCGATGGATCCCCCAGCACAGTGATGTAGGGGTTCGCTGCGGTTTCCAATATAGTAAGACCACAAGCTACCACGAACAAGGCCGCCAAAAAGAAAACATAATTCACCGTGTTTGCCGCGGGTACAAAAAGAAAGCAACCCGCCGCAAAGAGAATCAGTCCGACGACAATGCCCACCTTGTACCCGAAACGCTTCATAATGAGTCCCGCAGGTATGGCCAGCAAGAAGTAGGCAATAAATACAGCCGAGTCAACCAATGATGCCTGAAAATGCGTAAGACTGAATGCGTTGCGCAAATGTGGTATGAGTATCGGGTCCAGGTTGTGGATAAATCCCCAAAAGAAAAAGAGGGAGGTGATCAGAACAATGGCGAGGGTATAATTTTTTGTTTGCGTCATAAGATTTATATTGGAACTGTAAAGCTAAAATAAATCAACAAGCCTATATTGAATTATTTTACCGAATAAATAAACTATTTTATCATATTTACACGATATTAAGCAGTTTTATTGAATAAATTAGTTAGTTAATTGTAAATTTGGATAGTTAAGTACCAATAGAACTGCGATGCAATGCAAATAAATCTAGCCAATAAAGCATGTATATACAACGATTAGATCACAGCGGATCACAGGCAGCAACGCTCAGCGTTCGCCATGATCATACGCCACAAAACCATAATATTTGGCATTACCACGAGGAACTGGAATTTATCTACATCAAAAAAGGTAATGGAACGTTTTTCGTCGGCGATTGCATACAGCCCTTTTCAGATGGATTTTTGGTATTGATCGGATCGAATACACCCCACTATTGGCTTTTTGACGAGCAATACGTTCGTGAAGATCAGCCAGCCCCTGCAGAGATCCATGCGGTACATTTCAAAGTCGATTTTTGCGGTGCTGACTTCCTCAATCTACCTGATTCCCGGGCAATTAAAAAAATTTATAAGGCTGCCGAGCGGGCAATCTCCCTAGATATTCAGCATAGTTTCCTCCCACAATTTTTTATCAGACTTGCTGAAAAAAGTCCGCTATCCAAGCTTAGCAGTCTGCTGGATACGCTCTGCACCATTACAGAGCTCCCCTCATTGACAACCCTTGTCAGCGAAGAATATGCAAATCCACAGCAACAGGAAGACTATCGACGCATGAACAAAATTTTCGAGCATATCCGCCTGCACTACCGAAGCAAGATTCGACTGGAAGAAATTGCCCAGCTAGCCGGTATGACCTCCAATTCCTTTTGTCGTTATTTTAAACAGAAAACCGGAAAGACACTGGTTCAGTTTGTAAACGAGTTCCGGATTGGTCAGGCCTGCAAAATGCTCAGTGATACGCGAGCAAGTATCAAAGAAATCTGTTTTGACTGCGGATTTCAAAATTTCGTCAGCTTTCATAAAACATTCAAATCCATTACGGCCATAACACCTTCCAGCTATCGCGATGCTGCGCGCAAACCTATAAATACTTTTTCTTGATTTCTTATCATACATCAATGTATAGCCTGCAGCGTTTGTGGAGATTTGTGGAAAGAAATCAAATAAGAAAAATATGAAAAATCTATTCTCCATTTTGTTTGCGGCCGCATTCATGTTAAACGTCGCGTTTGCACAGGTTAAATGGTCTGTTGATCCAGCGCATACCAATGTACTTTTCTCTGTAAACCACCTAGGGATCTCTATGGTCGATGGTCAGTTCAAGAAATTGGAAGGTGCTGTAGAGACAAAATCTGCTGAAGATTTCAACGGTGCAAGTGTTGGCTTCACCATTGATGTAAACAGCATTGATACGCGCATCGAAGCACGCGATGGCCATTTAAAAAGCGATGACTTTTTTAATGCCGAGAAGTTTCCAAGCATTACCTTAAAAAATGCCGTACTTAAAAAAGTAGGCAAAGGAAAATACGCGTTGACAGGCGACCTTACTATCCGTGACGTGACGAAAAAAGTAACCTTTGATGTGCAACAAAATAATGGCATTATCACGGATCCTTGGGGAAAAACACGTGCAGGTTTTACAGCGAAAACTACCATCAACCGCTTAGACTTCAACATCAAGTATAACGACAAATTGCCTACCGGTATCCCTGCTGTTGCCGCAAATGTGGACATCATCGTGAATACCGAATTGGTGAAAAACTAATATTCCCGCAGTAGAAAGCGAAGCCACCTCCTAAAGGGTGGCTTTTTTATTCGTTAAAGCCGCCAGATTGACTATCTTTGTTTTCAACGTTCTATACGCATGCTGCGGCCGTAATCGCTTCCGCTTTAAACAGACGCATGGTTCAAAAATGTTAAAAAAACCACATTGCCTTATGCAAACTATTGTTTTAACGACGGCCGGTATACTTGGAACCTTGGCTATTATCTTAGGTGCTTTTGGTGCCCATCTTTTCAAAAAAATACTTCCCGAAGACAAACTGCAATCGTTTGAAGTAGGTGTTCGTTATCAAATGTATGCGGCATTGGTGCTGCTCATCGTTGGCTACAACAACGATTTTACACAAACCGCACAGCAATGGGCTTTTTACGGTATTGCCTTCGGAAGCCTGCTGTTTTCCGGGAGTATCTACGGGCTGTCGTTTGCAGATTATTGGAAAGCCAACCTTCGTTTTCTTGGCCCCATCACGCCATTGGGTGGTTTGCTCATGATTGTAGGCTGGATTGCGCTACTTGTAAGCTTTTATTAAAATACTTATCTTCGTACCATCCGAGGCAATGATATCTGCCCTTAACCGCCCACGAAGCTGATGATGTCTACTTAATTTGAATAGTTTATATCTATTGATTAGTGTAGTTTATGTAGCATGGCAAACGTTACTCCTTCCAACATTAAAAACATAGGCAAATGGCTCCTATCTATCTGCATGATAGCCGCCCTAGTGGGCAGTACCTCCGCATTCTTTTTGTACGGTTTGCAAGAAGTCACGTCTTTCCGTGAAGCACATTTGTGGATCCTGCTATTCTTGCCCCTTGCCGGTGCAGCGATCGTCTACTGGTACCAACGATATGCTGGCGCAGCACAACAGGGCAACAACCTTCTTTTACGATCCTACTATGATCCGGCGGTAGGCATTCCATTGAAAATGGCACCTATGATCCTGCTGAGCACCTTAGGGACGCATCTGTTTGGCGGATCGGCAGGACGCGAAGGTACAGCAATACAATATGGCGGCACCATCGCTAGTCTTTTCCACCGATGGTTTAGTTGGTCAAAACAAGAAAAGAGAGTCTTGTTATTGTGCGGTATGGCAGCTGGATTTGCGTCATTGTTTGGCACCCCTTGGGCAGGTACCATATTCGCCATTGAGGTCGTGCAGGTAGGAAAAATCAGATGGAAGGCCTTCATCCCAATTTTGATCACAGCTCTTCTTGCGAATGGGGTATGCGGCTTTTACGGTCAGCTGCACACACATTATCCCCCCATAGGTACAACGCCCTCCCTTTCAATCCCGCTGCTGGGGTATATCCTATTGGCTGGTATCGCATTTGGCCTCGCGGCGCGCCTATTCATTTTCACTAGCGAGCTGTTTAGCTCACTTTTCCAAAAAATACCCCATCCCTTGTTGCGTCCGTTTATTGGCGGGCTGCTTATAATCGTGATCGTATTTTGCCTGCAGAGCAGTAGATACATTGGTTTGGGTATTCCCACCATCCTGTCCTCTTTTGAAACGGCCCTACCTCCTACGGACTTTCTTTTAAAAATTTTGTTGACCGCGATTACGCTCAGCGCTGGTTTCAAGGGGGGGGAGGTCACGCCATTATTCTTTATCGGGGCAACGCTTGGCAGCGCCCTGGCCAGCATTATTCCGCTGCCCATAGCATTACTCGCCGCCACGGGATTTGTTGCTGTCTTCGCTGGCTGCACGAAAACGCCAATCGCCTGCAGCATTATGGCAATAGAATTGTTTGGCTGGCAAGCAGCCCTATTTTTTCTAAGTATCAGTTTCGTCAGCTTTTGGGCATCGGGTCGTCGGGGTATTTACAGCATGCAAAAAACGAGAAAAACCAAGCGGCTATTTCGTAGGGCATTTCGAAACTAAATAAAAAGCAGGATGTAGTAGGCGGTTTATACTGTTAGCGAGGCGCACAATGCTAAATATCGGTCTATTTTATTACTTCACGAAAATAAAACCTAAATTAGCACCATCTAAACGGAATGAGTAGCCAAAAAATCGACAGATTAGCATTGTTACAGTTGAAAGAGGGCAATTATTTAGCCTTTAAGGCAGTTTATGACCACTACGCTCCTCCATTACTCAACTTTATCTATAAAATCGTCAAGGACATCGACCTCGCTCAGGATATTTTACAGTTAACTTTTGTGAAGGTATGGAAAAGCCATGCCCAAATCGACATGGAAAGGTCTTTTGATGCATATCTTTTTCAAATTGCCTCCTATAGCAGTATAGATCTTTTGCGACAGGTTGCTCAAAACGAGCGAAAAAAAGAGAAGTTAAAAGAGCAGGCGGAGGAATTTTCACTTTCGGTAGAAGAAGCGTTTCTTTTAAAAGAACAACATCTTATCATCGACCAAATACTTTCCCAATTACCTCCACAAAGGCGTGCAATCTTCCGACTTTGCAAATTGGAAGGCTATAGCTACCAAGAGGCTGCGACAGAACTGGGCGTATCTGTTTCGACAGTGAGCAACCAATTGGTTTCGGCTCTCAAAACATTACGCCAAACTTTAAACGGACGGGCTAAAAACATCATAATTATCAGCTACTTATATTTGCAATATCTTTATTTTTAAAAAAGTTTAGATTAGCATAGTGTGTTTTATCGAGATGCTTCGTATTACAGGTATACGTCATACTACTATGCCCTTATTACCCGAATTTGAAGACCTTCTTCAGCGTTTTCTTACCGATCAACTCCGCAGTGAGGAATTCGATAGCTTTTTCAACCAGCTTGCGGAAGTGGATGATAATGATTTGGCAGCCTATTTGGCGGCATGGGGAGTACAACAAGATTTTCATTTGCGGCCACAAATTAAGGATCAAGCAATGTGGGAGGCTAAACTGGGTAAACTCTTCAATGAATTGCCGGTCGACATACAGGAAGCCGAAACTAGATCAACCCTCTTACGCACCAAACGTATCAAGTTTTTAGGATTATCGGCAATAGCGGCAACCCTTATTTTAGCTTTCAGCTTTGCCTTCTATTTTTGGCAGTCGGAAACTACTCCAACTCCATTACCTACCTCGGCATCGACAACCTATCCCGCAGATAACGTATCGCAAATCACGCTTCCTAACGGCGAGATTATTACCATACAGGACAGTACTGCGGGACCGTTGTATAAAAATAATGAGTTGGAGATTGTACGTGTAGAAAATGGCGAACTTAGATTTGTTTATAAGAATCAGCACCTAGCCGCTCAAGCACAGCAATTCAACAGCATTCATACCTCCAAAGGTGGATTCACAAAGTTTCAGCTGGAAGATGGCACCAAAGTATACCTGAACTCAGAATCAACATTACGTTTCCCGTTGCTGTTTGCTGCAGACAAACGCGACGTATTCTTGGAAGGCGAAGGCTATTTCGAAGTGGTTAAAAAACCAAATGCACCCTTTCACGTCCATACCGCCAATCAACATATTGAAGTATTGGGTACCACCTTCAATATCAAATCGTACCACAACGAGAATCAAGAAACAACGACCTTGGTAGAAGGATCTGTCAAAGTGAAAGGCATCCATTTACAACAGCCACAAGACGTCCTATTGCTACCTGCACAGCAAGCGACAATTGATACCAAAGCTATTCAAGTGCATCAGGTTTCGCCAGAGGAGTACACGGGGTGGGTAAACAAACGCTTTGTTTTCTCCGGAACACCTCTGGAAGTGGTATTACGGGATATCGAGCGCTGGTATGACATTAAATTCGAATATGAAGGCGAACTACCGAATATCCGCATCGAAGGCAATCTTTCCAAAGATGTAGCCCTTGACAAACTCTTGAAGGTCCTATCTATCAATACCAAGTATGATTTTTCTATGAAAGGAAGGAGGGTTTACATGGAGAAATAGTACAAAATATAAGGCGTTAAAAAAGACCAGGGATGGTTGCAACACCCCTAGTCCCGTATAAAAAGGCCTGATCCTGAATCCGTAAACAGAATAACTAACCTATTAGCACAAATATAACGATATCTATGGACATCGTCATTGATCTTCTGTGCTACTCAATGAGAAAATTATGAAATGTAAAACAGTATATGCTGTTCAATTTCACCGAAAAAAAAGTAAAAAGACAGACTTAACTAGCCTAATTCAAAAGATCTGTATGAGATTAACATTCTTTATTTTTCTGTGCATTAACCTACAGGCCATGGGCAATTCCGTGGCTCAGCATGTAAGCTTATCGCTTAAAAATGTACCTTTAAAAAATGCGCTAAAAGAGGTGCAGAAACAGACATCCTACGATTTCATGATCAACGCGGAGTATTTGGCCAAATCGAAATCCGTGTCGGTTGAATTAAAAAACATGCCCATCAACAAAGCGCTGGATCTTATTTTCGAGCACCAACCTTTCGGCTATGCATTGACCGATGAAATTATCACCGTCGCACCGCGCAAAACCAGCGAGGTGCAGACCAGAAATTTTGGTTCTTCGTCTCAGCAAACGGTCGCTACCGGTAAAATCATGGATGAATATGGCACGGTGATCCCTGGTGTAAACGTCAAAGAAATTGGCAGCAGTAACGCCGTTTCCAGTGGTTCCGACGGGGCATTCAGTATCCGGCTGCGCAATAGCAATTCCTCCCTCAGCTTTTCCATGGTAGGCTACAAAACGTTGGTACGCCCGTACCAAGGCGATGCCATGCGTGTCGTGCTGCAGATCAATGAAAATGAAATGGACGAGGTGGTCGTTACGGGCTTCCAAAATATCAGCAAGAAGTTGTTTACCGGCGCGTCTGCATCGGTAAAAATGGAAGATACAAAAATTGAAGGGATGACCGATGTCAGCCGTATGCTTGAAGGACGTGTGGCTGGGGTATCCGTTCAAAACGTCTCCGGCACCTTCGGCTCGGCGCCGAAAATTCGCGTGCGCGGTGCCACATCCATTACGGGCGACAACAAGCCCCTGTGGGTGGTGGACGGTGTCGTTCTGGAAGATATCGTAAACATCTCCAACGACCAACTATCCAGCGGTGATGCCTTGACCTTGATCGGATCATCGGTAGCAGGAATCAATGCCGAAGATATCGAGACCTTCGAAATCCTTAAAGATGCATCTGCGACGGCACTGTATGGCGCTAGAGCCATGAATGGTGTCGTGGTTATCAGCACAAAGAAAGGAAAGGTGGGCGCGCCGTCGGTCAGCTACAACGCCAACTTCTCCACCTACCTCAAACCCTCCTACTCGACGTTTAATATCATGAATTCTTCGGACCAAATGTCCGTCTATTCCGAAATGGATCGTAAAGGACTTTTTAATTTTGCGCCCTCCCTTCGCCGATCTAACGGGGGTATCTACACAAAGATGTACGAGCTTATCAACACCTATGATGAGCAAACAGGCAACTTTATGCTGGAAAACAGCACCGAAGCACGTGAACAATTCTTGAGCCGCTATGCGCGTGCCAATACCGATTGGTTTGATCTCCTTTTTCGAAATTCCTTTGTACAAGAGCATTCCATCGGCATCTCGTCCGGAACGGAAAAAGCCCGGCATTATTTTTCCGGAAGTTACTACCACGACAACGGTTATACCATTGCCGATAACGTGAAGCGCTTTACAGGAAATATGCGTTCCGACTATAATTTGGGCAGCCGCGTGACTGCCGGCGTTATTGTGAACGGGTCGCTTCGCGACCAACGCGTCCCCGGAACATTGGCCCGCGAAAACGACGCTGTTCGCGGCGAGTACACACGTAACTTTGACATTAACCCGTACTCCTACGCACTGAATACCAGCCGCGCCCTTACCGCCTATGATGAAGACGGCAATCTTGAATTTTTCACGCGCAACTATGCCCCTTTCAATATCATCCATGAGTTGGATAACAACAAGATCATGGTGAATATGGTGGATTTCAAAATTCAAGGTGAATTAGGCGTTAAGATCTTAAAAAACTTAGAGTATAAAGCTCTCGGATCGGTACGTTACGTAAAAACAAGTCGCGAAAACATGATCACCGAGTACTCAAACATGTCGGGTGCTTACCGCGCGGCCAACAATTCGACCATCCGCGATCGCAACAACTTCTTATACAACGATCCTGACAAACCCTACCAAGAGGCACAAGTTGTGCTGCCTGAAGGAGGCTTTTACATGCGTGGCGATGACATGCTAAAAAGCTACTATGGCCGCCATACCCTGCAGTACAATACAAAAATGTTTCAGGATCACGGTTTGAACGTGTTCATTGGGCAAGACATCCGCTTTGCGGATCGCCAATCTAGCTACAACAACGGCTACGGCTACCAGTATGATAAAGGTGGTGTACCATTCACCGACTATCGCATCATCAAGCAGATGTTGGAAGGGAATTACAACTATTTTGGTATGGACTACAACTACGATCGCTTTGTTTCCTTTTTTGGTAATCTACAGTACGATTACAAAAGCCGCTATGTATTTAGTTTCGCCAGCCGCTATGACGGATCCAACAAAATGGGTGATACGCGTGCCGCGAGATGGTTACCTACTTGGACATTTTCCGGATCTTGGAATATAGATGAGGAGCCCTTCATGGAAAACCTACCGCAGATCTCTATGTTAAAGCTTCGTGGTAGCTACGGTCTTACGGCCAACATCGGAAATGCCCGCAACTCCACAGCGCTGTTCAGCAATACGCAGACTAACAGACCTTACCTGTCCGAGACGGAGTCGAAAATAGCAATCACTGCGTTGGAAAACCAAGAACTGACCTGGGAAAAGCAATACGAAAGAAACGTCGGTTTAGACGTGGGCGTCTTCAACAATCGCCTGACCCTATCAGCCGACTATTTCCACCGCGACGGATTTGAGCTGATCAACAGTGTACGTACATCCGGAATCGGCGGGCAGGCCACCAAATCGGCAAACTATGCTGATATGACATCCAACGGGGTAGACATTACTTTGGGCATGGCATGGTTTCGAGAATCAAATTGGAAATATCGCACCAACTTCACCTTGGGGTATGTGAAAAACAAAATTACCAACCTACGTAGCCTACCGCGCATTTTCGACTTGGTGATCCCTGAAGGAGGTCCCAAATTAGACGGCCCTGTACGCGGTCTTTACTCTGTACAGTTCGCCGGGCTAGATCCCTATACTGGTGTTCCCAACTTTCTGAATCACTTGGGAGAGACCAGCCCAAATGTCTATCTGCAGAGCACGAATACCGACTACCTGAAATTAGAAGGATCCGTAGATCCGCTATACACGGGAGGACTTTCGAACGTTGTCTCGTATAAAGGCGTTAGTTTAAATGTATTCGTAACCTATCAATGGGGCAACAAAATACGGTTAGATCGTGTGTTTAAAACCTCTTACAGCGACCTCGACGCCACACCGCGTGAATTTTTGGATCGCTGGACGATGCCAGGCGATGAGACCAGCACGAATATTCCTGCTATCATCGACGGACAGGTGGAACAAGCCTTAGGAAGCGTATATCCTTACAACAACTATAACTTCTCGGATATGCGCGTCGTGGATGGATCTTTCGTTCGTTTAAAGACGATTGCACTAAACTATATGTTGCCCAATAGCATCAGCAACAAATTGGGTGTAAAATCATTATCGACGGCGCTGAACGCCAACAACGTATGGCTCATCTATGCAGACAAGGGGCTCAAAGGCCAAGATCCAGAGTTTTTCAATTCAGGAGGTGTGGCCAATCCAATGCCTAAACAATTTACCCTAACCCTAAAAATTGGAATCTAGACCATGAAAAGAAAATTTATATATCCTATCCTTCTTTTTATCGCACTCCCCTTCGCGGGTTGTGAGAAATATTTAGACCAATTGCCCGACCAGCGTACCTTATTAAACAATGGGGAAAAGCTGTCAGAGCTGTTGGTTTCCGCTTACCCATCGGGCAACTACATTACTTTTTGTGAAGCCATGAGCGACAACGTAACAGATAACTTTGGTATGGGCACCAATGACGAGACGAATACCAACAGCTACGCATGGCGCGATGTAACGGCGGTCAACCAAGATTCACCGATCTACTACTGGAACAACGCCTACCGTGCCATCGCCGCCGCAAATGAAGTGCTAAAGGCTATCGCCGATGCCGGAGACCCGGCAGAATTTGCCTCAAAAAAAGGAGAAGCGCTGGTAGCAAGAGCATATGCTCACTTCATGCTCGTCAATTTATTTGCCAAATTCTACAACAGCAGCACCTCCAATGTCGATATGGGCATTCCCTATGTAGAAATTCCTGAAACGGTCGTTTGGAAAAACTACGAAAGGAATACGGTGAGTGCCGTCTATGAAAAGATAGAACGTGATCTGGTTGCGGGTCTTCCTTTAATAGTGGACAACTATAAAATTCCATCTTACCACTTTAACAGAAAAGCGGCCCATGCTTTTGCCGTTCGTTTTTATCTATACAAGAGAGACTACGCACAAGTTATCGCGCATGCAAATCTTGCTTTCCCCGAAGGAAACATCGAAAACAACATGCGTGACATGAATGGGCGCTACGCCACTTTCGGTTCAGAAGAATTTGCGTACGAATACACCAAATCAACCGAACGCGCCAATATCCTACTCGGTGAAACCACTTCTTGGTGGGCACGCCGTTTTAGGCAATATCGTTACTCGACCACATCGGCATTGTTAAACAGCGTTATCCAAGGCACCGTGGCCGGCAACTTGACAGCCATCCGTACCTGGTCATTAAGCAGCCAGTCCTTCTACACGCGTAAATTCATGGAACATTTCGTGCGTACGAGCATCAATGCCACCACCGGCGTGGGATACAATATGGTTCCCTTGTTCTCGACCGAGGAAGTGTTGCTAAGCCGTGCGGAAGCCCTCGCTTACCAAGGCCAGTACGACGCAGCCATGGCCGATCTAAATGCCTATGCAAAGAACCGCATCAAAGTGGCAGACTACAATAGCACACGCGTCATCGATAGGCAAAAAATTAAAGTGTACTTCTACAATGAACTGCCGGAAGAGGCATACACCGATGCCGTATTGCAAGAAGGATTGATCCAATCCTGTCTGCAGTTCAGAAGAGCCGAATTTATGCACGAGGGCTTGCGTTGGTTTGATATCCTCCGTTACAATATCCCGGTAACGCATGCTGTGTATGGAGGCAGCAGCATTACGCTACCAGCAGATGATCTACGCCGCGTATTGCAACTGCCTGAGGAAGTAAAACTCTCCAATGTCGAGCTGAACCCAAGACCTGAAAACGACTAGAACCGTATTATGAAAATGAGAAAAATAACTACATATGCCCTCCTTGCCAGCCTTGCCTTATTGGGTTTTAGCTGCAGCAAGGAAGATAATTTAGATAAAGAGATTGTTGGATTGGGCGGTGAAAAATGGGTAAAAAATGAAATAGACAACTATATTTACCAGACCTTCACCGTACCCTACAACATCGATGTATTATACCGATGGACGCCATCAGAGGTCAGCTTCGTCAACAACCTCGTTCCACCACAGGAAGATAAAATCAGGCCTGTCATGGAAATGGTCAGAGAGGGCTGGATCGAACCTTACATCGACGTGGTCGGTGCTGACTTTATAAAAAAGTTTGCACCTCGGCAATACCTTCTTGTGGGAAGCCCAGAGTACAATACCTCCGGAACCATCACGTTGGGCACCGCCGAGGCCGGCGCCAAGATTGTGCTGTATCGCGTCAATTGGTTTGATCTAAAAGATCGAGATTTGGTACAGGCCATGTTGAAAACGATCCACCATGAATTTGCACATATCCTGCACCAGACGGTTATGTATCCGAGAGAATTTGAGGCCATTACCCCGGCAGATTATACCTCGACATGGAACCAAGTCAACGTGACGGATGCACGCAACAAGGGCTTTATCTCTTCCTATGCGATGTCTGCTCCAGATGAAGATTTTGTTGAGATCGCCGCTATCATGTTGACACAGGGCTACCGCCCTTTCGAAAACATCATCAGCTCGATCAGCAATGCCGATGGTGTGCAGAAAATAAGGCAGAAACAACAGATCGTGCTGAACTATTTCCGCCAGACCTGGAATATCAACCTCTATGATCTGCAAGCAAAAACAGAAGCCGCAATCAACAAGCTTTCCCCGCCCCCATCCGCCTTCGAACGGTTAGGTTTCGGGCGTAGCAATACGGTCCTATTTACGTCCGTAACGACAGACGAAACAAATTGGTCGGCAAAGTTCAGAGAAACCTTTCAAAAAGCGTCCAGCTCTTTGGGAACGTTAGGCAACGCTGGTCGGTACTTGGAAGACCTCAACGTCATCCATTATCAGCAAGGAAAAATGATGCTCCGTTTGAAATACCGGAACCCTTCAAACCCGACGTCGGTTTTCAATGCCGATTTCCGTTTTGACTACACCGAGGACACGGCGAATAAAAGCAACACTTTTACGTATGTGGGTACCTCAACCGACCTTAACAGCACGGCAGGCGGCAATGCCAATACCATAAGACCTTATGTGGTCGAGCTGCTCAATTACTTTGATGGGCAAACATTCCGCTACAGCTGGTCCGACGACGGTGCTTACCCAACGGATTATAGCAAGATGATCAGACAAGACGATCAGACAAATTACATCTATGGATTGCTAAAAAACACTTATTAATCATGAAGTTTAGAAGTACACATATATTTATATTCCTCGTTGTCCTGTTCGCTTTCGGCGCATGCAAAAAAGAGGATGATCCGATCCTAGCCGATCCGGATAGCCGTTTGAGCGAATATTTGGCCAACAGCCTTGCTTTCCTCACGGAAGCACCATATGGCTATAAGGCATCGCTCGAAACCGTTGAGGGCAAAACCTTTACCCTGTTCATGCAATTCGACAGCGACGGGCGGGTACACATGCTTTCAGATTTTGCCGACGCATCTGCAGCGACCGTAGGCAGCAGCAGTTATCGTCTTAAGGCGCTGCAACGCCCCAGCCTGATCTTCGATACCTATAACTATATCTCCATTTTTGCCGATCCGCAGGGTTCAGTAAACGGAGGAACCAACGGCCAAGGGTTGAAAGGCGACAACGATTACAGCTTTGTGAAATTCTCCGGGGATACCGTTTCGCTGTTAGGCAACAAAAATGCTTCCGCGTTGACATTGATCCGTGCGAGTGAAGACGAGAAAGACGGTTTTATCGCGGGACAGCTGAGGACGTCGCGTGAAGTATTGCATAGTTATTTACAGAGCAACAGCAACTTATATATCGCGGATGGCACAAACAAAGTTGCATTTGCCGTTGACGCAAATAATCGTACGGTGACCTTAAGCAGACTGGAGGAAGACGGAATCACCATCAGCAGCGTTACGTCGTCCTTTGCGTACACACAGCAAGGGATCACGCCCGCACAGCTTACCTTTAACGGGGCTCCTGTAGAGGCAATAGCCTGGCAAGCCAGTACAAGCCGCTATACGATGCAGACCAATGGGAGTAGCTATGTCGTGGAAAGCAATCCTACCCCGGTCTTTCCGCTTTACCTCCAGTTTGGCTTCAACAAAACGTATAGCACCATAGGCACCACCACCAACAGCCTTCCTGCAGGCGTCAACTCTGCCTTCAACGATGTGTGGTCGACCGTGAATGCCAACTTTACCAGCACAAACCGTGCGATCAGGTATATGGAGTTCAAGATCATCTCGGAAACGCAAGCCACCTTATCGGTATTTTACTCTTCTGGCACGAGCAACTTCGTGGCAGATATGTCTTTTACCTACAGCTTGCAACAAAACCTGCTGACCTTGACCAGTCCAAGACGTGACTATTCCAACGGTAACTGGACCACACGCTTGGCGCAGCTACGGGTGCTGGAAGAATATATCCTGAAAGGCCCATTCGTATTGGACTGGGTTGATAGCAGTTCGCCTACGGTAACGGTTCCACTTGGTGGTCTTCGTCAACAAAGCGACAGCCAATCATTCCTGTACGGATTCCTGAAATAACTGAGGTTATTATTTTAAATCGTAAAAGCCAAACGAAATTCGTTTGGCTTTTACTTGTTCTACACTACAGCAGCAGTTCGCTAAAGTGCTTCGTAAAATGCGAGATATCGCTTAATGGCTTCCTTTTTGTCCGCCGTCAAATGAAAATCCAGATTCTTCGTCAAATATTTTTTGTAGTCAAAATTAGGGTATAGCGGCAGCCCCGCTATGACATCCTCCGGACGGGAAACGCCATCCGCCAAAGCGTAATTGAAAGCTTCGACAAATGCCTCAGGCAGTTTCTTATTGGACACCCATACGGCATAAGCAAATGGAAGTCCAGTCATTTCTTTCCAGTAGTGGCCAAGGTCATACACGTAGGGCACCGCATCCTTCTGCCCAAACGTCCGATCACCAATCAGCACGTATGCATCTGCTTCACCTTCCGTCAGGATGGCTACGTCTCGTTTCCAATAGTGTTTAAGTAATATACGGGCCAAGCCGTTTGATGTGCGTGATTGTACATCCAATCGCAATGACCGAATTGCCGTTATCGGCTTTTGGGAAAAGATAAATACCGAGTCGACAGCACCATCGCTACCGATGCAATAATCGCCGATGATATGGTATTCGGGCAATTTTAACAAAGCTGCAATAGGAATGATCCCCATATCCACCACATCATCGATTACTTTTTGTGCGCAAACACTGGGATAATCCACCGACAGGTCGATCGCATGCATCACATCATCCGAGTTTCTGATACCTTGTAGAAAGGGTAGTGTATTGGTATAAGAAACAGCGGAAACGCTTATTTTCTTCATTTAAAAATCTGCTAAGTGTTTGATATTGTAATGATCAACGATCGTAAATTTCTCTTGATCGTACTCCAAGACATATAGCGCCGTGTTGGTATGCGGGAAATCATCCATGAGGCAAACCTCCACATCGGTGAGATGGCATAGCATAATACGCAAGGCGCGCCCATGCATGCATACCAACACCGTCTTTTCATCGGTACGGGTCAACATATGCTTTATGGCTTCTTTCTGCCGGGCAACCAATGCATTGGGCGATTCGCCCTCTTCTATGCTGAGGTCCAGCTCGCCGTTGCGCCAAGAAGCGACGACCTGCTCAAATCCGGTCATGACAACTTCGTCCTGTTCTTTGCCTTCGTAGATTCCCCAAGAGATCTCATCGAGTCCGATCAGTTCCTCGGTAGGGATACCATCGTCGAGAAAACGTTGTACCGTTTGCTTCGTTCGCAGCAACGTGGATGTGTACACCTTATCGAAGGGTACAGCTTTAAAGGCTTCGTAAAATGCTTCAGCTTGCCTGAACCCCGTTGCATTCAAAGGAGAATCCACTCCTCTTCCTTGGACAATACCTTTGAGATTAAGGTCTGTCTGTCCGTGTCTTATAAAATAGAAAGTTTTCTTCAAAATTGATATAATTACTCTACTACGGGTAACGAATAATAGTTTGCCTTGCTGGTGGTTTCAAACACATGATCCTTATAATCGGTGACTACCTGATACAACGTATCGCGCTCAATAGGATGCCTACCGACATGTTTAATCAGTTCCACCACCTGTTGTGTGCTCATGCCCGGATGTTGTTCTTCCGCGCCGGCCATCGAATATATTTTAGTGGTATCGTCTAGCGTGCCATCGATATCATCCACCCCAAAAGCTAGCGAAAGCTGTGCGGTATCGCGCGAAATCATTGCCCAGTAGGCTTTGATATGGTCAAAATTATCCATATAGATACGCGCGATCGCATAGTTACGCAAATCTTCTATGACCGATACTTCCGGAACATCAGACATTTGATGTCCTTGATTACGAAACTTCAGCGGAATAAAGGTCTGGAAGCCGCCCGTTTTATCCTGTAACTGTCGCAAACGCTCCATATGGTCTACCCGGTGCCAAAATTCTTCGATATGCCCATACAGCATCGTTGCATTTGTGCGCATCCCCAAGTTATGCGCTTGCTCATGAATATCTAACCATTGCTCGGCCGTGCATTTGTCGCCTGCAATTTTCTCGCGCACATCTGCATGAAAAATTTCCGCGCCCCCGCCGGGCATAGAATCCAATCCGCATGCTTTCAAATATTTCAAACCCTCGTAATGCGTCAGCTTGGCTTTCTTGAAAATATAATAGTATTCCACCGGCGTAAGCCCTTTGATATGCAAAGCCGGACGATGTGCTTTACAGCGCTTAAAAAACTCGGCATAGAAGTCGAGATTTTGTTTGGGCACGACTCCCCCGGTAATATGTACCTCCGTAACGGGTTCATCGTCGTATTTGCGGATGATATCCATCATCCCGTCGACATCCATCTCCCAGCCTTCATCGCGTTGCTTGATTAGGCGCGAATAGGCACAGAATTTACAGTCGTATACACATACGTTGGTGGGCTCTATATGGAAGTTGCGGTTGAAATACGTATGATCGCCATGCCTCTTTTCTCGGATATAGTTTGCTAAAACACCTAGGTAGCCCAGCTCGCCACGTTCGTAAAGCAATACGCCCTCTTCAAACGTGATGCGTTCGGCTTGCATTACCTTCCGAGCGATACGTTTCAAGTCCGCATCTAAATTCTTATCTTGAATCAAGAAATCAAGTTTTTTCGTTGCATTCATCTCAGCCTCCTAACTAAGCAAATGTACCAATTAGCAAAGAAAAAAGCGATTCTGAAACCGCTTTTCTATGTCAATCAGCAAATTGCTGCATGTCTATCAATCGTTTATATAATCCTTGTTTATTGACCAGCTCGAGGTGGCTTCCTTGTTCCACAACCTTCCCCGCTTCGATCACCACGATCTTGTCCGCATTTTGGATGGTGCTCAAGCGGTGAGCGATAACCACCGTGGTTCTGTTCTCCATCAATTTGTATAGGGAGTCCTGCACCAGTTTTTCCGATTCGGTATCTAAGGCTGAGGTCGCCTCATCCAGCAACATAATCGGCGGATTGCGCAGCACAGCTCGGGCGATGCATATACGCTGACGCTGCCCGCCGGACAGTTTCGCACCGCGATCCCCAATATTCGTCTGGTAGCCCTCCTCTGTCTTCACAATAAATTCATGGGCATTGGCTATCTTGGCCGCATGCTCCACCTCTTCCATCGTCGCATCAGCCTTTGCGAAGGCAATATTGTTGAAAATACTGTCGTTAAACAAAATAGATTCTTGGTTTACTGTACCGATCAGGTTACGCAGCGAATCTTGCTTGACATCGCGCAGATCGATCCCATCGAGGGTAATGCTTCCGCCTTTGACATCCATGAAACGCGGTATGAGGTCAATCAAAGTCGATTTTCCTCCGCCCGAAGGCCCCACTAAGGCGATGGTTTTCCCCTTCGGTATTTCCAAGTTGATCTTGTTCAAGATCTGCTTCTCCTCGTAAGAGAAATCCACATCGTGGAAAACAATCGATTGGTCGAATCCCGTCAACGTCACGGCATCAGCTTTATCGTTCACCACACTGCGCTCATCGACAAGATCCAACACACGTTCGCCGGCAGCAATACCATTATGGATGCTGGAAAAGGCATCAGTCAATGCTTTGGCCGGGCGCATCACTTGCGAGAATATAGCGATGTAGGTGATAAACTCAGACGCCTTCAGATCGCCTTCCCCATCCAATACCAAACCGCCTCCATACAGTAAGATCACCGCCACCATCAACACGCCCAACAGCTCGGACACGGGCGAGCCCATCTGTTGTCTGCGCACCATGCGACGCATAATCTTCGAATAATATTCGCTTTCGCCATTGAAGCGATCTTTTACGAATAGGGTACCATTAAACGCCTTGATAATTTTAATGCCAGACAACGCTTCATCCAAGTAGGAGATCATATTGGCATAGGATTTCTGCCCTTCACGTGCCTGCTCGCGCAGTTTTTTAACAATCCTTGAAATAAAAAAGGCCGAAACAGGAATAACGGCCAAGGAGAACAACGTAAGCTTTGCAGAAAGCGCAAACAGAACCACAATGTAAGCAATAAGTTGAAGCGGTTCTTTAAAAGCGACCTGCAACGTAGAGGTAACCGAGAATTGCACCACCTGCACATCCGATGCTATCTTGGAGATAATATCTCCTTTTCTACTGTTCGTGAAATAGCCGAGATGCAGATCCATCACATTGTTGAAAACCGATTTTCGGAGGTTAAGCAAAGTGTGTATGCGGAGATTTTCCATGATCCGCTGCGAAAAATATCGGAAAAGATTGCTTATAAAAACAGAGATCACAATCACGATACATACATATTTCAAGGCTTCGAATGGCCCGATATCATAATATAGCTTATCAGCATAATAGGTAAACCAGCCCCCAATGTCGTCCAACCCCTGCGGTTTTTGCGCAAGCTCTACCGGCGCCAAATCCGCATCTCCCGTTCCTTTGAAAAGCACCTGCAACAGTGGCGCCAAAAGCGCCAAATTGAGCGTCCCAAAAACCACCGTTACCACCGTACAGATAATATACGGAATGGCGTATTTTTCGATAGGTTTCGCAAAGGACAACAGTCTAAAGTATGTCTTCATGTATTTTATTCAGGCTACAAAAGTAATAAAAAAGAATGAGCGTTAACAAATTGCCTCGATAAGCCTCCATATTGTTGCATAGAACTGATAAATTCCTTTTTAATAAGTTATTTCTTGCTTTAAATCTGTATTTTAGGCGCTAAATTTCAACATAGACAGCATGTATATGGAAGTTGCCGGCAGGCTAAAACAGACAGAAGAATACTACTTTTCGAAAAAGTTACGCGAGATCGACGCCATGAACAGCGCTGGTGCGCAAGTAATTAACTTAGGCATAGGCAGTCCAGACCTTCCTCCCCATCCAGCCGTCATACAGGTTCTGCAGGAAGAAGCAAGCAGAGCAACGGCCCATGGCTATCAAAACTACAAGGGAGCCCCCGCGCTGCGCGATGCTATGGCTGCGTGGTATGCGCGCTATTACCATGTGGCGTTGGATCCCCAAACCGAAATCCTACCTTTAATCGGTTCGAAAGAGGGGATCGTACACATCTGCATGACATACCTACAGGAGGGCGACCAAGTGCTCATCCCAAATCCGGGTTATCCAGCCTACAGCAGTGCCGTGAAGGTCGCGGGGGCTACAGCTATCCCTTATGAGCTTAAGGCAGAACGTAACTGGCAACCCGACTTTGAGGAATTGGAGAAGCTTGATCTGTCGGCCGTCAAAATCATGTGGATCAACTACCCACATATGCCTACGGGTGCGTTGGCGACGACCGCACTTTTCGAGCAGCTCATCGCTTTTGGAAAAAAACATCAGATATTGATCTGCCACGATAATCCCTATAGCTTTATCCTCAATGCGCACCCCCAGAGCATCATGAGCGTGGAAGGTGCAAAAGAGGTAGCCATAGAACTTAACTCGTTGAGTAAATCATCGAATATGGCCGGCTGGCGCATAGGCATGCTGGTGGGCGACCAAACCCGTATCATTGATATATTGCGGTTCAAAAGCAATATGGATTCAGGCATGTTTCTGCCTATGCAGTTGGCGGCAGCCAAAGCATTGCAATTGGACGAAAGCTGGTACAGCGAGTTGAATGCGGTATATGCACAACGTCGTGAGAAGGTATACACCATCATGGATCTATTGGGATGCACATACGATACGGCACAGGTAGGTCTCTTTGTATGGGCGAAAATACCAGCTACCTATCAAGATGCGTATGCCTTGAGCGATGAGGTGCTGAACAAAGCGCAGGTGTTTATTACACCGGGCGGCATATTCGGCTCTGCCGGGAACAACTACATCCGCATCAGTTTGTGCGCAAAGGAGGATGTTCTAGATCGTGCTATTGCCCGCATCTTGAATGCACAAAAGGAAGCTAAAGGCAAGTAGTAAGCGCTTGGAAGTTATGGCGAAAATCGCGTCATCGTGTGCCTCCCTGCGATGACGATGGTCTAAATGAGTGGTGCTTACCGTAGCAGTGGCATTCCGTTAGCGCCCTATTTTTTTATTTTTTACCTTTTAATTTTTACTTTTAAAAATGAACATAGCCATTGTTGGTATCGGTTTGATCGGGGGATCGATTGGTATCCGTTTGAAAGAAACGAACTTTTGCGAGCAAGTCATTGGTGTGGAGAAGAACGAATCAAACCAAAAAAAAGCCCTGCAAATGGGGCTGGTAGATGAGATACTTTCACTGGATGAGGCCTTATCGAGCTGTAAAATTATTGTGCTCACCATTCCTGTAGACGCTATCTTGACGCTTTTGCCCAGTCTGCTCGACAAGGTTACGGATCACGTGATCATCGACATGGGATCCACAAAGACCAATATCCTCAACCTCATTGCCGACCATCCCAACCGGGGTCGCTACGTGGCGGCACACCCCATGGCCGGTACGGAGTATTCGGGTCCCGAAGCAGCGATTCCAAATCTTTTTAAGGACAAAGTGATGGTATATGTCGAAGCTTTCAAAACCGATGAAGACGCCTTTGAGCTGGCCGATGCGCTGACAGATCAATTGGAGATGAAAACCTCCTTTATGAATGCCGATGAGCATGATATGCACACCGCCTACGTATCGCATATATCGCACCTGACCTCCTTTGCGCTAGCCCTTACGGTACTCGAAAAAGAGAAGTCACAGGGCCGGATCTTCGAATTGGCGGGGTCAGGATTTCAGTCGACAGTGCGTTTAGCCAAATCTTCTCCAGAGATGTGGACACCAATTTTCAAGCAAAACCGTTCCAACGTCCTAGAAGTTCTGGAAGAGCATATCAAGCAACTGCAAAACCTGTACAATAAAATCGATCAGGAAGATTACGAAGGTCTGCACAAGTTGATCAAACGCTCCAATAAGATTAAACGTATCATCAAGTAACATGGAATTTCGCGCATTAGAAAATAGCGATATAGCGTTGAAACCGCTGCAACCAAGCGATTTAAACAGGTTGTTCAAAGTGGGATCGGATCCCGAAATATGGGCACAGCATCCAGATGCGAACCGGTACCAGCCCGACGGCTTTCGTGTGTATTTTGACAAGCTGATGGAAACAGATATGCCCTTCCTGATCATCGACAAAGCGAAGGATGTGGTCATCGGTGCTACATCCTATTACCAGTACGACGCCGCAACCAGCAAAATCGCCATAGGCTTTACCTTCTTGGCCAGATCCTATTGGGGAGGCATCACGAATAGCGCCGTAAAGGCCATGATGCTGGAACACGCCTTTCAGTATGTGGACACCGTGATCTTCCATGTTCGGGAGCACAACTTCCGATCGCAGGCCGCTTTGGCCAAACTGGGAGCGGTGCATACCAAAAGCTATCCGGCTCCGGCGGATCCAAACACACTTCAGCTGGAATATGAGCTGACTAGGGCCTTGTGGACGGGCAGCGCCCGGTGAACAAAAGTTTTCTAAAAATTAACGTCCGTAATTTGCAAAACATATCGCAATAACTTACATTTGTTGTGCTATTAATAAACAATGACTCATTTGTTCACCCATCACATCCATTTTCATCATCGCCAGTTTGGCGATATGTAATGTTATGTGTTTCTACGTGAAGCAAAGTTCCCCGAGTTATATTTCTTTTATTAATAAACGTTTTACAACAAAAACCTTATATTTTGAAAAATCTTAAGATAGCTATCCAAAAATCGGGTAGATTAAATGAAAAATCGGTTCAACTGCTGAAAAATTGCGGACTCGATTTTGAAAACTATAAAAGCTCCCTGATCACCACCGTTAACAATTTTAATCTCGAAATCCTTTTTCTGCGCGACGATGATATTCCAGGTTATGTAGCACAGGGCATTGCCGATCTAGGCATCGTTGGCGAGAACGTGATCGATGAAAGTGAGGCCAAAGTGACCTACCTACAGCGTCTTGGGTTTGGACGCTGCACGTTAAAAATTGCTATTCCCAAAGATTCCCCTATTAAAGATCTGTCCGACCTAAATGGTAAAGCTATCGCCACCTCCTACCCTGTTATCCTGCAACAATTTTTGGATGAATACCGCATTCAGGCCGACATCCGCGAAATATCCGGATCCGTGGAAATTGCGCCAGGTTTGGGTTTGAGCGATGCGATTTGTGACATCGTATCCACGGGCGGCACGTTAAAAAGCAACGGACTAAAGCCTTTTGCGGATGTGCGCAGTTCAGAAGCCATATTGATTGGCCGCGACGGTTTATCGGAAAATCCGATCGTCTGCGAATTGATGCAGCGTGTGCAATCGGTACTGCGCGCGAAAGAAACGAAATATGTGGTGCTGAACGTCGAAAAAATCAACTTGCCCCAGATCACGGAACTTTTGCATGGCGTAAAGAGTCCGACGGTGGTTCCCTTGGCGGAAGAAGGTTGGGTGGCCGTACATACCGTTATTACGGAAGATGATTTCTGGGACAAGATAAATACGTTAAAGGCGGCTGGCGCACAAGGAATTGTCGTGATGCCGATTGAGAAAATTATTCTATAATGCTGAAGCAGTATACGTTAACCGATCTATCCGATGAGGCGGTAGAGGCATTGGTTGCCCGCAACATGGATGACACCCGCGCTATCGAAGAAGCCGTACAGCAGATCATTGCTGAAGTTCGGCAAGATGGCGATACCGCGCTGCGCAGTTTCGCGGCAAAATTTGACAAGGTAGAGCTGCAACAGCTTTACTTGGAGAAAGCCGATATTGAAGAGTTGGCCATGACCATTACGCGCGATCAACAACGGGCGCTGGAAATCGCTTTCCAAAACATACATAAATTCCATAGTACGCAGCTCCGTCGGGAGCGCGCCGTAGAAACCATGCCGGGCGTCAAATGCTGGCGGGAGGTTCGCCCCATTGAAAAGGTAGGGCTATACATCCCGGGGGGATCTGCCGTATTGCCCAGCACCTTGCTGATGTTGGGGGTGCCCGCTCGCATTGCTGGTTGCAAAGAGATTGTCGTTTGCTCGCCGCCGCAGCAAAGTGGCAAGATCAATGGATTTGTGGCCTATTGTCTCCAACTGTTGAAGATCGATCGCATATACCTTTCCGGTGGCGCACAAGCTGTTGCGGCGATGGCCTTCGGCACGGAAAGTATTCCCAAAGTGGATAAAATATTTGGCCCCGGCAACCAATTTGTCACCAAAGCGAAAAGTTTGGTGCAAGGTATGAGCAATGTCAGCATCGATATGCCGGCAGGTCCATCGGAAGTGCTCGTAATAGCCGACGAGACCGCCAATCCAGCCTATGTCGCCGCCGATCTATTGGCGCAGGCCGAACATGGCCCCGATAGCCAAGCGGTGCTCGTATCCACATCGGCGGAGCTGCTAAACGCTGTCAACAGCAAGCTCGACGAACAGCTAGCGATCCTGCCGCGCGCAGAAATCGCCAAAATGGCCATCGCCAACTCCTACGCCGTCGAAGTAGAAAACTTGCAGGAGGCCATACGCTTTTCCAACCGCTATGCACCCGAACACCTTATTTTGGAAACCGACCTGTGGGAAAGCTTAACGCGGTACATCAGCAATGCCGGATCGGTGTTCTTAGGACACCTTACCCCCGAGAGTGCCGGCGATTACGCTTCGGGCACCAACCACACCTTGCCAACCTCAGGATATGCCCGCTCCTATTCCGGGGTATCCGTCGATTCTTTTGTCAAAAAGATCACATTCCAGCACATCAACGCTGAAGGCTTAAACCAAATTGGCTCTACTGTAGAGATCTTGGCCGAACTGGAGGGATTGCATGCGCACAAAAATGCGGTCAGCGTCAGAAAATAAAACAAAAAAGGGTGCGCCACGACGGCTGCCCTTTTTATTTTAATATATTTGCACCTTCATTTGCGAAACTATAGAATCAACTTTATTGTTCTAAAGCTGTTGGCAAATCTTAAAACAAACGAATAGCTTATTATGGCAAACAGTAAAAAACATATTGTAATTGTCGGCGGCGGCTTCGCAGGGATAAACTTCGTCCGCTCTTTAGGGAGCAATGATGCTTATCAGGTGACGCTCGTCGATATCAATAACTACAACTTCTTCCCTCCGCTTATCTACCAAGTTGCTACGGCATTTATCGACTCTTCCAATATTAGTTCGCCCTTCCGGAAGATGTTTAAAAAACACAAAAATTTTGCCTTCCATTTAGGTAAGCTTTTGCAGATCAACAGTGATGACAATACGATAGAAACCGATACCGGACTCTTACACTACGATTACCTGGTGCTGGCTGTGGGAACCGAAACCAACTATTTCGGCATGGATAACGTCAAGAAAAATGCGTTCCCCATGAAAAATATCACCGATGCTTTGGCTATTCGGAATAAGATACTGGTTAATTTAGAAGAATACATCCAACGGGTAGATGATCCCCATCGCGATGCTTACCTCAATATAGTCGTGGCTGGCGGTGGACCTTCCGGCGTAGAGATATCTGGCATGATTGCCGAACTCAGTGAACGTATTGTACGCAAGGAATATCCGGAATTGGCAGGTCTGACACCGAAAATCCACCTAGTGGATGCAGCTCCCGTGCTACTGGGCCCCATGAGCAAGGTTGCACAACAGGAAGCCAAAGAAGTACTGGAGAAATTGGGCGTAGAGATCACGTTAAACGTTGCTGTTAAAGATTACCAAAACGATCTGGTGGTATTGAGCGATGGTAAAGAAATCTTAACCAAAACGTTGATATGGACTTCCGGCGTGATTGCGCGCGAACTTCCGGGACTACCGGCCGAGAAATTTGGCCGCGGCCGTCGTGTATTGGTAGACCAGTTCAATACCGTTCAAGGTTACAACAATATTTTCGCCATCGGCGATATCTGTCTGCAGACTACCGATGCCGGCTTTCCGAATGGACATCCCCAGCTGGCACAGGTCGCCATGCAACAGGGCACCTTGCTTGCCAAAAACATTGTTGCCAAAGACCGACAGGGTAGTTTGAAACCATTCTCCTACTGGGACAAAGGCAGCATGGCCGTAATCGCTCGATACAAAGCCGTTGCCGACCTACCGAAATTCTCTTTCAAAGGATGGTTCGCTTGGTTGACGTGGCTATTGATCCACCTTATCCCCATCGCTAGCTTCCGTAATAAATGGAAACTATTGGGAAACTGGATCTGGTCTTTCTACTCGGCCAACTCTGGACTCCGTTTGATCATCCGCAGCGAACGGAAGCGGGATGCCAAAGAAGTACGGACGAATATCGAAGGATAAAAAATAATAAGGTCGGGCATTTGTCCCGACCTTATTTGCTTTCAAAATCCCCATATTATTTTTTCTTTTTCTTGGGCTTCTTGTCCATTTTCTTCATCACCCCTTGCACGATCTTCTTTACTTTAGACTTTAGGCCGTCATCGCTTTTTTTCGCCTTCGACTTTTCCTTACCTTTTTTATCCGTTATCTTCTTCGTTTTCTTAGCATCCGATACTTTCCCTTTTGCTTTTCCAGATGCTTTCTTGCCATTTTTTTCCTTATCTTTTTTGGCCGTCTTATCCGCAAATGCCGTCCCCTCCTTAACTTTTTCGTCGAAATCTTCTTTATACAACGCCTCTTTCTCCAACTTTTTGGTTTCTTTTTTCTTCACGGCCTTATCTTCTTCCGCCACGTTGTTTACCACTGTTGCTTTTTTAGCGGCGGCTGGCTTGGGTGTTGGTTTCGTTGCTTCGGCAGGCTTTGCCGACGGCTCACTTTTAGCTTCCCGTTCAGCAGCTTTGCTTACCAGTGGTTTTGCTGTTGCTGATTTGGTGCTTGTTGCTTTTCTAGCTGTTTCCCCACTGGTTGGCTCTTCACCAGTCGTAGACTTTGGCGTGGGAGCAGATTTTGTAGCAGGTGCTTTGGTGGCAACCGGTTTTGCTGCCGTAGCGGCTTTGGTGATAGACGTTTTTGAAGCAGCCGGTTTTGCTGTCGTAGCAGCTTTCGTAGTAGCCGGCTTGGCTGCGGGATCTTTGGAAGTAACAGGTTTTGCTGGTGTAGCGGCCTTCGTAGTAGCTGGCTTTGCTACAGCTTTTGTAGGCGTCGTTGCCTTGGTAGGCGTTGTGCCGCTCGTACTGCCTGTCGCCGCAGATTTTGTGACAGGCGCTTTTTTCGCAGTTACTTTTTTTTCTTCCGCACTTTTCGCGGACACCCCTTCTTTAGCAGAGGCGTCTGTTGTGTTAGCGTTATTATCTGTAGACATATCGAAATGTATTTTACTCATTAACAGTGGAAAATTAGCTTTGTTTGCACCATACGCAAATAATTTTAAGAAGCTAGGCGAGCAATATAAGTTAGCTGCGTTACCGATTGGGAGACGAAATGCACAAACTAAATCACTAAAGACTGGGAAGTCGCAGGTTGCCAGCATTTTTTTTGCTCGCGAATATGTTGACAAAAAAAATCCCCAGCCGTCGGCAGAGGATTCAGGATACTTTATCGGCTGTTCTCGGCCAGATCAGCGTTAATTGACACTTTCTTTGTAAAACGTTTTGACCTGCTCCAACTTTAGGGATGCATCGGCATTTTTCAAATATTTGTATTTAATCGGCAAAAAGCCAGTTGGTGCAGATGTAATGATCAATCGGCCCTGCTCATCCAGTTCAGCCGTATCAAAAAAGACGTTGATCAACGTATCATCCGTTATATTTTCGCCAAAATAATCTACGCTCCGTTTCCCCACATAGTAGTAGAGCATGCGATTGTTTTGTAGGCGTTCCACCCCACAAAGAGCGTTATAAACGAGCTTATTATTAGCCTGCAGCAACATTTCCAATTCTTTTTTCATAAGACCTCCGTGTTATCGTTCGTGATTGATAAGCGTTAGGCAATATTCGCGCCAGTATTTGCCAGATTTCGGCATGTAGGGTAAAAGGTATTTATTTGACGTATTAATCCGTTTCGCGACGTAATAAATCCGCAAACAGCGTCGGTGCAACGTATATCTCCACAACAAACGGCGATCATCGTACGTTTCTGTCTAAGCAAGTCGGCAGCAGATCCGCGCCCATCAGCATCGCAAACATATAGTAACCGAAAAAGCAGCCGTACGCTCAATCACGCAAAAAGACCTTTCCCATTGCAGGAAACCATTTTTTTTCGTACGTTTGTACTCTATTACATAATTGGGGTCGACCGGAATTGACAGGATAGCGATGGTTATGTAAGCATGCAGTGCGTTGTTAGTATAGCACTTAAATCTGAACTTTCAATTTTACAACTGGCGAAGAAAACTACGCCTTAGCTGCTTAAGTTAGACTTAACATAGCTATTTGTCCCGCTAGATCCTGTTCTTTGGTTTAGCACACGGGGCATCGAACGATAGAACTGGCCGATGTGATTTTACTAAGCATCGGTAAGAAACAGTAAATAAGGAGAACGGTATAGGTTAGCGACTCACCTTCCCTCTCCCGACAAATAAAGAGAAGCTAAGCATGTAGAAAGCGTAAATCATACTATGTTTGGACGAGGGTTCGAATCCCTCCGGCTCCACAAAGAAAAGACATCAAAACGATGTCTTTTTTTGTGATCGGTGGATTCGAACTTGCTGTGGGAAGGGTTCGAACAATTTCTTTGCGGGCCATGTGGGGGCCATGCGGGGCGCAAAACATCCCTCCGATTGCACAAAAGACCTGTAAATCAATAGTTGGTAAATTTCACACCCAAAATTAATGAGTGTAATTTTGGGTGTTTTCGCTTTTTTGTAATATCATCCAATAGCCATTCTAAAGGAAATCCTTTAGTTTCAGCTTAATATGTCCAAGTGGATTTTGGAGTCTGTCATTTGATCTTGTCATTAACTCGAACTGCTTTGCTAAGAACTTTGAATCCCCTAATCGCACCCCATCAATATAGATGATTTTTGCCTCAATTCTATTCAGGCATTAATCTAGAGAAGACGAAATCCTGCGTTTACGAGCTACTATTCCGCATCCGAAGAAGAAGGATCTGGAAATATCATGTTTAATTGAACAAATAGACTGCGAACCTTTTTTCGCCAACTTGATCGAGCATTGGGCCAACTCTTTCGATCTTTTATAATGTCTATTCTATTTTGTGAATGGTGAGGCCTTGATTTACGACCTTGTGCATCTCCCTCGTCAAACTTCAACAAAGTTAGAGGTTGATCTAATGGGTTGTTTTCTCCATCGAGATCAAAAATAGTACGGTGCTCCTCGGCTGAAAACAGCGAACGTTTTCTTTCAAGTTGATCATAAAGGTCTATCAGTGGGAATTTCTCAGAAAGGAGGTCAAGATCATAAATATCCTTTTGTGTTGCACGGTTTGCCGCCGACATCATCTTAAATAAGGCAATATCCAGTTCCGATACGAATTTGATACCATCTATATCTTCGAGGCTATTGAGCATTTTCATATTTTGAAGAACTTCTACCTTAATCGTTTCTCCATGGCATACAATAAAAAAACGAAGAAAAATATACTGGTCATCTATATCGCATGGAAATTGGAATCCAAACACACGTGCGCCATAAAAATTCTCAACCTCGTCTTTGATTCTTTCATAACCTGCTTTTCCGATAATATGTGGGAAAAAGATATCAATGTCCGTGGATATCCGATGATAATATCGAATAGCTAAGTTAGTACCTCCACCTAAAGCAGACCCCTTAAAACTTTCAAAAGATTGCAATTCACGAATAGTCTTTAATAGACCTTAAGAAATAGCAGACATTATTGATAACGTAAAAATTGCCGGACATGGTAACGACGAGCAACAAGTTTACATACCTCATTGCTAATGCGTTCTTTTGTTCTTTGCAATTCTTTAACGATCTGCGTTTTGCTGTAAAGCTGTTCCAAGGGTTGGATATCTTTAGCAAACGTCTCTTCAGTTGTAGCAATTAGCGCCCTCGGGATAATAAAATCCCTGTCGTCTAGAATATCTAAATTCTTCGGATCAACATCCCAAAATAAATGTTTGGGAAAGATTTGCGATATATCCTTTATTACGCCCATTTATACAAACTTACAGCATATTAGAAACAAAAGAAAATTAAATTTAAATAAATTTGGATACAAGCCCACTCATTTTGTAAACTTACGATTACCTTCTGTGGCTCGATAAGACCCAATTTTTAGGTCCTATCATTCCACGATTGGTAATAAGTGCTAATTCATTTTCTATTAAGTTTGTTTGTAACAGAATAGTATGAAGGGAATGAGATAAGGCATTCATGCTCCTCCTTAAGTTATCCAAGAAATCTATCCGAGACAGACTTTTTAAAAGCAAATTCAAATTTTTAAATAATAAAAGTACTCATTGGAAGGGATACAGTTTCAAGAAATCAAACTCTGTTGAAATACATGGTGAAAGTGGCTCAATTGCAACCTTAAAAATACTAAGCGAAAACCTTATAGAGATAATTGTACAACATGATGGTCGTGAATGGAAAGGACAAATTACTTTATTCACAAAAAGCTATGGAAAGCTATTTTTTAAATATACTGATAAAGAAGAATTTGGCACTAAAGATTGTTATATTAATAGCGAAAGGTTCGGGAAAGAATCTATATTACTAATTCCAACCAACAATTCTTTGTTATCAACAGAAAATACACTTACTTATAGCTATGGGAAAGAGCTCTTTCAAAAACAATAAAAGCCCGGCATTCGCCGAGCTTTCTAATGAATAAAGCCACCACGACTTTATCGTTTTCTTTTCATTAAATGCGCGGTTTATTTTATGGTACCGTTACGAATCTCTTGAAAGATTCATTGATCACTTTAATGAATTGTGGATCATTGAAACAATTTCGATTGGTCGGTGGCACTTCGCTAAGTCTGCAGATCGGTCATCGTATATCGGTGGATATCGACTTGTTTACCGATGCGCCATACGGCAGTATTGACTTCAAAGAGATTGATTATTTTATAGAAAATGCCTTTCCCTTCCACGTTCATTCTTCTGGGATTAACCCATCAATGGGAAAGCCCTACAGTATAGGTTCCGATAATGATAATACCGTCAAGTTAGATGTGTTTTATACCGATTCGCTCATACAGCCTGCCTTAGTAGTCGACGGCATTCGATTGGCCACGATAGAGGAGATTATTGCCATGAAGGTCGATGTCGTTCAACGTATCGGCCGAAAGAAAGCTTTTTTGGGATCTGCATGAACTGTTGACTAATAAAGATATTCAGGCTATGATAGATTTACATCAACATCGCTACCCATACACGCATGACAAAGGCCTCATTTTAAAAAACTTTACTGATTCTACCTTAGCCGACGACGAATTTGATCCCGTATGCTTACGAGGTAAGTACTGGGAGTTCATCAAAGAGGATATTGCTGAAGCTGTTAAGCGCTACAACAATATGCGATCACAATCTCATACTGATGCACATGGACAAGCAGATGTCTATTCTTTTAAAGAAAGCTTTATGAATATTTCTCCCTTAGCTCCAACTTTCTGATCCTTGAAGTAATAGCGCCTACTTTCCGTTCGAAGATATTAGCCAATTCCTGGACTGTCATTACTTCACAAAACGAAGCCTCCAGTTTTTCATCGTCTTCAGTCGACCATGGCCGATACGCTTTCGGATGTTGTTCGCGAATATCGTCCATAGTATAACTCTCCTTGTCGCTTTCAGGATCCGTATGCTTTTCAAATTTTTCTGCTACAAAAGCCCCAAATAGCTGTTGCGATTTGTAATTCCCGCCAATACAATCCACCCTACAGTCTTGGATAGGCCGCAAGCCTATCTTTTATCGCCTTTAATCGATCGATCTGCCTTTTTACAGCTTCGTGATCGAGTTTGCTACCATCTATTAGCGCATATTTATTAAGAACAGAAATATAGTCATCAACGTAATTGCTCATAGCCGATGAAACCTGCTTATTGAATAGCTTAAGTTCCGGCAATTGCTCTACACCCAGCTCGGAAAGCCTCACAGCTTTTACGAAGTTGCTGTTCTCTCGAAGTAGTTCTATTTTCTCGGCTAAACTCTTTTTACCATATTGTTCTCTAAGGAGCACATTTGAGCTATCTGGAGAAGAGATTTTGAGCAACTTGCAAATCTCCACTCTGCTCGACTTCATTGATTTTTCAAACACCTCCGCATCCACGGTTAATTTCCTGATGACGACATCATTTTTAAGTGTCTTCTCATTTAACTCTTTATAAAAATTCACCCTGTCTGCAATTTGGCTATAAAATTGTCTGATCTCCTCAGCTCCAAAATTAGGCCCACTGGTATTTGTTAATTGGATCGGAATATTAGCATCTTTCTTGTCTTTAAATTGCCGTTTCGTTATCTTAATCGATGTTTTGTCTATTTGGAACAACCCGGCCTGTTGAATAATACCATTGATCGTGCTCGATATCGGATTACTATTTAAAACCCCTTGAACCAAAGGCCCTGTGTATATCGCTTTCAATAAGCTCTTAAACTTTGCTCTTGCGGTATCTGTTTCCGCTTTAGAAGCATACTTAGGTAACAGGCTATTCGATGCTGACTCTATCGCAACATCCACAAATGTGGAACCAAGGATAGGCGACGTAGGGCTGTTCAGGTCGGCAACAACATTGACCAAATCACTTACCGCCAACAATTGAATGGTACTTGGCACCAAAGACTCAATCTCTGTACCGCTCATCAGGCCAAGTTCAATCGAAAGGAGCGATTTTTCATACTTCTCGAGCGGCACATTGTCACGAAGTTGGTTAATTTTTTGTTTTGATTCCGCAACGTCTTTTTCAAGAGCTACAATACGGTTCTTTAAAGAGTCTGTTGCTGCGTTTAATGTTAGCGAATCCGTCACATGTTGTGCCGACAACCTGCAAACGCTGGCAAGGATAGCTCCAGCAATTAATAATGGCTTCATAATATTCAAATTTATTTGGTAACACTAAATAAAAAAAATACTTAAAAAAAAACAAGCGATAAAGTAAAAATAATATTAACTTAATCAACACACACTCCGCCTACTTTACGTAACAACCTAACAGAAGGCGGGATGTATCTTGGGGCCGTTCCTGATAAGTCAGCTACTTATTCAGCGCAGCAAAAGACTAGTAATACCCAAGGTATATCCCACTTGCTCGCCGGATTGGTAAAATATGCATGATCCATAACGGTATATTATTTTAATAGTTCAACACAAAGCAAATCAACGACATATAAGGCAGGTAGCCAACCAGCTTATGTTTTTTACCACCAATGTCATTTGTACCTCACCGATATATACTTGTTTTGTACCATCTCAAGAAATTTCGTATCTTGAACACTGAATAATGTTAACTTTGGACTTATGCATACAACTAACACGACAAACCATATAGGGAGAAAAATCAGCCGCATCCGTGAACTACGCGGACTAAAGCAAGAAGCCTTGGCTATAGAATTGGGCGTGAGTCAGCAGACCGTGTCCAATATCGAAAAAAGTGAATCTATAGAAGCCGCCCTATTGGCGCAGGTCGCCGAAATACTAGGGGTTACGCCAGAAGCTATTGAGAATTTTAGCGAAGAAGCGGTGTTCAATATTATAAATAACACATTTCAAGATAGCAGTTCGAATAATAACAATTATCTATGCACAATCAATCCATTAGATAAAATTATTGAATTGTATGAACGCCTGTTGGAAGCCGAAAAAACGAAGTTGGCGTATTTGGAGCGATTGCTGAAGGATAAGTAGGTAATCATGTCTCAAGAACGCCTACACATTACATTTGGCTTTTCCGGGAAGGCTACACTTGTTCAGAGCAAGCTAATTAATTTAGAGAAAGATGAAATCTTATGTTTTACTGATCCACTTGCTCTTGGACCGCTATGTGACTTAGACGACTTGCAAGCAATCGTGCGCAGGAAGACATGGTGGAGAAAGTCTGTTGGTTGTATCCATACCGAAGGGAATAACAACTTTGTCGATGACAATCTCCTGCTTTTGAAAAAGGTAATCTCTTCTTCCGATCGCTATAGCCATATCTACTTATGGCTTGGCGATAATGCCAATGAAAAGATCACGACAGCACGCCTCCTTTCCTACTTGAAAAAACTGTCGACACCTATTCATAAACTTAATTTCCATAGCATGAACTGTAGGGATGAGCAAGGAGAAAAGCTAAATACCGGTTCTTTACAGGTGATGCGAGAAGACCAAGTTTTGGAGGCTGCTAAACACTTTCAACGGTTAAGCAAGCCTGACATTCAACCTTATGCATCACTTTGGGCGCATATCCGCAAGAATGATGCAGTAATTAACCTATTTAATAGTGCAGGAAATCCTGTAGCCGGCGACCAGACGTTTTTTGATGAATACCTTTTAAGACGATGCAGCGAGACACCCCAAAGGTCGTCGTTGATTGTTGGCTATACCCTTTGTGATATTTGGAATACATTCCATGATGGTTCCGTAGGCGATCTTTTTCTCTATCATCGATTGAAGGAGCTTGCAAATATGGGCGAGATTGAAATTTCCAACCCTCATGAAGATCTTGAACGTGCAAAGATGGTGTTTGATGTTCGGAAAAAAGTTGACGCTTAGATAGATCCTCACCTCCTTGAAATGGCTGGAATTCGAAAAAATCGCCCTGGTATCAATTCCGCCTTGTCCATCTAAACTAAACCGACCAAAAAATCTACTGTAAATTGGCCGCTTAAATCAAATCGACTTAATCCAGTGGAAGATGGACACAAGCGAGCCAATGACGAGATAGCCACCAAAAGCCATACCGACAACGGCCAGGAAGCGATTCAGACGGGTCTTTCTTTGGTCCATCAGAAATACGCCGGCTGCCAAGACGAAACTGCCAACAAATAAATTGAAAAGAGCCATTTTAATGAGAGTTGCGACGATGGTCAAATCGGTCTATCGCCGCAAGGGCGAATGTAACAAACGCAGTTAATAGCATAACATATTCAGAGATAGTCTCCATACGAATTAAGATTAGGTGATACAGCACTTAAGCAAGTTAAATGCCAAAACTGTTAAATTGCTGCGAAGCGGCACTATTTGCAAATCCTAGACCCCTCTCAGCTAAGCCGCACGGTCGATCAATGTCAAATCGCGATCGCTCCATTGCAGCAGATCTTCCAGCAGATGGAACCTCGAAAAATCTTCGATCTTATCGATGTAATCCCACAGGTCGATGTCCAATTTTGTGGGAACGCCATTCACAACCACTTTATATCCCTGCTCGATAAGTTCGATGATCAACTTTTTAGTAAACGTTTCGCCTTGCATATCTTCCAATTTATTAGGAGAACGTCGTGCAAGCCCATTCGTTTTACCTAACGGTTGCATATTTTTTAAATTTTGAAAAACCAAAGCACATGTTCAAACGTGCATATAGTAAATTACAACATATACACATATATTTAAAACATCCATGGCGCGAGGCTTAGGTTGTTTTTTTTGTTGAGCCCTCAACAGTTCGAGTTGCTCCTCTCGCTGGTTCACTTATACCATGGAAATTTTTATTTAGGCATCTCCCACAGCTTGGCCAGCTCCTCCTCGTCCATCTTTAGCAGATCTTCCAGCACAAGCACATTGTCCGAATCCTCATCCAAACGCTCCAAAAATTGCCAAAGATGACCGAAGGTTCGATAAGGAACCCCGTTTAACAGAATGGTGAAACCTTGGGAAATCCATCTGAAAATCTGTTCTTTCGATATGCCCCTCATAACTGCGTTGAACCAAACCAAGCTCTCGCTCGCCAATTGTGGATGATCTTTGAGCGCTTTCTCAAGGAGGGATCTGCCCTCATCTTCGCTTTTCGTCGATCGCGCCACCACTACGGCCTGCGTTCTTATATGCTCTAAAACCGACACGTCCATATGTTTTCTGTCTTACGATAAATACTAAATATCACATTCAAATATACTATTTAATACTAATATTTTTAGTAAAATTGCAATATGAAACTGCTAGAAGTACAAGCTCGAGGTCAAATCCTTCAGGTGCACTATGCCACCGAAAGAAAACCGTTCGGTCGTGTAGAGGTAACCCTATCCGGAAAAAACCGCCAATCCATATATATATTTAGTAAAGAATCCAGCGGCTGGAAGCTGATATATGGATTTTTGCAGGAAGATATCAGGGAGGCCTGCATCGATGCTATCTTACAACGTTTGGATAGCAGCGTTGCAGAGATGTTCTACCACGAGGGAAAAAGGCAGGTAGTCGAGATCCGACCTAAACCGCATGGGGTATGGCATGTGTATGTCAACGATGTATATATGGGCAGTATCAGTAGCGAAGGGAAACGTTGGCAATACCATGTGGAGGAAAATTCGTGCATTAGCGATGATCATATGAAAAAATACATCGGTATGATAGCGGTTGGGGAAGTGCGTTGGATTGACGGCGATGGAAGAGGTTAGGTACGGTTATTGTTCGCATTCAACTATGAAAAGACTCCTTCTACTATTGGTTGGCACAATAGCTTTTGTGGCATGCAAAAAAGACGATAATCAACAGGATTTGATTTACGGAAGATGGTACGAATTCTCCCAAGAGTACATAGAGCGGGATTTAGAAACTGGTGCGGTGCGTGTTGACAGAGATACGGTTGAAGATAGCCAAGATTATTTGGAATTTACGACCGATGGAAAGGTGCTCAGTTCTGTCAACCGTCCAGGAACATTCACCCATACCAACGACTCGCTGTTTATCACCGTCGTTTACGACAATGGATCTGAAACGCTCCCGTTGAAATACCGCATTTCCGGAGATCAACTCACCATCACCCAATCAAGCACTAGACAATACGAGGTTTTGGAACAAAGCCTAACGTACAAGAAAAGATAACGAACGTTGCATAATTGTGAAAGTGAGTGCGCTGGAAAGAACGCCCAGTATCGCGAAAAAATGGCCGGCGCATTCCGGAACAATATGCATACTGCACATCCAGCAGCCTGTGCGCTCTAAGGGAAGTCAGGCCTACAAATCGAGCGGATGCCGGAATAGCAACATTTATTTGCAAAAGCGAAAACAAAAATGCCGTCCAAAACGTGCTAATTAAACAACTTCTATATACACAACATTGAACATCCCCAGCGCGAGGCCGGGGATTTTCTTTTTTTAAAACCTTTTACGATAACGGCCGTTCAATAGACAGCAAATAATAATTGGTTTATTTAGTATGATCTATATCCCCTGCAGCGATGCACGGGATTTTTTTTTAAACCTTTACCTATTTGGCGCGTCAAATAGATACAAGTGAAGTAGAATAGTGTAGAGGTTGAAAAATCCCGTGCGTTAACGTTACGGGATTTTTTCGAACAGCGCGTTGTACGACGTATGACCAGCCCTCCTGAAGACCACAAATCCTCATTTCACTTTCAGGAAACAACTTCCCCAAAACATCCTTATAAAAGCTTTTTTGATAAAAACCTGCTCGTTGCATCCCGACTTTTTACGTATTTTAAACGCTCTCGCTTGTCGAGATTCGACCCTTATCATGACCATGTTTCAGCCAAATATATTTGAATTTTAAAATAAATATTGAATTTTAATAAAAATATTAAAATAATTAATTATTTTTAACTCCAATACTGCCCCTCCCAAGGGCGTAATTTTCATAAGCACGGCTCTCCGCATTACCGCGGAGAGCTTATTTTTTGAAAAAATAAGCTAAAAAATCTTATTTTGTAACATAAATATTACTTTAATAGATCTAAATAATTCAATATCTTAGTCATGCTTATGAAAGTTCTGTCGGGGAAAATGACAGTGCTAGTCCCTCTGTCATGCGATGGAGGGATTTTTGCGCCCGGCCAATCCTGCGATAAAGCGATTACCTTCCATTTTTATTCTTTACATCAGAACAGCGATGACGATCCTTATAGAAACAGACCGGTTGATTTTAAGAGAAATATTGCCGAACGACATCGAGGGGATGTTTGCATTGGATTCCGACCCAGAAGTGCATCGTTACCTTGGAAATAGTCCTGTCCAGGACAAACAGGATATTGTTGCCGTGATCGATTATATAAGAAAGCAGTATGAAGCCTACGGTATTGGTCGTTGGGCAGTTGTCGATAAGCAAACCAACGATTTTATCGGATGGGCCGGTCTGAAATTTATAACCGAAACGACCAATGGATATCAGTATTATTATGATCTGGGTTATCGATTGATCCGCCGTTTTTGGGGGCAAGGCATAGCAACGGAAGCAGCGTTGGCTTGTATTGACTATGGCTTTAACCAACTGGGTTTGCCTGCGATCCATGGGGTAGCGGATTGTCAAAACATCGGCTCCAACCGGATCTTGTCGAAGATCGGATTTGACTGGGTGGAAACTTTTGATCTTGATGGCACGTCCTGCAACTGGTATACCCATTTTAAACCGTTGGAACAAGAGGTAGGGAAGACTACCCTTCCGTAACTTGAGGTATGCATCAAGCAAGAGAAACAAAGCGTGTCCGCCCAGCGAAAGAAATATGGCTTCGTTTTCCATATGGCCAGCGGCATATCGAAAACGAAGCCACAGCCCGTTAAAAGTATATGAGTGATGGCGCCTTGGCAATAAAGCGATCCAATACGCCATCCGCTACCTTTACCGGCCCCTCCACGCGTGTAGCGCCGGGGATCGATCGGATAGCGGCTGCCTCTGCAGTAAATTTTTCGGCCTGTTTAAAATGCTCGCTCGCTGCCGAATCGGCTTCATTGGCGGCCGCCAGTCCCGCGGCTGTGCATGCCAGCGCCTTACCCCATAACAGCATGGCATCCAGCCACGGACCCGCTTCGATGAGAAATGCTGTATCGACATGCCCGTTGCGGATGGTGCTGGGCACATCGGCAAAACGAGCAGCATGTTTCGATAGCGCTGCTATCGCCTGCTTACGGCTGTCAGCATCGCCATTGGCAATAGCATCCTCTACCCCATCCAAAAATGTTTTCAGCTGTGGCGCTTGCGGCTGCCAAGGATGCGTTCCAAAAGTTGGTGCAAGATGCTGCGTATCAAAAAATATCAGTAGCGCTTCGCTCACTTCCTCGTTCCAGCCGGCAAGCTCGCGCGCTGCAAACCTCCAGGTCTTATCGGCATCGTAATCTTTATCGTTCCAAGCGAAAGCCACCAATCCCGTAACAGCGGCGCGGCTAGCCACCTCTTGATTCATGGGGTTGGACACGATGCCCGACAGCTCGTCGGATAGCCCCGCCTCACGCCGCGTATAAGGTGCCATCAACAGCCTACCACTCGATTCGCCGTAGTCGTTGACCGGATAATTGTCCCACAAAAATGTCTTACGCCCGAACGCTTTCGTGGCCGTGCGTGCATCCGCGATCGAGATAGCTGGCGGTACCACGTCAGTGCCCGTCCACTGCACCACAATCGAAGGATTCAAATGTTTGCGTAGCGCTTCTTTGTAAGGCGTTTCCTTCGCATCGTAATATTCGGTGGGCACCATAATCAAAGGCGGTGCCGACGGATCAACCTTTTTAATATCGGCTTGTACGGCATTCAGCAAATGTGCCTGTGCACGGGCTGCAGCCTCGGCCCCCGAGGGGCCAAAGGTGATCGAATCCTGTTCACAGTTCCATTGCTTGTATTCAATGTCGTCCAGTGCTACGTAGAAACTATGGATCCCTACCGCCCGCAGAGCGTTGAATTTGCGCAGTAGTGCCTGCAGGTCATCCGGATCAGAAAAGCATACGGTAGGTCCTGGCGATATCGCATACACAAAGTTGATATGGTTGTTGCCCGCCACCTCGGCCAATTTTTTGAGCGCTTTCAACGTAGACACCGGATAGGGCTCGCGCCAGCGATCGCGCGCGTAAGGATCATCCTTCGGACTGTAGATATAGGTGTTTGCTTTCACCGTGGCTAAAAAATGGATATGCTTTTCCCGCTCCTCCATCGACCATGGCTTACCATAGAAGCCTTCGATCGTACCACGGATCGGCAATGCAGGATGGTCATGGATAACCACTGCTGGGATCACGCCGCGCCTGGCCAGCTGGCTAAATGTCTGCACGGCATAGTACAGACCGTCTGCGTCTTTTGCTGCCATGGCAACGACAGCGCCTGACCCCTGCGGCTGGCTAGCAAAGGTGTAACCGCCGGTATTGCTGTCCAGCGTGTCTGTCATTTCTTTTATCGCAGTAAGCACCTGCGAATCGGCCTGCGTACCCAAGAGCACATAGGTGCCTTTCCTATTTAAGGGTAGATTTTTTGCCGTTTTCACCGTCTTTACTCCTGCTTCACGGAACGTCTGGTCCAAGAGTGCCCTTGTCCCGGCATCGACCGTCGGGCCGGCAACCAACGTCACCGAGTTGCCCAACGCAAAATTGCCGACTCCTAGCTCCATCGATACCGGTGCCGGAAAAATAGCCGGCAAGATAGAAGTTTTGGGCAAGGACGATGTGGATGTGGAAGAAGGTTGTTTTAGGGATTGCGCGCAAGACGTGCCTGGCCCCAAAAGTGGCCATGCAACAATAGCGACCACTAGCCTTTTGAGATGATGTGTCATAACCGCCAAATTTAAAAAAATATCGCCGTGTTTTACGAAAAAAACGGACGGTTATTGGGAGCGCAATCTACGCTTTCGTATAAAAGCAAGGCCGCGGAAGGCCAACATGATACGTTACGATTCCGGTAGACATCAGCGAAGAAGTCCGCAGATCAACAAAACAAAATGGCTAAGCAACAAGCGCAATAAGCTGCAGCTCCCTGTCCTTCCACAATAAAAGATCTTCCAAAACCAAGACACATGCATCTTCATCCAAATGCTTTATATAGTCCCAAAAATCACCCTCTATCTTTTGACGAACACCATTGACCAATAGGTGATATCCACGCGTGATCAAATCCTTCACGATATCTTTTGTTAACGCTAACTCTGTCATCTTCCCCTGTTTTCAATAGAACAGGAAATCTATGCGTTTGGTTTTAAAATCTTGCCCGACGAGCTGCTTTTTTCCGACCGATCGTCTTGCTAGCCATGCGAGCCCGCAGCGCGCACGGAGATACCCATGTTTGCTTGCAAGGCCAAAACAAAGTATAGCTAAAATCTATAATAATCAACTATAAAAAATATAAAATCTATACAACTTTTTTAACGCTATCCATAGAAAAGCCCTACTTTAGCGGAAACAGATCGACACAATAAATGCACAGCCAATAATTGGCACATACATATATACAGTAATGGGAAAATTAATTAATCTGAACGTTTTTAAAAACTTTTTACGTTCTAACAATGCCGGTGGGATACTCCTTTTTAGCTGCGTAATCATCTCGATGATTGTAGCCAACAGTCCGCTGGCCGGCTGGTTGCACACCCTCCTAGATACGAGAGTAGGATTTGAAACAGCGTCCATTCATCTTAACTACAGTGTGTTGATGTGGATCAACGATGGATTGATGGCTATATTCTTTTTGATGGTCGGTTTAGAGATCAAACGTGAAATTGTCGAAGGCGAACTATCCTCCCCTCGGCAGGCGTCGCTCCCGATTTTGTGTGCCTTCGGCGGCGCTGTTGTCCCAGCACTAATCTACCTTTTTTTCAATGCGGGCAGTGTTACAGCCGGTGGATGGGGTATTCCGATGGCCACCGACATTGCTTTCGCACTAGCAGTAATCGGGTTGCTGGACAAACGCGTACCGCCGAGTCTTAAAATTTTCCTCGCCGCACTCGCTATTGTCGATGATTTGATAGCCATTTTAGTGATCGCCTTCTTCTACTCTGCCGGGCTGGAAACCACCTACCTGCTATATGCCTTGGCAGGTATGGCTGTGCTGTTCCTGATGAACAGGCTCAACCTGCAAAACCCTTACCTCTACTTAATACCCGGAGCATTTATCTGGTATTTTATACATCACTCCGGAATACACGCTACCATCGCTGGGGTACTCGTAGCGATGACAATCCCCACCAATGATACGGCAGACGAATCGCCGCTCGAACGCCTCGAGCATGCACTCCTAAAGCCGGTAAACTTCTTTATTATTCCGGTATTTGCTTTCGCCAACACCAATATCACGCTTTTGCCAGAAATGGCACATGGCCTGATCGCCCCATTGGGACTGGGCATTAGCTTGGGATTGTTATTGGGTAAACCGTTAGGTATCCTATTGATGTCTTTCATCTGTTCCAAACTAAAAATCAGCCAATTGCCCGAAGGCAGCAACTACAAACATATGCTGGGTGTAGGTCTCTTGGCCGGGATCGGATTTACGATGTCCATCTTTATCGCGATCCTGTCGTTTGGCGATCCGCTTTATATTAAAGAGGCTAAGCTCTCCATTCTCCTGACCTCCATCTTGGCCGGCCTGTTGGGGTATTTCTTTCTCCGAAAAACCGGGAAAACGCTGCCTGCCAAATCGCCCCTACAGGATGGGATCGATAGCTAATACGGCACTGACTTTTGTTCTGAAGGAAAAAATAGGCGTCAACGTGTCGGACAGCATATCGATCTCCTGATCGATTTATGTCCGACAACTGCCTTAAATGCTATTTAAAACAATATTTTGTTGTTTTGGCAGGTACAAATGCTACGTAACATTCGTTTGTAGCCGTCATACAACAGTGTTATGCAGACAAAATGCGAGGCATTGCATCCATCCCTGAAAGGGCTATCATGCCACTTTGCCTTGTTGAATGCGAATCGGAAATTGTCTTGATTGAACATTTTTGTATCGAACGAATGTAATCCGCCATATTGCTCCCCCGATCTACCTTTGCTTGGACAACGAAAGTCAACGTCGATCTGCAAAGTTGTGAATTGGAGAGGCGATGATGATAAGTATAGCTTCTTAAAACTATAGAAACCTATCTGAAAATAAAACTATGCTTTCGTTAGAAGAATGCTACGTAGCATTTCTTTCATGTACGAAGCGTATGAGACGTCTTTCTTGCGCTACGATGTTTATCGTTCACGATGCATGTTGTTGTCCATATACATAGATGTTTTGTGTGAAATCACGAACTTCCCTTTACCACTCCACAGGCTATCCTTCGTATACAAAACATCATCGGGCTTCCGCCTTAGCTTAGACTTGTGGAAGACTGATCTCGATCTCTTTGTCGATGGTGCGTTGCTGCACCGCTATCGGATATTGTTAGTAAACGTTAACGTAGCTAACCTAGGAAACACTTCACTTTCCACCGCTGACATATTCCAGCTGTTTGACAGCGCTAAAGCGAACAAATATTTTTTTGGTTAAAAATTCGCTATATTTAAGAGGTAAACAGAAAAACGAGTAAGCGATACCAAGTATAAATAAAGCAAGGGGGGGGAAACAACATGAAATACATACGTGTTAAGGCCAGCTTTTTCAGATATCCCGACGATAAATTGGAGGTTAGGGCCGCGCATATTATCACCTGCCTAAAGGAATCGGATACATTTACATCATTGGACCCGCCGTTGGAAATACTCAAAGAGGCCTACAGGAACTACTACCAAAAGGTCGTTGACGCCCGCGGTAAAGATCGCGAAAAGGCTGCACTGAAGCGAGCAAGCAAGCGTCGGCTGGCTGACATCCTGCAACAGCTGGCTTTCTATGTCAATAGGCTGGCCGACGGTAAGCTATCTTTACTGTACAGCTCGGGTTTTCCAGTACTGGCTAAGAAAGCGGCCAGCACGATACCAGCTCGCCCGCTAGCAGCATTTGTTAAGGACGGCCGCAACAGTGGTGAAGTGGAATTTGGATTCAAACCCGTGGGCCGCGATATCTGGTATGCATATGGGTTTGCCCTAATCAATCGGCAAGGAAAGGCAATATGGGGGAAAACGATGGTCACGACACGGTCATTCAAAAATTTCCAAGATGGTTTTACGGCCGGGCAGTATATCTGCTTTCGGGTGCGCGCACGAAATAAACACGGGCATAGCGCCTGGACAAATCCCATCAAATGGCTGGTGAGATAAGGGTTACGCTCGATGTGCCCAAGGTCATATTATACAGCCTAACCATTTCCGCCAGATCGTCCGGTTCCACGAAGTGGGACGGCGTGAAAGACCCCATCGTTACGCGCTCCCCGTTCTCGTCTCGAACCATGGCCAGCGTGCAGTGGTTGTCATCCTCATGAAAGATTGCTATCCCGCAAAGCTGTTCGCTATCGTAACTTACATAATAGCAGGCACGCTTACTGCCGGCAAGCGACCGCAACGTAAAAATCGGAGTTCCTATCCTCTGTAATTTGCTTATTCGCATGCACGTTCTATGTGATGCCGCAAAAATCAGAAAAATACTGTAAATTATTATTGGTTAAAAGAAAATCAAGCAATCGTGTGCGTAAAATTATGTAGCCAATTTTCGACAAACCGATATAGCTTTTCCGCGTATCTTGCTGCTATTTTGAACAAAGCAGGGACCTAGCTCCATGCAATCCAAGAAATAAAAAACATTCATCGCTCCAAGATCGTTAAACTAAGGTATAGGCGATTTCGTTACCACGTTGCTCGAGGCAACATAAAAAATCTATCACACATGTCATCTACTTACGCTGTCCATACAAGCAATATACTACGAAAGACTATTTACATGGGGCTATGCCTACTGGCATGGCTAATGGCAACGACGGCCGTCAGTGCTCAGATCCCCAAACCCGATACCACCAGTAGTGCCTCCACGCCGAAATACCCCGCTGATTCGTTGAATCGGCGCACCCCGCGTGGTGCCGTCGCCGGCTTTATCAGCGCCGTTGCTAAAGAGAACTATGCCCGGGCGGCACGGTACCTACACATCGATCGCAAGCTGCGCAAGAAAAGAAATGCAGAACAACTGGCGCAAGGCCTGCAGCAGCTGCTCGATGAGAGCGGCAGCATCCTCCCTTATGCATTAATCAGCGATAGTCCGGATGGCCATATCGACGATAATTTGGGCCCCAACATAGACCGCGTAGGCTCTGCCATGATCGATAACGAATCCTTCGACATCATGGTCGAAAGTATACAGGACGAACATGGCGCGCCGTTATGGCTTTTTTCTACACAGACTATCCAACGCATACCACTGCCGGTAGATGAAGAACTTTCCAGTTCGTGGATTTCGAAGGTGCTGCCAAAGGTATTGATCGATAAAAAGTGGAGCGGTGTACCTATTGCGCACTGGATGATCAGCATCCTGTTAGTGTTCATGGCCTACCTACTTGCTTGGGCAGCAACAAAAATCATTATTTTTATCGTCTCGCGCGTATGGACAGCTGCGCGCCGCGAACCCAACACGGGTATTATCCGCGCATTCTTTCGACCCGTTCAGCTATTTTTCGCCGTATGGATATTCGTTTTTGCGCTAGAGCAAGCCAATATTTCCATTATCGTCAGGCAGCGGCTGAGCAGCCTGAGCGTCATTTTCTACATGTTAGCCGTGTTATTGTTGATGTGGCAGCTGTTAGACGCCGGAAGTAAAATTACGCAGCGCAACTTGGCAAAGCGGGGTAATCAAGCGGGCGTATCAGCGATTCTCTTTCTTCGTCGAGCTATAAAAATCGCCTTGTTTTTTATGGCTATCATCACCGTGCTGGACACCTTTGGTTTCAATGTGACAACCGGTATTGCCGCACTAGGTATTGGGGGTATCGCCCTGGCTTTGGGCGCCCAGAAGACGGTGGAAAATTTCGTGGGCAGTGTGACCTTGATCGCCGATCAACCGGTACGTGTGGGCGACTTTTGCAAGGTCGGACAGCTTGTAGGAACGGTAGAACAAATCGGGATGCGATCTACGCAAATACGGACCAATGAACGCACGGTGGTAACTATCCCGAACGGCGAATTGTCATCCCTACAGATCGAAAATTTTACCCACCGCGATAAGTTTCTGTTCAGTCCGAGTTTCTATTTCCGGCTAGACAGCAGCGTAGATCAGATCCGCTACCTACTGGTAGAGATGCGCAGCGTACTCTATGCCCATCCGAAGGTCGATACGCTTCCGGCCCGGGTCCGCTTCGTAAACGTCAGTAAAGAGGGTTTAAAGTTCGAAATTTTTGCCTACATCAATGCCGTAGATTTCGACATGTTCCTATCCGTACAAGAGGATCTTTACCTACACCTGTTGGAAGTCATCAAAGGTAGCGGCACAGACCTCGCGCGCTCATCGCAAAGCATCTACATACAACAGGAAGAAGTGGCCACAACCGAAAAAAAGGACGAGATAGAAGCGCAGGTACGTGCGTGGAAAGAAAAAAATGAATTGCAAATTCCGGATTTTGAGGAGCAGCATATCGCCAACATCCGTGGAACAATCAGCTATCCACCAGAAGGATCCATCAAGTACAAAGATCGCGGGGAGACAAACTGAGTTTTTTTAAGTGAATGAGTAATAATGTTTCAAACGTATGGTCGAGCACATTTGTCTTTTTTGATACTCAGTGCTAGAAAATAGCTTTACCTTTCACTATAATATTGTGACATTTTACACTATTGGACAGTGTAATTTGACTATCTTTGAACAGTTAAAACATTTGTAGATACGATTATTAGCCGTATGATTTTTGACGGAGAAAAATTAACGGATTTGTTGGAGCCTTTAGATTTAAGCTGGAAAGAACGCACAGCAAAAGAATTGTCATTAACGGAAGACCTTGTGTCTCAATTAAAAAAACTGACTCAAGGTAGAGAAATAAGTGGTTTGGCTGCTTATGATAATAAATAAAAAAATGAGTAATCAGCCTCAAATAAATATAAATACTTCGGATTATCGGGAGATTTTAAATCAAGCGATAAGCCAAATTAATACCGCCCGAACGCTAATTGCAAAGCAGGTAAACAGTACTGCAAATTCCGTGTATTGGAATTTGGGAAAACTACTCTTTGAAAAACAATTAGAAGAAGGTTACGGTAGTGGTGTTGTAAAGCAATTATCTATTGACCTCAAAAATGAATTTCCCGATATGGGTTTATCCCCACGTAATTTGTGGAATATGAAGCGCTTTTATGAACGTTATTATCAAGCAGATACAAAACTGCTACATAGCGTAGCAGTTTTACCGTGGGGGCATAATTTGTTGTTATTAGACAAAGTCCAATCGCTTTCTGCTGTTGCGTTTTATGCTAATGAAGTCGCTACAAAAGGCTGGTCAAGAGATTTATTGCTCAACGCCATTAAAATGGACAGCTATAGCAGTGCTGACAACCAACTAAAAATCAATAATTTCAGGAATACATTACCTGAAATAAGTGCCGAATATGCCAACGAAGTATTAAAAGTTCTTACAACCTCGGATTTTTAGGTATTACACAACCCTTAAAAGAATTGGAATTAGAAAGCAGGTTGATAACCAAAATCAGGGCTTTTGTATTGGAATTAGGTAAAGGGTTTCATATATAGGTAATCAATACCGATTAGAATACAACAACAAAGAATACTTTGTAGATATGCTTTTCTTCCACAGAGGATTACAGTCTTTGGTGGCTATTGAATTAAAGATTGGTAGTTTTAAAGCCGAATACGTAGGCAAAATGAACTTGTATCTTTCCCTATTGGATAAATTGGAGAGAGGCGAAAACGAGAACCCATCTATTGGCATTATACTTTGTGCCGATAAAGATCACTTGGATGTAGAAATTGCTTTGCAGGACATTAATAAACCCATTGGTGTAGCCGAATATCAGTTGCTATTACCAAAAGATGAATTGCAAGCATTAGTATTAAATGAAATAAACGCAACAGAAGGAGAAAGTGAACAAGAATAAAAATTGATACCCTGAATTGCGTTTTCCTGAGTTTGTGAATGAGGATGAATGGGAAGAAAAAACATTGGTAGAAGTCGCAGAGATAATTACAGGAAGTACACCGAATACGAAAGAAATAGAAAATTATGGTGTAAAAAAATTGTTTGCTTCTCCCGCAGATATTAACTAGAGTAGTCAGACTTAATTATCTATATAAAAGTCTAGTATTCAACCGATACGACTTTTTTCTGAAAAATTTAAAATAATTTTTTTTCGTTCACAAAACTATTTGTTTGAAGCGGCGTTCCTTACATGATTTAGTTTGGATTAGCTCATATATTTAAAAAAAGAGTAAAAGTCCCCTGTCGCGAGACACGGGACTTTTTTTGTTTACAGCATGCAGTTAGTAGCCAAGGTTTTGCGTCAGCACACCTTGTGCGAGATCTATTTGCGACTGAGGTACGGGCAACAGATAAAATCGATCATTCCACGTGCGGTTCTGCGCGACGCTGTTGTTCAGATCGTAGATGTCGACCATCACTTGGGATGCAATACGCCATCGGCGGATGTCCATAAAGCGGTGTCCTTCCAACGCAAGTTCAACACGCCGCTCGTTGCGTATAAAGTTGCGTAAGGTTTGTTGCGAACTATACACTACTCGATTGACCGGAGGCATCCCCGCCCGACGACGAATAAGGTCCAACGCCGCATAAACCGCTGCAGATGGTCCACTTTCTTCGTTGGCGGCTTCTGCATAGGTCAACAGCATCTCGGCGTAACGGATAAGGATGCCATTGGCATGGTTGTCCAGCACCGGCCTTGCGCGGAAAGCTGCAGGATCGACGAGTTTCCGAAAGTTATAGCCCGTTTGCGACATGTTTGATGCACCGGGCGCCCACTGAAAAACGAAGTTCTCGCGAAAGAAATTCCATGGTGCACCATTAAACAGGACTGTAGCGTAGAAACGCGGGTCCCGATTGCGGTATTCATCGCTAAAGCGTGCATCCTGACTGCTGTACCATGTGGCCCGTTGCTCCCGAGAGACCGGAACGATAGGCATACCTGTACGATAATGATCGTAGGCATCAACCAACGATTGCGTGGGCGTGACCGAGCTCCAACCATTCATATTGCCCGCCGGCAAGAAAGTGTTCAACGAATTGGCATCTACCTGCGGGATGTACTGTCGGTCTAAGATCACTTCGGCATTTCCTTCGTTGGCCTGATGGAATAAGCCTTCATAACTCCGCAGTCCCATTTTAAAATTGATGGAATCAGCTTCATTGGCAAAATCCACCCATGCAGCATAGTTATCTGGCCTATCGAGTTCATTTTCGGAAGAAATCGTGAACAAGCTATATCCCAACGCCATCACACGCTGGGCAGCTGCAGCCGCTGCTGTCCAATTTCCTTCGTAGAGGTTGATACGTGCGGACATGGCCAAGGCGGCACCCCGCGTGATGCGACCGGGTTGATTATCAGTTCCGCCGGTATATTCTTCCGGCAAAAGGGTTGCAATCTCCTCCAATTCGGTCAACATAAAATCAACAACCTGCGCTTTGGGAGTGCGCGGCACATTAACTTCATCAATAGCCAAAGTGCTCGTCAGCAAAGGCACATCTCCATACTTGTTGACCAGGTTCGCGTAGAAATAGACACGTAGAAAACGTACTTCTGCTTTAAAACGGTTCAACAGCGCAGCATCAAGCACGGGAGCAGCACGGTCTGCATTTTCCAAAAAGTAATTGCACCGGCGTATCGCGATGAAGTTCCAGTTGCCTTCCACATTCGTCGTCAGGCTACCTGCCGACAATTGCGTCGCGTAACTCTCCCAGGGATATTGCGCGTGGGCATTATCCGTTGCCCCTTCATCGTGGATAGGAACTCCGCCCAACTGGCTGTACACGCCATTTACAGCTTGCGATACATCTTCCGCACGATTCCAGAACGTCACTTCCGACACTTGGTTTAACGGCGGCCGTTCCAAAAAAGCCTTGTTGCAGGCAGAAAACATCAAGACGGCACCTAAAATTCCGATATACTTATATAGAGTAACTTTCATAACGTTATCAATTAAAAACTTGCATTTATACCAATAGACCATGTTTTTATACCGGGATAGCCACCTCTTCCGGATGTCATTTCCGGATCATAATCGGCCAGTCTTTTGTCCGCCATAAATGTAAAAGGGTTGTTTGCCGAGGTGAACACACGCAAACTGCTCATCCGCATGCGCTGGATCGTTTCTTTGTTAAACGAATAGCCCAATGTGAGGGCACGGATGCGGAAATAGGAACCGCTGAATACCCAAAAAGAATTAAATTCTTGGTAATTATGGGTAGCATCTTGAGAAATCAGCATCCTAGGGAAATTGGCATTTGGATCTGGATTCTCCGAAGTCCAGCGGTTCATGAATTCCTCTTTTGCACCCGCACCATTGAAAAATGGTTGCGAAGCCTCGTTTGTGATATATGTTTGCACATTCGGTACGCCATACGTCAGCACATCCAATTCGAATCCTTTATAAGCTGCCGATAGGTTGAAACCGTAATTGAACCAAGGCACGTCGTTACCAATAATTTCCCGGTCTAGCGCGTTGATAATCCCATCACCATTGATATCTCGGAACTTGATATCGCCGGGACGTGTATTTGCGTTCTGCCTAGCATGGTTATCAACTTCGGTTTGGTCACGAAAAAGTCCGTCTGCGCGAAGCCCATAAATGGAGCCTACGGACTCGCCCACCCGCTCGATAAAGTAGGAATTAAAGCGTTCCCTTTGCCCTCCGAGGCTTAAGATCTCATTGTTTATCTTCGACAAGTTACCTCCGATGCTGTACCGAAAGTCGGGACCAATCGCACCGCGGTGGTTGATGGTCAATTCCACACCCCTATTGCGTGTTTTCGCTGCGTTAAGAAAGGGTACTTCAGTGTAGTTCGGGGGTCTGCCCAATCCGTACGTGGCCAATATCGGAGGCCGCATGAGTATGCCATCGGTAGATTTCACGTAGTATTCGGCCACAATATCTAATTTCCCGTTGAATAAGGTAACATCCAAACCAATGTTGCTCATCGTCACTTCCTCCCAAGTAGCAAGCGGATTGGTACCTTGGTTTTGCCAAGCGCCATCAAGCGCATTTCCACCGAAGCTGTAGGCATAACCGGTATTCAGCAATGAAAAGTAGTTACCAATCGTGACTACATCCTGGTTGCCTAAGATCCCCCACGACGCGCGCAGCTTCAGGTTATCCATCCAAGAAATGTCCTGTAGAAAATTCTCCTCCGAGATGCGCCAGCCGGCCGATAAAGCAGGGAATATCGCCTTTCGTAAATCCGGGCGAAAACGGGAAGAATAGTCTACCCGCAAGGCACCTTCAAACAAGTATTTATCTGCATAAGCGTAATTTACGCGTCCGAAATAGGACCGCATGGCCCATTCTTCCTGCACGGTACGGTTTGCCATGCCATCGCTATCCGACAATATATCAGAAGGATTGGTGGAACCGCTACCGATGGTCGTCATGTCATTGTTGGGAAAATTTCGCCTTCCGAGGAAGGCCTGTCGGTAAATGTTGCTCTCTTGCGTTACGCCGATAGTCGCTTTGGCAAAATGACGTCCAAAGGTGCGTTCATAATCTGCCGTTCCCTGTAGCAGCAGCTCTTGGCGTTTTCGCCAATATTCCCGCATGTCATTCGGCGTAATATTAGTTGCTGGAGCTCCCGTAAAAAAATTTAGGATCGGATCCATCTGCGCATTAAAAGACCATTCATTCATATTGGTATACTTTAGCGACACCAAACCGTTGATGGACAAACCCTTTACAGGGGTCAAGGTAGCGTTGGCAGCAGTCTGCAGGTAATTATCCCGGTTCCATCCGCTGCCTCCCTCCTCTAGTCGGCGCAATTGGTTACGATTGGCGATATCGCCGTTGACGACACCAGCATTGACCGAGCCCCAATTACCATTGGACTGGCGCAGTACCTGCGTGGGGAGCGATCGGTTGAGCTCTGTCCAAGACAGATCGGCGCCATCGCGGTCAAAATCCTGTTTTATAAAAGAAAAGTTGGTTCCGATCGTCAAAAGATCTTTAATCGCACGCGTCGTGGTATTTAGTTTTGCGACAATACGTCCTTGGTCTTTGTTTGGGATCAACGAAGACTGATGGAGATGGGAGAGCCCCAAATAGTAATCCGTTGTGTTGCCTGGCGCAATGAGGTTTAGGTTCAAGTCGCTTTGGGGAGCGGTTTCCCGCAATACCTCTTTGTACCAATCGACGTTGGGATAAAGATCGGGATTCCTGCCATCGCGAAAATGTTGGATCTGCTCTGCACTAAACAAGGGATCTCTGCCGGCATTTGCCATGGCTTCGTTGTAAAGCGTCGCATAGTCCACAGCGTTCGTCCAGTTCGGCAGCCTAGTTGCTGACTGCAAGCCATAGTTACCGTTAAAGCTCAACACCACCCGATCCCCTTTCCCCCGCTTTGTCGTGACTGTTATGATACCGTTGGCCGCCCGTGAGCCATACATCGCCGCCGAGGAAGCGTCTTTCAATACCGACATGTTTTCGATGTCATTTGGATTGATGGATGCAAATTCTTGCGCCGTAGCCGGAATTCCGTCAATAATATACATGGGCGAGGGTGACCCTAAGTTACTTCGTCCTCTGATGGTTATGCCTCCTGTATTACCCGCCGTTCCACCACTTGTGCGATTTACATCGCCCGGTCTTTGCAAAACCGTCACGCCGGCGTTAAGTCCCTGCAATGCATTTTGGGTCGATGTGACGGGCCTATTAACCAACTGCTTGGCATCAATAGAAGCAACAGCGCCGGTTAAATTTGCCTTCTTTTGGGTTCCATAGGCCACAATGACGACCTCGTCCAAGCCTTGCGGATCGACCAGCATGCGCATATCGACATGCGTACGATCGACATTGGCAACTTCTTCTGATCGGTAGCCCATGTACGTGAACAGGAGCGTTTCGCCCTTATTGATCTCAAGCACATACCTGCCCTCCGCATCCGACGAGGTAGCTACCGATCGGCGATTTTTCACCATCACGGAAACCCCGGTCAATGGGCTACCCAACGAGTCGCGCACCGTACCGCTTACGGTTATTTTCTCCTGTACCAATCGCGCAGCAAGCGTTTCCCTTCCCGGTTTTCCGGAAGCTGGGGGCGGTGCCACCGCAGATAGAACGATCAATTTGCCTTCCAAACGATAGCCTAACCCCACGGGAGGCAGTACCTTATCCAATACCTCGACCAAGGGTTTATTGTCGAAGTAGACGTTATGCAATGTTTTTCCCGCAAGTTTGGTATCCTTTGCTGCGATCACGTTATAGTCTGTCTGCTGTTTCACCAAGTGCATAAACGCGGTCAGCGATATGTTTTCGTGTTGCACCGTCACCGACTGGCTATAGGCAAAACATTGTTTCAAGCCGGAAAAAATCAGTAGGAGGAGCATCAGAAACAGTCTGTTAGATTGAAAAATTGGGTACGAGCGTGCTTTCGAAAAGCATCGCCGGTGATTCTTTTCTTTCATCATGATGTAGAAATAAGTTTGTTAAAATTTAGTTAGCGTGAAGCTGTTGATACAGCTTAATTTGATACGGTGTAATTATGTGGGGAGCAGTCTTTTGGGCTCGATGTACACATTTCCCTTAATATTTCACGTGTACCCTCCTTCCTTGTTGTTCAAAACGGGCAACCTTACTGGCGTTGAGCATCTCCAACATGTCTTCGAAGCTAGCCTGTCTATCCAAAATCCCCCATAGACGCTGGTCCATCAGCGCATGATCTTCGAAATCATAGCTGATATCATACCAGCGCGCGAGTTCCTGCATGACATCGTTCAACGTCTCCTGCTCGAAGACAAAGTCGCCGTTTTTCCAGGCCAGCACTTGCTTTAAATCAACCGATTGTACCCTCGTTTCGGCATCAGTGACGGAGCCTTGCTCTCCGGGACGAAGCATGGTGATCAGTCCGTTGTCCTTGCGTTTCAAGGCTACTGATCCCGAAGCAAGTGTCGTCTCTACCGCAGGCTGTGCGGGATAAGCCCTTACGTTAAAATGCGTACCCAAGACGCGAACGGTCGAGGATGTCGTGTGCACCAGAAATGGGCGGCTAGCATCATGCTGCACCTCGAAATAGGCTTCACCAATAAGCTGCACCTCTCTTTTGCCAGCGCCGAAAGACCGCGACAGCTGTAACCTAGAGTCGGCATTGAGGAACGCCAGCGTGCCGTCCGGCAACTGCACCTTTATCTCGCCACCTTTGGGTGTGCGGATATTGGTAGCAGCGTTTTCGCCCACATCATTTTTCGACACATACAACAATGATCCGTCAGCAGACTTTTTCCATTGGGCACCACCTATGGCAACCAGCTGCTCGGAAGCGATAGAATCGATAGCAACCTCCTTGCCACGTTCATCATATAGGATGGCATATGGGCGTCCGGGATGGATGACAACATCAGGGAGCGAACGCCGTATAGCAAACCACCAAAGCCCAAAACCGAGCAACACGACAGCAGCAGCCGCCGTACTTTTAAGACCCCAAGATGGAAAAACTTGCCTGCGGCGCTTGCTATTTTGGAGCTTGACGAAGGCACGCTCCTGCCAAGCCGCAAGCACGCGGGCATCCATATCTTCCACCAAGCTATCGTTAAAGTTATCGTGGTACCAAGCATGAAGCTCGGCACGTTCTTCCGGGCTGATGGTCTGATCTATCCATCGTCTGGAAAGGTACTTCAGTCTTTCTGATGCTATTTCTTTGGGCATAGTCTATATAGTTCGCTTTAGATATAGTACCTGCTTTGCCCAAGATATCCCTTAGTCTTTTTGTTACTTTTTTTAGAGATCCAGCAAAAAGAGCATCAGCGTCAGGGATCTGGAGGTAGCCCGTACTTGGCGCACCAATTTCCGGGCTTTTGTTAAATGTGCCTCGACCGTTTTTTCTGCCATGTCCAACTCTTGCGCAATCTCTTTTTGCGTAAAGCCCTTTTCCACGCGCAAGCGAAAAACAAGCTGGCATTTCTCGGGCAACAGGCAAACCGTCTTTTCGATCTGTTCCTGCAACAACTTATAATCCAGCATATCGTCCAATGAAGCGGTAGTCACGGGCTGCCTTCCCAGCCAATCCAAATAGCTGAGTCGCGTTTTACGACGCGAGAAGTGATTGAGCACCTCATATTTTACGGCTACAGAAAAATACGGACGAAAAGATTCTTTGACGGTTATGCGCTGACGGTTGCGCCATAAATTTAAAAAGATATTTTGTACCATCTCTTCCGCTAGATAATCATCGTTTGTTCGGTTTCTTGCAGCAAGAACCATAACCGACCAGTATCTGTTATAGATTTCCGTAAACGCCTCGTCTGACCCTTGGGATAAATAGGTCGCCAAAACACTATCCGAGAGTTGTTCCATCGTAAGACTTAATCAAAATATAAGCATACGGTCGTTTCAAAATGCGGAGAAACGACCCTGCACTAAAAATTACCTTTGGTATGTACAGATTAATCCTTGTAGGTATCCACTTCTGCCAATGCACCAAATTGCTGCCCGTCATGTGCAGATTTCATCTGCAATTTAAAAAAGCGGAAAGTACGAACTGCAGGCAAGATGATGTCCTGCGGAGAGGTACTACTGGCCAATGCAAAGTTGCCTAAGCTAGTCCATGTTGTACCGTTGGCACTTATCCATATTTCAAGGTCTTTTATCTGCCTAGAATTTCGTTGCCTAAAAGTGAAGCGGTTTACTTCCAGGCTCGCACCCATATTGACCACAATCTCGTGCGGATAACTGCTGGCGTTGCTCGACCAACGGGAATGCCAAAAAGTATTGGCTGCATTATCAATAATATTGCTGGCCAAACCATTTTCGGCAGCCGTCTCCTGCGAGCTAAAAGAGCTTATGCTCCAATTGGCTTTACTATAGGCTGGGCGATCGCCAAAATTGATCACGGGAACGCCGTTTGCGAAGGAGTAGTCATTCACAATGTTGCTGATACTACCATTCTCGTGTACGAACCGTATGGTGAATTCATAATTGGTATTTCCTTTATCCCGAAAATCATCAACTGGCATACGCATATAGAAACTGTCGACCCCGATCGGCTTGCTGGCAAACGTGACTGATTTGTATCCTCCATTATCATTCCCTTTGTTTCGGTGGTAGTAGGCTATATTCTTTACCAGTTTTTGGGAGGTAAATTTCCCAGATACCACTATATCGCCGTTTTCATATTTCGCATACAGCTTATTGGACTGAAAGCCCGGTGAGGTGTACCAATCCGTGCGCACGGATTGGCTAAATGGTTGCGCATTAGCGAGGATAGCGGCATCCGCAGGAGATAGATAGGTGGGTGATTTTCCATAGGTTCCATTGCCGTAGCCCATAAGGGTGGTACCGAATTGGAGATTCTCGGATTGCGCGCCTCCGTTGTGTGGAAGGTTGATGCCATGACCCAATTCATGCGCGAGACCGCCGATCCATTTGGTTGCAAAATTATCGTTCGCCAAACCGAAATTTAACGTATCCAGTCCCGGATAGTCCAATGCGAAACACCAGCGGCCAATTCCGTAAAAAGGTCCACCACTGGGATCACCATTCGAGCCGAATGAGTAAGCAGGCATAATGACCAATATGTGATCACTGCTTTTTTCGTTAGGATGAGATGTATAATACGCGTTGACTTCATCCATAACGGCGCCCGCCCCGCCCTCATACGGATAGCTGGACTTCGGTTGTGTGCCACGAATGACATCCAACTTGACCTTCCCCTGCAGATCGACCGGGAGTCCGATATACTTGTTTGTATAGCCCCAATGCCCCATCCATTTGGCCATGAAATTTTGGGTATACACCATCACGCCGTTTATTCGTTCCTTATAGCCGGGCACTGTGTCCAAATCGGATGGAATAAAATAAACAACGTTGACATTATTAAGTCCGGACACCAACGAGCCGGTTTCCACGGCATGAAGTTCGATCTGCTGTATCTCCCGCTGACAGCTGTAGCTTAAGGAGATCGTTAATAGGCTGAGCAGCACCATGAAATAGTTGCTTTTCATAAGTTTATATCCTTTAAATTTATAAATTGATCATCTTTCCAACAGCTTGATCGCATTCCCGAAGCGTCAAATCCGCTAGGATCGAACAGTATAAGCTGGTTAAGATTAACCCATACGTCACCGACGAAGTAAATATAAACTACTTTTGCAAATATATTTTACACAGAAAGTCAATCAATCGATTGCGCTAATTAACACATGTCATTTTTTTAGTTAAAAAACATAGACAGCGATGCGCATAGCGCGCATAACAACATATGTTGTTGCAGTTTGGGGACTTATGCCGCGCAGCGAGCAGCATAACCATGGTTGGCGATCCCACCCAGCCTAGAGGGCGGCCGAATGGCTTTAGCTTGCAGTAAATTTATAGATGCACAGGTGGTGGTAGGCACGCGCAGGCGACCATACTACTGAAGGCCAATGCGGCTTATTGATCGCATCTGGAAAGTACTGGGATTCCAAACAGATCGCACTTTGCTTATTGTAGGACACACCGGCCTTTCCTATCCGCGATCCATCCAGCATATTGCCGGTGTAAACCTGTAGTCCCGGCTGATCGGTATAAACCTCCATACCTATACCCGTTTCGGGCGAATAGAGGCTTGCTGCCAACGTATGCACATCACCGTTGGTTTGCAGCACAAAATTATGGTCTATGCCCCCCACAATATCCAGTTGATCGCTGGCGGCTTGCTGTCTTTTGTCGAGCGCATCGCCTATTGCTGTTTTCATGCGCAAATCAAAGGGCGTTCCGGCCACCGGCAAAAGTTCGCCTGTAGTGATTAAATCCGGACGTAGCGGTGTAAATCGATCCGCATTAACGTAAAGGCTGTCCTTACGCACCGTATTGAGCGGATTCCCCGATAGGTTGAAGAAGCTGTGATTGGTCATGTTGATGGGTGTTTTCCGATCGGCTTGACAAGTATACCGGATCGCTACACTGTTGTCGTGCGTCAAGGTATACAGCACCTCGGCATCCACTTTTCCGGGAAAACCGCCTTCACCATCTGGCGAGCTATAGCGCAGCAGCAAAGTGCTATCCGAAAGTTGCGTTGCCCGGTATACTTGGTTCTGCCAACCAGCAGAACCGCCGTGGATGGTATGTTCGCCACTGTTGATCTCCAAGTGAGCCGTATCGCCATCGAGCACAAACTGCCCGTGATCGATGCGATTGGCCACCCGGCCTATGGTGGCTCCGAAAGAGGATGGTTTGTCGGTATATTCATCAATACGATCAAAACCCAACACCACATCTCGGAATACTCCTGCCCTGTCAGGCACCCAAAGGGATACGATACGTCCGCCGTAGTTAGTAACGCAGAGCTCTGCGCCTTGCCCGTTACGCAGCACAAAAAGATGGGTAGAATCTCCATTTACCACGCTGTCAAAGTTGGATTTCTCCAATCCCGAGCGCGTTGTTACTTCATTCTTTTCGGGTTCACAGCTACCGAAAAAAAATAACAGTGCGATGAAAGCCATTGGATTGTACATTATATTGCTCATGATGGAATCACGGTTTAATTTTTTTGGTTATTCGCGTTAATAAATACAATGTACGAATTATCGGCTAAAATCCACGAAGATTACTGCTCGTTTTCGCACATGTAGCTTCATCAGGAGATAAATAGGCCAAGTATCGCGAAATAAATGTGTGCTGCGTCATAAAAGGGTTCCCATTTGGCAGTCGATAAAATCGGTCAGCATATGAAACAGCAAACCAACGGAAACAATGTGCAAGATGGAACCGCGCTTTGCAACTAAAAATACAAGCGCATAAGCTACGATGGCCACATAGGAATGCAACAGATGAAACCCTACGCTGCAGCGTCCGGGATCGAAAATAGGATCAGCTAGCAGATGGTCGAGATCCACCAGCATCGTGCCTAACAGGATGAGCCAAACAGCCTTCCATCGATCGCGATAGAAAATATACGCTATCCCTGCGGGGGCTAGAAAATGCAGCCCATAGTGGATGCCTGTCTGTACAATCGCTGATGCTTCCATAGGCCAAAGATAGGCATACCAGCATAGAAGCATAGCTAATTTCCGAAATTATGAATATTTTTACCGTGCAATACAGCAATATTTTTATCGCAATAGCTCATGTCAGAAAAATTAGACCAGCTGCTCGCGGGCGCGCGGGCAAGAACAATACAGTTTGCGGAAGTCATCTCCTACATCGAGGCACGCTACCTGCATACGCCGACAGCCTTTACGAATGGAGCGCTGGAAAACGCCGCCGAACAAAACCAGGGAAGTGCGAAAGTATTCGCCTTTGCAAAACTTAACGGCCTATCCTCGGCAGACACCTTATTGCTATTTGCAGAGCACTATCAATCGGTGTTGGACGCACCCGATGCGCAAGAGCATCAGAATATCAGGCAATTTATGCGATACGGATGGGATGGCTTACATTTCAAAGGCAATGCGCTGCAGCCGAAATAGGAGAACTTGCGCCTGAAAAGCTGGAGGTTAAGCCATAAACAAATTTTATATTCAAAATATTGTGAATATAAAAAATAGTTGTTAGCTTTAAGTGCGTCAAAATTATCCACTTCAGGTGGAGTATATCTAGTAGGAAATTCCCGGTCGTGAGATAGGGAATTTTTTAGTTATTTGAACGTATCACCGTGCTAAAAGAGCCTTTTGTTAGTGCTACTTGATGGAGTACCGTGGGCCCCTGCAAGATAATGAGCTTGCCGGAAAATGAGCCCTCCACTGCCCGATCGGTCAGTTTCTCTAGTTTCATTGCAAATGTCGCAGTTGGTGAAATCATGTTGCGGACCGCTGAAAAGTTAAGCTGTGCATCCCCCCTAAGCTGTTGATGTATGGCTACGATATCAAAGCCGGATGCATCATTCAGCGCATATACGCCTGCGGCAACCCGCTTGTCCGGAGCCAATACCGTAATACTGATCCAAGATGAGCCGCTTTTGGTAGCGGTAATTTCCAAGCTTCTTCCGTCCTCCAGCCAACGCGCCGAAACATCCGAATATATCTCTTCTTTATCGTCCACGGTAACTTTCATGTAATTAGTCGATTCGCCCAGATCGTCGTCCACGCTATTGCTGCAGGCTGAGCAAGTGGTGAGCAGTAAAACCGATATAAGCATGAAAAGCGTAAAATTAAACTTCATATGTGGGTATTTGATATAAGTTGAAGCCTATCGCCACGCCCGACCAACCGCGATGCGACTGTTACTGAAACGTCCCGTTATGCAACCCACTAATATACTACTAATTTCAGCAGATACCACACAAAAAAACGCTTTCGCCGTCTTTTGCGTTCTATTTGAAAAAAAGCTATGCATCAAATAAAGGTAAACGAACGAAACGAAAATGACTTGGTATTGGAAGTGATAGATGCCGAAGGCGTGACGACCATGGTCGACGTGACCCTCTTTGAAGACGGAAATTTTAATGCACGCGTGGGATCTCACCACGTCAGTGACGAGATGAGAAACGACATCAATCATTTTTTGGCTACCAAAAAGATAGGCTATCACGGGGATTAATAACGATTTTTCCACCATCGTTAACCTGCAAAGTAAAGCCTGGGGGGCAGCTCGCCAGGCTTTACTTTATATCAACTCTTTTTCTTGAGCTCTTCAATCACAGCGATTACATCTTCCTTCCCGTGACCGTTTGCGCTGGCATCTTTCAATGTGTTTAAGACAGCCGTACCTGCAGGATAACGGGCGCCTAAATCTGCCGCCAGTTCGGCATCTTTCAACATTAAATCGAGTGCAAAAGCTGGTGAAAAATCTTCGGCAATGAGCAGCGGCGTTTTTACTTTAGTAGCCCCGCTACCGCTGGCACTTGCGTTCACTATATCCAGCATAGCCTCGCGCGCGAGACCCAAAGAATCAGCAAACAAGGTCATCTCCGCCAACCCTTGGTACAGGATAGACAGGAAATAGTTTACGGCTGTTTTCGCTGCCAACCCCTGCCCGTTCTTGCCCAGGTATTTAGTGTCTTTTCCCATGATTGATAAATAAGGCGCTACCCTGTCGAGGTCTTTTTGATCGCCTCCAACCATAAACAACAGCGTTCCATCCCGTGCAGGCTCTGTACTACCAGCCACCGGCGCATCCAACAGCGACGACTTTTTGACGGTCAAGGCCTGCGCGATATGGATAGAGCAATCTTGCGAGATCGTACTGCAATCCACAAATAGCTTTCCCGCAATATCATGTATCAATATTTGCTCGTATACCGATTTGGCGGCTACGTCATCCGTTAACATAGTGAAAATGATGTCGCTGTGCAACAGCAACTCGGTTATATTGTCCACAACACGGGTGCTTGCTTCAAAACCGTCCATTCGTGCGGCCGTACGGTTGTATACAGTAAGCGTGCAACCGGCCTTTTCCAGGCTTTTTGCCATGGGATGTCCCATATTTCCTAATCCGATAAAACCAATTCGATCGTTATTCATGTGCTTTTTAAAAATTAAATAAAAAAATATGCAGCCCCCTCTAAACGCGATCTGGCCAATTGTTTGGCAACTCGCCACTGAACCCCATTTCCGGAAGATGATCGATTTGGCGCATCTCCTCGTCAGTTAAGCTAAAATTGAAGATATCCAAGTTTTCGGCCATCCTTTCCGGTGAAGTAGTTTTCGGAATAACCGAAACACCATGCTGGATGACCCAGCGCAAGCACAACTGCGACACAGACTTGCCATGCTTTTGGGCAAGACCCTCCAATACAGGATGACCGAAGACCTTCCCGCGCGCTAAGGGGGACCAAGACTCGATTGCTATACCCCGTTTTTGGCAGTAGGCAACTACTTCCGGTTGCCAATAGCCCGGATGAAACTCGATCTGGTTCAATGCGGGCAACACGCGGGCCGTCTGCAGTAAGGCATCTAGGTGCTCGGGCCAAAAGTTGCTCACCCCGATGGATTTGATTTTGCCCTCGGCCTGCAACTCTTCCATAGCGCGCCATGCATCGGCATTGGCTTGACGCCAATTGCTGTAATTTTTTGCATTTGCTGGCCAATGGATTAAGTAGATATCCACGTATTGCAGCCCCAGTTTTTTTAAAGAACGATCAAAAGCCTGCTTGGTTTGCGCGTAGCCCAAATCTTCCCGCCATAGCTTTGTCGTCACGATAATATCCTTTCGCGAAAGGCCGCTGAGGCGAATGCCCTCTCCTATCTGCTCTTCATTTTCATATTTCGCAGCGGTATCCAGTAAGCGATACCCCTGCCTCAACGCCTCCCGTACCGATTCAACACCTGTTGCGGCGGTGGCCTTATAGGTTCCAAAACCTAATAATGGAATTCGTTGTCCATCGTTCAGTGTCATGTACTCCATAAACATAGTTAATTTAAGATACGAACCATCGTATACATATAAGTCGAAGCAATTTAGCGGAAAACTACGGCAATTTGACCATCCTATTGTAAATAGCGTTGCTTAATTTCCTACTTTTGTTGCTATGACGATAGATGAATTGAAACGTGAATTAATGGGAAAAAGCTTCCCCGATGAGGTAACGATATCACCAGATCAAGTTGTCTTTGATGTGGAACTTTTTTTAAAAACGCAATTCATTATGCTCGACCTTTGGAAAAAGGACATTGAAAAATCGCCCGCTTATATCCGATTGATGCGCTTTAGAGAGGCCATAATCACGAAGGATGAAAATGGAAACGCAGCTGACTAGAGCAATGTACCTGAAAAAACGGCACAGCTAAGATAAGCGTATGCGGGGACCAACAGGGGCATATCGTTTTCCACACCTCAACCTTGCGCATTTGAGCGAGGTTACCTTACTGTCACATTACCAGCAGAGCGCTATTCCGCAGCGCAGCGATATACATTTGATACGTGTGATATCCTTAAGCATCGATCAAGGTGTTTTCGGCATGGGCGGTTCGTTGGGCACGAATGAGCAGATAAAAGTAATACAAGATGATCAATCGCTGACGATATCGTGCTCCTGTGCGATCCAGAAGCCACACCTCTGCTATCATGAGATGCTCGTGCTGCTAGCGCTCATGACGCAGAAAAATTACCGTCCTTTTTTCGACCGGGAGGCTAGAACCACCTGTTTTGTTCCACATGCCGAGCGATATGGCTTGGAAAACGAATCTACACTGGATGACTACTTCTCCCTCTCCTATGATAAAGGGAATTTACGGGTGCATCCGAAACAGGGAAATATTTTAGCTGTAGACAACCACCTCCCCGAAAAAGAGCTCCGTACTATTTTAGCAAACAATCACAGAAAAGCTGTGCTACCGGCGCCACAGAAAAAAAGAATCCTTGTATTACGCAAGCACCGCTTCTACGAGCAGCTGCATATCGATATGGCAGACGTTGGTTTCACGCCCCGCGGGAAATTAAAGCCACCGTTTGATGTGGTAGACCCGCGCCCATTACTGTGGACAACGAACGATATCACAGATGCCAAATGCTATGCGGCGCTGTCGAGCTTGCAGCAACAGCAGCATGTCGACGACTTAGATAGCAACACGCTGGACGCACTTTGTATGCTATGCCAATATGCGCAAAACTTCCCAATCTACTACCATGATCGAACAATCTCCGAAAAGATCAGCAGCAAGTCCCTACGCGAAATAAAGTTAGCTTTACTAGACGCATCCATAGAAGTATCCGTATTTAAACGACAGCCGTTCTACGAAATAACTGCTTATTTACTTTGGAACGATGAGCGACTTCCACTGAAGAGCCTGACGTTGCAGCACCGTTACTTTTTCTGCAGGCAAGATCAATTCTTTTTGATCGGTCATTTAGCGCTGCTACGCCTTCTGGAATATTTCAAAAAAAATGCGGAAATATTGTTGGTGCACGCCTCCAAGTACGATGAATTTGTACGCCATACGTTAGATCCCTTGGAACAGCTGGTGCATATCAACTATGCCTATGTGCGACCTGCCACAGCAACCGAGAGAAAAGTTTTTGAAAACAGCCAAGAGCGCCTGATCTATTTTAGCCAAGAAAACAGCTACATCAATATCACACCTGTTATGCGTTATGGTACGATAGAAGTTCCGCTTTCTTCAAAGAAAAAGATACGAAGCCTCGATGCTAACGGAAACATGTTCCAACTCGATCGCGCTATCGATGCAGAAGACCGCTTCAGGCATATCGTCGTTCATCAACATCCCGACTTCGAGGCGCAGCAGCAGGAGATGGACTATTTCTACTTGCACCATCAGCTTTTTTTTGAAGGCGACTGGTTTTTGAACGCTTTCGAAGCATGGAGAAATGAAGGTATCACCCTGTTGGGATTCCAAGAGATGGGCTTAACGAAGGTAAATCCATATAAGGCAAATATTGCTATCGATATCATGAGCGGCCACGATTGGTTTAACGTGAAGGTGTCGGCCTCATTTGGTAAGCAGAAGGCTTCGTTGACGCAGCTTCATCGGGCAATACGAAACAAAAGCAAATACGTCACGCTGGATGATGGCAGTGTGGGTATGATCCCCGAAGAGTGGATCGCGAAAATAGCGCGTTACTTTCAGTTTGCCGTGCTCGAGGCCGATCTGCTGAAAATCCCTAAAATTGGCCCGATGCCGATCGACGAGCTGTTCGAGAAGGAGCGCATACCCGAAGAAATCCGTGCGGAAGCCGCTGGCCTGCAAAAACGGTTAGCCGGCATAAAAAAGCGCGACGAAATCATCAGTCCGCGAACACTCCACGCAACGCTACGTCCCTATCAACTGGACGGCCTTTACTGGTTGCATCAATTGGATCAGCTGAATCTGGGTGGGTGCCTAGCAGATGATATGGGCTTGGGAAAGACCATACAGATCGTTGCCCACCTATTGCTATTGGCCGAGCAGGGGCAGTGTGGCCCCCACCTTATTATTGCTCCCACATCGCTAATTTTCAACTGGCAGCAGGAATTTGAAAAATTTGCCCCCACACTGCGTGTCGTGTCACTACAGGGGACATCAAGAGCACAAACGTACAGCCGGTTAACACAGTATGATGTTGTATTGATATCGTATGGCCTATTGCTTTCAGACATCAGCAAGTTAAAAAGAATTATGTTTAACAACCTTGTGCTGGATGAATCCCAAGCGATAAAAAATCCCAACTCCGAGCGGTATAAAGCGGCCCGGCTGCTCAAAGCGCGGACTCGGTTCGTACTGACGGGAACGCCCATTGAAAACAGCACCCTGGATCTCTATGGGCAGCTTTCATTTGCTTGTCCGGGCTTACTCGGTAGCAAGCAATTTTTCAAAGATACATACGCCATACCCATCGATCGCTTCGAAGATCGAAAACGTGCACAAACGTTACAGGAAAAAACAGCTCCATTTATCTTGAGACGCACAAAGAAACAAGTCGCGACAGAACTTCCGGAAAAGACAGAAGTGGTTATCTACTGCGAAATGGGCGAACAACAACGCGAAATTTACAACCGGTATGAAGCGGAGCTGCGGGATTATCTGCAGGGCATAACAGCGGATGAATGGAAAAAAAACAGCATCCACGTACTGGCAGGCCTCACCCGTCTAAGACAGATCTGTAACGCGCCGGTCCTGCTTAAAGAAGGTTATGATGCCCATATATCGGCTAAATTAGACGCTTTGCTCGAACACTTGCAGGCGATCAGCAGCGAACATAAGGTATTGGTATTCTCCCAGTTTGTTGGGATGCTTGATCTCATAAAGGATGCCTTGGATAAGGCGCGTATATCGAGCACCTACCTGACGGGAAAGACAAAAAACCGTGGGGAAGTGGTGGAGGCATTCCAAAACGACGCCACGCAACGAGTTTTTCTCGTAAGCTTAAAGGCTGGTGGCGTAGGGTTGAACCTAACAGCGGCAGACTATGTGTTTTTGGTGGACCCGTGGTGGAATCCGGCAGTAGAAAACCAAGCGATAGACCGCAGCTATCGGATTGGGCAAACGAAAAAGGTGGTCGCCGTGCGCATGATCTGCCCCGACACGGTCGAAGAGAAAATCCAACGCCTGCAGGATAAGAAGCGTGCTCTTGCGGGAGGAATGGTGAAAGCGGAAACCGACATCATCCGTCAGTTCAATAAACAAGATTGGCTGGCTCTACTGCAATAGCAGGCCAGCCAGCCAATTAGACACCTTCTCGCGTGTCTCTGTGTTGTATTTATTGCTTCTGGAGCACTAATCCTTGACTGAAATCAAGTGCATTGCTATCCTTGAAAACAAACTTGCCATCTCGCTCCTCCACATCTCCATAGCCCTCTGTGGCCGTTTTTCCATCCAGCTTAAAGGCCACTTCACGTACCGACGTAAGGCCCTCCGAACTAAAGGTATAATTGGCTAGCAGCACACCATACTTCACTTCACCTTCAAAACTTCCGCTGTTATGGTCTTTTTCTTTCCAAGCATAGGTAAGATGGCCCACCGCCTTGCTACCTTGCATGGTTAGGTGCAAGGCCACCGTATCGCCCGATTGTTCGTAGCTATATGACCCGGCATAATCGATTTCTGTAAGCGTGGTAGAATCCGACAGCGAATCAGTTTGCAATTGCTCCTGTCTTGCGGAGTGACCACATGCTGCACAAATAAAAATAGCGCCGAAAAGATAGGCAAATGTTCTCATAGTATACTTTTTGTTTGAAGTTAGGTAGCTATTGAACAAATCCTGTACCAAAAAGCTAGCTGTTATTTTTCCACAGGCAGCTCCGCAGACAATTGGTTCAATAGTTTCTTCGCCATATTCAGATCCGCGTTCCATGATGGCGTGCGTTGCACTTGGTTCAGTCGTTGGATAGCATCAAGCAGACGGGTTCGTTCCGCTTGTCTATGTGCGCGCGACAACTGCGCTTTTACGAGCTGTATTTTTTCGTAATCTTGGACTCCTTCTAACATCCGTTCGTATCGGATGGAGCTGCGCCCACCTGGATAAACCACATAGGTGTCGCCTGCTGGCCATGTTCGAAACCGCGAGTCTTGCAGCGGATTTTCCACCCAGGAATTAAAAGCCCAGCGCAGCATCCCATCGAAGCCAGCCGCCTCGGCATACCATGCCAGATAGGTCGATTCCGCCGGGTCGGAAAACGTAAACTGATTTGGAAAACCATCGCTGCAACAAATATAAAAAGTGGTATTCAGTCCGCGTGATTGGCGGCGTTGGAGATCCTCGTCGGAAAAAGGATGACCAAAAGCAATGCTGATGTCATCGCTCGCTGGATAGCGCTGGTAGGTTTTTTGGTTATCGGCATAAGACACCCCAAGCTCCGGACACACCTTTTTCAGCAGCGCGAAAGCCGCGTCCATCTCCTCGCGCGAGCGCTCATCTGTGGCAATATTTGTCCTATCGAGCCAACCTTTTGCACGCAGGTGCTTGACAAAATCTGTCAAAAACGGGGTCCACAGCTCTTCGAAAATCGCGGTGCCTGGTTTGGCCGATACGTTGACCATCTTTTTGCTTTTTTGATCGCTGTAATGGATTTCATTGTTCCACGGCACGATAGAATAGCAGTTTATCATTTTGTTGATTCCTAGATCAAGCATAAACTGCACCCAACGATCAAACACGGTATAATCGTAGCTCCAGCTCCCGTCCGTATTTTTCACCCACTTGATCATGTCTGCATACGGATCATAGGTTTGTACATTCCATGGATCTTTGTTCAGCGTGGTGGTAATCACTTTTTGTCCGGCATCTGCCAAGAGCTGCATGACCGGTTTGAGCGCTTCAAAATGCGCATCAGACCAGAGCTCGGTACCGGACACCCGTGCTACCGCTGCAGGATGCTGCCATTGATCGAGGTGATATGTCCAAGCGGAGGCTTCGGGCAGCAGCTGATCCAGCACGTGCACATGTAAACGCAGGGGCTTAACATGTTGTCCTGCTGTATTGATGGAGATTTCGCCCGTGTAACGGCCAGGTTTGGCTTCTGCGGGAATACGCACCGTGATCCACACCGGCCGCGCAGTGCGTGCTTCTATATCGTAGCTCTTGCAATCATCCAACATATCTGCAACAAGCGACGACGCAAAGTCTTCGGGCTTTCGGTGCCCACAACCTCCGGCAAATTCATCGGTCATCACATAGCGTACAAAACGGGCCGTGATCACATCGCTCGGAAGCAAGGCCCCGTCGTCAGCTCTTAAATCCGAAATCTGTAACGTCGTTTCCGGCATATCCTCGGTCGCCCACAACAGCAGTTGTGCAGATAAACGCTCTCCCCGCCAGCCAGTCAACGACTCTTCCTCCATGACGACAATAGCGGGCGGCAATGATTTTGCAAAACGCTTATCAACGGTTACGAATGATCGCTGCAAACCATTGGCTACTGCCGTCCAGTCAGCAAGTGTGTCTTTTGTCGGATCAGGCAATTCTCGAAATTCGTGGGCCAAAGGTTGTGGCACCTGTGCCACGGCCGGGAGTAAACATATCAACAAACAGCACAGCAAGAAGTAGTTTTTAATAGAAAAATTGCCCATCGGTTACAATCATAAATTCGTAAGAACACCAAACTAAATAAAAAATCTAGCGCTAACAAATCTCGGACACATGCAAACGATTGTCCAAAAAAATAGGGCTTTACAAAAAAGCCCTATAGTTTCATTATGCCATAACCCTTACTTTTTCTTCGCGTAAAGCTCTTCGCGTTGAGCCTTTACAACATCAGAGTTAATGTACTCATCGTAAGTCATCAACTTGTCGATGATACCGTTTGGCGTCAATTCGATGATCCGATTCGCTACCGTTTCGGTCAACTCGTGGTCACGCGAGGTGAATAACATGGATCCACGAAAGTCTTGCATGCCATTATTCAGCGCGGTGATCGACTCGAGGTCCAAGTGGTTGGTTGGCTCGTCAAACATCAAGAAGTTAGCACCTTGCAGCATCATCTTCGAGAACATACAGCGCATTTTTTCCCCTCCGGACAGCACCGACACCTTCTTCATCACTTCCTCGCCAGAAAACAACATTTTACCTAAGAACCCACGGATAAATTGCTCGTCCGCATCCGGCTTTGTGGTATAGTTTCGTAGCCATTCGACGAGGTTATCGTTTACCCCATCGAAATATGCTGCATTTTCTATAGGCATATCGGTTGGCGTGATGGTAATCCCCCACTTGAAGTCGCCCGAGTAGTCGCTATCACGACCAGCAAGAATTTCGTAAAATGCCGACGTTACGAGCGAATTCTCGGACAGGACAGCAATCTTATCCCCCTTGTTGATCATAAAGGAGATATCCTTGAAATAGGTTTCGCCATTGACCTCTTTACGGAGGTTTTCCACCGTCAAAATTTGATCGCCTGGCTCACGATCCATTTGGTTGAACATAATGGCCGGATATTTCCTGTTTGAAGGCTTGATATCTTCGATATTGAGTTTGTCGAGGGCTTTCTTACGCGAGGTAGCCTGTTTTGATTTGGATGCATTGGCAGAGAAGCGCCGGATAAATTCCTGCAGCTCCTTGACTTTGTCTTCCATTTTCTTGTTTTGGTCAGAACGTTGCTTTAATGCCAACTGGGAAGACTCATACCAGAACGAATAGTTACCCGAATAAATCGTCATCTTACCAAAGTCTATATCTACGATGTGGGTACATACATGATCCAAGAAGTGACGGTCGTGGGATACCACCAAGACAGTAGCCTCATAACCTGCCAAAAAATCTTCCAACCAAGCGATTGTATTGATATCCAAATCGTTGGTAGGCTCATCCAGAATTAAAACATCTGGATTACCGAAAAGCGCCTGCGCAAGCAATACACGAACCTTTTCATTACCGTCCAGCTCGTTGACCAGTTTGTAATGGAGATCCTCTTTGATGCCCAAATTGCTCAGCAATGTTGCGGCATTACTTTCGGCATTCCACCCGTCCATCTCTGCAAACAGACTCTCCAACTCTCCTGCGCGCTCGCCATCTGCATCCGAGAAATCTTCTTTCATATAGATGGCATCTTTTTCTTTCATCACCTTATACAGCTCCTGATTGCCCATCATAACAGTTTCCAAGACACTGAATTCATCAAACTGGTAATGGTTTTGATTCAATACCGACATACGCTCGCCCGGCGTAAAGGAAACAGAACCGGTCGTTTGGTCGACCTCACCTGATATAATTTTGAGGAACGTGGACTTTCCAGCGCCGTTGGCACCAATAATTCCATAACAGTTTCCAGGGGTAAATTTTAAATTGACATCTTCGAACAGCACGCGTTTGCCGAAACGAAGGCTAAGATTTGAAACATTAATCATGCGGCAAAGATACGCTTTATTCTTGGATTTTGAAGACTATGTTAGCGTGCATGAAGAAGCGATTTACCACCTACTAGCCTTCATATTGAGGGTAATAGCACCACATCAAAATACCCTCGGCGTGTGGCTTTGAAGGCAATCGCTTATCCGTTCTGCAAAAGAATGGGAAAAGTGTAACAAAACCTGCAACATGGCGACTAACCCCTAAACGAACATGGAAATGAAAAAAATCTTACTGATTTGTGCCTCGCTGCTTCTAGCTATCTGGGCCGGCGCACAGGAAAACTCGTTGCTTTGGAAAATTTCCGGCAATGGGTTAACAAAAGACTCTTACGTATTTGGGACCTTGCACATGGCCTGCAGTGCCGATTTCCGTATCCCTGAAAAAGTCCAGACAGCTTTAGCTGCGAGCGATGCACTAGCCGTGGAAGTGGATGTAAGCAATCCGAAAAATATGACACTTCTGCAAAGCAAAATTGCGCCTAAACCTACTTTTTTTGACAGCCTCTCTGCAGAAAAGAAAAAGTCGATCGACAGCGCTTTGGTCGCGAACGACATCCCGCCGACCATCTTCGATCAGGTATCGCCCGCAGTGGCAATTTCCCTTCTCGCCATCAAAGGATTTGACTGTGCAAGCATGCAAGATATCAAAATGATGGAAAATGAGTTAAAGAATCTGCCCGAAGCTAGTGGCAAGCCCGTTTCGGAGCTAGAAAGTGCCACCTTCCAAATAGACCTCTTGGATAGCCTTTTCACGGCGGAAGACCTCTATCAATACCTAACCTCTATGGTTGATGCGAAAGCCTATACAAAAGATTTAGTAGCGGCCTATTTCAGCGAGAACCTGCAAAAGATTGAGGCAATGACGATGAATACGGCCTTTCTTTCTGGCCCGAAACAGGAAAAGCTTTTGGATGCTCGCAACCAAGAATGGCTGCAGAAAATGCCGGACATGATGCAGGAAAAGTCCTTTGTATTTGCAGTGGGTGCCGCACATCTAGTCGGTAAAAATGGCGTGATCCAATTATTGCGCGATAAGGGGTACATGGTAACCCCTGTAAAAAACTAGCAAAAAAAGGCGGTATGGTGCTATGGCTCCATACCGCATGTAATACGTTTAAATCACCCTGTTTTTAAAAAACTTGGCTTTCGGCCTTTGCGACAGATCGATCAAGTAGCCATTTATAACAGCATACTTGAGCATTCCGCCACTCGCCAACAAAAAGTTGCTTGTACCTAACAGGCTTATTTGTGCAGTGGGCGTAAAAGAAGATTGCGTAAACACCACCAAAGGCAAATCATGCAAATGGTCGGTACCTTTACTGTTTACCTTTACAGCCACAAAGCCCTCCTTCAATAAGTTCCAGGCGCAATCCATCGTAATCTCATCTACCGTCTCAAATGTTTGTGGATAGGTTTTGCCCTGCACAAACTTCAAGTCTTGTGCTGCAAGCTCGTCATAACCGTATGCGATATCCAGATCACCGATATCCTCCACATGCCCGCGAACGAAATAATCGCGGCCCATGGTCATCTCCGTTCGGCGCAGGGCAATATCCGTCTTTAACGATACACTGTCTGTGCCAAGATCGATACCACGCAACACGACGTCGTGCATTTGCGACGCATTGAATGGTATTTTGTCATAGTCGTTGGGGTCATACTGCCTGTAGGATCCCTGCGCTATTTCCATCAGCGCGTTTAGGATGATCGCGAAATTAAGCCGCCTCAGCTCCTGCTTCTCAGGATCGCCTTTTTTGCCACCAGATTCGATAAGCACCGTGCTCGCGCCCCAACTTTGGAAGTTGTCGCCAAAGCCACGGGGGCTATACGTATCATCATATTTAGCGACCGCATCAGGCACATATTGCTGTAGCAAAGCATGCATGCCCACTATCAGCTGCATGGCACCGCGACGAACTTCGTTCACTTCACGTGCCTCGTTGTATGCCGGTGCGAGCATGGAAATAGCAACCGGATTCTTCGTTCCCGGAACATTGTAATAAATACTTTGGTCATGCAGATTAAATCCATAGCTCGGCTTTACCTCTTTCGCTATCCGACGGAGAAGCGCACCTTCAACGGTTTGCCCTACTCGCGCATCGCGGTTCAGATCAATGTGCTGTGCATTCCGTCGTGTATAGCGTTCTGCACCATCCGGGTTAAGCATGGGGATGAAATGGATGTCCAATTTATCGTTCAACAACTGGCGAACGGAATCGAAGCCGTCATCCTTACCTTCAAAAAAGTTAAACAGGTCAAATAATGCCATCGTGGCTGTCGGCTCGTCGCCGTGCATCTGCGACCAAAGCATCACTTTCGTGCCTCCTTTTCCATACTGAAGCTTATAGATTGATCGGTTTTCAAAGGATTTACCTATCTCCTTTATTGAAAAAAGTGCATTTCCGCGGTGCTTCTTCACCAAGGAGTCTACCTCATCGTGCTTAAATCGGCGATGCAAGAGGGCATTTTCCCGATAGTGTTCATGCAAGGCATTAAATTGCGTGGAATCCAGTTTCATAGCATTCGAATAGTCTGATTTGGTTTCTGGAGACAGTGTCGTACAAGCCTGTAGCATAGCCAGTATGCCAACGATAAAGAGGTTTCTATTCATCATACTGAAATAACACGGTTCTATCCCTTATTGTTTCTATATTATTCGCCTTAACGGCAAAGAACTTGATAGGCTTCGGTCTGCCGCGAGCATCTGGTTCCTATCGATTGAACAACAACCGGTGCCCAGCACCTACCTCGATAAGCTGTCCTTCGCTGAAGGCTAGATTTCCGGAAACAATGGTATGGACAATACTTGAAGAGAAAGTATGCCCTTCGAATGGAGACCAACCGCACTTGGATAGGATATTTTCCTTGCTAACGGTATATGGTTTTTGTAGATCCACCAATACCAAATCAGCCCAATAGCCTTCCCGAATAAACCCCCGGTTTTCCACTTGGAACATCGTCGCAGTGTTGTGTGCCGTTTTCTGTACAAGTTGCTCCAAGCTAAGCTTGCCCTGCTTCACCAAATCTAGCAAGGCCTGCAGCGCATGCTGCACCAATGGTCCGCCCGAGGGTGCCTGCGCATAGCGCTGTGTTTTTTCTTCCAACGTATGTGGAGCATGGTCTGTCGCGATCACATCGATATGACCGTCTAATACCGCCGCTAAAATAGCATCCCGATCCGCCGATGTTTTCACCGCTGGATTCCATTTGATGAAATTTCCTTTTTGTGCATAGTCGCTATCTGAGAACCACAAATGATGCACACAGGCTTCCGCAGTGATCCGTTTCTCCGTTAATGGCAAGCTATTGTCAAACAACTGTGTTTCGCGTGCGGTAGATATGTGCAGGATATGCAACCTGGTGTTGTGTTTTTTTGCCAGTTCAACAGCCTTCGAAGAGGATAGGTAGCAGGCATCTGCCGAGCGGATCAGCGGATGCATCGCGGGAGTCAAACTTTCTTCACCGTATTGTGCCTTAAAATCGGCCATGTTGTTCTGGATTGTCGCTTCATCCTCACAGTGCACTGCAATCAACGTGGGCGCTTCTTGGAATATTTTTTCTAAGGTATCCTCGTTGTCGACCAACATATTGCCAGTAGACGACCCCATAAAGATCTTTATGCCACAAACATCGCGGGGATTGGTCTTCAGCACTTCCGCCAGATTATCGTTTGCCGCCCCCATGAAGAAGGAGTAATTGGCCAAAGACTTGTCGGCGGCAATCTCGTATTTATCCTGTAGTAACTTTTGGGTCAATGTATTGGGCACCGTATTGGGCATCTCCATAAACGATGTCGTTCCACCAGCCACAGCGGCCCTACTCTCATGCCATATATCTGCTTTATAGGTCAATCCGGGTTCCCGGAAATGGACTTGGTCATCAATAAGGCCAGGTAGAAGATGGAGACCTGTCGCATCGATTACCTGATCGGCTGGATGTGCGATAGACTCCGCGATCATTTCGATCCGACCGTGATTAATATATACATCGGCTGTAATCGTCTTTCCCTCGTTGACTATTTGCGCAGATTTAATAAGAATTGAAGACATAGTAAACTAATAATGTAGCAGATAATAAAAACAAATAATGAGGTGCTTTCCTTTCGGTTTGCACGCCCACGAATTTACGAATCGTGGATGATAAAACCACATAACATTTAAAAGAAAAAAGCCCGTAATCGGGCGACTACGGGCTTTCTTATTAACCAATTATAAACTTAAATTATGAGATTGCAAATGTAAATCTTTCCGTACAACTTTGCAAGTTGCAACGTTTAATTTGTAGCTACCGATCAACTTCTCCTAGCACGATATCGATGGATCCCAGTATGGCAATAAGATCCGCAATTAACTGCCCCCTGCCCAGCTCGGGCAGTACCGAAAGATTGTTAAAGCTTGGTCCTCTTGCTTTTACCCGTCGAGGGATGTCCGTCTTCTCTTGGGTCACAAAATGGAATCCCAATTCTCCCTTCGGATTTTCAGCACGCATGTAATATTCCTGTGATTTTAAGTTTACCTTTTTCGGAACCAGTGCCCTGGGGTCAAATTCAGGCGTTCGCTTGAAGTCGCCACGCAGGCGATGTAGACATTGCTCAATAATCTTTAGTGACTCTTTGACTTCATCGACACGAACCTTATAACGATCCCAACAGTCTCCAAGCGTACCCATCTCCCCTTTTCCTACCGGTATCTCAAACTCCAGTTCAGGATATACTGAATAGCCGTCTATGCGTCGTAGGTCCCATTTCACCCCGGAGGCGCGCAACATTGGCCCGCTACAGCCGTAGTTTATTGCCACATCGGCGGGCAGGGCACCAATATTGGCCGTACGCGAAATAAATATCTGATTGGTGGAGAGCAACTCGTCCAGTTCAGCCAGTTTGGGCCTGAAATAAGCTACAAAATCAAGGCATCGATCCTCAAAACCAACTGGTAAGTCGTAAAATAGCCCACCTATCCAAATATAATTATAGAGCATGCGCGACCCGGAGGCCCATTCCAGCATATTCATGATGTGTTCACGGTCGCGAAAGCACCACATAAAAGGAGTAAACGCACCGATATCAATGCCGTACGTACCGATGGCTATCAGATGGGACGCAATACGATTTAGCTCACAGACTAGCACACGAATGTATTCCACGCGCTTCGGAATCCGTTGCTCCATACCCAGCATGCGCTCCACTCCCATCACAAAAGCATGGCTGTTGTTCATCGATGCCAAATAATCCAGGCGATCGGTGAAGGGAATGGATTTGCCATAGCTCATAGACTCGGCATGCTTGTCGAAACAGCGATGTAGGTATCCCAAGTGTGGTATAATATCCCTTACAATTTCCCCATCGGTAATCAACTCCAAACGCAATACACCATGCGTAGAGGGGTGCTGAGGTCCCATATTGATGACCATCTCTTGCGCGCCTACTGACGCTATCTTTTGCTTGTATCGTTCTAACGCTTCCGAATAATTCATCTTATACCTTACTTTATTGCGATTCCATGGTACGTTTCTGCATCCTGATAGTCTTTTCGTAGTGGATAGCCATCCCAATCATCAGGCAACAGTATGCGTCGTAAATCAGGATGCCCGCTAAAGAAAATTCCCATGAGATCGTAGGCCTCCCGTTCGTGCCAATCTGCTGTGCGCCAAACGCTGGACACGGAGGGCATTACGGGCAATTCGTGCAGCAAACGCTCATTATCTATTTCAACCTTTAGGGTGACCTGCGTTTGGTAAGGGATGGACGATAGATGATAGACAACAGCAAAACGTTTTTCCGGAAAATAGTCTACGGCGGAAATATTGGAAAGAAAATCGAAATAACAACCTTCCGTATCGCGCAGAAAAAGGCAGATGTCGACGATTAACTCGGAGTTGACCACTAGAATCGGCTGTAAGGGCTGTGCATCCACACGTAAGACGGCCATTTCTCCGAACTTTTCATGCAATAAATGTTGGATTTGCTCTACCATATCCTAAGGTGCTAAACGTTGACGTACCCAGGCGCCGTCCTGAAACAAGTAAACAATGCGATCGTGGAGACGGCTGCTCCTGCCTTGCCAGAATTCCATAAATAGGGGTACGACCTGATAACCGCCCCAATATGCCGGGCGCGGAATGCTTTCTTGCCCAACATAGGTCGCTTCCACCTCTGCAACACGCGCTTCCAGCGCAGAACGATCTGCAATAATTTGGCTTTGCGGTGAAGCGACAGCCCCCACACGACTTCCTCTTGGACGGGATGCAAAATATTCATCCGAGTCGTCCGAGGGAAGCTGCTCTGCCTGCCCCTCAATACGTACCTGGCGCTGCAACTCGGGCCAAAAGAATAACAGGCTTACCTGTTTGTGCGCGGCCATCGATTCTCCTTTTTTACTATGGTAATTGGTAAAAAAACTAAAACCCGAAGGTTTGATATCCTTCAGTAGCACGACGCGTGAAGAGGGGTAGCCGTCCTCACTGAGGGTGGACAGCACCATGGCATTGGGTTCCAATACCTCCGCATGCACAGCCTCATCAAACCATTTCCGAAATTGCGCAATCGGATGAGGCAATACATCACGCTCATCCAGCGAAAATTTACTATAATCCGCCCGAATGGCCGCAATATTTTTATCCGTAATAGACATGGTTAAAGTCTTATTGATACACAGCAAACTTAATCAAAAGCGGTGGCTTTACCGACAAAGCACATAAAAAATTGCTTATTTGTGTAAATTGGCTTATATTAATATCTGATTAGCAACGGCGGTTGCGAGTCGCGAGACATCGCAGCGGTGGAGTCTGTCGTTTCACTTCGATAACGCGCTTTATAGCTGATATTTTTACGGCAGTATGTTTGCTGTATTTCACTTAAACGATTGTACCATGTTCAATATACATGCACCGACAAAAGGTAGTTTATTGCTTGCTGAACCTTTTATGCTAGATAGCAATTTCGATAGATCGGTTATTTTATTATGCGAGCATCATCCTGAAAATGGAACCATGGGTCTGGTGCTAAACAGTCGCTCCACCCTGTTACTCTCGGATATTTTTCCCGACGCGGCGGGCGACGAATTTGCGCTGTACATCGGTGGACCAGTTCAGGTGGATTCCCTATTTTTTATTCATACCGCGGGCGAAAAAATAGCGGGAAGCTGGCCGCTGATAGACGGGATATACTTCGGAGGCGATATCAACCAAGCCCTGGCTCTTATTGCTGACAACCTGTTGCAACCAGAGCATATAAAGTTTTTTTTAGGGTATGCCGGTTGGAATATTGGCCAATTAGATCAGGAAATAGCGCAAAATAGCTGGTTGGTACACAATAAATTTCCCGCCGAGTTGCTTTTCGTAAAAGACGGCGAAGATTTGTGGAAGCAAGCACTGATAAACCTTGGCCCAAAATTCGCCCATGTGGCCAACTTTCCGAAAACACCGGATTTAAATTAGCGCAACTTCACCGAATTTGAAGTGCGTGTACCACTTAAAAAACGAATTTTAAACGATCCTATCGATAGCACAACCTCGTGTCGCTGCCTTAGCGCTCCAAAAAGACCATACCCGATAAGTCTACCTCCGCCACGTGCTGCAAGACGTTTTCAATCACTAAAAACTGATTCACTTCTGTCTTGACGTAAGCGTACGAACGAAAGTCGATATGGATTTCGTCGGGAACCCAAGAAGGATCAACACTGTGGGCATCAGAGCAGGAACGCAATGCATTGTACCCTTTACTTTTCAACTCCCGAAGCACTTTGTAATTTAGTCTAACGAATTGCATCATATGCTATCCTCCGATTAAAGAATATCGATTACACTGTTTAATAGCTTTACCTGCATTTTGTTTCGTCTGTGAAACAAAATTAAGGAGACCATCTATATCGTCACAGCACACTGACGTATTGCTTTTGCAACAATTCGATCACTTTTTTTGCCGTGGCGAGTGCCGATAAAGGATTCTGTCCGCTAACAATATTGTGGTCTACCACGGTATGCGACATAAACGGAACCTTAGCCAAACGCAGTAGCGCGCCATGCTCGCGAAGGCGCGTTTCCAGCAGAAAAGGAACGTTTTGATTGCGCAGCACCATACCTTCTTCGAGGTTAGAAAATGCGGTTATTTTTTTTCCGCGAAGGAAGCCAAAGATAGTGCGCTCAATAGCGAGTAAGGCGGCAGGACCATGACAAACAGCGCCGATAATTTTAGCATCATGCACGCAATGGGTCAGGATACGTCCTACAGATAGATCTTCTGCAAGATCCCAAAGTGGCCCATGCCCACCGGGGATAAACACGGCGTCAAAACGGGCCGGATCGATCGATTCTAACTTTTCTGTGGATGCGAACAGCCGCTGTGCCTCTTCGTCTTTGGTGAAGCGCTTATTGGATGCGGCAAGATGTTCGGTTAGTTTACTGAGCGGGTCAATGGGGGGCGTGCCACCTTTAGGGCTAGCTAAGGTGATGTTGTAGCCCGCATCAAAAAAGGCATAATAGGGATCGGTGAACTCCCCCAACCAAATCCCTGTCTTTGCATCGGTATCGATCATATCCTCGTGCGAGCTCAATATAAAAAGTATTTCGCGGTGTGCCATACGTATCCTTTTTCTTTTTAACAGTACACTACATGAACCTTTCTTTGCACAGGTTCGTTCTTGAAAAGAAAAAAATTTTTTTCCAACACGAACAACGGAGCTGAAAAACACGCACAAAAACACCTTTACCGCAGGCTGATCCAGACGAACGATTGTTTAAAAAAAGTTTTTCCCGTTGATCTATTTGGAAATATACCGTTACAGGGCAACAAAGTGGTCTTTGAAGGCAGCTTCCTCTGTCCCTGAATACGAATAGTAGCGAGGTAAAAACCAGCCCAGTGCACGCATCACCGCTTGGTAATGAGCCTCGTTATCGAATTGCCAAGGTGTCAAATTGAACAATAAATCCTGTCCTTTTCCGTACGCCGAACGATCAATCAAACACACTTTCGGATCGTTGATACCCTGAGCAATCAAAAATTCGCGAATCACTAAGCGGGCTCGACGGGGCAAAATAGACTCTGACGGGGCGCCAACCAACACTTGCTCATCCGATCCGACCACTTCGTCTCCCTCGCTCCCCTTACCGAATAAGTGATCCTGTGGAATGGTAAACGTGCGATGTACGGCATAATGCAGCAAATCGCCATAGGATAAAACCCACTCTACTTCGCCATCTTTTGGCTCTAAAGCAATCCCCAAACCGTTGTCCAGCAAAAAGTCGTCAAGCATATGCTCCAACACGTAGCACTGGAAAGCTTTGTTGGCTTCTGGAATAAAGAGCTGAAAATATGGAAAATTGTCTGGGCCTTGGATAACTTGAGGCTGTCCACAGGCGAAACTGGCGGTAGCCACATGTGCTAGAAATTCACTGATCCAGCCTTCATCGCGGTCGCTGCGTGGGACACGTAACAATTGATCGATGACAGCGGTATGGGCAAGATTGCCCAAGTAAGCACCCTGTCCCTTGCCAACATCCCCTGCAGAAATGATAGCTCCCGCTTTGTCATCTGGCGTTTCACCGCTCGTCTCTTTTTTGTCCAACGATGGTTCGCTTGGCTCGTGTTTCTTGAAAAAATCTAATATGCCCATTTCGTCAAAATCAAGCCTCAAGATATTCAAATCTTCTAGAAACCGCAAACGGAGGCGTGATTTTCGACAAACAGGAGTTTGTTCATACGGTTTCACGAAACGCCAAAAGGCGGTTACTCGCATCCGTGCATAATTACGACTCTTTGTATAGACTAATTTCGCACCAAAAACATTATCTTTGCTGTTATTCGCCATGCGCTTGTTTCGCTGGCTGAACATCATCAGACGGTAGCACGGAATAACTCATGATAAGATTAGAAGGGGTTCATAAAGTTTTTTACAAAAAAGACAAAGCGATAAAAGCTTTAGATAATGTTTCGCTGGAGATAGCTACGGGGGAAATCTTTGGTATCATCGGCTATTCAGGCTCGGGAAAGAGTACATTGGTACGTACCATAAATCTACTTGAACGACCTACCGCGGGAGATATTTATCTAGCTGGTCAAGCAGTCACAACACTTTCCGACAAACAATTGATTCACATTCGCAGAAGAATAGGTATGATCTTCCAACATTTCAACCTGCTTTCTTCCCAAACCGTCTATGGGAATATTGCCTTTCCGCTGACCCTTACCGACATGCCGAAAGCCCAAATCGAAATTCGGGTGGACGAACTGCTGGAATTAATTGATCTAAAGGATAAAAAATATGATTTCCCAGCGAGCCTATCCGGGGGTCAAAAACAACGGGTGGCCATTGCCCGAGCCTTAGCTTCAAAACCGGAAATTCTGCTGTGCGATGAGGCTACGAGTGCATTGGATCCGCAAACTACACGGTCAATTCTCTCTTTGCTAAAACGTATCAATCTCGAACTCGGCATTACTATTGTGCTGATAACGCACCAAATGGAAGTTGTCCGAGCGATCTGCCATCGTGTAGCGGTCATTTCTCAAGGAAAAATTGTCGAGAAAAACAGCGTTGAACATTTGTTCAACCATGCTAAATCGCCCATTACACAGGAATTGTTAAATCCGTCATTAATTATTGATTAGCATATAGAAGAATCATGTCTGAAGCAACATTTTGGCTACTCGCTAAAGGAACATGGGAAACCTTGGTTATGACCTTCTCCTCCGGATTTTTTAGCTTTCTGCTGGGTCTTCCTTTAGGTATCATACTATTTTTAACCAGAGAACGACAACTGCTCGCCAATAAATCGGTAAACCGAACGACCGCATTCTTTGTGAACATCTTTCGCTCCATTCCGTTCATCATACTTATCGTGTGGATGATTCCATTTACGCGGGCCTTGGTGGGCACTTCGATTGGAATGAAGGCAGCCATTGTGCCGCTGAGCATCGGCGCAGCACCATTTGTGGCGCGCTTGGTGGAAAATTGCTTATTGGAAATCCCCTACGGTATTATCGAAGCTGCCCGTTCCATGGGCGCATCTACGGTGCAAATAGTCAGACGCGTGCTTATGCCGGAAGCGTTACCAGCACTTGTTAATAGTGGCTCGCTCACACTGATCACCTTGGTCGGTTACTCGGCAATGGGGGGCGCAGTGGGTGCTGGCGGCCTGGGTCATATCGGTTATCAATACGGTTATGTAGGCTACGATGCCTTCATTATGAATATGGTACTTCTGCTTTTAATTGGCATTGTATTCGGCATACAGTTTTTGGGCGATAGATTATCGAAAAGAGTAGATCATAGGAAGTAAACAGTAAAATGGGAAATAGCAATAGCACACGTATGAAATTTAATTTAACAACCTGCACAATAACCGCAGTTTTGATGGCCACTATGCTATCCTGCGGCGGAAACAACGACAATTCGAAAGTTCTGAAAGTTGCTGTGCAGGCCGGACCGGAGTACAGCCTAGCTGAAGCAGCACAGCAAGTTGCCAAAGAAAAATACAACCTGGATGTTGAACTTGTTTCGTTCAACGACTATGTCATGCCCAATGAGGCGCTACAACAAAAGGATGTCGATGTCAACGTTTTCCAAACAAAGCCGTATCTGGACGTACAGACGGAGAGCAGAGGCTATCAGTTCGCGATCGTCGGTAATACCTTCGTTTATCCCATGGCGGGCTATTCAAAAAAAATAAAAAACATCAGCGAGCTGAAGAACGAAGACACCATTGTTATTCCCAATGATCCGACCAACCTCGGCCGCGCACTCCTGCTTCTTCAGGAAGTAGGTCTGATAACACTGAGGGACGGTGTCGGCATCTTGCCAAAATTGCAGGACATTACCGAAAATCGGTTTAAATTGAACATCTTGGAACTCGAAGCGCCACAATTACCACGTACGTTGGACGATGCCAAGGTCTCAGTGGCCATTATTAACAATAATTTCGCTGCCAGCAACAACCTTATCGCCAAGCGGGATGGCATTTTTGTAGAAAACGAGAAATCACCGTACGTGAATATCATTGTCAGCCGTGAGGACAATAAGGAAGACGAAAAAGTAAAAAACTTCGTGAAGGCCTATCAGTCTGATGAAGTGGAAACGAAAGCAGAAGAGGTCTTCAAAGGAGGCGCTGCTAAAGGCTGGTAAGTAAGCCACGATATAGGTAAAAGAGGTAAGCTTTTCAGAAGGAGGGCTTACTTTTTTTTGCGTATTACCTTCGTCAAATTAGCCATCTTTTCCTTCGCTGTTAAATTGCAGAAACAAAAACCATATCTGACTGTTTTTCCTAAAAAGAATTTTCATCGTAAACACTTATGATATGGCGAAGATAGTCGCAGAGCAATTGGTAGAGATGCTAGTCGAAGCAGGTATAAAACGGGTATACGCGGTCACCGGAGATAGTTTAAACTTTTTCAACGAAGCTATCCGCAAAGATGGGCGCATAAAATGGATTCATGTGCGCCATGAAGAGGTTGGCGCGTATGCCGCCGCCGCAGAAGCAGAGCTGGATGGAATTGCCTGCTGCGCCGGAAGTTGCGGCCCGGGACATATCCATTTAATAAATGGGGTATATGAAGCACATCGCTCGCACCTACCGCTATTGGTTATTGCATCGACAATCCCTACCAACCAAATGGGAACAACATATTTTCAAGAAACGAATACGTACAAGCTTTTTGATGACTGCAGCGGTTACAATCAGCTAGTAACCACAGCCGAGCAGGCACCGCGGATTTTTCAAACAGCAATACAACATGCCGTCGCGCAAAAAGGAGTAAGCGTAATCGGTTTGCCAGGCGATGTATCAGAGCTCAAAGCCGTGGAACCGCATACATCGAAAAAAGTATACAAGTGCCAGCCCATCATTCGTCCATCGGATTACGAGCTTCAACGTATCGCCCAAGAGCTCAACGAGGCAAAAACCGTTACGATATATGGCGGCATTGGTTGCGCAGGAGCGAAAAATCAAGTGGCGGAACTGGCTGCGAAGTTGAAAGCTCCAGTAGGCTATAGTTTCCGCGGGAAGATGCATGTACAGTTGGAATCCCCCTATGATGTCGGCATGACCGGTTTATTAGGGATTCCATCTTGCTACCAAGCGATGAAAGAAGCGGACGTCCTCCTTCTTTTGGGGACCGATATGCCCTACGATGCGTTCATGCCCACAAACAACAAGATCATCCAGATCGACCTAGCACAAAACCGACTTGGCCGACGCGCCGATTTAACCATAGGTGTAGTGGGCGATGTGAAAGACACCATCAAATCGTTGCTTCCCTTTCTCGAGGAAAAAGAAGATCGTTCCTTTTTGGATTCTTTTGGCACTTTTCATCAAAAAGTACAGGAAAGGCTTCACCAATACGTCGAGAGCAATGGTGAAAAAGATGCAATCCAACCGGAATTCCTGGCGGACAAAATTAACTCCTTGGCGAACGATGACACCATATTCACGGTGGATACCGGCATGTCCTGCGTGTGGGGTGCGCGCTATCTTCACCAAACCGGAAACAGGATATTACTGGGCTCCTTTAACCATGGCAGCATGGCCAATGCGATGCCAATGGCAATCGGTGCATCCTTAGCATACCCTACAAGACAGGTCATTGCTTTCTGTGGCGATGGTGGTTTGTCCATGCTGTTAGGCGACCTCTCCACGATCAAACAATACAATCTGCCGATTAAAATTATCGTATTCAATAACCGGGCATTGGGGATGGTAAAGCTCGAAATGGAAGTGGCGGGCTTAGTGGACAACGAAACGTCTATGGAAAATCCGGACTTTGCGAAAGTAGCGGAAGCCATGGGTATCCATGCCATGAACATACATGATCCGGAAGCAGTGGAAGACGGCTTGCGCAAGGCTTTTTCTTTCGACGGGCCTTTTCTGCTCAATGTTTTCACGAACCCGAATGCCCTCGCAATGCCAGCTCATATCACTAAAGAGCAGGTCTTGGGCATGACGGAAAGCATGGCGAAAATGATCCTGGGAGGTCGCATGGATGAAGTATTCGACACGATCAAAGCGAACTACAAACACCTGAAGGAAATTTTTTAAGCAACTGGACATGGCCGTGTCTCTCCATCTGCTTGTAGAGGGAGAGACACGCTGTCTGCTATGCATCGAGCTCTGCAGACTTTGTCCAAATATTGATCTGGCTATCCAGCGCGTATCTGTCTATCGCTGCAAGCTCTTGATCAGAGAAATCTAAATGCGCCAATGCTCCTACACAATCCACCACCTGCTGTGCGTTGCTGGCGCCAATCAATGCGGAGCTTACGCGCTTATCACGCAACACCCAGGCGATAGCCATTTGCGCGAGGGTTTGTCCACGTTGCTCGGCCAATTCATGCAACGCTTTTACGCGTGTCAAATTCTCTTCCGACAGGAAGTCTGTAGATAACGATTTGGCCTGACTTGCACGGCTTCCCTGCGGTATATCGCGTAGATATTTATTGGTTAACATCCCTTGAGCAAGTGGCGAAAACACAATAGATCCTAACCCAACTTCTTCCAAGGTATCCAATAGACCATCGGTCTCTACCCAGCGGTTTAGCATAGAATAGCTGGGCTGATGGATAACAAATGGTGTCCCCAGTTCCGTTAATATGTTATATGCTTCGCGCGTGCGCGCTGCATTATAAGAAGAAATACCGACGTAAAGTGCTTTTCCAGCTCGTACCAAGTGATCCAACGCTTGCATGGTTTCCACCAACGGCGTCTCTGGATCAAATCGGTGTGAATAGAAGATATCCACATAATCGACACCCAAGCGCTTCAGCGTTTGGTCGCAACTGGCAATCATATTTTTTCGACTCCCCCATTCGCCGTAAGGCCCATCCCACATCAAATATCCGGATTTAGATGACAGGATCATTTCATCGCGCAAGCCAGCAAATTCCTCTTTCAGCATACGTCCAAATGCTTTCTCGGCACTACCTGGAGGCGGCCCGTAATTATTTGCCAGATCGAAGTGTGTGATTCCAAGATCGAAGGCAGTGGTGCAGATATCTACCTTTGTTTGGTGCGGCACGTCATCGCCGAAATTGTGCCATAGGCCTAAAGATATTGCAGGCAAACGGAGTCCGCTTTTGCCCAAACGGTTGTATCGCATCTGCTGGTAACGATCTGGATTAGCTACATATTTCATGAAAATCTCTATTTTTTATGGCAAAATAGTCAAATTCACGCAGAATAACAACGCCACAGCACAGCTTCTCCTGGCAGCACAACAACCAAATTAACATCCCAATTGTGTAGAAAGCATTAAATTTCTCAACCAGTTGCCTGCCTTCGATTTTTTTCGATATGTTTGGGAGAAATACCGCCATTATCTATGAAAAAAATCTTGTTTGTTTGCTTTGCTTTATTTGTTTGCAACGGAATCTCGGCTCAAACCAGCCGCGTTTTATTTAAAACCAACTACGGTTCTTTTAAAGTCCTGTTATATGACTTTATGCCGAAGCATAGGGAGCTATTTTTGCAGGCGATTAAATCCGATGTATATCGTGATGCGCTTTTCAACCGCGTCATCGAGAACTTTGTGGTGCAGGGTGGAGAACACGATACGGACATTGCGAAGCGTGAAGCAGCGCATCCCGAGCTTGGAAAACCACGCTTAGCCGCTGAATTCGATCCACGCGCCTACCACAAGGTTGGTGCCTTTGGTGCCGGACGCGATGATAACCCCGAAAAAGCGTCGTTTCTCAACCAGCTGTATTTCATTGTGGGAAAGCCGGTCAGCACGGAAGAGCTGGACGCTCTGGAACAAAAGAAAGGGTTTGCCTACACAACGGAGGCGCGCAACACGTATTTGCAAATCGGTGGACAACCCCGGTTAGACAATGATTACACTGTTTTCGGAGAGGTGTACGAAGGCTTATCGGTTTTGCTGGAAATTAGTAAGGTTCGAACGGACAAATCAGACTATCCCTTGAAAGAAATCCATTTTACGGTGGAAGAAATCCGCTAGATAAGATCCATCTATTGGAATTCCCGCGAAGGCCTCCCACCTGCTATCCAGCACGTGGCTGTCTATTAAATTTCAATAAAATCTAAACAAACAATGCAAAGACGGGTTAATGTTGTAAACCGTATACAATTATTATGCATGACGCTTTAATTATTACTGGAGTCATAATCTTGTGCTTCACCTTAATCCCACTTATCCGAAACGATTTTTGGACCTTTCGGGTATTTGACTACCCTCGGATACAAAAATTGTTTTTAACTTTTGTATGGATTGCAGCTTATTTTGCTGTCGACCTTCCGATGGATACCGCTACTACAATCGTCGCAGTACTGATATTTGCCAACGCTGTTTATCTTATCTACCTTATCTTACCCTTTACCATATTAGGGAAGAAACAGGTACAGCAAGCAAATGAACACAGCCCCGAAAACAGTATTTCCCTACTGATTTCGAATGTATACGAGGACAACAATAACATCACAGGGTGTCTCGCTGTTGTAGAACGCTGTGCAGCAGACCTCGTGCTGTTGCTGGAAACAAATCACAAATGGGCCGAGGGGACCGCATCATTGGATGACAAGTATGCCTACCGTGTCAAAGTGCCAATTGATAATACCTACGGGATGTTATTGTTTTCCAAATATCCGATCAAAAATGAGAAGGTTCGATATCTTGTAGAAGAGGACATCCCGTCGATAAGCTGCCAAGTAGAATTGCCGAGCGGACAATTGATACAAGTTTTCGCCGTGCACCCCACGCCACCTGTACCGAATGAGAACCCTCGGTCGACAGAAAGAGACAAGGAACTGCTATTGATTGCGAAAGATGCAAAAAAATCTAACCTGCCAACATTGGTGATGGGCGATCTGAACGATGTAGCATGGAGCTATACCACTACCCTCTTCCTGAAAATAAGTGGTTTATTGGATCCTCGCCGCGGCCGCGGCTTCTTCAACACTTTCCATGCGCATTATCCTTTTATGCGCTTCCCACTCGATCACGCCTTTATCTCCCCGCATTTTAAGTTGATATCCATCCGGAAAGAGGACAATTTTGACTCAGACCACTTCCCTATTTATGCGCACCTACAATTTGAACACGCAGCAGATGACGAGCAGGAGGATGCCGTGCTTGAAGCTGATCAGGACGATAAGGAAACAGCAGCAGAAAAAATCAATACAGAAACATAGCGTAGTGGGTTTCCTGCTGCTTTACGCTGTTCAGAAAAAGCTAAATTGCTTTTAGGGTAGTAACGATTAGTGCTTTAAAAGCAGATATCAGGCGAATGATAGGAGACAGCTGTCTCCCATATCCCATTACGGCAAAGAAAGCGTTCACCGATGCTGTGGGTAGCAAATCAAATGGCAACATAGCATGGGGACGGAAGAAAACAGGGATGATTTTATGGCAGATATTTTAACTTTGGAATTTAATCTGTTGCTCGCATCAGCATGAGTCCGATAAAAAAAACGTACATTTGCCCAGTTTTATTGAGGAGAATCAAATACACATGCAAGATAATTACCTTTCTAGACCATATGCAGCAATAACTGGTATTGGTGGATATGTGCCACAGAAACGAAGAACGAACTTTGATTTGGAACAGGTGTGCGACACCTCCGATGAATGGATCGTGAAACGAACAGGGATCAAAGAGCGTCGGATCTTAGACAGCGATCTCGCAACATCGGATATGGCCGTTATGGCTATCCGCGACCTTTGCACCCGCTTTGGCAAAGATCTTAACCAAGTCGACGCAATTTTGGTGGCCACCTCAACGCCCGATGTCATGATGCCTGCCACGGCAAATATCATTGCTAAAAAATTGGGACTAAATAACGTTTGGGCTTTTGATATGAATGCAGCCTGTTCTGGCTTTTTGTATGCCTTGGATATGGGTTCATCGCTAATAGAAACCGAGCGTTATAAAAACGTATTGGTGGTCGGTGCTGATAATATCAGTGCGTTTGTAGACATGCATGACCGCTCCACCAATATTTTATTTGGCGATGGAGCAGGTGTTGTTTGGTTGGAGCCCTCGTTGGAAACTGGCATCATCGATGCGTTTATGCAGAGTAACGGTGATGGCCGTGCCTACTTAAATATTGAAGGCGGCGGTTCGCTAAATGCCCAGGACAATGAAAATATCGCTTTGGAAAAGAAATATATTCGACAAGACGGCAAGGTGGTGTTCAAACAAGCCATACAATCCATGAGCGATGCCTGCAATCAAGTCTTGAAACGGAATAACCTAGCTATTGATCAAGTTGATTGGCTGATCCCGCACCAAGCAAACAAACGCATTATCGATGCGGTGGGTAAAGAAATAAATATCGCCGCCGGACGGACTTTAAGCAACATCGAATACCTCGGCAATACCATTGCAGCAACGATCCCCCTTTGCATCTGGGAAAATCTCAAAGAGCTGCAAAAGGGCGACCTGCTCATGCTAACTGCCTTTGGTGCCGGTTTTTCTTGGGGAGCAAGCTTGCTTCGCTGGGCCATCTAAAAGGTGATATTTGGTATAAATCAACGACAAAGCTTACGCACAAAACGTAGGCTTTTTCTATTTAATCACCGGCATGGGGTAATTTGGCGCAGCTACCGGGGAGGTATCTTGTATCAAAATTAAGCTATGTGCGGCCAAATCTTGGAAACTTTAATCGATCTCATTGGTTATTTTAGTCCATAGGTGCACGAAACAGATCGTTATGAAAATCCTCTCTACGCAACAGATCCTCGACATAGAAGAACAAACTAAGCTACAAGAACAACTGCCGGAAGCGGCTTTGATGGAACGTGCGGGACGCCTTTTGTTCGGCGCGTTGCAGCAAGTTTTTGGAGAATGCCGATGCAAAGCTGAAATACTATGTGGCTTTGGCAATAATGGGGGAGATGGATTGGTCTTGGGACGCCTGTTGCACAAGGCCGGCCACGCAGTAAAAATATACCTTTTACAACATAGCAGCTACAGCTCGGAAAATCTACTCAATCAACAGCGACTGGTGCAGGCGGGTATTGACATCATCGCAATAGACAAACACAGCGGACTGGCATTCGAAAAGGGTAGCATTATCATAGACGCGCTTTTCGGCCACGGCTTGTCTCGCTTGCTGGATGAAAGTTGGCGGATGTTAATCCAGCAGATCAATGCGGTCGACAACCCTGTTTTTGCTATCGATGTTCCCTCTGGCTTATTGGCCGACAAACATACGCCTACTGATGCCATCGTTGTAGAAGCAAACCAAACGTATACGTTGGGCTTTGTAAAGGTGCCGCTCCTGCTGCCGAGTTACGGCCGTTTTACAGGCGATTTCATGCTTTTGGATATGGGGTTTGATCAGCGCATAATAGCCGAGAAAGAAACCTCAGCACATTACACGACCTCGATCGATGTCAAAAAGCTCGTCAGGCCACTGGCTAAATTTTCGCATAAAGGGACATTTGGCCATGCAGTGGTTGCGGGTGGACGATATGGCAGTATCGGCGCTACCGTGTTAGCAGGCAGAGCGGCGATGAAAAGCGGTTGCGGTTTGGTGACCTGTTACGTGCCACAATGCGGTTATCAAATCATACAGTCCACCGTACCGGAAGCATTGGCAAAAACAGACCCAAACGAACGTAGCATCAGTACCTTCACCAAAGAAGCCCTTCAAGGCGAATCGCTTTCGGTGGGTATGGGGATGGGAACCGCTGAAGAAAGCCGAAAAGCGCTTTTTCAACTGCTGAAAGACTTAGAAAAACTTGCCGATCCACCGAAGCTGTTGTTGGATGCAGATGCCTTAAATATCCTATCATCACAGCAGGATTGGCTGCACATGCTCCCTCCTTTTTCGATCCTAACGCCACACCCCAAAGAATTGGAGCGATTGATCGGCAAGTGGCAGCACGATTTTGACAAGCTTCAGAAGGCACTGGAATGGACGGCTACCTACCAACAGATTCTAATCGTTAAAGGAGCAAATACGGTGATCATATTTCCGGACGGACAGCTGCATTTTAACTCGACCGGGAATCCTGGAATGGCTACCGGCGGTGCAGGAGACGTATTATCGGGAATTATAGGTTCACTTTTAGCACAGCGCTACGCACCGCATGACGCCGCAATCCTCGGTGTGTATTTGCACGGATTGGCTGCCGACTGTGCGGCGAAAGCCGTGCATCAAAAGAGTATGACGGCGACAGATATAATCGACCACCTTTCAGCCGCATGGTTCTATCTATTGCCCGATACAGCATTGCCTCTCCGCTAGCATGCCCCGCAAAGGGGAATACGGGAATACTATACTAGACATCGCTTTACAAAGGTTCGTACAGGCAATGAAAAAGGTATAGCCCTTCTACGTCTGCTGAGCAGATCAGGGCCATGGAGGCAGCGATCTTTTCCATTTCCCAATCCCACCATCGTATCTCCAACAGTTTATCAATATCGCTGGCTACAAACCGCTTCCGAATTTCTTTCGCAGGATTACCTGCAACGATAGCATATGGCTCTACATCCTTAGTAACCAGTGTTCGGCTACCGATTATGGCCCCATCTCCTATCTGCACACCCGGCATAATCATAGCCTCGGCACCAATCCAAACATCATTGCCGACACGCGTGTCGCCGGCTGCTTTAAAACCATTTAAGCTATCGGCAAATCCGTCAACCTCGTCCATAAAGTAGAACGGAAAGCTCGAAATCCAGTCGCTGCGATGTCCCTGGTTGCCCGCCATAATAAACGAAACGCCCGTTCCGATCGAACAATAACTTCCAATGATCAACTTGTCCACACCATCCCGATCAGGAAAGAGATAACGGGCACAATCTTCAAAAGCATGACCATGGTAGTAACCCGAATAATAGCTAAACTTACCCGCTATAATATTGGGATTGGTATTGTGCTCGGCGATAATTTTGCCTCGAAAAGGGCTTTCGAACTGATTTTCCATATTTAGTGGCGAACGCTTTTTTTGAAATATTGCCTTGGCGATATGCCCAGATATTTATTAAAATCTTTAACCAAATGATTGGCATCGTAGTAACCGCACACATCAGCAACAGCATGTAGACTAGACACGGTGTTTTCCTGAAGACATTGATAAGCAGCAAGAAAGCGCTGCAATTGCTCAAACTGATACGGACTCATTCCCAAACGCTGTTTAAATTGACGTTGCACCCATTTAGGATGAAGATGAGATCGTAGGGATCGCTCTTGAACCGCCTTGGAGCGGGCGTTTCCTGCCTGCATAGCAATTGCAAGTTCATCAAAAGCTGAGGCCGTATGATCTACTGAAGAAAGCTTGCATAGTTTCAGCAGCTGGCTCTCCAACGCAGCGACAAGACAAGGTGCCAGATAAATCTCATTAAAAAAAAGTGCTAGTTCAGCATGATACGTGGCAAGGCTATGCACATAAGGCTGCATGAACGCTGTTTTCCCGAAAAGTGCTTGCCAAGCGGATGGAAAAAAGCGTACGATGGTCAATTTTTCACCATCTGCCACGCAGGGGGGCAACCAATAGCTGTGATTGATCGCGCCTGCCGTAAACCATATCGGTCCCAAAGAAATGGGTTGGTGCTGAACACGGCACATACTGCCCAGATCATTTCTTGGAAGAACGATTAATGCGGGTAACCCATCATTGAAAAGGGCGATCTCTTCGGGCAAATTAGGGAGCTCGAACTGATAAATTCCCTCGACAAAATGCGCCATCCGAGGATCGACCGCCAGTCGTCTCCCATCTTGATCAAATGAAAACCGAATGGATGTTAAACACTGTATAGGCATAGCAACAAATATAACCAAATTAGCTGGTACTGTTGCTGTCCAAAATTTACTACCTACAGCTAAATCCGTCGAGGTATCTTTGCAATAAAAAAGAGATGATTGTAACCACGGAGCAGGAGCTCAATATGTTAAAACAGGCGGGACACATCGTAGCCGAAACATTGCAGTACATGTTGGAACAGGTGCGCCCGGGCATGAGCACCAAGGAGCTGGACGAGCTAGGCGGAGTTTTTTTAACGGCAAAAGGTGCGCGTTCTGCTCCTCGACTAACGTACGGTTTTCCGGGGAATACCTGCATCAGCGTTAACCATGTTGTCGCGCATGGCATTCCTGCCAACGATATCATATTGCAGGACGGTGATTTAGTGAACATCGACGTTTCCGCCGAGTGGAATGGCTTTTGGGCCGACAATGGCGCGTCCATCCTCATTGGCGACGATAAGTATCCTCAACGAAAATTGCTGGATTGCTCGCTCCGCACTTTGCAAGCGCTGATACCCCGTATGCGAGCGGGCATACGCATAAATGAAGTAGGCGCCTACATGGAAAAAAGTGCAAAATCAGCAGGCTTCCATGTCATTAAAAACCTTGGAGGCCATGGTTTGGGAAACGCCTTGCATGAAGAACCAACTGATATCTTAAACTTTAGGGATCCCTCAGATAAACGGCGCTTTCGCAAAGGTTCGGTGGTCGCTATAGAAACTTTTTTTAATACACGCTCCACCCTAGCTGTCGAGCAGGCTGATGGCTTTACGATGCTAGGGAATAAAGGTGGATATGCCGTACAACATGAGGTAACGCTGGTCCTGACCGATAAAATGCCCATCGTGATTACCCCCATGTTATATTTATCCTGATTTGCCGCATGCTGCCCATGCTGCAGCAACCCACTTACTCCTTCGGCCATAGCACCCAAATAGTCGCTACTCTAGATATTGTTATGCTTATAACGACGATGCGACTAGGTTGAGAGGCATGATCGCCTTCAGCCTCAAGCAAATGAAGGGATCTCAATGAGGCGGATGGAACGTTTGTAAAACCGGTCAGATTTTAATACATTACAACGAAATAGTGATGGCACAGCGAAAAAGTGTGATTAAGAAAATATTGCTGAACGCATGGAAAAAGAAATAAGCATTCGACCTTACGCACCACAGGATAAGACGCCGTTATTGGAAATCCTCCGCCTACTGGTACCGACCTACTTTGCCGAAGAGGAAATTGCAGACTTTGATCACTACCTTGATCTGGAAACTGAACTTTACTTTGTAGCGGAGCTACACGGAAAAATTGTAGCGGCAGCCGGCATCAACTTTCACGAGGCGAATAAAATAGCGAAACTAAGCTGGGATTTTGTGCATCCTGCACAGCATGGCAAAGGCTTTGGAACAAAAATGCTGCAACATCGCATGGATATTATTAGATGCATGACACACATAGATGCCATCAGCGTACGCACCTCACAGCTTGCCTTCCAATTTTATAAAAAAAATGGCTTTGAACTTATCGACATCCAAAATGATTACTGGGCACCGGGATTTGATATGTATAAGATGATTTATCACGTTCGGTACGGATCCTTTTAAATAAACCGCGCACCGCTCCGTCGATTTTTCGAGACGATCTATATATTTGCAGCGACAACACTAGAAAACATGGAACCATTACTTTACCGGGACGCTTCAGCATCGGATCTAGCCCAGATTGTAGCGATCTACAACACAACAATCGCCTCTAGATTGGTAACGGCTGATACCGAAGAGATCACTGCCGAGAGTAGGCTGGCCTGGTTTGCCGAACATAGCGCCAACCGACGTCCGCTGTGGATGGTGGAGAACCAAAACGGAGATACCATCGGCTGGGTAAGCTTTCAATCTTTTTATGGTAGGCCGGCCTATAACGCAACGGTAGAGGTAAGTATATATCTAGCTGCGGACAAGCGAGGTGCCGGTTATGGAAAACAGATCCTTCAACATACGCTGACCGTCGCCCCACAATTCCAAATCAAAACAATGCTTGCCTTTATCTTCTCACACAACATACCAAGCTTAAATTTATTCTACCGCTTTGGCTTTACCGATTGGGGCAATTTCCCGCGCATTGCCGAAATGGACGGCCATGAGTATGGTCTCAAGATACTGGGCAAGCGCTTAGTCCCCTGATTCTTTAGCCTCACTTTACTAGGCGAATACCTGTATACTGCCATCGCGTAGACGCGTGAAAGAAGTTGCGATACGTCATACGGCTATGGCCTGCGGGGGTGGCATCCGATGCACCTCGAAGTACCATTTGGTTGACCATAAACTTGCCGTTGTATTCGCCGATAGCGCCCTCGGCTTTTCGAAAACCTGGATAAGGTAGGTATGCGCTATTTGTCCATTCCCAACGTCTCCCCCAATCAAATATCCCCGCGGCAACTTCCCACTCCTGTTCTGTAGGCAGCCGCATCCCCTTCCAAGATGCAAATGCCGCTGCCTCGTAAAAGCTTACGTGACACAGCAGCGAATTTGGGTCGAGGTGCCGTAAACCTCCCAAGGTATAAGTCATCCATTTACCTTCAATTTCGTGCCAGTACAACGGGGCCTGTATACCTTCTTTCCTTACCCAATCCCACCCTTCGGCGTGCCAATGTGTAAAGTCGCGGTATCCCCCTGCCTCAATAAATTCTAAATATTCGGCATTGGTCACCAATTGAGCCGCCATGTCAAAACCGTTCAACCAAACCTGATGGCGACCTTGCTCATTATCGTAACAAAAACCCTCACCGGTAAACCCGATTTCGTATAGCCCTTCTTGTACATGTATAAACGCGCTGGCGCTACCAGAAAAATCTTCCTTCTCTTTGTAAGCCAAATCATAAGGTGGAAATAACGGGTTGTGGCCTAATATATATTTAATATCCGTGAGAAGGAGTTCTTGATGTTGTTGCTCATGCTGCAGCCCTAACAAAAGCAGATCGCGAAGTGGTTCCTGCGCTGACCATTGATCCAACCAGTCAAACATACATACATCTACATGTTTTCGATAAGCATATACGTCAGCAACACTTGGACGACTAAGGTTTCCGCGATCGGTGCGTATCACCCGCGCTCCAACAGACTCATAATAGCTGTTAAAGACAAAATTGTATTGCGGATCAAACAGCGTATATCCCGGTTTTTGCTGCAAAAGAAACGTTTCAAAAAACCAAGTCGTATGTCCTAAGTGCCACTTTGGTGGACTGACAAACTCGGCAGGTTGAACGACGTAATCTTCGGTCAACAAGTTAGCGCAAAGCTCTTCCGATCGATTTCTGATCGCCAAAAATTGATTTAACAAATCTGTCGTTTCCATGTGATTCATCAAATTTAAAACGCTTCCCATATTACGTCTACAAACCAGCCACGACGATCATAGACGGCGTGAACGGGTCTAAATCCGGCTTCCTCAGCCAATGCTTGGGTATCTTCAAAACGGTATTTTTGGGATACTTCCATATGGATCACTTCGCCGCTGGCAAAAGCGATATCTTTGTTGGGAAAGTGAACGGTATGATCAAGGATACTGACAAGATAACTGTTGCAGGCCCCCTGAAGGGGATCGTATTGACAATAGTGCTCAAATAGATCCTCCATGAAATCGGCGCCAAGCTCATGGTTCATCCTGTGCAGCAGATTCATATTGAACTGCCGGGTTAGTCCAGCACTGTCGTCGTAAGCCGCTTGAACAATACGTGGATTTTTCATCAGATCGAAGCCGATAAGAGCCCGATCGCCCGCGTCGAGGAAGGTACGCATATTCATACAGAACAGCTTGGCCTCATCCCGCGACATATTTCCGATATTTGCGCCTAAGAATAACACCACTTTAGGATTATTTCCTGTACGCTGTATATCTGCCAGGCCTTGGAAGTAATCTCCTTGAAAAGAGCTGATCGCAATCTTCGGAAACTCTGCCTTCAGGCGTTCTTCCAACTGCTCGATGATGTGACCAGAGATATCGATAGGCCGATAGGTAAAAGGAAATTCTTGCGCAAGAAGCTCTGCCAACAGATATTGAGTCTTGCTAGCATCTCCTGCCCCAAGCTCAATCAAGTCAAATGCTTCGCCATCTTTAAAAAGATAACGAAGCAACTCCCGGGTTTTCAATTTAAAAATTTCTTCTTCACATCTTGTCAGGTAGTATTCCGGGCAACGCATGATCTGCTGAAAAAGCGCGTCACCTGCCGCATCATAAAAATATTTGGCCGGTAGGCTTTTTTGATCCTTACTCAGTCCCGCAAGTACATCCCCATAGAATGTCCCAGCTTTAGGATGATGATCAACATCATATCGACCAACCTCTTCTTTTCGCATATACATAGGTACCTTGTCTTTGGTTAAGAGACAATCTATTGTCGGAAATGTTTGCTCGAAGCAGACCTCGCCAACCGGATATTTTGATAACCGGTAGGGAAATAGAGCTCCCACAACCTCCTTGAGGATTATGGATTTGTGTTCTTTAATGAATCCGCACGTTCCAACGAATCTTGTTTTAACGTATCCGTCGTTCCATAGAGGGGTTCATCTGTTGAATTGAGGTTGTAGCGGGATTTATCCATTTCGCTGACCGGCCCCGGCATGCTTTCCACTGAATCAGCGGTATCAGTATCCGAATTTCCATTGCCACAGGACCATAGTAGCAGGGGCAAACTGGCAAGTAAAGTGCATGTGAATCTTTTCATGTTGCATATAATTGATAAAACCATAGGACAACGTTCCTGTAGTCCCTTTGCGAAAAGACGTACAATCGGCCAACAAGTTAGCGACAATGGCGAAAACAAGTATTTAAACAGTGCTTATGGGTACTTCCCGCACGCAAAATCCAACCCGCACACCGCGATATGACAAGGCGCAGATATATAGTAGCCCGGATGACAGCTGGTCTTCTCTATACAAAATCCAAAGTTTGATGAACGATTCCGAACACAAATCGTTATTAATTGTACGGTGAAGTGGTTTTAATCCTTTCTAAAGACACCGTCTACACGAGTATGGAAGAATTGGAAAAAGAAGAAGAATTGGCTTCACAAGCCTTTTTTAAAGAAGCCTTAACATTGCTGCACGAAAGCAGGCTTCCGTACATGCTGGGAGGAGCCTTCGCGATGTTCCATTATACTGGCATTTTTAGGCCTACGAAAGATCTGGACATCTTTTGTAAAAGTACGGAATATGTACCGATACTAAAGTTCTTCGCCGAGCAAGGATATCGCGTGGAGAACACCGATGTACGTTGGCTGGCCAAAGTTTACAAGGACGATCATTATATAGACATTATCTTTGATAGCGTAAACCACATATGCACGGTTGATGATTCTTGGTACGAACGTGCTGCACATGGCCATTTTATGGATATCCCTGTGCGTTTCATACCGGCAGAAGAACTTATTTGGTGTAAGCTCTATGTACAGAACAGGGAACGTAACGACAATGCAGATATCAATCACACCTTGCTGAAATATGGCAAGCAGCTAAATTGGGATCATCTGCTGTTTCGTATCGATGCACATTGGCATTTGCTGTTAAGCCAATTGCTAAGTTTTCAATTCGTGTACCCTTCCGAATACGCGGATATCATCCCGCAGAAACTATTCATGAACCTGCTGGAGCGGGCCAAAGAACAGTACGACTTGCCGCCACCGGTAGAAAAGGTGTGTCGAGGACCATTGATCGATCAGACACAATACCAAGTCGATGTAAGAGAATGGAATTATAAATCATATACGATAAAAACCGTTTAAACATGGCAACACGTGAACGAATAAAAATCGCGGCAGTGGGCGACCTGCACGTAAAGATAAACGATAAGGGAAAGTGGAAAAATTGTTTCGAGGAAATATCAAGCTTGGCCGATGTACTGCTTATCTGCGGCGACCTGACCGATACCGGGGATGAGGAAGAAGCTGAAATATTGGCTGAAGAGCTCCATTCATTGCATATCCCGGCCGTTGGCGTATTGGGTAACCACGATTATGAGAAAGGCCGACAAAAACTGATCAGGCAAACACTTTTATCCAGCAATTTCCAACTTTTGGATGGCGAGTCTGTTGTTATCCGAGATACCGGATTTGCCGGTGTGAAGGGCTTTGGCGGTGGCTTTGATCGGTATATGCTGTCTATGTTCGGTGAAGAGGCCATGAAAGCATTTGTACAGGAATCGGTGGACGAATCCATGCGGCTCGACCGATCACTGGCTCGGCTGGAACAAGAATATCCGGATATACCCAAAGTGGCCATTCTGCATTACTCGCCCACGGCAGAAACCGTGCAAGGGGAGCCCGTGGAGATCTTCCCATTTTTAGGATCTTCCTTGCTGGCAGAACCCCTGCTACGGCGGCAAGTATCCGCAGTATTCCATGGACATGCACATGCCGGCCAGCTAACGGGTTCACTCGCAGAAAATTTATCTGTATACAATGTGGCACTCCCGGTTCTCAAAACACATCAGCCCGGACAAGATTTTTTTATGATTGAGGTATAAAGCCACCCATATCCGTTACCAAAAAAAGCCGAATGGTAGGTGGATAATGAAATAGCGAGATTTCCATACCGTCTCCCTATTAGGCTGTTTCTGCGTTCTTCTAATCGGTCTTCGTCCCACATCTCTTCCCGATGCTATGCGTTGACCGCTAAGTTTTTCGTTGATAAATTGATCTTTCATGTGTCAAAAACTTGGTTGCCTTAAATGTAGAACACCTTTTGCCAATTTCACTTGGCCTATGTCAAGAAATAGAGGAAAGGGAGGGTTTCTTTGTTGCGATGCGAAGCATTATGTGGCCGCATTGATCTAACCTTCCACATTTAGTATCAAGATATTGACAGACTGTAGGCAAATATTATCCAAATATCTTTCTGTTCGGTGCCTTTTCGGCCGCCATTTTCTATATTTACCCTGAAAAATCGGATCGACAAGACATCGAATGAAGTATATAATTCAAACACTAGCATTTATCGCGAGTATAGCATGTTGCTCGCCTTCGTATGGACAGCTTATGAAAGCGAAAGAGCTTTTCAGCAAAGCGGATTCGTTACGCGGAACCTTGACTCCTCTGCGGACCTGTTATGACATCCAATACTATCACCTTGATGTCAAAGTAGATATTGAGAATCGATTTATTTCGGGCAGTAACCTCTTTCGCTTTAAGGCGACTACAGATTTCACAAAGCTCCAGTTTGACCTTTTCGAAAATCTTTCCGTAGAAAAAGTCCTTTATCGGGGAGAATCCATACCGTTTGAACGCGCTTACAATGCTGTTTTTGTGACCTTTCCACAAACCATTGAAAAAGGACGGGTTGATTCGTTTGTGGTACATTACTCCGGAAATCCTATTGCTGCTACACGAGCACCATGGGACGGAGGTTTTGATTGGAAAACGGATAGCTATGGTAAGCCTTGGGTGGCGACAGCCTGCCAAGGGCTCGGAGCGAGTGTATGGTGGCCTACCAAAGACCATCAATCCGACGAAGTGGACAGCATGATGGTATCGGTTGCTGTACCCAATGGTTTGATGAATGTTTCAAACGGGAGACTGCAAAAGGTTACCAAGCTAAAAAATGGCTATACACGCTACGACTGGAAAGTAACTAACCCCATCAACAACTACAACATCGCCCTTAACATCGGGGACTATACACACGTTCAGGAACAGTACAGCGGCGAAAAAGGCCCATTAAGCATAGACTACTATGTATTAAAGGAAAACAAGGCAAAAATTCCACACTTGCAACAAAACGCTAAGCAAACGCTCGACGCTTTCGAACATTGGTTTGGTCCATACCCGTTCTACGAAGATGGCTATAAACTTGTAGAAACCGCGCATCTCGGCATGGAGCATCAGAGCGCAGTGGCCTATGGCAACAAATATCAAAACGGTTATCTCGGGCGTGATGCTTCCGGCACCGGCTGGGGCCTAAAATGGGACTTCATCGTCGTACATGAATCGGGACATGAATGGTTCGGCAACAACATCACATCGAACGACTTGGCAGATATGTGGATACATGAGAGCTTCACCAACTACTCGGAAGCACTTTTTATCGATTACCACTACGGCAAAGAAGCAAGCTTGGCCTACGTGCACGGCAATCGACAAGGGATATTGAATGACAAACCCATGCAAGGACCATATGGTGTAAACAAAGAAGGATCTGGTGATATGTATCCCAAAGGTGGGGTGTTATTGAACATGATACGAACGATCGTCGAAGATGATGATAAATGGCGGTCGATTTTGCGTGGCCTGAACGAAAAATTCTATCATAAAACCGTAGACTATGGGGATATTTTGCAGTATTTGAACGAACAGAGCGGGATAGATCTCACGACGGTTTTTGAGCAATACATCCAACGCAAAAGTATCCCTGTCCTGGAGATGCGCAAAACCCCGGATGGCAAACTCGCTTGCCGATGGGTTACGGAGACGCCGCAATTCACCATGCCTGTACATATTGGTCTAAAAGAAGGCGGAAGAAACCGGTATTTAGTGACCGATAAATTTTCCACTTTACCCATCAGTGTAAACGATTTAAAGGATGTTGATGTCGATACTTTCAATTACTATATCGGCACGTTGACACAATAAAAAAGCAAAATTACCGTTATGATGTTTTCGTTATTTTCCGCCATGAAAACATTTATAACATGCGTTACTTTTTCCAAGTCGACAGATAGATAAAACCATTTTTTTTATTTAGGTTTGCATTAAAATTGGAAATAAGACAAGATACATTCAATGGGGTTATTTAACTGGTTTACGCAAGAAGTTGCTATCGATTTGGGAACGGCCAACACCCTGATCATACACAATGATAAAGTAGTAGTGGATGAACCATCTATCGTTGCATTCGATCGCACCACCAACAAAGTGATCGCTATAGGGCGGCAGGCTATGCAGATGGAGGGCAAGACACACGACAATATAAAAACGGTACGACCACTTCGCGACGGTGTAATTGCCGATTTTACGGCTGCCGAACATTTGATTCGTGGAATGGTTAAATTGGTTAACAATGGAAAATCATGGTTTTTCCCTTCCCTGCGCATGGTTGTGTGCATTCCATCCGGCATCACCGAGGTGGAAAAAAGAGCGGTTCGGGATTCTGCTGAAATTGCGGGAGCCAAAGAAGTCTACCTTATCCATGAACCGATGGCAGCAGCAGTAGGAATCGGAATCGATGTAGAAGAACCGGTTGGTAATATGATTATCGATATTGGGGGCGGAACCACAGAAATTGCCGTCATCGCGCTATCGGGTATTGTCTGTGACCAATCTATCCGAGTGGCCGGAGATAACTTCGACTCGGATATCGTGCAATACATCCGCCGTCAGCATAATATCATGATCGGAGAACGCACAGCAGAGAAAATCAAGATCGAAGTTGGTGCAGCGCTTCCTGAATTACAGGAACCACCCGAGGATTTTGCCGTGCAAGGGCGCGATCTCATGACTGGTATTCCCAAACAAATCACTGTTTCGTACACAGAAATTGCTCACTGCTTGGATAAATCTATTTCTAAGATTGAAGAAGCCATCCTGAAAGCCTTGGAGATCACCCCGCCGGAGTTGTCTGCGGACATCTACCAAACAGGAATCTATTTGACCGGCGGTGGTGCGCTGCTTCGCGGCTTGGATAGGCGTATACAGGCGAAAACAAAGCTTCCTGTACATGTGGCCGAAGATCCCCTTCGGGCAGTGGTTAGAGGTACAGGCATTGCTTTGAAAAACATTGGACGATTTAAATTTTTAATGCAGTAACGCATTCTTATAGTTTTTTGACATGCGCGATATAGAAAATAGTTCAACAGCTATTCTATATCGCGTATTTGTTGACAGGTAATTAACGGATATTCATGAAGAACCTTTGGCTATTTCTTGTTCGATACAATGCTATCTTTTGGTTTATCCTGTTTTTCACTTTGTCGATAGCTCTTGTTGTCCAACACAACAGTTACCAACGCACCTCCTTCATCAATTCTTCCAATGTGCTCATCGGATCGTTTTACCAACAGGTTAACTCTTGGAAAAGTTATCTCTCCTTACGCGACGCCAACGACAAATTGGCAACGGAAAATGTACGGCTGAGACAACAGATTCAAAACCTTCTGCAAGCCGACACATCAGCAGACTCGGTATATATTGCGGACTCGATCGAACAAGGGCGATATGCATTTATTGTTGCTAATGTAGCAAACAACAGTGTGCATCAAAAGAGCAACTACTTGACATTGGATAAGGGCGCTGCGGATGGCGTGGAAAAGGGAATGGGCGTGATCACGAGCAATGGTGTGGTTGGGATCGTACTACAGACCTCTGCGCACTTCAGCTCCGTGCAGTCGTTGTTGCACCCAGACACCAAAATTTCGGTAACACTGGACAGCTCAGAGGTATTTGGATCGCTAGTATGGGGAAACAATATTGATCCACGTTTTGGGACAGTACGAGACGTACCAAACCACGTCCAAGTTAGAAAAGGAGAACGAGTGTTCACCTCTGGCTATTCCCTTTTTCCAGCTGGTATCCACGTAGGTGATATCGCTGAAACAGGAATCAAATCTGGGGAAAGCTTTTTGGACTTGAAGATCAGGCTGTCCACCAATTTCAGCAACCTCAATCATGTTTACATCGTTCGGGATTTGCTCGTAGAAGAAAAAGAAACATTAGAAACGACAAGCCAAGACAATGGGTAGAGTTATCATCGTCAATATCGTCCGATTTTTTGTGGTCATCTTACTGCAGGTGGCACTTTTTAAGAATATAGGATACTACAACGTGGCGTCCACATTTCCTTATATTTTCTTTATTCTGCTATTGCCAATAGGTCTTCCGAATATCCTCCTGTTTATCTTGGCATTTCTTACAGGATTAACGGTGGATGCATTTTATGACTCGATCGGTGTTCATGCAGCAGCCTGTGTCGCCCTTGCACTCTTTCGCACATTTTTTCATAAAATAACGCTAGAGGTTGAAATTAAAGATTCGTTCAATACGCCTTCCCTTGGCGAAATGGGTACCAAATGGTTTCTTCCCTACGTTTTCCTCGGAACGTTGATCCACCATCTTACGCTTTTTCTCGTCGAGGTTTTTTCATTCACAAACTTTCTCTACACCTTAGCCAGTATCGTTTTAAGTAGTATCTTTACAGTATGCATGATCTTTTTAATGAGCTTGCTGGTTTACAAGAGAAAATCTCGCATCAATAGTATCTAAACATTAATATAAGGACTTTACGTTCATGAATAGCTTTTTCGCACGTAAATTTGTCATCCAAGGAATATTTATCACCGTGGCAATCGTCATCGTGATACGCTTATTTTATATCCAAATCATCGACGAATCGTATCTACTTTCTGCCAATAACAATGTCCTCCGAAAGGTAGTGGTTTATCCTGCCCGTGGAGTCATATTCGATCGTCATGGCAAAGTGCTGGTGCAAAACGAGCCAGTATACGATTTGATGGTGACACCAAGAGAAGCGAAAGATATTGATACCGCATTGCTTTGTCAACTTATTGACATTGACGTACCTGGTTACAAAACAAGAATGGATAAGGCACGTGATCATTCACCCTATCGCGCATCTATCTTTGAGAAGCAACTTTCTGCCACAACGTATGCCCAGCTTCAAGAACACCTGTATAAATTTCGTGGCTTTTACGTACAAAACAGAACGGTGAGAAGCTACCCTGATAGTATCGCCCCGCAATTGCTAGGCTACATCCAAGAAGTCAACGAGAAGGATATTGAAAGATCTAAAGGGTTTTACAGATCAGGAGATTATATTGGTGGAAGTGGTATTGAACGTTCTTACGAAGATCTTCTGCGCGGACAGCGCGGCATAAGAAATCAGATGGTAGATGCCTTGAACCGTCCGAAGGGAGTTTTTATGGAAGGTAAATATGATACCTTGGCCGTCTCCGGGGAAGGGCTTATTTCGACGATCGATCGCGATATGCAGCTATTGGCCGAGAAGTTAATGAAAGGAAAAATGGGCTCTGTGGTGGCCATTGAACCATCTACCGGTGAAATATTGACCTTTGTTAGCGCTCCCTCATACGATCCGAATATGATGGTGGGCAGACAACGTGGCAATAATTACATGAAATTATTGAACGATGAGACCAAACCCATGTTCATCCGTCCCATCCAAGCACAATACCCACCGGGATCTGTATTTAAAGTCGTTGCTGCGCTGACAGCACAGCAAGCAGGGATGATAAATGAGCAAACGGTGTTCAATTGTCCGGGTGGCTATCGGTATGGTGGCGGCCGTGCCATCATGCGCTGCACGCACGTCCACGGGGCTACGGACCTCGCCAATTCCATCATGGGATCCTGCAATACCTACTATGGATACACCTACGCACGGATGATCGACTCGAGAGGCCTCTCAGGACCAAAGGCCTACGACCTCTGGCGGGAAGGCTTGCTCAAGTTTGGGCTGGGACAGCGTCTAGGTATTGATCTCCCCGGCGAGCGGCCCGGCCTGGTACCTACATCAGACTTCTACACCAAACGTTATGGCAGTGGAAAATGGCGATCCGGATACAATATCTCGCTTTCTATCGGTCAAGGCGAACTGGGCATAACGCCATTGCAAATGGCGAATATTATGGCAATTGTTGCCAACAAAGGCTTTTATTACCGTCCACATCTCGTAAAAGGCATAGGCGAAAAAAAGATTATCAAAAAAGAGTTTACCGAAAAAATCAGTGCCGGCGTCGATGAAAAATATTATGCATCGGTTATCGAAGGCATGAGCCGTGCCGTCAACAGACCGGGAGGAACGGCTTATAGCGTACGCATACCGACCATTGAAATGTGCGGAAAGACCGGCACGGCTCAAAACCCGCATGGAGAAAACCACGCCGTATTTTTTGCTTTCGCGCCTCGGGAAAACCCAAAGATCGCGATTGCAGTATTTGTGGAAAACGCAGGATATGGAGGTACTTGGGCAGGACCGATTGCCAACATGCTTGTCGAAAAATATATAAATGACACCATCTCGCTTCCCAAGTATATCCAGGACCGGATTTACAACGCCAATTTTATCCCCAAACAGGAAAAGAAAACCGAGGTCAAAAAAGATTCAACAAGCAAAAAAGCTGGTGTAAACAGATCTGCGCAAGCCGCTGCAAATGCGCCTAAAAAGGAATACTTTGTCCACCATAGTCAAGTAAGAAGCCGTTATGAATAAGATGGGAGAGAAAAGCTTTTTTGGCCGGATTGACTGGCTAACGATCCTACTTTGGTTCGCCCTTTGCATAATTGGATGGTTCAATATACACGCTGCCGTCTTTGATCCGGAACAGCCGGGTATTTTCAATCTGGCTACAAACTATGGCAAGCAATCGATCTACATCTTTACCGCCTTATTGATCGGTTTTAGTATACTGATTATCGATGCGAAGTTTTTTATCTCCGCTTCTCCGATCATCTATTTTATCGTTATTCTTCTGTTGGTTGCCGTACTGGTCGTTGGCCGTAACGTGGGCGGTAATCAAGCTTGGATCCCTTTGGGAAGCTTCCGGCTCCAACCCTCTGAGTTTGGAAAACTGGCCACCTGCTTGCTGTTGGCCTCCTATTTAAGCACGCAAACCAATAAACATCCGAATCCACGCACATTATCCATTGCATCACTCATTGTCCTTTTTCCAGTAGCGCTTGTGATGTTACAACCAGACACCGGATCTGCGTTAGCTTTTTTCGCTTTAATATTCGTGTTTTACCGAGAAGGTTATGTCGGTAATACCCTGCTTATTTTAGGTGGGCTTGCCATCCTCTTGTTCGTACTGGCACTTCTGGTGAACCAATGGCTGCTCGTCGGGCTGTTGTTTGCTGTGGCATTGGCCTTCGCTTTCATCTTACGGAAGAAAAGAAAACACCTGATCAATATCGGCGTTCTCTTCCTTGCTTCATCCATCTATGTACTTTGTGTGGACTTTGCTTACGAACAGGTACTGCAACCGCATCAGCGAAATCGTATCGACATTATACTAGGCAAGATGGATGATCCACGTGGTCAGGGTTATAATCTCAATCAGTCCAAAATAGCCATCGGGTCTGGTCAGTTGTTCGGAAAAGGATACCTGCAGGGCACGCAGACAAAATACAATTTTGTACCGGAGCAAAGCACGGATTTTATATTTTGCACGGTAGGCGAAGAATGGGGCTTCGTGGGTTGCGTAGTCCTTATCATGATATATATCACGCTCCTAATACGCCTCGTTAATCTGGCAGAGCGACAAAGGACAGCCTTCGCGCGTATCTATGCCTATGGTGTTGCTTCTATCCTATTTTTCCACTTCTTCATCAATATCGGCATGACCATTGGCATCGTACCCGTTATAGGTATACCGTTGCCTTTCATCAGCTACGGGGGATCCTCGCTATGGAGCTTTACCATCCTTTTGTTTATACTCCTTCGGTTTGATTCCAGCCGAAAGGGATTAAATGGATAGGATGCTTAACTACAAACGGTCTAATACATAACGTATAGCATGGTCAATGATTTCCTTCGGATTTTCTGCAAATGCATCGTTTACCCTACTCGCTAAGATGGCATTGACCGACAGGGCATGGTGTCCAAACATATTGGCTAAAGCATAAATTCCTGCGGTTTCCATTTCAAGGTTTGTGATCTGACGACCTTCCAACCGCAATGAACTAGCTCGCTGGATTAAATCAGGATAAACATTTATGGAGCGGACGGATCGCCCTTGGGGGCCGTAGAATCCCGGCGCCGTCATGGTGATCCCGGTAGGAAGATCTCCGGCAATTTGGGTTAATAGCCGTTTGCTTGCACTCCCCACATAGGGAGCAAAAGTCAACGTGTGGAAATGCTTTTGTACCTCTTTTTTTATCTTCTCTTCTTCCGAAGAATAGGGCTTTACGTAATATTGCATCAACGCATCAAAACCAATTCCATACGCACTGGCCAATATAGTGCCCATTTTTATATCGCCCTGAATAGAACCGGACGTACCTATACGGATAATGTCCAGACTGACCAGTTCCGTTTTCAGCGTACGCGTTGCAAAATCAATATTTGCTAAAGCATCAATTTCATTGAACACAATATCGATATTATCGGTTCCGATACCTGTTGATATGACGGAAATACGCTTTCCGCGAAGTAACCCCGTGTGCGTGATAAATTCGCGTTTCCCTTTCTTGACGTCAATGCGATCGAAATAACGGGAAACATCACCAACACGGTCGGGATCGCCTACGAAAATTATCGTCGTTGCTAAATCTCCAGGAAGCAAATTTAGGTGGTATATACTCCCATCGGCGTTGAGAATAAGTTCTGAATCTGGAATCATTACTTTGTCGTTATAAATGAATACGCGATACTTGTTAGTTTCTCCATCCTGTTTACAAATTGGTTGACCTGTAATTTCCGGACTTCTACTTCCATAACGCACCGGTTGTCAAAATCCTGCTTTAAGATAGCCAAATTTTCTTCTTTTACCAAGCGCATGACTTCATTCATCTGCTGATAGTCAAATGAAATGGCGTAGACATCGTTCACGGTGCACGGAATAACCTCCGATTCTTCTAAAGCGAGTTTTGTGGCCGTTTTGTATGCGTTGATCAGCCCCGGCACGCCCAATAATGTTCCGCCAAAATAACGCACTACCACCACCAATATGTTGGTCAGATCTTTCGATAGCAACATATGGAGGATGGGCCGCCCTGCTGTGCCTGAAGGCTCTCCATCATCGTTCAATCTAAAGACCGAACGATCAGGCGTAATCCGGTAGGCCCAACAGTAGTGTCGAGCTTTGGGATGCTGAGTCTTCAGGTTCGCAATAATTACCTTTAACTGGCCTTCGTCTGTGAAAGGATATGCGTACGCAAGGAACTTGCTTCCTTTGTCGCGAAACAACCCCTCGCTCGGAGCCGCTATGGAATAGTAGGTATCGTCGAATAAACTCACAGGTATGCTATAATTAAAACAGAAATAACAGCCAGCACGAGGCCAATCTTGTTGAGCAAGCGTAGCCGCTCCGAAAAAAATACGACACCGACAAATGCGCCCAAAAGAATGACACCGATATTCATTCCAGTGAAAACAATGGATGGACTCTCCGAAAGTGAGCGATGTGCTTTCATGTAGAACAAGATATTGCCAAAGTTAAACAAACCCAGAAGTATACCCCAGTAAATGGACGCCATTTTTAACCGTTTCTTTTTCAACAGCACATCATAGCCCAGCAGCGAAAATGCCACAAACATTGCTAAAACGAAAATTACGAACATCGAAAATGCATAGGATACCAATTGATAAAGTGCTACTTGCTTAAAAAGGATATCGATGATCCCCATACCCACAAAAACCGCGGCCGCGTAGCTCCATTTTCCGGGAGCGACGTTACTCCCGCCCTTTTGCCAGCTAATAGATAGCAGAACCGCTAACAAGCCAACCGAAATACCGACGAGTTTGGGCAGCGCCATCTGTTCCTGAAATAGGAAATAAGCAGCGAGCAATGGAATAAAAAGGGATAGCCGCTGGGCAATCTCTGTTTTGACTATCCCGCTATATTGGATGGCATAAGCTATACAAAGAAAAATAACGGGCAACAAGATAGCTAAGGCCGCGTAAGTGCCCCAAGGAAGGTCAGATATAGCCCCCGAAGGAAGTTCCGGACGCAGAAAAAGCCACGTAAGAAACGCTGCAACCGGATAGTTCCAAACAATAAGGTGAAGGTGCTTGATCCCTCGCTGCTTCGCCAACTTAATTACAACGGACACCGTCACGCTGCAGATAACACTAATCAGTACGTACCACATAATCTATTTTTTCCATAAACCCCAACCCTAAACACGCGCTTCGCATTCCAATGGTACGAAAAGTTCCGCATATTTCACATTAGGTTGCACGGTATAAACCGTTGCATATCCTTTTTTTAACCAATTCGGCATCGATATTGGTCTTTCCCATGCAGACGTAAGCTAGTAATCGGCCATAGCAACGTCGCTTGCCAACATCTAGCAGCAGTCGCACCTCTTTATGAGCCCAGACTCTTGTTTAAAACAGCTTTGCCTCTTCACCGTGAAAACCAATCTCTTTTCGGGCGAATCTTCAATTTTTGGTGCTTCTACACTGACAAGACAAACTTAAAGACCATTTTTAAAGCCATTTAATACAACAAAATATCGCCATCAACGTCCTGTTTTTTTATTTAAAATACAACGATTTTTCCATAAAAAACAACCCAATAAAACCAAAAAAAAATGTAAAGAAAAGACAAAAAAAAACAGCATTAAATTTTAATAAAAAAATAATAAAAAATTCACAATCAGCAATTTAAAAATAATAAAAAATAAGAATTGCAGACTTTTGAATGAAGAAAATTAATCAAAAAAACACATAAAAAAAACCGTAAAAACATATCAAAATATCAACATAAAAATATTTTTTTAAAATAATTTTGCATATTAAAATTTAAGCTCTACATTTGACATACAAAATCGAGACAATGACAGCATATAGGACATATTTTTATTTTGGATACTTTTATTTTAGCAATAAGAGCCGAGATTGATATGCTGCTGCCAAATAAGCAAAAAAAGTCTCGGATAACAATTCGGGACTTTTTTTATACTCCACTAATAAATGAAAACAAAAATTGCAATACAAGGTGTCAAGGCCTCTTTTCATGAAGAAGCTGCTTTTAAATACTTCGGAGAAGAAATCGAGACAATCGAATGTGAATCCTTCAAGAAAACATGCGATATGCTGAAGCAGGGAAAAGCAGATTATGTTGTCATGGCGATCGAAAACTCTATCGCAGGAAGCATCTTGCCCAATTATAATTTGCTTCGCGATTATCGGTTTCACATCATCGGAGAGGTACATCTCAACATTCAGCAAAACCTGATCGTGTATCCGGGCGTCAAGTTGGGCGATGTAAAATTCGTTGAATCACACCCTATAGCTATCCGACAATGCGATGAATTTTTAAGTGATTTCCCTGACTGGACGATAAAAGAAGGAATGGACACGGCAGCCTGTGCAAAAAACATCGCCGACAATCAATTAAAAAACACAGCTGCTATAGCCAGCGCTATGGCAGCAAAGCTATATGGTTTGGAAATATTAGAAAAACGGATAGAAACAAACAAAAAAAATGCGACACGTTTCCTCATTCTTTCCAATGAGGTGGTCGAGCAGAAGAATGCCAACAAGGCTTCCCTTTCTTTCCAGACCGGAAACGCAGTCGGATCCTTAGCCAACGTGTTACAGTGCTTCGCCGAACAACATGTAAATCTAAGCAAGATTCAGTCGATGCCTGTTGTGGGAAAAAGAAATGAATATGATTTTTACGTCGATGTAGAGTGGAAGAAGCAAAGTGACTATGATGCTGCCATACGTAAGGTATTAAAGCATACCGTAAATTTCAACATCATGGGCGAATACATTAAAAACGAAAAAGTATAGTATAATTACGGATAAGAAAACAATAAAGAAAATGAAACATACATTAGACATCGTCCCATTGAAATCTTGGATAGATACAGGCGACAAGCCCTTAATCATTGCTGGCCCTTGTAGCGCAGAAACAGAAGACCAATTGGTATCTACAGCGCATTTACTGGCCAATTCGGGCAAAGTTAATGTGCTTCGTGCTGGCATTTGGAAACCACGCACAAGACCGGGAGAATTTGAAGGCATCGGAAGTGTAGGCTTGACCTGGCTGAAACGTGCCAAAGAAGAAACAGGCTTACTGACGGCGACCGAAGTGGCCACGGCAAAACACGTGGAAGAGGCATTGGCCGCTGGGGTTGATGTTTTATGGATCGGTGCACGCTCTACCGCAAACCCGTTCACGGTGCAGGAAATTGCTGATGCACTGGTTGGAGTGGACATCCCTGTGTTGATCAAAAACCCAGTTAACCCGGACTTATCACTTTGGATTGGCGCACTTGAACGGGTAAACCGCGCGGGGATAAAAAAACTGGGGGCCATCCATCGTGGATTTTCTTCCTTCGAGAAAACGGCTTTCCGTAACGAGCCGATGTGGGATTTGGCGATCCAGTTGAAATCCGCTTGCCCAGACTTGCCGATCATTAACGACCCAAGCCACATCTGTGGCAATCGTGAGCTTATTCCTTATATTGCGCAAAAGGCGATGGATATGGACTTACAGGGATTGATTATCGAGTCGCACATAGACCCTTCTATCGCTTGGACGGATGCAAAACAACAGGTTACCCCTGCTGCGTTAGCGGACTTGTTGGACAACCTATCGGTACGTCATGCTGCGTCCAACAACCCGGCCTTTGAGGATAAGTTGGCCGAATTACGTCAGCAAATCGACAAACTGGATGATGCCATTTTACAACAAATTGGTGATCGTATGAAAATAGCGGAGAAGATCGGTCAGTACAAAAGAGACAACAACGTCACTATACTTCAAGTAAACCGTTGGGACGAGATTGTACAGAAACGTGTACAGCTTGCTAAAGCACTTTCGCTTAGTGAAGACTTTGCAACAAGATATTTAGAGTTGCTTCACAACGAGTCAATTCGCAAACAGAACGAAATTATGAATGCTAACTCTGTAGCGGAGGCATAATGGGTATATCGACGATCAGGCTCTCCCATTCAACAAAAAACACTAAAGGCACGGTTCAGCTTACTGGTTCCAAATCAGAGAGCAACCGTGCTCTTATTATCCAAGCGCTGAGCAAAGGATTGGTTGCTGTAGAAAACCTCTCTGAAGCAGCCGATACGCTGATTATGCAACACGCAATCAAGCAAGCAGCAGAGCCGGAAGCGGATAAACCTGTAACCATCGATATAGGACCTGCGGGCACAGCCATGCGTTTCTTGACGTCGTACCTCAATCTTTTGGAAGGGGAATTTTTGCTGACAGGAACAGAGCGGATGCAGCAACGCCCGATAGGAATATTGGTCGAAGCCTTACAGACGCTGGGGGCAAACATCACCTATAGTGACCGAGAGGGCTATCCCCCATTGATGATTCGTGGAAGACTTGGAGAAACAAAAAACCATATCGCTATTCAGGGAAATATCAGCAGTCAATATATTTCATCTCTATTACTTATTGCGGCATCCCTGAAAAAAGGCCTTGCACTTGAAATTATAGGTGAACTAACCTCCCGACCTTACGTTACGATGACCCTTGATATGCTGCGGGAAGCTGGAATAAACCACACTTGGGATAATAACGTCATCGAAATACTGCCGCAAACGTTTAAGCCTGCAACCATTTTTGTCGAGCCCGACTGGAGCGCTGCCTCTTATTGGTATGCTATCGTTGCTTTATCAACAAACGGCTCCATTCTGCTTCCAGGACTGAAGGCACATAGCTTACAGGGTGACATCGCAATAGTCGATATCATGACGCACTTTGGCGTAGCCAGCTCGTTTCAGCACGACGGCCTGCTGATCACAAAAGTGAATGAGGGTTCCGAAAAAAAATTGTTTGATTTCAAAGCTTGTCCAGACTTGGCACAAACCGTAGTAGCGGTGGCAGCCGCTTTGCGGAGGGATATTTCGATAAAGGGAGTGGAAACCCTGAAAATCAAGGAAACAGATCGGCTAGCGGCGCTCAAAACGGAAATTGAAAAATTTGGTGCCACCATCGTTGCCGAAGGCGAAACCTACCATATCAAAACAAATGGTGTCTACAATGTGGAACATGTAACGTTCGATACGTATGAAGACCATCGCATGGCGATGGCTTTTGCACCCCTCGCGCTCGTGTTCAAAGAAGTGTCTATCAATGAACCACAGGTGGTGGAAAAATCCTATCCCGATTATTGGCTACATTTGGAACAACAAGGCTTTCAAATCCATAAATAATTGCACGAAATCAGCAATAATAGTTTCTTGTTATTGCTGATTTGGTATATTTACCAAATATTAAAAAAATATGGCTGGAAACTCATTTGGCCATCTATTTAAAATTACCACCTTTGGCGAATCACACGGAAAAGCAATAGGTGTTATTATAGATGGATGTCCCCCTAATATCGATATAGACGAAGAATTCATCCAATCTGAGCTGGACAAACGTAAACCTGGACAGTCGAAAATTACCACACAGCGAAAAGAAAGTGACGTAGCACAAATCCTTTCCGGCGTATTTGAAGGTAAGTCGACGGGGACGCCCATTGCTATCCTTATCCCTAACGAAGACCAACGATCCAAAGATTATTCACATATCTCCGATAAGTACAGACCCTCGCACGCGGATTATACCTACCAAAAAAAGTACGGGATACGCGATTTCCGCGGCGGAGGACGCTCGTCTGCCCGGGAGACCGCAGCACGTGTGGCCGCCGGTGCGGTTGCAAAAATGTTTCTAAAAAGCCAAGGAATAGCAATCTTTGCCCATGTCTCGGCTGTCGGAACTCTGGAATCACCAAATCTGGATTTCAGTGATCTCGAAAACCTATTGGATCTTCGCGAAGCCAACATTGCTAGATGTGCAGATCCCGCAACTGCCAATGAGATGATCGCATTGATTGATCGTATAAGGAAGGACGGGGACACTATTGGCGGAAAGATCTCTACCGTTGTGCGCCACGTACCGGTAGGTCTTGGCGAACCTGTATTCGACAAATTACATGCGGATCTTGCAAAAGCTATGATGAGCATCAATGCGGTGCACGGTTTTGAATACGGCTCAGGATTTATCGGGGCGTCAATGCGCGGTTCTGAACATAACGATATCTTTATTAAAGAAGGTGACAGAATCAGCACGCGCACTAATTTTTCCGGGGGCATACAGGGTGGTATCTCAAATGGTATGGATATCACGTTCCGAACAGCATTTAAACCGGTAGCAACTATTATGCGGGATCAAGAAACTATCAATGACGCAGGAGATATCACCAGTATTTCTGGTAAAGGGAGACATGATCCCTGTGTCGTATCCAGAGCAGTAATCATTGTAGAGGCTATGACGGCTATCGTTTTAGCAGACCATTTTTTAAGATTTAAAGCATATAAGGATGAGCAGTAATTTCGTGGTAGCTTCTGATATAGGTGGAACACATATCACGTCTGCTGTCGTCGACATCAGTACATGGCAAATTCTCGAGGAGTCCATCGCTCGATGCCATGTAAATTCAAGGTCTGATGCTAAATCGATTTTCTTTTCTTGGAGCTCCTCAATCTCGCAAGCCATAGCAAGCTGCAACGGCGTTATATCAAAATTGGGAATCGCTATGCCCGGACCCTTTGATTATGAAAACGGCATCTCCTTGATGAAAAACCAGGATAAGTATGACGCACTATATCAAGTTAGTGTAACAAACGGCATTTTGGATAGCTTGAATACCGAGAAGGACATTCGATTCATCAATGACGCTGCAGCATTTCTTCAAGGTGAGATTTTTGCGGGAAATTTGCAGGATAGAAATCGTATTTTAGGCGTTACGCTAGGAACCGGACTCGGATCGGCGGTGTGGAACAGAGGCGATAAAGCCTTTGATGCCAACCTTTGGAACAGCCCCTATCAACACGATATTTTTGAGGAACATCTTGTAACACGCTGGTTTATTAAGCGCTTTCAGGAATTGAGCGGACTGCGAGAAGAGGGCTTCAAAGATATTCGGACGAAACATCAAAACACGGCGTCCTTCGATCTTTTGATGCAAGAGTATAGCACCTCCCTGTACGACTTTCTATATTTTTTTGCCGATAAACACAAGAGCGATACCTTTATCATCGGTGGTAACATCGCGAATGCCTGGGACATCATTGAAAGTTATAACGAAAAAATTTCCCGAGATTTTGAGATCCACACCGGTAAATATGCTGAAAAAGCTGCTATTATCGGTGCAGCCTCGCTGTTTTCCAATTGAAATACCAATGATATCGAATACCCTTCCTTTAATAAAGCTTAGGGTATTCGGTATCGTTATATTCATGCATGACCTCGTAGGCCAGTTCGATAACATCGTCTGCCGATGGTTTTGTGAAGTAATCGCCGTCCGATCCATAAGGCGGACGATGTGCTTTCGCCGAAAGCGTGCGCGGCTGCCCATCCAAACTAAAATAACCTTTTTGTTTTTCGATGATTTCCTGCAAAATAAATGCACTTGCGCCCCCCGGCATATCCTCATCAACGACCATTAATCTGTTTGTTTTCTCAAGCGAAGCACCGCATATATGCGTTCGATCAAAGGGCTGTAAACATTGCGCATCAATGATCTCTAGCGATATACCCATCTTTTCCAATTCAATGGCAGCTTCCTGAACAACGCGCAAAGTAGCACCGTAAGAGACAACGGTAATATCTCTTCCCGGTCTAATCAATTCCGCTATACCGATAGGAACAGTAAAATCACCCACATTCATCGGCATTTTCTCCTTTAATCTATACCCGTTCAAGCATTCAACGACCAGCGCCGGTTCGTCAGCGCGGAGTAACGTATTGTACATTCCCGATGCTTGAGTCATGTTTCTTGGCACACAGATATGCAATCCGCGCAATCCACCTAGCAAAACGGTCATCGGAGACCCTGAATGCCATACCCCTTCCAATCTGTGTCCTCGTGTCCTGATAATAACAGGAGCTTTTTGAGTACCTTTCGTGCGATAGCTCAAACTAGCCAAATCATCACTTAAGACGGGCATGGCATAAATCAGGTAATCCAAATATTGTATCTCTGCGATCGGACGGAGTCCACGTAACGCCAGTCCAATTCCTTTACCAATGATAGCCGATTCTCGGATGCCCGTATCAAAAACACGCAATTCCCCGAATTTATCTTGCAAGCCAGCAAAGCCCTGATTGACATCCCCAATCTTTCCAACATCCTCCCCGAACGCTACAATACGCTCATCTCGTCTAAAATTTGCGTCAAAACAGGCATTCAAAACCTCGCGTCCATCAACCAAATGGCTCTCATTGGTATACAGCGCCGCGATAGCTTCAATCTTCAGGGGCGATTCCGCCGTATCAGTAAACAACTTATCATTATACCGGTCATAATTTACCTGCTGCTTTTCCGCGAACCAATTTAGTAAGGATTCCTTTGCTGGAGATTTAACACGCCGTAGATCTCTTATTGCTCGCCGTATATTGCTGTACACCTCTTTCAACGATGGTTCAGCCAAAGATTGCAATGTGCGTAGCGGGAGTTCTACTGCCTCATCGTGCATCGCTTGCAAAAGCGCAATGGCTTCATCCAAATCTTTTTGGATCGTCTTGTGGTAATCTGCCCAAGCTCGCCGTTGCTCCTCACGCACAAAATCCTTGGACTCCTGCTCGATTGCCAACAGTTCTTCCTCTTGTGCAATTCCCGATTCCAGCATCCAACTGCGCATCTTCCGGTTGCAATCAAAATCACCTTCCCATGCCAAACGATTTTTTGATTTATAACGCTCATGCGAACCCGATGTAGAATGGCCTTGCGGCTGGGTTATCTCCGTTACATGCACCACACTTGGAATATGTTGCTCTCTTGCTAAACGGGCCGCTTGTTCGTAAACTTCACAGAGCGCGGGATAATCCCATCCACGAACTTTAAATATTTCGACCCCATTGCTATCGCCATTGCGCTGGAAGCCGCGCAAGGCCTCTGAGATGTCTGCCTTGGCAGTTTGTATTTCATTGGGCACGCTAATGCCGTAACCGTCGTCCCATATGGAGATAACAACCGGTATTTGCTTCACTGCAGCTGCATTCACCGTCTCCCAAAACACGCCCTCCGAGGTGGATGCATTGCCGATCGTACAAAACACGACCTCGTTTCCTTTTTCGGAAAAATAACTCAGGTAATCCAGGCTTCGACTATCTCTGTATAACTTGGAGGCAAGTCCTAACCCCATTACCCGGGACATCTGCCCTCCCGTCGTCGAAATATCCGACGCAGAATTTTTCTGCTGGGTCTGGTTTAACCAATTGCCTCCGGTGTCCAGCAATTGGGTAGAAAAATGGCAGTTCATCTGTCGGCCGCCAGAAGATATATCCGCTTTCAGATCTGGGTTGGCATAAAGCTGTGAAAAGAAATGGTATACATTCGATATACCAGACGCAAATGCGAACGTTTGATCCCTATAATACCCGGATCGCCAATCGCCATCCTGAAAGACTTTTGACAAGGCAATCTGCGCAATTTCTTTACCATCGCCAAATATTCCAAATTTAGCCTTGCCTGTCAATACCTCCTTCCGTCCCAGCAAACTCACGAATCTACTTTCAACGGCCAAGCGATAATCGCTCAGGATGATTTCACGGAAATCGTCGAAACTTATCTTCGCGGTTTCGAAATCACTGTGTATGTTCTTAGTAATATTTGACATATTTAAACCGATGGTTTTAACAAAAGTAGTAAAATATACCTGTTATTCCCAATTCTTAAACCACCGCATCTCCCGATTACCGAACAAGCAGATGATCCACAATAAGCTACAGATTACGGCAAGTTAGGCTTGCTATAAAATCGCTTGAAAGCAGCATCACATCCCATTTCAAAAACACATTCAGGTGAGACTGCGGACAACAAATTCGCTGAACAAAAAATTTTTGTTTACGCCAATAATCATTACTTTTAGGCTCTTTTTAGTAAAAAACAGGATGGGTAAGACGGAAAATAAGAGAACCGAGACGCATGGCTCCTTCGGTGACTTGGAAAAAACAATCATTATCAACAACTTAATGCGCACACCGTTCGAGCAAAGGAATCAGCAGTGGCGTGCTGATTTCCTTGCCAACATCGCGGGGGCAAATCTCAAACTCGGCAATCCGGAAGTGGTGATGAGCAATGATGGCTATCCGTATTTTCAACTCGAAACAGTTAATACGGGAGAAAATTTCCAAGCCGTCGTGCTCGAGAGACAGCTGGATACCTTGCTAGAACATGGTTTCGGAGTGGTGATAAATGCCCAAGCATCCCAACCTGACTGGGTGTTTTCTTACGGCGATCTTGTCAACCTGAAGATTAATAAAGAGTTTTACACCGATAAAAGCATATTCTCCAATCCGAAAGAACAGCAATGTATAGGTAAGGACGAAGATATCCTTGTCGGCCAGCCCTCTGAAGAGATCCTTCCCAGATCGGTTCGGCAATATATACGTGAGTTTCTACAGGAGTCCGGCGTGAAAAACCCAAAAGTCATGCTGATCGCACGCAACTACACTGATGAAAAAAGTGTGTCGCAAGATCTAGTATTTAATATGGTTCCAGCTCAATTTTCCAGCGAAAAGGATTTTGATAGGATTATGAAATCGTTAAGCTGGTTCCTACCCAAGCACTACAGCTTTTTTGGTGTAGATGAGATGTCAGTAGAAAACGGTTTTCAGCCTGTGTAAAAAAGCAAGTGAAGTTTTTACATTGGAAATCAAATAAAAATATAATGTATTTATTTAACGTCCGCGTTTATGGCATCTTGGTTAACGAAAACAACGAAGTACTTATCAGTGACGAAAAAACGCAAAATGTAGCATTCACCAAATTTCCGGGAGGCGGACTAGAATATGGCGAAGGATTGACTGACGCGCTTAAAAGAGAATTTATGGAAGAATGTGCGCTAAAGGTGGAAATCGTGAGACACATTTATACCACAGATTTTTATGAAAAATCCAGCTTCAACGAAAGCCAAATAATTTCGGTTTATTATCAAGTACGTGCGCTCGAACATTTGACATTTGACCTGAAAGTAAGTCCGTTTGATTTTTCCAAGGAAAAGCAGCAAGAAAAGGTGGAGGTTTTTAGATTTGTCCATACCTCTGCACTCGAGGAGAGCGAACTGACGTTCAAAACCGACAAGATGGCTTGGAAAGTATTCAGCAACATGAACAACCAGCGAGCTGGGCAACGAAATCATTTATAACACCACCCAACCCGTGAGATCTCTATCAAACTCGTTAGATATATTTACTGAGGTAATATAGCGCGATAATGATGACGATACAGGAAATAATCAATGTCTTATTTCGCCTAGAATCATGATAAGACTCTTGACTCTTGAATTTATAATCTCGCTTAAACTTGTTCATATCCATAATATCCTCCTTTTTTTGTGATGCGTGAACAGCCTAATTTACACAAAACTTTTTATTCGTGGTGATAGGGTTCCCCACGTAGAATCGTAAAAGCCCTGTAAACCTGCTCAACAAAAAATAGTCGAATCATTTGATGCGAGAAAGTCATCTTCGAAAGGGACAGTTGTTGGCTGGCACGGCGATATACATCATCAGCAAACCCGTAAGGCCCGCCTATCACAAAAACCAAATGATGTACAGACTCCAGCATTTTCTTCTCCAGGAAACGAGAAAACTCTATCGAACGGTATTCAAATCCGCGCTCATCCAATAAAATTAACAGGTCGTTATTAGAAACTTGCCTTAAAATCAATTCACCTTCTTTGATTTTCTGCTGCTCCCTGCTCAGGTTCTTGGCATTTTTTACGTCGGGAATAATGATAACCTCAAAATTGATGTAGTGCCTCAATCGTTTTGTATAGGTATCTATACCGGTTCTCACAAATCCATCATCGGTCTTACCGATACATAACAAACTGATTTTCATTCGATAAGTATTAAAAGTTTATTTTAACAGATGCTATTAAGCTAACTCGATAAAAAAGCCTGGAAGAATCGGGCGATTTCCCAGGCTTTAAAATATAACCTCCCTTAGGAGGTAATCAACCTAAACCTATGACAAAGGTAAGGTATAATATTTATAACTCAAAATGTTTTTTTATTAAATACTTCTTTATTTTTTATATTTCAGCGTAATTACTTGATAATCAGGCATTAAAAAAGGTTTTCAAACGGGGAGAATGAAAACCTTCAATAACCAATTATAAACCTAAATTATGATACTGCAAATATAGTGTAATTTTTACACTTAACAATTTTTTTTGATTATTATTTATCACGACCTATCATTACCTTTGTATAAAATCAGATAACACAATGTTTACTGGAATTATTGAAACGATGGGAACGGTAACCCATATTGAGCAAGATCAAAGCAATGTCCATTATGTGGTGACATCGCCGATATCCAAGAACCTTAAAATCGACCAAAGTGTTTCGCACAACGGTGTATGTCTCACGGTTGTGGATGTACAGCAAGACACACATCGTGTCACAGCAATTCGGGAAACCTTATTGAAATCCAACCTAGGATCGTTAAAGATCGGCGATTTGATAAACCTTGAACGCTGCACGCAGGCAAACGGACGTTTTGATGGGCATATTGTCCAAGGGCATGTTGATCAAACAGCACGCTGCACGGCAAAGGAGGATCAAAATGGAAGCTGGCTCTTCACGTTCGAATACGCCCCGTCCTTACAGCACATTACGGTAGAAAAAGGATCCATCACGGTAAATGGAATAAGCCTTACTGTGTTGAATTCAACAGCAAATACGTTTTCCGTTGCGATTATTCCTTATACGATTGCGCATACAAATTTAAAACAACTCATGGTCGGCGACAGCGCTAATATCGAGTTCGACATTATCGGTAAATATGTGTCGAAAATAATGGAGCTGCGCCAGTAACAATGCGCATGGCCTACTCAAGGTAGTGCCCCTGCCGCACCAAAAGTGCCCGATATTTATTGAATACACTTGATTTAGATATAAAGCCTAAATATCTATTTTTCTCGTCTACCACAGGGAGAATCCACACATCATCCCGATTCATCTTCGACATCACGATCTCCATGTTTTCCTTCTCCCTAATCAAATCGTTGGGCTTTTGGGCTAGCTTTTCAAACGTTTTCTCTACGCCCTCTTCCTCGCCCAATAGTACAGAAAACAGATATTCGCTGTAAATCGTCCCAAGCAAGACCCCGTCCTCATCTACCACGGGAAATATATTTCGTTTGGAATGTATGATATCTGATTTTCTATCATGGGGAGTCTCGTTTGGCCTTAAAACAACAAAGTTGGATTCTAGCACGTAACGAAGTTTCATCATACTTAGCACTGTCCGGTCTTTATCTTCGTAAGACAACAGATCGCCCGACTCCGCTAGCACTTTCGTGTAGATCGAATGTTTAAGTATCGATCTGTTGATCAAGTACGATATGGACGTCACCAGCATCAGCGGGACCATCAAGGTATAGCCGCCGGTTATTTCGGCAATAAGAAATAATCCTGTTAATGGAGCGTGCATGATGCCCGCCAATGCACCGGCCATTCCTGCCATCACAAAGTTCGGCACATTCAGCATGATAAAACCCGTTTGGTTCATCCCGTAGGCAAAGGCAAAACCAAGCAGCCCACCCATTACTAAACTCGGTCCAAAAACACCACCATTGCCCCCTCCGTTTAGCGTAAATAGAGACGCAAAAGATTTCGCGAACAAGGTCACAATGGTGTAGGATATCACCACCCACGCCAAGTTCTTATAGTCGGAAAAAAGACTATTTTGGACAATAGAATCGAATTTACCATCTAATATCTGCTGGATTGTGAGATAACCTTCGCCATACAAGGCCGGAAATATAAAGATCATCAAGCCCAAGGATATTCCACTGAGCCACACCTTATTGTAGGGGTTGGAAATACGTCCAAACCATCGCTTTACCAAATTGCTGACCTTCGCAAAATAGACCGTGTATAAACCTACGATAACGGCTAAAACGACATAAAAGAAGAGGGCCTCCACCTCCCATTCAGTCGTTGCCGTATGGAAGAGGGGTTCGCTGTAAAGCAACCGTGACACCACGGAGGCCAGCGCAGCAGATATCAATAACGGAATAAAGGCTGGAATAGAAAACTCCGGTAAAAGAATTTCTATCGCGAAGATCATACCTGCAATAGGACTGTTGAATGCGCCCGATATACCAGCAGCGGCACCACATGCCAACAGCATCGTAATCTCTTTGTACTGCAGGCCAAAGAAGCGTCCGGTATTGGAACCTATCGCTGATCCGCTGTATGCGATAGGCGCCTCCAATCCACATGACCCGCCAAACCCTACCGTAATAGCGCTGGTGACAATTTGCGAATAGATATTGTGTGGTTCTATCCTACTTGATTTTCGCGAAATGGAATAGATGATCGGCGTTATACCATGCTCCAAGCGTTTGCCACGTAAAAACTTACGGACGTAAATCACGCTGAACAGTATACCAAACAGTGGTAAAATCAAATAAAAGGAATATTTGAATTGCCAATCGATGTCATTCTGTAAAGTCGAAGCAATAAAATGGGTTAGTCCTTTAAGTAGGGCGGCGGCCAATCCACCAACCACTCCTACCACAAAAGCCAGAATGATCAGAAAGTTACGATTAGGAATCTTCCTCATCCGCCAACGGTTTATCTGATCCAGTTTTTTGTAGATTGTGTATTTCATCGCTTACTTGCTATCAACTATAATTCGAAGCCCATGACTTCCTTTTTCTTTTTTGTTTTAAATCGATCGGGAACGAGTGCTATAATCTCGTTTTTCAGTGCGTTTACTGCCTGCTTTCTGACGAAGTTTGGCGTGGTCACGATGCTGATTTCCCGAACCGGCTCTGGGGAGCGAAAATAACGCACCTGCCCGAGCTGATCTTCATCGTAGCTTAAAATGCTCATCTCCGGCAGTACCGTCAAGCCGCCGTTAATATCGACCATTCGCTTTAACGTCTCAACACTTCCCGTATTGTATTCAAAAGTTCCCTCCAAACTTTGATTGTGTTTATAATGACATAAGTTCAGAACCTGTCCACGCATACAGTGCCCCTCGTTTAACAGCCAAAGCTTTTTATCCGCTATCTCATCTGTCGTCACCATTTTCTTCTGGTAAAGGCTGCTTGCTTCGGATACGTAAGCTACAAATGTTTCATAGTATAGCGGAGTCTCCTCGATACCCGATTCATGAAGCGGCGTCGACAAGATACCACAGTCCAACTTGCCCAGCTTCAACTCTTGGATGATGCGCTCCGTAGTATATTCCCAAATCTGGAGTTGTAACTTTGGATACCTTCTTAGAAAAGTGGTCAATATATCCGGCAATAGATATGGAGCAACTGTAGGTATGACACCTATTTTGAGCTCGCCGGAAACCTCCCCTTTACTCTCTTGCAGCAGCTCCGCAATTTTCTTGCTTTCATTTAGAATGATACGCGCCTGCTTAATGATCTTTTCTCCAATTTCGGTCGGAACGACAGGCTGTCGACTACGATCGAAAATCTTCGCTCCGATCGATTCCTCCAACTTTTGCACCTGCATACTTAATGTAGGCTGTGTCACATAGCAGTGTTCGGCCGCTGCAACAAAACTACGGTAAGTATCCACGGCAATAATGTATTCCAATTGAACGAGTGTCATGCTATAAATTTTAGCTATGCAAAGGTAGGAAATCCAACAGCGTTTTTCTGCTTCAGTTGCCTAAAAATTAAAATTTCGTGCTGCTTACAAACTTTTTCTATTCTTATCAAATATACAGCACTATCCCCTATCGTGTCGGCATGGCACACTTAAAAATGTTTATTAACTTTGACCTATTCTTAATTTAGATCATGATGATAAAATTGAACGTGAAAGGAGCCTTGCTCTGTTGCTTATTGGTCACTGCCAGTGCTTTTAATTTCTCGGCCATCCCCGATGAGGGCATGTTTCCGCTAAGCGAACTGGCAAGAGCCGGTTTAAAAAAAGCAGGATTGAAGATCGCAGAGAAGGAGATTTACAACCCTGGGCAGATCGGCCTTGTTGATGCATTGGTCCAAGTTAGTGGATGCACGGGTTCATTTGTTTCACCAAATGGATTAATCATAACCAATCACCATTGCGCATTCAGTGCGGTACAATTGGCCAGTTCGCCTGAATTCAATTACTTGAAAAATGGATTTGTCGCAAATGGCCTTGAACAGGAAATCGAAGCCAAAGGATTAACTATACGCATCACGGAATCGTACAGCGATGTTTCCAGCGAGATATTGGATGCCGTATCGACACTCAGCGACCCTATCGAGCGGATAAACACAATCAATAGAAAACGTGCGGAAATCGCGCAAAAAGCCGAAGCTAAAGACCCCACAATAAAAGCGGAGGTTTCGGAGATGTTCATCGGAAAAACCTATGTGCTCTTTCGCTACAAAACCATTGAAGATGTGCGTTTGGTTTATGTCCCTAGACAAGATATTGGCGAGTTTGGGGGTGAAACAGACAACTGGGTGTGGCCTCGCCATACGGGCGATTTTTCTTTCCTTCGGGCGTATGTTGCTTCGGATGGATCGGCAGCCAAATTCAGCACCCAAAATGTGCCTTACAAACCAAAAAAACATCTTAAGATAAATCCGCAGGGCGTTCATGAAAATGATTTTGTGTTTATATTAGGCTATCCTGGACGTACATTCAGACATCGTCCCGCCCAGTATATAGCATACCAGGAAAAATTTCTGTTGCCTTATACATCAAATCTGTATGACTTTCAAAACCAGCAAATGTTGAAAGCAGGGAAAGAGCAGGTTTCTACAGAACTTGCGTTGGCTACACGCGTAAAAAGGAATGCAAATGTCTTAAAAAACTACCGGGGGAAACTCAAGGGATTGCAAAATATCGACTTGATCACACAGAAGCGGATGGAAGATGAACAGTTGGCACAATTTATATTGAGTAAGCCGGATCTGAAAGATAAGTATGGCAGCCTGATGGCCGATATCGATAAGCATTACCAATCCGTTTTCGAAACTGCTGAAAAAGAACTTTGGTTCAACAACCTTTACAGTTCCACCTCGTTGCTACGTGTCGCTAGTGCTTTAAATAACTTTAAAGCTGCTATTCTTAAACAAAACGGTGTAAAAGCACAGGAGGAATTTTTTGCATTGAACAAGCGTGAGGTGCAACGCCATCTCGATGCAATATACGCAAGTTACGATCAGAGCGTAGATAGTGCCATTGCTTCTCGAATGTTCAGCGATGCTTATTCGTTTACCGACGCAAATAACCTTGCCTTTTTCTCCAAACGGAACTTTTCCAGCGCCAACAATGCTGCATCCTTTATGGCCGATGCGATCGAGAATACGAAAATGAACGATAAGGGAACGCTTTACGGCAGCGTAATGAAAGATGTTCAGACGTTCAAGAATTATCAAGATGAATTGCTCTCGGTACAGAAGGAACTCGATACGGAACTTACAGCGTTTAACGAGGAACAGAAACGACGAGAAGGGATACTGAACAGATTGATGGGCGATTACGTTGCCGTCAAGGAAAAGTACCAAGCCAAAAACTTTATACCCGATGCGAACTCGACGCTGCGCCTGACCTTCGGCAACATAAAAGGCTACAGCCCTGTGGACGCTACCTACATGAAACCTTTTACGACAATAAAAGGATTAATTGAAAAGGGCAATTCCGGTTTAGAAGAGTTTGCCTATCCCGAAAGCATCAAAACGGCTTGGCTGGCTAAAAACTTTGGTGCCTATGCAAAAAAAGATTTAAATGATGTCCCGGTTAATATATTGTACAATATGGATACAACAGGAGGCAACTCCGGTTCTCCCATTATGAATGCTTACGGCGAGCTGGTGGGTGTAAATTTCGACCGGTCGTACGATGCCACGATAAATGACTTCGCTTGGAACGAGGACTATAGCCGGTCTATCGGCGTGGATATCCGTTATGTACTATGGATCGCAGACAAGATAGATAATGCCCAATTCATCCTAAAAGAAATGGGAATATAGTTAAAAAAGCGGGATGGTGGTTTTCGCACACATCCCGTTTTTCTAACGATGCTTAGAGCGCGAAGCCGCAGCCCGCATGATTAAGCTTGTAGCTTCGAAAATTTGATATAGCCAACCTCGATCTTGTCTGGAGCAGCTCCAGAAACGTTGCTTTCGATGTAAAGCTTAAAATGTTCACGCATCGACAAGGGAAGCGCATCTTCCACCGAAAACACATCGTCCACATCCAAACCGTATTTATCGTCTATATGAGGCGAAATATAGTCTTTGAAAAATGAACTGCTCTTCGCTGCTTTTGTGGCGCTGGCTACATCCTCCGCAACCACAAGCTGTTTATAATGGTACTCTTCAAAGTCTTGCCCTCGGTAACCTCCTAGGTTCACAAAAAAAAGCTTCCATTTGCTTGATACCGCTTGTTCTCGCGGCACCACCGCGATGCGATACCCTTCCACCGAGCTTACCTTCCGCCAAGCGTCCACATGTAATTGACCCTCCGCTTCCGGCCAAAAATCAACCATGGTAGTCTTGAGCTCGCCCAATGAACCCGCAATCCCAAAGAAGATATCATGCTGTTCGGTAAACCTTCCCGATGGCTTACAACCTAACAGCACCATAAATAGGCTACTGTCCAGCCTTTCTATCCTGCTTGTATTTGATTTCCAACTTTAAAATAACGTCCCTTTTCTTACCCTCAATAAGTGATAAATTGCCGGCCACAAAAACGCCTTTTTTACCGTTTTGCTCATTCGATATACCGTATACCGTAGATTCATCGTCTGGATTAGACGCCCCTTCATAACGATACAAATGATCTATCTTGTAGTGGTCTGCATCTTTCAAGATCTCATCAAATTCAACATTAAAGTCGATATTGTAACCCATTCCCTGCAAATTTGCCAAGGCCACGTCGGTGGTTTCATAATTGTGCTTTGTCTCCATAATAATTATCCTTTCCCCTAAATAACACTCGCAACCCTCCTTCGGTTTTATTATTTTTGGTTAAACCCGATTTCAGCAACAAAAGTATTTGCGAATTGGGGTGTATAAACACTATACATTGCGCATGTAGCCGAAAATAAGTATTTTTGACCATCTGTAATCCAGTCGAAACGTTAAGAACACCTGTCCATGCCGCATATAGCACCTACCCCCGAATACGAACCAGGAAAAGCCTTCGAAAGGCTACTCCTTATTTTAGACACGCTCCGTATCGCCTGTCCGTGGGATCGAAAGCAGACCATGGAATCCCTTAGGCATCTGACCATCGAGGAAATGTACGAGCTAACTGACGCCATCTTGGAAAAGGATTTCGTGGAGATCAAAAAAGAGCTTGGGGATGTCATGATGCATTTGGTTTTTTACGCCAAGATCGCTAGCGAGCAGGATAAGTTCGAGATAGTGGACGTCATGAATGCGGTATGCGACAAACTTATTGCTCGCCACCCACATATATACAGTGATGTGGAGGTGCAAGACGACGAAGATGTCAAGAAAAATTGGGAATCGCTTAAACTCGCTGAAGGCAACAAGTCCGTTTTGTCGGGCGTGCCAAAAGGACTCCCTGCGCTGGTAAAAGCTTATCGCATACAAGACAAGGTACGTGGCGTCGGCTTTGATTGGGAAGACCCAAGTCAAGTTTGGAAAAAAGTTGAGGAAGAACTGTCTGAATTTAAAGAGGAGTTCAATATCGAAGCGGGACAAATGGTGAACAAGGAAAAAGCGGAAGCAGAATTCGGTGACCTGCTATTCTCTTTGATAAATTACGCCCGACATTTGGATATAAACCCCGAGAATGCATTGGAGCGTACCAACAAAAAATTCATACAGCGTTTCTCCCACCTCGAAAAGCGTGCGATGGAGACCGGGCAATCTTTGCAAGAGATGACGCTCGAGGAGATGGATGTTTACTGGAACGAGGCAAAAAACCTTTAAAAAACGATCAGGCGAGGACCAGTGTTCGTTGTTCGGCACAGCCGAAAACATGCGCTTTATTCTAAATGAATCAAGCAGAAAAACTAATAAGTACCGCTTTCGCGGAATTGGCAATTATTACGTAAATTCGCGACATGAAGGAAACTGTTGTTAGCGGTATCAGAAGTACCGGAAAATTACATTTGGGCAATTATTATGGAGCCCTGCGCAATTTCGTAAAAATGCAGGAGGAATATAATTGCTTCTTTTTCATTGCCGACTTACACTCCCTGACCACACACCCCACGCCCGGCGATCTCGGGCGTACCGTACGCGAAGTCGTTGTCGAGTACCTCGCTGCCGGAATAGATCCCGAAAAGTCTACGATATACATACAATCTGATGTTCCTGAAGTTGCCGAATTATATCTATATATGAATATGAACGCCTATCTGGGGGAACTCGAGCGCGCGACGGCCTTCAAAGATAAAGTACGTGCAAATCCGGATAATGTCAACGCGGGTTTGCTGACTTATCCCGTTTTGATGGCCTGCGATATTTTGCTTCACCATGGCACGAAAGTTCCCGTGGGTAAAGATCAAGAGCAGCACTTAGAGATGACACGTACCTTTGGCAATCGCTTCAACCGGCTTTATCAGGTAGACTATTTCAAAGAAGCTTTTGCTTTTACGTATAGCGACAAGCTTGTTAAAATCCCCGGTCTTGATGGCAACGGAAAAATGGGAAAATCGAATGGCGAGGCTAGCTGTGTGTACTTAAGTGATGCACCGGACGTCATCCGCAAAAAAGTAATGCGCGCCGTATCCGATTCGGGCCCCACAGAAATAAACCAGCCAAAACCTGAAGCGATACAGAACTTGTTTGACTTGATGAAGGTGGTTTCCAAGCCCGATACGCTCAGTCATTTTGAAGAACTGTATAATACCTGTACAATCCGTTACGGCGACTTCAAGAAACAGCTTGCCGAAGATATGGTACTTGCCACAGATCCCGTGCGCTCCCGTATACAAGAAATCTCGAATGATCAGGAGTATGTACAACGGGTTGTTAAAATGGGTGCGGAAAAAGCAAGTGAAAGTGCTAGAAAAACCATCCGAGAAATCAGAGATATTATTGGCATAAAACGTCTATATTAATAGCAAGATCGTACATAAAATTTTCTTATACACTTTAACTGGAGAACATGCACTTAGCCATCGTGGGAAATATTGGAGCTGGAAAAACGACGTTGACGGAGAAACTAGCTCGTCATCTCAATTTTGAACCTCAATTTGAAGCGGTAGAGAATAATCCCTATCTGGAAGATTTCTACAGCGACATGAAACGTTGGGCCTTCAATCTGCAGATATTTTTTCTGAACAGTCGTTTTCGTCATATAGTTGATTTGCAGAGCCGCGGGATAAACATGATTCAAGACCGCACCATTTATGAAGACGCTTACATTTTTGCGGAAAATCTCTATGATATGGGCTTGATGAGCGCCCGCGATTTTGAAAACTACAGTAATATATTCCAAAGCATCATACATTACATTAAACCTCCAGATCTACTGATCTATCTGCGCGCATCGGTACCCACTCTGGTCAGCAATATTCAAAAAAGAGGACGTGATTACGAATCGGCGATCCGGTTGGATTATCTGTCAAAGTTGAACGAAAAATACGAAAAATGGATCGGAAACTATAGTGACGGTAAGCTCTTGGTGATCGATAAGGACAATTTGGATTTCGCCAATAACCCAGAAGATCTGGGAAAAATCATAGGAAAGATCGAAGCAGAGATGTTCGGCCTATTTTAGTGCTTTAGCACGAAATCTAGCAAGTGCCTCCTGCTGTTGCTCTAAAAATTGAAACAGCAGGAGGTCCTTTTGTATGCATCGACTGCTCTCTTATAACAATCCCTCGTCCCGAAAGCTGTAATAAGAATTGTTGGTAAAAATGAGGTGGTCGCTGACGCTGATATCCAATAGAGCCGTCGCGCTGACAATTTGCTTAGTCAATTGTTTGTCGGCCTGACTTGCTTTCAATGTGCCAGATGGGTGGTTATGCATAAGAATGATGGAGCTCGCAGTATTCTGTAAGGCAAACTTGAGTATAAAACGTACATCGACCGGTGTAAAATCATTACCACCACGCCCTATCAATTGCTTATCCTGAAGCTTGCAAGCCGTATTCAAATAGAGCACCCAAAACTCTTCATGCTCCAAATCCTGCATGGTAAATCGAAAATAATCGTAAACGCGCCTACTGCTGTTCAGCAAAGGCTTAGATTCGGGCTCGGATTCGCGCCGGCGTCGACCTAGTTCTAAGGCGGCCATGATAGAAATAGCTTTTGCTTCGCCAATACCTTTATAGCGACACAGTTCTTTTACTTCTAGTTTAGCGATGTTATCCAGACTATTGTTGGCGCCCGAGAGTATACGCCTGCACAATGATACAGCACTCTCATCGGGCGAACCTGAGCCAATTAGGATCGCCATCAATTCGGCGTTGGTTAACGAACGCCTTCCCAGTTCCATAAGTTTTTCCCGAGGACGATCAGCTTCTGACCACTCTCGAATTACGAGTCTATGTTCTCTCATCTCCGCAATTTCCTACAGCGCTAATTTACTAATTTTTTTAGTAAAAATAAAATAAAAAAATCTATCCCGGAATCCATTAACAATTCTTAACCATTTCTATCGGCACATTTACCGCAGAAACTTTATCTTTGCAATTCCATAAGTAATAAGTCAACTATGAGCAAAGCAATTATTAAGACAGAAAAAGGCGACATGACCGTACAATTCTACACGGAAGACGCTCCAAATACGGTGGCAAATTTCATCAAACTAGCGAAATCAGGCTATTATGATGGACTTACTTTTCACCGCGTAATCCCGGATTTCGTCATTCAGGGAGGCTGCCCAAATAGCCGTGAAGGTGCGACAGGAGTACCCGGAACAGGCGGTCCCGGATACAAAATAGACTGTGAACTGACGGGCGAAAATCAATATCACGACCGTGGTGTGCTTTCCATGGCCCATGCAGGACGCAACACCGGCGGATCTCAATTTTTCGTTTGCCACAGTAGAAACAATACCGCCCATTTAGACAGAAACCATACCTGTTTCGGCAAAGTAATCGAAAACGTTGATGTAGTCGATGACATCCGTCAGGGCGATCGCATATTGGCCATTGAAGTAATTGAAGATTAATCTCCTTTATATGAATTTAAGAGCGTTAGTATCCGTCACGGGAAAACCGGGACTTTTTAAATTGATCGGTCAGAACAAGGGTGGCTTCATCCTTGAATCTTTGGACGAAAAAAAGGTGAAATCGACGGTAAATCTATCGACGACCAAGATGGCCACCTTGGAGGACATCACTATCTATGGAGAGGAAGAGGAAATCAGGTTATTGGATATTTTTGAAACGATGAAAACTGGTGAACAAGAGATACCGGATCTAAAGGCTGATGGTAACACCTTACGCGAATTTTTCCGCGGGGTAGCGCCAGGGCATGATGAATCCCGCGTATATTCATCAGATATCAAAAAAATTATTTCTTGGTATAACATTATCAAAGAGCTTCCACTGTTTGACGAGGAGGCGCCGGCTCCAGTCCAGCAAGCTTAAATCCCATCGATTGTAAAGCCCTTCGGAGACTACAGGTTTCTGAAGGGCTTATTTATTTTATAAGGGTCATGTTGCATAAGGTCGTCAAAACAACCGCATCTGCCCACTTTGGCTGGGCCGTTCAAATAGATCGGTACGGAGCATCGGTCGATCCCCATTCCACATATATTTACTTGCCGCACAATTGAACAATTGTTGGATACCAGCAGCAACTTCCCCATTTCCACGAATTCGGCGCCCCCATTCGCTATCGTTGATTTTACCGCCGTGACAAGATGCAATACCGTGCAAAACCTTGGCTGCACGATCGGGATAGTTCTTGTGTACCCAATCACGGAAGATATCTCCAATGGCGCCATTTAAACGAACGATCGTGTAACTCGCCCACTTTGCTCCCGCATCAGCGGCACACTTAATAAGCGCAGGCATCTCGTCGCTATTTATCCCTGGTACGATGGGCGCAATCATCAGCGATACCGGGATCTGCCTTTCTGCTAACCGTTCGATTAATTTTAGCCGCGCCGCGGCGCTCGCTGTTCGAGGTTCCATTTTCCGACGAACTTCCTCCCGCAAGCTATTGATGGTCACCGATACGCTCACCAATCCCAACTCCGCCAATGCCCCAAGTATATCCAAGTCACGCAACATCAACACGTTTTTACTGATCAGCGATACCGGATGTTTGTAGGTCAACATAGTAGATAGTAGCTGCCGCGTGATACCCAACTTACGCTCGATAGGCTGATAACAGTCTGTATTCCCCGACATGAAAATTGTCTCTGGGCGGTAGCTTTTCTTTTCAAACTCTTTTTTAAGCAACGCTACCGCGTCGTACTTGACCAATATTTTTCGCTCAAAATCAAGGCCGGCACTAAACCCCCAATACTCATGTGAGTTTCGCGCGTAGCAATAGATGCAACCGTGCTCGCAGCCTTGATAAGGATTAAGCGACTGGTAGAAGCCAATGTCTGGGCTATCTACCTTGGACAGGATTACTTTTGGATAGGTTGCAATAATTTTTGTGCGCGCAGAACCCGCAAAATGTTCGTCCAAACCTTCTATATGTTCCTGAACATATTGCTGGGAAAAGAATTTGTTATGGGGATTGACCTGTGCTCCCCTTCCCTTGATGTATGCTTCATGCGAATGATCTGAATCCATGCACAAATTTACTAAAATATTTAGTAAATCAAAATACGCGGCTGCTGTTCCTTGTATGCGCAAATAACCATTCATAAATATCATCGCGGTGGAAAAGCCGTTCTACACTACCGTGCGTGCCACCGGGAATGATGGTTAGTTTGGCTTTTGCATCGGGGTTGGCTTTTTTTATAGCTTGATAAATTTTCTTCGATTCGGATGCTGGCACAGCTCGATCTGCACTGCCGTGCTGTATCCATAGAGGGACGGTAGCCAACGATTCCGCATATTTTAAACTTCCTCCTCCACAAATAGCCACAGCAGCGGCCACCAATTCCGGATATCTACCCACAAAATCCATGGTACCATAGCCCCCCATACTCATCCCGCAAACATACACCCGATCTTTATCAACGTTGTAGTTATCGACGACATAAGTCAACACTTCTTTGACTTTATCGGGATCCCAGCCGTTTGAAGTTTGCGGTGCTACGACTATTGAAGCTGGCATCGACACGCCCCTATTCTTAGCATACAGCACACCATAGCGCTTCACACGATCTAGATCATGTCCAGAGAGGCTTTTACCATGTAAAAAAATCAAAAGTGGGTTTTTCTTTTCTTTATCATACTGCTCCGTATCAATCAAAAAGTTATACGATGTCCTTCCTTTTACTGCCTGTTGCTGGGCATGCGAAACTTGTACGACAAGAAGCAGCATTGGCAAAAAAATTATCCAATTCATGTTAATCTCGTTGCTAGCATCTATGATTAATTAATTTCAGCCTTCTAAAATACAACAATGTAGGCAGATACTCAATTAAAAAAATGAATGGACTGCCCTTGCCCGATCAGTTTTTTTCGAAAACAGTTAACCCGGATCAACCAAACGGTCGTCGCGATCCGCAAAATAAGGTTTTATCTGTCCTTCGATTTGTTTACTTTTGAAAAAAAGGAGCTGTCATGAAAGAAACGGTTACCATTGTATACTGCCCGAAATGTGGATGGATGCTGCGTGCAGCATACTTCGCCCAAGAGCTTTTGAGCACTTTCGTGGATGATATCTATGGCGTGACCCTAGTCCCGAGCGAGCGTGCCGGGGATTTTTGTGTTTCCGTAGGAAACAAACTGCTTTTCGACAGAAAAGTAGAAGGAAGGTTTCCAGAGATCAAAGAGCTCAAACAGTTGGTGCGGGACATCGTCAATCCTACGAAACACTTGGGACATTCCGAGAAACAACGCGATCAAAAAAATCTAGGGTGACGAAGTAAAATCGTAGATATGCCGGCCCGGCGAAATGCCCGTGATGTTTTCCAAACGGTGTTAGCATAAGCGAATATTTCATGTTCATTGTTTATTATCCAAATTTAAAATCAGGATGAAGATATTACATACAGCAGATTGGCACCTCGGAAAAAAACTAGATTATTTTTCTCGTTTGGATGAGCAGCGAGACGTGCTGAACGAAATAACCGATATAGCAAATCGAGAGGATGTCGATGTCGTTGTTATCGCCGGAGATATTTTTGACACGTTCAATCCTCCCGTAGAAGCGGTAGAACTTCTTTATAAGACCTTACGTTGCTTGAGCAATAATGGCCAGCGTCCCGTCATTGTGATAGCCGGCAATCATGACAGCGCAGATAGAATAGATGCACCAGATATTTTGGCTCGCGAGTGCGGTATTATCTTTATTGGTTATCCCAAAGCTCAAGTAACAGCATTTGAGGTGCAGCATGGTTACGCTATTTCGAAGACAGATGAGGGCTTTATCGAACTGTTGTTGCCTCGATATGACTACCCTATCCGTTTTATACATACGCCTTTTGCCAACGAACTTCGGCTCAGGCAATTTCTCGGATTGGACGGTAAAGAGCAAAAGTTAAATGAGGTGTTGCATCAGCATTGGCAGACAGTGGCCGATAAGCATTGCGATAAACGCGGGGTCAATATGCTTACCGCCCATCTTTACATGCTCAAACGCGGAGGTCAGCTTCTAGAAGAACCGGAAGGAGAAAAACCCATCAAGGTAGGCCATGCCGACTTGATCTACTCGGATGGCATCCCGCCGCAGATTCAATATACCGCTTTGGGCCATTTACACCGTTTTCAGGAAATTGGGGGACACGGATCGCCCGTAGTATATTCCAGCAGTCCACTGGCTTATTCGTTTTCCGAAGCCGGACAAGAAAAAGGCGTCGTCCTCGTTGAGGCCGTCCCCGGCCAGTCTGTGCGATATAATAAAATCCCGTTGCAAAGCGGACGAAGGCTTCACCGCAAAAGGTTCATGGATATTGATGAAGCGGTAATCTGGCTTCAAGCCAATCCGTATACCTTGGTAGAACTTACGCTTATCAGCAACACATTTGTGAGCTCCGGAGCACTAAAAAGAATTCACGAGGCACACGACGGTATCATCCACGTTATACCGGTCGTAAAATCGGAAGAAATGACGGAAGATAAAGTACAGTCCATTAACTTGGATCAGGAGGTGGATGCTCTTTTCAAGGATTACTTCCAATATCGCTTTGGACAAGAGCCCAATGCCGAGATCATGCAGCTACTGAATGAAGTAATGAATAGCGAAACAGAAACGGAGGAATAAAGCGTGCTACCTTTATATTTAAGTATTGAAGGATTATACTCCTATCAACAAAAACAGGAAATTGATTTTACAACGTTAACCGAAGCAGGTCTTTTCGGCATATTTGGAAAAGTAGGTTCCGGAAAATCCTCGATCATCGAAGCTATCAGTTTCGCACTGTATGGCGAGACAGAGCGTCTCAACAAACAGGAAAAACGCACATATAACATGCTCAACCTGCAGTCTGATCAGGCTTGCATAGTCTTCGAGTTTTACAATTTTGATCAGCGTAAATTTCGCTTTGTTGCGCAGTGGAAAAGGCGAAAGAAGTTCGAAGAAACGACCGCCCTAGAGCGATACGCTTACGAATGGCGAGAGGGCCGATGGCTACCTCTTGATTCCGCAGATGGTGCAGAAATCACACGTCTGACCTACGCAAACTTCAGACGCACCATTATTATTCCACAGGGGCAATTCAAAGAATTTTTAGAACTTCGAGGAAAGGACCGATCCGAGATGATGAAGGAAATTTTTCACCTGAATCGTTTCGATCTAGGTCCTAAGGTATCTCTCTTACAACGCCAAAACAATAGTAAGATGGAAGTGCTCAAAGGAGCGCTATCTGGATTTGAATCGGTGAGTTCCGAGATTTTGCAGGCCAAACGAGAGGAGTTAACAAACGCTCAGCTAAACCTGAATAACTTAAAAGAAGAGACGGCCGCATTGGAGATTGCACTAAGCCGTATGGCAGAGAGCAAACGTCTGAGGGCGGAACTCACCGTTAAGCAAATGGAAGTTGCGCAGCTACGGGACGAGCTGCCCAAAATCCTTCAGCAGCAACAGGAGCTGGCAATTTACGAAAGCACACTACATGCTTTCAAAGAGATTCTCCAGCATGCGCAGACGCTCAACAAGGACAAGGAGCTGGTGACCCTGCGCATACAACAATTGACAACCCGCAAAGAGGAGACCCTCTCCCATTTGGAGGAACAGGAAAAGCAGTGGCGAAAAATAGAATCCGATTATCTGCAGCTTGAAAAGTTCAAACGCGAAAGTCAAGACCTAAAGCTACTTATTCAAATCCAACAACAACGCGAGCAAAAACGCATCATAGGCAAACGTCTGGAAGACGGCAAACCATACCTCGGACAAGTCAAAGAAGAGGAACGCGCATTGTTGGAAACATTGCAAGAAAAGGAACTGTTTCTGGAATCTCTAAAACAGAAAAAGGTGGATACAGCAATCCTACTTGCCCTAGAAAGCTGGTATCAAACGCAGGATACGTTATTAGATAAGATTTACGATGCCAAAAAACAAGGGGAAATTTGGGAAAATGACAGGGCGTTGGCAGAAAAAAAATTCACTGTCAACAAGCTTCATATGGATAATTGGGAAGGGGAAATTCGCCAATTAGAGCAGCAATACCAGCAGCAACTGCTTGATCTGCAAAAAGAGGAAACACAACTGCAGGTTCAAGTGGCATTGATCGAATTTTCAGAAAACCTAGTTGATGGATACCCCTGCCCACTGTGCGGATCCCTTGAACATCCTCAACACCGAGAGACACATGATGTATCTCTCTGGCAGAATGAACTCAAATCGAAACAGAGTACCATACACGACTGTTTAACCGGATTGAAAAATACGTTCCAAGAATTGACCCATGCAAGTATACTGCATGCAGAGAAAAGTATGCAGGTACAGCAACTCAACGTATCGCTAACCCAACTCGAAAACCAGTATACCGCACACATGTCGGCCTTCGTATGGAAAGATTTCTCTGCCGATGATAAGGAGCCCTTTCTCTTGTATAAAAGCAAGAATCAAATGGCTGAAAACACCATTAGGAATGTCGAGCTCGAATTAAAAGAGTTACGCCAACGTCTTGTATCTGTCCAAAACAAGGTTGAGAAATATAAAACCACCCTGTCAAACTTGGAACAAGAGCTGGTAGTCGTGGATAGCCTCGTCCGACAGAGCGAGCAGCAATTGCAAGTGCTCACCCTCGCTGAATTTGCGCAACAGAAAGAAACTGCGTTGATCAGCCGTAAACAGCAAACCGAGAACCGTATAAAATATCTAGAAGATAGTCATAGGTCTTTGACCGAGACTATACAACGGCTGAAAACCGAATTTGCGGCGATCACTGGTGAACGTCATGCTGCCAAGGAACAGTTTCATCACCTTTACCAACAATTAAGTACGAAACAAGCAGAGATATCCTCGCTGTTGGATGAATTTGGGTATAGTGATATCATGGAGGTGCAGCATATCCTCCAGAAGCAGTTGAATGTAATGCAGATTAGAGATGCCATCCAAAACTTTAATCTCCATTTCCAAATGACAGGCAACCAGCTTGTTGAGCTGGAGGCTAAAATCGCCGACGATAACTATCAGGAAGACGTATACCAAGAACAAGTGCAGTTGTTCCAATTGAAAAAAGAGGAACTGGAATTGCGCATCCGCTTCGTTGGGGCTTTAGAAAAGGAGTGTGCACACCTTTTAGCCGAAACGCAGAAAAAAGAAAAGCTATTAGAGGAGTATGAAAAAGTATCATTACGTAGGAGCAATTTGACCACACTTGAAAACCTGTTCAGGGGAGCTGGCTTCGTAAATTACGTTTCCAGTATACACCTACAGCGTCTTTGCGAAATAGCCAACTTACGTTTCCACCGACTGACACGTAACAACTTGAGCCTAACCATCAACGAAAGCAATGAATTTGAGGTGGTGGACTACTTGAACAATGGTTTTAGACGCTCTGTAAAGACGCTATCTGGCGGGCAAGGTTTTCAAGCATCGCTGTGCCTGGCCTTGGCGCTCGCTGAAAGTATACAAACGCTCAACCATGCCGATAAAAATTTCTTCTTTATTGACGAGGGATTTGGCACGCAAGACGCCGAGAGTATGAATACCGTGTTTGAGACCCTACAATATCTCCACCGAGAGAATCGCATTGTAGGCATCATATCCCATGTGGAGGAGTTGAAGGAGCGTATACCTCGCGCCGTGAATGTATATAATGATCCAGAAACGGGAAGCAAAATCAATTATCTGCCATAGTGACATTCGCCATCCCGCCATCAAAAAAAAATAGAAATGCAAAAGAGATATGTGATAATAGCCGCAGGAGGAAAAGGAACCAGGATGAATAGCGACCTTCCAAAACAGTTTCATTTACTTGACGGACGCCCGATTCTCATGAACACAATAGATTGCTTTGCGACGTCAAGCAACTCTCCGGAAATATTGGTTGCATTACACAGGGACATGCAGACGTATTGGGCAGACCTGTGTTCGCAATATCATTTTGTTAGTCCGCATCGTGTGCTGGATGGCGGAGAAAGCCGCTTTCAGAGTGTAAAAAATGGTATAATGAAGATTTTAGAATCGGAAAAATCGCCGCTCGAGGACATCCTAATTGCCATACACGATGCTGCCCGTCCTGTTGTATCTGCCCAACTTATAGCTAAATGCTTTACGGAAACCGCCATACATGGAGCCACAACGCTTGCCCTGCAGAGCACCAATTCGGTGAGGTTAGGTGATATGCAGCATAGTGAAGCTACAAATAGAGAAAGGGTCTGGATTATACAGACCCCGCAAACCTTTAAGGCATCGATATTAAAGGAAGCTTTCGCGCAGCCCGAGCTTGCAACATTTACCGACGATGCTTCTGTGGTCGAAAAAATGGGCTATCGCATACACCTCATTCCTGGCGAATATAGCAATCTAAAAATCACCTTTCCTGAAGACATAGCGATAGCCCAGTTATACTTGCATGCATTAAAAGCTAAGCGGCCCCTCGTATAACACGCAAAAGGATAGCAATGATGGCAATAACCAATAGGATGTGAATGATACCACCTGTTGCATAACCTCCAAAGAAGCTAACAGCCCAAATTATTACTAAAATAACGGCGACTAAATAAAGAATGTTTCCCATAACTTTTACAATTGAATTTAATAATCTTGTTATATCTTTTATGTTTTCTTTTAATAGAACAAGGTAATGTCAAGAAAAGTTTTGGTTTATTTGACGAATTGAACAGAGTTAGACGGTAATCTTCAATCCGTCGAAGGCGACATGGACACCTGCAGGCAAATCCTGCTCGATATCTGCATGTTTCCCAAAGCGGTGGCTGATATGGGTCAAATAAGTTTCCTCGGCATTTAGCTCCTTTGCGAACTGTAGCGCTTCCTCCCGGGTGAAATGCGAGATATGCGGCTCCTCCTGCAAAGCATTTACGACCAAAACTTTAACACCTTGCAAAAGTGCTCTGGATGACTCCGAAATTGTTTTCGCATCGGTGATATAGGCGAAATCACCAAACCGAAAGCCCAAGACAGGCATCTTGTGATGCATCACCTCGAAGGGCATTACCTGTTCATCGCGAATTAGAAAAGATTGACCGGCTACGATCGGCCGCAATTCTAAACGGGGTACTCCTGGATATTTAATATCGCCAAAAGCGTAGTAAAACTCTCGCTTCAAAGCTTCGTGCGTCACGCCAGTTGCATAAATAGGGATAGCATGTTGCTGTTGATAATTAAAAGCTCGCACATCATCCATCCCAGCAATATGGTCTTTGTGCGCATGGGTAATCAGTACAGCATCCACATGTCGGACATGCTCACGCAGCATCTGATATCGAAAATCCGGCCCGGTGTCCACCACGATATGCAAATCACCAATTTCCAAAAATATGGACGTCCGAAGCCGCTTGTCCCGACTATCCACCGATTGGCAAACCGCACATTGACAAGCTATTACCGGTACGCCCTGTGACGTTCCTGTGCCTAAAAAAGTTACCCTCACAGCAGTGCCTCTACTTTCTTTACCGCTCGGAAAAATTCACGTTTCTTATCATCAAGCATGTCGGTATCGACTTCCATTTCACGCAGTAACAGGATCAACGATTGTATTCTGACTTCCAAATTGGAAAACTTGTTGACCATAATAACCTTCGTGTGCTGCAGTACGCAAGCACCTGTCCGAAAAGAACCTTTCTCGTAACGCACTCGATAGCCAAGATCCGAAAATAGATCTTCCAGCTTTCCCAAATTATGTTGTGTACTAGCAATCACACTTCTCTATTTTTAAACAAAATAACAAACTTTATACAATTTACCGAGCTTAACGGCCGTTATTTTTCAACAATACATCGGTAACATAGCTCTCCAAGAAGCCGGTGCCGTATGCAATCAGCTGTGTGTACGCTGCGATAACACTCAAAAATCCAACGACCATGCTCTTTGTTTGCATACATGCATGGGCAAATAGCAACAAGCTGTAGCTCAAAAGCAGCATGTTGCCCGTTATCGTTAGCGCGGAAAGGAAGTAACCTTTCGTATCAAAAATCACAAAAAAGACATTCAATAAGAGCAGGGTGAACAAGCCTATTGTAAAAATTGTAGGCAGGGCATGTACCGCCTTCAGTTCCTGTGGAAACATCCGATAAATATCAATGCGGCCTTTGCCAAAAAAGTTGGTCTGTTTAAAGAATTGCACAAACGTAGCTCGGCGTTTATGGTAAACAAAGGCCTCGGGAATCAAACCTACGCGAAATCCACAAGCCAACATCCGTATGCTAAACTCAATGTCTTCAGATCGACGAGCCAATTTAAATCCTCCGGTTTTCTTATAAACAGCTTTTGAAAGCCCCATGTTAAAGCTGCGTGGATGAAACACACCTACGTGTCTCTTATTGCCTCGAATTCCACCTGTGGTAAAAGGACTCGTCATCGAATAGCTGATCGCTTTTTGTATGGACGTAAAAGATCGGTGGGCGGCATCTGGCCCTCCGAATGCATCCCAACCATCCCTTTCCAAGCCATCTATTACCGTTTGGAAATATGTAGCGGGTACAAGAACATCGGAATCAAATACGATAAAGTAATCGCCTTTGGCGCGGGCGAAGCCATAATTCCGGGCAAAACCTTGTCCTTCGTTAGCTTTTGCATAATAGGATACATTTAAGAGATCCTGATACCGTGCTACGATCGCTTCTGCCGCTACAGATGAACCATCTTCGACCACAATAACCTCAAAGTGGGGATACGTTTGTAACGTGAGTGAATGCAAAAGCTCATCGATTTCTTGCGGACGGTTATAGAGCGGAATGATAACAGAAAAGAACATACTATATGACTTCCTCGATATGGTATTTATTTCGATCTGTCGAATTTCTGGACACCAATTCCGCAATAAATCCGGTCAAAAACAATTGGGTGCCGATCAAAATTGCAACCAAAGAAAGGTAAAACAAGGGCTGGTCCGTTACGTTACGATAGGTAGTCCCCTCGGCAATGCTCATCAATTTATCAAAAATAAGATAGAGGGTAATAAAAAAGCCAATCAGAAAACTCATCACCCCTATCGCACCAAAAAAGTGCATGGGACGCTTGCCAAATTTGCCCACAAAAAAGATGGAAAGCAAATCCAAAAACCCTTTGATGAAACGTCCTGCGCCAAACTTTGTTGATCCGTACTTACGTGGATAGTGCTTTACAACCTGCTCCTGAATATTGGTAAAGCCTGCCCATTTGGCCAACACCGGGATATAGCGGTGCATCTCGCCATACACCTCAATGCTTTTTACAACATCTTTCCTGTAGGCTTTCAATCCACAATTGAAATCGTGGAGATTATGAATGCCCGACATGCTACGCGTGGCTGCGTTGAATAGTTTCGTGGGCACCGTTTTGGTCAACGGGTCGTAACGCTTTGCTTTCCAACCCGAAACCAGGTCTGCCCCGTTCCGAATACGCTCGTACATAGCCGGAATTTCGTCGGGACTATCTTGCAGATCGGCATCCATGGTGATAACCACGTCACCTTCCGCAGCATTAAACCCCACATTGAGCGCAGCAGATTTTCCGTAATTACGGCGAAACTTAATCGCGATGATTGCTGGATGCTGGGCTTTCAGCTTTTGAATGACCTCCCACGACTTATCCCGGCTACCGTCATCTACTAAAACAATCTCGTAGCTGAATTGATTCGCCAACATCACACGGTGGATCCATTCCGTCAATTCAGGCAGCGACTCTTCCTCGTTATACAACGGAATAACAACAGATATATCCATAATAAATGAAAAGAAGGGTACGCCATAGCATACCCTGTCCTATTTTATTCAATAAATTTATTTATTACTATCCTGCCAAGGGTGTGCTTCATCGGCAGGATTACTGACCTGCAAAAATGCAGGGCGCTCGCGCTTCAATATAGCGGCTAGAATCAATGCAAAAACGAAATACATAATCAAACTAACGCCTAATGCTTTCAAGACCAACCCAAACGAAAACGTACGCAATTCGTCACGTTTTTTCTCTAAATCCGCAACCTGCTTGTCAATCAGGTCGTCGTCGGCTCCGGCGCTTTCCAACGTTTCGATCGTCATATTGATGGTTTTGTCAAAGATTGTCTGCTGTGGCTCCGGGTTCACTAGGTTAAAAAGCGTAGTTCCTACGCTAGAGATGATCACCCCTATCGCCAGCATAATGAAAATTCCTTTCAGTGCTTGGCTGAAGCTCCAAAAACCGCCCGCAGATTTCCGTAATATCACAGCAAAGTACGCGGACAATGCAATCATCGCTACCATCCCTATTCCACCCGTGATCATGGATGTAACAGTGAAATTTGTCGCATTTAAAAGTACATAAAGCGAAACAATGCTAATAACGAGCGACAAGATGCCGAGATAAACCCCCAACTTTATGCCCTCTCTTCTAACCGACTCTGCGGAAAAATCGGTATGGATGTGTTGTGTCATAATTTACTGATTAAAATGTATAATAATTTGATAGATAGCTGTATCCAAAGACGTATTTGCGGCAGACGCTTTGAAATCGTCTAATTGTGAAGCGGATGGAGCGGGCTCGTTGAAAAAGCTGACCATACCGTAAAACAGCTCTTTTAACTCATCGTCATGCGATAGAGTAGATGCTACTTTATTAATCTCGGCATAGGAACTATCCACCAAAATTTGGTTTGCTATAAGTTTTTCATAGATGGCATGCTCATCCTGAAATTCATCTTCTTCCACCAAAAGAAATTCCTTAAGATAGTCGTCAAGTGAAGGTTCAATATCGTCATCGGCACATTCCCGAAGATACAGAAATATATTGAGCAGCTCCGTGCCGCGATCGATGGTATCCTCTTCAATGGCTTCCCATTCTTCGGAATCTAGGTAGTCTTCCTCAAGCTTTTGTACATCTTGGGCGAAGAAATTGACCATCAGCAGATCGAAGAATATCTCCCGTAATTCTTCAAAATGTTGATGATCGTCAAAGGCCTCATCCAACGCGGCTACCTTCTCCATAAACGGAGCTTCTTGATCAAACGCCCGTACCAAGGCCGCAGACACGGCAGCACTGTCGATATTTTCTGCTTGGGCGTAGGCACTAAGACCGGCGTTAAACGCTTTTTTTACTTTTGCATCCATAGGTTATTTATTTTCGACCAATAGGCCATGATGAATTACTGCTTTTACCTTCCCGGTAAGCTCTTGGCTCCAAAGCGGGCTGTTCGCAGATTTTGACTTATTACTTTTTCCGTCGAGGATCCATTTTTCGGTCATGGAAAACAGGACTAAATTTGCATCACTACCTTCCAAAAGAGAAGGCATCCGCTGCCCCAAAATTAGTCTAGGAGCTACGCTCAGTTTCTCAACAATTTCTTCGGCACCAAAACCGGCCTTGACCATCAGCGGTAGCGTCGTCTGCAAACCGATCATACCTGCTTTCGCTATTTGGAATTCGACATTTTTAAACTCGATCTCGTGCGGAGTGTGTTGTGAAACCACGGCATCAATAGTCCCATCCTTGAGCCCCTCTACCAAAGCCGCTATGTCTTTTTTAGTACGCAACGGCGGATTCGTTTTATAATTGCTATCAAAGCCCTGCACATCTTCATCGCTGAAAATGAGATTATGTGCCGCCACATCACAGGTCACTGCTACCCCTCTTTCTTTGGCTTTTTGGATCAGCTCCACCGATTCAGCGGTAGAGATACAGGTAAAATGGATCGGTGACTCGTTATAGTCGGCCAAGAAAAGATCGCGTGAAACCATGAGCGACTCGGCCAAATTTGGCTTTCCTTTCATCCCAAGAAACGTACTCATCTCCCCTTCGTTCATTTGGTTACCCCCGGCAACCGATTCGTCTTCGGCAAATGAAATGACCAAAGCTCCAATCCCCTTCCCATACAACAAAGCGCGTGACATTAATCCGGCTTGCTGAACAGCATGGTTGCCATCCGAGAAAGCGACCGCACCAACCGACTGCATATCGTACATCTCAGCTAGTTCCTTTCCTTCTCTGTTTTTGCTCACCGCACCCACAGGATGTACATCCACGATATTGCCTTTCGCTGCGTTAACAACCAAGGCAACTTCTGAACGACTATGTAAGGGCGGATTGGTATTCGGAAAAATTGCCACGCCGGTGTATCCACCAGCGGCGGCGGCCGATGTTCCAGTAACGATATCCTCTTTCGTTTCTAGCCCTGGTTCTCCAAAATTCGCGTGCAAGTCGAAAAAACCGGCAGAAACTATACAGCCACTTCCATCGATGATGTGTACCATCTCTCCGCCCGGGTCTGAGGGGGCAGTTATGTTACTTATCTTTCCGTTTTCGATTAAAATGTCAACGATTTCTCCATCTTGTGGATGCTGAGGTAGTAAAAGCTTCGCGGAAGAGATTAAAATACTGTTCATGTGTATTATCTATACAAATTTAATATCGAAAAATGGATGGGGTAAACGATCGAATGCAGCCGTTGGAGGAACAAAAGCTGTTTTTTCCTTCGGAAAAACCAATGAAATATGGCGTATATGCATCCAAATTTAGGGGCTGCTTCATTGAAAAACAAATGTACAAAATATATCCTTACACGCCCTTGAAAAAATATGTTTTTATGGCTGCTGTCCCCACGAATAACTAGCAACCTGTATATCGCATAGCCCCAGCACGCGGTCCACAACAGTGGACGCCAACTCTTCAAACGTCTTGGGCAGGCTGTAGAACGAGGGGCTCGCCGGGCAAACAATCGCTCCCGCCAATGTCACCGTCGCCATATTTTGTATATGTATGTGATTTAAGGGAGTCTCTCGAGTCACCATGACCAGCTTACGCCTTTCTTTTAATATCACGTCTGCAGCACGGCTAGTTAAATCGGAAGATATGCCCTGTGCTATGCGGGCGAGGGTCCCCATAGAGCAGGGGCAAACAACCATATGCCCAAATCCAGCCGACCCTGACGCAAATGGTGCCATGAAATCACTTTTACCGAAAAACCTGAACGGGTACGTTCGATAATCCTCGTTACCCAATTCGTATTTCCAGACGTCCTTGGCATTATCCGACATCACGACCGCCACCTCTTCGATCTGGTCTCCTAATGTCAACAACTTATCAAGTAGCACTTTTGCATAAAGAGCACCACTAGCACCGGTCACAGCAACCACAATTTTTTTCTTCTGCATATCAATCACCATAAAACAAAACTAATAAAAAAGGGTCGAATAAGACTATTCGACCCTACATCTACCTATGAAAAACATGCCCTTGGGGAGGGCAATACAAAAGTAACGCTAAGTTTAAGATAAGCCAACTGTGCAAGAGGGTTTTTTAATTAATGTAGAACATCAACTACACCTTTTAAAAAGAATATCACAAAACTTATAATCTATTGAAATATCTATGATAAAATTTCGAAATTCATGCTATTTCATCAATAAAATTAGCCTGATACTTAGCTGATAATGTAACAATTAGTCATGTTTGTCGCGCATATGTTTACTGCAGCAAGCGAAAACCACTTTGCTAAAACATGAAATGTTTACGTGTTCTATGGTTGATTTTCGGTTTTTTTTATTTAATTCGTATACGCCAAACGAAACAGGGATGACTTTATACAAGCTAGAAGAATATATAGAGACGGGCAACCATCATGATTTGGAGATACTGCTCCGTTCTGAACCGGAATTATTACGGGAGAAGACCAGCCACGATATTTCGCCTTTGCTCTTGGCCTGCTACTATCACAAAGATCAGGTGATACGAACTATCCTGAATCATTTGACGACGATAACCATACATGAAGCGTGCGCTATAGGCATTGCCCCACAGGTAGAAATGATGATCAAACAAAAGCCTGATGTGATTGATGAAGTATCATCACATGGCTTTACACCATTGGGTATAGCAACCCATTTTGGACAGGAAGAGGTTGTTAGAATTTTATTGGCCAAACGTGCCGATCCAAATATCTGCTCGCAGAACGGTTATCAGGTATATCCGATACATACGGCTTTGACGGGCCAATACGATCATATCAGCAAAATGCTGATCGAAGCAGGTGCAGAAGTGAATGTTGTGCAAAATGCACGCATCAGCCCGCTTCACATCGCTGCCCAACGAGGAAGCATAGACATGATCATCATACTATTAGAAAATGGAGCTGACATAACGATAAAAACCGATATGGGCGCCACAGCTTCCGATCTGGCCTTCGAAAAGGGCTATCGCGAAATCGCGGAAATTTTACGTGTCAGCTAGCTTTTAAAAATTGCATGCCCAATCATACAGGATAGACATCGCTTTTTGCTACAGTAATTTTTCTTCAGCACCAGTAGCGCCTGTGAATCCGACGCAGCTACCGCATCATAGCCACGAGCATGGAAGGCGCGAACGATCGCATTATCCTCCGCCTTTGTTGTGGCAAGCCATTCCAGCGCGCGGGTCTGCAGATGATCCAGCCCCATCTCCTTCGCAAAAGAGAAGAGGATGGGAATGAAGGTATTGATTAGCAAGTGCTGTTTAAAGTCTTTGGATAATTGTAACGTATGCCTATCGCTTTTTTTACCGAACCTATAGTGTTCTTCCCAATAGTTACCTATCTTCTCATCCGCCAATAAGAGCAAAACCTCCGACACATTTTCGCAGGCTAGCAAGCACTGAAACAGATATGGATTAGCTCCGTATAGGCCGATAAGCTGGGCTAAGCGAAAGGTAGGAAAGTTGGCAGGGCGCATCCGCATAAACTTCCATTCGAAGCCTACCATTGCTTTAAGTCCGTGTACACGACAAAGGTAGTTATACTCTTGCTGCAGCGATCTTTCGTATGCGTCTGCACTGGAACGCGCAATAAGACCGGCTTGTCCAAACAGCATAGCCTCCATTTTAAAAGGTTCTTTTTGATATTTCCGGAGTACACCCAAATCCACCAGCCGGCCAAATTGCATGAAGGTCTCTGCATTTACCTTCATTCCAAAACTACGGGACAGATGGATAAACAGTACACGCTCCCAGTCACCCTGCGTATCTTCCAAGGTCGCATGTATACGCGTATATTGTTCTTCAAGACGTTCTACGGCCAGCCGATCCAACAATTGGTTTTTTATCAAAGATGATATATTCGGCAAATGCCTTTCGCACGGGATCCAATGTAAATTGTGCATAACATCGCGGTACCGTACTAAAAGCTTTCGATCTACGAGCCGTCCCAAAACCAAACAGGGAATCTGGGTACCGTCTTTTCGAAAGACTGTTATCCCGTTTTCGTATACCACATGCAGAATCACATTATTATAGGCGGCATCCTTATGATGTTGATGCCGCAACCAATCAGCACCATCCACATGTAGTTCGATATGCCCTGTCCAGTGCTCTGTACCTACGGAAACCCGTGCATACAGAAAATCAGGACCTGCGTCCCTATTAAGTTCACCGACAAACTGAATGTTGATTTCCTCGCCATCTGTGCTATAAAGTTCTAATTGGTTAAAAAGCCTAAATTGCCAGATGAAATGCAGTAGTTCTTCTGCAACCATAGGTTAAATATACAACCTAAAAAATTGACTTGCAATTTTTTTTGATTTGGTTTTATTATATTTAGGAAAAACATATTGATATGAGCAAATACGGAAAACGCTTTAAAGCATCCCATAACTTTAAACAAGATAAATATCCCACTGATATCTCAGCGGAAATGGAGGCAAAATGGGCAAAAGATGAACTGAAAAAAATTCGGAAGCAACTCGCCAAGATTCAGGACATGATGTATGCTCACAACCGCTACAACGTCTTAATTTGCTTTCAAGGCATGGATACTGCCGGAAAAGATAGCCTAATCCGTGAACTTTTTAAAGAGTTCAATGCACGAGGGGTGGAAGTAAGCAGCTTTAAAACGCCTACATCGTTGGAACTTCAACACGATTTCCTATGGAGGCACTACATCAATCTACCACCCAAAGGAAAATTTGGTATCTTCAACCGAACACATTATGAGAATGTGCTGGTTACGCGGGTACATCCGGAGTATTTGCTAAACGAAAATTTGCCTGGCATCTATGCTGTTGACGATATACCGAAAAATTTTTGGAATGAGCGATTCAAACAGATCAATAATTTTGAAAAGCTGTTGACGGAAAGCAAGATGATTGTATTTAAATTTTATCTCCACTTGAGCAAAGAGGAACAAAAGACCAGATTACTACGACGACTGGACAAGGGCGAACACAATTGGAAGTTCTCTCCCGCTGATCTTGCCGAAAGAAAATTGTGGGATCGATACATGGCGTGTTATGAGGAGGCGATCCAAAAAACCAGCAAACCAAACGCACCATGGCATATCATCCCAGCAGATAACAAAGATATCGCGCGGTATTTGGTAGCAAAAATACTGCTTGAAAAACTATCCCAATACAAGGACATCGCTTACCCAGAGCTGGACGAATCCATACAGGAGCAACTGAAGCATTACCGGAATGAATTGGAGAAAGACTAATTGCGGAAACGCCCGAAAAGTCCTCTCCAATCTGTTAAATCAAGATCTGTACCTCCTTGCTAGAAAAAGGCAGCGCTTGCCCCACCGTCAAGTGGGATAGCTGCGCCCGTTAAGAACGAAGCCTGTTCAGAAGCCAAAAAGGCCACTAAGTTGCCATACTCTTCCGGTCTTCCTAGCCGGCGCATCGGGATGGAAGAAATACGCGACTTCTTCACTTCGGCAAAAGAAATGCCTTGATTTTCGGCCTGTACATTCATTAAGGCGTTCAAGCGGTCGGTATCAAAAAATCCTGTCAAAACTGAATTAACAGTAATGTTATGCTTGGCAACTTCTCTCGCCAGCGATTTGCTCCAGCTAGCCAATGCGCTGCGCATGGTGTTGGACAGTACAAGTGTGTCAACTGGTTCCTTGACCGTCATGGAGGAAACATTGATTATCCGACCAAACTTTTGATCCTGCATGTACGGTATGGCTAGTGAGCTGGCAAATACGGCATTTTGAAAGAGCAGCTCGAAGGCTTTCTGATAATCCCCCTCCTCTTTCGAAAAAAGATTGCCCGCCGATGGGCCATTCGTATTATTGATCAGGATGTCAACCCGGTCGTTCGCGAAGAAATGGGTCATCTTTTCTTTGTGTCTGTCGTAATCGTTAAAATCCGTCAGCAGATAACTATGATGCTGATTGTTCCTGACATCCAACTCTTGCAGGACTGCCCGAAGCTTATCCTCATTTCTAGCCATCAGCACGACTTCCGCTCCGCAAGCTGCCAAGGCAATGGCAATCGCCTTTCCAATACCTGAACTACTCCCACCAACCAAGGCCCGTTTTCCCTTTAATGATATTTGCATATGATGTATATTATTGTGCTATGAGGACCGGAATCTTCCCCGCGTGTCTCAATTTATTTACCGTTTCTCCAAAAATAACGTCCTTAAACCCTGTGTGCCCGTGGCTGCCAACGATCAATAAATCGGCATGGTACTGTTCGCAACAAATGCGTATGGCGTTTATCCTATCGTTGTAGCGCAAGGCACAGGTTACGACATAGTTCTTATCGCGTAAAAATGTCGCATATTGCTCTAAACGCCTCCTATCTTCCCTAGCCTCCAAGTCTTCGGTTGTTCCGCCGGTGTATTTTACACTGGCACTCTCCACGACATGAATCAGCACGAGCTTGCACGCGCTTGGACTATGTTGCAGAACCTGACTGATGACCTTCTCGTCCGATCTGGAAAAATCCAATGCCAAGAGGATCGTTCGAAAAGATGAAGCCGCCTTAAATTCCAATACCTCAAAGGATGTATGTACGTCCGAACGAACGGCTCTACGCCTTAGCACCCAGGGATAAACGAAGGTCATCAGCAACAGCAGCAACAGGCCTAAAGCGCTACCAACAATCAGCACACGAAGCAACACGTGCTCCACCTGGCTCAACCATCGGCCTACTTCCGAAAACACCAGCTGAAAATTGAGCACCGCTATCACCGCTGCAATCAACCAACTGAAGAAGCGCGTGTACGAACCGATTGCGAACTCTCCCATCTTTGCTCGATCGCTTACAAAATGAATCAGTGGAATCACTGCAAAGGCGAGCTGCATGCTTAGGAGTACCTGCGAAAAAATCAACATCTGCCCCACTTCCTTATCGCCGAATAACACAATGACGACAATGGCAGGAACAATGGCCAACAAGCGGGTGAGCAAACGGCGCAAAAAGGGGCTGATCCGCAATTGAAGATACCCTTCCATCACAATCTGACCGGCTAAGGTTCCGGTAATGGTGGAACTTTGGCCAGCAAGGATTAGTGCTACTGCAAACAGTTTTGGAGCCCAATCTGTGCCTAGCGTGCTACCTAAAAGCCGGTACGCATCTTGAAGTTCTGCCACATTGTGCATACCGTTTTTGTGAAAAACTGATGCCGCCAATATTAAGATGGCAGCATTTACAAAAAATGCCAGTTGGAGGGCGATGGCACTGTCTAAAAAATTATACTTTATCGCCCGACGGATAGCGGAGGTTGATCTTTCAATTTTTCTGGTCTGCACCAAAGCCGAATGCAGGTAAAGGTTATGCGGCATAACCGTAGCACCAATGATGCCAATGGCAATATAAAGAGCTGCATGGTTGGGTAAAGACGGAATGAATCCTTGCATCACTTCATCCAACTGTGGCCGTGCAAAAAACATTTCTACAAAAAAACATATCCCGATCAAGGTGATAAGCCCAACGATCAAAAGCTCCAGCTTCCGCATGCCCAACCGCTGCAAGTAAAGCAGTAGAAAGGTATCGACAAAGCTGATCAAAACACCCCATAAAATATCGATACCAAATAGGAGGTTTAGCCCAATGGCCATACCCAATACTTCGGCCAAGTCACAAGCCGCAATAGCCAATTCAGCGAGGATGTAAAGTACAAAGTTCATCCGTTTTGGGTATATCTCCCGATTACATTGCGCCAAATCCTTGCCACGAACTATCCCCAATCGCGTACACAAACTTTGCAGAAGTAGCGCCATGAGATTGCTCATCAACAGCACCCACAACAGCGCATAACCAAACTGACTACCACCAGCAAGATCTGTCGCCCAATTCCCTGGATCCATGTATCCAACACTGATGAGATAGGCTGGTCCAAAAAAACTGAGCAAGCGCTTCAGTTTAGATTTTCCTTGGTGCACCGTTATACTTTCGTGTACGTCGTCCAATGACCGATGTTGGTGCGCGTTTTTCATGGAATGTAATTTAGGGAATCTTCCAGAAAATACATCATAAAATTCCATGACTCCAGTAAATTTAACAAAGACTTGATCAACAACGAAGAAGGGGCTGCACGCCCCTTCCTATCAATAACCTGGATTTTGTACCAGCTTGGTATTTCGGTTGATTTCATCGCGGTGAAAGGATGTGAAATACATCTTATCGTTCCATGCTCGATTTTCAATCCCCGGATCTATGGTTCCTACCGTATAGGTATAGGTGTAATTTTCCGTATCATATTTATATCGGTTTACCATCTTTCCGGGCTTCAGTCTGCCCTCGATGCGTATGGTGGTGGCTTTTCTCCCCAAGGTCTGTGCGGCAATCATCCAGCGGCGTGCATCAAAATACCGGTGTTCCTCGTAAGCCAGCTCGACACGACGTTCATTCCGATAGCGTGCACGCAAGGCCTCTCCAGTTTCTGCTAAAGCAGGCATACCAGCCCGAAAGCGAATTCGGTTTAGCCAAAGAAGCGCCTCCGCGTCCTCGCCCAATTCGATGCAAGCTTCCACATAGTTCAAAATGGCCTCTGTATAGCGCAACAAGGGCCAAGGCACACGTTGTCTGGTATTTTGATCGACGATCGCAGGATCGGCATCTACAAACTTCCGGTAGTAGTATCCGGTGTATGATCCGTTCCAATCTTCGATCGGACTGTTTCGAGTGTCCAGTCCATACTGTACCGTTTTGGTACCCGAATTATTTATAACTTCGTACTGCCCGGTTTGGATCTGGTTAAACGGATCGCGATCCTTTACATCGTCGGTACGCGGCTTCCAGTCGGCTCCATCATGCAGGATGGTCGCATACAAACGGGGATCCCGGTTCTGATAGGGTGCTGCCTTATGCGTCGGATTATCCCAATCAAACCGTGTACCGTCGATCATCTCATAATCGTCCACCAAAAGCTGCGTAGGCGTGTTGCCGGCCCAGTTATGGTAACCATTCGGCCCGTTATCGCGACCTACCCAACCACCGCGTTCATCTTTTAGATCGTTAAAAAAGCGGCCCAGAATAAGATCGCTCTTACCTGCAGCGTCACCGAGTTTACTTCCTCCCCCCATCGCGATCGCGATATAATTCGCTTTTCCCTCATCGGCGGTAGCTTTCTCCGTCAAATCCAGTTTGTAAGCATATTCAGCATGGTCCAATACAGCACGCGATGCTTGTTTGGCCAAGGTCCAGCGATCCGATCGGCTACCAGATGTATAGCCTATAAATTCTGGTGTTGCATAGCCGTTTAGCAACGAGGAATTTGATTTGGCCGTCGCATTGTCGTGCAGGTCGCTAGCGGCGTAGGTAAGCACCCTCGCTTTCAGCGCCAATGCCGCTACCTCATTAATACGCCCATCGACCCGTGCCACTCCATTTAGAAGCAAGGCTGCCGAATCACAATCGTCTATGATAAAGTCCACGCACTCGGCGTAGGTGTTTCGCGATATAGAATGGTCCGCATCGTCCAATTTGAATGTAAAATCGATCAATGGCACAGCACCGTAAGTACGCAAAAGCTGCTGGTAAAAATAGGCTCTTAAAAAATAAGCTTCACCCAATAGCTGCTCCGCGCGCGATGCATCAGCGAATTGTGGGTTGCGCAGGTTTTGTATCGCGATATTGCTCGCGCGGATGCGAATATACATCTGCTCATAGCTGTAGGTGTCCATCTGCCTTCCTTGATCGGCATCATTAGCACGGCCTTCTGTTATGGTATTGATACCGCGCCCCGGATGGGTGAATAGCGCCTCATCCGTTAAAGAAGCCATTTGTTCTTCATAAAATCCGCCAACGCCAAAACCATTGTATATTTCAAAAACAAAGGCTTCCGCCAATGCTGCATCTTGCCATACAATCTCGTTTGGAACTTCTTCCAGCGGCTGTGTGTTTACAAAATCGTCGTTACAGGAAACTGCTGTCAGCAGCATCGTTCCCGCATATATAAAATATCTTAAGTTGTTCATGTACTCCGTTGTTTAAAATGACACCATTACACCCCCATTAACCAAGCGTGCTTGTGGGTAATATTGACCAAGCTGATTGGTCGACTCAGGATCGTATACTTTTAATTTACTCCAGGTCAATAGATTGAATCCGCTTAGAAAAACGCGAAGATTGCTTATTTTCATCTTCTCTAGTACAGAGGAAGGCAGGTTATATCCCAGTTCGACATTTTTCAACCGAATATAGTCTGTACTGCGCAACCAATACGTGTTGTTATTGGAGTAGTACTGGTCGCTCCGATCCGTGATCCGTGGGTGTTCACTGCTTGGATTATCAACTGTCCACCGGTTTTCATAGAAATCCAACAGGTAGTTTCCTATTGCGCCCGATTCATCCGTGGCTACACGCAATTCACCGCCGGTAGCACCCTGGAAAAGGATATTGAGATCAAAATTCTTGTAGGTAAGGCCGAGATTGATCCCTCCCTGAAAGGTCGGATCGGTATTTTTGTCGCGACGGACGCGGTCATTGGGCGTGATCTTTCCGTCGCCGTCATAGTCAAGGTATTTCATATCACCCGGCCGCAAGTTGCTGGTAATATCGCCATAATCCAACGTATTGGCATCAATTTCCGCTTGGTCTCGGAAAACGCCATCGTAAATGTAATATAGCCCCGCATTGATCGCTCTTCCGGTACTTTGCTGCCATGTTGGAGCTCCAGGCGCCTCGTCCCAAAAGATAATCTTATTTTTAGCGTAGCCTCCGTTAACCGAGATGCGATAACCCAATTCTCCGATCTTATCTTGCCATCCTACGTTAAACTCCCATCCAGAGTTATCCACTTTACCGATATTTTCCGCAGGAAGTGTCATCCCGCTGCTATGCGGGATCGATGCATTCCGCTGCCAAAGAATACTTTCGCGGCTATTTCGGAACACGTCAAACTCCGCATTCATTTTTCCTCCGAACAATTGTAGATCTATACCAAGATTATAGTTATTGGCTACCTCCCAGGTGATAAACCTATTTGGAACACGACTTTCAAACAAAGATTTTACGACATCGCCCCCGATGATATAGCTACCAAATGCATAGGTAGAAAAATATTGATATTCCTGAAGCTCGTCATCGTAAAAAATGTTATCGTTCCCCATCTGTCCGTACGATCCGCGTACCTTGAAATAATTCACAACCGGAATATTTTCTTTCCAAAAATTCTCCTCTGAAACCAGATATCCAAGCATCACACCGGGAAAAAATCCGTATCGTGTATTTTCCGGAAACATATACGAGCCATCATATCGCCACAAAAATTCACCAATATATTTGCGCTTGTAGTTGTAGCCCACCCGACCGAAGTAATTCAGTCGTGCCCGTTCCCAAGCACCGCCATTGTTATCTTTCTCCGCATCACCGCCTGCGAATAGGTAGTCGATATCGGTTGAAAGGAAATAGCGTCTGAAGGCGCTCAGGTAATCGTTCCGTATGGTTTCCCGATTGACACCGGCCAGCAAACTCAAGCTATGGTCGCCGATAGTCTTATCGTAGCTCAGCACAGCGCCCAAAAGCATATTGAGCTGGTCTTCGTCCTCGTGACTCAGGCGAGGCTCGGCCGGGCCGCGTATCCCACGAACCAACTGAGGTGTCACGCCGTCTTCCTCGTAGGCTCCCTGCCAGGTATAGAGATACCATGGAATTTCCCAGTTCTTTGTTTTTCTGATATACTTATCCACCGAGGCGTTTAGCGATAATTTCAATCCTTCTACCCATGGGTTGGTAATATCCACTTGCCCGTTGGTCTGTAAGTAATAACGCTTATCACGGTTGTATCCTGTTTGGTCCGTTGTTATCACTACAGGATTCTCACCATGCTCAATGTCGGGTCCGGGCATTCCATTCGGCCAAAAAGCGGGCATAGTCGGATTTCCGCGCATAAGCATCCGAAAGATTGTCGAAGCGGGCTTGGTTGGGAAGTTACGGCCCTCCTGCCTGCCTAACACGCCAAACTGCGTCTTGATATACGGATTGATGTTTGCATCTAAATTTATGCGGAAATCATACTGTTGGTAACCGGTTGCAGAATTTTTGTAATAGCCGTCTTGATTCTGGTATCCCATCGATAATAGGTAACGCATGTCTTCCGTTCCACCATCGATCTGGACATTATGTCGTTGCTGAGGCGACCAATTTTTCAAAGTAGCCTTGTACCAATCGGTATTGGGGTGGCCCCATGGGTCGCTCCCGTCTGCAAAAAGCGCTTTATCCTCTGGCGTAAAGGGGGCTTCAAGTGTTGTTCCGTTGGGACGCAAATAGCTTCCATTGGTATTGAAACCATTTAACGCGCTAGACCATTCTGAAACCGGAAGCTTGAATATTTCCAACTCATTCCGCATTTCTGCATATTGATTCGCATCGGCCAATTTGGGGATCACCGTGGGCTGCGAATAGCCTTGATTGAAGGTGTAGGATAGCTTTGGTTTACCGGTTTTACCGCGCTTAGTCGTGACCAAAATAACACCATTGGCGGCCCGGGCACCATAAATTGCCGCTGAAGCATCTTTTAGCACCGATATGTTTTCGATATCGGCTGGGTTCAGCCTTTCAAAGCCTCCCTGCCGGGCAGGGATACCATCGATCACAATTAATGGTCCGCTGTCTCCTAGGGTGTTGGATCCACGGATCCGGATTGCCGATCCATCGTAGCCAGGCTCGGCACTGCCGTTGGTTGCTATAACGCCGGGAACACGCCCAGCAATCGCATTGGAAACATTTAACGCGGGCGATTTTTGCAATTCTTCTCCTTTTACCGCTACCACGGCTCCTGTTACCGTCTCCCGCTTCTGTGTTCCATATCCAACAACGACGACCTCGTCAATACTGGCATTCGACGTCAGCAAAAGCACATCGATCGCGGTTCGTCCGTTCACCTCTTCGGTTACGGGGTCCATTCCCACCATATTGAAGCGCAACTGTCCGTTGGAAGGCACTTCCGGTAGTTCGTAGTATCCCTTGGCGTCCGTTGTTGTGGCTAGGCTACCTCCAACAACGGTAACGGTTACGCCCGGAACGCCCTCCCCGTTTTCTTGGTTCCGTACCACACCCTTTACCGTAATTTTTTCCTGCTGGAGATGCATGTAAAGGAGGTGGTGGTCTCCCGTGGCATACACACATTGACTTGGCAGGGAATAACCAAAACAAGTGAAGATTGATGTTCCTACATACAGAAACTTTCGAAAATCTTTCTTGTAGCTTTGTGTTGTTCGCATAAGTATGAGTTTATGATGATTAGAAAAAAGTAATGAAATAGCCCCTCCAGCAGCATGGTGCCGGGGGTTGAAAGATCTTGGCAATCGAATACGGTTAATCCAGACACGGCAGTGCCACGCGTCCAAATGATAGCTGAGCTTGAACACAAAACGTATTTTCCGAAAAGGCAATAGCCATAAGAAAAGGCTGCGACCGTTAGGTCGATCCAGGTATTCTCATAGGATCACACGTTTTGGATACCGAATAAAAGGCCAAAAGAAGGCGATGTATTAGCGCGGCCTTGTAGATTTTTTGTACTTCAGAAACACAGGAAATAAGCACATGTAAGTAGTCATAAGAATAGTAGTTTACAGTCGATTAAAAGTAGTTTATAGTTGTCAGATAAAAATAGGAATTAAAAACAAAAAGAGTGAAGTTTTTAACTTCACTCTTTTTAAATAATTAGAAATCAGATACTTTAATTTATTTAGGATATCCCTCTTCGTCCAAATCATCGCGATAGTCTTCCATATCTTCCGCCAGCTTCTTGTCATAAGGGCTTACTTTCAAATCTTCTTCTCCTACGATATGCATATTTGAATTTTCTAGATTTTCACCCTTAAGTTCGTCCTTCTCAGCATATTCATCACCTACGAAAGGATTTGCTTCGTCGTAGCTAGAGTCATCGTCTTCGGCGCCTTCGCTCAGCGTCGGATAATCTGCTGGATGCTCGTAATCGGGATCTCCATTGGCGACATCATATACATATGACGATTTTTCTGCATCGTAGATCAAATCGTCTGACGGTTTCGCTGTGGCTTCTTCTCGTTTATCCATTTTGCTATTACCTGATTCTGGTAGCATATTTCCTCCTTTTTTTCATGTAAACTACAGCTATAACAATTTCGAGTCGCACCTAGTTTTATAAAATTTAGATTGCTGTTTTGCATATGCCTTCTTTTTAGTAACTTTAGAGTAGATTATAAACTTCTTTTATTATGCACACGAAAACAGAATACCTGATATGGGATAAAATTGTCCATAGTGCTAAGAACAGAATTGATTTCAACACTTACGGAGAGAAAGCTGCCAAGATAAGTCCAGAAATTATGGACAAACTCGTCTTACACATTATTGTCGCTTTTGCGTCTGGAGAAGATCATTGTAGCATATCAACCAACCTACACAACGAGCTGCATCATATTGGCATCGCGGTAAACGAGGAAGTGATCGATAATATCATCGCGGACAAACACGTGGTTTTTAGCGCAGAAATCTATGCGGCGTATTTGACGTTTTCTATGCTGGAAGATGGACATCAAGAACAAGAAGTCCTTGGCTACGTCGCCGATCTTTTGGACAGCCCTAAGGTCTACTAGCATTTACGTATTGAAATAAAACGATAAGGTATCGCTGCCAACTGCTATGGAAGACGCGGGATCTTGGTTCAGCACTGGGGATGCTATACCGTTCGTCCAAGTAGTTGGAGACACAAAAACCCGCGCTTCATCCCATATGCCCGCATGGATAAACTGTTGCAACGTTTTAACTCCACCTTCAATGATAATTGACTGCACATCCATCAGGTAAAGCTGGTACAAAATATTTTGTGGTAAATAAAGCGGAAAATTTTCTAAGGCGATCAGTTTCAGCTTAGCGTGCCAATCGGTTTTTATGGCATTGAACACGATGGTCTCGGCTGCCTCGTCATAGAGGGCGGCATCTGCAGGAACCACCAAATCCCGGTCGATAAGCACCCGTTTCGGATTACGGCCTTTCCAAAGCCTGACGGTCAGCGATGGATTATCGAGTAGCGCTGTGGCCGTTCCAACCAAGACCGCATCTTCTTCCGAACGCCATTTATGCACCAATTGCTTACTTGCCTTATTACTTATCCAGGCCTGTCCGGGTTCAACAGGCGCAAACATGCCATTATTGGTTTCTGCCCATTTCAAAATCACATAGGGTCTTTGTTGCGTGATCCGCGTAAAGAAACGGCGGTTCATAAAGCGGCATTCCGATTCCAGAACACCTACCTCCGTCACCATTCCGCTAGCTTGCAATTTCTGCAAACCTTGACCATTTACCTTCGCAAAAGGATCCAAGCAGCCGATCACCACGCGTGCAAAGCGATGGCGTACAAGCATATCCGCACATGGAGGTGTATTTCCATGATGAGCGCAGGGCTCTAGGCTGACATATATCGTTGACCTTTTAAACAGCTGCTTAGCAAGCTCCTCCCCTAAAACGCGCATGGCGTCCTGCACCGCATTGACCTCGGCATGTGGTCCTCCATAGGGGGATGTGTAGCCCTCTCCAATAATCCGTCCGTCGCAAACGATTACAGCGCCCACCATTGGATTCGGACTTACCGTTCCTGCACCTAACGCGGCCAAATCAAGGCAGCGACGCATATATGCTTCATCATGTACCATGATACAAACTTAGTATTTAGCAAAGAATATAAAAAGTGCGGGCCGCTTTTGTAAGTTTGCAACATGAAAGATTACAAATCTTGGGCAGATGAATATAGCAAGCAACTTGCCTCGCTCTATGATGCAGACGAAAGCAGGCAGATTTTTCTGTTGGCCTATAGCTTCATCCGCAATAAGAAAGCCGTACATTATGCATTGGAGCGCCATACGTTGGTAGAAGACGGTGCATCCATCCAGTTCTTGCATATGTTGCAGGAATTGCAGCGGGGTCGACCAATCCAACACATTATTGGCGAAGCTGATTTTTATGGCCTGCGTTTTAAGGTTAACGAGCATACGCTCATTCCGAGACCCGAAACGGAAGAACTTGTCGATTGGATCATCCAAGAATATGCAGATATACGCGATCTGACCATACTGGACATTGGCACAGGTTCTGGGTGCATCGCTATCAGCCTGGCGAAGCACCTTCCCAACGCGCGCGTCGATGCGCTGGACATCTCCAAAGAGGCTATAGCTGTGGCGCGTGAAAACGCGGTCCAACTGGGCGTTCCGGTCAATTTTATACAGGCGGATATCTTGGAATGGGATAGTTTTATGCAGGACAGCCAACGTTACACCGTTGTGGTTAGCAACCCACCTTATATCACGCCCAAAGAGCAAGCTGGGATGCATAGCAACGTGTTGCAATACGAACCGCATTTGGCCTTATTTGTCGAGGAACATAACCCACTCCTTTTTTACGACGTAGCCGCAGACCTTGCTAAAAAACATATGGAATCTCACGGTGCTTTATTTTTCGAGATAAACCAATACCTTGCCGAACAAACGGTGGATTTGCTTCGCAAAAAAGGATTCGGGAGGCTACGCTTACGAAAAGATCTCAACCACGCAGCCCGCATGATCTCCGCAAAACAGATTCTCTAACCATTTTTTCAAACTGAAAAACAAGCATTTAAAAGTATCAATAAAAAATAAAACCGCTTTGGTTTGGCTCAAATCAACATTTTTTATACCTTTGCATCACTTCAAACAACGAAGGTTGCTTCGAAACGATAGAAGTAAGATTCCGTAGCTCAGCTGGTAGAGCAATACACTTTTAATGTATGGGTCCTGGGTTCGAATCCCAGCGGGATCACGGAAGGCACAAGAAATTGTGCCTTTTTTGCTATTTAAGGGATTCGAACAGAAGGGTTGGGATGGGTTCGAACGCCCTCGTTCCGGGCTTGTGTGCGGGGTGGTGAGACGGAACATATCCCAGCGGGATCACAAAAAAGCTCAATCGAAAGATTGGGCTTTTTTTGTGCAGCAAGCTGGGATTAGAACATAGCGAAGCTCGTTTCAATAGCGTACCTGTTATCCATTACCCAGTCGATGGATTTTAAATGTCACGGTTAGCAACTTAACTTTCGGTTTGGCGGCCTAAAATACCATGACAGTCCAGTTAACAATAGCAGTAGTGCCGGTCCAACATATTCCATTGGGCCGTCGGCCATGGCAACGTGCGTAAAAACAGCGCCTGATAGCAGGAAGAAAAAGCCTGCGTAGGCCCATTCTTTTACAAGCGGAAATCTTGGAAGCAATATGGTCAGCACACCTAAAATTTTCCATACTCCAATAATGGTTAGAAGATAAGACGGATAACCCAGCGCATCCATTTTTTGGACTTCTTCGTCCATTTGAATTAACTGCACTATTCCTGTGGAAACCATCCCTAAGCTTAGCCAAATAGTTGCGATCCAATAAATAATTCTACTTTTATTTTTCATAGCTTGTTTAATTAATATTACTTTTTCATCGTACGCCTCTTTGCGTCGTCTGTAGCAGTATCCAAATTCAAAAGCGCAAGATAAACCGGAACATATTATGTTCTACGATCTAAAAACAGCAGCTATATATTCTTCGACTCCATGGCAAGAAGTTTGCACGACAGCGTATATCTTCTTGTCGCCAAGAATTGCAACAGGGGACATACCTAGGGGTGCGGCTTAAAAAAAAATCTCGTGCTCGGCCGTTTGTCTTTCAATTTTACGCTCGTAATGCAATTGTATCAATCCGCTATCAAAAGTTTTTGCCATCACAAATTCCAGTGTTTGCTCCGGTCTTCCTGCGTTGAACAGTCGTGTTCCATTACCTAGCAAAACAGGAACAACGGAGATAATAATTTCGTCTATGGCATCGCGCCTTAGTAGTTCGTTGATCACTTCAGCTCCGCCGTCACAATAGATGTGTTTACCATTTTCCGATTTCAAGCGGTCCACCAGTTTGGTTAAGTCGTCGGTATAAAAAATCGTCCTACCAACTTGTGGTCGCTCGTTTCTTGTAATGACATAAATATCTCGTTGCCCGTTGTCGTAGTGAGAAGTTCCAATTTCACGAACCACATAGTCATAGGTTTTTCGGCCAATAATTAAGGTATCAATACGCGATGTAAATTCCGCATAGCCATAGTCTTCTCCTTCTTTTTCTACCAGTTTTAAAAAGCTAAGATCGTCGTTCGGTTTGGCAATATAACCATCTAGGCTCATAGCAATGAAAAGTGAGATTTTTCGCATTTGTTCTTGATTTTAATGTTTCTGCAAATTTACGCCTACGCGATAAACCACACTTTGTAAAAATGCGACAAAATTAAAGTAAAGAGGGAGAAAGTCCCGTATTCCGTTTGACATCGAGACAGAGATGGGCATGGTCATAATAGCCACACTCAAAAGCTATGTCCAGCAAACTGCGGTTTTGATCCGAACGCTTGATGAGAAATAAAGCACGTTGGAAACGGATAATGTTGGCATACTCCTTTGGTGACAGACCGATAAGCCTCTTAAAATCCCTCTCTAGCTGGCGTACCGTCGTGCAATTTCTTTTGGCGAGCTCGCCTATACGAGTCAGTCCGTTCGCGTCATGGATATCCTGAATAACGGAATGCAATTGATTCGTTTTGGATTGCATTCTTCCAGCATAAAAGCGATCAAAGTAACGGAATGGACTGTCCAAGGCATGACCGACAACGAAACAGTTGGACTTTTCCAATTCGACAGTATGATTGGTTAATTCATCCTGGGGCGCATAACTGTAAAAATTGGCAAAAGTTGCGGGCTTCAGGCACACTCCTACTATATGCGTATCGACAGTTATCAAACTGTCTTTAAACGAATTCATTGCACCAACCACATAAGTTTTCCCAAATTCCATCGTAAACCTGCCATTATCTGTGAGACATTTATTTCCCAAATTCAGCATGATCCCCGCGCAGCCGTCGGGAAAAACACGTTCCCAAGCTTCTCCGTTTTGGTTGCCTTTCAATTCCCAATAAAAATGGATAAAGGCAGCTAATCCTTCCCTAGGTTTAACGATGTTGTATTCCATTGGCATTCGTCTTTCGGCAATTAATAAAAGCTGTTTCCCACATACTACCTGCACTTCCCTGTTTAGGAAAACCATCTGTTACCACAAAGGTAAATCGGAAAGGAAGCAAAAAAGATTGTCATCGTCAAGCCCCTCTCTACAAATGTAATATTTTTTTGATGCCTTGCACAACGAGATCCCTTCGATTCAAATAATGGGTTGCTAAGGTAGGTTTACCTATTTTTTATCTTATGCAGACCCAACAATGCAATGGGTAGATTGCTCAGCATGAACGTTTAGGGACTAAACTTTAGCACAAACCCTTGATTTGCTTAGAACTTTCAGGGTTCCGCATACAACAGGTATCGCATGCTTCGCGAACTTTGTTTCATACTAATAAAGGCAAAAATGAAAAAAATAAATTTAGGAAGCGAGGGGTTGATTGTTCCAAGTGTAGGCTTGGGCTGCATGGGCATGACAGGTTTTGAAGAAGGACACATGTACGGGGAAGCAGACGAGCGAGAAGCTATCGCCACGATTCACCAATCGCTAGAATTGGGTGGTAATTTTTTGGACACAGCCGATTTGTATGGCCCGTTCAAGAATGAGCAATTGATTGCGAAAGCAATAAAAGGCCGCCGAAACGATTGTATTATCGCGACGAAATTTGGCTGGGAAATAGACGACAACCACAAAGTGACCTGGGCCATAAATGGGAAAAAAGAATATGTTAAAAAAGCCGTAGAGCGGTCGCTAAAAAACCTTCACACAGATTACATCGATCTGTACTATATGCACCGGCTTGACAAAAATACACCCATCGAAGAAACGGTGGCCGCCATGAGCGAACTTGTAAAGGCAGGAAAAGTTGGATTTATCGGTCTATCTGAAGTGTCATCATCGACAATCGAGCGGGCTCACGCGATCCATCCCATCACGGCTGTGCAAAGTGAATATTCCTTGTTTGAGCGGACGACGGAATCGCGCGGTATACTAGATACATTGCGAAAGCTGGGGATAGGGTTTGTGGCATATTCTCCTTTAGGCCGCGGATTTCTATCGGGTCAAATACAAACATTGGATGACCTTCCGGCAGATGATTTCCGACGTGCCATTCCACGCTTCCAAGAGCCCCATTTTTACAAGAACATCGAGCTTGTTAAAGCTATCGAAACAATGGCGTTAGAGAAAGGCATCACTACAAGTCAACTGGCACTTGCATGGATTATAAATAAAGGTATCCTACCTATCCCAGGTACCAAAAGAAGAAAATACCTAACGCAGAATATAGCGGCAGCCGACATCGTTTTGACGGATGCAGAGCTATCAAAACTCGAAAGCATTGTGCCCTTGGGTACCGATACGGGCAACCCATACGATACGTTTAGTATGGGTCTTATCGACTAACCTATTGGTCGCGGTTGGCATTTTAACTGCCAACCGCTATGATATGAATAAAAATATATACATTAGTATGATGAATACTATTCGATCAGTCTCCGAATTCCATCGATTACTCTCGTTGACCGAACCGAAACATCCATTGGTAAGTGTCATCGATCTTGCTGAAAGCATCTTTTTAGAGGATGCTATATGGAATGGCTTCGTTAATAGTTTTTACTGCGTGGCCCTCAAAAGGGATACCAAAGGCAAGATTCGGTATGGGCAGCAGCATTATGATTACGACAAGGGTGTGCTAAGTTTTACCGCGCCTAACCAAGTTCAATATCTGGACGTAAGTGATGTGGAATGTGGATCAGGCTACCTACTCATTTTCCACCCAGATTTTTTACTTTCGCATCCTCTAGCTCGCCACATTAACCATTATAGCTTCTTCTCTTATGCCGTAAATGAGGCATTGCACCTCTCGGCTGACGAGGAAGCTGATTTGGTTACGGTCTTGAATAAGATCGATAAGGAATGTTCGCGCATCGACAAATACACGCAGGACATTATCCTGTCACAAATCGAGTTGCTGCTTAATTACTCCAATCGGTTTTATGAACGGCAATTCATAACCCGCAAAAGCCAAAATCATCAGTTGCTGGTAAAATTCGAAGGTGTCATGAACGATTTTTTTGAAAGAGGCGCCAAAACGCGAAGAGAACTATTAACGGTACATCGCGTTGCCGAAATCATGAATTTGTCACCAAACTATTTAAGTGATCTGCTGCGTTTGCATACCGGACAAAATACCCAACAGCATATACACCGGCGCATGATTGAAAAGGCAAAAGAACAGCTGTCGACAACAAATTTATCCATCAACGAAATTGCTTATGGGTTGGGCTTCGAGCATGCGCAATCCTTCAGCACACTGTTTAAGAAAAAAACCAGCCTTTCGCCGATTGAGTTTCGACAATCGTTTAATTAAAGTCCTGATCAGCATTTTTTTAGAGGATATATCAATTTCAATCTTCGGAAACTGTTATTGCAATGCACTAGTGTCCGCTTCGGCTATTGCCTTTGTTCCGGAAATGATGTACAAAGGCGAACCTATCTTGATGTTGCAAGTACGGTCGGATCAAATAATCCGCTTGGCGAATTCCTTAAATTTTATTACACTGATAATCAGCAAATACGGAAACAAACACTAAAACATCATTTTTTCCGCTTGACATACTAAACATTTTTTTTACCTTTGCATCACTTTAAACAAACAGCGTAAGCGTATATGTTTAAAAGATTCCGTAGCTCAGCTGGTAGAGCAATACACTTTTAATGTATGGGTCCTGGGTTCGAATCCCAGCGGGATCACAAAAAAGCTCAATCGAAAGATTGGGCTTTTTTTGTGTCCCTGGCTGGCTTTTGAAGAGAAGGGTCAACGTTGCAGATATTTTAGTTGGAGGCTTTAATGTGCAAAACCAAAATAGACACTGAAAGATACTATAGCGAGCACGGTTAACGTAATAGCGACATACAAACCATCTTTTTCGAGCATAAAGCCAACAAGGGACAGCAGCAATCGAATGAGGGGTGTCAAAAACAATAGAATGACTGCTAAGTAGATGACTGCAGCTCCATCAAAATTGGCAATCCCGCTAAATACGTCATCGAGTACCTCCAACAGACTTTGGTCATGCGCGATAAAATTCCGGTAGTCAACCGTAGCGTCTTTATTATTGATTAAAAAAAGTGCACCTCCCAGTATACCAATTCCCAATACAATCCATACGCTATATTTCAGGAGATTACCGATGATGTACTGTATCGTTTTATCTGTTATTTTCATTATATCCTCCCTTTAATTCCGCTGTAAATCATGTTCAGTGCAAGAAACACGATCACAAATGCAAAAAAGAACCGCAGCTTTTTAGGATCTGTGGCCATCAATATTTTTGATCCCACCATGGCACCAATCAAAACCCCCACAAGCACCGGTAGGCAGATCGTAGGAATGATATAACCCTTTTGGATGTAAATTACCGAACTCGCCAGCGCCGTGACGCCCATCATAAAGTTACTGGTTGTCGTGGATACTTTAAACGGAATGCGCATGATGCTATCCATGGCAATAACCTTGAATGCCCCAGAACCTATACCCAAAATTCCGGAGAGTAGGCCTGCTAGCCCCATCATGCTAAAACCGCCGATCACATTTTTGACTCCATATGCAATCTGTGTATTCGGTCCATCCGGATAAGTAGCGTCCAGTTTTAGCTTTTGTGCAAGCAAACTGGATTCCTCCAATATACCCTCCTGCTTTTTGCGCAACGAATTTGCCGCGGAAAATATAAGCGCCATACCAAATAAAATAGATATGTAGGATGTGGGAGCATAGGCCGATAGTATCGCACCCGCTACGGCACCGGCGGTCGTCGCAATTTCCAAAAACATACCCAAACGAATGTTGGCAACGCCCGATTTAACATAGGCAGCGGCCGAACCCGAGGATGTTGCTATAACCGAAACAAGTGCAGCGCCGATTGCATAATGTATATCGACGTCCAGTACGAGTGTTAGCAGCGGAATGAGCACGATCCCACCCCCAAGACCAGAAAGCGACCCAATAATTCCGGCCATAATGGCGCCTAAAAGCAGTAACGCAACAAATACAATAACTGTCATATTTTACAATAATTATTCTGGTAGAAATGTAAGCCAGATTTTAAAGCATACCTATTTCATTTAAAATCAACCAATCCTCCCCTCGACATCGTATGCCTTCGACCTGCAACCTTCGTAGATTTTTCTACCCGCAAAGGTACTCAAGATGTATTAACCTTATGCACGGTAATGGTTAGAAAATAATTAGAATGTCGGAATAGTGGGTATATTTTTAGGACTATTTTGGAATTTACGTATAGCCTATTTCATGATAAAGCATAATTAAACCTTGCTCATGAAAACTAAAAACAAGAGTTAGGCCGAGTCTATCTGCCAACTGTTGGCCTGGCCTGATGCTACAGGCAAGAGTGAGGGTGCGGCAGCACCTGTTGCATATAGATCAGCGCAGGCGCATACCATATTTAGGTAAACCTTCTAGAGCACAAAAGCAGGTAAATTGTGTTTGCCATGTTGGCAAGTCCAATACGACAATTATTAGGAAGATTTTAGCTATTTTTATAAATTAGCTTCTGAGAAAAAACTGCTGCTTACCTGCTCATTACCATAAATGGCGTTAGCGCAGGCAAGCGGAAGGGCTTTTAAAGAATCACAGCCTTCCCGAAGCGGGCGGAACAGCAGGATAAGCCTTGACACATACGAATGATAGCATGATGAAACTATTCGCAAAAATTCTAGCCTATATAGCAGGTATTTCCCTCGCTATCATCGCCTTCGCCTACATATTCCATGCCGATTACATTTTAAAAGCTATCCGAGTCACCTATTTCACCGGACACACGACCGCCTACTTGTCGGATTACAAATACTTTGACAACAACACCGTGGCGACATCCAATCCACAACCTTGGGCTGAATACACCAAAAAGGCGCAGCTTCCAGATAGCATCATGCAATTCCACGGGCGTGAACGGTCCGTGGCCTATGTCATTATCCACCGCGATAGCGTCGTACTAGAACATTATTTTGATGGATATGGCCGCCACTCCAAATCCAATTCGTTTTCAATGGCAAAAAGTGTCGTTTCCGCGATCTTGGGAAAGGCAGTGGAGAGCGGAAAGATTAAGGGCCTCGATCAAAAGATTGTGGATTTTGTTCCCGAAATAGCCGGAAAATATGCAGCGGATGTCACCTTTAGAGATTTAGTAAGTATGAGTTCGGGTATGAAATGGGAAGAAGACTACTACAGTCCGTTTTCGGTTGTTACCCAACTTTATTTCGACAAGAGCATCGAGGCCATGCTAGATAAACTTCCCATCGCGCATAAACCTGGACAGCAATTCAGCTACCAAAGTGGAGACACCCAATTGCTGGGTATTGCGCTACAGCGTGCGACAGGTTCATCTTTAAGCCAACTGCTTTCCGAATATTTTTGGAAGCCTATGGGAGCGGAGCAGGAGGCTTTATGGCAGGTAGACAGTAAGGAACATGGTATAGAGAAAGCCTATTGCTGCCTTGCCAGTAACGCCCTCGATTTTGCCCGGTTCGGAAAACTGTACCTGCAGCACGGACGGTGGAAAGGCAAGCAATTGCTCGCGGAAGACTATATCTCGGCATCGTTAAGACCGAGGTTCAAAAATGGCGAAAACTACGGCTATGGCTGGTGGATTGGCGATTTTAAGGGGAAGCCCTACTTCTACATGGATGGACATCTAGGGCAATTTGTCATCGTGGTGCCCAGCGACGATCTCATCATTGTTCGTCTTGGACACCAGTTTGACAACAAACCCAAAAATAAGGCTGGCTCCTCGTTCTACAAATTTATCGACCACGCTTACCGGATCCTGGAAACGAAAGGTACGTAGTGGCCCTTGCAATATAGCACCGTATGCAGAGATAAGCTTCTTCCCTACGTTTTGTTTAACCGTCATACAACATTAGGCCCGGACATCTGCTTGCTGTATGAGGATGTATAAAGTAAAATCGAATGGTACACGTCTATTTAAGAAATACAGATCGCAAAAGATGAAGTTAAAAAAAATGTTTGGGCAGTTTCCCGATCAAAAACGGAAGGCCTATTTCAAAACCTTACCCAACTATCAAGACGGACAGTTCCAAAACCAGATACCCACCCCGGCCCTATTGGAGGGCGAGAGCATGGCAAAGTTGCTCTTAGAATTTTTTGGTCGCCATAAAGATACTACGCCAACTTCACCGATTCCCGCGATCAAAACCGATCTCCTTCATTTGCAGAACGATAAAGATGTCCTTGTTTGGTTCGGACACAGTTCCTATTTTATGCAAATCGATGGCAAGCGATTTTTAGTGGATCCCGTTTTCAGTGGTAACGCTTCACCCGTTTTCGGATCGGTCAAAGCATTTCCCGGAAGCAACGGTTACCAAGCGAGCGACATGCCCGACATTGACGTGCTACTGATCAGCCACGACCACTGGGATCATTTAGATTACGGCACCATACGGTTGCTGGAAAATAAGACTAAGCAGGTAGTCTGCGGACTCGGCGTCGCACAGCATTTCCTATTTTGGGGTTGGCCAGAAGATAAAATCATCGAAAAAAACTGGTATGAAACCGTAACGCTAGCGGATAGCATACAAATAACCCTCACTCCTGCGCGGCATTTTTCAGGTCGATTTTTGAGCCGGAATATCTCCCTTTGGACCTCATTTATCTTGCAGACTCCCACCAAAAAGCTATTTCTCGGAGGAGATAGCGGCTACGGTCCGCATTTCAAAGAGATTGGCGAAAAATATGGTCCTTTTGACCTAGCTATCTTAGAATGTGGGCAGTATAATGAACGGTGGCCCTACATTCATTCGCTACCAAAAGAAATAGTCCAAGAAGTGAAGGAATTGCACGCAAAGGCTTTATTGCCGGTCCACCATTCAAAATTCAAACTGGCGCAACATCCTTGGTATGAACCGCTCGAACAGGTGACGACACTGGCCGAGCAAGCATCGATACCTATTGTCACACCGAAGATCGGCGAAGAGGTCAATCTAACGTCCATAAAGACAATATGGCCGAAATGGTGGCGGTAATGTAGCAAGCAATGCAAAAAAGATGGGTACGCTAGTCGTCTAGCACACCCTCCTATTAATTTTATCTCCACCACTTTAAAAAAAATCTGTCGGATGGCTTAATAGATCTATTTTGCGTAAGAAGCCTTAACGAAAGGTGCTGCCAATAGATAATCTATGCTTTGCTTCAAGGCGGTCTCCAAATCTCCCGAAACCTCCTCTACTTCGACAAAGATGTGTTTTACACCGGCGACGTCGGTATTGTCAAAAATAGCGTCAAAACCCACCATTCCACTTTGACCGATCTCACGGTGGTCTTTGATATGCAAGGTGGTAAAACGTCCCGGATACTTATGGAAATAATCCACTGGGCTCGCTTTCCCGATCACCGTCCAGTATACATCCATTTCGAAGAAGACATTTTCCGGGTTGGTATGCTCGATCATGTAATCCAACATCACCGCTTTATCTTCCACCTTTTGGAACTCGTGCGCATGATTGTGGTATCCATATTTGATACCGTGCTTACGACATAGCTTACCCACTTCGTCCAAGTAACGGCATTCGGTAGCTAGATCAGACAGGCTTTTGGGAAGATCAAGCCAAGGCGTCACGATATATTTCATGCCCGCTGCCTTATGCGCCAAGATCGTCGTCTCCCACCAAGCCAATGAGGCAGAAAAATTGCCCGAGGCAAGCTCATCCTCGGATAGTGTTTTGGTAGCATGCGATGAGAGCACTTTTAATCCCGCCTTCTCCACATTCTTTTTAAAATCTTCCGGACTGCTACCATAAAACTTACCATCGCGATAACCCGCTGCTTCAATCGTGGTATATCCCATTTTGGCAAGTTTATCCAACACAGGCGAATAGCTGGTATTATAGGCGTCAGGATCCGAATGACTACCCATCAAATCCCGGACAGAATAGAGCTGCAGCCCGATATCCTTCTTCGCCTTCGCCTGTTGAGCATAACCCGCTCCCCCCACCACGTTCATACCAGCGAAGAAAAGGGATGCCACTAAAAATTTGATTTTCATATAGATTGTTTAACGTAAAAATATATCATCTCTATGCTTTCTCTTCAAGGCTGCCGCCGGATGCATCATGCGAAACATGAACGAAACACCGTAAGGGTTGATAGCAATCCCCCAAAGAGAAAGCGTTATGAAGGGCCTTACCACGCAAAGCCCTACACAATAGTATGCAAAACTTCAAAAAACATCAAGCTAAACTTGCGCAAACACTCCATGTAGAATGCCAATTGAAACAAACAAAAAAGCTGTTTTTCGGACCGCGAAGCACATAGGCACCTTCGCTTTAGCTCGGTATACGTTCGGTCAAGACCTCTTTCTTTTCCGCATCATAATACGTGCAGGTTAGGGCTTCTAGGTCAGTGACCCAGCTATATACACCGTTTACGGCGCAGTCTTTGCAAAACTGCAGATAGTCGGTTCCTCCATGCTGGTGAAGATGGAGTGCTGCAGCAAACTCCGCCTTTTGATAAACAGCAAGCACTTCCAGTGGTGCATAAAGAGCTTCACTGAACAGCTTATGGTCGGCTTCTCCGATATAAAGCGCATGCCCGTCAGATACAAAAGTTTCATAGGCATGCACACCCAATTGACGTAAATCCTGTATGTAGCGCGGAAAATCAACTCCCGACTTTACGCGGCTATGTGCCGCTTTAATATCCTGAATAGTAAACATACCTGCTCTCCTTATTTTGCATAATTAATGAAGATACAAAAAAAAATAAAATAAATTTGCACTTAGTGTATAAAATACACTATATTTGTATCATCATAATTTAGGTTTATAATTGGTTAGCTAAAGGTTTTCATTCTCCCCGTTTGAAAACCTTTTTTTTATGCCTAGCACGAACCAAAACCATCTTCCAGGACATAAATATCCCCGTTTTCAGGGAATCCGCTTCGACAACGAAACATTACCTTTGTAGGGTTGTTTAACAAAAAACAAGATAACATAATGGTACAACGATTGATCTATACGCTGCTGCTTTTGATCCCTTTCTGCGGCTACGGCCAAGATGAGCCCGCGGCCTATGCCGTTTCGGACGAATTTACGATGTGGAATCTATCCTCTCGTGACACCGCCTACGTCCATGCGGATGTCGCTTACCTAAGGGATCAGCCCAGTTTGAACGGGCGCGTGGTGGATTCGTTAGCAGCGGGGGCAATGGTGCAGATTGTTAGCCCTGCCTACGGCGGAAATAAGATCAAAGGTTTCCACGCGCCGTGGCAACAGGTTGCTTACAACAAGGACAATACAATAAAAAGAGCATTTATCTGGATAGGTCTACTGGCGCTCGGAAAGCAGAAGGATGCCTCAGGGCAACTTTTTATCTATGGCTTCGATCGGTTTATACCCTCTACTAAAGAAAGCCCCGATCGGTACCTTTGCTCCATAAAACTTTTCGACAAGCAGCAGCGCCTGCGCAGTAAGTACACGTTTGGGTTCGACTATGCCGGGCAAAGCTTTACCGAAAGCAAATTATTACCCAGCATGGGCCTTCGCGAGCTGAAACAGATTTTTCGCATATCATTCTTGGGCGAGGCATGCGGCATCCCTTCCAATCATTATTATGCAGGCTGGAATGGGGCGATGTTTATAGAACTGCCCATGCGTTACACTGTCAGCGATGCCGGTGTCTATTATTATGAAGAGTCCATGCTCTTTCCCTCTGAACATAGGAAAGAGGCTAATGTGATCTACAAACTTATTGAAGAGGGCGAGGCGCACGAAGAGGTTGAAGATCTCGCAGAGCTCAGCTATGACATCAAGAAAAAGCAGGAAAAATTCCTTTGGAACGGCAAAGGCTTCAACCGTCTCCCGCAATCCAAATAGAACACTAATACATTAGAACACTATTTTTATGACAACCTGTAGCCAAATACCGACCAAGGCCGTTTGCTACACCAAACAATCTATACACAATGAACACATCAATCTATGCTACGGCAGCTCTGGCAGCAGCACTGCTGTTAAATGCAAGCTGTCAGCAAACAGGCAACACAAAGCATACCACATTGACCTCATCCGGGAGTACAGCACCAACCATCGATACCATGCTTGTGGCCTCGCTCGAGGCAAACGCTACCTACAAATTAACAGATAGCATTTCGATCCTTTTCAAAGTATATAACCCAACCGAGGATACCCTCCGCTTTACACAATATCATACGCCTTTTGAAGGATTCTTGAGCAATTTTTTAACCATCACCCATGCGGAAGGTCAAGAAGTACCCTATATGGGCGCAATGACCAGACGGGTGATGCCACCGCCAGCGGACACTTATCGTATCGTAGCACCGGGGAAGCAGGACAGTATCCGATTCAATGTATCCAAAGGATATCGTTTTGAAAAATCGGGAACCTATACCATACAGTATAATAGCGGCGCTATCAGCGGCATTTCCAATGGCGATGCCATACAGATTGAACTGGAATAAAATTGGAAACTCGAAACCCTCGTTTTTATAAACGGGGGTTCATTCCTAGGTGGGACTATTGTTGTGCTAAGCTATAACGGACGTCCACGCGGGCAATATCTTTTATAGCGCTTCCGTACTGCCGCCTATCAAAATAGGCCATCGTATCAACGACGCCTACAATGGTTACCAATGCATCGTCGTTTTGCAATAGAAAAGAATGTAGATCCGATTCGTGATCTACATGGATCCAAATCGGCTTGTAATCGGAGCAATCGTCAAACGGATAAATAGCAGCATCATCATATTCATACACGAGCTTTCCGCGAATTTTGACTTCCGTCCCGTGCAAGGTTTTCGAGACCTCTTGCATGTCGGCAAGCAAGGTGTGCTCGAGCTCTGCCTGCAGCTCTTCATTGTCTGTCCAACTATTGCTGACCGGTTCATAACGCGGGTTACCACAGCCGAAAACACTTGCCGCCATAAAAAGTATAAGGAATCGATTCATCATGCTTCAGTCAAATCAGTATAGGTTCATCCTGTAAAATCTGCGCTATGCAACAAACGAAATGTGCTTGCATCCCTACATGTCAGTGAGCCAATGGCTCATGTTATTTTATACAGCACGCGCTGAATTGCACACCATTCCTGATATTCCGATTCGTTCCAAACTGTTCGAAACTTATTTAACAATGCACAAGATCGTTTGCGTAACGCCTCTATATCATCAACCTCATACGGCATTTGTGCCAAGGACAGCAAGTGGACGCTTCGTTTACTTGCAGTGGTATTTACGGAATCCATAGTCGTATTGTTTAACACCCTCTAATATAACTAGTAAAAAGTTAATTTGATTACTTAAAAGATTAAATAATTATTAATTCTCTACATCGCGTTGTTATGGATATTTTTGAAAAATCCCGCACCTGTCTCGAAATCACGTTAAATAACCAAAAACTGCTTTTTTTAAAAACTTTATCTTTACGATGTACGTCTAATAAGGGTAACAGAACAAAAATTTAACATTATTTTTATGAAAGCAGCAATTAAAATCTTGGCTTTGATCATGGTATCGGTTTTTATGTTCGGCGCCTGTAGTAAAGACGATGATCCTGCAGATAACGACCTATTTGTGGGTACGTACAACGGATCTGTAGCATTCAGCAGCTCGAATGACGGTGAAGCCGATGTCACGTCCACCAGCGGGTCTGTACGGGTTGTAAAAGTTGGCGACAACTATAGCTTTAACTTCTCCAATAGCATTCCGACGTTGAATGATATCCAAATGCGCAAAAATGACAACAACACGATCGTGTTTAGCGATGAAGCCATTGGATCCATTACCGTAACGGAATCTACACTACGTATCTTGTTCAATAGAGACGGTAGAACATGGACTGCCAACTGTGAACGATAAAAGGTCCACAATAAGTTATGTAGAAAAGGATAGGGCGCCCTATCCTTTTTTATTGCTTTGCTAAAGCTCTACGGTGAGTTTGGTCTGCAAGTCCGGCGCCTGAGCGACTAGTTTGCCATCCACCCACACCCCTAACATTGACTGATCGCCCGGTCGGGTTTTATCCCAATCTTTTTTCCAAATGATATCCACATCATGGCTGTGGTAGCGAAGGCGACCCAAGTAAAAGTAATCCCATTCGTTTTCCGGCAGCAGCGGTTGAAGGTCAAACTTTCGCTCGTGCTGCCCTTTAAAACCTACTAAATCCTCGATGATTATATCAGGAAACGTGGAATGAAAGTAATCTTGTTCACCCCCGAAGGTTTTCCCATCGCTAGGAATGTACCACTCTCCAATATTCGGTTTTTCCGGATCGTGCAGTGTCGTTAATTTTTTGATTTGTGCAAAGAGAGCATGTCGATCCGCTTCGGTGATCTCCTGCTTGTAATGCCGCAAATAGTTGGCGTATGCCTTATAGACCACCGAATTTTGGAAGGGCCAGCCCCGACCATTCCACGCGTAGGCCTGTTCGTTATAGTAGGGATGTTGCCGCTCCGCCGTCGTCATGCCATTAGTATTGTCAAAGCCCTTATCCGACGTGAAAAAAAACCAAGCTTCCGCGTAGTCCCTCGCTTTATCCTTCGGAATCATGTTGAAATACCATGGTGTATAGCCAACGGACTCTCGCACACGCGCCTGAAAGTCGCGTGCACCAAATGCGTTATCACCAGCGGTGTAACTGTAAAAAAAATGGTCATCATCATTCCACAGCACATCCATCGCCTTTTGTTGAAGGTTCGAAGCCCGGTCTCGGTAAAACGTCGACTTTTTGATTGCTCCGGTTTGCTGGTAGTTGCGCTCATCCAGTCCGTATAGATCACGCAGCGCACGGATATTGCCATACGCATAGCTGTTCACGGAAGGGCGAACCAAATAAAGATCCGGATAGCCTTTACGATAAGCATGCGGATATTGTACCGCTTGCGTGGACCGCGCAGCGTTAGCCGTTGTTTCCCAACCCAAGTAATAATCACGCCAATTTTCTGCCGTATAGAGATCATATGCACCCTCGCTAGCGATAAGCCCCAAAACGGCCGATAGACTAAATTCCATGCCATCGTATAGATCCAGAATTTTGTAGAGACCAGATGTCTTGGCGCCGGTTTTCTGAACGGTGAATAAGCTATCCCACACGGCTTGGTGTCGCTCCATATCGGGCAGTATGCCATGCAACCATGCTGAATCTGGATGGATACGTAAATACGCATCAATGCCATCCAACATCCAACTCGAAAAATGGTGGCTTTCAGGCCTGCTCAAGTATGTTAAAAAGTTGTCGTTTTCTCGTTGGTTCAATCGTGATGCAGATCCTTTGATGAAGTAGTCGGCATACGATTTTAAGTATGTTGGATCTCGAAGCCAACGAACATCATAGAATTGATGTCCCGCAGGACACGTTATGGCCCCACTTAAAGATGCCCAAGGCTTGACACCGAAAAACTCGGTCACCACCCAGTATTTTTGTTGGTCTTCCGGATCTTCATATTCCTTTAGATGTTTACTCACCATCCACCAGCGATAATTGTATACCTTATTCATGGCATCATCTGAGCTCATAAATAGGGGTACATTATTGCGTAGAAATGCTTTGTTGTTGCTGCTGTCAAATGGACCGTCCGACGCTGGCCGCCCTTCGTAGCGATTAAATTCGTCAATATGCGCAGATAAAACACTGTCAGACAGACCCTGCAGCCGATCGCGTTCCTGAAGAAAAGCGAACTCCCTGCTGCTCGAGCAGCCCGTCGCCGCACAAAAGGCTACAAAAAGAAAAAACACCCGCAAGCGTGGCGATAAACAAGCATATTGAGGAAAAGTAAGGATCTTTTGGAGGCCCATGGTAGTCTTTAGATTATTTATATATCATAAAAGAAAAAAAGATAGCCTGACGCTATCTTTTGCTTTTTCTTTAGTGACCCGATTTTGCCGATCCGTCCATCTTTACTTGGCTCAGCGTTCGTAAGCAGTAAACCCCGAATATGAGGATAACAACGTAGCATAAAGCCGGAACCAAAAAAGAGTCCTGTACGCCGATATTATCTGCCAGATAACCCTGCACGATCGGTACAATGGCACCCCCCAGTATAGCCATCACTACCAAAGAAGATCCTTGGCTAGTGTATTTACCCAAACCAGCGATAGACAAGGTATAGATATTGGAAAACATGATGGAATTGAATATACCGACTCCCAATACGCTGTACATGGCCCAAACACCCGTATTCAAGATTGTCGATGCCAATAGCGCCACATTAATGGTCGCAAAAACCACAAGCGTACGCGCCGGTGCAGATTTGCCGATCATGAATGCAACAAAGTTAAGGGCTATAAAACCGAGGAAGAACGATATCTGCGAAAACGTCAGACTGACTACACCGTAGATCACTAGGAACACTGCTAGGGCCGTAAACACCATATACAGCATTTTTTTACCGTTAGGCAACTCCTGATTCAGGGATATTGCTCCCAGGAAACGCCCGATCATTGCGCCTCCCCAATAGAGTGCTAAATAGTTTTTGCTTACTGCCTCATTGAATCCCATCACTTCTGGAAGCTCCAAAAAGCTGATGATAAAGCTACCGACGGCAACTTCGCCCCCGACATAACAGAACATGGTGCCCACACCATACAGCAAATGCTTGTATTTCAATGCGCCCCAACCTTTTACCGGCTCGGTATCGTCTGTCTGGAAAGACGGGAGTTTTACGCGCGAGATCATCAAAGCCACCAACAATAAGATCGCCCCAAAGATCAAATAAGGCAATCGTGTAGCAACCGCACTAAAGCTACCATCCGGAGAAGAGAACAATTCGAATATCAAATGCCCCCCCAAGACCGGTGCGATCGTGGTTCCGAAAGCATTAAAAGCCTGCGTCATATTCAGACGGCTGGAAGCCGATTCTTCGGGGCCCAATAGAGAGACATACGCGTTGGCCGTGATCTGCAACACCGTGAAGCCAAGTCCCAGTACAAACAACGCACCTAGAAATAGTGGATACGAAGACAGGCTGGCGGCAGGATAGAACAATACGCATCCGGCTGCTGCCAAAAATATCCCGAAAAGAATCCCTTTCTTATATCCTACCTTGTTGATAGGATCTTCCACCATAGTCGAAAAAAGAAAGTAAATCAACGAACCGATGAAATATGCGCCAAAGAAGCAAAACTGCACCAGCATGGATTCGAAAAATGTAAGGGAAAAAAGCTGCTTTAAGTAAGGGATCAGGATATCGTTCATGCAGGTGATAAATCCCCACATAAAAAAGAGTGCCGTAATCGTAATCAAGGGAACCAGATAATTCTGCTTGGTCGTCGTTGTTGTTTGCATTTTTTTTATAGCTGTAATAAACGCTTTCTACCAACCTTACAGCAATGTGCACGCCACCCTGACCTACGCATAACACTGTTTTTGATCCGCGAAAAAGCATCCGTTTGTTTCGTTAACATACATCAAATCGAAGAGTAAGCATATACCTATGCTTTCATACGGTTTAACCATTAGGCTTGATATACTTTACATAGCTGCAAGTCATTCCCTCATCGATTTCCCTTCTACAAAAAAGCTAAAACCATTTAATTGCAGAAAAGGAGCGATGCAATTGTACATCGAATTCGGCGAATTTCCAAATCGACAGCAAAAAACTTGGCACAAAAAGTAAGTGCACACTTTACACGTTGCTGCAATTGCCATATGCAGAGACTACCAATTAGGGTAAATCTTGAAAATTTTTTCCGAGGCTGTAATAAAAAGATATTCATGCGCTGCTCCTCCGAAACAAACGTTTGCTGTCCATCCCGCCGGTACTGGAATGTGCCGGATAAATTCACCATACGCATTGTACACGAAAACACCTTTACCGGTCAGATACAAATTGCCAGCACGATCCAAAGTCATTCCGTCAGATCCTTTTTCACAGAATACGCGTTTGTTGACCACATTTCCTTGCTCGTCTATATCATATACATAGGTGCGATCCGCTCCGATGTCTGCTACAAAAAGTAGTTTGCCATCTGCACTGCCGACTATTCCATTTGGTTTTACGAAATCTGCATCCACCTGAGTAAGCTGGCCGTTGCGCAAGCAATAAAGCGCTTCTGCCAGTTCACTGCCCGAACGGTTCCAATAATCGCGTTCGTAGAACGGATCGGTAAAATACATCGCTCCTGCTGGCGATATCCAAATATCATTGGGGCCATTCAACAGCTTGCCTTCAAAGCCGTGCACAAGATTTTCTACATGCTTCGTTTCCGTATCAATTCGCCATAGCTTGTTTTGCTCATCGGCACAGGCTATGATCTGCCCCTTGCTGTCAAAATAAAGACCATTGGAACGGCCGGCAGGCTGCATAAATAAAGTCAATCTACCGTCCACACCGTACCGCCAAATGCTGTTGTTAGGCTGATCGGTAAAATAAATATTTCCGTCGGCATCTGGCGTAGGCCCTTCCGTAAACGAAAATTGATTCGAAATTTCAACAAGCTCACCTGTTTTTTGTGCCTTCGCGAAAAGGCTTATTAAAATCAGCATGATAAAAAATACATGTTTCATACCCCTAATGTAAACATTCGGGTCGACAACTCGTCTGCTTGCAAACGAAATAGTAAAGCTATATGCTGTAACATTATGCATGGCTTTTTCATTTAAAAACCTTTATTTAGGGAAAACAATAGACATGAGCGAGAAACTGCAACAAGCATTCGAACGATTTGATGCCTACAATAAAAACGACCCAAATCGATTTACTTGGAAAGGACAGGATTATCCCCAAGAATATTTTTTGGCCTTAAAACTACACGAATGGGTGCGAAAATTGGATCCACAGGCCAGCCAACAGCTGTTGCTAGCCTCACGTAGCCAGCACATCGGACGCTGGGAGAGCCCTAGAAAAAACTATCCGATGGACCGAAGCGGCTATTTGTTGTGGAGAAAAGAGCTGGCACAGCACCATGCTACGACAGCTGGCAAGATATTGCGGGAGCTGGGCTACGACGAAACGACTATGCTAGCCACCCAGCAGATCATCCTTAAAAGGAAGATTAAAGTAGAAGCCGATGTACAGACTATGGAAAACGCGCTTTGTCTTGTTTTTCTACAATTTCAGTATGCCGACTTCTTTCCGAAACACGAAGATAAAATTGTGGATATCCTGCGCAAGTCGCTCTTAAAGATGGATGCTCATGGTCATCAATTCGCCCTGCAGTTGCCATATTCTGAAGCAGGTTTAGCCCATATACAGGCCGCTTTGGCACTACTCGCAGCCAAAGGCCAATAAAGCCAAACAATGAAAGCAACGGCTAATACGATACTTCGCGCACATTTGGCAATAACGGGAAACCTATCCGGTCAGGAACTGGAGCAGGTGCTCGTCCATTTCCAACAGCGACAATGCTGCAAAGGCGAAGCCCTTTTTCGGGAAGGCGAACGCGTAAAACATATTTTTTTCGTTGCCAAGGGTTTGCTCAAGCTTGTTTATCATGACGATGTCGCTAAAGAGCATATCCTATCCTTCGCGATGGAACAGTGGTGGGAAACAGATTTCCAAGCCTTCTATGAGCAAACGCCTACTGCCCTTTCCCTACACTGCCTCGAAAACTGTCAGCTTTTTCAGCTCTCCCTAGAGAACTATCTCCTGCTGTGCAAGGAGCTACCTACATTCGAACGTTTTCTTTTCCAAAAATCCATTGCAGGCCACATTGCTTCGCAGAAACGCATACTATCCCTGCTCACCAACCAAGCCAAGGAACGCTATGAACTGCTGGTGAAGCAGTTTCCAAAGCTGGTACAACGGCTCCCCAAAGGGCAACTGGCAGCCTACCTCGGCGTGACGCGTGAAACGCTAAGCCGACTATATAGCAGCACGTAGCTGCAGCAGCCCCATTTTGTGCGGTATGTCACAGGCCAAAAGCTCCTCTTTTCCTCAACTTTGTAGGCAGGAAACAAATACAATAAAACAATGGAAAAAATAGCAAGCAGTCCTTGGACTTGGCAGGATGCCCGAAGTTATGTACAGGCGGTGGAAGTGAAACAGGTGGAAAGCACGCTCTACTGCGCGGGACAGGCCGCCGTAGACGCCGACGGGATCTCCAGCAAAGCCGGTATGCGGGAGCAACTGGTGATTGCGATCGCCAATCTAGAAAAAGTAATCGAGCACGCGGGTTTTGCCTCCGCAGGCATTGTACGCCTAAACGTGTACACCGTTTCTGAGGCTGCGTTGATGGAAAACTTTGATGTGCTACAAGCCTGGCTCAACAAGCATGGCATCCAACAGAGCACCTCCCTGATCGAAGTAAAAGGACTATTCGAAACTTTGCAAGTCGAATTGGAGGCAACGGTCGTTAAGTAGCGGGATAAAGCCTGTAAAAAAAATCCTAGGATCTTGTGCCTACGCGTTCAAGATCCTAGGAAACCATGTATGCTATGCAAAAAATAGCTAAAGCCTAGAATTTATAACCAAATGTCAAGCGGAAATTGCGCGGCATTTCGGCCTGCCAGGAATAGACCTCGGTCGGGAAGTAGTTTGTGTAATGCGACCCACCAGCGAGCAGATAGCTATCGGCTAGATTTTGCACGTTCAACGTCACGGTAAAGTGGTCCTTATGGTACCCTAAACCCGCATCGAAACGCAGATAGTCCGGCAGGTTCCACTCGGGATGTTCGTCCGAGTAGAAAGCTGTTGTACGATCCACATTGGTTGTCATCCCAGCTCGGAAACTTAGCCCTTGCAGGAGGCCACGCTGCAGGTTGTAATCCAACCACAGATTCGCAATATGTCTATCCGCACCGGTCAACCGCTGGCCTACATAAAATCCTTCTACTTCCGCATTCACCTCAGTGATCTCGGCATCGGTAAAGGCATAATTCGCCACCGCATTCAATCCTGGCGCCAGACGGCCAATGATGTCCAGCTCGACACCGCGCACACGTTTTTGACCAATTTCAATGCTTTCTCCCGGTCGCGGACCATAGGCCGTTACCTCGTTGTTTTTTTTAATTTGATAGGCGCTCAACGAGGTATTCAACCGACCGGCAAACCACTCCCTCTTCAAGCCTAGCTCGGTAATATCGCCGGTTAAAGGCTGCACCGCACCACCGGTGTTCAAGGTTCCGTTTTGCGGAATGAAGGATTGGTCGTACAGGGCATAGGCCGACGTATAGCGATCGATGGAGTATGAAAGCGCCACGCGTGGTGTTACCTTCTTGCTGACGACGGGTTCGCCGCCCCAAGAAGCCTGCGACATTGACGTGTACCGCGCGGCAAGGGTAAGCCGCAGCTGGTTATCGAAAAATGCAAGCTCATCCTGGATGTATCCCGATGAATAGTTGGATTCCATTACACCACCACCCGTTGTCGCACGAATTTTAAGCGGTATGGAGCGGTCGAAAGGTTGGTATGGAAAGTCGAAACCGTACACCGGATTGCCCGGATCAAATTCGCCACCATTTAAGGAGTCAAGCACAAAGGACTGGTTCCAATCGGCATAATAATTCTTTTTGCCAAAGTCCAAGCCTGCCAAGATACGGTGTTTGACGGCACCAGTCTGCACGTTGCCATTCACAAAAACCTGACCCAAGGTCATCCGGCTTGTTGCATCCCAAATATCCGACTTCCGCACCACGCGTCCGTCGGCAAGTACATCAGCTGGCCAGCTGCTTGCCCCGGTCTGCTCGTAGGCAAAGTAAGCGCCCTGGGCCGTAACTTTCCAATTATTGCTCAACTGATGGTCGATGGTAAGGTATGCATTTTGGTCGTTGACCTTCATCGGTTCTAACCCTGGCGAGGAAAACGTCGTTTCACGGGGAAGCGACTTGTATCCGAACGGCGAGAAAACGTAAGCCGATCCTACATCCGACATCTGCGCCCGCTGATAGGTATATTCAAAGGTAGCTTTGGTCTTGCTATCCAACTGGTAGGACAACACCGGGGCAATGACCAAGCGTTTGTTTTCTTCAAATGGCCGGAGAGATCCCTTGGTATCCCCTGCGATATTCAGCCGGTACAACAACCTGTTATCTTTGGAGAGCTTTCCATCCAAATCCACGGTGGAGCGGTAGCTTGAAAAGCTGCCCAAAGAAAAGGTAACTTCTCCTTTTTCGACACCGGTAGGCTTCTTCGTCACGACATTGTATATCCCCGCAGGATCACCACTGGACATCATAAAACCCGCTGGGCCCTTTACAATTTCCACGCGTTCCACCACCGACATATCCTCTGATAAGGGGCTCCAGAACGAAGAGACGACATTCATCCCGTTACGAAATGCCTGAATCTGTGAGCCGCGCATATTTAGGTTCACATACATGTCGTTCCAATGCGTCAAACGGCTCACACCACTGACATTACGCATCAGTCCATCGGCCATATTAAAGATCTGTTGCTTGGCCATCAGATCGGCATTGACAATCTGCACGTTTTGCGGAAGCTCCACCAAGGGTGTCTCCACGCGAAGCGTAGGAGATACAAAGGTTTCCGCGATGGGCAAATGTCCATCCACCACCACTTCTTGCAGAATATGCTTGTCCACACGGAGTGTAAAGTCAAATTGTCGGGTCTCCGCATCTTGCAGTACCAACGTATCCCGTTGCGAACGTAGGCTGATGTGATTGGTCGAGATGATGTAACGTCCAGGTTTTAGGTTGCGAAAAGTATAGGTTCCGGCATGGTCCACTTTGGTGCGCAAACTATCATTCAAAACAACCGTCAAATCGCTGGCAAATTGGTTGTCATTGGTGCGCACGACACCGCGAATAACTCCTGTTTGCGCGTAGCCGCTTAGCGCCAGCCCCAACAATGGAACCAGCAACGCCTTATTTTTTGTTTTCATTTGATTGGAAAAAATTCATTATGTATTAATTTAGACCAAATATAAATAATGAAAAGACTAATCAAAATATTTTAATAAAAAAAAAACAATGCTCGCAATTGGGGTGGGGAAATATGCTGGAGATCGAAGAAGGTTAAAGGGTTGGAAGGTTAAGAGGTTATAAGGTTAGAAGGTTAAGGGGTTAGAAGGTTAAAGGGTTAGAAGGTTAGCAAGTTAGAGAGTTATAGGGCTAAAAAGTTAATGTGACGCGGCATTGCACGCAATTGGCAGCAGAAAAGTTACCCGCCAGTTCAAGGCATAGCTACTCCTTGTTCTGGCGGGATACTGTAGGGTTTCATTAAAAGCCGAAGCCTAGCATAAATGTTAAGCGATGTACAGCATAGCGATTCCTTTCTCGATTAAAATCGCCTATCCAGTCTACTGTTGATGGATCCCTTGAATTGAAATTCGGATCATAGTTGCTGTACGTCGTTATGGCGAGCCGTTGGTATAAATAACCGCCCGTGATCGTCCAAAAAAAATTTTGCGAGGGGCTTGCAAGCTTCAGTCCGATCTGGGGGTTCATCACGACTCCCCCATCGTAGGTAGACCAAACCGGGACCGCTTTTCTTTCTTTATTAAGCGAGGCCAACGCATATCCCACATCAAGATCGGTGAAAAAAGCAGCTTTACGCCGTGGGCTAAGCACATACCTGTTCTTTATCGTAAGGGGAACGGTCCAGATTGTGCTTTTCCCTTCTATAGGAAAACGGTTTACGCCAACGTTGACGCCCAACGTGTGCGCATCACCGATCGCAACACCATGGAAGCTGCGTGCCGCAAAACCGATCTCTAATGGCATTGGGCCATAGCTAACAAGGCCTACCTCCTGTTGATTGCGGTAGGAAATGTGCTGCGCATGGAGCAGTTGCTGAACGGCCATGATCACTAGCACGATTAGGAAGATTCTTTTCATCGCTACTTGCTTTTGGCTAACTGAATTTTGCTTAACAACTTGAGCTGTGCCTTATCCGTATAATCGTATTGGCTCACGCCGTTTTCCCCAATGACGACCAGCGATTTGGGCGCGACGATCACGTCGGTGCTGACCAAATTTTCGAAGCTTTCCAGCGCATTGTTTGCGACATTGTGGACATCGGAAACCCTAAAACTTTTGAAACCAAATGCTCCCTCACATAGATACAAGACATCATCCGCTAGGCCCAAACCATGCGGATTTTTCATGGGATATGATTTCACGAGCCGCGGATTTGTTAGATCTTTGATATCCACCACTTCCAGTACATTTTGTGCCCCTCCGCAGGCCACGCCAGTGCGCAGCGTAACAAAAGCGTAATCATCGTTTACAACGACCGGATCGCATGCACGCATGTGTTGGTATCGGGAAACCTGTTCAGGCTCGCCCGGCGTGGTCACATCGTAAATAAACATGCCCGTATTCGAACCGATAAACAAATGGTCTTTATAAGGAAAGATCGTCTCGATACCCCAGCCCAGCTCGATATCTTTAATATAGGCAGGCTTACGCTTATCGCTTACCTGAAAAAGATGTAACTTGTAGTGATCCACCGCGTATAGATGTTCCATGGAAAGGGTGAAACGAGCCATAGACCCCCCCTGCCCATAATTGCCTCCCGCGTTGACATTATCGTAAACCAAATCCACTTCCTTGATATAGGGTTTGTAGATCCGCTCGTCGCTGGCGCTTATAACGGTATCCCGGTATCCGGAAACAACCATTAGCTTATCGGAACCCGCATTGGTATAATCGCGCTGATATAAGGATACGAAAACATCTTCATTTCTGTGTACCAACGTCGGTTTTGCGGGATCAGCTAGATCGAAGGTCAACAGATCCACATAGCTGTCTACATATAGCATCCCGGCGTTGATGGCCATATCCACATTTCCCGGCACCTTAAGAAAAGTCAGCGGAACAGGGCTTTTAGGGTCAGCGTTGTTGTAAATATGTATCCCTTTCATGGGCTCGTTGATAAATAGGTAATCTCCATAGACATATATCTTACCGGTAGATTCCAAGGGCTGAGGTAGCACAACCATTTGTTCCGCCTGCAGCCGCAGCGTAGACATGGAAACAAACGTGGGTAGGCGCACCGCGTAGGTACGCTCGGTCGTCACTTTGTCGCAACCGTAAAATAGGAGTGCCGCTAGCAAAAACAGCCAAGCGTTCTTCAAAAATTTCATAATTTAATAATTTAATAGCTTTTAATTCTAAAACGAGTGAAGATCTAAAATGCTACAGCGGGAAAGATTATTTTAACAATTCTTTGGAAGGCAGCGGTCGGCCTAGGCATATTCAACTAGTTTATTACTGCATGCCAAGTTCAAGCTGCAAGGAATAGCGTTATAAACAGTAGCACCTGTTGGTCAAAAAAGCTGTGGTATCAAATCAAAGATATGGCGAACTATGTGCATCCAATATGCTCCCATAAAAAAATCCGTTGGACAAATGCTGTACCAACGGACCTAAAAGAGAGAGAGAAAATCTTTATTTCAGGTTATACCGTAATGTTACGCCATATGTTCTTGGATCGCCGACCACACCTGCATACTGCCCGTAGCTTCCTGGGGCCGCAAGCAGCTGTTCGTAATAATCGGTGTTCGCGATGTTACGGCCCCAGATGAGTACCGAGAGACCATTGGATGCTCTAAATCCTACCCGGGCATTCAACAGGCTATATCCATCAATATTGAGGTATGCCGATGGTGAAGGGCTTGATGAGAACGTCGATCGGTAGAACACATCAGTTCCTAGAAAGTAGCTACCTGTCAAAGCAAGGAATTTTCCTTTGCGCGTAACCTCCGCGCCGAAAGAGCCTGCCCACTTGGAGATACCGGGCAATTCGCCTCCAGAGACATCTTTAAAAGCCTCCGGTCCGCCCACTTCCTCCAAAGGTACTGGCGCATTGGTGAAGCGCACGTATTTTCCGTCCGTGTAGGCTAATGCGCCGTTCAACAGCAAGGTATTGAACAAACGGATGCTACCATCTAACTCCAATCCTCGGACGCGAACCCTTTCAGCATTCGCCAAGTAGCCCCGGTTGACACCCGGATCTGGCGTTTGTACCAAGGTTTGATAATCGCGGATATCGGTTTGATAGATGGTCAGATTTAAGATCGCATGGCGTGTAGGGATCGTCTTAATGCCAAGCTCTTTATGGTGCACCGCTTCTGGTTTTACACGCGCCAAATCCAATAGCACCTCGCCATTGGCCGTAGGAAGCCCACCTACGTTAATACCGATAGGCTTGTAGCTCACAGAATACGTAGCGAATGTATTCAAGCGCGGGGTAAATTTATACTGCGCAGATAGCTGACCAGACCAGTTGCCGGCCGAGGCATCGGTATCGAAAGATTGATCGGTATAGACGCCATTTTTCAAGGCCAGTAATGCCGGATCGGAGGTTTCCAAACCGCCATAGCGCTGGCGATCATAGTTTGCGACTTTCTTATCATAGTTATAACGCAATCCGGGAAGGATATGCAATTTATCGGTAACAGACCAGTCAACTTGCGAATAGGCTGCTAAACTGGTAGACTTGATGCCGTAGGTGGTACGGATACCATAATTGTCGAAGAGGCCGGGTGTTTGCCATAGATCGCTCGTCGAGCTCTGTGCAAAACGCCATAATGCGGATCCTGCTTCCTCGGTATGTACTGGATCCGTCCGCAGATCCTGCCATAAACCATATAAGCCCACCACCCCACTCACTTTCTCACTGATTTTCCCCGAGTACCTAAATTCCTGCGACCATTGGTCGTGAACGGAGTTTCCGGCAGAGACGGTAAACACTGGCAGGCCGAGGTAGTCCCGATCGTTCAGCGGCACCCAGTCCCAATAGCGCCAAGCAGAGGTGGATGTTAACGTGCCGTTACCAATCTTGATATCGGCGTTCACCGATATCCCCCCCAATTCATTATCGGCTTTCGATTGGGTATCCAAATCCACCTTACGCTCGAAGGCACTCGTGTAGGGAACGGTATAATTCAGGTCTGCAATGATCCTGTCGAACTGACGATAATCCGCACGTTGCGTTTGCACCACGCCCGCAATCCCCCAGCCATAACCATCTGGTTTCTGTTTCGAAACATCCCCTGCAACGACAATTTTAATATCTTCTGTAGGGGTGTAAAGCAACTGTCCACGGAAGCCAAGGTTATTGATATTATTGATATCCCTGTTGGTATGCACATTATACAGCGTACCGTTGCGTTGCGTTCCAGAAAACGAAACCCGAGCGGCCAATTTTTTAGATATTGGGCCGGTAAGGGATGTTTTGGCTTGTATGAAGCCATAATTACCGTAGCTTAGCTCGAAGTTGGCTTCGGGACTAAATTGCGGCAGGCGTGTTGTTATATTGAATGCACCCGCCGTGGTATTCTTTCCAAAAAGCGTCCCTTGTGGACCCCGCAAAACTTCGATCTGCTCGATATCGATAAAGTCTAGCCAAGTAGCGGCCGGGCGCGCGATATACACCCCATCCAAATAAAATCCAACACCAGGATCGATACCATCGTTTGTTAAACCATATGTAGATCCCAAACCGCGAATATTCAATGTGGTATTTCTTGCATTCGACGTATATAACTGCACCGTGGGCACCAATTCCTTCAAGCGGTTGACATTAAATGCACCGGCATCTTCTATAGCCGATCCCCGGATCAACGAAACAGGAATCGGAATGTCCTGCAATTGTTCCCGGCGCCTTCTAGATGTCACGATCACTTCGCTTAGGTTCTCGGTGATAGGCTTCAACTCAATGACGGTCGGCGAAGATGATACGACAACCGTTTTCTTTTCATATCCCACATACGAGAGAATGACCGTGAACGGCAGCTTTTGCCCCGTTACGAACTGGAATTTCCCGTCCCGATTGGTTCGCACGCTGTGCGTAACCGCCTCAAGCTGTACCGTTACTCCCTCGATAGGTTCTCGGGTATCTGCATCCACTACGGTGCCTTCCAAAGATGCGTTGATGATAGGTCGGGTTTCTACCTGCGCATGCACAGGTACAAGAAGGAAATTGAACAGGACAGCTAAAAGCAGATGTACTGCGAGGCACAGGTTTTTTCTTTTCATAAATACAACTTGTTAATCGTGTTTCTAAACCATGTTACCGATCATAATCAGCACATGACAGCGCAAATATATACATAACAATTAAAAAGACTACTAATTCTATAGATTTTATTAATATTATTTTTATTGGATGTCTATCCCGGGGGGGATCTAAACGCATAAATGGTGGGGAATTTGAGCGATTGTCACGCTAAGCGACACGATAGACAACATAGGATGAAGCTGAAGTTTTGCAAAGAATTATTTGAAAAGGGCTTTGGAAAAGTTACCGGCTTTCCATGTATAAGCGTGTACGGCGTGCTGATAGCTCCTAACGTATGCCGGTTATTTGGAGGCAGAGCAATCCCTGTTACTACGCCTTATCAGATTTAGATTGCAATGTTTGGAAGCGTTGGAAAACACCTTCCCGCTTTAAAAACCACATACCCAGCTTATCTGTTGCTATGCCGTCGGTTAATGTATAGGTAAAGGATATGCCTTCCTTGGCGTCTATTTTCGTTGCCAGGTATTTTGGTGCTATACGCGCATTGCCTTTCAATGCGGTTCCCAAATCGGTCATATGGGTCGATATGAAAAATATGCTATGGTCGATTCCACTGATATGGTCGATCAACTGCGATGTGGCTTCGTAAGCGTCTCGATAATTGGTTCCCTTAAAGATCTCGTCCAACATAATGATCATGGGGCCATGTGTTGCCATATTGTCGGCCATGGTCTTCAGCCGGTTCACCTCGGCGAAAAAGTGGCTATAGCCTGCACCGAGACTATCTGCCAAATTTATGCTCGTCATCATGCCCTTAAAGAGTACGGTACCCATAGACAGGGCTGGCACTGGAAAGCCCGCATGTGCCAAATGCATGCAGCTGGCAATACTTCTCAATAAGGTCGACTTGCCGGTCATATTGGCTCCGGTCAAAAACCAAATATTCTGTGAGGCATGGATATGTATGTCATTTTTTATCGGTTCATCCAGTCCAAGGTTGTACATCCCCTTTATGGTCAACAATTCGTGGGGATCGCTGTGCATCCTTATACGTGGAAAGCAAAGTCCTCCTTTATTCCATACCTTTGATACGGCATACAGCGCATCAAGCGTATACAACATCTTAAAAACCTCCTGTACGATGTTCTTTTTTACACTTCGGAAAATATAGTCGTATTTTAAAACCAAGCGCAATGGGCTCTTGGACTTGCTTAGCCGATGTAGTTCTTTTTCATCAAGATCTTTCCAAAATAAAACTAATTGTTCTGCATAAGTCGCCAGTATTCCCGTGTGTCGACTGGATGGCACACACGAGGCCAATAGGTCCCGTATCCCAATCAGTAGCGTGGCTATTTCCCGCACAGACTGGCGAATGAACAACCTTTCTTTTTGATATGCAAGCGATAGAAAGTTTGTCGATAATTTATCAGCGAAGTGGATAAACAAACTTGGGGAATAAGAGGATTGGGGCATCTGCAGGTAGCTTTCTAAATCGACCATCATGTACTTATCAAAAAGCTGGTCGATCTTCAGCTTCGCCAAATAGGCGATAGTCTCCTGCCGCTTCACGATCTCATCTTTCTCACAAAGGGGCAGCAATAGGCAACCGTATAGCACATCGCGGCCGCCCAAGGTCAGTGTATGGTCGAAAAAATGCAGTAAACTTCTGGAATTCCAGTCTAGGGCGTTGATATCGGTCAGTGTCTGTTGATCTGTTTTGAACATCGGGCAAGCAATAGCTAAATATAAAAAATGATCCGCACATAAGGCGGATCATTAACATATTTTAAGATCTGTGCAACCGTTACCGAAACGGAAGGGAAAACTTTCCCTCCCATGCTTTATTGCTTCCTTCGTGTGCTGTCCTACCGGCGCGATTCGTTTGTTGGCAGCAACTAGAATGTGGGCCGAACGGTAAAGGCGAAACGGTAGTTCTGGTAAGGAAGCAGGTAAGATTGCATAGGCCAGGCGCCCCAGCTATTGATGCCTCCTACGCCCATTTGCTTCCAGTCAATATTCAGTTGTGTCTGTGGTCGCTTAACAAGATCCGCCGCATGTCGTTGTGCCCGCTTGTCGCCATCATCGAGATCTGCGTCAAAGAAATGTAGGGCGCTGGCGCTGAATAAGGAGTCGGCCGTAATGGTCAGGCCACGCCCCTTTTTGTCCGTGAGCGTCCAGAAGCGGATATCCGTTTTGTTCCCGGTTTCTTGCGGCATGACGTAGGGAAAATACTGCTCATCCACCGTTTGCTTATAATGTCCGACGTGCGCGCTGAAATTGCGGTCTTGGTAATTCTCCTGTGGCCCGCGGCCATAGTAGTCGATGTTTTCAAACCCTTTCGGAAAAATCCACTGCATACCGAAGCGTGGCAGTACCTCCACTTTTTGGCTGGTGTCGGCCGTCAATGTTTGCTCGACCGTCATCTGTCCCAGACTGTTCACCCAGTAGTCCATGGTCAAGGTCGCGAATACATCCGGTAGCGTGTGCTGCACCGTGACATGCGCAACGTCACCTTCCAGATCAGCTTTAAACGATACCACCTCGCTCTTGTTGGTCACGACCTTCCAAGCTTTCAGTTTTTCCGGTGTGTTTGCACCAAAGTCGTTATCGTTCGGCGCACGCCAAAAGTTCGCTTTGAAATGTGCGCCTTCCTCCAAGAGATCAACGCCCCGATACCGGTATTTCTTTAACCAGCCCTCTTGCTTATCAAAGACCAACAACAGATCCTTCCCTTTAATAGCAACAATATCGCTACCCTGCTCCAGGTCAATGGCTGCGGCGCCTGCTATTCTATTTGTTGTTAAAGCGTTGTATGCACCGCCTAGCGACAATTGCTCGGTGGCAACGATATGCCTTGCGGGAATCAATGGTTCTGCAGACTTCAACCGGTAGATCAGGTTAAGAAACAGTTCGCCTTTTCCAGGATTTTCTTTCAGGCCCAGCGCCAAGTTCTGCGTTTGCTGTGGCTTGACCCTAATGTCGTCTATCCTTCCCGACTGTATCGTTTTGCCGTCCAATACGAGCTCCCACAGCAATTCCACATTCTGCAAATCGGTAAAAAACTTCTCGTTATATATAGCGATGGAATCGCCTCCGATCAAGGTGCTGTGAATATCTTGGTATACCTTTTTCATTTCCCAAGCATGCGGATAAGGTGTTCTGTTTGCATAGAAAATGCCTTTGGAAGCATAATTCCAGCCCGTGATGGCTTCCTTGGGTTCATAGTCGCCTCCATAGGTATATACCGTATCGCCTTTGGCATTGACCCGCTGAAAACATTGATCCACGAAATCCCAAATATAACCGCCTTGGAAATGATCTTTGTGCGCCCGGATGATGTCCCAGTAATCTTTAAAATTTCCTAGGGAATTTCCCATGGCGTGGGCATACTCGCATTGAATAAACGGGCGTACAGGCTGCTTCGTGCGTTTCGCATAGCTTTCCATAGCTGCCGGACTCGCATACATAGGAACAATCATGTCGGTGTTCCAATCAAAGCGCATTTCGCCATAGTTCACCACCGCTCGCTCATACTGTACCGGCCTGCTGGTATCGCGTGCCTTCATGGCCAGGTAAGCTCGGTAGAAGTTGTATCCATTGCCGGCTTCATTACCCATACTCCAGGTGATGATCGACGCATGGTTTTTATCGCGGTCCATCATGCGTTCCACGCGTGTCACATGGGCGCGCTCCCACGTCGGGCGGTTGGCCATCGTGTAAGACAGATCGTAGCCCATGCCGTGCGATTCGATATTTGCCTCATCAATAACATACAAGCCATACTCATCACACAGGTCTAACCATGTTTCGCTATTGGGATAGTGGCTACTGCGGACCGAGTTGATATTGAACTGTTTCATCAACTGTATATCCTTCACCATGGCTTCCCGCGAAATCACATGTCCGGTTTTGGGATCCGTTTCGTGCCTATTGACACCTTTGATCAATATGGGCTGACCATTCACCAAGAATTGGCCATTTTTAATCTCTACTTTTCGGAAGCCTACGCGCTGTGGAATAACCTCCAATACCTTTCCATCTGCCGTTTTTAACGTGGTAATCACCTGATACAGGTTCGGCGTCTCGGCAGTCCACAGCAGGGGGTCTTCCACGAGTATTGCCGTCGATAGCTGTTGCGCGCCTACTGCGACGTCAAGCGTTTGCCGTGCCACAGGCCTTCCATTTTGGAGCAAAGCGATATCAGCTTGCAAAGCTTGTTTGGCCGGTGCATTAAGTTGCAATTTGCTGACCAGGTTACCTTGACGGAATGTGCTGTCCAGCTGTGCAGCGAAATCAAGATCGTAGAGGTGCGTGGCCTCGCGCGCCAGTAGGTAGCAGTCGCGCGTGATGCCGCTCAGCCGCCACATGTCCTGGTCTTCCAAATAATTGGCCACGCCCCAGCGCATCACCTTCAGCACAATAAGATTTTTGCCTTTCGACAAAAAAGAGGAGATGTCAAATTCGGAGGGCAACTTACTATCTTCTCCATAGCCCACATATTTACCATTTACCCAAACCGACAAATTGGACTTGGCCGCACCGATATGCAGATAAACCTGCTTACCATCCCAGGCGTCGCCCAGCTCCACCGTCCTTCGGTATACCGCTGTCGGGTTGAACCGCATCGGAACAATCGGGGGGTTAGCACGGCCCATCAAATAAGTAAACTCAAAACCCGATGTGGTATACATCGGAAAACCGTAACCATGCAGCTCCCAATTGGCGGGTACCGGAAATGTAGGCCACTGGCTATCATCATGTGCCACTGCTTCAAAATTTGCCGGCAGATCCTTGGGTGCCTCCACCCACTTGAATTTCCAGTCACCATTCAAGCTCAGGTAATTGCGCGACTTTCTCCAGTCCGCCTGATTGGCCAAGGCTTCGCTTTCATAAACGAAATAGCTGGCGTGCATGGGCAGGCGGTTTTCTTCCACGATGGTTTCATCGAGCCAAGGCACACCTTTACGGTCTACCGGGGGTTCCTGCTGCCGTGCCGGCCCCTTTCCAGAAAGGGTAACACTGGATTGTGCAACAAGACTTTGCACAGTAAAAAGACAGAGGGCAAGTGCAACATTGATTTTAGCGGAGCGTTTCATGAACGGGGTGTCGTATGGGGTTAGGGTTACTTAAATTTGTCGTTGATCGGTGCTTGGTTTTTAGTTGAATACAGATAGATCCCATGTATCTTTCCAGGAAACAGAAACCTTACCGTCCTGCAAGTCGACCGGAAGCCAAATGTAACGGCTATCCAGCAGTTGGTTAGGCTTCCATCGGTCGGCCATAAAGATAAATGCATCTTTTTTGCCTGCTACAGGCAACACGTAAGTGCTCTGCCCGTCGAAGGTAAGCTGTGCCTGCGGGCCCTGCATCGGGTCACCCAGGGATGTCCAAGGTCCAAACAGCTTGTCGGCCACATGCAGCTCTGCTCTATTGGGCGCCCAACCTGTACAGCCACTGGTAAATAGGTAATATTTACCTGCATGCTTGAACAAAGCCGGCGCTTCCCGGTGGTTGCGGAACAGCAACTTGTCTTCTTCCGTGGGACGAAGGTAATCCGCGCTGAGGCGCGCCAGGCGGAGGGCATAATTCTCATCCGAGGAATAAATATGGTAGGCTTGACCATCATCGTCGACAAAGAGCCCCATATCCCTCGACATGTTGCCATTGGGACGAAAGCTCGCCACAAACGTGAAAGGACCGATGGGCGTGTCGCTGACCGCAACGGCCGCGCGCGCTGCCGCGTAGCCCTGTCCTTTGAGCTCCAAATGGAACCACAGCACAAATTTTTTGGTTTGCTCGTTATAGATTACTTTCGGCCTTTCCATAATGCAGCCCCAGGTAATGTCGCTGTTGGGATCATCGGCCGGCGCAAAGGCTAATTTTTCGAAGGTCCAGTTATATAGGTCTTTCGATGAATACACGTTGACACCCAAAGAGGTTTTGCCGCCTCGCTTCTCGCCATACCAATAGTATATACCTTCATGGTGTAATATACCGCCACCATGCGCATTGATATGCTCGCCATGCTGATCTTCCCACCGTGCTCCGGGTGTAAAAGTCTGGGCATCCTGCGAGCTAGCATCTTCTTTTTGATAAACCCGAACGTAATCTATCTCATAGGTTGCGGGCAGCAGCTTTTCATCGATCTTACCGCCATTGATACCGCCTAACGCCAAATTGAGCAGGATATAATGCGGTTGTTGAAAAGGATTGGTTCCGTCCGCATTTGTCAACTGGTCCAATGGCACGCTGATCATCAAGCTGTCGTCCACGTACAGCGCTATGTCACGTTCGTCCCAGTCCATGCGCCACAGGTGGAACTTATCCGCCCACGCTTGGCCACCAAGTTCATGCACCGACTTGGTCTGGCTAAACCATTTGGCTTTCCATCGCTCTTTCGTACCGGTAGCAATATTGGCCAAAATGTCTCCACGGTAGTATTCCATGATATCAATTTCGCCATTGGCGGGCCACTCACCTTCTGTGCCGAGCGTCCAAAAGGCGGGCCATAAGCCTGAACCAACAGGAATCTTGGCCCTGATCTCGAATCGGCCATATTGCCAAGCTTTTTTTCCCCATGTGTTGATGGAAGACGAGGTATATTGCACTTCTTTACGGGATTGCGCCCAATCCTTGCTACCTTTTTGGTATGTCGGATTCGCTTTTCTTTCCTTCCGCAACTCGATCCGTAATATACCATCTCTACAGACGGCATTTTCGCGCTGGTACCATTGATCTTCTCGATTGCGCTTATAGCCCTCTTCGAAAGTCCAATATGTCGAATCGGGCATACCATCTTGGTCAAACTCGTCAGCCCAAACTAATTTGTAAGTCGTTTGGCCCGCTGTCTGCCCCATAGTGATGACCACAAACAAAAAAAAGAAAGTAAATATCAAGAGTCTATTCATACATATGACTGCTGTAGCAGCTTTTACAGTGATTAAATATATAACAATAACAAAGCTATCGCATAAAACAGGTCAAAAAGGGGGCATTTTCAGCAAAAAAGTTGGGCATATCGGGATTCGCCCCTTCCTCCTGTCACAAATTCATTACTTCTGCAGCCAGATTCTACATAGCGGGCATTTTCACCCGTACCCATTTTTCCTGAAACGGCACATTATTGACCGAACCGCTCAACTGCAAGGTATCCTCGTTGACAAATGCAAAGGTAACGGGAGAAGACACGTTTCGTAGGTTTGGGTTGGTAGAAAACTCGATATTTTCCGCGTACATCTTATCGGACACCACCTTGAACGATCCCTGTTGCGTAACGACGGTCCCGCCGTTGCTCACAAACAAAAACCGATAGTTGCCATTCGTCTCAAAGCATTTCAGCTGTCCCGCATGTGCATGATACGTTTGTCCATCTGGCCCTTCCATAGAAGCCAGCTCCCAAACGCCGATAAACCGACTTGTTATCTTTTTCTTAGAGCTGGGCGGTATCACCGCGACAGCAGCACAGCAAGCCAAAAGAAGCAACTGTGTCAATATGATCTTTATTTTTTTCATTTTTTATTTTCTATATGCAGTAATGAATAGCCCCCCATCGGGAAACCCGATGGGGGGCACAGCTTTTAAGGTTGGTAGCTACCGCTGTGGCTCGTCATACCATCTCTACGCATAGCCTCGATAATCAGGCAATTGTATACAAAATCCCAACTGGAGGTCACTTCCGAATTTTGGTTTAGACCGTATGGCCACCAATGCATGCCATCACCATTTAACACCGCATTATTGTCGGCGGTAATCCATTTCAGTACCGTGTTTACCTGGGCAAGCTGATATTTCCCCCCTGATATGGCCTGGTTAGACCACCACGAGGTAGTTCCTGTGCCAAAGGTATGGTTCATCTCATGTAGCATGGTCCTGATATTCTGGTAGGATGCGTTGGCACCAAAGCGCATCCAACCTTCGTTGTTGGCATCGGCTGTTGGCACGCCAGCATCATAGTTTAACCAAACATGCTTTGTGGCAGAGGTATAGTTGTTTGCATACCATACGGCACTGTCAATAGCAACTTGCAGACGTTCATAGGCAGCGAGCTGCTCGGCATTCGGGTTGCTCACTTTATTAAAGGTGTAGGTCACATTACCTTTACCGATCGTTCGAAACGGCACATTTGCACCATAGCTTACACCGGTTTCGTTTACGGCATAAGCGCGCAGGTGGTAATTTGTGCGTTCGGTGAGCCCCGTCAGGTTAGCGCGAAATTTACCGACGCCCGTTGAGCCATGGGCTACTTTATGATCGGCCACGGTTGGATTTTCCGCCGTGCCCCAACAAATGCCGCGCTCGGTAATGGCGCCACCACCACTGCCCACGATCTCTACATCATAGGAAGCCCTGCTGGATCCGATGATAAATAGCGGTGTCGAAGCAAAATCCACCGATTGTATATCTGCTGTGCGCAATACCACTTGATCGCCGTAGGCTACCCCGCCTTTGTTTTTCGCATAGGCACGCACATAGTACGATGTGGAGGGAACGAGACCGGTAAGCTGCAAGCCAAACTCGCCCGATCCTTTTGCGGAAGTGGCCTCGCGATGATCGCCATCCACCGTAGGCATCTCTTCTTTGCTCCAACAGACACCACGTTCCAGCACAAAACCTCCCCCGTTGTTCAAGATATGTCCAATGGCATGCGCGCCTGTTGTCGTAATCTCAGAAAACGCTAGCGTTCCTAATTGCGGAACAGCAATATTGCCGGCAGGCTCCTCCGGAGTTTCTGCGCTATTTCCGGCGTCGGCCTTGCTACAGCTATACATCATTAAACAAAAAGCTGTCAGCAACGTAATCATATTTCTTCTTAAGCTATCCATACCGTTACAACGCTTCGAAAGTCATATTACCTGTTATCTTGATATAGGATCCATCCGTCGCTGTACCAGGCATATTACCCAAGAGCCCGAGCGTTACTGCACTTGCTTCCGTCAGATCAAATTCGAGCACGGCCTGTGTGCCTGAAATCGTGAGATAGGCCAAGCTTTCCGCGGCTAGATTGGCCTGATCCGGCAATTGTGATCCCTTAGCCGCTACTAAATGTACAGTTCCGGCAGCACCCTTATCTAGCCGCGTGATCGTAAACCGATACCTACCGGGCTGCAGGTTCGTCGTCTGATACATTTTCCCATTTACAATCGGCGCTAAATTGGGCGATGGTGAAGCCCATTGCCACCATCCCGCTTCGAGCGATAGACAGGCTTGATTAGAGCGTATCTCGATTCCACCATAGAAATTATTATCGGTATGCTTAAAGTTCTTCGCGGCATCATTCAAAATCCAGTTTGCTGGCGTCCCCCATCGACTACCTGCCATAGCAGCTGTTTGAAATGGGAAATTCATATTTTTCAAATAAGCCACTTTTGGCAGCACATTCGATACGTAATTGGTGTAAAATGTATCTATACTTAACGTATCCGGCACAAATACGGTACGGTACCGCAATGGTTCGCCGGGCAGATAATTTTTCAGTACACTTTCTCCAAAACCAATGGAGTCTCTTTGCGTGACCAATTTCCCTTCGGTATTCGTGTATTCCACCTCGGTAAACGTAGCGCCACTTGTCAGATCGATGCCCCCCCAAGAGATCGTGGTATTTTCATCGCCGGCAAAGTAGTCTGCCGTATAGTACGGCCGGTTAATGAGTCCAGAAAAATAACGCGCGCCATAGGACACCCCGGTTTTATAGACGCTTAGCGACTTGTTACCCTGGTTATCGAAGGTTATGAACTCAAAATTGTGCACCCCTTCAATGACCGGTATCATCAATTTCAGCGTGTCCACACCTTGCGTCCTATTGATCGCAAACTCGGTTGAATCCTGCCTGTTGTTCCAGAACACCTTCAGCTTTGCCACCTTTGGATCTGCTATAAACAAGCCCGTTACATACACGCGCTCTTTGCCCGAGTAGACGATAACAGAATCTATCTTCCCGGGGTAGGTAATTTCTCCGCCCTCTAGGTATTTTTTATAATCGTCGCTCTTGGAACAACTACTGATGCAAAAACCAATTAAGGTGATCAGTAGTCCGTAAAGCAAGTTTTTCCTATGTTGTATTTTCATGATATTTTTTTTCAAATCGTTCATCCTCTGTTTTCTACCGTGGATCGCCATATACCTGCAGTTCTGCGATGGACATAAAAGATGTACCCTGCCAATTCTTGGTCGTTTTGATGCGGATGTATCGCACTTTTGGGGCTGCAACATCAAAGTCAAAGCTCAACCCAGAGTTCGCCAACTGGTAGTCCTCATCGGTTTGCTGTCCCATCGGCAGCCCAGAGGGCTTTTTGCTTTCGAAGGTTCCCAGTAGGGTCCAGTTATTCCAGCTGCCATCCGATGGCGGATTATCCGATCCCCATATCTCAAAAAACCGAAGGTTGCCCCCATAGTAGTACATCCGCCCGCTATTGGTATATTCTGGATAATCCCAAACCACGATACGACTCATCTTGGCCAACACGCCCGTGTCAAACGTGATCCATTGGGGCCCGTTTATCGTGACGTCGGTTAGCGAGATGTTGGGCCAGTTGATAATATCGTTATCCCACATCTTTGCCAATCCCGTAGACGAATAGGTCTGTTTGGCATCCGTCGGCAAACTGATCGCATTATACCTCGACTTGGGCAGTGCCGTTTCAAACAATGGGGTGATCTTCGTCACCAACGTATCGGTGAAGTTCATATATTGATCCCGCACGGTGATGGCAAATTGTTTCGGGATGGTGTCCAAACCGCGAATGGTACGGTTGATTTCTTTTGCCGACGTATAGATGTTATCGATCGAGGGCACCCATTCGCCAAGCGAATCGACCATCACCATGATGGTCAGTTCTTTCTCCTTGGCATTTTCCGCCGTGACGCGAATACCGCCGAAAGCGGCAATGGCTTCCAAGCTTCGATAGGTTTCCCATATCGGGTTTTCCAACGGTTCCACGGTTACGTTCACCGGTGCAGAGCTCACTTCGCTCCGGTTTACGGCAAACAGTTGGATGCTATAAGGCTTTTCATCCGCAAAGCCTTCCACCAATACGGAGTTATTGTAATAGGAAGATTTTACGACCATTTCGCGGCCAGAGGCCAGTGTATAAACGGCTTTAACATAAAGCAGGTCCTGGTCGCTGGGCAAGGCATACCTTATTCGGGCCGCACCGGGCAGGTTTTCTACTTGAATATTGCTCACCTGGCCGGGCGGGTTAGCGTTTACCACCGTCGCTTGCTTCAGTTCTTCTGCGCAACCGCTGCATAGCAACAGGATCGCCAGCAAAGCCACAATACCGGATTTTATTGAATTCGTTTTCATAATTTATTGCTTAAAAAATACACGAAGATTACCAACCTAATGTCTGCGTCAAGGACGGGTTTACCACCAATTCACCCTGGGCAATAGGCCAAAAATAATCGCGAGGTGCTACAAATGTTTGCGCAAAAAGTGTCCGCAGGCGGTAGTAGTCGCTTGTCACTTCTTGGTTGACACTCCATCCTGTTATATTCTGATTAAAATAGTTGACCGCTAATTTCCATCGGCGAAGATCCCAATAGCGCTTCCCTTCGAAAGCCAGCTCGATCATGCGCTCCCGCTGGATAATTTCCCGAAGGCCATCTTTCGTATTGGGCTTCGCAGGATTGTTAGAGAAAGCCGCCCATGTTTCGACCACACCAGCAAGGCCGGCACGTTCACGGATACGATCCAGATACATAAACACCTCTTCCGATGGTCCTGCAGATTCGTTGAGCGCTTCTGCATACATCAGATACACGTCGCTCAAACGCATATTCGGCCAAGGATATCCCTTGTAGCTCACCCCACTGGTAGCAAAAGCCTGCTCCCAGTTCACCAGCTTCTTTAAGAAATAGCCCGTTTCATTGATCCAGCCGTGGTTGTTCGCTCCGGCTGGCTGGTTGAGTTTCGCCTGCACATAGTAGCTGTCTTCATCGGATAAGCTCTGCGTATCAAACTTGAACCAAGTACCACCGTCAAATCCTAGCGAGGCGTAAAACCGGGGTTCCCTGTCAAAATTCAGGCGTGCTGTGGTGTATCCCTCTTTGATGTAGAAGCGTTCGGCAGCTGTCGCTGTCCGCAAGGTATAGCGGTTATTGAAATCCAGTGTTTTGTCTTCGTTTAGCGGAACACCGTTTTTCGTATAAAACATTTCGGCAATCTTGATCGGCGCGCTCAGGTGCTGTCTAGCCGTTCCAACAACGGCGGCACTGTTCAACAGCGGCATGGCGTCACGTTGGATATTCCATGCCTGATGATTGGGGTTGGCCCAGATATGCTCTGACGACCAGCGCTCGTTGAAACCGAGACCGATGCCCAATATTCTCGCGGTAGAGTCGCTCATTTTGAATTGTCCATACTCCGCTTTGTTGAACGGGAAAAACCGAAAACCGGCAGATTCTGCTGCGGTAATGGCATCTTTTGCTGCCGCTGCGGCGCGTGTCCACTTCTGTTCGCTATAGGTAGGGTTAAACAGGGGCTCTCCCAAGCTATTGCGCACCTGCTGATAGTCGGCATTGCCGTTGAACAACGGACTGGCGGCGGTCAACAAAACCTCCGCTTTCACTGCTTGGATAATCGGTTTGGTTATCCGTCCCAATTCGGAGGCCTGGTCAGGAATGATCAGCGGAACGGCTGTACCCGCTGCCGAGTCGAGCAGGGATACGATATAATCCACGACCTCATCGACTGGCCGTTGCACCACCCGTACCTCGTTCTGTGTCGCGTCAAGCGAAAGGTTCTCGCGCATCAAGGGGATAGGTCCGTATTGGCGCATCAATATATAGTGGTAATAGGCCTTCAAGAACATAACCTCGCCCAGCCAGCGCGATCGGTCGTTGCTGGAAAGATCGGGCACCTTCGAAGGGTTGGACACATTTTCCAAGAAAATGTTGCAGTCGCGGATGGCAGTCCACATGCCGCTTCTCCAGCGATCGACGAGCGGTGCGTTGACGTTTTGCCCGCCGCGCGCAATCCGCCAGTTATCCGCCGGAAAGATCTCGCGCTGCGCCACCGGTATCCATACCTCGTCGCCCGCCAAGAAGCCCGTATTGCTTTGGGCATCCGCATTATTTGGCAACCATGCATAGCAGGTAAACAAAAACTTCTCCGCTTCATTGCGCAAGGAAAAAGCATTGTCAATGGTCGCCACATTGTCGGGCACCACGTCGATATAATCTGCGCAGGCTGAAAAGCCCATGCTTCCTAGAAAAAGATAAGCCATATAGCGCCCTACTCCTCTTCTAACATTCAATTTTTTCATTTTTTCTAACATTTTAAGACACTTTAGAAACCTAGCTGTATTCCAATATTATAAGCTGCTTGGATAGGATACCCTATTCCGTTTCCGCCCATTTCCACATCCCACATCTTGAAGCGACTGATCGCAAACAGGTTCATACCATTGGCGTAGATGCGCAGATTTTTTGCCCGGATGCGATCCATCAGGCTTTGTTTGAAGGTATATCCCAATTCCACGGTTTTCAAGCGCAGGAAGGCGCCATCCCGCATCCACCAGGTAGACCGCTGGTTGTTGTTGGCCACCACGCCCTCACTCAACCTCGGCCAAAATGCATAGAGGTCGCGATTGTCTTCACTCCAGTAACTGTCGGCCACGGCCTGTAGCAACCCATTCTGCGAACCGCCATTTAAATAGAAGGGAGAAATATTTTCCGAATTGATAAAGAAGGAAGAGCGCGCCGAACCTTGGAAATAGAAGCTAAAATCCACGCCTTTTCCGCCCACCGTTCCGCCAAAGCCATAGATCATCTCTGGTGTTGTCGGATACCCGAGGGCTACGCGGTCCAGATCGGTGATCTGTCCATCTCCGTTTAAATCACGGTATTTAATGTCACCACCGAGATAGTCCAATCCCGGCGTACCAAATTGCACCGGCGAGTTTAGCGTTTCCTGGTCATCCACAAAGAGGCGTTCGGCGATGTAGCCAAACTCTTGCGCAGCAGAGGACCCTACGGTATAACGCCAGGGCTCCGCATAGGCCGGCTCGTCCACGATCAGTCGCTTGCTCAGGGCATAGGTCATGGTTCCCCGACCCTGCAGGTACCAGCCGCTCGCGAAATTTTTGTTGTAGTTTACCGTCAGGTCCACCCCTTTACTTTCGGCCTTGTTGGTATTGGCCACAATATTTGCGCGCAGTCCCATCGTGCTCGGAATATAAGAGCGTGCGGTCAGGATATTGCTACGAATCTGCCGGTAAACATCCACATTCACCTCCAGGGCATTGAACAAGCTGAAATCCAATCCCAAGTTGGTTTGTTTGGATCGCTCCCAGGTAATGCCATCGTTGGCATACCGAGTCACCGCAATGGTAGGGCGGCGATAACCGCTAAGCTCACCAAAGCTCAGCTCCGGAGCATTCATATTGACCTCGGAAAGATAGAAAAAACGATCCTGTGAACGACCAATTTGATCGTTCCCGGCATAGCCGTGCGTAGCCCGGATTTTTAAGTTGGTCACGACATCACGAAGAGGCTCGAAGAAGGATTCGTTAGATAGGTTGTACGACAAGCCAAAAGACGGAAAGAAGCCCATCCTGCGGTCGCGCGCAAAGCGCTCCGAACCATTGTAACCGAAATTAAACTCGGCGATATAGCGGTCGCCGAAGTTGTACGTAAATCGGCCAGACAAACCGATGTTCCGCGCAGGCAGCGATAGCTGCAAACTTCCGGCGTTACCATTCAACGAATTCTGTATCAGCCCGATCAGCGTACCGCTCACGTTATGCTTTCCAAAAGCCTGGCTGTAGTTTGCAATACCATGTGCATAGAACATGGAGTTGACTTCTTTTCCAGATTCGGCATAGTCCAGGTACTCGGTGCCCACCAAACCAATAGATCCCAATCCGCCATCGTTCATCACGCGCAGCATCAAATCGCCGTCTGGGCTAGATGATCCGGTGTAGTAAAAAGGCCTATAGGCGCGGCTTACTTCGAAATAGGCATAGCGCTTGAGGTAGGTCATCGCCGTAAAATTCAATCCGGGCAAGAGCGCATTGAGATTCTGGCGCAGCTCTATCTGCGGCATAATCGTCGAGGTATTGTACTCCTGGTAGCCACGCACCATCTCGGCATAGGGGTTTATGAACAAGCCTCCGTTGCGGTTGATGGCGTTACCAAACAAGGGATGGTTCATGTAGGGCAAGTAAGACGATGGATAGACCGCCGGAAACATCACCGGATTGGACCATATCGCCCTGCGAAATGTTACCGCACCGCCGTTTATCCGGTTTCCATTGTCATCGAAACCACCGATCGGCCCGGTATAATCGTCGAACTGTGCATACACGCGCACGATCCCCGTCGTCGATGGTGTGAAGTTGATATCCACATTGGAGCGAACCGAGTAGTTTTTCAACTTGATATTATTGTTGAAATTATTGATGCCATCCACTTTAAGGATCCCGTTGTCAATATTATAGGTTCCGGCGAGATAGTATCGTGCTTTTGCACCACCCCCAGAAATATTGAGGTTGTTCCGCTGGTTCAGGGTATAGTCCTTTATCAGCTGGTCGATCCAGTTGTTGTTGGGATACAGCAAGGGGTTATCGCCTGCTTTCGTATGGTCTATTTTACTTTGCCAATACGGCAGCCCTTGGCCACTGGCCGCATCGACGGGCCGGGTCAGGTAAGCCTCATTGGCCATCTCCATGTAGGTAATGTTATCGGCAAATCGGAAATTGCGCGTGTTTGTCGAAATATTGTTTTCCGAACGGAACTCGAATCTTGTCTGCCCCTCGGCACCTAGTTTGGTGGTCACCAAAACCACACCGTTTGCACCGCGGGCGCCATACATGGCCGCGGCATTTGCATCGCGCAACACCGAAAAGCTGGCGATGTCATCCGGCTGTAAGCGCGCCATATCGGTCGGCGTAGACTCTACGTTATCGATGAGGATCAATGGATCTTGCTTGCCCGTTCCGAAGGTACCCAAGCCACGGATAAAGAAATTGGCATTGTCAGATCCGGGTTCGCCACTGCGCTGGAAAGCGATCATCCCTGCCACACGGCCGGCCAGCATCGTCGTCAAATTGCTCGTGGGCCCCTTCAGTTCTTTTGGATTAATCGTTGTGATCGACCCTACGACCGATGCTCTTTTTTCGCGCTGCCCGAAACCGGTTACCACGACATCCTCGATCACGCTATCATCTTCCTCCAGCGCCACATGCAGCACGAGCGCACCGTTGGTGGCCTGCCTACCGGCCAACGCGATCTCCTGCCGCAAATAGCCCACACTGCTAAAGATCAAGGTGGCCGTAGGTGCGGCATTGATTTGGTATGTCCCCTGCGCATCGGTGATCGCTCTCGTTTCCGTGCCCGATACGGCCACGGTAACCCCCTGAATGGCCACACCTCCGCTCGACACCTTTCCTGTCACTGAGACAGTCTGGGCGACAGCCAAATAACAACTCATCGTCATCAGGAATAAAAATATCCCCAGACGCCGTTTAAGCATTTTACATGTTTTCATTATATTTATTTTGGTTAGTAAATCGCACGGTTATATGAACCTGCTTTGCAATTATCGCTACTAAGACCCATATTTTTTAGGGGGGATTTGGTCAAAAAGAGGGGGGTAAATCAGCATAAAGCTGCCTATGCTGGCAGACGGCTAGACTACATGCTTATATTTTAGCAAGTATTCACCGTATTTTAGCATACATCCAATTAGGCCCGCCTCCTGTTTAGCCTTTCACCCACATTTAGACGACGCTACGCGAAAAATAAAACAAACGTCAAATTAACATTTGCAAAAATTTGTGCTTTTTGCTAATTTTAGCAAACACAAATAGAGAACCAAATTCAGCCTATTTATGATGAGACTAGCCCTATATATGCTGCTATGCTATCTTTCTGCGCTCAATACACTGTTTGCGCAGCAATCGATTGCCTATTTGGGTATAGATCAGGGTCTATCCAACGATTACGTAACGGATATCTACCAAGATCATAAAGGCTTCATGTGGTTTGGCACATCCAATGGATTGAATCGTTATGATGGCTACGCCTATAAGGTGTACAAAAATATCCCTTTGGATAAAACATCGCTTCCGGACAACCGGATCACCGACGTTCTAGAGGATAGCCAAGGACATCTGTTCGTTGCCACAAAAGTTGGCGCAGCGGTACTTCACGCCGATCAGGAGACATTTTCCAGATTTCTCTATCGTTCTGGCAGCGGCAAGCTAGATTCCATTGCGTTTTCCATCCACCAGTTAGAGACCGATTGCAACAAACGCCTGTTTGCCGGCAGCGGCGATGCGGGTTTGCTAGCCATCGAAAAAACGAAGGAAGGTTATATCGCAACGTCGGTACCTTTGCTACTGGCTGGGCAAGGCTCCAATAGCGCCTATAATGTAAGCGGCATGGGCAAAACACCCGATGGCACCCTTTGGCTCCTCGTCCATAACGTCGGGGTTTGCTATTACGATCCTAACCTAAATCGGGTCATCGTCCATACGGCGGGCAATTATAATGCTTCCACGGTAGCCTGTTCCCAAGATGGTGACATCTGGTTTTCGACCAACTGGGGCATTACCCGTTATCGCCCAGCAACAAAGCAGTTTACGTACTATACCGCAGCAAATGGACTGTCCAGCAAACGCATCGTGCACCTACATTACGGCAAGGATCATAAGATTTGGGCCTGTTCGGACGGCGACGGTATACAGAAGATAGACATCGCTACAGGAGCGATAGCAAACGCAAACGATTTTGATGTTGAACAGCTGACCAGCAAATCTGTTTTCACCGTTTATGAAGATGCGCAGCAGCGGCAGTGGATCGGCACCTGGCGTGGGGGGATCAACTTGATCGATCCAAACAAAGGGAAATTTGAACTAATCCGCAAGCCCGCCACAGGCCAACAGATCCGCGCAGAAAATTTTGTGCTCGCACTGGAGGAAAGCTCTGATAGCAACCTTTGGATAGGCACCGACGGTGCTGGCCTGCTCAAATGGGATAAACGGCAAAAACAGTATATGGATTACGCCATCGGCGATAAAACGGCCCTTCAGCAGGCATTCGTCACCGACTTGCAGCAGGGGCCCGGGCAGCAGCTGTGGATTGCCACCTACGATCGGGGTATCTTCAGGCTGGACGAAAAAACGGGAACGCTCCGCTCCTACGACTGCATTTACCCGCACACCACCTATTTCAACAAGGCTATATGGCGTATTTTCGAGGACAGCAGCAAACGCCTGTGGGTCGCTACGCTAAACGGCGGACAGGTGTATGTGCTGGATAGGCAGCACGATAAGTTTCAGCCACTGGAGCTGCCTATTTACGATGTGCTCAGCTTTTTCGAAGATGACACCGACCGGCTGTGGATGGGTTCTTGGTCTGATCTGACGCGACTGGATGTGCGCACGCGTCAGTACACCAAATTCCCGATCGGTACGCCGGTGCGGTTTATGCTGCAGGCCGATAAGCATCACCTGTGGCTGGGCACCGAAGGTGGTGGGCTGCTACATTTCAACATACAGTCCGGTCAATTCAAGCGGTATACCGAAAAAGACGGTTTGCCCAGCAACAGCCTGCTCAATGCCTTGAAAGATCAACAGGGCAACCTTTGGATTTCCACCTACAATGGCCTGTGCAAATTTGATCCGCAGCGTCTGCACTTCCAAAATTTCTACAAGTCAGATGGCCTGCAGAGCAACCAGTTCAACTACAATGCCGCCCTGTTGCTAAAAAGCGGGGAGATGGCCTTCGGCGGTATCCGCGGCCTCAATATATTCCAGCCCAAATCCACCCAGATTCCGGTCAAATTTCCGCCTTTGATGCTGACGCAGTTTCAGATCGACAACACGCCATACAGCGCATACGATGCCTATGCCGATTCTTCGCTCGCCAGCCTGTCATCCATGGTCATACCGTATGACAAAGCGGTGCTGTCCTTCTCGTTTGCAGCCTTAGAATACTCCTTTCCCGAAAAGATAAAATACGCCTACTTTTTGGAGGGCTGGGATAAAGACTGGAATTACGTGGAAAAGCAACGCGCAGCCCATTATTCCCATTTGAAGGAGGGCAACTACACGTTGCGCATCAAATCGACGGATGCCAACGGCGTATGGAATAGCAAGGAGCATATCATGTCCATCCGCATCCTGCCCCCTTGGTGGCGGTCCAATGGGGCTTATGCGCTCTACGTCCTGCTGCTCGTTGGAGCCTTTTACCTGTATAGCCGGTATATCAAAAACAAACAGTCGCTGCTTTACCAACTCAGGAGCAGCGAATTCGAACGGGACAAAGAGCACGAGCTCCATGAGAAAAAAATAACTTTTTTCACACATATCGCCCACGAGTTCCGCACGCCGTTAACGCTGATCGTCAACCCGATCAAGGAGATGCTTTATCCGGAAAAGGAAGAAGCCGTCGATACATCGGCAGAATTGCAGCATGTTTATACGCATGCCAAACGCCTGCTGAGCCTGGTCGACAAGCTGCTGCTGTTTCGCAAGGCCGACAGCGACTTTGATGAGCTGCGCTTCGTGAAACTGGACATCGTTGCCTTAACACGCGAGGTGTTCTACTGCTTCCAACAGCTTGCACACGCCCGACAGATCGATTATCAATTTCAGGGCAGCGTAGCCACGCATCTGCTCTACGCAGACCGTGAAAAACTGGAGATATGCCTTTTCAATTTGCTCCAAAATGCGCTAAAATTTACCGAAAACAGTGGGAAAGTGCAGGTTTATGTGCAGGCAGACGCCCAGCAGGTCAGTATCCATGTCCGCGATTCGGGCAATGGTGTATCAGCTCCCCTATCGGATCAGATTTTTCAACCTTTTCATCGCGACTATGCCCGCAAGGGCAGATCCAAAGAAGGTTTTGGCATCGGTCTTTTTCTCGTGCGGAAGTTTGCGCTGGCACACGAAGGGCAGGTCGATTTCCAACAAAACGACATGGGGGGCCAAACGTTTACGTTAACCTTACCTTGCCAGCCGGCACAGCTCAAAGACAAGCTGATCTTTGAAGACCTGTCCGAGCAATCACTCTTTATACAGGAGCTGCTGGAAGAAGAGCCGCAACCTCCTGCCAAAACAGGCATTTACCAAGACGAAAAGTCGGCAAAGATCGTGGAGATGGCCAGCGAGCGGCCGGTCATGCTGCTCGTCGACGACAATGTCGATATCCGCCAATATATCTGCAAGATCTTCGAGCAGGAGTTTGATATCCTGCAAGCGGACAGCGGCGAAAAGGCCTTAGAAATACTGCAGAAAACGGAGCCCGACATCGTGATCAGCGATGTGGTGATGAAGGATGTGTCGGGTATCGACCTCTGCGAGAAAATCAAGACCAATATACATTTAAGCCAGGTCCCGGTTATTCTCCTGACGGCGAGCTTCTCGGCCGACGTTAAGCTGAAAGGCATTGAAGGTGGTGCAGACGATTATATCACCAAACCGTTTGACAAGGATATTCTCCAAGCGAGGGTGCACAACCTGATCCAAAACCGACAACGCCTCCACCAGTATTTCCACAGCGAAATAACCCTGCAGGCCAACGACTATAAAATACCGGCCGAATACAAGGAATTTCTGCAACAGGCCATCCAGGCGGTAGAGCTCAATCTGCTCGACAGTGATTTCACCGTCGGCAGCCTAGCCGAATCTTTAGGCATGAGCCATTCCAACCTGTACCGACGAATTAAATCGATTTCGGGAAAATCCGCCAATGAATTTATCCGCTACATTCGGCTGCGCAAGGTCGCACAGCTGCTCGTAGACACCAAGGCCAATATCAACGAAGCGGCCTTTAAGGCCGGCTTCAATGATATCAAGCACTTCAGGCAGCAATTTTCCAAACTTTTCGGTTGCACCCCTTCCGCATACCGCAAGCGCTATGCGCACTTAAAAAATAAATACCGGGTGGAGAAAGAATGATCTCAAATTATTTTCGCGAATAGAGAAAAAATATTTTCATATATTTCAAGCATTCGTTATCTTCGATCCAGATTATTAACTGCATGAAATTACGTACTTTCCTTAGCATACTGCTACTTATGCTACTCGCCCAGGTGGCGACCTTTGCGGCCGCCCCCACATTGACGACGGGCATGGTTCCCAGCTGGACACGCACATCCCAGCAGAAACCCTCGGCACCCAACCTGGCTGATATCAGCGATGGCTATTACTTCGAGCGTATCGAGTATCAAGTAGATATCGCCACGCAAACCCGTTTTTACAGAAACATCAAAGTGTTGACGGAAAACGCGGGGGCGAGCAATGCCGGGCAGATTCAGCTCTCGTTCAATCCGCAATACCAAAAACTGGTCCTGCACGAGCTGCACGTGCTGCGCGACGGCAAACGTATGGAGCGCCTAGATCTCCGCAAATTCGAACTTATACCCTTGGAGACCGAGCTATCCCGGTCGATCTACAACGGCTCTTATGCCGCCTATTTATTGTTGGAAGATCTCCGGAAGGACGATAAAATCATATGCTCCTACTCGATCAAGGGCTTCAATCCTGTGTTTGCAGGCCATTTTTTCGATACGTTTTTTTTACAGGGCTTCGAGCCCGTCGGTCAGCTCTTGGTCAACTATATCGTGCCAAAAGATCGCAACCTGCAGTTCAAAAGCTTTTTAGGGGCACCCGAGGCAAAAAAAGAAAACATCGGATCGGCCCTTGCGTATTATTGGGATATAACGGACTGCGAAAAGGTAGACTACGAGCCTGATGCCCCGCTTTGGCATGCCTCACGTCAGCGCATTGAATGCTCGGAATTTAAAAAATGGGCCGATATCGGCCAATGGGCGCACGATGTCAACCCTATACCAGCCTTACAGCCTTCTGGTAAACTGCGGTTATTTGCCGATCAAATGTGGACGAAAGCAAAGGGCGATTCCATGCGCTATGCCCAGCACATCGCGGATTTTGTACAGAACGACATCCGGTACATGGGCGTCGAGGTGGGCGAATATTCCCACCGCGCCAACAGTCCAGAGAAAGTATTTGCCCAACGGTATGGCGATTGCAAAGATAAATCGGTGCTGCTCGCAGCGCTTCTTAAACACAAAGGTATTTTCAGCAAGCTGATCCTCGTCAACTCGATGGAGGAATATAGCTTGGAAGATTACCTTCCCGCGCCTACGGCCTTCAACCATATGGTTCTTTATTTTAGTATCGATGGCCGCGGTCAATATATTGATCCCACCATCACCGATCAGGGTGGTCCGTTTCGCGATCGTTATTTTCCCTTCTACGGCAAGGTGCTCGCTGCAGAACCAAACGCCAAGATTGCTGATACGTATAAAATCGTAGCTGGAAACACGCGGATCGAAGAGCGCTTTTTCCTGAGCAAGGACGGAACGGCCAAGGTGGATGTCTTGACCGTATACAAGGGTTGCAACGCGGATAACATGCGCAGCTATTTCAAGCAAAATGCGAAGAACCAAGTGGAGAAATCGTATTTGACCTACTACCAAAAATTGTACAAACATGCAAAAAAACGTGCTTCGCTGACCTACGAGGACGATATCGCGAACAACGTGCTCTCCGTGAAAGAATACTACACGGTGGATAAGCTTGCCGAACGGGACCTATCAGACCCGCGGCAGGCCGTGTCCATCTATGCGCTCAACCTCAGCGGCTCGCTGCCCCAAGTGCTGGAAACACGCGTCGCTCCTATTGCACTGCCCTATCCGCTAAGTTTGGAACATGATATCTATATCATCAACCCCGACGGCAAGGAGGTTCCCTTCACAGGTGAGAATAGCTTCGTAGATCGTGAAAGCTATTACTTCGGAAAAAGTATCAAGACGGATCGCGATACGCTGAAGGTATCTTTTCGCTTAGGCTTTCATGATACGCATGTTCCCGCAAACCAATTGGCGGATTATGTCACTGATTTTGGTCGAAAAGACCAATACTTCAGCGCTGCGATCTTCCTCGATGATGATGGATTCGTTACGGGTTCCAATACGCAAGATGTAACAAATTGGTGGTCGGTGCTGGCTTTCTTCGGCTTGCTCTCGCTCTTCACGTGGATTACCTTCCGCTACTACAACCGCACGCAGGCATCCTCGCTGATCTGGATCTATGACCATGCAAGCCATGAAAACATTGGCGGTTGGCTGATCTTCCTTGGGCTGGGTTTGTTTTTTACCCCTATACGGGTGTTCTTGATGGCCATGCTGCCCTACGGGTTTAGCGCGCAGGTATGGTCGGCTACAGAAACCTTCCAGGGTCCGCTCGCTGCGTTTTATCTGCCGTTTATAGCGTTCGAGTTTGTCACCAATACGGTTATCATATTCCTTTCCGGCTATTGCCTGTATTTGTTTCTTAAAAAACGTGATCTCTTTCCCCAAACGGTGTTTTTGATGTTTATCTTCCAACTCGTTACGGTGATCCTGGATACGGCAGTCGCGTCCTTGCTATTTAGCGGCCAGCCCGACTTTGAATCGGATCCGTCGGAGATGATTAGGTCTGTTCTGTTCGCAATCATCTGGATACTGTACGTCTTGAAATCTACCCGGGTCAAAGGCACCTTCGTGCGCAAGTATGGCGAAGATGCAATGCCCGCCGTTACGCATTGGCAGGAAAGCAACCCGGATTGGCAGGAAAGCACCTCAAAGGCGGAATCCGAGAAAAGCAAAGCCGATAGCGAAATATAGCCATTAAAGGTTAAGTGATAAAGGGACACCGTTATAAAGTGATAAGGTGATATGGTGATATGGTGATAAAGTGACACCGTGATAAAGTGACACCGTTATAAAGTGACACCGTTATAAAGTGATAAGGTCATAAAGTGACAACGTTATAAAGTGACTAATAACTGGGGTATCTTCTTGAGATCGCAATACTGTACGATAGCGAACGTATAACCTTTTAGATAAGGGATAGCGTGTGACGGAACTCTTAGGTCTCCTTGCAAGTGCTGGCTGGCAAAGAGCATGTTTGGGGGTCTCGAGGGCAGGGCAAGCATGGAATCATGTCGACATCGCATCCAAAGCGATGGCGGCGTTATTCCGGCTTCGGCCAAACAGGGTGCTTTGCGCAGGGCGACCTGTGCGACAGAGCACCTCAAGGAGACAAAGGCTTTTGATCACTTTTGGCCTTCAAAAGTGGTGCCCTGCCGCGGCGAGCGGCGAAAGGGATTGGGGAAGGAAGCCCCCGAAGGTGCGAGCCGCATCCCCGCGGAAGCGAGTAGCGCGATGCCTCGCACTACATATTACTTGCTAGTGCTCAGCGCCTCGATATCAGCAAGGGATAGACCCGTATAGATAGCAATATCTTCGGCAGAAATGCCACTTTTCTTCATGGTGGTGGCAATAGCAATCGCCTTTCTGTGTGCACCTTGCTCTAAGCCATGCTCCAATCCTTGCTCCAAACCCTGTTCTAAACCCTTTTCTAAACCCTTTTCCAATCCTTCGATCAAGCCTTTATCCATGGCTTCTTTCAGGCCTGTTACGAGGGCTTCTTCGGCAGCCTCGGCAGCTTTTAGGGCGGCTTCCGCAGCTTTCAGGGCCTCCCTGGTTTTTGCCTGCTCCTGTTCCTGGTATTTCCGCACGACTGCGGCATCCCACTTGCGTTTCAAACTTACATCATACATATGGCGTTCCTCCTTGTTCAGTTGCGTGTAGGCAGCTATCTCGAACAGCTGCTCAAAGATGGGCTGCCGCAGGTGCACCGGAAGACCGTCCAGCTTGGACATGTTCTTCAGCACGTACAGCCAACGGTCCAGATCGCTCTGCAGATCAGCCCCTTGCTTCACAAATTTAACCAATTCCACGTACAGGTACGCCATCTCCTCGTAAAAAACTTCGCCCGTGCGACGGTTGCACAGGCAGATCTCCTGCAGGTAATCCGCGCCGCTCCCTCCGCCGGGGATCGGGAAGCCGTCCAGCAGCACGACCACGTATACCGCGCTGATCGCGTAGTCCCAGCTCCGGCGCTGGCCGCGGGGTGCCGAATCGGCGATCAGCTTGCTGCCGTAGTACAGCATCCGCCGCTTCAGGTTCAGGTGCGTGCTGCGCTGCACCTCGATCAGGAAATGCTCGCCCGCCTCCGTGCTGCACAGCAGGTCGAAGATCACCGTACCCATCTCCACCGTATCGCCCACGTGCTCGTTCCTGCCGTACTGCAGGTCCGCGATCTGCAGGCGGCCCTGGAACAGCTCGTTCAAGAAGGCCTTTAAAAAAGGTTTGTTGGCCTCCGACCCGAAGATCCGCTTGAAGCCGAAATCCGTCGTCAAATCGATGTACCTGTGCGCATCCATGTATGTGTAAATTGGTTTCAGGGGCTAAGTTAAAGAGGTTGCTCGGTAATAGTCGGTTGTTAAATGTTTATATACGATTATAAATGTTTATCATCGGTAGTTATGTTGCCATGACCCATACGTTTATGTCCCTCGCCGGACTGGTTTGTCTCTAAGCCCGGGACAGGGGCGTTACTTTTGTGGGGCAAAAGTTGAGCTGCCGCCGCAAATAATCGGTAGCCATATCGCCATAACCAATATGCATGACCAACACGCTTATGTCCCTCGCCGGGACTGGGCGTCCCTAAGCCCGGGACAGGGGCGTTACTTTTGTGGGGCAAAAGTTGAGCTGCCGCCGCAAATAATCGGTAGCCATATCGCCATAACCAATATGCATGACCAACACGCTTATGTCCCTCGCCGGGACTGGGCGTCCCTAAGCCCGGGACAGGGGCGTTACTTTTGTAGGGCAAAAGTAACCAAAACCCCGTCGCTGATTTTTGTTGCATCCTTATGGGGCAGTGCATGGGCAAGTCTCTACAGACGCAACAAAAATGATGCGACATTACCGTTAATGATGGGCAGAAGCGATAGTGAGCGTGCTGCTGGTTTTCGCACTATGCTAAAGATATTGCACGTTGGGTGAAGAAGTGAAAAGGTGATAAAGTGATAAAGTGACGTGCGATAACTGGGGTATCTTCTTAAGATCGCAATACTGTACGATAGCGAACAATAGCCTTTTAATTAAGGAAAGCGTGTGACGGAACTTTTAGGTCTCCTTACAAGTGCTGGCTGGCAAAGAACATGTTTGGAGGTTTCCGAGGGCAGGGCAAGCATGGAATCATGTCGACATCGCATCCAAAGCGATGGCGGCGTTATTCCGGCTTCGGCCAAACAGGGTGCTTTGCGCAGGGCGGACTCGTGCGACAGAGCACCTCAAGGAGACAAAGGCTTTTGATCACTTTTGGCCTTCAAAAGTGATGCCCTGCCGCGGCGAGCGGCGGAAGGGATGGCACTTCCCGAAGGTGCGAGCCGCAAGCTCGCGCCAGCGAAGTGCGACACAACTAATCAAGTTACAACACCTAAATTTCATTTTCTTAAAACTAATCTGTGAGATAGACGATTAGTAATGAAAACAAAATTAATAATCATAAATTTTTCAAATTGAAACTATGAATTTAAAACAAACACTAACAAAATTTATGCTGGCATGCACGGCCGTGGCACTCATCTCCTCGTGCTCGGACGACGACAACATGGGCGGCGACATGCAGGGACCTGACCTTATGGTGTATGGGTTAACAGCCAACAACGAGCTGGTAGCCTTCAACGCCAATCGTCCAAGCAGCTTCGAAAGCACCACGGCGATCCAAGGACTCGGTTCTGGAGAGAAATTGATGAGCATCGATTTCCGTCCCGCCACCGGAGAGCTGTACGCACTATCCAATGCCAGCAAGCTATACCGCATACATACGACATCTGCCCAAGCACAGGTTGTGGGCTCGGCGAGCTTCGCTCCTGCTATCGAGGGTACATTTGCCTCCATCGATTTCAATCCTACGGTAGACCGCGTTCGCTTGGTCAGCAACACCGGGCAAAACCTACGCTTGCATCCTGAAACGGGCGCCTTGGCGGCCGAGGATATGGACATCAACCATAGCAGTGCGGTGAGCATCAGTGGCGTTGCCTACACCAATAGTGTGGCAGGCGCTTCTGCAACAACCCTTTATGACATCGATGCTACTTCGGGCAAACTTTTCAAACAGGATCCGCCGAATGACGGTAAACTTGTTGAAGTGGGCAGCCTAGGCATGTCGGTTAGCGGACAGGTCGCGTTCGACATCAGCCCAGATAACAAAGCGGCCCTTATTGCGGCGCATAGCCAAAATGAGCATGCTTTGTATATGGTTAATCTAGAAAGTGGCCATGCCGACAAGATCGGTCGGATCGCAGCACCTTTGATCGATTTGGCTATTCCGACAGACCCTGTTGCCTATGCAGTTGATGCCAGCAATAACCTGCACATCATGAATCCAATGAAAGACGGATCGGTCAGTAAGGCTATTGCAGGCATGGCCGATGGCGAGACTGTGTTGGGTATCGATTTTCGCCCGGCAACGGGACAACTATATGCACTGGGCAGCAGCAGCCGTCTGTACACCATCAATCTAAGCTCGGGCGCCGCAACGCGTATCGGCACGATTCCTATGTTTCCCGTCTTGGCGGGCACGAGCTTCGGGTTCGACTTCAATCCTGCTGTAGATCTTATCCGTGTGGTTAGCAACACGGGCCAAAACCTACGCGTGAACCCCACTACTGGTCTTGTAGTCGGTATCGATGGCATCTTGAATCCAGGTAGCCCATCCGTAAGCGCAGCGGCCTACACCAATAATGTGGCCGGCACAAGCAGCACAACATTACTTGTACTAGACCATGCTACCAGTATGCTTTACACGCAAGTACCGCCTAATGATGGTACGCTGGCTCCAGTTGGCGCGCTTGGCATCACGCTAACCGCTTCCAATGGCTTCGATATCGGTAGCAAAAGCGGCCATGCCTATTTAATCGGTACCGTGGGCTCTAGCACTAAACTTTACCAAGTGAACACCACCACCGGTGCGGCCACTGCCATGCGTGATATTGCTGTAGGCGTTACAGGATTCAGCGTGGGTTTAGGTTTTTAAAAGCTTTGTTCTTAATAAATAATCATCCCAAAAGGGGACGTCGTCAAGATGTCCCCTTTTTTATCTAGCCACCCACATAGATCCTGGATGATATTTTTGTGCTTACTATCGGACAATTATATCCATTTATTAAAATTAGGTGGGGTGCCTAAACATCGTCAACATCCAACAGCATGGGTCGAGCTGCAATGTTCCGCTTCGCCGACACGACAAAAGATTGCCAGACATCAAGATGCATAGCGATTAGTTAACGCGCGGGCGCTCATTTATCGCTATGCAACGCGGCATATTTTTAGCTGCCCAGCAAAACCTGCGCGCTCATTTTCCCAAAATTATTGGCGGCCAAAGGGCTGTCGCCGGTCACCAGCTTCCGGTCGGTGTGGCAGGCGCCGGATATATCTTCGTTTAAAATTTCGACGCCTAATTTCTGCAGCTTTTCGCCATAAAACCAAGGCATTTCTCCAGGAACATAACCGATTGCTGGCGTTTGCCTATCGAGGGCATCAGGAAACGAGGTGATCTGATATCCCGCATAGGGGAAGCTGGCAGAATCCCCCTGCGCCGCAGCCAGCAAAGCGGCAGGACCGTGGCAGATGGCCAACATGTAAATATCCTGCTCCACGCTCCAATGGATTACTTTGTTCAAATCTTCGCTTTCCGGCAGTCCCAACATGGCTCCATGGCCACCGGGCAGGAATACGGCGACATATTCTGCTGCAGACTGCAAGCCATTCGCCACAAAATGGTGCAAACTTTTGGGTTGCTCGAACTGCGAACGATACTGCTCCAATATGCTTTTCACCGCTTCGTCTTCTTCGGGCATCGCCCACATTTCCAGCGCTACCGCCGCGCCCGTCGGGGTGTAGATGTCAAAATCAAATCCCGCCGCCTGCAGGTGCAGCATAGGAACCAACGTTTCCACTGGATGGTTGCCCGTCGAGAATTTCTTCCCATTCTGCATGGTCATGTAGCGTTGCTCGGTACATACAACCAATATCTTTTTGTTCTTATCGGTGTTCGCCCCTTCATAGACGGTGTGGTCATAATCGGTTTTCGCCGTAACGAATTCCGACCTCGAAAATGGAGAAGGCTCGTAGCCTATTCCGTCAAAAACGGGTTCTTTGCTTAATGCTTGTGCCATAATATTTCGTTTTAATGTATGTAATTTCGCTAATTATCACGCAAAGATATGGCCAAACTTTAGCGGAAGCGGATTGTCCCTAAGCCCGGGACAGGGGCGTTACTTTTGAAAGGTTTTGCTGCCACCGCAGATAATAGGCTGCCGTATCGCAATACCACAATACTCATTAACCCTAATATCTTTTGTCCCTCGCCGGGACTGGTTTGTCCCTAAGCCCGGGACGGGGGCGTTACTTTTGAAAGGTTTTGCTGCCACCGCAGATAATAGGCTGCCGTATCGCAATACCACAATACTCATTAACCCTAATATCTTTTGTCCCTCGCCGGGACTGGTTTGTCCCTAAGCCCGGGACGGGGGCGTTACTTTTGTAGGGCAAAAGTAACCAAAACCCCGTCGCTTATTTTTGTTGCATCCTTGTGGGGTAGTGCATAGGCAAGTCTCTACAGACGCAACAAAAATGATGCGACATTGCTGTTAATAAAAGGCAGAAGCGATAGTGAGCGTGCTGCTGATTATCGCGTTATGCTAAGGCTATTGTGCCTTGAGTGAAGACGTGAAAGGGTGATATAGTGATGAAGTGACACCGTTATAAAGTGACGTGCAATAACTGGGGTATATTCTTAAGATCGCATTAGTTTAAATAGCGAACGATAACTGAAAAATAAAGAACATCGTGTAACGGAACTTTTAGGTCTCCTTGCAAGTGCTGGCTGGCAAAGAGCATGTTTGGGGTCCGCGGGCAGGGCAAGCATGGAATCATGTCGACATCGCATCCAAGGCGATGGCGGCGTTATTCCGGCTTCGGCCAAACAGGGTGCTTTGCGCAGGGCGGACCTGTGCGACGAAGCACCTCAAGGAGACAAAGGCTTTTGATCACTTTTGGCCTTCAAAAGTGATGCCCTGCCGCGGCGAGCGGCGGAAGGAATTGAGGGGGGGGGATGCTGCCGAAGGGTCGAGCAGCAACCCCGCGGAAGCGACATGCATCCTTATGGGGCAGTGCATAGGCAGGTTTATACAGACGCAACAAAAATGATGCGACATTGCTGTTAATGATGGGCAGAAGCGATAGTGAGCGTATTGCTGATTTTCGCGTTATGCTAAAGCTATTGTGCCTTGAGTGAAGAAGTGAAAAGGTGATAAAGTGAGAAAGTGAGAGGGTGAGAAAGTGACGTGCAATGACTGGGGTATCTTCTTAAGATCGCAATACTGTAAGATAGCGAACGATAGCCGTTTGATAAAAGACGCCGTGCGACGGAACTTTTAGGTCTCCTTGCCCGTGCTGGCTGGCAAAGAGCATGTTTGGGGGTTCCCGAGGGCAGGGCAAGCATGGAATCATGTCGGCATCGCATCCAAAGCGATGGCGGTGTTATTCCGGCTTCGGCCAAACAGGGTGCTTTGCGCAGGGCGGACCTGTGCGACGAAGCACCTCAAGGAGACAAAGGCTTTTGATCACTTTTGGCATTCAAAAGTGATGCCCTGCCGCGGCGAGCGGCGGAAGGGTTTGCGGGAAGGGGAATAGTTCCAATAGCACAGGCAGCAAGCGCACGTCAGCGAAAAGGCAAGTTTATACAGACGCAACAAAAATGATGCGACATTGCTGTTAATAAAAGGCAGAAGCGATAGTGAGCGTATCGCTGACTATCGCATTATTGTAAGATAGCGAACGATAACTGAAATATAAAGAATACCGTGCGACGGAACTTTTAGGTCTCCTTAACAGTGCTGGCTGGCAAAGAGCATGTTTGGGGGTTTTCGAGGGCAGGGCAAGCATGGAATCATGTCGACATCGCATACAAAGCGATGGCGGCGTTATTCCGGCTTCGGCCAAACAGGGTGCTTTGCGCAGGGCGGACCTGTGCGACAGAGCACCTCAAGGAGACAAAGGCTTTTGATCACTTTTGACCTTCAAAAGTGATGCCTTGCCGCGGCGAGCGGCGGAAGGGTTTATGGGAGGGGAAGCTACCGAAGAGTCGAGCAGCAACCCCGCGGAAGCAAATAGCGCGATGCCTCGCACTACATATTACTTACCACTGCTCAGTGCCTCGATATCAGCAAGGGAAAGACCCGTATAGATAGCAATATCTTCGGCAGAAATGCCACTTTTCTTCATGGTGGTTGCAATCGCAATCGCCTTTCTGTGTGTACCTTGCTCTAAGCCATGCTCCAATCCTTGCTCTAAGCCTTGTTCCAATCCTTTCTCCATACCCTTTTCCATACCTTGCTCTAAGCCTTGCTCCAACCCCTTCTCCAAGCCTTCGGCCCGGCCTTTATCCATGGCTTCTCTCAGG
>NZ_BNAF01000003.1 GCF_014653155.1 Sphingobacterium griseoflavum | reverse complement strand
CGCTAGCGTTCATCCTGAGCCAGGATCAAACTCTCCATTGTAAAAATGAATTGTTCGATACCGGGCTATTTATCAATAAATAACCGGAACCGTTTTTTTTGTCTCTTACGTTCCGTGATTGACAGGTTGACTTTATTGTTATTGTATAACTTTCGTCTCCCGACTACTCGTTACGCTACATGATCATCTTTCTTAAAGAACTTTTCTCGCCGCCGCGTCGCGCTTTGGCCTTTATATATCGTGGCATCGCTGCCCGAACTATCTCTTTTGTTCCCCTCCTTCTCGTTGGGACTGCAAAGGTAGAAGATTTTTCCGGTCCCGCAAAATAAAATTGAACTTTTTTTTCTGCCCCTGTGGGGCCCGAAACCGTGGAACCGACCCGTTAAAGGCCTTTTCCGTCTTCTGTTTTTCGCTTTTCAACCGTCCCTCCCTTGCGGAGTGGTGCAAAGATAGAAACTTTGGCATATATCCTGCAAATTATTCCAGCTTATTCATTCGCCATAGTCCGCAACAAGCTGGTGTAGTGAAGGATAATTTTAGAAAATGGACTTATGGTTATACGTCATCATTAGAATAGCATGTCATATACACCAAAAGCTATGCACACCGTAACCACATGACGGAGAGCTAAACTCTAGTAAATTAAAAAAATAAAAAATTTTTTGGAAAATACGAAAGACTTCGTACATTTGATCTACGAACTAATTCGTAGATCAGAATGAAGCCGACAGATAGTGAAATGGAAATATTGCAGATCCTTTGGGAAAAAGGGGAGAGCAGCGTTCGCAACGTACATGAACAACTCGATAAAAAAGACATCGGTTACACCACAACCCTCAAGCTTATGCAGATTATGTTTGATAAAGGGATGGTAAGCCGAGACAGCTCCTCGAAAACACATTTGTACAAAGCGCTCTTAAGCAAAGAGCAAACACAGCATCAATTTTTGGATAAAATGATCGATGCTGTGTACAATGGATCTACGGCTCGTTTGGTTATGCAGGCTTTGGGTAATCAGCGAGCAAGCAAAGAGGAAATTGATCTCATAAAAGAATACTTAAATAACCTTGAAAACTCATAAGCTATGAACGCTATATTTCAAAACATCACACATGCGCTCGGTTGGAGCATCGTGCACTCTTTATGGCAAGGCGTACTTATCTATTGCTTACTATGCCTCGCTTATGTTGGGTTTCCAAAGTTGAGTGCCAAAAACAAGTACATCATCGCCCTATGCGCACAGGCAACTATTTTCTTTTGCTTTGTTGCCACATTCGTACATTATTTGGATTTTTCAAACACCGATTTATCATCAACAGCGATAGACATCAGGTCCGATCAATTTCTGTACAGCAAAGGGTCTTCACCAATTTTGGATATTTTAGAACCGCTATTCCCTTGGTTTGCCTCCCTATACGTCGTAGGCTTACTGATACAAATGATTTTGTTCACGAACAGTTTTTCTAAATTGCATTATTTGAAGACTAGGGGCCTCCAAGATACGCCAAGCCTGTGGCAAGAATCGTTTCAGCGTATCAGCGAAACGCTAGTATCTGGTAAAAATGTTCGGTTTTTTCTTTCCGAAAAGGTGTCGGTACCCTTGACGCTAGGTCATGTAAAACCCATCATCCTTTTCCCCATAGCACTGGTCGCCAAGCTTGATCTAAAACAGGTTGAATCTATTTTGATTCACGAACTGGCTCATATCAAGCGTCATGATTACCTATTTAACCTTTTCAAGGTTCTTATGGAAACCGTATTATTTTATAATCCTTTCATATGGCTTTTATCCAAACACATAGAAGCTGAACGCGAACATGCCTGTGACGATATGGTTATAAAATGGGTGCCATCCCCAATCGCCTATGCGCAAGCATTGATGTCTGTGGAGGTAAATAGCCATCACATCTCGCCGGCCTACGCCATGGCGGCCACTGGCAAAAACCACCATCTCCTACACCGCATAAAAAGAATAACCAAAATGGAAAAGAACTATATCCATGTTAAGCAACATCTCATTGCTTTGCTACTCAGCTCAGTAGCCTTAATTACGATCGCCTGGATTGCACCACAAAACAAGGAGGAACAGCAGGAGCAAGCACTTGCACTCATCGACATCGAGAAAGTCGAAGACTTGCGCCTGCTGCCAATCGCAGATCCTATAGAAAAAAAACTTACCAACCTGATTTGCGATACGACAGAAACAAATCCTATCGTCCTCGCGCCGCTCGATACCATTCCGCCGCTACCAAAGTTAGCACCAGTCGATCCCATGACGCCAATAGCAGGGCAACAAGAAGCAGGTGCGCTCCAGCAACGAATGCAAACGCCTGAGTGGAAAGAACATCTTGCTAAGATTGAAGTTAATGCAAAACGCATCGAAGCCTACTATAATTCCCCGGCATGGAAAGAACATATAGCCAAAATAGAGAAGAACGCAAAAAATATAGAGGAACATTATAATTCGCCAGTATGGAAAGAACATATAGCAAAAATAGAGGCTAATGCCAAACGTGTGGAGGAGTTCTATAACTCACCCAACTGGAAAGAGCATATCGCCAAGGTGGAGGAAAATGCCAAAAGGGTAGAAGTGTACTACAACTCGCCTGAATGGAAAGAACATATAGCGAAGATCGAAAAAAATGCAAGGAAAATAGAGGACTACTATAATTCTCCCGAATGGAAAGAGAAGATAGCCAAAATAGAGGAAAGCGCGCGTAAAGTAGAAGAATACTATAACTCGCCGGAGTGGAAAGAGAAAATCAGCCAAATAGAAGAAAATGCCAAGCGGCTAACCGAGTATTATAACTCGCCTGAATGGAAAGAAAAATCCAAACAACTTGTCGCGCCACAGCACGACACGAAGAGCGATCGATAAGCAAGAAACTCCATCCCATTTTTTGGAACCTACGAACAAGAGCAAGCATACAGCTTCTCTTGTTTGTTTTTTTAAGCAGGCAAACTTTCCCTCAATCCATTAATTTTTTACGTATTATTGTTCGAGAAGCAATATACGCCAATGAACATTATCTACTCCATTGACTTATTAGGCACCATGGTTTTCGCGATATCGGGTGCCATGGCAGCAAACCGCAAACATATCGACATCTTCGGTGCAGCTTTTACGGGCTTCGTTACCGCCATCGGTGGGGGCTCGCTGCGGGATGTCTTCTTAAATCTACGCCCCATGTGGGTAGATGATGGCAATTATCTTATCGCCATACTCATTGGCGTGAGCATATCGATCTTGGCCAACAAACAATTGGATAAACTAGCGCGAACCCTCACTTTTTTCGATGCTATTGGCATTGGCTTCTTTTGTATCGTAGGCGTACAAAAATCGCTCTCTTTCGACGCTTCCGCCATAGCAGCCACTATTTTGGGAATGTTCTCTGCCGTCATGGGCGGCGTTATTCGAGATACCTTGATGAACGAAACACCGCTCATCTTTAGGAAGGAAATCTACGCAACAGCATGCCTATCGGGCGCTTTGCTGTATATCGTCCTTGGGATTCTCGGTGTAGACAGCACCATCAACGCTTTTTTGTCGGCAGCGATAATCTTCGTCATTCGGCTCCTTGCCGTAAAATTCAAACTTTCTCTACCGGTTATCGGCGGCTAGGGCACGTAAAGAAGAAAAGATAGCGGCGGCTATCTTTTCTTCTTTACGTGGGGAAAACGCATTTTATATCCCACCCGGACCATTCCTTTAGAGATAGCATCTAGCTTTCCTTTTAACATAGCTTTCTTCAGGGGGCCAAGCTTATCGATAAACAGTTTACCTTCGATATGATCATATTCGTGCTGCACAATGCGTGCCGCCAAGCCGGTTAACTGAACCTCATGTTCCTCGAAGTTTTCGTCCAAATAGTTAATCAATACGTTGGAGGGCCGCATCACCTCCTCGTTGATATCGGGAATACTTAAACAGCCTTCGCTAAACCCCCATTTTTCACCCGTTTCTTCCAAGATGATCGGATTGATCAGTACCTTTTTAAACCCTTTCAATGATGGATCGCCGTCGCCATCCTCATCATCTTCTGCAAACGGGGACGCATCGATTACGAATAAGCGGATCGGTAACCCCACCTGTGGAGCGGCCAATCCGACACCTCTCGCAGCATACATCGTTTCGAACATATCTGCAATCGTCTGCTTCAAATTGGGGTAATCCTCATCTATTTCCTCTGCCTTCTTACGCAGTACGGGATCGCCATACGCGACAATTGGTAACTTCATACATGTCAATTTCTCCGCAAAGGTATCAATAATAATTTATACACATTTAGATTCTGCTAACTTTGTGCCAAGTGCAATGATAGTAGAAAAACACAAAATCGAAAATTTTATACGAGCGTTGGAGCGGCTATTGGCCACGAATTTCCAGCGGAAAATCGATGCTGACATCATTATGCTGCATGCTCCTAAACATGAACTGTCTATCATACTCTACTTGCCGACAGCGATGGGCCGGCTGGCACAACAGTCGCCTCGCACAGTCCATATTGATTATGACCAAATCATCTCCGACAGCGATAAGCTCTGTGGGCGTTTGGCCGCGCTGTTTGGGAATGGGCAGGTCGTATACGCCCGAAAAACCGTAGTGGCCCGCATCGACAAACGCGTGAGCATCTCTTTTTTGGAGGAACACCATTTACAGGCTGCAATTCCAGGAAAATATCGTTATGGTCTATTCCACGAAGGTCAGCTGGTATCAATTGCTATTTTCAGCGGAGGAAGGCGCATGCGTGATCAACATGAAAAATACCGCTCCTTCGAATTGATCCGCTTCTGCCACAAAACGAATTTTCGCATCGTAGGAGGGCTATCCAAACTTCTTCAAGCTTTCATAAAAGATTTTCGCCCCGACGACATCATGACGTATGTTGATAGGGATTGGTCGCACGATTCCAATCTAGCGACCCTAGGGTTTAAAGAAGTGGGGACCGCAGGGCCGCAACGCTATGCAGTCGCCAACGGGATACGTCGGCCCGTGGAAAGCCACAGCAGCTCTGGCGAGCTACCAGTTGCTATTGCAGGATGCTATTATGTAGAGAATAGCGGAAGCACAAAGTTGCTCCTGCGATTATGAAAACCCGCTTTCGATATGTATATTTAGCCTAGAAAAACATTAAAACGAAGACAATCTTATGAAACGTAAATTACGTATGGGTATGGTTGGCGGAGGCAAGGACGCCTTTATAGGCGCTGTGCACCGTATCGCAGCCTTTATCGATGGAAAAATAGAACTGGTATGTGGCGCATTTAGCGTCGACCCTGAAGTTTCCAAACAATCGGGAGAAGACCTTTTTATCGCTCCAGATAGAGTGTACGCCAATTACGAAGAGATGATAACGAAGGAGGCTGCACTCCCAGATGGAGAGCGCATGGACTTCCTCACCATTGTAACACCAAATTTTTTACATTTCGGCCCTGCAAAGCTGGCATTGGAAAATGGATTTGACGTGGTTGTTGAAAAGCCGATGACCGTTACGTTAGAAGAAGCGAAAGAATTGCAAGCCATTGTTGAACGAACCGGACGCACACTATGCCTGACACATACCTACTCGGGTTATCCCATGGTAAAACAGGCAAAAGCCATGGTTAAAGATGGGCACTTTGGAAAAATCCGCAAAATTGTAGTCGAGTATCCCCAGGGTTGGCTGAGCCGCTTGACAGAACGAGAAGGAAACTCCGGTGCCGCTTGGCGGGCTGACCCTAAAAAATCAGGGCTCTCGCTCGTTATGGGCGATATTGGTACGCACGCGGCGCACCTAGCTGAATATATTACCGGGTTACGCATCACAGAACTATGTGCAGATCTAACGACCTTTGTCGAAGGGCGGCTATTGGACGACGACGGATCGGTGTTACTAAGGTTTGAAGATGGCGCAAAAGGGGTGCTGATGGCATCGCAGATTTCAGCTGGCGAGGAAAACGCAGTCCGTATACGCGTATATGGTGAAAAGGGCGGATTAGAGTGGGCCAACGAAGACCCTAACAATTTAATCATTAAAATGTTGGATCAACCTCGCCAAATTTATCGGACGGGAAATGCCTATGCTGCGCCGTTTACGCTAAGCTCCTTTGCAACACATAACACGCGTATTCCCGCTGGGCACCCAGAGGGCTTGCTCGAGTCTTTTGCTAACATATACCGAAACTTCGCCGCAACGGTCAGTGCTAAACGCGAGGGTAAAACCCCTACGCCGGAAGAACTGGATTTCCCTTCCGTACAAGACGGTGTGCGCGGAATGGCATTTGTCCAAAACGTCGTTGCGAGTAACGACAGTTCGGAGAAGTGGACTAAATTTATTTTGTGATCGGACCTTCAGCTCGGAAAAGAGATATCATTAAGGAGGGGAATGGAACCCCTCCTCCTTTTTTAACCATTATTTTAGGACCCACTGCCTCCGGAAAAACGTCTTTAGGTGTTTCTCTGGCAGAAAAGCTTTCGGGAGAGATCATCAGCATCGACTCCCGACAGGTCTATCGCGGGATGGATATCGGCACAGGCAAGGATCTCCATGCCTACCGAGATATACGCCACCACCTCATCGATATTCGCCACCCCCAGCAACGCTACGACATCGCGCAATTTCAAAATGATTTCCACGAAGCGTACAGCGATATTGTTTCACGGGGAAAAACACCCGTTGCCGTTGGCGGAACCGGAATGTATATACTCTCCCTTTTAATCCCTCAGCCGTACATCCAAACGCCCGTCAATCAGGCGCTACGCGACCAACTATCCACCTGCGACAAGCAAGCCTTGATTCGACGGTTGCAAGATTATGTCGTACCGAACGATTTCCATATAGACCAAAGTTCCCAAAAGCGTTTAATACGGGCCATCGAAATATTGGAAGCGTTAAAGCAGGGTTTTTTACCCGTTGAAGAACGACCAGCTTATATGCCCCGTGTTTTCGGTCTTAACCCCGAGCTTGATGTACGCCGCGCACGTATCAGCGATCGACTTCGCAAAAGACTGGATACAGGATTGATCGGGGAGGTGGAAAAGCTACTGCAAGGCGGTCTCAGCCACGCCGACCTGCAGTACTATGGCCTGGAATACAAATATGCATCCCTTTATCTTTTAGGAGAACTGGATAAGCCTGCTTTTCATAAAAAACTTGAAACCGAAATCCATCGTTATGCAAAACGACAAATGACTTTCTTTCGAAAAATGGAGAAAGAAGGCGTGGCAATCCACTGGTTGCGTACCAAAACGGAGGCAGCGCAGGTTTGCGAAATTTTGGAATCTCTGGAGCGAACGCCCATCCTACAATAGCGGTGGACATGAATCGAAAAAGGGCAGCCTTGTGCTACCCTTTCCCATGTCTTTTTATAACTTAATCTCTTCTTCTTTACTATTAAAGAACCGAAACTGCGTTAGATAATAAGATGATACGGTCTTTATTTTAATCCACTTGCCGTATTTAAAAAACCATTTGATCCTTTTGGAAAACAGCCCAGACGTAATGTAGGCGCCTATATAGGGGTGCACCGTCAGGGTGATCCCTTTTTCGTTCTGTTCCTGCAGGATAAAACTCAAATTGTTCTCTATGTCATCGAGCAATACAATGCTCGAGCGGATTTCGCCAGAACCTCCGCATGCCGGACATTTTTCGCTTGTCACGACACTCATCTCTGGCCTTACACGCTGTCTCGTTATCTGCACCAAGCCAAATTTGCTCGGTGGGAGGATCGTATGCTTTGCACGGTCGTTGGCCATGCATTCCTTCAGATAACTATACAGCTCTTTTCGATTGGTAGGCTTGTGCATATCGATGAAATCGATCACCACAATACCGCCCATATCGCGCAACCGCAATTGTCTTGCGATTTCCTTTGCAGCCTCTTTATTGACTAAAAGGGCGTTTTCTTCTTGATTTTCTTTGCTAGCAATACGGTTACCACTATTTACATCCACCACGTGGAGTGCTTCGGTGTGCTCGATCACGAGGTAAGCACCACCTTGGAGGTTTACCGTTTTGCCGAAAGAAGCCTTAATTTGGCGCTCCACGCCGAAATGATCGAAGATAGGTTCTTTATGCTTATATTGCTTTACTATCTTCTCCAGGTCGGGTGAAATTTCCTGTACGTACGATTTTACCTCATCATACAGCGCCAGATCATTCACATGAATGTGGGTGAACTCGTCCGTCAAAATATCCCGAAGAATAGTGGACGCTCTGTCCATCTCTCCAAGCACCTTGTGTGTGGGTTCAGCCGTTTTAAGGCGTTTGCTAAAAAGCTCCCATTTAGAGATTAAATCCAAAAGGTCTTTCTGTAATTCCTCAACACCTTTTCCCTCGGAAACCGTGCGAATGATCACGCCGAAATTTGCTGGCTTAATGCTCTCCACAATTTTCTTCAACCGTGTTCGCTCGGCATTCCCTTTAATTCTCTTGGAAATGGAAACTGTACTTGAAAATGGCACCAATACAACGAATCTACCTGCAATAGAAAGGTCAGAACTTAACCTGGGTCCTTTCGTTGAGATAGGCTCTTTGGCAATCTGTACTGGCAAAAGCACGTTCCGGGCCAAGATGTCCGAAATTTTTCCGGCTTTATCGATGTCCTTTTCAAGTTTCAAACTATTGAGCAGCCTCTCTTGATAGCTGCCATTCTTTACAATACGCGTCAGCTTGAGTAAAGACTGAACCTGAGGCCCTAAATCCAAATAATGTAAGAACGCATCTTTTTCGTAGCCTACATCTACGAATGCGGCATTCAATCCGGGCATGATCTTTTTGATCCTTCCGAGATAAATGTCGCCAACGGCAAAACTATTATCAGCCTTTTCTTTGTTCAGCTCGACCAGCTGTTTGTCCTGTAGTAAAGCAATAGTTACTCCTTTGTCAGGAGTGGAATCGATAATTAGTTCCTTTACCAACAGCTACTCTTTTACGACATGAATGCTACGATATGCATTCTGCCTGATGAAACATATAAACTCGTTAATGAAAAAATACAACCTACAGTCTTACCGAAGCGAAACCATAGATTGTACGACGTCTTATGCGGCTTCAGCCATAAAGACCAACAAGCTTATTTTTTCTTGTGTCTGTTTTTTCTTAAACGTTTTTTACGTTTGTGAGTAGCCATTTTGTGTCTTTTTCTTTTTTTTCCGCTTGGCATAGCTTTAATGTTTTTAAATGATTATAAATAAATATGTTAATTACTTACTTAGTTCCTCGACACGGCGTTCGATGAACTGCGATAAGGTTGGGTCTGCAGCCAGCTCCTTGCTTTTTTGAAAAGCAGCGATAGCTTCGTTCTTCAACCCAATATTTTCATAGCCCGTAGCCAAATAGAAATACGATTCGGCATCAGGTTTCAACTCGACAACGGTCTTGAAGCGCTCAATAGCCTTATCGAATTGACGGGATTGCAATGAAAACAGTCCCAATGTTCTGTTTGCTTGAATATTTTTTGCATCCTTAGCGATTACTTCCCTCAACAAAGCAATACCTGCCATTGGATTGTTGGTACCTGTCACCATTGCAGCGCCAAGTCCCGTTTTTGCATCCAAATTATTGCCATCCAACGCTGTAGCCTGTTCATACGACTGGATCGCCAACCGGTTGAGCTCAGTCGCCAGCGCCGTATCTTGCAAATTCGTATATGCTGCTCGGAAGGCATCGCCAGATTTCAACCAATACTCAAATTTAGGAGAAATTTTTGCCATTTCCTCATAAATAAATCCTTGAGGTGCATATTTGGCCAAATCGTCCCATTTTTCTGCAAGTTGTGCTAATAAAGCAAGCTTTTCTTCACCACGGGCTTCTGCTACTTTATTTTCCAACGACGTGATATCTTGCGCCAAACTTCCATTGATGGATTGCTTGGTCATATCGGAAACACGCTGAAATGTGTATGCAGAAGAAGCTTCCGTGTCGGTGGAAGCGTTCGCCCCCTTATTTTCTTCTACCAAACCTTTAATAGGGCGCGCAAGCAATGCACCCATTAGTGCTACAACGATTACGGTTACTATTATCTGTTTGGTATTCATCCTGTTTTACTTGTTTCCTTGTTTAACCTTTTCCACAAAAACTTTTGCCGGTTTGAAGCTGGGCACAAAGTGCGCAGGGATGATGATTGCTGTGTTTTTTGAAATGTTACGCGCTGTTTTCTCCGCCCTCTTTTTTACCACAAAGCTTCCAAAACCTCTAACGTACACATTCTCTCCACTAACCATCGCGTTTTTAACCACTTTAAAAAATGCTTCAACTGTTTCTTGAACATCTACCTTCTCTAAGCCCGTTTTGTTAGAGATCTCCGCAATAATTTCTGCTTTAGTCATATCTGTTTTTACTGTAATTATTTATTTTTCAACCCTTAACGCTGTAGCAGTTTGGGGATGCAAAAGTATCTTTTTTTTGTGATGTTTAAAAATTTATTTCTGTTTTTTTGACAAACATGATCATTGGGAAACTTTTATGTATCAGATATTTAAGCGATTTTGCCGATTTTAAAAGCAGCCTTCTTTCAGGCGCCTCCCTGTTATGCTATTAATTTTCAACATCTTAAACGGATCGCCTGCTCTTCTGTAGGAATGGCAGAAATAGAGGGCCGGCTGCGATGGAAGAAGACGGTATAATGTGTTTTTTCACCCAGCTCAATATACAGTCTAGTGATTACCCTGGAGATGCAAAGGCTGTTTACAAGCGTTGACTTTCCCGAACGGCAAGCGTGGAACAACTAATAGAGATGGAAATTAAGTGGAATATTTAAGCTAACGGAGCCATTAATGCCCTTTATCGGCTTGAAGTTATCTTTTGTTTGCATGGCAAAACCATAACCGATACCCAAGTCAATGATAGACAACAACCCGATTCCCAATTTTGGCGTAACCGTGTACGGGGTCACTTCCGCTTTCAAGAACGGAAAAACCAACCTATTGCTCAGGTAATAGGTGAGTCCCAACTCTGGGATAACAGTTGTTTGTTGACGCATCCAAGTAAAATTTGCGCCGGCGTCGATTTTCACATATTGTCGGTCGTTCGGTGCAAAAAGACCCCAACCAGAAGCCTTTAAAAAGTTTCCGCTTTGGTATTGCCAACCGATTGACGGACCCCATATCCATTTGTTACCCCTCTTATGCTGCCCAAAGCTAAAGCCTACCAATAAAAGGCTGCAAACCAGCAAAAATACTTTTTTCATATACTACGCTTTTCGATTCGAATTTAGCACTTTCTGCGCAAGCATCAAGCCAAAGTTTTCCATCCGTTGCTGACGCTGGCTGTCCAGGTCACCAAGGCAGGCCCGACCCCCTGTATGCTTCTGCCCAACGATATCGTACACAAATCGTTGCGGCAGGTAGAAGCGGCACTTCATGACGTTATTTACCGTATAGCCTATTCCCTACGGATAGGATTTTAAACAAGTCGCACGAACGATGTAAAAAATCCAATACCATGCGAGAATATATCCTTGACAATGATATATTTGCAAGGTGTCCATCATCGAAGACATGTTGTGTAAGACATGTGCATAACAATGATAGCAAAAAAATTGACCTTATTTTTTATTACCCTTCAGTATGATTAAAAAAAGCCTTCTTATCGGACTTTCTTTCGGCTTCTGCTCACTCGTTATGGCTCAAAAACAGCCTGCATTCCTTTCGTATCCAACGTTGAGCCCTGACGGCAGCGTGCTGGTGTTTAGTTACGAGGGAGATCTCTGGAAAGTAAGCAGCCAGGGTGGGGTAGCGCTTCGCCTAACGGCAATGGAGGGGAATGAGATCGCGCCCAGCATATCGCCCGATGGAAAATGGCTCGCATTTTCTTCCAACCAAAACGGGAATATGGATGTCTACAGCATGCCTTTGGAGGGAGGTGACATACAGCAACTTACCTACCATGAGGGCGCCGACGAAGTCGACAGCTGGAGCTGGGACAGTCAAACGATATATTTTACCTCTTCCCGCTACAACAGATTCTCCAGCTACAAAGTAGATCGAAATGGCGGAACCGCGCAACGTATCTTACCCCATTTTTTCAACTTTATCCATGGTATAGCCGAGATGCCCAGCGGCGAACTGTTGTTCAACGATTCTTGGGAAAGTTATACGTCGGCCAATAGGAAACGCTATAAAGGGGCCTTCAACCCTGACATCCGATCCTACGACCCAAGCAGCAATACATTTAAGCAGTATACGGATTACATGGGCAAGGATTTTTGGCCCAGCGTAGACCGCAAGGGAAACATTTATTTCGCTTCCGACGAAGGGAATGATGAATACAACCTGTACACGTTCAGCGCGGGCAAGAAAGTGGCTTTAACAACCTTCAGGGAATCCATCAAACGCCCAGTAGTTGCAGCAAATGGGGAGAAAGTAGTCTTTGAGAAAGATTATCAAATTTACCTTTATGACGTCAAGAGCAAGAAAACCGTCTCTCCAAACATACAGCTGGTCCGCAATAATATGCTGACAAAAGACAAAGAATTTGATGTGAGCAATACGATCAGTGCGTTTGATGTCGCCCCAGACGGCAAGAAACTGGCATTTATATCCCGCGGAGAGCTTTTTGTCAGTGATATTGAGGGTAAGTTTATTCGCAAAATGCCCAGCCAGGGCGAGCGCGCGATGGAAGTGAAGTGGCTCAAAGACAATAAAACTTTGCTATTCAGCCAGACCTTTCAAGGTTATCAAAACTGGTTTTGCCGGGCAGCCGATGGCTCTGGCGAGACCGCGCAGCTTACTGCCGACCTGCGTAACAACCGTGACATCGTCTTCAATGCCGATGCGACGCAGGCGGTCTACCTGAGCGGTAGGGACGAGGTTCGTTTGATGGACTTGGCATCCCGCAAAAGTAGGGTGATCGTGCAAGATGAAATTTGGGCCTTCCAAAATTCATCCCCCTCTTTTTCTCCCGATGGCGCTTACGTTCTATTTACGGCAATCCGTAATTTCGAACAGGATATTTTCGTCCACCACCTAGCGAGCGGACGCACGACAAACCTGACGAATACCGGCGTCACCGAAGCGAATCCATATTGGTCGCCAGACGGCAAATACATCTATTTTGCGAGCAATCGAACGAAACCTGCATACCCAACAGGCATGCAGTTCTCAAGCATATATAAACTCGCGCTCGAGCATACCGATGCTCCTTACCGCAGCAGCAAGTTTGATGAGCTATTTGACAACAAAACGACGGAGCAAAAGGACAGCGTAAGCAAAAAAGATGACAAAGTAAAGGTGGGCAGCAACACGGCCAATGCCACCAAAAAAGTCGTTGTAAGCATCGATATGGCGCATCTGTCGGATCGCATCAGCTTGGTGAGCCCTGCTTCTGGCACCCAGAATAATCCACGCGCTTTTCAAAAATCCGATAAGACCTATGTATTTTTCTCCTCCAATCATGAAGGCAAGAATGCCGTTTATCGTTCGATCAGTGAACCTTTTGAAGAAGACAAAACCGAAAAAGTGACCGACGGATTTCTCAACGACCTGCTGGAAGTAAACGGCAAGTACTATGCGTTAAGTAGCGGGTCAATACAAAAATATAATCTGGACGCCAACAAACTTGATAAGCTTACCATCAGTCACAAATTTACGAAAGACCTATCCGAAGAGTTTAAACAGATGTTTTACGAGACATGGGCCGGTATAGAGGAAAATTTTTACGACAGTAAATTTCACGGAATAGATTGGGCAGCAACAAAAAAGAAATACGCAAGTTATCTGGACGGGATCAACACCCGTGCCGATCTGCGCGTCCTGTTGAACGATATGTTAGGCGAACTCAATTCATCACACCTCGGGTTTAACTCCGTGGGATCCGAAGAGCGCAAGAGCTTCAACTTCGTGACCAATGAGCTTGGCATCGTTTACGAGCTGGAGCATCCGCTTCAGATCAGCCATATACTACCTAATGGCCCGGCCTCCCGAAAAGGGATCGACCTGCAGGCGGGTGATATCATTCTAGCCGTGAACGGACAGCAGATCGATGCAAAAAAAGACCGTGACGCCTTTTTCACCTGGCCATCCCTTGCGCCGGAGATACAGCTAGCCGTGTCGCGTGCAGGAAAGCAACACCTGGTCAATATCCGACCCCAGAGCAGTGCCGATTTCAAAGAGCTCCTTTATGACGATTGGATCAAGGGAAACCGCAACACGGTCAACAAACTAAGCAACAACAAAATAGCCTACTCCCATATGAAAAACATGGGCGGCGGCGAGCTACAAACCTTCCTGCTGGATATGGCCGAGCAGGAAAACAACAAGGAAGCCATTATCCTAGATCTTCGCTATAACACCGGCGGAAATGTACACGATGAAGTTTTGCGCTTTCTGCAGCAACGCCCTTACCTGCAGTGGCAATATCGCGGCGGAAAAAAAGCGCCACAAGGTAATTTCACGCCGGCAGGGAAACCCATTGTATTGCTCATCAACGAACAATCTTTAAGCGATGCCGAGATGACCGCAGCAGGGTTTAAAGCCCTAAAGCTTGGAAAAATCATCGGCACGGAAACCTACCGGTGGATTATTTTCACATCGGCAAAAGGGCTGGTGGATGGATCAATGTATCGTATCCCAGCATGGGGTTGCTATACATTGGACGGTGATGACCTGGAACTGACGGGCGTTGCGCCTGATATACTCGTCAAAAACTCGGTGCAGGATCGCGTGAACAACAAGGATCCGCAATTGGAAAAAGCCGTTGAAGAGCTCTTGAAAGAACTTCACTAAATTGATCCTACACAAAAGAGCTTTATGTTTTGATAGCTATACATGGCCTATTGAAACATAGAGCTATTTTTGCCAGGCCAGACTTCTTAACAAATACTTAAAACACAGCCGCTACTTAGTTCATATTGGAGGTATAGTTTTGTGCATCAAAAGCAAACTATTCAACTATGGCTCTTAAGCAACGAACACGCATCCTCGGTTGTTTTTTAATTTCCCTGATCGGCCTGATCTCGCACCCCGGTGCACATGCCCAAGGCACGCAGGCCGCTATCCGAGGTACCATCCGCAATGAACAGCATGCACCCGTTGGTGGCGCAACCATCCACGTTAAGAACGAATCAACCGGCTTCACCACCAGCTCGGTAACAAACGAGCGGGGCAACTACGACATCAAGCAGCTCCCGCTAGGTGGCCCCTACACCGTCACAGCAACACATGTTCAGGACGGGCAAGGCACCGTAACGGGCGTCAACCTCAACCAAGGCGATGTGGCAGAGGTAAGCATGCAACTACGCTCTTCTGCACAATCGTTGGATGCCGTGGAGATCAGCGCTTTCGGCCTAAAAAACACCAAGGATTATTTGGGCGCGGCAACGGCTTTTTCTATTAAGGATATGAAGACGCTTCCCGTAAATGGCCGTAACTTTAACGCATTGACCGATCTTTCGCCACTGGCACGAGGAGGCAGTATCTCGGGTCAGCTCGGCTCCTCGACAAATTTTACCCTCGACGGTATGAATGCCAAAAACCCGACGTCGGCGGGGTCCACGACATCCCGTAGCGGTGCTCCCTATTCCATATCCATGGAGGCGGTGCGCGAGTTCAAGGTAGTCACCAACCAGTACGACGTCACCTTTGGTCGTAGCGGCGGCGGTACCATTAGTGCGGCCACAAAATCCGGCACCAACACCTTAACGGGATCGGCATTTCTCTTCGCGCGCACCGGTTGGTTGACCAGCCAATATGATATTCAAGGCAATCCGCGCATTGGCGACTACACGACCAAGCAATTTGGCTTTTCATTAGGAGGCCCCATTATTAAAGATAAACTGCACTATTTTGTGGTTTGGGATCGACAACAGGATGATCGCTCCCTGCTGATCGCCGATATTCGCGGGGGAGACAACGAAGCCCTGTTCCGCATTAACCAACCCACACTAGATCGGTATCTTTCCATCGCACGCGAGAAATATGGCGTTTCCGATCAACCGCAAACCGGAGCCATCGATAAGAAAAGAACCTCCGATGCTGGTTTTCTCCGTTTAGATTGGCAAATCGACAGCAGGAATCTACTGACCATCCGCAACAACCTCACCTATGACTACAACCCCCTTGGGCTGGCGGATAACACATCCATTAATATCTTGGAATCATATGGTAACGACAAGAATTTCGACAACAGCTTTTTGGCGACCCTAAGAACCTCCATATCCCCGAAAATTACCAACGAACTGAAACTACAACATCTCTATGTTTACCAAAACAGCACACAGAATGACCAGATCGGCAACGGCTATATTCCTCGTGCTATTGTGGAACAGGTCGTCTCTACGATTAACGGCAATAATTTGCAGACCAATATCCAGTTGGGTGGGCATCGATTCGCCCAAGAAGGGTTTAAAAACAATGTCTTTCAATTGGTCAATAACTTCTACTATGATACCGATTGGGCCAAATATACCTTCGGCATAGACTTTATGGCGACGCAATCCGACTCCCGATACGGGTCGGAGGTGAATGGTCGTTTCCATTTCACAGGATTGGACAACTTTGATAACTTAACCCCTTATCGCTATTACAGGGAAGTTCCCCTGAAAGACGATATTAATGTGAAAGGAACCATTGCTAACATCGGACTCTATGGGCAAATGCGCAAAAATCTCAGCACAGCCTTAGAAATAACCGCCGGCTTGCGTATGGACTACGCATCCTATCCCACCGCCACCTTTAACCCATTGGTATTTGAAGAACTGGGTATTCGCACAGACAACAAACTATCCTCATTCATCTTGCAGCCTCGCTTGCAATTTTCTTGGGATATCAATGAAAACCAGACCGATTACCTTCGTGCCGGAGCAGGCATATTTGCTTCCGACATCAATAACTACATGATCATCAATAACCTCACGTTTGACGGGTCAAATTTTGCTACCGTAGATGTCCGCGGTGCGGCACTTCCCCAAGTAGACTTTCTGCGTTACCGCCAAGATCAAAGCACCATACCAAGCCTAGCCCAATACCAAGTACCGACAATCAACTACACGGGAGAAAATGCCAACGTGCCCACCGTTTACAAAGCCAACTTATCTTACACCCGCTTTATTACCGATCGATTCAAGGTCAGTGCCACCGGATTTATGACCCTAGGCCGCAACAATTACACCTATATCGAACGGAATATGGTGGCCGATCCCTATTTTCGGTTAGCCAATGAAGGAAACCGCGGGGTTTATGTGCCCGCAACGAGCATCCCCGCCAATGGCCAGCCTGATTGGCAACAAGGACGTATTTCCAACCGTCTGGGCCGGGTTCTCGAACTGACCAGCATCGGTAAAATCAACCAATACGCCCTAGTATTGGATGGTACGTACCAGTACTTCAAAGACGGGGTGATCAATGTGAGCTACACGTGGAACGACACCAAAGACAACACCTCTTTCAACGGAAACGTTGCCAATACAGCAACCTTGTCACAACCCGTAACCGACGACCCGCGCAATCTAAGTGCAATAACCTATTCGGATAATCAATTCAGACACAAAGTGGTGATCTATGGTAGCCTCCCAACCTTTTGGGGTATCAATGTTGGTGCCCGCTACACCGGCCTCGGAGGCACCCGTTTTAGCCTGCTTGCCGGCGCCAACACCAATGGTGACTTTGTCTCGTCAACGAATGATTTGGCCTATATCTTTGACTACTATAACCCCAACACGCCCGAAAACATCCGAACAGGTATACAGGCTATCCTTGATAACCCCGAAGCCAGCCAAAGCCTAAAAGATGTCCTCATCCAATCCGCCGGCCAAATGTCAAAAAGAAATGCCGGGGTCAACGGATTCTTCGGCACCATGGACATACGTATTAGTAAGAACATCAAGTTTTACAAATCCCATGGCTTCGAGATTTCTGCTGAAGTCTTCAACTTTGCAAACCTGCTGAACAAAACTTGGGGCGTAACGAGGAATTTGGGGAACCAAGCCCTGTATGGCCTCCAAAACCCAGGTTTCGACCAAACGACTAGACAATTCAATTATAATGTCAATAACGTAGGTTTGGCAAACTATAGTGGTAACCCTTGGCAATTGCAGCTTGGTGCCCGTTATGCTTTTTAGCCAGTAGAAGATGCTGCGCCATTCCCTAAAAGGCTGCTTCCATCGCTGAGGCAGCCTTCTTTATTTGCGCAACATCCTCCGAAACGGCGTCACCGCACATCCCCATCAGGATACCTCCATCCGCCCTCGCAGCGGTACAGAAATACGATCATAAATTAACCGATATTTCCATCCATAACTGGCTGGAAAGTGCTATCTTTATAAAAATCAAATTAATTTGAATATGAACCAATTGAACAACCCCCTCCGGCAAATGGTATTGGCGGGAAAAGCCAGAACCGATTTTTTTGCATGGTACCAAAGTCAATACAACGAAAAGCCCAACCAAGTAGATCTTTGGCCAATCGCCAAGCAACTGGAACACTTTACCGCATTTTTTAAGAAACCGATTCAACACGCCAACGACTTTTACATGGCACAGGCTTTTTATAATGCGGCAGCGGAAGGCCAACTATAACGTTCGCCAGCATGGTACAAGTAGGTTATACCTTTATTTCCAAATGTGTACTAACGGCAATTCTGTTCCATGCATTAATCGTTACGATAAGCATAATAAGCTGTGCAAGTTGATTCGCGTTGAATAGAGCGGCTGCCCGATGGTATGTTTCCGCGGTCAGTCCTTGCCGTTGAATACAGGTCACTTCTTCTGTCATCTGTAAAACGACCTGCTCTTCTTCCGTAAAAAATTTCACGGCTTCCCGCCAGGCACTAATCAAAAAAATACGTTGTTGGTCTTCTCCATTCTTGAGCGCATCCTTGGTATGCATGTCTATACAATACGCACAATTGTTGATCTGTGATGCGCGTATTTTAATGAGTTCTTTAAGGGTAATGGATAGATCGGTTTTGGCCAGATATGTTTCCAGTCCGAGCATGGCCTTATAGGCTTGCGGTTCCACTACGCTGATGTCTATTCTTTTTTCCATTGTTTGAGCTTTTAGTTTTGTTTCATCAAAATTGCTAAAACCGCGCCCGGAAAAACTTAAACTGGTTTAAGAAAATCGCTTTTTCCGAATTTCGCTCAGATATTCCGGCGTCACGCCCAAAAAAGAAGCGATAAGATATTGCGGAACGCGCTGCAGAAAGGCAGGCTGGTTATTGCGAAAATGGTGGTAAAGATCCTCCCGGGAATGCTCGTAGATAAACTTGACGCGCATTTGGGCCGCAGCATAGGCTTTTTGATACACGCGACGGAAGTAACGCTCCATTGCTGGATGCGCATCCAATAGGTCATTATACGCGTCTTGATGGATCGATAGGAGCTCCGTCGCTTCCACCGCTTGGATATAAAACTCCGTGGGTGTGCTGTTGAGGTACGAAAAAGTTTCTGTCATCCACCAATTCTCCAACGCAAATTCTGTCGTTTGCTCGCCGCCCTTTTTGTTTACGAAAAATTTGCGTAGCAAGCCTTGCAAAACGAAGTAATTGACTTTGCAGATCTGTCCTTCAACAAGCAGATTCTGCTTTTTCTTCACCGTCTGCCTTTTGAAATAGGAGAGGATTTGGATAAACTCGTCATCATCGACTTTGACAAATTTATTGATATGGGATTTAAAGTGTTCAAGCATAAACGTTCAGTTCCGTTTTCGGAAAAGGAAAACCATTTGGTATAAAGATAGGTATTCGGGCTTTTTTTTTCCAACACCTAATTTCAAAAGCAAGGGACATCCCGCTATCCCCTAAAAAATTTTTTCACTTGTGGGTACCCTACCACGCCTGTATGTCGTCTTACTTAAATAGATGTTGGTGAACCGACCTCCTTCCGCCTATATCGGCGAAGTTTTATGTGTACAGCATGACCTTGTTCAAGAAGAAGAATACAGATACAAACAGCTTATTGATAGAGCGTTACGTGAATAACCAGGCTACTGCTGATGAGGTTGAGGTGCTGATGCAATTACTTCGCACGGGCCAACTGGACGAGTCGCTAAAAAAACAAATGGAAATTGATTGGGAAAATTCCTCGGGGGGGACCATTCGTTTCAACGCACGGCGGTGGCATCGCTATGCCGCTGCTTGCGTTGCTTTTTTCATGCTTGCGTTTTCGTTTTGGCTGCTAAGACCGTCCTCCGGCTTTTGGAAAAAAAATCCGCCGACTGTTGCCGTTGCAGAGGATGTCCGCCCCGCACAGCTGCAGGCAACCCTTACCCTGCCCCAAGGAAAACGTGTTGATCTGCACGCCAACAATGGGACGCTCATCATCGATCAAGGAAACATTTTGGATAAAGATCAGGGAGAAATCCGCGGCGGAACTGTGGCGTCCGAGCAGACATACCATACCATCAGTGTACCCCGAGGGGGGCATTACAACATTCAGCTAGCCGATGGTACCCTTGTCGCCTTAAATGCAGGGAGCGTGCTTCGTTTTCCCTTGGTCTTTTCGAAAGAGCAGCGGTATGTGCATTTGGAAGGTGAGGGGTTCTTTACGGTTAAGAAGGCTACCGCGGCGACCGGCGATTCCCTACCCTTTGTGGTGGAGACACCCAAGCAACGCATTCTCGTCCTCGGAACCGCTTTCAATATCCACGCCTATGCCGACGAGGCATTGGAACGCACGACTTTGGTCAGCGGAAAAGTTCAGGTAGCAAACCGCAAAACGGGTGAGGCCGTATTGCTAGCGCCGGGGCAGGATGCATTATTGGCGCATAACATCTTACAGGTTGCTCCATCCAACCTCAAGCAAGTGCTAAGCTGGAAAAACAATGCTTTCATCTTTCACGAAACACCGATGCACCAAATCGCCCGCGAGCTATCTCGCTGGTACAATGTGGACATCCGCTTTGCCGGCAGCGCTACAGATCGCTATAACGGCTACATTGAGCGCGATGTTCCGCTATCAAAAGTCATACAAAGTATTAGCAACACCGGGGAATTTACCTGCACTTGGGAAGGAAATATCCTTTGGATTGCACATAGCCAGCCGTAACGGCCAGCATGCCAAACCTTCGGCCAGCGCAAAGATATCTCGATGGCAGCAGGACAAGGCACAATAAGGGAACTATAACTACTAACATATATGATTATATATCTAACCAAAAAAAGGCGAAGGAGTGCTTTTGTAGATTTCATCGGCCTCCTTACCGCGCTGCGATCATCAAAAAGCAGCTTCCTAACACACACATTTACAGCATTGTTTGTTTTGCTAATGGCACAACAAGCCGCTGCACAGAAAATTACGCTTGCCGTTAAAAACGAAAAGCTGTCCAACGTCCTGCAGTCTATCGGCGAACAAAGTGGATACCGCTTCTTCTACAACAGTGAACTTGTAAAGAACAGCGATCCCGTGACCATTAATTTATCCAATGCATCGCTTAAGGAATCGTTGGACGCGATCACGAATGGGCGGCAGCTCAGCTACACGATAGAAGACCGAGCCATAACCATCAAAGCCGCGCAAGCTCCCAAAGTGGCACAAACCGCACAGGGGCATGTCCATGGCACCGTGACAGACGAACAGAACCAGCCTCTGGGTGGGGTGTCTGTGCATGTGAAAGGAAAAAGCCAAGGCACGCAAACAGACGTAAAGGGCAACTTCACCATTGCTGCCCCCATCGGGGCTACGCTTACCTTTTCTTCGATTGGCTACAAGCCCAAGGAGGCCAAGGTGACAGAAAACAAAGCCCTTCGTATTTTCTTGAGCCCCGATGCCAATACCATCAATGAGGTAGTCGTGACGGGGGTATTCGAGCGCCCGAAAAACAGCTTTACCGGAGCGGTAACCACCGTGACGGCGGAAGATTTGAAACGCTTTGCGCCACAAAACCCGCTCATGGCCTTACAGATTTTGGATCCATCTTTTCAGATGCCCCCAAACCTAGAAGCTGGGGGCAACCCCAATGTTATGCCCGAGGTGAGGCTACGTGGACAAAACAACTTTGCCCTACAGGAAGGTCGCACCAATGCGACCTTAGACGCCCTATACGGTAACAACCCCAATGCGCCGCTCTTTATTATGGACGGCTTTGAAATCCCCTTGCAAACGTTGGTGGATATGGATATGAACCGGATTGCGAGCATCTCCCTGCTGAAGGATGCCTCCGCTACGGCGATCTATGGATCCCGCGGAGCCAATGGCGTAGTCGTTATCGAAACCGTGCGGCCCAAACCCGGACAGATTCAGGTAGGCTATACCGGCAATGCTGGGCTTGTGATCCCTGACCTGAGCTCCTACAACCTCATGAATGCCCGCGAAAAATATGATTTTGAAACGCTTCTTGGCCTACACACCATAACCGCGAGAGGAGACAATATGAGTCATAATATGCGAAACGTGGAAATCCTAAACGGTATATACAGAGATGTAGTTCGTGGGGTGGATACATATTGGCTTTCGCAACCTTTGCAAACAGCTATTTCCCAATCGCACACCATCAACGTAATGGGGGGCGACGAAGCCTTCCGCTACACCTTGACCGGAAACTACCGAACCAACCCGGGCGTCATGAAGGGCAATCTGCGCACCTCTTTCAATACGGCTGCCAATCTGCAGTATGTGACAAAGAAAATCAACATCGGCAACAACACCCAGTATTTCAATGTACGCGGGCAAGAATCGCCGTATGGCTCCTTTAGCCTGTATACCGAGATGAACCCCTTCTTGGCACCTTACGATGAAAACGGAAATTTGTTACGTTTTGTCGGCGACTTTCAAAATACTTGGGGCGACGGAAGAGGCGACCCTTTTCGTAGGAACGCATCATTATACCGCCAAGAAAATCCACTATATGCGGCCAGTCTCAATCCAGAGGCATTTAACTTAGAAAGCCGATTGATCAACAACTCACAAATACGTTGGAATATCCTAAAAAACCTCTTTGTCCAAGGGCGGTTTTCGTATACCTTGGTCCACAACGAGCGGCACAACTTTCAACCGGCAGGACTACCTCGATTTGATGAGTTCGACTTTGACCGCCGGGGGCGCTATGCGCTAAACCAAGGCCGTACGAATCTTTGGGATGGCGACGTGCAGGTGAACCTTGCCCAGTCTTTTGGCAAGCATATGCTCTTTGCAACGACCAGTGGCTCCATGCGCAACATGGAGTCCATCAGCTACAGCCAGACCGCCGTAGGCTTTGCCAATGAAAATATGCGCAACTTTATCTTTGGTACCCAATACAACCCTGGCTCTTCCCCTAGTGGCTCTCAATCCACAGCGCGTCTCGTGACCCTCCGCGGAAATGTAAACTACGGGTACAACGAACGTTACTTTATGGACTTCTCCTATTCCTTGGACGGTTCCTCGCAATTTGGTGCCAACCGGCGTTACAATACCTTTTGGTCTTTGGGAGGGCGCTGGAACCTCGAACGGGAGGCCTTCCTGCGCGAAAGCACCTTGGTGAACCGCTTGCAGCTGCGCGGCAGTATAGGCCCGACGGGTGGGCAAAATTTCCCGCCTTATCAAGGCATCACCACCTATGGCTATGCGACGGGCACCCCCTATCGGGGGTTGATTCCGATTCGGCTACTGAATTATGGAGACCCCGACTTACAGTGGCAGCAAACCTTCAAACAAAATTTAGGCGTCGACATCACCCTGTTTCAGGAACGGCTCAATATTACGGCGGATGTCTTTCAGGACAGGGTATCCAATGTCTTGATGCCGGTTTTGCGACCGCCATCGGTAGGCTTTAGCGAATACAGCACGAACCTCGGCAAAATGCAGAATACAGGTTGGGAGTTTAATGCCAACGTGACGGTACTGCGCAACCTGCAGCGACGCATCAATTGGAATGTCGGCTTCAACGGCATGCAGCTTCGCAACAAGATTCTGGAAATTGCCGCCATTCCCGGTGTTACGCTGCCAACCACGAACGATCCGGACAACCCACTTACCCGCACGCAAGAGCTGCAGCTGCGCAATAATTTTCGCTACGTCGTGGGCGGTTCTATGGACGATGTGTGGGCGACCCCCAGCGCGGGAATCGATCCCGCGACCGGCCGCGAAATATTTATTATGCCCGATGGCAGCTATACCTACAACGCCTCTCGCGCATTCGAACGCCCCCTAGGCAGTGTACAGCCAAAGCTATTGGGAGGGATAAATACCAGCTTTCAGTATAAGGATTGGGTACTGAGTGCCGCTGCCAACTACCGCACCGGAGCGCGCATCTACAATGTCAACCTACGCGAACGCTTGGAATTTGTAAACAACCTAAACTTCTATCGCAACTTGGATCGACGTGTAGCTACGGAAAGATGGCAAAGGGAGGGCGATGTCAGTCCGTTCTTGGGCTTAACCAGCCGGCCCTTCTACCGCGAATCCGACCGCTTCTTGCAAACCGAGCACCTTTTGCAGGTGCAATCGATCTCGCTTGCCTACCGGTTCAATAAGGAAAACGCTTGGATGAAAAGAGCCCGCCTGTCCAACACCCTGGTCTCGTTATTTTGGAATACACCCTTCGTATTCACCAGCTTGGAAAGCGAACAGCGGGGACTGAATACCCCCTTTCAGCGGCATTTTTCCATACAGTTATCCACCACACTTTTTTAGTTAGAAATATTTGACAACATGAACACAAAAAGATATAAATTTCGCGTGCTCGGCTACCTATATGGGCTACTGCTTTTCATGCCAACGTTCTACTCCTGCGAGAAATGGCTGGATGTACGGCCTGTAACCGAGGTGCCCGAAGACTTGCTCTTTCAAAATGAACGCGGATTCTTTGAAAATTTAGCGGGTATGTACCATGAAATGACCGAGCAAAGTCTGTATGGAACCGAGCTCAGCATGGGACTTCTCGATTACCTTGCGCAGCATTATGTTGGTTGGGGCAGTAATCAGCGCTATCTAGATGTTGTTGGCTTTAGCCGACAGCTAGACTACGAATCTACCGGAGCGCGAGACCGATTCATCAACCCCATATGGAATGATATGTACCGCATTATCGGAAACAGCAACAACTTATTAAATAAACTAGAGGGCAGGGAACAACTTTTCGCCGAGAACAATTACAATCTAGTGCGTGGGCAAGCCTTAGCCTTACGTGCCTTCTTACATTTTGATCTCTTGCGCCTCTACGCACCAGCAAAAGCGCTCGCCGGCGATCAACGTTATATTCCCTATGTAAAGACTTATGGGCCGGAAACTACAGAGCGGAGCACCTTTGCGGAAACCATTGGCCAATGTCTAAGCGATCTGAATGAAGCACAAGCCTTGCTTGGCGAAGATCGTCGCATTTTCACAACGAATAACCCCTCTGCCTTTCTTGCGCATACCCAAAATAAAATGAATTATTATGCGGTGCTTGGCCTGAAAGCTCGCATATTTCTGTACAATGAACAACTTGACAGTGCCAACCACTATGCGCAAAGGGTCATCAATAACAGCAGTGCCAACCTACGCTTAGCACGAAGTGCAGACGTTGCTGCTGGCGACAAGATTTTTTACACGGAGCAGCTGTTCGCACTTTCCGTTGTGCGCATGCCCCAGATATTCGAAAGCTTATTTCTCCCTCCCAACGGAAATAGCCAAAGTTTACTGCTCGTTTCCAACACCATCGGTCAAAATGTATATGAAACGATAACTGCTGATTTTCGCAACTCGACCAATTATTTTACGCGACAAAATGTTGGATCAACGATGCAGATTGTAAAATACCAATGGCGCGACAATATTAATCCCAACCTGTCCTATATAAGAAACGTACTGCCTTTAATCAGACTCAGCGAGATGTACTACATTGCCGCGGAAACAAGTCCCAATACCCAGTTGGGGGAGCGCTACTTAAACCAAATTCGTGCTGCCCGGGGCATAGTGGGGCCTGGACGCGAACTTTCCGGATTAACGCCGGAGCAGCTGAATGAAGAAATTAGAAAAGAGTACCGAAAGGAGTTTTTCGGGGAAGGTCAGCTTTTCTTCTATTACAAACGTCTTCGACTCCCGGGGATTCCCATGACAGATAACAGCATGATGTTGACGCCCTCAAGCTTTTACACCTTCCCTGTCCCTATTGAAGAATTACCTCTACGTTAATACAAAGAATTATGGAAACTTTATCAAAACGCCGTTCGATTATGCGATACCAACAATTTTACTTCCTTGTCTTTTTGTTGAGCACTTGCATGCAGGCCTGCAAAAAAGCTGAAATGCCTTTATTTGATGGCGAACCGGCTATCTTCATTGGGGATGGCCAGTCAAGTGTCGGCCGTGTATTAAACGACCAAGATGCGTTCAATACAATCACCTCCTTTCGGACAAATTTCGCATTTAAACGAGACGAGATTATCACGGATACAATTCGTATTCCACTCCGTGTCTCGGGCAGGCTGTCTGCAGAAGACCGCCCGGTTTCTATTTCCGTTGTGGCGCAAGGAACCGATGCGGTGGAAGGTCGCGACTTTCAAATTCTGCCTACGGTAATTCCAGCCAACAAAAGCGCGGGACAAGCCTTGGTGGTGCTCCATCGCAATGCAAGTCTAGGTGAAGATCCAAAGCGGCTGTTATTGCAAGTTATGACGAATGAACACTTCCCCCGCTATATGTATGCCGACAGTATCAATGTATACAACCAAGTCGAGATCTTTATGTTGGATGTCTTTCGTAAACCCGACAATTGGGACGGTATTTATGTAAACGGCGAATACCGAGAGGGTTCTGGTTTAGGATTTACGTTTGGTGATTACAGCGAAACCAAATTTCGCTTGATTATTGAATACACCGGCGTGGCAGAGATCATTTCGTTTATCGAGAGTCCACGTTACAACAGGATTGATCCAAAACCACCCGGTTATTTGTCCTCAGAGCAATGGACCATGTTGAACTACCGACTACAGCTCCACTTGGTTCGCTATCGGCAGGAAAATGGTAGGCCTTTGCTCGATGAAAATGGACAGGAAATTACTTTTCCAATCCTACCACAGTTTTAATCGTCAATTCACCCTTATATTTTAAATGAACCATGGCATTTCTATTTTCTAGAACTATTGCAGAGAGCAAAGGGTCAAGCTTTTCCTTGACTAGACCCTCAGCGTTGCTCAACCAGTGGAAGCTCCTACTGCTGTCTCTTGCCCTCGTATTAAGCCACTCTTCCTGCTACAAAGATTTGGGCAATTATGATTATACCACGCTAAACGAGTTTAGCTTGTCTGGACTTATCGACTCTCGTGTAATTATAGGCGATACGCTACGTCTGAACACTGTTTTAACGGAAGCGTCACCGGACTCACTGCGTTTGGATTACCTGTGGACTGTTGAATTAACCGAATCTCAGCGCTCCGCAATAGGACATGATTCCGTCGCTTTGGTGATAGGTCGCCAAAAAAAATTGGAATACTTCGTAGATAGTATCCCTGCAGGAAACTACACGGTTAAAGTGGAAGCGCGGGACCGGCATACCGGCATTCGACAATTTACAACGGCGGCACTATCCATTTTTTCGCGGTATCAGCGGGGGTATATGCTTCTCGAGGAAACCGCTCAAGGTGGAGATATCAGCCTGGTCAATGACAGTACTGTCTATCGCCATTTGTTTAGCGAAAACAACGAAGGTATGCGCTTGCCCCTGCCGCTCTATGGGATCTTCACGGCAAACACCATGCTAAACAACTACAATACGAAAATCCTTTTTGTATCCGCCGGCGACTTCCACCGCGAGCTGGATGAGCAAACTTTTCGGGTTGTCCAAGATGTAAACAACCTCGTCCCCTCTGGATTTTCTAGGCCAATACGCCCAGTATATTTGGAGGCATTGCGCCGACGGACAATCTACTCCACCTTTATTTGGAATAACGGCTATATCTCGAAAGTGTTGACAGGCTCTACGAACCGCTTGATTGCCTTCTACTATCCACCACTTATTGCAGACTATGAATTGGCTCCCTTTTTAGGTCATTTTTTCTCAACCGGGTACCTCGGTTATGATCAAAAAAACGGCCGCTTTTTGAAGTTTATGGAGTTGTACGTTTTTGAGTTGGAAGAGTTCGGCGATGCCGAAGCAGATGATGCTTTCGATTTTAATGCGATCAATAAGGAAATGGTTTACGGCTCCAATGTGTCCCAAAACAACGAGTTTGTCGGTGTTTTTAAAGACAATAACCAAAACTTTCATTTGTACCGCATCGATTTCAGGAATTTTGACATTGTGGCGCACTCGACCTATCAGATCAATTTGGCGGCTGTTCCAGAAATTAATCGCGCCAGTGCATTTGCCGCTTCGTACAATCTGCCTTTGCTATACTATACGGTAGACAATAAGGTATATCTGTTTGATATACCCAATCAAGAGGCTCGTGCCTTCTACGAATTTCCGGCCGGGGAAAATATTACGACCATCGAATGGGCCAACAAGGAAGGAGTTCGAGAGATTGCCATTAGTACCTATGACGGTAATCAGGGTCGCTTTTATGTCTTTGTGCCCAACGCTTCAGGCACCTTCACCGCTACGCGCTGGCCGGTGCAAGGAGGCTTCGGCAAGATCGTGAAAACCCATATGAAGTTTAATGTGGATTCGCCTCGCGATTAATCTCCTCCTTGCAATGAAACGTTTAAACTAAAATGTTATGATGATATACAGCACACTTAAAATTGCCCTATTTACCTCTTTATTGGTTTTGGCAAACGTTATTACCGCGCAGGATCGCGTTATTTTCCTAGGCGATGCAGGTACAACAACCTATGATGGATATAAGGTCATTCTCTATCAATATAGTGGCATGCCGGATCAGAAGCTCGAGCTGGAGGCCACCCTAAAAGATGGGAAGTTTGAGCTTGTCGCTCCCTTCACGGGATTGGGCCACTACGTTTTAAAAAGCGAATACGAAAGTAAGGTCAACGGTGGTTATGCGCCCTACACGATCGTCGTAGAACGACCTGACACGATTCGAATAAAGGCCAATGTGGGTCATCTCGCGCAATCGACCACCACTGGCAGCGAGCCGCAGCGAAAGCTGGAGGAATATTATGCCGCTAAAGATCGCCGCACCGCAGGGGTGATGGATGCCTTTCGCGCGAAATATGGCGACGAAATTTTGGATAATCCAGAAGAGCATATGGACGATCCCAAAATGGAAGAGCTCATGACAGAATACGAAACAGTTGTGTCCCCAAAAATGATGGAAATTGAAAATCAAGAAACCTTGGCTTTTGCTGACCTTCACCCGAATTCTGTTGCTACGGCCTATTTGCTGAGCCATTCGCTGCTACCAGCGGAGAAACGCGTGGAGCTCTACAACAAGCTGACTCCCTCCGTACAGCAGAGCGTATACGGCCAACAATTAAAAGGCAATAATGATCTGGAGCTACGCTCTGAAGTGGGTAGTCAGATTGTGGACTTCCAAGTGCCTATGGAGGATGGCACGCCGCTTTCATTAGTGCAGTTGCTACAGGGAAAAAAATACCTGTACATCGATTTTTGGGCCAGTTGGTGTGGCCCTTGTATAGCAGAATTCCAAAACCTGAGAAGAGCTTATGAGGCTTATCGAGACAAAGGTTTAGAAATATGGGGCATATCGACTGATGCATCCCGTGAACGATGGCTATCAGCCAAAGACCAAGAGCGCCCAACTTGGCCACAGGCTTGGGAAGGCGGAATGGATGAGGTCGAAAAGCCATCCAACATACATTTCTCCGTGCCTTTTCTCCCAAGCACCTACTTGCTGGACGCGACGGGAAAAGTGGTCGCCAAAAATGTCCGCGGCGAAGCACTGGACGAGCTTTTAGCCAATCTTCTTGCTGATTGATTGCGACAGAAGCCCTGCAATTTTGAAAAAACACACTAGAAAATAGGATTTACAACAAAAAACACAAAACCAGATGATGCATATACAACAATCGCTCCGATTGATCTTTACCTTACTGGCCTGCACAGCCGTAACCTTGGCCCTAGCACAGCAACAGCAGGTAGTCTTGAAGGGGGATGCCGGCTCTACAGACTACGACGGCCATAAAATAAGGCTCTATCGTTATAGCGAAATGCCCGGAAAGGACCTGAAGCTTGAGGCCACGGTAAAAGACGGCAAATTTGAAATCATAGCCCCTTTTACCGGATTGGGCCACTATGTTATGATGAGCGAATATGAGAGTAAAACCAATGGCTCCTACGCGCCTTATTTACTGCTGGTCGAAAGGCCTGACACAATTCACATCCAGGCCAATATGGGCAGTTTGGCCCAATCAACGACCAGCGGTAGTGAACCACAAAAGACTATTGAAGCCTACTACAACGAACAGCGGAGGAGAAACGAACCTTTTCTCCAAGCATTGCGCGACAAATATGGCGCCGAAAGGTTTGACAACCCCAGGAAATATACAAATGATCCTATATTTCAGGAATTAAGCAAGGTATATGAACAGGAGGTATATCCGCGAAACGAGAAGATTGGTAATGAGCTGCTCATCGAATTTATAGAGCGGTACCCGGAATCGGTAGCGGTGGCATTTTTGCTCAAACGATCGTCCTTTCCCGTGGAGAAACGGGTGGAATTATATAATAAGCTTGGCATTACGGCACAAAACAGCCCTTATGGTAAAGGATTGAAAATCAATAATGAGACAGAACTAAAATCCGCCGTTGGGCGCATGGTGGCAAATTTCGAGGTACCCAACAAAACCGGCGAACAGCTTTCGTTGACGCAGCTGCTGAACGGAAAAAAATACCTATACATCGATTTTTGGGCAAGCTGGTGTGGGCCTTGTATGGCTGAAATTCCGAATCTGAAAAAAGCGTACGATCGCTACAAAGACAAAGGGTTGGAAATATGGGGCATCTCGACGGATGCCTCCCGCGACAAGTGGCTCGCAGCGCTAGAAAGCAAGCATCCTAATTGGCCCCAAGCATGGGAAGGCGGGATGGAGGAGGAAAAAAAGCCGTCGAAAGTTAAGTTTTCGGTGCCTTTTCTACCCAGCACCTACCTGTTGGATGCAGAAGGTAAAATTATTGCAAAGAACGTGCGCGGGGAAGAGTTAGACAAACTGCTAAAGGAGCTACTGGCCAATTGACCGGTTCTCCCAACTGCACTTCATTTATAACAACTATTAAAGAAAAAAACATGCGTACAAACAAGCTAAAAAAAACCGTCCTAGACCTGCGCCTGCTTATCATCACGGCCATCAGTGCCGTATGGGCAACGAACTTAACAGCACAGGATAAGCTGACCATAACTGGATCCGTAGGCGGTTTGGTCGATGGTGAAAAGGTATACCTTATGGGTCATGTTCCGGTCATGAAAAACGCTTTTCATTCGAAAGACTCTACCACGGTTAAAGACGGTGCGTTTCGATTTGAAATCCAGCAGCCGGAGGTGGCACATTACAAGCTTTCCTATAAAGGGGAAAATAGCGCAAGCACCGTGCTTGGACCCGCTACTGCAGCCGTTAGCGGCACAGCAGCCGACTGGAAGAACCTGCAATTCGCAGTTACACAAAATCCTGCTGGTGATGACTTGAAACTGTTTGAGAGGGAAGTTACAGAACCCATCAACAAAAGAATGCAAGTGCTGGAAAGTGGCAGCGAGGAGCTGAATGAAAAATATATGAAAGCCTACGAAGCCAAGGACAAGGAAGCTATGGCATCCATGGAACGAGAGAGCATGAACGCCTATCGTGAATATGAAAGGCTACGCTTGGCAGACTATGATCGTTGGTTTGCCAACCATCCGAATAGCTTGGCAAATATGTTGATTTTGAAAGATATTGTCTTAACCAAAGAGTCGCCCATCGAGCGCGCTGAAGGCTGGTTTCAACAGTCATCGAAGAGGCTGCGCGAAAGCCAAGTTGGACAGCAGATTGCCGCTCGCATGAAGCAAATCAAAGGCATCAGTGAGGGTGCTGTCGCACCAGATTTCACGCTGCCCGATACCGAGGGTAAGGAATATTCCCTCAGCGATTTTAAGGGCAAATACGTCTTTTTGGATTTCTGGGCGAGCTGGTGCGGCCCTTGCCGCGGAGAGAACCCCAATGTGTTGGCAGCCTACAACAAGTATAAAGATCATGAAAAAGGATTTACCGTATTGGGCATCTCGCTGGATAAGAGCCGTGACGAATGGATCAAGGCGATCGAGGAAGACGGTATGCCGTGGACGCAGCTATCTGAATTAACGGGGTTTAAAACGCCATCCGTAGCACTATACGAAATCGCTGGTATTCCCGACAATTACCTGATAGATCCAAATGGCATCATTGTCGCCAGCAACCTGCGGGGCGCGGCTTTGGAAGAAAAGCTGGATGAAATCTTGGGCCAAGAAGGGCTTACAGATACCCGTAAATAAAAAATGAACGCGTTTGTTTTTCTTACTATATGTGTTAGCTGAAGAGCGTCGATCCCTGAACAAGGGGTCGATCGCTTTTTTTCGTCTACACGCTAATCATTCACCATTTAACATGAAAAAAAATCCATACATTTCTATCTTTACAGGCGTTTCCCTGCTCTTTATTTTAAGTTGTTCAGCCGTATCGCAGGTTCAGGCGCAACAGGCGAGATTCCGGAACGAAGAAGCCAACTGGGATCAAATGGCTGCTAAAGTCGACGAAATGCCCGTGTTCAGCAACAAAGCGTACCTAGAGCAGGTAAGCGTTGCAAATAACCCCGTAGAGATCGGCAAGGCAGCCAAGAAGGGCAAAAAAGATCTACCAGCGACGGCGATCTATTCAAAAAGCAAAGGGTCGGTTTTGCAGTACGCCTACAGTTACAACTGCGGCAACTGTGACAAGGTGCATGTCGCTCCGAATGCCACTGCGTTCTTTATCGACGAAGATGGGTTGGCCGTCACCAACTACCATGTGCTGGAACCCTTTATCGAAAAAAAGGAAGATGGCGAGATCGCGAGGATCATCGCCGGAAAAAAACCTACCGATGACATGAACCTGTTCTTCACTACGTATGACAACCGCATCTTCACGTTAAAAGAGATCTTGGCTTATGATCAGGCAAATGATGTCGCTATATTTCGGGTAGATACGCAAGGCGTGAAAGTGCAACCCATACCGCTCGGCGATGCTGCGGAAATTGGGGCTACGGTCTTCGCGTTGGGACATCCCAAAAGCAATCCTTACTATTTTTCCTCCGGTATGGTGGCCCGTAATTATATGTTCAACGGCATGAAAGGACAGGGTATGCGCATGGATATCACAGCGGACTACGCGGTGGGATCGAGTGGCGGCCCAATTCTCGATGAAAAGGGTAATGTCTGCGGTATGGTATCTGCCACGGTAACCCTGGTTTCCAAAGACGAAGCATCCAAACCAAGCGACGTGCAAATGGTTATCAAGCGCGCTATCCCTGTTGAGGCAATAACGAAATTGTTGAAATAAGAACGGAGGCTTATGAGCACGATATCTTGCTCGGTGTTTTTACCTCATATACCTGGATTCTTGCAAAGCCCACGTATATGAGGTAAAAGCATTTTTCCAAAGCGGAAAGCACAGGAAACCTAAAATGCGTCCTTCGCATACCGAAGGGAGATAAAAGGTGTATTAAAAAAGATAAAAAAATACAGCCAAACTCAATAAAATGAGGAGGTAGATATCAAAATCTTTTTCGATGGCCACGCGTATGGATTTCATGGCGCGCACCATATGTTTTTTGATCGCATCCCGGCTTATGCCCAGTTCTGCGGCAACTTCGTTATAGGTCTTTCTCTCTTCCCGGCAGCCTTGAAAAACTTTTCGAGCGGTCGGGCTGAGGGAGCCTATAGCTTGCGCGATATAAGCCTGGTATTCTTTTTCCAATAGGAAAAAGTCGCTGCCTTTTGCTTCCAAAGGCATATGATGGATGATCTCTGCCTGCGCCGCCTCCGATTTTGCGATGCGCCTGAGGTAATCCAACACATGGTTCCGTGTAGTAGCCAATAGATAGGGCCGGAAAGCATTCGCTGCCTTAAATTGCTTCCGGTTTTCCCACATCTTAAGAAAAATCTCTTGCTGCAGGTCTTCTGCAAGATCCGGCGATTTAACATACCGCATAACAAACTGAAAGACCCGGTTTGCGTAGGAGTGGTACAAGGCCGTGAACGCACTTCCATCACCTTCCGCCATAGCATACACAAGTTTTTTCTCTTTACTTTCCATAATCTGGCTTTCGTTCAAAGATAACAATTTTTTCGCGAAATCTTATCGGAAACGAATAGCCCCGCGCACTCATTGGGGGACAGCGCACGACGGGAATAAGGCACCTTAGGTCTTGGTTTTACAAAGTCTAGCGTGCTACCAACGGAAGCAAACTACGTGGGTAAAGCGTGAGAGAATAGGGTTCCTATAGGCTGAATCTGTGTATTACTCCAGCTTCTCTGCCGCATGATGGGCGGCAACATACGAGAAGACCAAACCTTGACCGATTGTAGCGCCCGCACCTGGATATACCCGGCCGAATACATTTGCCGCACTGTTACCGACAGCATACAAGCCCCGTATCGGCATCCCATCCTCTCGTAATACCTGCGCGAATTTATCTGTCACCAGTCCGCCACAGGTGCCCAAATCAGCCAGCACAACCTTCACTGCATAAAGTTTGCCTCGCAACGGTCTTAGGTTTGGGTTCGGCATAATCGTTGGATCTCCGTAATAATTGTCATAGACACTTTCACCGCGATGAAAGTCTGTGTCTTTCCCCGTCATGGACAACTCATTAAATCTTTGGAATGTCGAGACAAACTGTTCCATAGGCAGTCCTAATTGGCTGGCTAGAGCCTCTGCGGTATCGGCCGAATAAGCTACCCCCGATTCATACCAGTTTTTTGGAAGCGCCATCATTGGAAATATTGTTCCCGACAAGATATAACGATTACGATAACTTTGATCGAAGATCAACCACATTTCCAATTTATGCTGACCTTCTTTCTCCAAAGCCAATATTTTTTGACCGAAAGTCATATAGTCCGTGGCCTCATTGATAAAGCGTTTACCTGCATGATTAACCATGAAACTTCCCGGAAGTGATCTTTCGGCAAGCAAAACCTGAGGCCTACCTCCATCTTCTGGCGGAGCGATTGCGGGAAACCACCAAGCCTCTTCCATATTGTCAATTCCCGCGCAGAGAGACCTTGCTAGGTTAATGCCGTCACCCGTATTTCCATCCGAGCCAAGGCTGTAATGATCCCCTAAACCGGACGACTGATAATGATGTCGCATCAACATATTGTGGTCGAAGCCGCCTGTACTCAGGACGATCCCCCTTTTGGCGGTTATCCGAACCTCTTCATTTTGATACTTCACGATGCACTCCTCGACACGTCCCTTATTGACAATAAGTTCCATCAACGAACAATTCGTCCATACCGGAATATCCGCCCGCTTTAATCCCGCAAATAACCCGCCCGCAATAGCTTGACCGCCGCCAACCATATGCTTTCCTAGCAGTAGCCCACCGATTCCCTGCAGCATCCGTTTGACAAAAAGTGGCATCGCTTTAAAAGGCTTGCAAACCATCAGATTGAACCATTTATAATCGAATCCAGTAACAGGCATCGGAACCGGCGGTTTAAGCTGCGCCGGACGCAAACGAGCTACATCACGGCCTAACATGCGAACATTAAATGGCTTACATTCACAGGTGCGACCCTCCGCTGATCCGCCAGGCATTTCGGGGTGGTAATCCGGATATCCTTTTGACCAAAAGAACTGCATTGGCGTCATACGCCTTAGCATATCGACGGTCCGATGGCCATATTTCAGAAATTGATCAATACGATCAGTAGATTTTTGATCATCAACAATTGCATGCAGGTAAGTTTGGGCGCCTTGGAGACTGTCCGACGATCCCGCCTCCTGTAAAACCGCATTGTCAGGGATCCAAAAAGCACCTCCAGAAATTGCAGTAGAGCCGCCCACATAGCTTGTTTTCTCAATTACCCATGTTGAAAGACCAAGCTCGTGAGCGGCCAATGCTGCAGCCATACCGGTACCCGCACCGACGATAAGTAAGTCCACTTCTATTGTAGTATCTTGTTCCTTTTTTTTGTGATGCTTGCTATTGCTCATAACTTTTCATTTTAACCGTAATGCATTTACAGATCAAATATATTTAAAAATGTTACACTATGTAACTTTTTTTGTATATTTGTTTACTTAACAAATTATCATGATTAAAGAAAGAGCAGATGTAAAAAGAAATCGGAACGCTATAATCGACGTTGCTTTGAAAATGTTCAAAGAAAAAGGTCCAGATTTTTCATTAGTCGGATTGGCAAAACAATCGGGATTATCCAGAATGACATTTTATAGATATTTCCCCGATAAAAGTGCTGTGATAGGTGCCGTTTTCTGTTATAACTTAGAGCAGCTGGAAAAAATAAGTCGAACATTTAGTGCGGACGGACTATTGTTTTTTGAATTATTAAAAATTGTTGTGAAGCAACGAATTCAGTACAACCTGTTTGTTCCATATTTAAATGAAGAAGACAGCACAGAAACCGGTAGAAAATTAATTGAGGTCTTTAAAGATCCCGTAGCAGTAGCTAAAGAAGCTGGCTATTTACGGGCAGATTTCGATTTACGGACCGACTTATTATTGCTGCTCACCATGATAGCAAGTGTCAGTGCCAATTTTCCAGATCCAATGAAAACCAACGCCTCTCGCATTTTTACCTTCCTAATTGGCGGACTTGGAGGAGAGAAGACACATAAAGACATACAATTTTTTGAAGATATAGCTTTTTAAATGTAAATAAGATGAAACGATTCAATGAAAAAGTAGTATTGGTAACAGGCGCTGCATCGGGAATGGGACGCGCGTGCGCTTTAAGGTTTGCTCAAGAAGGAGCACGAGTTGTGGCTATGGATGTCAACCGTGATGGCTTGGAAGAAACGGTCAGAAAGATGACTAATCCGGGTCGTTACATGACCGCTTCCGTCACGGATGAGGATGCGGTAAAGGAGGTTTTTAAAAGCATTGCGCATACGGAAGGAAAACTGGACGCCGTTGCTCACATGGCTGGCATACTGCGATCTTCTGTCACCTCATCAACGAGTGTCGAAGAGTTTATGGTACCTATTACGGTCAATCTTTTGGGAACGTTTTTAATTAATCGCGAGGCGATCCCTTTGCTCATCAAAACGAAAGGTAGTATTGTAAACGCCGCTTCCACCTCTTCGTTCTTTGGACATCCTTACATGGCAGCCTATGCGGCCAGTAAAGGAGGTGTTGCCGCGATGACTAGCACCTTGGCGTGGGAATACATGAAAACCGGAATACGTATAAACGCCGTTGCCCCAGGGGGAATAGCCACCAACATGATAAAAGAAAACCCGCTTGAACACTTGGGAACAGATGTAGACTATACCTTGATGGAGCATTTGAAACGGATGGATCTGCCCTACGGAAATCCGGAAGATGTCGCTGGTGTTGTCGCCATGCTTGCCTCGGAAGACGGCGCCTTTATAAATGGTGAAATCATAAGGATTGACGGAGGAAATCATAGTTAAGGGATTATAGTTCCTTCAGTATATTATAGGAAAGTCAGCATCTAATCGATACGATGCCAAATCCTTCGTATTTACTTTTTCAAAAAAATGAGGTGAAATTGCAGGTGCATCGAAGAAAAGGAAGCTACTGGATTTTTCGATGCATCTTTACGCTTTCCTTCGCTTTAACAATTCTTTCACACCGTCTTAATATTTAGCTAGTATTAAAGTTTGAGTTTTGTGTCGACCTTAAACAGTGCATAGCAGAAATAATGGCGGAATCCTTGGATATGATTTTTTGGCAGAGGATAACACAAGGTGATTATCAAGCCTTCAATGCCATATACGATCGTTATTGGAATATACTACTGGCAATCGCGCTCAAAAAAGTAGGCGATAAGGAACTGGCCATGGATATCGTGCAAGACCTTTTTATCGACATCTGGCAAAAACGCCATAGTATTCAGGTCCAAACCTCGTTAAGGTCTTATCTTACTTCGGCCCTCTATTTTAAAGTCTTTATGCATTTCCGTCGGCAAGGCGTACAACAGAAGCATATCGACCAGTATCATCTGCTCTTGGAGACGCAGGAGTGCGGTGAACATTTCACGTCGGCACGGTACGAAGAAAGTTACGAAACACTGCTCCACGCGATCCAACAATCGGTGCATGACATGCCGCAGCGCATGAAAGAAGTATTCCAGCTAAAATACTACCGATCCCTCAACAACCAAGAGATTGCAGAAAACCTCGGCCTTTCTACCCAAACCGTAAAAAACCAGCTCAGTAAAGGCTTGCAGCAAATACGCCGCCATATGGAAGCCGAACGGATGGACACCTCCATGCTGAGCCTCATCGGCATCTTTCTACTCTTTCATTAATCGCTGTTTTTCTTTACCTAAAGTTCACATTTCCTTAATCGGAAATCGATGGTACGCTTTGCTGATTGCGCAACTATATGGTGTATGCAGGATAGAAAACAGGAATTGGAAACGCTTATTGACCGGTACCTCAAGGGCCAACTGGATACGGATGAGAAACGCCATATGGAGCAGTGGATGCACGAGCTGGATATCATGGACGATCAGCCCTCGATGTTGCCGCGCGATAAGGACCTGCTGAAGCAACGCATCGATGCGCAGCTACTTCCGGAGGAAACAGCTACCACAGGAAGAAACCGACTTTGGCAGCCGTTAGCTATCGCCGCCTCTCTGGCATTGTTCCTCTTTTTGGGGCTACAGCTCATCCATCAGCATGCCGCTCTTACCACGCCTTCGCCATTGCGGCCAGACAACAGCTGGGCGGCTGCTTATCCTAAGCAACAAACCATCCGCAATCACTCCGGAAAGGACAGCATACTAACGCTGCAGGATGGCACCCGAGTGCGCCTCACTGCCAATTCCAGCCTGACTTGGAAAGTGCCCTTCGAATCCCACCGCCGCGCTGTAACGTTGGAAGGTACAGCATATTTTGAGGTGGCCCATAATCACAAACGCCCCTTTTCTGTGCGCGCTGGCGAAATTATCACCACGGCTTTGGGCACGTCCTTTTGGGTTGAGCAGACCAAAGCGGGCGGGAATCCACGTGTACGCCTGGTCACCGGTAAGGTATCCATCGCACAATTGCAGGACAAGGCCCAGCCACTTATTTTGGCTTACCTTACTCCTGGACAGCAGTGGCAAGAACCAACCGTTTCGAAAAAGACGGAAGCGCCAGCGATCAGCAAAGAAACAGCGCCTGCGGACGAACCGATGGTCACCACACTGTTTTTTCATCATAAACCACTATCGGAAGTGCTCCCCGCCTTGGCTTCTTTCTACAGCACCAGCATTGCATTTTCGGAAAAAGAGCTGGAGGGGATGTCTTTTTATGGATCCTTCGACCAGCAAAATAGTATCGAACAGATTTTGACGACCATCTGCATGGCCAACGATTTGGAGATGGAGTGGAACGCACAGCAAAACACATACACTATTCGTAGCACAAACTAAATAACAGCAATAAAAAAAGGATATATCCACCAAAAAATGGGTGGACAGGACAAACTATGCACAATTTTTAACACAGATATGCGATTATTTTTGACAAACAGTATACCGCGAAAAGGTATCATGTTGCTGCTCATGACGGTTTTCTTAGGCAGCTGGGCAGTAGCCCAACAAAGCGGTGAGATAGTGGTGATCGTGCAAGACGGGGATTCGAAAGGATTGGCCAATGCAACCATCACACTATCCAACAACAACTTCCAAGCCTTCAAACGGATTGGTCTAACTGACGACCAGGGGAAGGCCGTTTTCGCCAACTTGCCAGCGGATAGTAATTATTGCATCCAAGTAACGTTTACCGGCTTGCAACCCAAACAGGCGTGCCAATACATCGTGTCGGCCGGCAAGCGCTCCACCGTAGTCGTAGCGCTGCGCGATCCCGTGCTGAACGACATGGACGAGGTCGTCGTGGTGGGTTACGGTATGCAGAAAAAAGTAAACCTTTCCGGTGCCGTAGATTATGTGAGCGGCGACGTATTGGAAAGCCGCCCCATTGCCAACGTAGCGCAAGGTCTGCAAGGTATTGCGCCAAACTTGAACATTCAGTTCAATTCGGGCGCGCCGGGGGCCACCCCCAACATCAACATCCGCGGCATCACTTCCATCAATGGTGGCGATCCATTGATCTTGCTGGATAACGTGCCTGTTACCGCGGCCGAATTGATCCGTATTGCGCCGCAGGATATCGAATCCTTCTCCATCATCAAAGATGCATCCGCAGCAGCCATCTACGGTGCGCGCGCATCCTTTGGGGTTATCATCATCACGACCAAAACCGGCAAGGGCGATGCAAAAGTGAGCTACAGCAATAATTTCACGTGGAATACCCCCACCGTGATGCCCGATAAAATTACCGATCCCTACGTATTCTCACGCCTGTTGCAGACCTCGACTGACAATACACCTTGGAACAACGTCAACTACTCCGATCAGTTTTACGATTACGCTAGACAGCGTTCCGACGATCCATCCACACCCGGCGTGCGCATTGACCCCTCCAATCCCGCAGCATGGGAATACATGGGCAATCGCGACTGGACGCGCTATTTCCTATCCGATTGGAACGCCGCGCAGACCCACGACCTGTCCATTTCGGGAGCAAGCGAGAAAGCACAATACTACCTCAGCGGTAGCTACAACCGCCAAAACTCGCCCCTGATCTTGACAGATGACTATTTTGACCGGTACAACCTACGCGCAAAAGTGAATTACAAACTGGCGGATTTTATTGCTATAGGCAACAATACCGTATTAGGTAGCAACCGCCGCTTAACACCTTCCCGCATGGATTTGCCCGCGATCTACAATGTTTTCCCGACCAGCTACGATAAGAACCCCGACGGCACTTGGGCCAATACGACGGTGGGTCGTTTAGCGGCAGAAATGGTGGATGGCGGCAAAACGGACATCAAACGCATGGATGTGCAGTCGACCTTTAACACCGAGCTTCGCTTATTCAATAGTAAATTCAAGCTGAACGCCGATTATACCTTCCAGCGTAACGCCATGAACTACAACGCTTACCGCACGCAGTACAACATTGGCTTTGGGCCAGATGATGTACGCAAGGAAGGTACCAGCGAAGCCTTCCGCCAAGCCGGCTTCTCCTATTATAACGTCTATAATGTCTTCGGCACCTATGCACAATCGTTCCATAAGCACCAAGTAACGGCCGTGTTGGGCTTCAACCAAGAGAGCTACCGTTATGAGGGCTTCAGCTTAAGCCGCCAGGGCTTGATATCGGAAACATACCCCACCGTGCAGTTTGCGACCGGCACCATGAACGTAGGCGAGGGAATCGACACGTACGCCCTGCGTGGTGCGTTCTATCGCTTGAACTACATGTATGACGACAAGTATATCGTGGAATTCAATGGCCGCTATGATGGATCCTCCCGTTTCCCGAAAGATAAACGCTTCGGCTTCTTCCCTTCGGGCTCGGTGGCTTGGCGTTTGGATCGCGAAAATTTCCTAGCGGACATCAGCGACCTGACGCTCCTCAAGCTACGTGCTTCCTATGGCGCCTTGGGCAACCAAGCGGTCGGCAACTATGGCTACCAAGCGTCCATGGCCAAGCAAACCTCCAGCTACCTGATCGGCGGCAGCCAAGCGATCTATATCGATGCCCCATATTTGGTATCACCCAACTACACTTGGGAAAAAGTGAATACCATCAACTTCGGTTTGGATATGGCACTTTGGCAAAACAAGCTGGCGGCCAGCTTCGACTACTATTCGCGCGAAACCTTGGGCATGCTAACCCTCGGACGTGAACTGCCCAATGTCTTGGGCGCGGCAGAACCCAATGAAAACGCTGCCGACCTTCGAACAAACGGCTGGGAACTTACCCTATCCTACCAGGATCAATTTAACTTGGCCAATGCGCCACTCCGCTTCAATGCCAAATTCCTTTTAGCTGACTCTTATTCCAAAATTATCCGCTTCGACAACCCCAACAACAGCATCACCACGTACTACAAAGGAATGCGCCTCGGTGAAATTTGGGGATTGGAGAGCGATGGCTTCTTTGCCAACGCCGATGAAATTGCAGCCTTGGATCAGTCCAGCATTATTCCATGGGGCGCGCTATCTATTGTTCCGGGATGGCCGAAATATGTGGACCAAGATGGCAATGGTAAAATTGAAAAGGGCTATACCCTCGACGACACCAAAGACTTGAAACGCATCGGAAACTCTACCCCCCGTTACCAATTCGGCTTAGATCTGTCTGCCGATTGGAAAGGGTTTGACGTTCGTGCTTTCTTCCAAGGCATTGGCAAGCGCGATTACTACCCAATCGATTACCTCTACTGGGGCCCCTACCAACAGCCTTATGGAAACTTCTACGGACACCTGTTGGACTTCTACCGTGCCGAAGGCGATTCAGAAGCCGAACGGGCACGCCATTCCCAAAGCTACCTCAACCTCGGCTTGGCCGACCAAAACCTCGATGCCGCGTATCCGGTACTGCAGTCGTGGCTGGCCGACCGCAACTTGGGTACGCGTATCGACGAGTCGCAAGGTTTAGCCATTCCGCAAACCAACTACATGCTAAACGCCGCCTATCTTCGCCTTAAAAACCTGACTATTGGCTACACATTGCCTAGCGCTTGGACATCGCGCGCTCAGATTGGTCATATTCGCGTATACCTCAGCGGCGAAAACATTATGGAATGGTCGGCCGTGAAGCGCTACTTCGATCCGGAGACCTTAAACGAAAATACATATACCAACCCCGAACAAAGCCCCGGCCGTGTAGGTAACGGTCTTACCTATCCGTTCCAGCGCAGTTTCTCGGGTGGTGTTCAATTTACCTTTTAACGACAACAAGCATGAATAGATACATTAAACTAGCACTTTTCGGCGCCGTACTCTTATCCAGCAGCAGTTGCAACGATGGCTTTATGGACCTGAGCTCCGAAACGGAAATCAATAAGGAGAGTTTTTTCAATACCGCCAATGACCTCGATCTTTTTATCGTGGGTATGTACAACTTTTCCGGACTGGGCATTTACCAAGCCGATGCCACCACGGACAATGCCAGCACCACCGGAAACAACGAAATCAAGAACCTGATGACGGGAAACGCTACGGCCACGACCATCACCAATGGCTGGGGCCACGATGACTGGGCACAGCTGCGCAAAGCCAATTTTTACCTCGAAAATATGCGCAAAGCGCAGATCAGCGACAGCGAAAAGGCACATTATGAAGGCCTGGGCCGCTACTTCCGCGCCCGCTTCTATGTCGATAAAGTAAAGCGTTTCTCGGACGTGCCTTGGATAGACAAAGCATTAGAGGCAAATGATAACGACTACCTCTTTGCGGGTCGTGATCCGCGTGCCTTTGTGGTCGACAAGATCATGGAAGACTTTGAATATGCGGCGCAGCATGTCCGCCCGACATCCGCACTGGGTGCCGTAAACAAATGGGTGGTGCTACAGGAATACAGTCGCTTTGCCCTATATGAAGGTACCTACCGCAAATACCACAATGAGCTTGACCTGAAGTCAACGTCAACCGCTTTTTTGGAAAAAGCGTATACCTTGAGCAACCAAGTGATGAGCGATGGCGGTTTTCAAATACACAATACCGGCAATCCGGAATCGGACTATGCGAGCCTGTTCTTCAACGAAAGCCTGGACAACAACCGCGAGGTGGTATTAGGCCGCTTCTACGCCAACAATGTGCTCAATGCAGATGATTGGCCCGGCATGTTCGGAAACTATGAGTATTACCCGCTGCGAGACCTGCTGCAGTCTTACCTGATGCGCGACGGCTCTTTCTATTCCAGCCAACCGGGCTATGAGCGTTTCTCCTTTGTCAAGGAATTTGAAAACCGTGATCCACGTCTTTCGCAATCATATGCCTACCCGGGATGGGAATTGGTCTATTCGCATACCTATGCCCAAGGGCAGGGTCTATATGTGCAGCAGCTCGCTAAGAATTTCTCCGGCTACCATCAGATTAAAGGTTTTCCAAACACGCTGAACGTCGAGCAGCGGCGCAATTTGGATATTCCGCTATACCGCTACGCCGAGGTACTGTTAAACTTTGCCGAAGCAAAAGCTGAGCTGGGCATTTTAACGCAAGCAGACCTTGACCGCAGCATCAACTTGTTACGCCTGCGCGCAGGCATGCCGCAGCTGTCTCTCTCGCAGGGTATCGACCCGGTGATGTCTGCCCAACATGCCAATGTCGAGAGCGCACAGCGCAATATGGTCTATGAGGTACGCCGTGAGCGTCGTGTGGAACTGGCCTTTGAAGGTTTCCGCTTTGATGACCTTATGCGCTGGAATCTGGGCAAGCTATTGGAAAAGAAGCGCGAAGGGATCTATTTCTCGGGATTGGGCAAGCACGATATGACAGGTGATGGCATTCCGGATCTGGAACTACTACCCGCTTCCGCAACAATTCCGGCCGTCAAAGAGAAAAACAGCTTAGGCCGCGAACTGCAATATTACCGCGCGGGCACCTTCACACAGGATGTAGGCGTATTCCTTTCGCAAGGCAACAGCGGCACCGTAGAAACCATCGAGCGCAGCGGTACTTTTGAAGCACCAAAATATTATTATCGCCCCATTCCGCAGAATGAAATCCGATTAAATCCTAACTTAACACAAATATTTGGCTGGTAATGAAAAAAACACAAAACATCATCATCCTGTTGCTCAGCATCTGGCTGGGCAGCAGTCCTGCCGTCCAGGCACAGCAATTCAAATTTGCGTTTCTCACGGATTTACATATCCACAGCGATAGCACCCTCAACCAGGTGGCACAGCGCTTGCAAAAACTGCCCAAGTCGGTAGACTTTGTGCTCAGCGGGGGCGACAATGTCGATATTGACAACCTGAAACCGACGGATATCCCCACCGGCGAGCAGCGCTTGGCACAGCTGAAGGATCTGCTGGATAAAACCAAAAAGCCCTACCATATGGCCATTGGCAACCATGACCGTTTGCCCCGCTCGGTGCGCGATGGTAAGAACGATTTCCAAGCCTTCGAAAAAACCTTCGGCAAAACCTATTATAGCTTTGCGCACAAAGGCTGTACCTTTATCGTCTTGAACAGCGTAGAGGTAGAGAACAATCAATACAGCGTAAAATCCGAGCAGCTAAACTGGCTGAAAGAGCTGTTAAGCAAAACGCCGCAAGAACAGCCGATTGTCGTTGTCTCGCATGTTCCCTTCCTATCGGTATACTATCCCGTATTGGAAGGACGCTATACCGGCGCAGACACCTTTCAAAACCAAAAGCAGGTGTTCGATCTATTTGAGAAGCACAACCTTAAGCTGGTTTTGCAAGGGCATATGCACCTCTATGAGGAAATCAAGGTCAAAGGCGTACAGTTTATAACTGCCGGAGCCGTATCGGGAAACTGGTGGCACGGGGCTTTCCATGGTACCGCACCGGGACACCTAGAAGTAGAGCTCTCCAAAGACGCCGTAAAATGGGAATATATCCAATGAAGAAAATAAACTACGCCCTCTTTGGCCTTTGCATAATGCTATTACACAGCAGCGGCAGTTTCGCGCAAGCGCCAGCAGCGAAAGTCAAAAAAGCCCTGCTGGTGATTGTAGACGGCATCCCGGCGGATGTGATCGAGCGGGAGGACACGCCAAACATCGATGAAATCTCCAAAGATGGCGGATACACCCGCGCCTACATGGGCGGCGAGCGTGGCGGCTATTCGCAAACGCCCACGATATCCGCGGTATGCTATACGAGCATGATCACCGGCACTTGGGGCAATAAGCACAATGTATGGGGCAACGATGTCAGCGCGCCCAACTACAACTACTGGACGATCTTCCGCCACCTGAAAGCACAACAGCCCGATCGCAAACTCGGTATCTACTCCACCTGGCTGGACAACCGCACGAAAATTTTGGGCGAAGGTAAGCCAGAAACCAGCAGCCTAAAGATCGATTACCATTATGATGGCTACGAACTGGATACCGTTCGTTTTCCACATGATAAGATGACCACCTACATCAGCAAAATTGACGAAGAAGTTACGGCGCAAGCTTGGCAAAGTATCCGCACGGAAGCGCCAGACCTCAGCTGGGTATACCTACAGTATACCGATAATGCAGGCCATATCTTCGGCGATGCCGAAGGCATGTATGATGCCGTGCACAAAGCGGATAGGCAGGTGGGCGACATTTACAACGCCGTCAAATACCGCGAGCAGTATTTCAATGAAGATTGGATGGTGGTGATCATTACCGATCATGGCCGCGATGTAGCGACAGGTCTATCCCACGGTGGCCAAACGGATCGCGAACGCACCATCTGGATTGCCACCAACAAGCAGGGGCTAAATCAACATTTCCATGCGCACCAACCGGCTATCGTCGATATATTGCCTTCTGTAGCGCGCCACCTCGAGGTGAATATTCCGAAGCAGCAGGCCTGGGAACTGGATGGCGTGCCCTTCGTGGGGAAGGTGTCCATCGCCGATCCGAAAGCTAGGCTGGTGGACGGCAAAATAGAGGCCGAATGGACGCCCTTTGCCAAAGAGGGTCAAGTAGAGCTTTTCCTCGCGCCTAGCAATACCTTTAAGGAAAAAGGCGCAGCACAAGCCGATAGTTATACATCCCTTGGCAAAGTTGACCTCGCCAAAGGAAAGGCTTCTATAGTGCTACCCCATGCACTTGCCGGCAAAAAATTTTATAAGCTGGTGCTCTCCGCAGAACATAATGCGGTAAACCGCTGGATTATTCCCTAGCGGGAATGTTTTATGGCTATGATTTTTCGACCGCCTGCAGGAATGTAGGCGGTTTTTTGTCTCTATTTCTTCTGCTTAAACAACCAGTTTGGTATCTCGTTATCTAGAAGTAATGGAATCGTAATGTTATCATGATTCAATTCCGTGAAAGTTTTAAAAACCACGTTCTTATTACCTTTTAATCTTGTAAAAAGCTCTTCAGATCCCGCGTATGGATTTACGGCATCCATCTTCCCATGAATCAAAAAAACACTTTTTTGCTTCAGCGAATGGATGTTTGAGAAATCCGGAACAGCGGCAACCGAGACAATGGCCGCAAATTTATCGGGCGCAAGGTTTAAAATATTTTGTGCTGTAGATCCGCCCATCGAATAGCCTGTAAGATAGATTCGGGATTTGTCCACGTTGTATCTCTTTTGAAAATCATCCAATAAGTTCAGCACCACTTGTATATCATTAAAAGGCACCGATCTAAGCGATCCATCATCGGCTTTCAAATACGTAGAGGATCGCTCTTTAAATTGAGGGACAATTACAAAAGCGGAATACGTATCATAAACATCTTCTCTTATCCATATTTTTGACAGATGCTCCAGTTGCTTTTCATTATCATTCCCGATCCTACTAGAATTATGAAAGGCAATAATAACTGGATAATTCTTGGAGCTATCATAGTTTTTTGGCTTTAACAATCGATATGGCAAACTCTTTTCATCTTTTGTATAGGTATGTTTTTCGAAAAGATCATTAGACAATTTATTAATGATATCCCTTGTACGAACGAACGTCAAACTATCCACTTTTGTGCTATCAGAAAGACGAGTTTGCGCGTTTACGCCGAACGATATCAGCGCAAAATTTATAAAGAATAGTGCTTTTATTTTTTTAAGCATAATGCCACTTGGTAATTACTCATATTATCTTGAGGCTTGGCAATTACGGAGATCCAAAATGATGCCCCTTTTTACCGCATATTATTTTCTTAAACTGAATTCGAGTACAGGCCCCGCAGATTAAGAGTCTGTTGCCCTACCAACTGAACTACTTTTTTCAACGTTATGCTCTTATGTTACAGCAACTAGTCTAGCAGGTATAATCCGTCACCCACCCATTTTTACCTACTTTTGAAAGAACTACTTTTTCAGTTCCATTTTCAGGCTGTCTTCCTTCGCCATCCTTTCTCTTATAAAAATTATGTCACTTTTGTTGAGAATGACAAAATTGCCAGGCTGATCATAATTAAACAACCTAACATTAAACTCGGTTGCACTTGAATAACCAAAAAACACATCCTCTGCCATAAATGCTCCCCCTCTTACTTCCACATCGACATTTCCCTCAAAATAATCCTCATCAAATATCATAGAATAAAATCCCCCTTTATCTGCCGTGGTTTTATAAATTTCACCCTTTTTGGACTCAAAACGCAATGTGGCAAAAGCAGCTTTTTTCCCCGTTTCACTAATCGTAACTTTGCCATGCACTAACAATGGTACATTCTTCACCGATTTATCTTGGGCGTGATGTATAATTTCGAATCCTTTGCTATCATGGTATCTTTTTCCAGCTCGGCAAGCTGAAAAAAGCAAACCGACTCCTAAGCATAAACCAAAACCACTAACAGCCCAATTTTTTGCCTTTTGGCGCAATATTTTCAACTCCATATTGTTGTGCATTTATTACAAAAAACTAGCAAAAAAATACCCGTGCCTAAAATCTGATCTTTCTGTTTTGATAAGGTCGCTAAAAGACGTCCCTGAGCAAGGAGTTCCCCTTGGAAAATCTTGTTTTAAGATTAGAATGCCATAGTTACAGCAACTAGTCTAGCAGGTATAATCCGTCACCCACCCATTTTGCCTACTTTTGAAAGAACTACTTTTTCAGTTCCATTTTCAGGCTGTCTTCCTTTGCACTCCTTTCCCTTATAAAAATTATGTCACTTTTGTTGAGAATCACAAAAAGACCAGGCTTATCATAGTTATATAACCTAATATTAAATTCGCTCGCACTTGAGTAACCAAAAAATACATCCTCTACCATAAACGAGCCACTTCTTACTGCTACGTCGACATTTCCATCAAAATATTTCTCATCAAATATTATACTGTAAAATCCCCATTTATCCGCTGTGGTTTTATAAATTTTACCCTTCTTTGATTCAAAACGTAATGTGGCAAAAGCAGCTTTCTTACCCGTCTCACTAATCGTCACTTTTCCATGTACCAACAATGGAACAGGCTTTCCCGATTTATCCTGCGTGTGATGTATAATTTCGTACCCTTGGCTATCATGGTATCTTTTTCCAACTCGGCAAGCTGAAAAAAGCAAACTTACTCCTAAGCATAGACCAAAACCACTAACAGCCCAGTTTTTTGCCTTTTGGCGCAATATTTTCAACTCCATATTGTTGTGCTTTTATGGTATCTGTTATTCTTTTTTTGTCCGTATCACTAAGGCTACTAAATGCATCCGTATCGGTTAATCCCTTCCATGCTAAATCTTTATAGAAGGAATCATTCATCGGGTATTTCATCTTCTTTCCATATTGAATCAATGACGCCGCTATATCATTGATAAAACTTTTTGCCATCTCATTATGTTGAACCGGGCCACTATTTATCCCAGCTTTTTTGAAGAGATATTTTTTAAAAAGCTCTGGGTAAGTAGCTGTCGCACTTGTAGGATCATCTTTGTAGTAGCATATAAATAGGCATGCACCGATTCGTGGAGTATGGTTGTGGCTGCTGCTAAATCAGTGACGTTTTGTATCACATCTCTATGTGTATTAAAATTAATTGTGACATAGCCATCAATCATCTCATTCTTTACCCATGCAACTTGTGCAAGCCCTTCATCACCACCTATTAATTCCTGAGCAAATTTCAGTTTATATCCGGGTAGTTGACCAGCAAATTTTTGAATAATATTTGCGACACTATTACCCTTTAGTGTTTTCAATGTGTCAAGAACGCTGCCCATGCAATCCGGAAGGTCAGTATCATCTATTTCTTCATCAAATTCTTCGGCGCTCTTTGGTGGAGCCATAATGGGACCGGATCCAACAGGAGGTTCGATACCGTAATATTCAGATGGATTTACTGGATAATCCGCGTTGGACCAATCGTCGCCCATGTCCGGCTCTTGAGGAGGGCAATAGAGGACATTCAATACTCCATTAACATATCCTCGAACGCAACCTCCGGATCCTCCTACGGCTTTGGTTGCGCCTATTGCAGAACTTTTTGGTTCAATTGTGTTCTTAACACGACTAAGATGTGTTCTTAACACGACTAAGAAACGAAGACTTTGACACCTTCGTAGAATTATTGAAATAGGCTTCCACAATTCTATTATTATTTAACGATTTACTGAAAATCAAACCATTAAATGTTGTTGCCGAATCAACTGGAGCAAAAATCAATAGCGAATAGTTAGTTTTTGAGTCTGCTTTTCGTACCGCTCTTACCCAAACTTTATTTTCTACATCAACTAATCTATCTCCAACAGAAAACAGTACACTATCTAATACATTCACTTTGACATATAATGTATCATTACTTTTTTCAATAACCTTATCCCAGTTAAGGTCTGTTTTAAAACTAGGCATCAAAAAGTACTTATTCGATTTGTCGTAACCGGTCTGATTTTTAAAGTCATCCCGCAGTGCGCTTATTGAATACTTCTGGCCTCCATCAATAAGAATATCCTGTTGATCTTTACATCCCATAACGGAAATGAATAAGGCAAACATTAATAGAATTTTTCTCATAAAATCAGATAAATATTATTTATACATTTAACATAATTTAATCTAAAGATAGCGAAAATTTAAATTCAGTGTGTTTTATTGAAAAAAAATACATATTAAGTTATCGATAAATCGCCTAACATTAATAAAACCTGGAAACTATAGTAATTTGTAGAGGGATCAATTGTATAGATATCGCTAAATTTTCTTGCCGGACTTTTCTTTAACGACTTTTATTGCTATCATAGAACGATAAGAATTGAGATTATGAGACTTGATAACTACTGCAGATTATAAACAGTATGAATGGTGTCCAGCCAATTCTCTAACGCAGATTTGCGAGACAGTTAGCTAATCAACACCGTTTTTATATTACCATTTAAGTATGTCTTGAGCAAGCAACAATTTATAGATTTACAACATCATACATAGCATAGCGGGAACAATGCCGCTTAAACGATCCACAAAACCTTAAAAACAAAAAAGCTTCCCTATTTCTAAGAAAGCTTTTGTGACCCCGCTGAGGCTCGAACTCAGGACCCACAGATTAAGAGTCTGTTGCTCTACCAACTGAGCTACGAAGTCGACTGTTCACAAATGTAAGCGCTAGTCCAGAAAATAGCAACCCTTTTAAACGATTTTTTCCGATGTGACGAAGGATTGACGAAATTAACCGGTCGCTTCGTCTCACAGAGCACCCTTGAAAACCAAAATCATCCCCCAATACCCACTATACCAATGCCTCCGCACCACTTTCGCGCTAGATCGACTTGACAAAAGTAATCAAGTCCGCGAGCAAATTGGCTCACTACTAACACTTTTTAAGCTCAAAAAAAAGATTATTTGAGCTTATAAAACTTAAAATAAGAGCTCATTAAAAACACGAAGAATATATTCAGCTATTTGAGCTTTAGGAGTTAACAAAATTATCCGATAACCTCATATCACAAAATCCCCCCTAATACCCACTATCCAACTGTATCAGCACCGCCTTTGGCGCGAAGTCCGCTTTCCATATCGCTATACGGAGATAACCCTCCGGCTGGGGCTGGCCAAGGCTGTAGCCATATACCCGCAGGCGGTAGCAGGCTTTTGCCAAGGCTATTGCCAAGGTAACGAAGCTGCTGGGACAATCCAATACCTGTAGGCTAACGGATTTCAGCTCGATGCGGGCCTCCACAATATGGTCCGCATCTTTGGCGGCATCAATTTCGGGAGCCGATTTCAAGATCGGAAGCGAGGCCTCGGCCATACACTCATCGTATTCGATCACCACACCTAGAAAGCCTTCATCTACAGCCAAGCGCTCGCTATGGGCTGCTTCCGACCAAAAGTCGGGTCCATCCCCACCGTGGGCCGCATCCTTATCTGCCATATAAAACTGTCCATACTGGATAAAAATCCTATTGATGCGTAATAAGCATAGGCTTAGATAAGTACTAATACACAGCTTTCGTCGCCAAACGGGGCCAGTTTCTAGGTAGAAAAACGATACCCCGCAAACAAATAAACATAAGCTCGTATTCGTTTTAGCGAGCGATATTTCCTATTTTTAAGCTTACGATTAATGCCATAGCCCATGAAAAACAGTCTTCTTCTATTCCTCGTTTACCTAGGCTTGCAGAGCTGCAGCAGCAGCAGATCGCTGCCTGCTGGCGAACAATCCCGGATACAGGCGCATCTGGCGGAGATGGTGACGATCGATCAAGTGGCGGCAAAGGTAAAAACCGGGAAATACAAAGACTACAGCGATGCCCGGTGGGATGCATTTAAAGACAGTGTATTTCAGACCAATCAAAAAACCATTGCCAAATATTTTTCGGAATACGGATATCTAGGCTATCAGCAAGTGGGCAAGGAGAGTTCCAATCATTTTTGGTTGCTGGTGCAGCATTGCGACCATGACCCCGCTTTTCAGCGGAAAGTATTGCGCGCGATGGAGAAAGAGGTTAAACGTAACAATGCCAATCCGGAAAACTACGCCTATCTTTTTGATCGGGTACAGGTGAATGCGGGAAAGAAGCAGCAATTCGGCACGCAAGTGACCTACCTAGTGCGCACGACGGGACGGGCTATTCCGAAAATTGGTTTGCTAGACTCTGCCCGAGTAGACCAGCTGCGGCAGGAGCATAACCTTGAACCCTTGAAAGTCTATTTGAACCGCATGACGCAGCTGCATTTTCAAATGAACAAAGCATCGTATAACGAGAAGGGGATAACCGAGCCCGACCTATATTAACACGGACGCCAAGGCATACTAGTCCGCCTCACCGGAATGTCCATCAAACTTCTCCTTCAGCTTGGCTTCGACCTGCTCCACACGTCGGTACAGCTTATCGCTCGCGGCCACCAGTTGGGCATATTTCTCGAACACCAAGTTGGCAAAGTCCGTGTAGGCAAAGTATTCCTTTTCCACTTCGGCATAAGCGCCCAAGAAGTTCTGATGATCGTCATCTAGCGACACGGTATGCACAGATAGCTCTTCGTATCGCTGGTAAAGATCGCTCAGCACGCCAAAATACATGGGATCGATAAGCCCGTCTTCGTCGTCGATTTTTTCGATATCGGCATTATAGCGTTCGGTCAACGCGCTAATCGCATCGTAAACCGCCCCTAGATCGGCGCTATGCTTGAGCGTCATGCTATAGAAATCGTCCAGCCTGATGGTAAGCTCCCCTTCGAAGGAATCAAGATCTGGCGATTTGGCGATACCCAGGGCATCTTCCAGAAAGTCGAGGTCCTGCTCGATGGCCAGGCTGCGCAGTAACAGGTCGCCGAGCTCGGCATCCACCGCGCGGAGCGGAGGTATCCGCTCTGCCGCCTCGAGGCGCAGGGCATAGGTCAGGTCGTGCGCCTTATAGTAGTGGGCCAAGGCCTCCTGCTCAAACGGGGGCGGCGTTTGTGCATCATCAAAATCCAAGATAATGTCTCGTAAGGGATGGCTTTTAACAATGGTCTTTATCATGGTGAAACTATTTTGCGTAGTATAAAGATAAGATTTAGTTGGCGAAGCGGAGTCCACGTTTTTTGGTTGTGGCCGAGCCGCCACTTCGGGGCGGATATAGGATTGGAATCAAAGGCTACCTCGACCCCTGGGGTCACTGCGCGACCGTCGCGCAAAGAGGTAGCCTTTTGCGATTCATCTACGGCAACTTTTTACATGATGACCGAGCGAATCACATCGCTGTACGTCAGCGTGGGATTTGTTGTGGCATAGGCCACACGAAACTCGTAACGCTCCAAGCTTTCCAAACCGCTAATCGCGATATTGGCTCGTGAGCTCGACACACGCTCCCACGCGTCTTCAGACTGTACTTTTCGGTACTCGAAAAAGTACATCAATGCCGCATTCCAAACGTTGACGCGCAGCTCGACCACTCCCGGCCTGGCGGCCACCGCGGCGGCACGTAGGTTTGTAGGCTTCGGTGCCAACCCAACAGGCGTTGCCCCCTTGGTTGGCACAAAGCCAGCCGCCAAGATCAAAGCACGATTTCCGTGAGCTACCTTCGTCACATACAGCGACAAATCAAACAGTACGGACTTCAGCTCCGCAAACCGTTGATTTTTGATCACCACTTGTCGCATGTCGCGAAAAGCGGCATCGGCTACCGCACGTCTGAAAGCGGTTAGCGTTTCTTCCAGAACCTCCAATGCTGGATCTGGATCCGGAAACAAATTGGCATTTTCCGTCATCTTGACCAAAATGCGCTCTGCGTACTGTCCCACTTGGACTTCTGACAGTTTTCTGAACTGTAATGTTGTTCTAAACATAACATTTTGTTTTTAAGTAATTAAATAAACCATTAACACTACAAAGATCAGCGGTCTTTTTTAGAATTAGGGGGTCAAATCGTGCCAACTTTTTGGGGTCAACCCGAAATTTTTGGCACGATTTGACCCCCTTTTTACAGTTTTTTGAGCCTAAAAAATCAGATTAGCACGCTAAAAAAGTAGCCCCACATAGTGAAAAAGGCCCTTTTGCTAAAGAGACAATACCGTTCATTAATGGAAAAACGCTTTTCACTAGTGAAATGACGCACTTCACTAGGCATCCGCCTCTAATGCGTATGCATCCGAGCCTTTTCACTAGGGATTCGTACCCGATGCGTTTGCATTTGAACTGCTTCACTAAGCATCCACGATTAATGCGTATGCATTCGATCCTCTTCACTAGGCATCCGTGCCTGATGCGTATGCATTCGAGCCTAATACGCATGCATGCAAACCTTTTCACTAGGTTTATCGGGCAGATGCAGATGCATCTAACGCATCTGCAGGCTGAAACAAATATTATGCGGGTATTATTTTGTGTTTCTTTTGATCGATGAGGGCGGCTCAAAAAAGTACTTTTTAAACTCACGGCTAAAGTACTTACGATTGGGAAACTGCAGCTCATTGGCTACCTCTTCCACCGACATTTCGCCTTGATGGAGCAGCTCCTGCGCTTTTCTTAATTTCAGCTGTTGTATAAAATCCGCTATTTTGATATGCTTACGCTCGAAAGCCCTGTATAGGGTTCGCCTACTGATAGCGAGCGCATCGGCAATGCTTTCCTTACTCATGTCTTCCTTGTAATGTTCACGTATATATTGTATTGCGCGGTGGTAGACCTGCAGCATGGAACGCCCACCGCTGTCCGACTCCCTTTGAAGAGCCGTATCCAGCTCCTGAAAAAGGCGCCCCAAGCAAAGCGTGAGTTCGCTACGCGTATGGAAAGCACGAAACTGCAGGGAGGAAAGCTGTCGAAAAACCTCCCGAAAGCGAAAATTTATCCCGACGTCGGGCAACAGCAAATCTTGAGGGGGAGTTTCCGCCCGATGCAGCAGTAAATTTCCGGTTGCGGGATATTCTTGGAAGAGGGCTTCCAGTATAGGCTCTTTATAGCCTACATATATTATACGAACCTTGCCTTCATCCATAGCCATCGAAATACGGCGTTTGTTGGACACAAAGGGCAAACATCGATTTTCTGCCAACACAAAGTTTTCGGACAGCGACAGCTTGGATTGCCCCATAAGCTGGTAGCATTGCCAAAACAGAAAGTCGTGTGGCAGCAGTTTAAACGAGCATCCCCCAGCAGGAACCTCACCATAGATCTCCAGCAGCAGGATATGCTCCAGCTCGCAGCAGCTGCAGCATAAATCGGCCATCATGCCCTGATGATATGCCGCGGGCAGGAAGCCTAGATATCCGGTATTCCGAACCTCCTCTTCCCCCAGGTAAAAAGGAGCAAACTGTAGGTATTTAGCATGGCACATAGCGGCTAGCAAGCTTATTGTACAGATATTTCCTTAAAAATAACGAAAAATAAGATTAACCACCGAATAAATTCGTCAATAAAAGATACACAATTGCACCCTATCTCGGTATCCAAGACAGGAAAGAAAGACGCATCTATTTGGCCGACAGTATTTTTTGTTTCTTTGTATGGGAAACCTGAAAATCGATACCGTAGCCTTTAAACCTAACGACGCTATGCGCTGGATGCAGTCTGTCCTTATCCTTCCCGACAAAATCAACCGTAGAGGATCTATCGCAACTTTAGCATTTTTCTTGGAAATTTGACGTAATTTTGCGGCAAACAGCCCATACCATGGAATTCTCTTCGAGCAGCCCTTCGGCCACCTTTCCCGAAAATAAACAGCGCATCCGCCTTGCCGTTTCTCTTTTTTACTTCGGACAGGGGTTGGCATTTGCTAGCTGGGCAAGCCGTATACCGATCATCAAAGCGAACCTCCACCTCACCGAGGCGCAATTGGGAACGGTGTTACTCATGTTGCCCGTGGGGCAGCTGATCACGATGCCGCTATCGGGCAAATTGGTCGGCAAATATGGCAGCCATCGGCTGATGCCCTTTGGTGCACTACTTTATCTGTTGGTGCTTTGCAGCATCTCCTTTGCCAACAATGCATGGCAGCTGGGCGGTGCCCTGCTTGGCTTCGGTATCATCGGAAACATCTGCAACATCTCCGTCAATACACAGGGCGTGCTTGCCGAGCGCATGTACCAAAAGTCCATTATGTCGTCGTTTCACGGCGCCTGGAGCATAGCCGGATTTACCGGTGCCCTTATCGGACTGGCTACGCTCAATTTTCAGGTAAGCACCTCCGTGCATTTCTATATCGTCACGGGATTGATGCTGATCAATATCCTGCTAAACAGGAGCTACCTGCTGCAAGACCCCTCTGGAACGGCTGAAAAAAAATCCTTTTCGTTCAAGCCCGATCGGCTATTGATCTCTTTGGGAGTCATCGGCTTTTGCAGCATGGCTACCGAAGGCGCCATGTTTGACTGGAGTGGCGTTTATTTCCACGACATCGTGAAAGCCCCCGACAGCCTAACCACCTTGGGCTATGCCGCCTTTATGGTGATGATGGCCACCGGTCGTTTTATCGGCGATGCCGTGATCAGCCGTATCGGCCGGCAGCGCACCTTGCAGATCAGCGGTCTCTTGATGTTTATGGGCATGATGAGTGCCGTGGTTTTTCCACAGCTGATTTTCTGTACGCTCGCTTTTATGTTGGTGGGGCTGGGCGTGGCCTGTAATGTACCTTCCGTGTATTCGGTGGCGGGCACACACAAAACCATCTCTTCTGGCGTGGCGCTGGCCATGGTTTCCAGCGTCAGCTACCTCGGCTTCTTGATGGGGCCGCCATTGATCGGCTACATCGCCGAAGTCCTTAACCTTCGCTATTCTTTCGGTGTGTTTGCCTGCTTTGGTCTCTTGATGTTTGCCCTAACCAGCCGCTTGGCCGTTTTCAAAACGCCCAAGGCCTAGAGCGAGGATATATTATTTTGAAAATGTGTTTTGAAGCTCTTTTTATATAAAAAAAGACATCTACTTGAAATGGTACCATATCAAGCATTTTTTAGACAATGTGGCTAGTCATGGACACAAAAGGTTGCGCTATGGATTATGCTTCTTAGCATCGCCTATTTGTTTTCAATCATGGTGGTGGGCAGTACAACGGTTTCAAAATCGACACCGCTGTGTTTGGCCTCGATCTGCTGGATCAGCAGCTCGGCTGCTCGCTGCCCCATTTCAAAGGCCGGCTGGCGAATGGCTGTAATCGTGGGCGAGAAGATATTGACCACTTTGGAATTCGTGAAACCGGCAATGGCAACCTGCCCAATCTGCGCTGCATACCGCTCGTGCATCACTTGCAGGTAGCCCGTTGTTAATTTATCCCCTGAAATAAAGATGCCGTCGTAGTCGGTGTCAGCAAGCTCTGTTACCGCCTGTTGCAGCTCGCCATGCTGCAAACCGCCATATTGACAATATTTCACCAGGGCGTCGTCCATGTCGAGCGCATGAGCCTGCAGGCCCATCTGGTAACCTTCTAAGCGTTCCTTTGTGATGGACAACGTTCTTGCTCCGGTAAGGTGTGCAACACGCTTGCAGCCCCTTTGGGCAAGGTAGTGCACCGCATCATAGCCGCCTTGCTTATTATCGGCGATCACGCGGTGTGCGGGAATTTGCGCAGGAACGCGATCGAAGAAAACAATAGGAAAACCTTTTTCTATGAGGCTTTCGAGGTAGCGGACATCGCTCGTCTCGGCCGAGAGGGCCATGAGCAGCCCGTCAGTGGATCGTCCGTATAGGTGTTCTACATTAAGGCGCTCACGGTCGGCAGATTCATGTGTTTGCGAAATAACAACCTGGTAATTTTTGGCATAGGCTATCGATTCAATCCCATCGATGACCTGCGAAAAAAAATTATTGGCAATCTCGCTCACGATAATACCAATACTGTAACTTTTGCGCTCCTTAAGACTGCGGGCAATGGGATTTGCACGATAATTCATTTTCTCCGCATAAGCCAACACGATCTTCTTCGTTTCCGCACTGATCTCGTAGCTGTCTCGCAAGGCCCTGGATACCGTAGAGGGCGAGAGGTTTAAAGCCTTGGCAATATCTTTAATCGTATAGTTTTCGAACGCCATGATGAGTAAAATTACGTAATAATACCTCAGTTCAGGCTAGCACCATACAAATTTATTGCCAAGGTCAAATAATACTTTGGAAAGGACCTTTATTGTTTTGTGGTTTATATTCTGCTATCCAATATTTTATCATCATGTCTGGAGTGTTTTAGCCAGCATAAGGAGGCTGCTTTTCTTGGGTGCGTGCTCGGCCCATGAAAGTATATCCTGCCAATTTAATGTCAAGAGTCCATCCGGGATCGGAAAAAATCCGATTTTATGCAAATTATTTAACATCTTTAAGGCTGTTGTTAAGTATGCCTGATGTTTACCCAGCTATGGCCACGAAGAAAAGAAAAGGGCGACATCACGGCCGCCCTACTAAAAGAAAAAACTAAAAAATATACTTGGTACTCAAGAAATTAGAGCTGTTGTCGCCCACAATCTCGTTTAGCAGCTTCTTGTTCTTATCCGTATTTTTAGTGGCCACAAGCGAGCGTATGGAGAACGATCGCAGGGCATCCACCACGGAAAGTGTGCCTTCGGCACTGTCCTTGCGCCCGGTAAATGGAAAGGTATCCGGACCACGCTGACATTGGCTATTGACGTTGACACGACTCACTTGATTGACCAAGGGATCGATTAAGGAAGAGATTACCGCAGCGTTATTGCTGAAGATACTGACCTGCTGTCCGTGCGAGGACTCGATCAGGTATTCGATTGGTTCTTCCAGATCATCAAAAGGAACGACAGGAATCACGGGACCAAATTGTTCCTCCCGGTATAGTTTCATCTGTGCATTGACGGGGTAAACGATCGCCGGGTAGAAAAATGATTCTAGCATCTCGCCACCATGCTCATTCACCACCTTCGCACCATGCTTTCTGGCATCTTCCAAGCATTCCGTCAGGTAAGCGGGTTTGTTGACTTCCGGGAGCGGTGTCAAAGCGACATCCTTTTCCCAAGGCATACCATATTTTAATTTGCCGACCGCGGTGCTCAGCCGTTTTAAAAATTCGGGTGCCATGCTGCGGTGTACATAGATGATCTTGAGTGCCGTGCAACGCTGACCGTTGAAGGACAACGCCCCCAACACCGTTTCTGAGACCGCTAGATCCAAATCGGCGTCTTTCGTAATGATCGCCGCATTTTTGGCATCTAGACCTAATATCGCACGCAAACGATTGACGCGCGGATGCAGTTTTTTCAACTCGTCGGCCACGCGGCTGGAGCCGATCAAGGTCAGCACATTGATCTTTCCCGACTGCATCAATTGCGGCACGATCTTGTTGCCACGACCGTAAATCGTATTGACGACGCCTTTTGGAAAGCTGGTTCGAAAAGCCTCCAGCAAAGGATAATGCAATAAAGTGCCATGCTTTGGCGGTTTGAAAAGTAGGGTATTGCCCATAATCAGCGCCGGAATAAGCGTGGTGAACGTCTCGTTCAACGGATAATTGAAGGGCCCCATACATAGCACGACGCCAAGTGGCGACCGCCTAATCTGCGCTATAATGCCTTGCTCAATCTGGAATCGAGAGGAGTCCCGATCCACATCCTTCAACGCGTCGATCGTCGCATAAATATATTCGACTGTACGATCAAATTCTTTCACGGAGTCCATATACGACTTGCCGATTTCCCACATGATGAGTTTCACGACGATCTCTTTCTTATCGATCATCTGCTGGGTAAAACGCTCCACACAGGCAATCCGATCTGCTACGCTCATCGTAGGCCACTCGCCGCGGCCACTATTGTAGGCCTGTACCGCAGCCTCAAGCGCTTCCATGGATTGCTTTTCGGTACATACCGGGTAACTGCCGATACGTTTCCGCTGAAGTCCATCCTTTGTCTTCACACAAATTGGCGAGAACACGTCGCTGGTTTCGCCCGTCCAGGGCAACATCTCGCCATTCGATAAGAACTCGCGCTGGTCAATCTGTTCGTCGAGGGCATACGCTGCGGGGATGTCCTCATCCGCATAGAATATGCTTTCTAAATCTAACTGCATCGTTAACATTATTTAGGTAGGTTTGCTATAAGTCGATTCATTAATCGGTAATGATCTGCATCCGTGGCACCAAGCTTTTCATGACCATCCAAGCGATCAGATAGGCTACCGCACAGAAAGAAAATACGATAAAATAGCCGGCCTCTTCTCCCTTAAAACCCATAAATACCATCTGTGTCTCTTTTGCATGGTCAAAAAGCTTCCCTGAAAAGAAGTTGATAAACGTCGATCCGACGCCTCCAGCCAAGCCGCCGATACCGGTTACCGTGGCGATGGCACGCCGCGGAAACATGTCGCCCACGGTAGAGAAAATGTTTGCCGACCACGACTGGTGTGCCGCTCCAGCGAATCCGATCAACAGTACCGGAATCCAGTAGGATATATGCCCCAAAGGTTGTGCAAACAACACCGCCAGTGGCACAAACGCAAAAATAAGCATAGACTTCATGCGTCCATCGTAGGGATTCAGTCCCTTCTTATCCACAAAATAACTGGGCAACCAACCGCCGATGATCGACAGCAAGGTAATCAGGTACAGCACAAAGATAGCCAGCTGTCCTTCCGTATCAGAAGACTTGATGTCATAAACCGCAGAAAGGTAGGCCGGCATCCAGAACAAGAAGAACCACCATACGCCATCTGTCATAAACTTACCAAAGGCAAAAGCCCAAGTTTGCCTGTACTTGAAGCAGGTAGCCAAAGACATCTTTTTCTTGACGACAGGTACAGAGATTTCTGGCGTTGTTTCCTCTTCATGGTCTCCATCCTGCATGATATACACCAGTTCGGCCGCATTGACCTTCGGGTTTCTGTGGGGTTTCTTATACAAAAAGATCCAAAAGCCCATCCATACGAAGCCCAAGGCACCGATGATGATAAACGACATCTCCCATCCCCAATATGCTGCAATAACAGGAATGGTGAGCGGTGCCGCCAACGCACCGATGGTTGCACCGGCATTAAACACACTGGTAGCAAGGGCGCGATCCTTTTTCGGGAAATACTCGGCAGTAGCTTTGATCGCAGCGGGAAAGTTTCCGGCCTCACCGACAGCCAGCACGAAACGCGCGAATACAAAAAGTACGACACTGACACTGATCACCCGAGCCACGTCATTGACCTGCGCTATGGCATGCTTGGCTCCTTCAAAGCCCACAAACCACTCGCCGGCAACAATACCGGATGTTGCAATCCCACAGAATGCATGCAATATGGCTCCCAACGACCAAACACCGATTGCCCAAAGGAAACCTTTCTTCGTATCCATCCAATCCACAAATGGTCCCGCGAAGAGCATACTGACGGCGTAAAAGATTGAAAACAGCGCGGTGATAAGCCCATAATCGCTGTTGGTCCAGTGAAATTCTGGGCTTATAAAGTCTTTCCAGGTGAGGGACAGTACCTGCCTGTCCATGTAATTTATCGTGGTTGCGAAAAACAGAAGCCCGCATATGGTCCACCTGTAGTTCCCTTTTTTCTCATTAGTCATTGGTAGCTTGGAATTAAAAAGTTAAAATCAAAATATGGTTTACGATATATATGAGGTATGAGGTTCCATGTACGCCCCTAAAATGGGACGTACATGAACATATTAGTTTTGCTGCGCCTGCTTGACCAAGGCCAAAGCCTGCGCTGTTCTTTCTGCGAGCCCCTCCACACGCTTCGGATCGATCAGTTTACTGCCCATGCCCACCGCGCAAACACCAGCCTTGAACCAGGCCGTCAAGTTGCCGATCTCTAGGTCGACCCCTCCTGTTGGTATAAACAGCTGGCCTTTAAAAAGTTCCCGTATTGCGGATAAGAATCCAGGCCCGAGCACATTGGCAGGGAAAAGCTTGATTAAGCGCGCGTCATATTGCTGTGCCAGGGCGATCTCCGTAGGCGTCATACAGCCCGGCACCCACAGGAGGCCCGCTTGCTGCACCAGCTCACCAACAGCCGGCACAACAATGGGTGACACGATAAAATCGGCCCCCAATTCAATAAACAGCTTGGCTTCTGTAACATTTTTTATGGTTCCGATGCCAAGTTGCAAACCCGGCATGTCTGCATCGCGTGCAGCAACCAACGCCTCGAACACATCCTTTGCTTCCGCACCGCGATTGGTAAATTCAAACACACGGATGCCCGCACCATACAACGTTTTTACCATGTCGACGCTTTCGCGCGCATCGGTATGAAAAAACAAAGGAAGCATCCCTTGTTCTAGGATAGCGTCTAATACCGCTTCTATTTTACTCATTTTTTAATTCTTTTTTCAATGTCTGAGACCGAACTCACCGTGGCATCGCTCGGGATAAACAATTTGTCGTACGCCGCGGCGGTGGCGAATTCGAGGGTATCACTTGCCGAGTGTTCCTGATAAAGGCCATAGATCAATCCTGCCATAAAGCAATCGCCGCTACCGACTTTATCAACAATGGTTTCCGAAATATACGCATTGGAGACCAAAAGTCTATCCTCGCCATACAGGCAGGTATAATACTTTATGCCCTTTTCAAGATAGTCAAAACGGAAAGTATTCGCCACATAGCGACAGCGCTCATAGCGTGCAAGGAGTGCTGCACTGCTGCGTTCGGCTTGTGCCAACAGTGCTTCTTTCGGGTATTCGGATTGGGAAACATGGAATTGATCGTCCAGGTCGGTGCCCAGCATCAGCTGTGCTGCCCATATATTACCCATGATGACCTGGCAATAGCTGGCTAGGTCTGGCATCACCTCAAGGGGGCTCTTTCCATATTGCCAAAGCTTAGCGCGGTAGTTCAAATCTAACGATATCGTAATGCCCTTATCGGTAGCGACCTGTAGGGCTTCCAAGCAGATAGCCGCAATTTCTTCGTTAATGGCCGGGCAGATCGCTGAAAAATGGAACCAACTTACGCCGTTAAAAATGGCGTCCCAATCCATATCGGCACGGCGAAGCTGGGCAAAGGCAGATCCAGCACGATCATATACAACACCCGCGTGTTTTACATCCTTTCCTTTTGGCAGGTAATAGATCCCGATTCGGTCGCCTTGCCAACGCATGGCTTCCAAATCTAGGCCTCTGCTTTCCAAATGATGGGCTATATCCTTGCTTATTGCATTGGAAGGCATAGCCGACAGATAGGCCGATGGTAACCCCCAATGCGAAAGTGCAGTAGCCACGTTCAGTTCTGCACCACCTATATAAAAAGGCAATTGACCGCTTGCTACCCAATCTGTTGTAATATCCGGACAGATGCGCAGTAATATTTCCCCAAAACTGAGTACTTTCCCGTTTTTCATCGGCTATTTAAAGTTGAAATATTCCTTCGCATTATGGTAGCTAATGTCGCTTACAATCTTTCCGATCCATTCTAGATCGTTTGGCAACTCTCCTTTTTCGATATCCTCCCCGAAAATATCGCAGATCAAGCGACGGAAATATTCGTGTCTTGGGAAGGATAGGAAGCTGCGCGAATCCGTCAGCATACCCACGAGGCGGCTTAATAAGCCCATGTTGGAAAGTGCATTGATCTGCTTGGTCATTCCATCTTTTTGATCCAAGAACCACCAAGCCGAGCCAAACTGCACCTTACCTTTCACGGAACCGTCGTTAAAATTGCCGATCATGGTTGCTATCAATTCATTATCTGCCGGGTTGAGGTTGTAAAGAATCGTCTTGGCTAAGCGATCCTGGTTGTCTAGCCGGTTAAGGAATTTCGACAATGCACGCGCCTGGCTAAAATCGCCGATCGAATCCCACCCCGTATCGGGGCCATTGGCACGCAGCATCCGCGCGTTGTTATTGCGCAGGGCGCCTAGGTGGTACTGTTGCACCCAACCTTTTTCGTGATCCCATTCAGCAAACTGCAGCAGCATAGCCGATTTGAATTTCAGGTTTTCTGAATAGCTTATGTCCTGTTTCGATCGTATCTTTTGGAAGATACGGGCAATCTCCTCATCGGTGTAGTCTTCCGCGTAGATCTGTTCCAAGCCATGGTCGGACACCGAACAGCCATTTTCGGCAAAGAAATCATGCCGTGATTTCAGTGCATCGAGGTAATCTTGGTAACTGCTGATTGAGCGGTTGGTAACCGCCTCTACCTGCTCAATGTAGGCATTGAGCGCCGAAAGGTCGTCGCTGTTCATCGCTTTATCCGGACGAAAGGCGGGCAGCATCTTGAAGCTCTCCTGCTCTTGCGCAAATTGTTGGTGGAAGTTGAGCGCATCGATGGGGTCATCCGTGGTGCATACCACCTCCACGTTCATGCGCTGCAAGAGGCCACGCACATCATAGCCCGGTTCTGCCAGCTTGGCCGCCGTCTCTTCGTAGATTTTCTCTGCCGTTTTGGGCGACAAAAGGTCTGTAATGCCAAAGTAACGCTGCAATTCCAAGTGTGTCCAGTGATACAGCGGATTGCGCAAGGTATAAGGAACAGTTTCTGCCCATTTCAAAAACTTCTCTTTGTCGGAAGCATCGCCTGTTATATACTTCTCGGCCACGCCGTTGGTACGCATCGCCCGCCATTTGTAGTGATCGCCATTTAGCCACACTTGGCTGATGTTCTCGAAGCGGCTGTTGTTCGCGATCTGCTCCGGAATCAAGTGGTTATGATAATCGATGATGGGCTGGTTTTTTGCAAATCGGTGGTAGAGATCCTGCGCCGTTTTGCTCTGCAATAAAAAATTATCGTCTAAAAATGCTTTCATATTTTTATTTTTTAAAGACTTACGCCCCTCTTCCAAGGGATAAAGTCGTCCTGATTTAGCTGTACGGCTTTGGGGATCACCTCTCCACTGGCCGCTTTGATACAATATTCGAGGATATCTTCACCCATTTCCTCGATGGTCTTTTTGCCATCAATAATGGCTCCTGTGTTGATATCGATGATATCGGCCATCCTCGCCGCGAGGGCATTGTTGGTCGCCACTTTGATAACCGGACAGATGGGATTGCCAGTAGGCGTACCCAGCCCCGTGGTAAACAGGATCAAGGTAGCTCCCGAAGCTGTTTTGCCGGTGGTTGCCTCGACATCATTGCCTGGCGTACAAACGAGATTTAAGCCCGGCTTGGTTGCCTCTTCGGTATAATCAAGCACATCCACCACGGGCGAGTTTCCGCCTTTTTTTGCCGCGCCTGTACTTTTTATAGCATCGGTTATTAATCCGTCGCGGATATTGCCGGGGGATGGGTTCATATGGAAGCCGGAGCCCACATTTTCGGCCGCTTGGCTGTAGGCGCCCATCAGGGCCATAAATTTGTGTGCCGCTTCGGGTTCGATGGTGCGGTCGATTAGGTTTTGCTCGGCGCCGCACAATTCTGGAAATTCAGCCAGCAGCACTTTTCCCCCTAAGGCAACCAGTAGATCGGAGGTATAGCCTACCGCTGGATTCGCAGAAATACCGCTAAAGCCGTCGCTACCACCACATTTTACGCCCAGCGTCAGCTTGCTAAGCGGCACGGGTTGCCGGGTAAACTTATTGATATCCACCAAACCGGCGAAGGTTTTCTGTATCGCTTCTTTGATGAGCTGCTCTTCGCTTTTGGACTGTTGTTGTTCAAAGACGAACATCGGTTTATCAAACTGCGGGTTGCGCGCTTTGATATCCTCCAATAGATCCGTCAACTGCAAGTTCTGACAGCCTAAGCTCAATACGGTAACACCGGCCACATTGGGGTGATCGGCATAGGCAGCAAGCAATTTACCCAAAACCGCAGCATCTTGGCGAATGCCACCGCAGCCGCCCTGGTGATTCAGGAATTTGATGCCATCCACATTTTTGAACACCCTGTTTTGTTTATGCGTAAAGGCGCTAAGCTCTTCAGGAGATAAATCCGCAAGATCCCGGCCCTCTTCGTAGGCCGCTAATAACTCCCGGGTAAATGCGCGGTACTTTCCGGTCACGGAATAGCCTAGCTCATTGTACAATGCCTCTTTAATGACATCGAGGTTTCTGTTCTCACAAAATACGGTGGGGATAAACAACCAGTAGTTTGCCGTGCCGGCGCGGCCATCGCTACGCAGGTAGCCGTTGAATGTGCGACCAGCGAAACGGGAAACATCCGGCGCCTCCCAATGGTAGTTGTACGGCCGGAACGTATAGGGATCGGCCGCGTGTTTGGTGTTGTCAGTATGCATCAATCCACCCCGCGGAATGGCATATTGTGCTTTGCCCACCAGCACGCCGTACATATAGATCTCATCGGCAGGCTGCATATCCTGCATAAAAAATTTATGCTTGGCCGGAATATCATCCACCAAGGTATAGTCAACTCCTTCAAACGTAAAGATCGATCCTTTTGGTAAATCCTTTAACGCAACCAATACGTTATCCTTCGGATGAATCCTTAATATGCTACTTGCCATGTCGTGTTTAACTTTTCTATTGTTTTCAATACGCCTTCGGCGTTGATTTCGTCCAGGTAATATTGGACAGTAGCGGCAAAATCTGGATATGCATTCAAATCCTTGCCCCATAGGCTATCATCGCTTAGCACCTGCTTTACGACGGTTCGTGGATCTTTCCAATACGTTTGTAGTTGCGGCGCAAACTCGTCTTGGAGTACCACATTGTTCCCATTTATCGCCTGTATATACTGGCCGTCAACGCCTTGTGTATCCATGAATTTAAGATAGGCTGCAAAACCCAATGCAATATGTTGCGGCGGCGCCGGATTTTTATTGTACCACTTCTCCAGCAACGCTATATTGCGCATATTCATCTTCGAGGTAAAGTTTAGTGCGATATTTTCCCAGCGGTGATCCAAAAAAGGATTGCTGAAACGGTCGATCACACTATTGGCAAATGTATCCACATCCTGTTGCTCGATATATGGGCCTATAATAGCTTGGCCAATTTCTTTCTGCATCAATCCCTGTACAAATTGGCGGAAGACTTCGTTGTTCATCGCTTCCTTCACGGTCACGAATCCACTCCAAAGCGCTGCTGCGCAGCTTAAGGTATGTGTTCCGTTTAGCAGCCGCAACTTGATTTCCTTAAATTTGTCGATGGACGGCACCAGCACTATGCCGGCATCGACGGACGCGAAAGAAAGTTTGTCGCGCACGCGGTCTGAGTCCGTTTCAATGGCCCATAAGCTAAAGGGCTCGGCCATGATCATGAGCTCGTCTTGATAACCTAAAAGCCCTTCCGTTGCTTCCTGCTCTGCAGCAGGCAAACGCCCCGGCACAATACGATCTACCAACGTGTTGCAAAAATCGTTAGCCTCTTCCAGCCACGCTATAAATGCCGTTTCGAGGTTATGCTGTGCAGACAAGCCCAATACTATTTTTTTCAGCTTTTGCGCATTTTCTGCGATCAGCTCGGTAGGCAAAATGACAAGTCCTTTTTCCGGATCCCCGTTGAAATAGCCAAAACGCTCGTATAGAATGGCCAATAATTTGCCCGGGAACGATGCCGGCGGAGCATCCGTCAGCTTATCATTGCTCATTACAATGCCCACCTCGGTGGTATTGGAAAACACCACTTGCAGATCTGGGTTTTTAGCTGCTTCTAAAATGCTGCTCCAGTCGGTGGAAGCAGATAATACGCGCGAGATCGCATTATTCAATGTATACTGCACAACCTCCTTGCCGTCTTTTTTGCCTTTGATACATACTGTATACAGGCCATCCTGCTGTTCGAAAGCGTCGGCCCCAGCTGTGCTCGTTGACTTCACCACCAAAATGCGCCCGTTGAACAGCCCTTGTTTATTTGCCTGATCCACATAGTAATCGGGTAACCCCCGTAGTAAGACACCCGTGCCAAACTGCAAAACACGCTCTGGCAAAGTAAAGGACGCTGGATTCGGAAGATCCACCGGTGCAGCATTTATTTTCTGTACATTCTCTCTTGAAAGCAACATGATACTATTCTTGTTTTATCGTTATTTCGTCTGTTTGATCAACCAACTGACCAGCTCGTGGGCAGCTTCGAAGTTTTGGTATTCAGCAGGCAATTTCCGTCCATCCGTATATTCGTTGTACAACCAAGGGTCGCCAATGGCAAATACGGTTCCTTTACCGTATTTCGCGGAGACAATGATGTTGTCACCATTATCCTGCACAACGGCTTTGGCAGGCTGCTTAACCTGCATGGTAGAGATTTCCTTGATGTAGATTTTTTTCGTACGATCGAAAATACCCGTTCCGGCAGGGATCTCGATGGCTCCCATCTCAAATTGGTCGCCTTTCACCTTGTTTCGGCTATCTTCATTAAAGGTAATGCCAAACTGCTGCGGCAGGATATTGAACTTGCTGATCTCGCAATTGCCTACATCGTTTGAGAAAAGCACCAAGACGCCTCCCTTATGCACCCAGTTGGCAATTTCCTTGGCTTGGGCCTCCGTCATAAAGTTCGGCTTTGCGGTTTCCTTCTCGGTATCGGGATCCACGATAAGGTAGATTTTGCTCTTCGCTAAGTTTTGGCTGGTAGGTGCATCGGGCAATGTATGCAAGGCGCCACCGTGCTGCTCAAAAATGCGGCCCAAGAGGGAGAAGCCATTATTGTCATCGCCATTCCACAGGTAGTGATAGGGTTCCATTCGCCCGCTAGGGCTTTTCTTGAATTCTTTGTTGTAGAAATTATCGAGCGTCACGAGCACCTTGTTCTTCGGCTGGGGACTCTCGGCAAATTCCACTTCGGAGGAGGCCAAGATAAACGCGCCTACACCTTTGGGGTCGTTTGTACGGATCGGCTCACTCATATAATATGCAAAACTGCCGTCGCGGTATTTTTTTCCGCCGAGCCCGGATACCTCTACCACGCGGTTCAGATCGACGCGATCAGGCCCCGCGGGTGTCACAAATTCTTTAAGCAAACCCGCATAGCCTTTTTGGACATGCTTCTGGAAAGACGGCTTCACATACCCCTTCCGAACAGCCTTGGCCATCGCATAGACAAACATACTGGAAGCGGATGCCTCGACATAATTACCTTCGCGCTTGCCCAGGTCGATCACATCATACCAAACGCCGGTTTTTGGATCCTGAAACTTTGCGGCTGCGTTCAAGGTGCGCCTGAGGATCCCAACCAACTCTCCGCGCCGAGGATGATCTTCCGGAAAATTATCAAGCACATCCACCAAGGCCATGGCAAACCACCCCATTCCACGACCCCAAAAATGTTTGGATAATCCGGTGTTCGGATCGGCCCAGCGCTCTTGCTTAGACTCGTCCCATCCATGGTACAGCAACCCAGTCTTGGTATCCCGCGCGTGGCTTTCCATATAAGTGAACTGGTTGACCACATCATCGTAGATACTTGGGATATTCATCAGCGCCGCATATTCCGTATAGAATGGCTGCGCCATATACAGACCGTCTAGCCACATTTGATAAGGGTAGACCTTTTTATGCCAAAAACCACCTTCATGGGTGCGGGGATGTGTTTTCAACTGGGCATACAGTTTCTCGCTGGCCTTTAAATACTTCTGTCTGCCGGTTACCTTATACAACAATAAAAGGGAGCGCCCATTTTTTACGTGGTCAATGTTATACTCCGTCGCCCTATAATTACGGATTTCCCCGTCTTCAGCGACATATCGATCCATCCAATTTTGGATATAATTGAAGTAAGTGGCATCTCCCGTATTGCGCCATACCTCGGCCATACCTTCTAGGACAACGCCCATATCGTAAGTCCAAGTGGGGCCCTTTTCAGCATTCGTGAATCGAGCATCCTTAAAGAGCTTGTCCATCGCCGTTAGGGCCATCTGCTCAGAAATGGCTTTTTGGGCCGCTGCATATGTCGAAATGCATAACAAACAAAATATAAAGATTACATGTTTTTTCATCGTGGTAAATGTCTTATCATCATTTAATGGTTCGCGCCATTGCTTTCACAATGTCGCGTGATCGGATTCCCCTCCCGCTATTGTTTATCCATCTGGCATGGTCTTACTCCACATCGGTAGCGCTTCTTTTTACAGTTCTTTAGGCATGACCGGTGATGGTGAAGCTACGCCTCGGCGATTGGCTGCAGGGAAATTTAGCCATTAAATTTGGGTTTATAAGGCTTAGGTGCCGAATTTAAAAACGCAAACGTTATCGGTAACGTTTGCGTATCGTTAAAAATACGTTCTAAAAACGGAGCGGATGTATTTTCCACAAAATATCTTCGCTGGCTACCGTATCCGGGTTACCATAGATCAGTCAAACTCAATGACGGTTTTGATCCCTTTTGCAAGTGGTGTACGGGGATCTTCAAAGAGCGCTGCCGCATCTGCAAAATTTACCCTACGCGTAATAAACTGTTCGGGTTTCAGCGATCCATCAGCTAAGCGATCCATCACATACTGGAAGTCGCTGCCTAAGGCATTTCGGCTGCTCATTAAGGTCCCTTCGCGTTTATGAAACTCGGGATGGCTGAAGTGGATTTCCTCTTTCTGCAGGCCCACCAATACATAACGCGCACCATGGGCCATATAGTTGAAGGCGTTATTGATCGCTGCGGTGTTGCCCGTAGCATCAAACAATAATGTCGGCATATCACCTTGCGTAATCTCTTGCAACCGCTCCTGCACATGACCATCCCGGCCGGAGAGGATATGAAGTGCGCCCAAATCCTTGGCGTGTTGCAGGCGTTCGGCATCTACATCCAGCGCGATCACCTTCGCTCCGGCAATTGCCGCCAAGGCAACAATCCCAAGACCGATTGGTCCAGCACCAATTACCAATACGTATTCCCCCGGATTGATCCCGCCACGCTGTATGCCGTGCGCGCCTATAGCCAAGGGTTCAACCAACACCAGATCATCATAATCGAGACCCTCCGCTTTGCGGAGCGCCCCAGAAGGCACCAGCACATACTCTGCCATGGCCCCGTCGACATGCACCCCCAGCACCTGCATATCGGCGGCGCAATTTGCCTTACCCATACGCGAGGCTATATCTTTTCCTTCGGTAAAATAAGGGATCACCGTTACTTTATCGCCCTCGGAAAATCCCACGGCATCGCCTTTCACGAAATCAGCAGCGACTTCGTGCCCAAGCACGCGGGGGTAGGAGAAAAATGGCTGCCGGCCGGCGAACGCATGAATATCCGTCCCACATATTCCGATTTTTCGAACACGCAATAAGGATTGCCCGATGCCCGGCTCGGGGATTGCTTCCTCCACATAGGCAAAGCTGCCCGGTTCTACACACACAAGTTTTTTCATGCTATATATTTACAATTGTTTCTTCAATTCTTTGGCCAACGGTATACCTTGACGTCGCAATGCTGCGGCAACCAATTGGGCAATAGTTCCTGCTCCTTCCACATTCAGGTGGGTATTGTCCACGACCCCATCCGGATAGTTGACAGAACCCTCGGGCAGATGTAGAAAATAATCCTTGGATCCGCGCTCACCCTTTGCTGTCAACAATTCACCCGTGAGTGTTGTCAGGTCAATCAACGGAACGTCTAGGCTATCTGCCAATTCCATGACAGCGTGTGCGTATGCCTGGTGGGTATTGATCAACTTTCCATTCCTGAAAGAGCGACGCGCAATTGGGGTCATTAAAATCGGATTAGCTTTTTTTGCACGGGCGGCCTGCACAAAAAGCGTCAAATTGGCTTTGTATTCATCTACTGTCACCCCGACGTTCGGCTTATTGACTTTTTCGTCGTTGTGCCCAAACTGCACAAGCAGGTAATCTCCTTCCTGAAGCCCCTGTTTGACGGTGTCCCACAGCCCCTGTTGAATGAACGATTTCGTACTCCGTCCGTTTTTAGCGGTGTTCTTAACCAGCACGTTATCTCCAAATAGTTGGGCAAAGGCCACGCCCCAGCCTGTTTCCGGATACTTGTTTTCGGCCTTGATGGCCATGGTCGAGTCGCCCATCATCCAGATCGTCAGTTTCTCTGGCGGCCTGCAAAAGCCAAATAGAATGAACAATACCATCAGGCTGCCAAAGCCGTAAATAAAATTCTTGTTCATGACCGTCCTATATTTATGCTGGTTTATGCGCTGAATTTCTACATTTTTTTGCATTAATCCATAAAATTAAACGCAATCGTTGCCGGTAACGATTGCATAGTTAGCTGTTGGGATGCGCGAGGAAATTTTGTATCCTTGTCATGACCACTGTAAATCCAAAATCGTTCCGATGCATAATTTTCTGCTATTGTCGCTTTTCTCCGTGTTGACAACACCGACGGCACGCAGGTGCTGCGCTCCAAAAATATCTATGGACCGAGTGAGCGAAAAGTGTTGATGGATCAGGGAAAGACGCCTATCAACGATAGTGGCCATGCCGAAATCGACTGGTTTAGGATAGAACCTTTAAAATAAATACTGATGCAACTCAAGACGACTCTGCTATGCTCCATCCTGTGTTTTTTGCTGTGGGGAGCGGGCGCACAAACGACGGACAATCGACTGGAGCTTGTGGTATCGCAAGCGGGCGATGCTGATTTCAAAACGATCCAAGAGGCGATCAACCAAGTAAGGGATCATGCGGAAAGGCTGGTTACCATACATATCAAAGCGGGTACCTACCACGAGAAAATCGTGATTCCGGGCTATAAAAGAAATGTCCGATTACAAGGGGAGGGGCGCGAAAAAACAATCATCAGCTTTGACGACTATTCGGGCAAGCCCTTTCGTGGTATTGACGTGACGGGAAATGCGAACTATAGCACTTATACGTCCTACGTGCTGCTGATGGCGGCCAACGACTGTAGCTTGGAGGATCTGACCATCATCAACACGGCCGGTCGCGTAGGACAAGCGGTGGCCCTGCATACGGAAGGCGACCGCATCAGCATCCGCAATTGCAATATCTTGGGCAACCAAGACAGCTTTTACTTGGCCAAAGCGGGCACACGAAATTTTATAGAGAATTGTTTGATCTCCGGAACAACGGATTTTATATTCGGCGCCGCAACGGCCTACTTCCTGCATTGCCAAATAGAGAGCCTGAGCAATTCCTACATTACGGCGGCTTCGACCACCGCACATGACAAGCATGGCTTTGTATTTGATGCATGCACGCTGCTTGCAAAAGATAGTGCAGTAACCCAAGTTTACTTGGGACGACCCTGGCGCCCCTATGCGAAAACGGTATTCATCGACTGCGAACTGGGCAAGCATATCGTCTCGGAGGGTTGGCATGCTTGGCCGGGAGACAAGAACTTCCCCAACAAGGAGCAAACAGCCTTTTACGCAGAATATGGTAGCAAAGGCCCCGGCGGCACTGATGTATCCAAGCGCGTATCTTGGTCTAGGCAGTTGCGCAGACAGGATCTCCGGCAGTATACAATGTCGGCTGTTCTAGGCGATTGGAAACCTTCAGACAAACAGCACCGTCTTTAAGCAAACCGGCGGCTCAGGCTTTGGCCACCTACAAGGGGATATCAGTCTTTATTTTCTAGATCTGCAATCCAAATCGTATCCTGGCCATACTCGCTCGGCTGCTCGGTCGCATCGATCTCCAGATGACCGCCTTTTGCAATTTCATCGTGGGTTAGCCAAAGGCGATTCAGGTCTTTGCCATTGAGGCGGACACGTTGTATATATCGGTTTTCCGGCTTGAAATGGTGAACGGTGATGCTCAACGTGTGATTTCCCTTTCCGATGCTGATAGATTGAAAAAGCGGAACGCTAAGATAATACACAGGTGCGCCAACTAAGGGTTGTTGCAGTCCCAGAGCTGTCATGACAAACCAACCCGACATCGCGCCCGCATCATCATCCATCGTGCGCACAAACGCTTTAGGCTCGTTTTTGTAGATCCGGTCAATAAACGGATCGATACCACGGCTGTTATCGTTAAAATAATATTGCACAACGGTATCCAGCGCGAGCTCTTGCACCAACGATTGGTATCGCCACGGTTTATCGCTTGCATAGTAAAGCGTGGGCGACTGTATGTCGGGCTCGTTGGCACGATTGAAATAGTAATGGTCAAAAAAATCATCCAACTGCTTGGACAACGTTGCTTTACCGCCTATCAGCTTGGTAAGACCGACGAGGTCGTAAGGCACATTCCATCGGTATTGCCGTATTGTCCCCTGATACATATTGCGCGCAGACATACGATCCACATCTCGTTTCGACAAATCATGGAATTCGTCCTGCCACACCTTCCTATAGCTTCGGGCACGATGATCATAATGTGCTTTTTCGCTTGGCAATAACCGTCCCATCGCCCACATATCGTAGGCCGCCTCCAAATATTTATCTGGTTTGCTGAAATCAAACCGAGCGGTATCCCGGATCAGTGAATCGCGAATGCTTTCGACATCGACATGGAACCCTTTTCGCTGGGCATCGAGCAGCACAACAGCAGCATGCTCGGTCCGAACGGAGTTCGCCGGCTCATGCGGACCGGCAAAATCATACTTCCCATATCTGTACAGGTCGGCAATAGCGGATATCATATCCTCATACTTGTCCGGAAATGCTAAGGCAAGCAGCGGAAGCTGCGTCTTGTAATTGTCCCAAATGGCCCATCCGTGATAACGCTGTCCTTTGGTATGGTGGATCTGCCCATCGGTGCCGCGATACCTACCATCGGCTTCCGAGGTGCGATAGGGCGACTGTAACGTGCGATAGAACAAGCTATAAAATAGCTTCGCGCGATCCGCATCGCCCTCGACTCGGATATGGGATAGCTGCTCTTCCCAATGCTGTTGCGATTTTCTTTTCAGGGTGGTATAGTCGATGGCCCTGTTTTTTCGCAAGATTTGCAAAGCTGACGCCTCATCGACAGCAGAGAACGCGATCTTCAGCGAGACCTCTTCGGTATCGTCATCCAAAAGGAGATCGATCTCCTTTTCCGCCTGAACAACCTCACCTGCAGGTAAGTCAATCGCGTAGTATATGGTATAGACGCCCACGTGGCACGTTGTCTTCGCTCGGACCGTCCCAAGGATTGTCCCATCTGCCATGCGCTTGTAGTTATTCGAAACGAAAGCACCATTAAAGGCATGGTGGAGCAACAAGCGGATGCCCTTTTTCCCTTTTCCAAAGGTGTATTGATGGACTCCTAAGTTTTGGTGCACGGCAAAACGTGCTTGGATACCTTCCTTTAGATCAATTTCATAAAAACCCGGGCCAGCACGCTCGGCCACTTTCTCCAATACCGTAACGTTTTCGCCCACATAGGGCTGTGCCATGAGCACACCGCCGCTTCCCATGCAGCCGACACCTTCAAAACGGTTGTGCGTGAAACCTACAATTTTCTTTGCGTAATGCTCGTAACCCGCATGAAGATTCGGATAGGTCTGTGGCGCAATGTTCATTTGATGAAAGGGGGAGGAGGCCCCGGGAGACAGCTGTCCATGATCGCCAGAGGTCCCCAAAAAAACATTGACCTGATCGACAGTTTGCTGGGCCGATAGCGTTCTACACGCCGCAGTCAACAAAAGAAAAAAAATATATGGTTTAAGTTGTGGAAACATGCTTAAAATAATTTTAAGCTAAAATAAGGATTTAAAACGGTTTAGCGAACCCACTTCAAGTACAAATTACATAGGTTGCTGGCTGCCGCCCCGTCAAAAGGACGCAAAGAAAATCTTCGCGACCCATGGCGGATTTCTTCAAGTATCCAACTACCTAAAAGTCGATTCTCCAGTAATACCTAATTTAATTACGCGGTTTTTCCGTAAACCGGAAGGGTTTATAGGGGGATAGATTGAATGTGACATTACCCCAAGATTCGTTGCTGCTGTCGCCCGCGATATCTGCCTGTAGTGTATAAGTCGCTCCCGCATTAAAGTGATTGACCGCTAAGCTGTAGAAAAACATATCTTTTTTAAATGGAATGCCCCGGAATTTATCTGCCAATGCTTCGTGTGTATCTTCCGCGATTACCTGCCCATTTTCCAGCAATTTCACGTTTTTGACTTTCAGGTACGATTTTCCCTTGGTGTAGAAAAATCCGGCCTGCGCGGCCCCATTGGCATATACACGATCCGTGACGTCCCATGTTGCAGTTCGATATTGCGGATCTACCTGCGACGGATCCCATTGCCCGACAATGTAACCCCCGGGTTGATAGTAATCAATTTTTAATTCGTCTAACCGTGCATAATGCGCATCTAGGCGGCGGAGAAAGTCTGCTACATTTTTATTTTCAACGCTGGTCCAACCGATTTCTGCTACGGCAAGTAAGCGAGGGAAATTCTGCACGTTTACGTCTTTAACTTCTTGGGGGACGGCGGGCCACATATTCGCCTGAATGCCCAAAACAAACTTTTTCTCTTCCTGTGTTAGATCAGCATGAGGATCATAGGCATACACGTTTTCAATCGTGTTGGCACCTCCATAATTGAGATCCGCCATCGTTCCGTCGTGGCGGTCCCTCTGTGTGATATCGAAATATAACGGATAGGCGGGTGTCGCAACAGCATGGAAACCATTTTTTGCCGCCTGCTTCACAGCCTCGGCCCCTAACCACGACATGATTGCAGTAGATTTCGGTAACTGCGATGCATCTGCCAGGATATCGTTCCAACCGATGGGTTGCTTTCCCCTTTTATGAATCATATTGCTCACGCGAGTCACAAAGTAACTTTGCAATTCCTCCACTTTAGCCATTCCTTTCTCACGCATGAAGGCCTGGACGTGCGGCTCCTCCTCCCATAGCCGATGGACCACTTCGTCACCGCCAAAATGGATATATTTTGAGGGAAATAGCTGCGCGACTTCTGCAAATATGTTATCAAGGAAATCATACACCTTCTCATTGGTGGGGTCTAAGGGATTGGGCGTAAATTGAAAACCCCAATATCCCCAAGATGCTCTGAACGGAAATACGTAATCCGGTGCAGCAACTTTATTCGTGCCCAACTCAGGGTGCGTCAAAATAATGGGCCAACAATGGCCAGGAACGTCAATTTCAGGAACGATGGTAATGTGTCTCTCCGCTCCATAGGCGATCAACTCTTTAATTTGTGCTTGCGTGTAGTATCCACTTCGCGTTGCTGGTTGCTGATGAATAGCCGCGAACACCGTGGTTTTTGGCGAGGTCAGTTCGGGGTACTTCTTGATTTCCAGCCTCCAGCCTTGGTCGTCAGTGAGGTGTAAATGGAGTGTATTCATTTTATAAAGTGCCAATACATCCATATATTTCTTTAGGAACTCCACGTCATAAAACGTCCGACTAACGTCCTGCATATAGCCTCGCCAACTGAATCGCGGAAAATCGCGTATAGCGAGTTGCGGCAGCACAATCCCTTCCGCTAGGCTTTGCTCTCCAGCTTCTACTGCAGGCACACAGAGCTGCCGTAATGTCTGCGAACCGTAAAAGATTCCTCTGCCCGTTTTTGCCTTCACAACAACCTCTGTGGCCGTGATGTCCAAGGTGTAACCTTCTTCATTGTCTACGTCCAATTCTTCATCGATTTCAAACCTTATTTTGCTCTGTTTCGACTTCTTCTTTATCGGCAATGCATATCCCGTAGCATTCCTTACAAGCTCCGCAAACAACGACACATCCCGTTCGTTAGCGCCCTTCAAAACGATGGTCGTTTCTTTTCCGATTCGATAGTCACCATTTTTGACCTCCATCGCATAGGGCTTGGGAATAATGGAAGGGGTCGATGGCGGGGTTTGTCCAACAGCCAGTAGGGTGGCCAGCAAACAAAGAAACAAAAGATAGAACCGATGCGTCATGTTAATGTCTTTAGGATTATAATGGGCTAATTTACTGAAATAACCGATCTATGGAACCGCCCTTTGTAAAGCAATCGTTTGTCCTATTTTTGTTCTAGTTGATACCTTTTTATAGTCAAAGATCGTGTTTAATGTCTAATATGTAACTACAACAAACCGGAAGAGGATCAAATGGCCGAATCCTTGATGAGAAATCGAACTTTGGAAAAAAGGCCATAACAACATCAAGGAATAGGTTTTTCAAGCAATACTACACAATAGGCTAAAATCTTGATACACATATTGAACTATAAATGACCGGGCAGTAACAGTTTGCTTCAGAGAATTTTATTGGTATAAAAAAGGAGACAACCGATAATTCGTGTCTCCTTAAGTAGCCCCGAGCAGAATCGAACTGCTATCAAATGTTTAGGAAACATCTATTCTATCCGTTGAACTACGGGGCCAATCAGCAATAATAGCTAACCGCACAAAAATAACCTTTTTATTGGTTTTATTAAATAATCATAATTTATATAATCATTGGCCTAAATATAGATTTTAACAATAATAGATCAACAATTTCGATTCGTTGTAGGCCAAAAAAAGAGTATTTTTGCAGCAGAAAAATAAGAACAATATATTTATGAGTTTTACAGGTAAAAATTTCCCGAACATCACCGTTGATGCCATTGACTATTTAGGTGACTATATCGCCCTTAACGTTTTTGAAAAAGCACAAGCAGAAGGTAAAAAAGTACTGCTTTTTTGGTATCCAAAGGATTTCACTTTTGTTTGTCCAACAGAGTTGCATGCATTTCAAGAGCAGGCAGAGGAGTTTGCTAAACGCAATACCATACTTGTTGGTGCGTCCTGTGATTCGGCAGAGGTACACTTTGCTTGGTTGAACACATCAAAAGATAATGGCGGTATCGAAGGAGTAGAATATCCATTGATTGCCGATACAAATCGTAACCTTTCCAGTGTATTGGGTATTTTGGAGATGAAAGAAGTGGAGCATCCGGAATATGGCACGTTGGTAGAAGGATCAGCGGTATCTTACCGTGCAACATATTTGATCGACGAAACCGGCAAAGTATTTCATGAGTCTGTCAACGATATGCCTTTAGGACGTAACGTGAAAGAGTATATCCGCCTGATTGACGCTTACACCCATGTTCAACAACATGGCGAAGTTTGTCCCGCAAACTGGGAGGAAGGAAAGGATGCGATGCATGCTACCCGCGAAGGCGTTGCCTCTTACCTCTCGGCCAACTAATAACATTATTTATCAGAAAGGAAGGGTTTTCGGCCTTCCTTTCTTCTCATATATTTTAAACATGCTACAAGAATTAGATAACGATTCTTTACAAGATATTGTGAAGAGCAATGAAACCGTAATGGTTCAATTTTCCGCATCTTGGTGCGGCAACTGCCGGATCATGAAGCCGAAATTTAAAAAGCTTTCTACGGAACACGAAGGCGTTTCCTTTATTATTGTTGACGCAGAGAAGTTCCCTGAATCCAGAAAATTAGCCAATGTGAACAATTTGCCAACCTTCGCTGCATTCAAAAATGGCGAACTGGTAAACCAAGTACAGACCAACAAAATTGACGGACTTATAGATTTATTAAATGAAGTTACCAGTAATTAAACACCTGATCGAATTCATCGAACAGAATGATGTTGATTTTGTGTTAGAAACCATAGAAACGCTGGAGGCGCTTACCGAAGTTCCTTCCCTGAAAGATGAAGAGCTTGACGTTATTGGCGAGCTGATATCCAACATGTATGGAGCCGTCGAGGTTGACAAGCTAATCAAACAAGGAACCTCAAAAAAAGAAGCATTGAACGGCTTCATGCAGCGTGTTTTGGGCGCTATTGATAAATAGTCCAAAAACTTTGTTACACCTATGTTCTTAGAAAACATATAACCACAGGTCTTACACGGCAATACTGTTCAAAACTTAGTGGATGTGGAAAAGTTTTTTGTCGTAGTGGTAACATATCCTGGTAAATAATACTATTTTTACTAATACTAAAGGTTACTATTTTAAAAACTGTCGACAACTACGGTTGGTTTTTTCGAAATTCAAAATGGCTGAGTTGGAGCTGTAGGCAAAAAGATTTTTAATTGTTGGTAAAGGGATTCTAATGGCGATTGGAGTCCCTTTATTTTTGGGTATAGGCAGCAACGAAGACCCGTCTACGTCTTATGCGCTCACAAAACTTTTACCTGAAAAGGTATGCGCGGCAACAAAATATTTTCTATTTTTAAATTATGGGCAGACACTATATCCGCATCATTATTGCATGCTTTTTCGTTAAACTTTCTGCAGCACAAGTTCCTGCTTCTGTATCATCCGCCGATATCCTTCAGAAGCTAGATCGTCTTGCGGTATTGGGCTCGGCACTTTATTTTGCGGCACACCCGGATGATGAAAACACCAAGCTCATCGCATATCTCGCTTCCGAACGGAAGGTGCGAACGGCCTATCTTTCGCTGACACGTGGCGATGGAGGTCAAAATCTTATCGGAACAGAACAAGGTATAGAGTTGGGGCTCATACGCACGCAAGAACTACTACAAGCACGACGGATCGATGCTGGAGAACAATATTTTTCTTCCGCATATGACTTTGGTTTTTCGAAAACCTATGAGGAGACTTTCCGCTTTTGGAAAAAAAATCAGGTGCTCCGGGAAGCGGTATGGCTGATCAGAAAATTAAAACCTGATATTATCATAACCCGTTTTCCTCCGGATGAGAGGGGTGGTCACGGACATCATCAAGCTTCGGCCATCTTGGCGCACGAGGCCTTTCTTGCCGCTGCGGATCCAACAAAGTTTCCTGATCAATTACAGGAAGTAGATGTGTGGCAAGCCAAGCGCCTGCTTTGGAATACGGCCAGTTTCATGCGCATGCAGGGGGAGAGCAGCAATCAATTGAAGATTGATATCGGTCATTTCAACCCCTTATTGGGCCAATCCTACGGAGAGATATCCGCTTTAAGTAGGTCGCAACATAAAAGCCAAGGATTTGGATCTGCATCGTCGGATGGTAAGTTTATCGAATCCTTTGAATATGTTGCGGGCGAAAAAGCGACAACCGACCTCTTCGACGGTATTGACCTGACCTGGAATCGGGTGGAGGGTGGTGGCGCTATCCAAAAAGATATCGACCACCTGCGTGCCTCTTTTGACGATCGCGCACCTCAAAAATCGATTCCTGACCTAGCGTCGGTATGGAAGAAGGTCCAACAGCTGGCCGATGGTTATTGGAAAGCCAGAAAAACCCAGGAGCTGGAAGACCTACTTGTGGCATGTGGTGGTATACGCATCGCATCGCTAACCGCTAGTGCGCGATCTGTAGCGGGGCATGCGGTTCCATTCAAGACGGAAGCCATTGCACGTAATCCAAATGTTCCAATCGTTGTCCAACGAATAAACGGACAGGAAATAAACCAGCAATTGCCCGAAAATGAAGTAGCAATCTTTGAGGGTACCGTAGATCGGGTAGAAATCACCCAGCCCTACTGGTTGAAAAAGCCTCATAGTCTGGGAAAATTTGACGTAGCACCTGAGTATTACGGCTATCCGATGAGTCCCGATCTGCCTTCAGTAACGATCGATCTATTGATCGCCGGAGTTCCCGTTTCCATAAAGCAAGCTCTTCGCTATCGTTTTGTGGATCCCGTGCGCGGCGAGGTGCAAGAGTATTTGGAGGTCGTGCCGCCTGTCAGCGCCTCGCTGTCGCAAGATGTCGTCTTGATACCTAAAGGAGAAGAACGGACAGTGGAGATCACATTTCAAAGAAATATACCCTCAACAAATTACATCCAAGTCAAACTTGATGCTGCAAGCGAGGGCTGGGAGATTCGGCCGCAAGTAATTGATCTTGATTTTCCGGAAAATGCGAATACCGTCACCAAGCGCATTCAGATCGCCAATGTATCCGCACAAGAAGGCGATACGCTAGCCTTTCACAGCGCAGGACATCCGCTAAAGGCTATTCGCGAAATTGCATATGACCACATCCCGCGGCAGGCATGGTTCCCAGACTTGGCATTAAAGCTGCAGCCGATATCATTGGTGAACCCCATAAAACGTGTGGGCTATATTATGGGCGCTGGCGATCTGATTCCGGAATCCTTGCGGAGTCTGGGTATCCAAGTCGATCTGCTCGATGCGGCAAAGTTGAACAGCACGCTCTTGGCGCAATACGATGCAATTATCTTTGGGGTGCGTGCACTCAACGTCATCCCGAATATCGGGAGAGCGCTGCCTTCCCTCTATACCTATGCACGGGACGGGGGCGTTGTGCTCCTGCAATACAATGTCAACAGTCGCCTACAGGAGGAAAATTTTGCGCCCCAGCCGTTTACGCTTTCTAGGGCACGCGTCACCGAGGAAGATGCGGACGTCGCATTTACGGACAATAGCGATCCCGCATTGAATTTTCCAAATAAGATCACGGAAGCAGATTTTGATGGATGGGTGCAAGAACGAGGCCTATATTTCGCAGAACATATAGACTCGAGCTATCGTACACCACTGGCGATGGCCGACGAGAATGAGCCGACACACAAAGGCTCATTATTGATTCACAAGATGGGAAAAGGTAAGTTTGTCTATACGGGTCTATCTTTTTTTAGACAATTGCCAGCAGGAGTTCCCGGAGCTACCAGATTATTTGTAAATTTGTTAGCAAAAGAAAATTAGCATATATATTTCATCATGGAAAATCACGTAGAAAAGAACGACACGATAGATGCAAAAAGCATTATACTATTGGTTGGAACAATCTTTGGCGCTTTAATTTCTATTGTTGTTAGCGGGACATTTTTAGGCTTCATTGCCGGGGCCGTTATTGGTCTGATCTTCGCTATCTTCTTTATTAGCGTATTGTTACCCGAAAAACCCAGTGATCGATAACGGTTTACCTCCCCGGGTAAAAAGCTGGCGACAGTTTTATATACTGGTATGTATATGGCTTGTCGCCTGCATTTTGTGCATGTATTGGTTTACTGCATTTTTTTCATGAGTACGGTCGACTGGGTTGTACTCTTTCTAACGTTGCTCCTGATCATCGCGTATGGGATGTATAGGAGTAGGGGAATTAAAAATATCGAGGGATACCTGGTTGGCGATCGGCAGCTACCTTGGTATAATGTGGGCCTTTCCGTTATGGCCACACAGGCCAGTGCCATTACTTTTCTTTCTGCCCCCGGACTGGCCTACAGTTCTGGAATGAGTTTCGTCCAGTTCTATTTCGGCTTACCTTTAGCCATGATTGTTCTTTGCATCACTTTTGTGCCCATTTTTCACAAGTTGAAGGTTTACACGGCCTACGAGTTTTTAGAAAGGCGATTTGATGTCAATACGCGGATCTTAACCGCATCGCTATTTCTTATACAACGGGGGGTATCCACAGGGATCACCATATTTGCACCCGCTATCATTCTATCCAGTATATTAAGTCTTGACGTTACCTATACCACGTTGATCATCGGCTCGGCCGTTATCTTATACACGGTTTGGGGCGGTACTAAGGCTGTTTCCTATACGCAGCTTCTTCAAATGGGGATTATATTCGCCTCCCTTCTGGCCGCAGGATTTATGGTGGTGCATTTGCTGCCGGCAGAAATTGGATTCACAGAAGCCCTTCATATCGCCGGTAAATCTGGAAAAACAAATGCTATTGACTGGAGCTGGGATCTAGATAACCAATATACAGTATGGACAGGATTAATCGGCGGATTCTTCCTTCAGCTGTCCTATTTCGGCACCGATCAAAGTCAGGTTGGCCGATATCTAACTGGTTCGTCCGTACGAGACTCTCGCTTGGGACTACTCATGAACGGCCTGTTGAAAATTCCCATGCAATTTTGCATCCTTTTGATTGGCGTACTCGTTTTCACGTATTATCAATTCCATACGGCACCCTTGTTTTTTAATAGGGTAGAGGTGGATAAGGTCCAGCAAAGCGAATACCGCGAGACATATGACGCCATTATCATGCGTCATGAGGCCGTATCCGATAAAAAGAAGCAAGCAGTCAATCAGCTGGTTCGCGCGCTGCAGGAAAAAGACGAAAACCAGGTAACCGCCGTTCGCAGAGATCTGGAAAAGTATGGAGAGCAAGACAAAGCCTTGCGTGCAGAAGTCGAACAAGTACTGAAAACGAACGATGAAAAGGCGGATCTAAACGACAACAATTACATCTTTCTTTCTTTCGTTACCTCCGTTTTTCCTACAGGTCTAATCGGACTTTTAATCGCCGTCATCTTTTTAGCTTCTATGGGTGCAACGGCCAGTGCGATCAATTCGCTCTCATCTACTACGGTTATCGACATCTATAAGCGTTTCATTAACAAGAAAGGAAGTGATAGGGGCTACCTAAACGCCTCTAGGATATTTACACTTGGTTGGGGATTGATTAGCCTTGCTGTTGCATTATATGCCAGTCGGCTAGGAAACCTTCTCGAGGCCGTCAATATTTTGGGATCCTTGTTTTATGGAACTATACTGGGCATCTTCATCGTCGCATTCTATATCAAGCGGGTCAAGGGCAGAGCTGTTTTTATCGCGGCGATACTGTCTGAAATTCTTGTATGCGCGATTTGGAAGGCAGATATCATGGCCTACCTATGGCTAAATCTCGTTGGATGCTTTTCGGTGATTCTGTTGGGACTAATTGGCCAATCCCTGCTCAAATCAAAAATACCGTCGGTATAAATTGAAAAGAACGCGTCTATCATAGTCTGTCAGCACTTCGCTTACATCGGTCACGATAAATTTCCGTTTGAAGGCAATAATGGCTGCTCGCAAATTTGTTACATCGTAACCGATAATACGTAAAGCATCCACCTCATTAAAAGTCACTGGAGGCGCCGCTAGATTGGATTCATCGTACCATACCCCGAAGCCGCGATCGGCCAGTCGTTTCCACGGGAAGAATAAACTGGGATCATCCTTTCGGGTTGGAGCAATATCAGCATGCCCGATAAAGTTGGTAAAAGGGATTTGATATTTAGTTTTCAGGGAATCCAACAACACGAGAAGGGATTGAATCTGGGCTTCCGCAAAGGGCTCTCGACCATTGTTATCAAGCTCGATGCCCAAAGATACCGAATTCATATCCGTGATATTTCCCCATTTGGATTTTCCAGCATGCCAGGAGCGAAGATAGTCGTTAAGCATCTGGACAACACGCCCATCTTTTCCGATGACATAGTGTGCAGACACTTTGGTATGCTGCAACTGAAAGGTACGGATGGTTTGGTTAATGCTGTGCTGCGCCGTATGGTGTATAACGACGAAGTTTGGCTTGCGGATGTCGTAATGTATGGCTTCGGTCCAATCGGCACTTTTGTTGATTCCCGCGCGCATCAACAGCTGCACGCGATCTTCTGTCGTCATGATCGGCGGAATAGCTTCGGCCTGCGCCTCGGTCACGGCAGCCTCGCCCAAGCTAGGAAGCAGGGTAGAGTCTATGCTGATCTTAAGCGTATCCGTTCGAATAATGGGCGCATTGGTTGCCTGCAACACCCTACGCTTAGGTGTGCTACAAGCGATAAACAGCCCCAATAGGGGAAATAAAAGTAACCGTTTGTTCAAGTTTGCGCGATGTTATCGAGGTAGGCTGTATAAAATCCCTAATGCTAGTGCCTGACTCACTTGGACGCCCGGCTGCTCCAACGAGTTGTACACGATGATACCCGTCAAGGAAACATTCACCAAACTGGTAACCTTCGCCGTTAAAACTGCGTCTAGTCGATGCGCAGGGTCACCCAAATCGGTATAATCTGCAAACATATTGTACCTAGATTTCAAATGCAGGTTTTTCGATAGATTTCTATCCAAGTTGGCCGTAAGCTGGAAGGCTAAGTCATTTCTAAATGTCTTTCCCTCTTCCATCCCATACCGAGTTGGAAACCTACGCGTAACTTCTTCATCACGGACTAAAGTCTGACGGGCCGTACCTGTACCTAAACGTAAAGAAAATGTATTGTCTGGCTTATATTCCAAACCGAAGGATTCCGTGAAATATCCTGGTGCCATGAAATTCGATTCTCTTCCGGTAATGAATTCCCGATTAAGACTGTCTCGCCCATACGTATTCCCCGCATCAAATTGCGATTCAAACGTAAAGGAAAAGTACAAAGCCCAAGCTTGGGAAAGTTTATAGGCGAATTTATTATCCCAAAATATGCGGTCAATATTTTTTTTGGAAAGCGTGTTCGCTTCTCTATCCAAAAAATCATTTTGGATTCTTCCGTAACGTAAGTCTAACTCCGTTGTGAAGTTGAGATTATTTTTATTGTATTCCGACTTATGCCATCCGGTTCCCAAAATAGCGATGGAGTTGACACCACCGGTATTCCAGTGTTTATTAAAATACGCCTGATTGAGGTTCAACCCTAGCTTCGTCCAATGCTTCCAATAGTCGACTTCTAATCCCAACTTGGGAATCGGCACAATCACTTGATTGATATTCGAAACGGGAGATTTCGGCGCTTCCACATAGCTGGTATCCGGTTTTGCACGAAGTCTTTTCAAATCTATTTGTGCAAAGCCCCATTGGCTAGCCAAAAGCGTAAGAACTACTAAAAGTAATTTGATTCTGTTAAACATCATCTTCTTAATTATTAACTTCTAAATTAATGTCAGGCAACGTTGGTAAAAAGCGCAAGTTAGGATTTAATTTAAATATTTCATACTTGCTGCGTATATAGGCGGAAAGTTCGTAAGGCGAAGCTACGGAAACAAAGTAATAGGTCGGTCTGTAATTGCGCATAAAATTATTTAGCTTTTGTCCCGAAAGCCCGGTCAAATTGGATACTAAATCGGGCGTAAATTTCGAATCGATCACGTTTTCTTCATATTCTTGTCTAATAAGGCTGGTGAGTCTTCTTGCGTTCTTTCCCTCCCGGCTAAGCATATTGTAAATAGATCCTATGCTTAAGCCTGCTCCAGTTGGGCCAACACTGAATATGGATCCCGGATCAGCCAGCTTAAAGGCCTTGCTAAAGTCTTCTTGCCGCTGCTTCAGTACCTCTTCCGGCGATCGGCGAGCTACGACATTGACCTCCGGAATGTAAATCGATGAGCGCTTTAGATAAATCATAAGTACCTGCTGCCCTGTATATCGGATGGTATCTGTAAAAAAACCTTCCTTTGTCGTGACGACCATATCACCTAAAGCAACGTTCAAGTCAAATTCGCCCCTCAAATTATTAAAGGTATTCTCTTTCGTTTTTTCATTCTTTATAAACACCTTTCCAATCCGTTGATTCGTATCCTTATCAAAAACGATGCCCTGAACAGGCTTTATCTGTGCGTAACTGTAAAAAGAAAAAAAAGAAATGAGGAAAGTAAACAGTATATGCTTTATGATTTCCACGCTTATAAAACTACTGGAAAGATTTTTAGGTTTTCATTTTTTAACACCTTTTATGCTTTTACTTGGTGATGACCAAAAGCTGTCCTATAGAAAGGTTGTCAGATTCCAGCCCGTTCAACTGCTTCAATTGCTCGACAGATACGTTATATCGTTTGCTAATGCTGAATAGCGTATCCGTTGCTTTGACTTCATGGATAACCATAGCAACTGCCGTTTTTATTTCTTCCGTTGTTGCTTCAGGCTCTACGGCGGCTTTTTCTTCGATAATTTCCTCGACCTTCACTTCGCGCTGCTCTTTCGCGACATAGGAGCGCTCCGCACGATCGTACTGGTACAGTTCGTAGCGTTCGATTAAATCGATCAACAGATCGGGATAGCGCGGGTTTGTTGCATAGCCGGCTTCCTTCAAACCTTTCGCCCAGCCGCGATAGTCGTCCTTGTTCAACATAAATAGCTTTTCGTATCGCTTGCGAAGTAAAAACTGGCTGTGGTCTTTAAAGGATTGCTCGGGGTTATCGTACACACGAAAACAGTCGTTGGGATTGTCATCCGGCCTGCTGACCGACCTGCCGCTCCAAATACCCCCACACTTTATGCCGAAATGGTTATTCGCCTCTTTCGCCAAATAACTGTTCCCATTGCCCGACTCAAGCAGTGCCTGCGCTAGCTTAATACTCGCTGGAATGCCGAACTGATTCATCTCAGCGATAGCAATATCTTTATAGCGCGCAATATAATCTGTGCCCGATGTCGAAACGCTTCCCTTACGGTTCGGAATGGAGCCAAAGGTGCCTGTACGTGGTTTTGAAGAAGTCGATGGCGACTGTAACACTTTAGACCTTTGAGAAGAACAGGCGCCAAAAACGAGCATAAACAGCAAGAGAAAAGGGAAAAAACAGTTTCTTTTCATTTAAAGCAATAAACGTTGGCCAATGGATAGTCTGGAAGATTGGAGGTTATTTCGTTTTTTTAATGCTTCGATAGAAGTATCGTAGCGCTTAGCCACAGATGATAGGGTTTCACCTTTCCGCACGATATGGGTTTGGGCGGCATGAAATGTAGGAGCGGATTCGTTTTTCTCCATCTCATTTAGTAGTACATCGGCGGACTTATGGGTGCTTTCTGCGAGCACGGCGGGCAGTGGCGTAGACTGCTGATCATATTCGTCCAAATTGTACCGGTTGATCGTCGCCAATATTTTCGCTGACCAAGTTCCTGTCGTAGAATAACCCGAGCGACCTATTCCCTTGACCCAACTCTTATAGTCTTCTTGGCCATAATCATCGAACAGGCTGCTGGTCGATCGCCTTCTCTTCAAGAAACTGATAAAATCTAGATAGGATTCTCGTACAGAACTGTATCCCTTATAAGCAGAACGGATGGTACGGCTACTATTTTTTCCTTTGATACCAAAGTGGTTATTTAGGTGTTGGGCTATCTTGCTGTTTCCATAGGCACTTTCGTGAATGGCAACTGCAAGAATAACCGACGCGGGAACCCCGGTCTCGATCATGAGCTGCTGTGCGATATTTTTGTGCTCAGCGATATAGCTACTCGGCGAAAATTTTTGTGCAATTGTCGTCTTGACAGTAAACACAAACATCAGTAGCACAAGGATGCACTTACCGATACCTGTCTTTTGCATAGATTTGCTTTTAGTTCAACAATCACTTTTTGCGTAATACAAAAAGCCCATCTCTAATCGGCAAGATTAATTTTTCAACGCGATCGTCACTTGCCAAAATATTATTTAATTCCAACACACGCTGCGTTTGCGCATCTGGATTATCCATCAACACCTTTCCCTTCCACAACACATTATCAATTAAAATTAATCCTCCACGTGGAACACGATCAATTAACGTTTGATAGTAAAAAAGGTTGTTCTTTTTATCCGCGTCAATAAACACCAGATCAAATTCACCTTCAATTTGCGAAATGACATCGGCCGCATCACCAATATGGTATTTTATTTGGCCCGCAAAAGGGGATGCATCGAAATACCCCTTAACGCGTTCCTGCAACTCCTCATTGACGTCTATCGTGTAAATGGTTCCGTCGCTTGCCAAGCCTTCCGCCAAGCAGAGTGTCGCATAGCCGGTAAACGTTCCGATTTCCAAAACCTGCTTCGGGCGAACCAATTGCGCCAACATCGCCAACACCCTCCCTTGGAAATGGCCGGATAACATATGCGGCATCGTCTCGCGTAAAAAGGTTTCCCTATGTATGCGCTTCAACAAAGCATTTTCTGCATCACACGTCTCTTCCAAGTAGGCATCCATAGCCCCATCGCTACCCAGCATAATCACAAATGTAATAAGTACATCGGTTTCTCAAAATACTTTAACAAAATTTAAAATTCTCATGTACACGACATTAGCTCAAAAAAAGTGCTTCACGTGTCCACAGAGGTCTTTTTTTAGGACTGACAAATTAGTCTAATGAAGCCGTTATCAGCCGCAAAAACTCTGACCGTGTAACATCATTTTGAAATGCTCCAGTGAAAGCAGAAGTTGTTGTTACGGAATTCTGTTTTTGTACCCCGCGCATGGCCATGCACATATGCTTGCATTCCATCACGACCGCCACACCGGCAGGCTTTAACGTATCGTGAATGCAATCTCTGATTTCATTGGTAAGCCTCTCCTGCACCTGCAAACGTCTTGCAAAGGCATCCACGACCCTCGGAATCTTGCTTAACCCAACAATATGACCATTGGGGATGTAGGCGATATGTGCTTTACCGAAAAACGGTAGCATATGATGCTCACACATCGAATAGACCTCAATATCTTTTACTACAACCATTTGGCTATAATCTTCTTCGAACATGGCACTACGCAATACGTTGGCCGCATCAATGTCGTAGCCATGCGTCAAAAACTGAAGGGCCTTTGCCACCCGCTCCGGGGTTTTCACCAAACCCTCCCTCGCAGGGTTCTCTCCCAACGATTCCAAGATGGCCGGATAGTGCGCGGCAATATCTTGGACTTGCTTTTCATTATATCGATCGATCTTAATATAACCTTCTTGTTCCTCTTCTTCGAAAGATGTTAGCTTATCCATTTTTTGTTTACGTAAAAATTAAAATTATCATCGTTGAGCATGCAGGCTCTGTCATATATCATGAGTATGTATTGGACGGGTGGCTAAGATATCAACCAAAATATTCTACGAAATTGTTTTCGGTTTCGTAAAGTTTCACGGCATGTAGCACAACCCCCTCCTGTTCAAAAAAAGGCTGAAGAACATCGAATATAGCTATGGCAATTATTTCGGTGGACGCTCTTTTGCCCTGCATAAAATCTACGTCAAGATTGACATTTTTATGGTCAATCTTATCGATGACCTCGCGTAACATGATTTGCTTCATCTTTTTCAAGTCGATGAGAAAACCTGTTTCTGGATCGATCTCTCCTTTCACGGTGACGAATAACTCGTAATTGTGTCCGTGCCAATTTGGATTGGAACACTTCCCAAAAACCGCCTCATTTTGTTCTGTCGACCAGTCTTCCCGAAACAGTTTATGCGCAGCGCAAAATCTTTCGCGTCTTGTAATGTAGATCATATAAACAAAGATAGGGCAAAAAAGTATATTTTAGTAACTTCACCTTTTTAAGCAATTTCCGCACCATGAATATACTCGTCATTGCCGCCACAATAGAAGAAATCATGCCGTCGCTTCCGTTTTTAGATGAACGGGAAATACCTTCCTTGATCACTGGTGTTGGCATGCTCGCGACGACCTACGCACTGACCAAGACCTTGCAGCAAAGAAAGATAGATCTCATTGTTCAGGTAGGCATTGGTGGCATCAGTGCTTTCAAGGATAAACTGGGCACGGTATACCAAATTGTTTCGGATGAAGTGTATGAATTTGGCGCCGAAGACCAAGACCACTTTCTTACTATCGATACACTTGGCTACGCAAAAAGCTATTTTTTGCAACGTATGCCATCCTTTCCTATGCCTATCCCTTGCGTGAGAGAGATTCGGGGCATTACGGTTAATAAGGTGCATGGGAATGCTTCAAGTATTGCGCAGCTCCGAAGTCGATACGATGAACCGATTATGGAATCCATGGAGGGTGCCGCTGCATTTTTTGTCGCTCACGAAGAATGCGTACCCATTTTACAGTTTCGTGCAGCGTCTAATTATATCGAACCCCGCGATCGCGATTCGTGGCAAATTGGGCTTGCGGTCAAAAACCTGAATGATTTTTTACAGGAACTCCTTAATTTTCTGAGATAAACGTTTTCAAAAAGACCTGTAAAAGCTCCCTGCATAATGACATATTTTAGGCATTTTTGCGCGGAATCCATTACGAAATATCAATTAAATATAGTAGTTTTGCGGTATTCAAAAAAGACACAATTTTACAACTGATGAGAGAAATACAATTCAGAGAAGCACTTCGTGAAGCAATGAACGAAGAAATGCGGAAAGATGATAAGATATTCTTGATGGGCGAAGAAGTCGCCGAATACAACGGTGCATACAAAGTGAGCCAAGGCATGTTGGATGAATTTGGTGCAAAGCGTGTCATCGACACACCAATTGCCGAGCTCGGTTTCGCGGGTATCGGTGTGGGTGCAGCCATGAACGGTTTGCGTCCTATTATCGAATTCATGACCTTTAACTTTTCATTGGTTGCGATAGACCAAATAATCAATGCGGCAGCGAAGATCCGTCAAATGAGTGGCGGTCAGTTCGCTTGTCCTATTGTTTTTCGCGGTCCTACGGGTAATGCTGGTCAACTGGCGGCACAACACTCGCAAAATTTCGAAAATTGGTTCGCAAACACTCCTGGTTTGAAAGTTGTGGTGCCATCCAACCCCTATGATGCGAAAGGTTTATTGAAATCTTCGATTATCGATCCAGATCCAGTTATTTTTATGGAATCCGAAGTGATGTATGGCGATAAAGGCGCTGTTCCGGAAGAAGAGTATTACCTTCCTATCGGTAAAGCCAACGTGATAAAAGAAGGAACAGATGTCACGATTGTGTCTTTCGGAAAAATGATTCCTCGCGTTGTACTTCCTGCCGTGGAAGAATTGACGAAAGAGGGCATCAACGTGGAGTTGATCGATCTACGTTCGGTACGACCAATCGACTTTCCGGCCATCATCGAGTCTGTAAAGAAAACAAATAGACTTGTTGTTGTGGAAGAAGCATGGCCATTAGCATCTATTTCATCTGAAGTTGCATTTAGGGTACAAAAAGATGCTTTCGATTATCTTGATGCCCCAGTTATTCGTGTGACGTCAGCAGATGTACCACTTGGTTATGCGCCTACATTAGTCGAGGCAACCCTCCCAAGTGTAGCAAAAGTTGTAAAAGCAGTAAAAGAAGTGTCATACTTGAAAAAGTAATCAACAGCATAACATGGCAGAAAAAGGCACCCCTATTTTGGAGTGCCTTTTTCTATGTCTTGAAAGCTTCATTGGGACGCGCCGAGATAGAATTCCAATTTTTTTATTATATTCACTAGATATAGATATCATTATGAAAAAATACTTATTTACGGGAATAGCCCTTTGTTTGGGATTCGTTTCTTTCGCGCAAAAAACCGTTGATTTCAAACTGAATCCGGAAATTGGCAAGCCGATGAATATGCTGATGCAGGTTAAGACTGATGTGGAAGGCCCACAAAGCATGATCATGGACATGAATATGAAAATGGTTATGACCGCCACGGAAAAACAAGACGAAAACTTCAAAATCGAGACTGTGACAAAAGCTGTCAAAGTTGATGTCGATGCCGGAATGATGACAATGTCTTATAATTCCGAAGAGGAACCAAAGGATGAGATGGCCAAAATGATGGGATCGCAATTCGAAAAAATTATCGACCAAGCTATTTTGGTGATATTGACCCCAAAAGGTAAAACAGTAGATGTGGTTCTTCCTGAAGGAATTGGTCAAGGTATGGACAAGTCGTCATTTGCCAGCATTTCTACACCTCTTCCCGAAAACCCAGTTGCTGTTGGTGCTACCTGGCAGCACAGCGCAGATATGGGAGAGAACCCACTAATTTCCAAAACAGAAACGACCTCAACGTTTAAAGCGGAGAATGAGGAGGGGTATGTTATCGATGTGGTGGGAAAACTAATGGATGGTTCAGCCAATGAGGTAGGCACGCTTGCTGGATCCTATGTTTTGGACAAGAAGACATTTGTCACAAAAAGTGCAGATGTAAAAACATCTATTGAGGTACAGGGTACAAAAGTAGTAAGTGACGTGGTGCTTACCGTCCAATAAGCAGCACGGATATGATATAGCAAAGCGGAACTGTCGGGATCGACAGTTCCGCTTTTATTTTGGGATGGGTCCTAAATCAAACCTTTCCGTACTGGCCGGCTCGAAATTTAACTCCTGAACCGTTAATTCTATTAACTAAGCGTTGACTTCTGCTTTGTATTGATCTGCAGACAACAAAGCCTCCACAGCGGCGGCGTCTGCCAATTTAACACGAATAATCCACCCCTCTCCATATGGATCTGTATTCACCAGCTCGGGAGAAGAATCAATAGCGTCGTTGACAGCCAAAACAGTTGATTTAACGGGCATAAAAAGGTCTGACACCGTTTTAACAGCCTCTACCGTTCCAAATACTTCGTTTTCTGCGACCTCTTCACCTACGGTGTTGATATCGACAAAGACAATATCCCCTAATTCGCGTTGCGCGAAATCCGTAATACCGATAACGGCTTCGTCACCTTCCACACGAATCCATTCGTGGTCTTTGGTGTATTTTAATTCTGCTGGGAAATTCATATGTTTTTTCTTTGCCCAAAAATATAATTATCCTTCGACATAACCAAAAATTACCCGTTTTCACCCAACCGTGTGTTTGCGGACATTTTTTCGAATTAGATTAATCTGTACTTTAGCGGGATGAACACGCAAATTGAACGATTGTATCAAATAGGGGCAAAGGCCAGCCGGCGCATTATCGGCCTGATGTCTGGAACATCGCTAGATGGCCTCGATATAGCCGTGTGTAAGGTTTCCCATAGTGGCAGCGACAGCACATTGATCTTGGAGAAGTTTATGACGTTGCCCTATGATGCGATCTTTCGAGAGCGGGTGCGTGCTGTCTTTGCCAAACGGCAAATTGATCAGCAGCTACTCTGTGGCCTGCATCCTTACATCGGCGAGGTGCACGCTACACTCATCAATAAGGCGCTTGCGCTGTGGGGTATAGATGCGTCAGAGATCGATCTTATTGCGAGCCATGGGCAAACCGTATACCATGCTCCGGCAAGATTACTGGAGGAGGATGCTAGCTATCCAAACAGCACGTTACAGATCGGGGATGCTGACCATATCGCCGTCAGGACCGGTATCATTACGATCGGTGATTTTAGGCAGAAACACCTTGCTGCTGATGGGGAAGGGGCCCCGCTTGCTGCATATGGCGATTATCTATTATTCCGCAGCGATACAGAGCATCGATTTCTTCTTAATATCGGAGGCATCGCAAATTTCACCTACCTACCACCAAAATGCAGCAAAGAGCTTGCGTATGCGACCGATCTTGGCCCGGGCAATACCCTTATAAACCAATATATGAAGGCGCACTTTGGTAAAGAAATGGATGAGGATGCACGGGAAGCAAAAAAAGGAGATGTGAACGACAGCTTGTTAGCATGCCTTTTGGAGCACGTTTTCTTTCACGAATCCTTTCCAAAAACAACAGGCCCAGAGCTATTCAACCTGGCGTATCTAGAAAATGCGCAACGACTTTCTCGTACCGAATCCCTTGCGCCAACCTCCGTATTAGCCACGCTAACGATGTTTTCGGCCGTCACGATTGCGGAAGGTCTCGCCAAGCAGGCAAGCCGTTTGGATAGCATGGCCGTATATGTGAGCGGAGGGGGTATACATAATCCGCTTTTGATGGCCTATCTGGCGACGCTTATGCCGCAAGCAAAGATAGCTTCGTTTCAAGCGTTGGGCCTAGACCCGGATGCGAAGGAAGCCTGCTTATTTGCTATGTTAGCCAACGAAACGGTTGCTGGGACAGCAAGCAATGTAACAAACATCAAAGATTCACCGGCGGTATGCATGGGAAAGATTTCTTTTCCCTATTGATCTAATGCTTCGTGAATAAAGCTCTTGAACGGTAGTATGCGCCTTGCCGTATCGGACAGAAGCCGTAGTCCTTGTTTGCCCTGCAATTGTTCGTCGTCGAAAGATTGGTAAAGGATAAAGCTCTTAAGCTTCAACAGATCGATGTGCGGATGGTCTTCACTATAGCCTGCAGGTGCCCGCTTTAATTTATCTTCGGTAGAGAGATCTCCGATCTCCCAGCCACCCTGGCGAAGCCCCTGTTGCAGCCCGTTAAAATTGTAATCTATTTCTTGGCGTATACTGTCCAAGTGCTGCTTGGCCGGGCGCCAATAGCCTGCTGCCAGAAAATTTTTCCCCGGCTCGATATGCAAATAATACTCTGGTCCGTCCAGCTTTCGGCCATCGACCGATATACCAGCGGCAAACCAATGTTTATAAGGCGTTTTATCTTTCGAAAATCGTGTGTCGCGATATATGCGGAAGAGGCATTTCCCCGCTTGAATATCTGTATTAATGTGTGGGTCGAAGGTAGAAAGCTCATGAATAAGGGCGCCTATAAACGATTTAACGTTTGCCAAGGCGGCTTCGTAGGCATCCCGGTTTGCTTGGAACCATTCCCGGTCGTTATGAGCCTTCAGTTGCTTTAAGAAGCTGAATGTTTGTTTTTCTATGTTCATCGGTGTAAACGAAATGCGTGCTACATCTTAGTTAAAACACGAAGGTTTTCAGGAATATGTATACGAGCGGTGCAGCCATTAAAAGACCATCAAATCTGTCTAAAAGACCGCCATGACCGGGCAGCAGGCTTCCCGAATCCTTCATACCGGTATTTCTCTTTAGCATGGATTCCACCAAATCGCCCAAAGTGCCGAATGTGCCGATAATGAGGGCCAGCGTAAGCCATTGCCAATTTGATAACGCGTCAAAATAGCGGCCTAAATTGAACGACACTACAACAGCAAGGAGCATACCTCCGACGAAACCTTCCCAAGTCTTATTGGGTGATATCCGCTCGAACAGCTTTCTGCGACCAAAACTCTTTCCTGCCAAATAAGCTCCCGTATCATTGGTCCAAAGCAGGATAAGAAATCCCAATGGAATATACGGGTCGTATGAGCCTTCTAAGAAGCCTAAACAGATGAAGATACCGAAAGGTATGGCTGCATAACATAAACCAAACAAGGTATAGGAAAGGTCCTGTATCGCCGTCGTCGATTGGCGAAAAAGCGCCGTGATGTACAATAAGAAAGCTGCGGAGAAAAGCCACAAAAGGCTACCTTCTGGAAAAAAGCCAACTAGCACCGCCCCTAGCAGCAGAAATCCGATAGTGGCGCAAGCAATAGCAGTCCATACCAGCGGTCTTATATCCATGGCTTGCACCATTTTATAAAACTCGTATACGCTATAGACACCTAGTAATGCAAAAAAAGGAATAAAGACGAATGGTCCCAATAAAACAGCGGCAATGAGTACGCCTATAAAAAAAAATCCTGTTATGGCCCTAGTCTTCATCCACCTTGTTCGTATCGTTAGCGGCCATGATTGCTGTTGCCTCTGCGAAGTTTTCGTCCTGTACAAAAAGCTCGATCTTCCCGAACTTGAACGACGAATCCTGTTTGTTCAGCATGACGGTCCTGATATCATGTTGCTCCAATAAAAGCTTCGCCATTTCGCTGTCCAATTCACTTGAATAGGTCGCTATTTTTATCCAACCGTTTTCCATATAGCTCTTTTTTTATGTATTGATAAAATACGAATCCAATCATCGCACTAAAAACGAAGCTGCCAAGATACATAATTATTGGGTAAGTATCGACTTCCATAAGCGCATCGTAGCCCTTACCCTGCTGGGCAAAATAGAATGCCAGCAAAACAACCGTGGTGTTGTTGACAAAATGGGCCAGTACAGCGGTCCATATGTTTTTCGTCCAAAGCACGGCGTAACCAAATATCACCCCTAATAGCAATCGAGGAAAGAAGCCATAGAACTGGAAATGTATGAGGCTGAAAATAAAACCAACGAGCCATATCGCCGCCACCTCGCTTTTTACGATACGTTTAAAAATGTTTTGCAGCGCACCACGAAAGAAGAACTCTTCGCAGATAGCTGGGAGGAAACCTATTACGATGATATTTAACAGTAATCTGTCCCATCTTTTCGTCATGACGATTTGGCTTGTTAACTGCGCCATATTATCTTCCTGTCTGCGCATCCATTCTTCTACGCCGCCTAAGCTATCGGGAAGCGCCATCTGCATGTTCCATTCCCCAATAAGGTTCATTATCGGGGCTAACGCGAAAAGGAATAAAACGGGACCGCCATAGGCTCTCCAACCTGTCAAGCTATCTTTCGTAAGAAAGTTTACATCTGTACGCCGTTGGTAAAAAAAATAGGCGGGAAGTAAAAATGTGCCCAACGAACCGGATGCCAGCACCAGGTAACTGAAATAGTTCACTTCCCCGGTGTTTTCGGAAACTGTTCGCATGAGATCCACTAAATCCTTTCCAAAAGCCCAAGCAGCGACTAGCAAGAAAAATTGTATCCCTATTGTACACAGCAATAGCAATACAAAAAGCGTAAGCAAATCTGTCCAAGGGTTTTTAAGCTGTCTGTCCAAAGCGTCCATGCGTCATATTCATTTTTGAAAACGAATATAATGAAAGAAGGAGCGAAAATGCGCTCCTTCTACGTTTATTTTACCCGAACTGGATCCTTCGGATCCTTAAGTTCCTTGTAGGGGTAGGTCTTCATTTCTTCTAACAATAGATTAACTGTTTTTTCCAGCTGCGGATCCTTACCTTCCAACAAATCCTTGGGTGTCTGCTCCACAAAGATATCTGGTGCAACCCCTTCGTTTTCGATGATATAGTTTCCTTTCAAATCAAAAATTCCGAAATTGGGCGAGGTGATGCTTCCTCCGTCCAACAAAGGTGGATAACCGGAGATACCGACGAGGATGCCCATGGTGGTACGTCCCACCAACTTACCCAAACCTTTGAAACGAAACATGTAAGGCATCATGTCCCCTCCGGATCCGGCATTCTCATTGATGATCATTGCCTTCGGACCGAAAATTCCGTTCCCAGGTGTTGTAAAGCTTTTCCCATCGCGAACCTTCCAGCCAGAGATCAGCTCTCTCGATAGCAGATCGATAACATAATCGGCCACTGAACCACCACCATTGTTACGCTCGTCCAACAGCAGCGCTTTTTTATCCATTTGGGAAAAATAGTACCGATTAAAGTACGTATATCCATCTCCTCCCGTATTTGGCATATATACATACGCAATTTTTCCGCCGCTCATTGCGTCCACTTTTTTACGGTTTCCTTCTACCCAGTCCATTCTACGCAAAGCGATTTCATCCGTAAAAGAAATGGGCTTCACGACCACCTCTCTAGCATCATGTAGCGACGGGGAGCTATTTACCTTCAAGGTAACTTGTTTATCCACCATGTTTTCCAAAAGCAGATACAAATTGACCGAAGCATTGACTGGCACCCCATTGATGGCAACAATATACTCGCCTTCTTTTATATGAAGTCCCGGCTCAGCGAGGGGAGCTTTGAAAGAAGGGTTCCAGTCTAGCCGCGTATATATCTTATTGATTTTGTATCCATTGGGCAACGCTTCCAAATCTGCCCCTAATGTACCCGTATTGACTGACGGACTGGAAGGCTGATCTCCGGGATAGATGTAATTGTGACCAACAACCATTTCTCCCATCATTTCGTTCAGGAGATAGCCTAGGTCGGAGCGGTGACCAACATAAGGCAAAAACTTCGCATACTTTGCTTTGACACCATCCCAATCTACACCATGCATGTTCTCTACATAGAAAAACTCTTTCTGCATGCTCCAAACCTCGTTGAATACCTGCTTCCATTCGGCTACAGGATCAACAAGTTGCTTAATATCTTTAAGCTCGATCTTTCCGGAACCCGGAGCCGGCTTTTGACCAGCCGCTACAATAAAGTATTCGCGGTTGCTGCTATAAATCATCTTCTTGCCATCGGCACTGATCTCAAAGCCATTGGCGTTTTCAACAATGGTTTTATCTTCCAATTTCACCAAATCATAAACACCGATGGAACGACCCCGCATGTAGGTCAGCATGTTTTCCGTACTTCCATCCAAACTGTAATAACCTGGCTGTAAAGGCAAGGCTACAATCCGGTTGTTTATATCGTCAAAATCCACTTTTATCTGTGCGGCCTTTTTGTCTTTGTCCGTATCTTTCTTGCTTTCCTTATCCTTCTCATCCTCTTTTTTCTTGTCCGTTTTCGCCTCTTCTTTTTTACTGTCTTTCTTGTCTTCTGCAACCTTCTCTTCATCGCTTTCGTTCTTGAAGATAGACGGCGTTTCTTTCGACAGTAAAAATGCGTACACGTTAAAGCTTACATTTTTCTCATACGCGGACATATGCAAACCAGAGTTGGTAAGTCCTATATTTGTACTCGCCGTAAAAAACAGGTACTTTCCGTCACGACTGAAGGTTGGCTGGTTTACAGCACTCATCCCATCTGTTATTTGAGTTTGTTGCTTGGTTTCCAGATTATACATAAATAACGTCCGTACGCCATTTCCCAAGCTTTTCACATACGCTATCCAGTTCGAATCATATGACCATGCCGGTTGGAAATGGTTGGACGTCCTGCCCGTGATGGATGCTAACCTGTCGTTATCCACCATCGTTATTTTCTTCGTGTCAATATCCACATAATACAGGTTTAAATGTGCATCGTTATAAAATAACTTTTTAGAATCTGGTGACCATGTTGGCTGGAAATAAAACGATGTTTGCCCCAGTGTGATGTACACAGGTTCATCTTTAGCCATCTGGTCGCGGAGTACCAATTCGTATTTACCATTTTTGTCAGAGAGAAAAGAGATCCATTTTCCATCGGGCGACCACGCAGGATAACGCTCATGTGATCCCGGAGAATTAGATATATTTCGAGCATCGCCCTTTTCCTTGGGCACAGAGAATATCTCACCACGGTTTTCAAAAAGGGCACGTTGTCCAGTAGGCGAGATGCCGTACGAGCGGATATCTCCCCCCATGTCTATGTAATGCGGTCGTTTGTACATGGCATCCGCATGTACCTGTATGGCTAGGCTATTGACCCTTTTGGTCGTCGTATTTAAAATATGAAGGCGTCCATCATATTCAAAGGTTAGTTCGTTTCCGTTACCAGTTAAGGTGCGCACGTCGTAATCTTTATAATGGGTCAGTTTGTCTACTTTCTTCGTTTTGGTATCGTAGCTATAGACATTTACGATCTTATCCCTATCGGACAAAAAGAATACCTTATCGCCTAACCAAACTGGTTTTACATCGTTGCTGCGACCGCCGGGGATTGCTTCGATCTCTTTTGTTTGGGTATCAAATATCCAAATGGAAGGCATTCCTCCGCCTCGGTACCGTTTAAAAGCTACTCGGTCACGCTCTGTTGGATCCCCATTCTTAATGTATGCCCAATAACGTCCATCCTTTGATGGACTACCTTGATAGGCTTCTGGCATTGGCAGCGCTGTAGAAACGTCTGCGGATAGTGCTGACTTGTATAGTCTAGAACCCAACGAGTAAGTAAACTCCCTTGTTGTCGTAAAATAAACCTCGTTGTTATTTAACCAACCACGAAGCACATCGGATGAAGGATGGAAGGTTACGCGCTTGGGCGCGCCCCCATAGATTGAAACAACATAAACGTCGTTATTGCCATCATAATTTCCGGTAAATGCAACTTGTTGCCCATCCGGAGAAAATATTGGATTCTGTTCTACGCCGGGATTTACAGTAAGTTGCCGCGGGTTAGCGCCATCTTTGTCGGCTATCCAGATATCGCCAGCATACACAAACGATATGTGCTTATCGCTTATGCTGGGACTTCTCAGAAGTAGCGTTTCCTTCTGCTGCGCTTGTACGGCAGACAATAAAATGCTGGAGTATAGTAAGGCTTGCCAAACTATCGATTTCTTTTTGTTCATGCAGATAAATGACTGATTAATTCGTTCAAAAGTAATTTAATTTAGGGTGTTTAGGTAAATATATCAGATATGTTGCAAAACCCCGCAGTAACGGAATGAAAGATAACACTACTACTGTCTATTTGCTCCTTTTCGCTAAGTAAGAGTACGCATATCACACAAAAAAAAGGGCTAACGTCATCAGATCGTAGCCCTTTCATGTTGCTTTTATTGCATTAGCCGTTTTCTTCTTCGAAAACAATGCCTTCATCCACGATAATCCTACCGCAGTGTTCACAGATAATAATCTTTTTGCGCTGGCGAATTTCAGATTGCAGCTGGGGTGGTATTTTGTTGTAACAGCCCGAGCAGCTATCACGTTCAATAGACACGACGGCAAGGCCATTGCGGAAAGATCTACGAAGTTTATCATAGACTTTTAACAAACGATCTTCGATATGCTTCGTGGCAGCATCCGCTTTTTCTACGAGCGTATCTTCCTCTTTTTGGGTTTCAGAAGTAATCGTCTCCAACTCTTGCTTCTTCACATCCAATTCGCTCTTGCTGTAATCCAGATTTTTAAGCGTTCCCTCATAGCCTTCCGTTTTGTTTTTAATTTCAAACTCGGCTTCGCGAATACGTTTTTCACAAACTTGGATCTCCAAACCTTGAATCTCTATTTCTTTGGAAATAGCGTCATATTCTCGGTTGTTTTTCACCTCGTTCAATTGCCCTTCGTACTTCTTGATCGCTGCTTGCGCATCCTTGATCATGTTTTTACGTGTTACAATCGAATCTTCCAGATCATCTAAATCTGTCCTGATTTTCTCGATGCGCGTATCAAGACCCGCAATCTCGTCCTCAAGATCGGCTACCTCAATAGGTAACTCGCCACGTACCTGACGAATCTTATCTATTTTCGTATGAATGGACTGCAAGGCCCAAAGTGCTTTTAACTTTTGTTCTACGGTTTGTTCCATTAACTGTAGTATTTTATAGGATTTGTCTCTATTTCTGTCAATAGGACAGCAAAGTTAGCAAATTTTTTCCGAATAATATCCAATAATAATTCTTGTGTAAATTGTTCACTTTCATAATGTCCGATATCTGCAATGATGATTTCATCTTCTGCATCGAAGAACTCGTGATATTTATAATCTGCCGAAATAAAAATATCAGCTCCCGACCGCTTGGCCTCCTGCAGCAGAAAGCTACCTGCTCCACCGCATACCGCGACCCGGCTTACGGGTTTATCCAATAAACGAGTGTGTCTAATCACATTAAGCTGCAATTTTTCTTTGAGGTAAGCCAAAAACGCTTCGCCACGCATCGGCGTAGGCAAATTACCGATTGCTCCTGAACCTACTGCAAGCAAAGGATTCGCTAAGCTCACCACATCGTGTGCTACTTCTTCATAGGGATGGGCATGGTACATCGCCAACAATACGGCACGTTCTTTAATAGCTGGATATATAACTTCCACCTTCGTCTCCTCGACCCGTTCCTGCAGACCAATATCGCCAACAGCCGGCTCAGCACCGGGCAACGGCCGGAAAGTTCCATAACCAACCGTGTTATAGCTGCATTGATCATAATTGCCTATTGCCCCAGCACCGGCCGAAAAAAGGGCTTCCCGTACGGTGTCTACATGGGTACGCGGTACGAAAACAGCCAGCTTCTTTAACAGCCCGGTTTTTGGACGCAGCGTCGCGTAAGACGCTAGTTCCAATTTTTCGGCAATTTTACTACTCACTCCACCAAAAACATTATCTAAGTTAGTGTGTATGGCATACAATGCGATCTGGTTTTTTATTGCTTTCATGACGACCCTTTCCACGTAATTCTTGCCATTGAGCTTCGTTAGTCCCTTGAAAACTATCGGGTGATGTGAAATAATAATATCGCAACCTTTATCTATTGCTTCATCGAGCACATCTTCTGTACAGTCCAAGGAAATAAGGCCTTTGTGAATGTCATCATCCGGATGGCCCACAATCAATCCGGCGTTATCATAACTTTCCTGATACGCCAATGGAGCAATCTGCTCTAAATATTGCGTAAGTTCTTTAATCTTCATCTTCTTTTTTTGCATTATAATCTTCACCAAACTGCGCGATATGCATCTTCAATAATACTTTGTGCTCGTGTATTTTCACCCAATATGTGATAAAGTACACCAAATGCAAGACAGACACGACTATGAGAATGAACATCGGTAGTGGTAGAAAACTAATTAGAAATGTCCATGCAAACCACATTCCCCACTTTTGCGTTGGACGTTCGTCCACCTCAATCTGCCGATCATAAAATTCATTGTTCAACGAGTCCGTGAGTCGACGCACAACTTCGAAGTTCCAAAAAATATTGAATAGAGGCAGTGCAACAAACCAAGCTTGGCTCGGTAAAATATTCTGATTTTCTTTTTTCACAAGTTTCAACGTGCTGTAAATCGTGTATGCGAAAAAGATCCAAATGACGATCCTAACCGCGCCTGCGATAAATGCAGCATACAGCATTTCTTCCGTTACGTACTCTGGTAGCATTTCGAACATATCGAACTATAAATTAATGGACATAAATTAAAAAAATCGTGGGCTTCTTATGCAAATCCAATTTATGGTTGCTCCACTCAGCAACTGACCGCGTCTGCACTACTTCGTCGGGAGCTGTAAGATTACAAGCGATACAAAGCTTTGTTCCCTTTTTCAAATGTTTCAGCAATTCCTCAAACAGCGTATTGTTCCGAAATGGTGTTTCAATAAATAACTGCGTTTGCTTTTCGCGGGCCGATTGGTTTTCTAAGTCTTTTATCTTTCTCCCTCGCTCGACCTTGTCAATAGGCAAATACCCGTGAAAGGCAAATTTTTGCCCCGTAAAACCGGAAGCCATCAATGCCAAAAGGATGGAGCTTGGCCCAACCAAAGGCACGACGCGGACACCTCGCTTATGCGCCTCAGCCACCACCTCAGCGCCGGGATCAGCCACTCCTGGACATCCAGCATCCGACATTAATCCCATATCACGCCCGGCCATAATAGACCGGAACAACTCATTATAGTTCACTTCGTTTCGCACATGTTTGCCAAAGTCATGTATCACCAATGTATTTTGAGGCTTAGAAAATCCTGCTGCTTTTAAAAAGCGTCTTGCCGTCTTCTCATTTTCCACGATATACTCCTCAATATGATCAATCACCTGTTTGTGAAAAACCGTGTAAGACGCTTCTTCGGCGCCTTCCGATAAAGGTACAGGAATTAAGTACAACGTTCCTTTTGACATATTCAAAACTACTAAATATTACATCACCTGTGTTAGTAATTATAAAAAGTACATAAAAGAAAATTGTGTTTTTCGATATATTTTAATAATTTGGTAGTGATTAATAAGTTTATTTTCAAATGACTACACAGATCACAGCAGGTATCAAGGTGTCCGTAGACGTTGTTTATCAGCCAGAATATTCGAATCCAGATAAGCAACATTTCATGTTTTCCTATCAAATTACAATCGAAAACCTCAGCGACTATACCATCCAGTTGATCAGTCGCCATTGGGATATATTTGATTCGAATGGTGCATACAAGAGCGTTGACGGGGAAGGGGTCGTAGGAGAACAACCTATTCTAACGCCTGGAGGGGTGCACCGCTATACATCCGGTTGCAACCTGAAAAGCGATATCGGTTTTATGGAAGGCTATTACGAAATGGTCAAACAACTTGATGGGAGCTATTTTTCGGTAGATATCCCCAGATTCAATTTAATTGCTTCCTATAAGCTGAATTGATTCTTAATTCCTTTGTAAATTAATGACGCGATGCAATCCAAAATCGCGAATACCACAAATATTTACTTATTTTTGTGATTGGAATATAGTATACTACACCAGTTGGTCCGTTAGCGTCGCCAATTTGCTTGTGAACAAGCGGATTTCAGCGTTTATCAACGAAACAGTGTGCAGCTATAATACACATAATTTACTGTCTGTCAAAACTTTATAAATTTGAGCATATTATCTACAGAGCAAGTTGGCCATTATTATAACGACAAATGGCTTTTCAAAAATCTTCACTTTGGATTGCAGAAAGGGGATCGGGTGGCCTTGGTCGGTATAAACGGGACCGGTAAATCTACCCTATTGAAAATACTTGCTGGTATCGAACAGCCTACTTTTGGAAAAGTCGTCAAAGAAAAAGGTCTTCGAATAGGATTTCTTAATCAAGAACCAAATTTCGATGGCTTAAAAACAATAAACGATTTTATATACAGCGCGGACAACGAGCAGCAACAGCTTATCAAAGCATATGAGGAGCTTCTTGCAGAACCGGAAATCGATCACGATCGTTTGGCTGATTTGACGGACAAGCTATCTGCGATGGAGGCATGGGAATACGAATATAATATAAAAACCATTTTAAATAGGTTACAGATTTCCAACTTTAAGCAACACATCAGCGATCTATCGGGCGGCCAAAAAAAACGCTTGTCCCTCGCAAAGTTGTTGATCGATGAACCAGATGTTTACATATTAGATGAGCCTACCAACCATTTGGATATAGAAACGATCGAATGGTTAGAAAAACTCTTGACTACTGGAAATAAAACAGTGCTGTTGGTTACGCACGACCGTTATTTTCTGGATAACGTTTGTAATGAAATACGTGAACTAGATCGGGGGGAGGTATATCTTTACAAGGGAAACTACACGTATTTTCTGGAAAAGAAAGCGGAGCGGGAAAGCATTGACGTTGTTATGGCCGACAAGGCCAGAAATTTATTAAAAAAGGAACTGGAATGGATGCGTCGACAACCTCAAGCCCGTGGCACGAAATCAAAAGCGCGCATCGAAGCGTTCTATGACTTAGAAGAAAAATCTAAAGGTCCTCGTAAGCAGGATACCGTGCAGTTATCCGTAAAAGTGTCGAGACAGGGTTCTAAGATCATGGAGATTGAGGAATTATATAAGTCTTATGATGAAAAAAACATCATTGCTGACTTTAGCTATACCTTTAAAAAAGGAGACCGCATAGGTTTAGCGGGAAAGAATGGTACTGGAAAAACTACTTTTCTTAACTTGTTAACGCAACAGATAAAACCGGATGCTGGACGTATTGATGTTGGAGAAACAACGGTTTTCGGGTACTATCAACAAGGTGGGTTAGATTTTCACGAAAGTGATAGAGTACTAGACGTTGTAAAAAATGTTGCAGAATATATATTGATGGCAAACGGCGATACGCTCACGGCATCGCAGCTTTTAACGCTGTTTCTTTTTCCTCCGGAAAAGCAATTTAACCACGTCAGTAAACTAAGCGGTGGAGAAAAGAAGCGCCTGCAACTGATGCGCGTCCTCATGAAAAGTCCAAACTTCCTTATACTTGATGAGCCTTCAAATGACTTAGATATTGATACATTAAATGTACTGGAAGAATTTCTTGATAACTATCCCGGCATTTTAATATTGGTATCTCATGATAGATACCTTATTGACCGTTTGAGTGACCAGCTCTTTATATTTGAGGGGGAAGGATCAATACGTATTTATAATGGAAACTATGCAGACCACAAAGCTGAAGAAGAACAGAGGGCAAAGGTAGAAAAGGAAAAAACAACGAGTAAGGAGCCTGTAAGGACCGCTACCGAGACAGAGAAGAAAAAACTCACTTACAAAGAACTTAAGGAATACGAAGAATTGGAAGCAGAGATCGCAGAAATAGAGCAGTCCATTTCTCGCAAGCAAGAGGATTTGAAAGATTTTACAGCGTATGAAGATCTCCACAAGATAGCAGAAGAAATAAAACTACTCGAATCAACGTTAGAAAGAAAATCGGAGCGTTGGATGGAATTGGCGGAAAATATATAAGTCGTTCCACGTGAAACAGTGTACAGCTAAAATGAATCTATTGTCATTTATCCACGAAAGTTTCACGTGAAACATATTAAAAAGAAACATGTTTAAAAAATATAATGTGATCGTGGTAGGAGCGGGCCATGCAGGTTGCGAAGCGGCAGCAGCTGCTGCTAATATGGGTTCGTCAGTATTATTGATCACCATGAATATGGGGGTTATCGCGCAGATGAGTTGTAACCCTGCAATTGGGGGAGTCGCTAAAGGACAAATAGTACGTGAAATTGATGCGCTGGGAGGGTATACCGGGATCATCGCAGACAAGTCAACCATTCAATTTCGGATGCTGAATCGTTCAAAGGGACCAGCCATGTGGAGTCCACGCACCCAAAACGATCGTATGCGATTTGCTGAGGAATGGCGTCTCACACTGGAGTCCCTAACCAACGTGGATATGTGGCAAGATACCGTTAAAGAGGTGATCGTAGAAAACGGTAAAGCGTGCGGTGTCGTAACTTCTCTAGGCGTTCGAATTGACTCGGATGCTGTTATACTGACAAACGGGACATTCTTAAATGGCATTATACATATCGGCGAAAAGAAAATAGGTGGAGGTCGTACAGGGGAAAAAGCAGCGACAGGATTAACCGAACAGTTAGTCAGCTTGGGCTTTGAGTCGGGTCGTATGAAAACCGGTACTCCACCTCGGGTTGACGGAAGATCGTTAAATTACCAGCTGATGGAGGAGCAATGGGGGGATGAGAAAAAAGGAAGATTTTCTTACAGCGACGTAGATATACCAACCGAACAACGTTGTTGCTGGATCACATACACTAACGAAAAAGTGCATGAAGTGCTTAAAACCGGATTCGATAAATCACCAATGTTTACAGGAAGAATAAAGGGACTTGGCCCTCGATACTGTCCTTCCATAGAAGATAAGATCAATAGGTTTGCTGAACGTGATCGACATCAAATATTTGTAGAACCTGAAGGATTCAGAACGGTTGAAATCTATGTAAACGGTTTTTCGACATCCCTTCCGGAAGATGTACAATTAAAAGCACTACAGCTTATTCCAGGCTTTGAGCATGCCAAAATGTATCGCCCGGGTTATGCGATAGAATACGACTATTTTCCACCTATGCAACTGGATCTTACGTTAGAAACCCAACGTATAAAACATCTATTTTTTGCTGGTCAAATAAACGGTACAACGGGCTACGAGGAAGCGGCAGCGCAGGGATTCGTTGCAGGCGTAAACGCGCATCAGCGTATCAACGATATGCACGAACTTATCCTAAAACGTTCGGAGTCTTACATAGGTGTATTGATTGACGATCTTGTAACTAAAGGTACAGAAGAGCCTTATCGTATGTTTACTTCAAGAGCAGAACATCGTTTATTGCTTCGGCAGGATAATGCTGATATAAGACTAACGCCATTAGCTCATAAACTAGGTTTGGTAGGTGATGAAAGATTGTCTAAAGTCCAGCAAAAAATAGGGGATTCAGATCGCATTGTTGCTTACATGAGGCAGCACAGTGCTGATATTGATACTATCAATCCTATTCTCCAGGAACTAGGCTCCAGCACCTTGAACCAAAAATACAGACTGTTCAATATATTGACACGCCCTCAAGTTACCATTCAAGACTTGGCAAGATCTGATACGAACTTTGCGTCATTTCTCTCAAAATTTCCAGAAGAAACAATTGAACAGGCTGAAATTAAAGTGAAATATGAAAGCTACTTTGAGAAAGAAATGGAGATCGTTAACAAGATGAAAAAGATGGAAGATAAAGAAATCAATCCAGACTTTGACTACCGTGCCCTTTTGTCTTTATCTATCGAAGCCAGAGAAAAACTTCTAAAGGTCAAGCCAAGAACACTAGGACAAGCATCTCGAATTTCTGGCGTATCACCATCAGATATTAGCGTACTTATGGTACACATGAGTTAAGATACTGATAGTCAATCATTTATATAAATAATACACTCGATTCAAATAAAGCCGTGTAAGCGAATATTATAAAATTTATGATGGAACATTCCAAAAATGCCGAAAGTATCTTGAAACGCTTTAAAATGCGAAATTACCGAATTATTGTACTTATCGGCTTTATGCTACTATTCGTATTGTCTTTCAATCGATGTGCTAACGTGCAACGACCTTCTGGAGGACCAAAGGATTCGTTGCCACCAAAAGTATTGAATGAATCTCCAAATAACTTCTCTAAAAATTTCAAAGATAAAGAGATAGTATTAACGTTCGACGAGTACATAAAATTGAATAATCAATTTAAAGAGTTCAGTATAAGCCCTGACCTCGATGAACAACCCCTTTTTAAAGTACGCAAAAAGAATTTAGTCATCCAACTCCCTGATTCCTTAGAGGACAACACAACCTATACGATCAACTTTGGAAAAGGTCTAGTGGATTATAACGAAGGAAACGAGTTAATAAACTATAATTATGTTTTTGCTACCGGCCCCGAACTGGACTCACTGTCTATCAGCGGGTCGGTAAAAAACGGCTTTACCAAAAGCTTTGATATGAAAAAAGATGAAAATATCAAAGTTCTCCTCATTCCGACAAGTCAGGATAGTATATTTGGCAAACGAAAGGCAAACATTTTCACCAATGTCGATACCTCGGGTAATTTTAAATTCAATAATCTTAGAGAAAATACTTACCGTATTTACGCCCTGAAAGAGCAAAATAACGACCGTATATTTAATGGAAATGATGAATGGATAGGATTTTTGCAAGACAGTATTTTCTTAAATCAGGATATTACAGGAATAAAACTGGAGATTACGAAAGCATATCCAAGAGACTTTAGAACATTGGAAAAGAAAATCGAACCTACAGGAAATATTTTGCTTACCTTCAACAGACCTTTAGACGAGCCGTTCATGCGCATCCTGCACCCTTCAGAAATTGATGCACAAAAAATCGTTCGTTACAGTCTAGATAATGACTCGGCTAGAATTTTCATTCCACAGAAAGAACTCGATTCTGTTAAAATCCAGTTGGGTTCCAGAAATGATATCATCGACACCATCTTGATACGCACGAGCAGAAATGTAAAACAAGACCGGGAGATAAAACCTATCCTAAACATCAATAACAAAGTGGATCGAACGAGCCACATCAAGCTAACTAGCTTTACGCCACTGGCATCCGTAGACAAGTCTAAAATTATGGTTTATGAGGATTCGGTGTCCCGAAGAAACTTTCAGCTTCAACAAGATAGCAGCAACCTAAATCTCTACCATATCCGGTACAATTGGCGCGCCAAACGAAATTATGAACTGGTTATACAAGAGGGAGCTTTAAAGAGTCCTTTCGACGATACCAATAAAGAGTCGAAGACCCAGTTTACGTTTGACGAATCCGACAACTATGGAAACATTACCTTTGTCGTGAACGGGGTAGATTCCACCATGCAGTATATCGTTCAGCTAATTGACGAACAAAAAGAGAAAATATTCGACAGCCGAATATTAGATCAACGTACAAACACCATTGTATACGATAAATTCCCGGGTGGTAAATATAGTTTGCGAGTTATTTATGACGCAAACGCCAACGGCAAGTGGGATCCTGCGGATGTATATGCTAAACGACAGGCTGAAAATATCTGGTATCTCGAAAAAACTTTCAGTATCCGAGCGAATTGGGATCAAAACGAAACCATCAACCTACCAAAACCATAATGTGGCGATAGGCTAACGGCAAGATACGGCAACACTATTGAGGTTTAAACCACGAACTATATAGCACATAGTTATGCGGAAGCTGCTTCAGCATGGCCAGCTGTTCGTCGGTCAGTGGCTTGATTTTCTTTGCCGGAACCCCCGCGTACAAAAACCCACTTTCTAACACACTATCTTCCAAAACTACTGCTCCGGCAGCGATGATCACGTTCGATTGAACCACCGCACGGTCCATAACGATCGCCCCCATTCCGATCAACACATAATCCTGGACTGTACAACCGTGAACAATTGCATTGTGACCTACATTCACGTAATTACCGATATCTGTACCATTTTTTTGATACGTACAATGTATTACGACACCATCTTGGATATTACTGTAATTGCCAACTCTGATATAATTTACATCCCCACGCACTACCGCGTTAAACCAAATGGAACAATGATCACCGATCTGCACGTCACCTACCACGGTAGCGTTATCAGCAATGTAAACGTCATCAGCGAATGTAGGTGACACACCCTTTACCGGTAAAATTGTTGGCATATTATAAAATTGTATCGTTTAGATTTGTTGATTTATCGGGATAATCCGTCGTGTAGTGTAATCCTCTACTTTCCTTCCGCTGCATAGCCGACTTAACAATCAAATAAGCTACTTGAATAACGTTGCGGAGCTCACATAGTTTAACAGATAGCTTCGTTTCCTTATAAAAATTTTCCGTCTCCTCGTGCAGAAAACCCAGGCGCCGCATCGCGCGATCTAAGCGAAAGTCAGAACGAACGATACCCACGTAATCGCTCATCAGCTTTTGCGTTTCGCGTAGGTTGTGGGTCACCAAAATTTCTTCGTTGAGCGACGCTACCTTAGATTCATCCCAATCAGGAATCGAATCGGCATAAGCTAGATTCGGCAGACTCTCTTTTGCATCTTGGAAAATACGATGGGCATAAACCACAGCCTCCAATAGTGAATTGGAAGCTAACCTATTCGCACCATGCAAACCAGTCGACGAACATTCACCACATGCATAAAGACGCTGTATGGATGTCTTCCCCACTTCATCAACCAAAATACCGCCACATAAGTAATGAGCCGCTGGCGTCACGGGGATATAATCCTCCGTCATATCGAGCCCAACAGACATACATTTTTCATATATGTTTGGAAAGTGCGCCAATATCTCGGCCTTCTTTCGGTGGGTAATGTCAAGGTAGACAAAATCAAGCCCTGACTTTTTCATCTCGTTATCAATTGCTCGTGCAACAATATCTCGTGAAGCCAACGAGCCGCGCGGATCATATTCCTCCATGAAAGAATTTCCGTCTACCCGACGCAACACGCCGCCAAAACCGCGGACAGCTTCAGAAATCAAAAATGCAGGGGATTCCTTTGGATTATAAAGCGATGTGGGGTGAAATTGTATGAACTCCATATTCCGTACTTTACCTTTAGCCCGATAAACCATGGCAATACCGTCTCCTGTAGCGATAGTGGGATTGGTTGTACTTGCATAGACATGTCCCGCACCGCCCGACGCCATCAAGGTAATCCTGCTTAAAAACGTTTCGATTTTGTTGGTTTTCGTATCCAACGCATATAAACCGAAACAGGTAATATCGGCCGTCATCTTATCTACATGAACACCCTGATGATGTTGCGTTATCAAATCCACCGCAAAGTAATGGGTTAGCATCTCAATATTCGGATGTGCATGTACCTGTTCCAACAGGGCCCGTTCTATTTCGTAACCCGTAATGTCTTTATAATGAAGTATGCGGTGTTTGGAATGGCCGCCTTCTCTAGCCAAATCATAATGGTCTTCATCCACCTTATCGAAATTCGTACCATAGTCTATAAGCTCCCTGATACGGGCTGGTGCCTCTTTCACCACGTTTTCCACAATCTTTGGATGACATAATCCATCACCAGCAACCTCTGTATCAATGATATGCTTATCAAAGCTATCCGACTTATCCACAACGGCAGCTACCCCACCTTGTGCATACTTCGTATTCGATTCGTCTTCATTAGACTTCGTGATAATCAGCACTTTGCCTAAGGTCGCTGCTTTTAAAGCAAAGCTCAATCCCGCTATTCCAGAACCTATTATTAAAAAATCAACCTTTCTATGTGCCATATCCGTAACTAATCCTATGCAGTATCCTAATTAAAAGAAACAAATTAACAAAATATGTGGAAAACCTGTACATAAAGCGTTAACTAAAATTGAAAACTTATTATGTTTCCACAAGACCCCCAAAAAGCTAACATACTGCTATCAAAAATTAAGATAAAATCAACGAGATATTAACAAATTGTAAACAGTAAAAAATCAACAGTAAATTATGGAAAGAGAAAAACCCGAAAAATCAAAAACTTAGAAATCAGGATTTAAGCCATCTAAAACTGTGGATAAACTGTGGATAACCTAAAGAAAATAACGAATCAAAAATAATTTTTGAGCAGTTATCCCCATTTTCCACAGACTAATAAACAACAAGAATCTTTCTTTTAAAAAACATTATCATTTATTGGAAAAAGGGAATGTGGATTTCGTTTCATTTTCTTTGTTTACTTTTGTGATGTTGCTTCGTCAAAGGAAGCACTCATCAAACTGTAGAGAAGAAAGATAAATGAATACAACCTTCGAAAGGGATTTAGAGGCAAAAGGTTATATCGACGAGCCAGTAGATCCCACTTTGGATCTTGTTGCTGACATTCAGCGACTTAAGAGAGAAAAGAATGCGGTTATTTTGGCTCACTATTACCAAGATGCTGAAATTCAGGATATAGCAGATTATATAGGGGATAGTTTAGGACTGTCTCAGCAAGCGGCCAAGACTGATGCAGCGATGATCGTTTTTGCTGGCGTTCATTTCATGGCGGAAACGGCAAAAATATTATCGCCATCAAAAAAAGTGTTGTTACCCGACTTAAAAGCTGGCTGTTCGCTTTCAGATAGTTGCCCGCCACATCTTTTTGCGAAATTCAAGGAGCAATATCCGGATCACTTGGTGATCACTTATGTAAACTGCACAGCGGAGTTAAAAGCGTTATCAGATATCGTGTGTACCTCGAGCAACGCGGTAGAAATTGTACAAAGTCTGCCCAAAGATCAAAAGATCATATTCGGACCCGATCGTAATTTGGGCGACTACGTCAAAAAGAAGACCGGTCGTGATTTGGTTCTTTGGAATGGTGCATGTATGGTACACGAAATATTCTCGCAGGACAAAATCGTGAACCTACGCAACCAATTTCCGGATGCCAAATTTATTGCCCATCCAGAATGTGAAGAACATATTTTGAGCCAGGCAGACTATATTGGTTCTACCTCTGGTATGTTGAAATACACGATAGAAAACCCGGCCCAACAGTTTATCGTAGCGACGGAGTCAGGTATATTGCATCAAATGCAGAAAGCTAGTCCAACAAAAACATTTATACCGGCGCCGCCAAATAACGTATGTGCGTGTAACGATTGCCCGCACATGAAATTGAATACCTTGGAAAAGCTGTATAATTGCTTACTGTACGAGCTCCCGGAAGTCGACTTGCCAGCAGATGTCGTAGCACAGGCTAGAAAACCTATCGAGCGTATGCTGGAGATTTCAGAACGCTTTGGTTTATAGTGCCTATCCAAAAGTTGAAAGAAGGAAATCTTATCCTTTTCGACAATGGTTGTGAAAGCTCTAGATTTTGTGGCTTTCTGATTTTTTTACTTTTAATTTTTAACGCATGTTTGATAATAAGGAACGAACAAATATCAGCGAATTAGGTGAGTTTGGCTTAATTGATTATCTGACGAAAGCTGTTGAACTAAATGAACCCACCACCATAAAGGGGATTGGTGATGATGCAGCCGTGTTGGATTTTTCTACCAAACAAACGCTCATATCGACCGATTTATTGCTAGAGGGTATACATTTCGATCTCCGATATGTTCCACTTAAGCATTTGGGCTACAAGGCTGTTCAGGTTAACCTCAGTGATATTTATGCCATGAATGGGATAGCTTCTCAGATCACGTTTTCAATAGGTTTGTCTTCCAAATTTCCTTTGGAAGCGGTGGAGGAGATTTATGAAGGTGCTTTGATAGCCTGTAAGAAGTTCAAGGTAGATTTGATTGGTGGCGATACTTCAGCTTCTGCACAAGGTTTGGTTATATCCGTTACTAGTATTGGGTATGCAGATAAGGACAAGGTGGTCTATCGATCTGGGGCAAAAGAAGGCGATCTTCTTTGTGTGAGCGGTGATCTCGGGGGGGCATATGTGGGACTACAATTGTTGGAACGCGAGAAGCAAATTTTTCTGGAAAACCCAAATATACAGCCCGATCTAGAAGGGAAAGACTATATTGTAGAACGACAACTTAAACCTGAATCGCGTAAAGATGTGGTAGAGTTATTCGAAACCTACGGTATACAGCCCCATGCTATGATCGATGTATCGGACGGCTTAGCTTCAGAAATTCTACATATCTGTAAAGCGTCCCATGTCGGCTGCAAACTTTACGAAGAAAAGATACCAATCGATCCGATGACCTATGAAACAGCCCGCGAGTTTGGGCTTGATCCAACGGTGTGCGCGCTGAGCGGGGGCGAAGATTACGAACTGCTATTTACGGTGCCGCAGGATCAATATGATAAGGTAAAAAACCAATTGGATATTTCTATTATTGGATACATAACAGAAGAAGCTGCAGGATACGAAATGATATCAAAATCTGGACATGTGCATAATCTGAAAGCGCAGGGCTGGAATGCTTTTAAGCAGGATGAAGGCGGTAATGGTTGAATATTAAAATAAACTTTTGTTGCGCCCAATCTCTTACCGAGATTGGGCATTTTTTTTGTGATATCGCGAGGCTACTGTTTGATCCGTATTAAATCTTTTTTTATTATTTTAGCTGATGTAAACCATTTGTAAGCGCTATGCAAAATCCTTTGTGGAGTCCCTCCAAATCGTATCAGGAGCATTCTATTCTCGTTGACTATCAGAAATTTATCCGAAAGCACTTTGCAAAGGATACGCAATCCTACGCAGCGATGTACGATTGGTCTGTAAACTGTTTAGGCGATTTTTGGGAAAGCCTGCTACAATATTTCGATATCCGCTACAGTGGGAGCTATGACGAAGTGCTACAATGGGATAAAGCCTCCGCAGATTTCACCCGGGTAACGTGGTTTGATGGTATTTCGTTGAGCTATGCCGAGCATATTTTTAAGAACAAACCATTGGATGGTATAGCCTTGTATTACACGGATGAAAAGTATGGCTATCAGGAAATAAGCTGGTTAGAATTGCAGCATAAAGTTTCTGTTTTGCAGCAATATTTAAGCAAACATGGTATTCAACAAGGAGATCGTGTAGCCGCGGTGCTGACCAATAGTGTGGAAGCCGTAGCTATCTTTTTAGCTGTTAACTCCATCGGTGCTATTTGGTCTTGTTGTTCACCGGATTTCGGTGATAGAAGTATTGCAGAGCGGTTTTCACTTATTGAGCCTAAATTGCTTTTCATGGAAATGGAATACCGTTATCAAGGTAAAGATTATACAAAAGAGGATACTTTGCATGCCATTCTTCAGGCTGTTCCGAGTTTGGAAGCCCATATGCTGGTGAACAGTACAGACTGGCAGCAGTTGTTCGAACACTATCAACCTACCGATTTGATCTTCACGATGGTACCTTTCGATTTTCCAATATGGATACTGTATTCTTCTGGTACCACCGGAAAACCAAAGGCTATCACGCACCGTACCGGTGGAAATTTACTTGAACATCTGAAAGCTTTGGCCATTCACCAGAATGTGCAGACGGGCGAGAAATTCCTATGGTATACAACGACCGGATGGATGATGTGGAACTATGCGATGTCTAGCCTATTGTGCGGAGCGAGCCTTTGTTTGTTCAACGGGGCTATCACCGTCAATAACCATCTTGATTTCTGGAATTTTGTCAAGCGTGTTGGGGTGGATCACCTGGGTGCTGGCGCATCTTATTTTTCCGCGATACACGATCTCTATATTGTGGACTACCAGCCTAAAGTAATTGGTTCTACCGGATCGCCGCTCCCGATATCCACTTTCGAAAATTTGCAGGCTAAATTTCCCGATGCTCAGATTATTTCACTGAGCGGTGGTACAGACGTGTGTAGTGCTTTCCTTTCCGGATGTCCCGTTTTGCCTGTGTATGCGGGAAAAATTCAGTGTAGGACGCTAGGGTCTGCTATCGTTGCACTGAACGAAGAAGGACAGGAAGTATACAACGAAGTAGGGGAGCTTACCATAACCAAGCCCATGCCTTCTATGCCTATATTTTTCTGGAATGATCCCGGTCATAGTAGGTATAGAGAGAGTTATTTTGCGTTGCGCCCCGGAAAATGGAGTCATGGCGATTGGATCGCTATAGAGGATACTACGGGAGCTGTTACCATGTATGGTCGTTCTGATGCCACATTAAACCGCGGAGGCGTACGCATAGGCACCGCGGAAATTTACAATGCTGTGCAAACCGTAATGCACGTACTTGACAGTCTTGTGATCAGCACCGATGAGGTAGGTGGCGGCTCGCGCATGCTGCTATTTTTACAGCTGGAAGAAGGGTACATGGTAGCCGATGTGGAGCGTGTTGTGAAAGAAGCTATTCGAACACAATACAGTGCTAGACATGTGCCCGATCTCTTTTTTCAAGTACCCGAAATTCCTTATACCTTGAGTGGCAAAAAGCTTGAAATACCAGTAAAGAAGATATTTTCTGGTAAGCCATTGGCGGATGTCGTTTCCAGCGATATCATGAAAAATCCTGATAGTATGCATGCTTTCGCAAGCCTATATAGCAATTGGATTGCTGCTGCACGTTGAGCATTTCGTACAAAAAATTATACCTGAATCACGCCTACATTGTAGCGTTGTATTTCCGGATTTTGATTTGCGGCTTCTATGCCCAAGGAGATAATGCCCCTTGTTTCACGTGGATCGATTACACCATCTACCCATAACCGCGCGGCGGCATAATACGGACTAAGTTGGGCGTTATATTGCTCTTCGATGGTAGATAAACGTTTTTTTCGTGCTTCGTCGTCTAGGTTTATTCCCTTGCTTTTCATTGCTGCATCATCTATCTGTAACAGCGTTTTTCCGGCAGAGGCGCCACTCATTACCGCCATCTGTGCCGTAGGCCAAGCATAGATAAGCCGCGGATCATACGCTTTCCCGCACATAGCATAGTTTCCGGCACCATAGCTGTTGCCCACAATGAAGGTAAACTTAGGGACCACGGAGTTAGCCATAGCATTCACCATCTTTGCTCCATCCTTGATAATGCCCCCATGCTCCGACCGGGAACCAACCATAAAACCCGTGACATCTTGCAAGAAAACCAAGGGTATGCGCTGCTGATTACAGTTCATGATGAAGCGGGCAGCCTTGTCTGCTGAATCCGAATAAATAACACCCCCCATCTGCATTTCATTGGCATTTCCAGCTTTCTTAGCTTTTACCATCTCCCGTTGATTGGCCACAATGCCTACAGCCCAACCATCGATACGCGCCAACGTACAAATGATCGTTTTCCCGTAATCTCTCTTGTATTCTTCCATGGATCCAGCATCAACCAGTGCTTTCAGAATTTCCCGCATATCATACGGTTTTAATCGATCAGCAGGCAGGTAGGTTGGGATAAAATCATGTCCGTAAGCAGGCTCTACAGGAGCTATCCTTGAATAGTTTGCTTTTGGCTGATCGCCAAACTTATCCACAATGTTCCGAATCGCTTGTAGGCAGCTTTCATCATCGGGATATTTATTATCCGTCACCCCCGATATCTCACAATGTGTTTGAGCACCACCCAACGTTTCGTTGTCAATGACTTCGCCAATTGACGACTTTACCAAGTAGGAACCTGCTAGAAATACCGAGCCAGTGCCTTCAACGATAAGCGCATAGTCAGACATGATCGGTAGATAAGCGCCGCCTGCTACACAAGACCCCATAATAGCCGAAATTTGTGGTATGCCCATCGATGATAGTTTTGCATTGTTGCGGAAAACGCGCCCGAAATGTTCCTTATCGGGAAATATCTCTTCCTGCATCGGAAGATAAACGCCTGCCGAATCTACAAGATAGACAATGGGAATTCTATTCTCCATAGCTATTTCCTGCGCACGCAACGTCTTCTTGGCAGTAATAGGAAACCAGGCACCGGCTTTCACGGTAGCATCATTGGATACAATTACGCACAATTTTTGAGAAACATGACCGATCACCACCGCGACGCCACCGTTTGGACATCCTCCATGTTCGGCATAAAGACCTTCTCCGGCAAACTTTCCTACCTCGACATATGGCGTATCGGGATCCAACAACAAAAACACGCGTTCCCAGGCTGTCAATTTTCCTTTTTCTTTTAATTTTTGAATTTTATCTAGGCCTCCACCTAAATGAAGCTTTTCGGTCTTGCTTTTCAGCATCTGTAACAATTCCTGCATAGTCGGCTATAAATTAAGAAATTATCAATTTACAAAAGGTTAACGTGAATTAAATTACTATAATTTTAAAATATCAAATTTATTTTATACATTTCGTAAATCCACTATAAACTTACAAAATATTATGTTACATATCTATGAAAATGAACAATTAGCTTTGGTACGGGAAAGTGCTAGGCAATTTGCGATTGATTTTATCAAACCGTATGTGATGGATTGGGATGAACGGCAGTATTTTCCCTTGGAGCTTTTCAAAAAACTCGGGGAGTACGGGTTTATGGGCGTATTGGTGCCGGAGCAATACCATGGTTCAGGTCTTGGGTATCAAGAATACATAACCATCTTGGATGAAATATCACAGGTTTGCGGATCAATAGGTCTTTCTGTTGCTGCACATAATTCTTTGTGCACCAACCATATTCTTTCTTTTGCAAATGAAGCCCAAAAGGAAAAGTACCTGCCTAAACTAGCTACTGCAGAGTGGCTTGGTGCTTGGGGACTCACAGAAACCGGATCCGGTTCAGATGCCGGGGGCTTGTCAACAACTGCAGTTAGAGAGGGCGATTATTATATTATCAACGGATCCAAAACGTTTATCACCCACGCTATTAGCGGAGACGTAGCTGTAGTTATGGTCCGTACGGGAGCTAAAGGTGATAAAAAAGGTGTTACGGCATTTATCATAGAGAAAGGTACGCCGGGCTTTTCTTCGGGAAAAAAATTGGATAAGTTAGGTATGCGGGCTTCGGAAACGGCGAGTTTGTTTTTTGACAATTGTAAAGTGCATCAAGATCAGGTTATCGGTAACGAAGGTGATGGTTTTGTCCAAGCCCTCAAGTTGCTAGACGGGGGACGTATTTCTATAGCTGCCCTTTCATTGGGAATAGCGCGTGGCGCCTATCTATCGGCACTTCGTTATGCCAATGAGCGCGAGCAGTTCAACCAAAAAATTTATGATTTTCAAGCGGTGGGTTTCAGTATAGCTGATCTGGCAACTAAAATAGAGGCCTCAGAGCTTTTGGTGAGACAGGCTGGACAGTTGAAGAATGAAGGAAAAAAAGTAACGAAAGAAAGTGCGATGGCCAAACTCTATGCGTCGGAAGTTGCCGTTGAAGTGGCTAACGAAAGTGTGCAGATACATGGAGGCTATGGTTTTACAAAGGATTATCCCGCAGAAAAGTTTTTCCGCGATGCTAAATTGTGCACCATTGGAGAAGGAACGAGTGCGATACAGAAAATGGTAATAGCCAGGGAGATCAGAAAAGATGCCTAACGAACCGAATACCGTATTGGTGGACTGTCCTAGGGATGCCATACAAGGAATTAAGACTTTTATACCCACTGAAAAAAAGATAGCCTACATCAACAGCTTGCTTCAGCGTGATCTCTTTGGTTATATTGATTTCGGGAGTTTTGTGTCGCCAAAAGCTGTACCGCAGTTGGCAGACACAGCGTCGGTTTTGGAGGGACTGGAAAATAAGGGAAGTACAAAATTAATAGCTATCATTGCTAATGAAAAGGGAGCAGTGCGTGGACGAGAATTTAGTCAAATAGATTATTTGGGTTTTCCTTTCTCTATGTCGGATACTTTTCAACGACGGAATACGAACCGGTCCATCGAAGAAGCTTACGAATCTATTTTGGCTTGCCAGGATATACTTTCAAAGGGTTCTGTTGAGCTAATGATCTACTTATCCATGGCATTCGGAAATCCTTACGGGGATCACTGGCATCCAGATATTGTATTGGAGTGGGTAGAAAGATTAGTAGGTATTGGCATACGTAAATTTTCTATTGCTGACACGACTTCCTCGGCGACCGCAGAGCGCATCAGGCAACTTTTTTCCTTGCTTTATCGCGAATATCCGGATATCGAGTGGAGCATACATTTACACAGTAGAACAGCGGGTGCCTTGGAAAAGGTGGATGCTGCTTATTCAGTGGGTTGTAGAATATTTGAAGGTGCCGTAATGGGTTATGGTGGATGTCCGTTCGCGCAGGATGACTTGGTCGGAAATATACCTACAGAGCTGCTGTTGAGACGATTTAAGGGGATCGATGATGCTGTAACCCAAGATCTGAAGGAAAACTTTCAAAAGCTGATTAAAAATGTCGACATATAACTATATTAAAGCAACGGTTGACGACCATGTCTTTACGCTAACCTTGGCTCGTCCAGAAAAGAGGAATGCCTTTACCCCCACTATGGTCAATGAGATTGCGCATGCCTTGGCTGATGCGGCGAACGACCATAAGATACGATTGGTGCTGTTTCGGGCGGAAGGTCCGGTATTTTGTGCAGGGATGGATCTCAAGGTATTTAACAACCCATCATTGGATACGCTTAACCCGGCAATCAAGAATAAGAATATATCTTTGGGCGAAGTGATGGATAGCTTTCATAAGCCGACCGTCGCCGTGGTCGAGGGTGATGTGATTGCCGGCGCTTTTTTATTGCTATTGGGCTGCACGTATGTATTGGCTGCGCCCCAAGTACGTTTCCGCTTGCCTGAACTGGCGTTAGGCATATTCCCTTTTCAGGTGATGGCCGGTTTGCTTAAAGTAATGCCCGAAAAGAAAGTCCTGCAACTCTGCCTTGATACAGACTATTTTTCGGTAGAACAGGCAATGGCCTATGGTATAGTCGATGACTTGCTTACTGATGCACGATTGACCGATCTGAAAGCAAGATTCAATGAAGTGGACGTGGAGGCATTAAAAACTGGTATCCAAGCCTTGCGAGCACTTCCAGCTGTGCCTGCTGATCAACATTTTGCTTTCTTGAAAGATTGCTTAGAAAGATTACGGGATAATTCTAAAATTTAAAAACATACCATTATCGTTTACATTACTTTATCCATCTGAAATATCAATATGGTCCCAGACACTTACAGCCGTGTGGGAGCGACGGCATCTCAGATAGTAGCGTTGTTTTTAAGGCAACGGTACGATATATCGGCTATTATTTTTAATTGAGATCGGATCTTTTTTCTATCCAAAAATTATTGTAACCCGTCCCAATTTGTATTTCCAACAACCGCTGCTGTAGCATTTCCAGCATGGCCAAGAAATTATAGACAAATTGCACCTTGTTTTCTGAGTGGCTACGCATCTGTTGAAAATCAAGCTTGTTGTTGATCTCGATCAGTTCAGCAATAGCCCGTTTCTGTTGTTCTATGGTATAAGGATATTTGACAACCGTATGCGTAACTTCTTGTATACGGTGTTTATAGTTGAACATCAGTTTTTCGTAAACAACCATCAGTTTGTATAGGTCAAAGGCGTCCAGTTGTTCTTCTGTATTATCCTTGTTGCGCGCCAATTTGTTATCGAAGGTGGTATTGCCTCGGTGGTGCAGGCGACCACGGGTTTCCTCTAGCCGGCGTAAATCTTCGCATATTTCCTTGAACTGTTTATACAGGATAAGCTTTTGGGTAAGTTCTTTCTTTAGGTCTATTTCGTTTTCCGCTTCATCTAGCTCAGGCCGCGGCAGCAACATTTTCGCTTTAATACGCATCAAGGTCGATGCTACGAAGATAAATTCGCTGGCCAGCTCGATGTTCAGCGACTGCATTTTTTTTATAAAATCCAGAAAATCATCTGTTATTTTAGAAATGGGAATATCATGGATGTTCAATTCGTCCCTTTCAATAAAGAACAAAAGAAGGTCAAATGGGCCTTCAAATTGCGCTAACCTTATTTCGTAACCTGCTGTCTGCATATTCTGTTCAAAAATAACGATTTGGTTACGAATATGGCGGCATAATTTTTGAACATCCCAAGCAACGCTAAACTTTTATTTGGATTTATTGTTCTGTAGTTTAGTGAATAAGTTGTTAATTTGTAACTTATCTATAGACAAAAAAAGATATGCAGGTAGAGGCAGGCCCACTGTTACAGCAAATAAACTATCCCGATGATCTACGGAAATTGCAACCCGCAGAATTGGAGAAGGTTTGCGATGAGTTAAGGCAGTTTATCATCGATATGGTGTCGGTCAATGGTGGACACTTTGCAGCCAGTTTGGGCGTGGTCGAATTGACAGTCGCTTTGCACTATGCTTTGCAAACACCATATGATCAAATAATTTTTGATGTAGGGCATCAGGCCTACGGGCATAAAATCCTTACCGGAAGGCGCGAGGTGTTTCATACCAACCGCATTTTTGGCGGAATATCGGGATTTCCCAAACGTGGCGAAAGCGAATATGATACATTTGGCGTTGGCCACTCTTCCACATCTATCTCTGCTGCACTGGGAATGGCAGTAGCGTCTGAATATAAAGGAGAGAAAGATCGACAGCATGTAGCCATCATAGGGGATGGTGCGCTAACAGGAGGAATGGCCTTTGAGGCGTTAAACCATGCGGGAATAGAAAAATCAAATCTCTTGGTTATTCTCAACGATAACTGCATGTCTATAGACCCCAATGTGGGGGCAATGAAAGAATATTTGACCAGTATAACGACATCCAAAAGCTATAATAAATTTAGAGACGACCTGATCGCCGTATTGGCCAAGATATCTAAAAACGGGCCGGATGCTTATGGATGGGCCAAAAAATTGGAACAAAGTATTAAAGGTACGTTATTGAAAAATGCCAACTTATTCGAATCGTTGAATTTTCGCTACTTCGGGCCTGTTGATGGACACGATGTCGTTAAGCTGGCTAAAACGATCGAAGATCTTAGACATATTCCCGGACCTAAACTGCTGCATGCGGTTACGGTAAAAGGAAAAGGATATGCGTTGGCAGAAAAGGATCAAACGAAATGGCACGCTCCAGGTTTGTTTGACAAAATAACGGGCGAGATAAAAAAGAGTGTCGTTGATAAACCACAGCCTCCAAAATATCAAGATGTTTTCGGATATACCTTGGTCGAATTGGCTACGGATAACGATAAAATTATGGGGGTTACGCCGGCAATGCCTTCTGGCTCTTCCATGAATATTATGATGAAAGCGATGCCCAATAGAGCGTTCGATGTGGGTATTGCTGAACAGCATGCGGTAACCTTCAGTGCAGGGCTAGCCACGCAAGGGATGGTTCCGTTCTGCAATATTTATTCATCCTTTATGCAAAGGGCATACGATCAGGTTATCCACGACGTCGCGTTACAGAAACTCAACGTAGTTCTTTGTTTGGATAGGGCAGGTTTGGTCGGTGCAGACGGACCTACACATCATGGAGCCTACGATATTGCTTTTATGCGATGTATTCCGAATATGGTCGTATCGGCGCCGATGAATGAAGAAGAGTTGCGTAATTTGATGTACACCGCACAACTACCAAACAAAGGGCCTTTCGTTATCCGCTATCCGCGAGGTAGCGGGGTTATGTCTGATTGGAAAAGACCTTTTACCGAAATAGCCGTTGGAAAGGGAAGAAAGATACACGACGGTGAGGAGTTAGCAATCTTGAGTTTCGGAGCAATAGGCAATGAAGTGACCAAAGCAATACGATTACTCAATCAAGATGGTATTTATCCGGCACACTACGACCTACGTTTTGCAAAGCCATTAGATGAAGCGCTATTGCATGAAGTGTTCAATCATTACAGCAAAGTGATAACGGTAGAAGATGGAGCACTGATGGGTGGAATTGGATCGGCCATCCTGGAATTTATGGCAGACCATTGTTACAATGCTCAGGTTGTACGTCTAGGGATAGGCGATGAAGTGGTAGAACATGGCGAACAGGCAGAGCTCTGGAAATTGTGTCAATATGACGCCATTTCTATTGTATCCGCTTCCAAGCGGCTCGCTACATCAATCAAAACGGACGCGATGGTTTCCTAAGCAGTTGAAAGTAAAAAATATAGCAGGAAGATTTAACAAATCTTCCTTTTTTTTTCGATTTAAAAACCCGTATATTTAAAAACGAAGAGCAGTCAATAGTTTTCCACATCGACGAGCGCCAAGTTATATTTAGACCATACAAAAGCAGCGTTTTTTTACCGTGTTCAGGTTGTGTTGAAAACTAATATGTAGACTTTTCTTTAGCAAAAAAATGCCTATGAAATATACTTAAGTTACTGATTAATAGTCTGTTTTTGTTTTTTTGATATTTTAGTTTTTTAGCTCATTTTTTTTTGTCATCTTCGTCTTAAGTGAAAGTTTTAAACAACAATTTTGTCAAATATTGGTTTTCAAGTTATTAACAATTTAAGAATGGAAAAAACGTGTACAAGTGTCTGGAATAGCTGTCTACAAATCATAAAAGACAATATTCCTGCGCAAAGTTTCAAGACCTGGTTTGAACCCGTTAAAGCGGTTGGTCTTAATGGAAACGTTTTGACTATTCAGGTGCCTTCTGTATTTTTCTACGAATGGTTGGAAGAACATTATGTAGGTATTCTCCGCAAAACCATTAAGAAATTTTTAGGTGAGCAAGGGCGTTTGGAATACAATATCATTGTAGACAAATCATCTGCCAATACGCCTTATACCACTAATATTCCTTCCAATGGCAATGGTGCGGAGGGGAAAAAGCAATCTATTCCTGTTCCGGTTGCTTTGAACAAGAATATCAAAAATCCTTTTGTTATTCCAGGATTGAAAAAGCTACAGGTCGATCCCCAGCTTAACCATCATTACACTTTCGACAACTTTATCGAGGGAGAATGTAATCGGTTGGCGCGTTCGGCAGGTTTTGCTGTAGCAAACAAACCAGGTGGAACATCTTTCAACCCATTGATGGTCTATGGTGATGTAGGGTTGGGAAAAACCCATTTAGCGCAAGCTATCGGCAATGAAATTAAAAGAAATCTTCCCGACAAACTGGTGATTTATGTTTCTTGTGAGAAGTTTTGTCAGCAATTCGTTGATTCTTTAAAGAACAACACGATCAATGACTTTGTAAACTTTTACCAAGCAATGGATGTCATCATCATGGACGATGTACACAATTTTGCGGGCAAAGAAAAAACGCAAGATATCTTCTTCCACATCTTTAATCATCTACATCAATCGGGAAAACAGATCATCCTCACTTCGGATAAAGCTCCTAAAGATCTTTCCGGGCTGGAGGAACGCTTGTTGAGTCGTTTCAAATGGGGTTTGTCTGCAGATATCCAAATTCCTGATCTAGAAACCAGAATGGCTATCTTGAAGAAAAAAATGTATTCCGATGGTATAGAGTTGCCAGAGAATGTCATGGAATATGTCGCAACACAAATTGACAATAGTGTGCGCGAGCTTGAAGGTGCAATGGTTTCACTTTTAGCACAATCTACTTTAAACCGCAAAGAGATCGATTTAAATTTGGCCAAATCTATGTTGAAGAACTTTGTGAAGAATACGCACAAAGAGATATCCATGGAGTATATCCAAAAATTGGTTTGTGAGTATTTTGAAGTTCCTGTGGAAATGGTGAAATCTAAAGTGCGTAAACGCGAAATTGTCCAGGCTCGTCAAATCTCTATGTATCTTGCGAAGAACCATACGAAGTCGTCGCTAAAGTCTATTGGCAGCTTCTTCGGCGGGCGTGATCATTCAACGGTAATTTATGCCTGCCAAACGGTCGAGGATTTAATAGAAACCGACAAAAAATTTAAAACGTACGTGCAGGATATCCAAAAGAAATTAAAAACTTCCTAAAGATTTACTTTCAATCTTTGTATGTTAAAATGCGAAATCATAAACGATTTCGCATTTTTTTGTTTACCTGAGCGTACTATTGTTACGATTTAATAATGCTAGCGCTGGTAAACGTGTAGTAATATACCTTATAGCTCAGGCTGCGTGGGCTGTTCTGGGATTTCTACGGGAATGGGCGCTGTCTCCTTAGGTCGCTCGGAAATTAACTTCTCAAAAACAGGTTTCTGCTCGTCAGAGAGTTTTTCTGCTACCTGTGCATCTGTTGTTGCCTGTATTTTGTGAAGGGATTCCACTAAGACTTCTGGCGATAACGTAGCATCTTCTTTAACGGCGGCTTTCGCTTTGGCACCTTCCCAAACGATTTGTAAAACGCTGGTTTGCTGATCCTCTGTTAATGTCAACTTTTCGGTGAGAACTGCTACTTCTTGTTTGGCTGCTTCTTCGGGATTGCTCTGTGCAAAAGACATCGTAATTGCAAATAATAAACCGATACCTGTTAAAATGATCTTTTTCATGACAATACAATTTTGTTTTTAAACTATTAATAATTATTCCTTTTGATATAATAACAGCAATAAGTATGCATTTATTGTCTGAATTGTATCATGTATGTTACAATTTAACATTCATTAACGCTGTGGTCGTATTAAACGGTTTGGCAAAACAAAAAAGCGCAGAAAATTTCCTGCGCCAATTGATATTTTAGTATATTGGTATGATGTTATTGGTTTTGTCTCGGTCGTCTTTGCGACCATTGCCGGCTTAATTCATCATATTTCTTTGCTTGGTCCTCATTGAGAAATTGTTTTATTTTAATCGCGTATTGCTCACGTGAGGACTGCATAGATGTGCGTAACTTCTCCCGATCACTTCCAGCCGCGCTAAACAGTTGTTTTTCATGCTGCGCCTGCGCAAATACCTGTTTGTAAATAGAGTCTTGTTGACCTTTATCCAGTTGCAACTGCTCGGTCAATCGCGCTACGGTATTTTTTGCACGGTCTGCTGGATTCATATTTTGCATATTGCCACGACCTTGTCGTTCTTGTGCATAGCTGCTCACGCCGATTAATAGCATGCAGCCAATCAAGAGTTTCTTTAGATTTTTCATTCCTTCATCAACTTTGTTTGTATAAAAGTAATGGAATAACTGTTAACTTGCTTATAGCTAGGTTTTTATTTAGGGTAATTTAACGTCTATTAATATTCATTTACATTTCGCTTACACGAAATGCTTTTCTCACTATGTTTTCAAAAATAGGCGCTTCCCCAAAGAGGATTTGGGGTTGTATAGGAATGAAATAAATTGGATATCGGGCTGAAAAGCTGGAAGGGAAACGTTGCATATCCTTTTCCGTGGTAATGATGATTTTTTTATCGTCGGATATTTTGGTCCATTCTTTCCCGATGTAATCAAGATCTTTGGCGGAAAAGTCATGATGGTCGTTATAGCTTATTTGACGCAACTCTTTCACTTTTGGGAGGAGATATTCTGTTAGCGGCTGCGGATTTGCAATTCCGGTAACTAAGAGCACGCATGTATTCGGTAATGACGTCTTCGGAAAGGCTTTACCGGCAGGATTTATCACGTTGTCGTAGGCTATTTTGGCAAAGAAAATATCGGCTTGCGAGAACGCACGAAGCTTTTCTGTCAACTTAGATTTCATCGCGAGATCCAGATCTTCCGGACACTTTGTTACTACGATACAATTCGCCCGATTGCTTTCTTGCAAACCATCCCGAAAAGATCCTGTGGGGAGTGGAAAGCGCGCTGTCAAAAGGGAACGGTAATCAAATAGTAAGATGGAGAAGCTCGGTTTCAATGCACGATGTTGGTAGGCATCATCCAAAAGGATAGCCGCGCAACGTGTGAGCAACTGTTGTATACCTTTTACACGATTTTCGCAAACTACGACTGTTGTTTCTGGAAACTTACGCTTGATCTGTAGCGGCTCATCGCCACTTTCGTCTGCTACATCAGTTACGGATACTTCACGAAAGCCTTTTGTTTTACGGCCATAGCCACGGCTCAACACCCCGACATTGCTTAGCGGCAAAACGATACGCAAAACATATTCCGTCATGGGGCTTTTTCCGGTACCGCCAACGGCCAAATTACCGATTACGACAACAGGAAACTTGAAGTAGGTACTTTTCAGCAGATTAAGGTCATACATGCGGTTACGCAACCACATCATTCCTGCGTAAAGGAAGGATACCGGCAGCAGTAACCAACGGATTAATCGGATCATGGCTTTTTAACAACCGTGATACCTACGTCGGTGATATTCCGAAGGGGATTTTCTCGCATATTTTGCTCAATGGCAAAATGGTAAATACCCGTATCCGGAAATTGATAGGCATCCTTTACCAAAAGTTGATTAACGTATAGGCTTCCTGCACTTTTACCGGTCCATCGTCCGTCTAGTTCAGCAAGTTTTATTTCGTACCGGTGGGAGGTGTCGGATAGCAATGGGCCTTTTTCATGTAACAGGAAAAAAAGATTAGCATATCGGTAATCGTTATCATGCCTGATGTTTACCCAGATATCATAATGTGCGCTTGCATCCGTTACATGAACATCAAATCTCGGTATATCACTATAACTCCAGCTATGGTTTAATATACTTTCGTTGCGCTGAAAAACAGCAGACTCGTTACATGCATCACATAGAAAGAGAATGGATAAAAAAAGAAGTCGTACCGAAAGATCTTTCATAATGAATGTCTAGGACCAAACAACTAAAAACCACAGCAGATGTGCAGTACCCTTAAGATACTGCACCCGTATAAGTTAAGAATTGCCACTTGTATTTTTATTGTTTTCTGAACTTCTGTTCTTGTTTCTGTTTTTATTGCGGTTGAATTTTCTTTTAGGCTTATTTGCAGCCTCAGCGTCGTCTGCTTGCGGCACCCTTTTTGGGGCGGCAGCTGGTCGAGCATCCTTACTTTCCGTTTTTTTGGATTCAGCGCGTTTTTGCTCTGGGGCCTTGTTTTCTGCAGCCGTTTCTCTTTTTCCCTTCGGTTTCTTGCGTTTTTTACGTTTGTTTTTATCGTCGAGCCGTGTCAGGGAATCTTGGCCGACGACATTTTCATAATCATAAGATACCGGTTTTTGCACCTCTTCCGGCTCAAAATTTACTGTCAAATCTTGCGACTTGCGTCCCTCTCTGTTCATTTCGGCGTATTCCTTGACTTGACGAACATCGAGCGGTATCCAATTTTCTGCGCCAGGATATGCATACCACATCACCTTTTTAAAGATATCGGTTTTCTGCAGGTAGGCAATACCCACTTCGGTATCAAGGCGTTCCACATTTGTCGGGATATCTCGCAAAGCGTCCATGTAGCTATCTAGCTCGTAATTGAGGCAGCATTTTAGTTTCCCGCATTGCCCAGCAAGTTTCAGGGTATTGAGCGACAAGTTTTGATAGCGTGCAGCGGAAGTGGAAACCGTTTTGAAATCGGTGAGCCAAGTGGAGCAGCAAAGCTCACGTCCACAGGATCCGATGCCGCCCAAACGACTTGCTTCTTGCCGCATTCCGATTTGCCGCATCTCGATACGGATACGGAAAGCTTCTGCCATGCGTTTTATCAGCTCCCTGAAGTCTACGCGCCCTTCCGCAGTGTAGTAGAAAGTGGCCTTGGTCTTATCGCCCTGATAATCCACATCGGATATTTTCATGGACAAGCCAAGTTCTAGCGCGAGGTTCCGGGCCCGATGCATGGTCTCCCACTCCAGATCCTTTGCGGCATGATACTTCTGCACGTCAGCATCATTCGCTTTGCGGTAGATCTTTTTCAGCACGGCTTCTGCTTTTACGTTGCTCTTTTTTAATTGCAAACGCACCAGCTCGCCGGTAAGCGAAACGTGGCCAATATCGAAACCGCCGGTAGAGGGTTCGACAGCGACCATCTCGCCCATCTCCAAATAAAGATTATCCGTATTGATATAGAAATCTTTACGCGATCCTTTAAATCTTACTTCAACAATATTAAATGGTTTATAATTTGATGGCAAATCCATATCGGAAAGCCAATCGTAAACGTCTAATTTATTACATCCGCTAGTCATGCAAGAGCCGTTATTTTGGCACCCTGCAGGGGTTTTTCCAGCAACAGTTGTTGTACTACTGCCGCACCCACCTCCGGATGAGCAACTGCCACATCCCATATTTTCTTTTTTTATATATATTGAGTCCCTTTTGGGAACGTTTGGTATTTAAATATTAAAACTAATTGCAAAGATAAATCTAAAAATAATATTTTAGGATTTGCATTGCGTTCTACCTTATAATATGTTTTTTCCAATAATCCGACAGCATTTTCCAACTGCGCACCACTAAAATTGGCACTGAATTTTTCGACAAAATCCAACTCCAGCCCCTGCAGAAGAACGAGCTGCCGCAGCTCTTGCTGTACAAGGATAATTTGTCGCAACATATTAATGGCATAAAGTAAGAAATTTTTCTGATTCTCACGCCCTAATTTTGGAAAGTCTTCCTCACAAAAACGAATAATATGAAGCCCCGAGTCCGTGACAACGAACCGCAACCACTGGATAAGAAGCTCGAAATAAGGATTTTCCTCTTTCGCCAGCAGATTAATTGCCGCCTGTACGTTACCGTCGGCAATAAGCGAAATTTCATTTGCTCGTTGGGCATCTACCTGTAGCTGAGTGACGAGGTATTCCCTCACCCTATCGTGGTCCAGCTTGGCTACTTTGACCAGCTGAGTCCGGGAAATAATGGTATTTAAAATACGATCCTGATTTTCAGCGACCAAAAGGAAAAGCGTTTTTTCCGGCGGTTCTTCGATCAGTTTAAGCAATGCATTGCCTTGAACATCCAAAAATTCCGGAAGCCACATAATAAGAACCTTATAATCTGCCTCAAAAGCCTTCAAGCTAAGCTTTTTTATAATATTGTGCGCTTCCGCAATGTTGATGTTCGCCTGTTTGTTTTCTGCGTCCAAGTTATGCCGCCAAAAGTCAAGCCCCATATACGGATTGGAACGAAAAGCTTTCCGCCATAGCTCGAGGTAGGTTTCTGAGACATCCTCTTTTCCTTTTGCAAAGAAGGGGTAGGAAAAATGTAAATCTGGGTGAATCAGCTTTTGGTATTTGTTGCAAGAACTACACACTCCGCAACTATCATCGATCTGCTTATTTTCGCAGTTAATAAATTGCGCGTAAGCTACTGCAAGCGCCAAGCTTCCCGAGCCTTCAGGTCCTAGGAAAAGCTGAGCATGACTCACCCGGTTGTCCTTCACCGTGTGTAGCAAATGCTTCTTTACCTCCTCTTGGCCTATGATCTCTTTGAACTGCATATATTGATTGTACAAATGTACTAATTAATTAATTTGTGATAGGAATTAAGACACATTGTGTTTATAAAATGTAGATTCTTTTCTGTAATATTGCATATAAAAATCTATAAAATTCAGGAAATGAGATTTATTGTATCCACTTCAATTTTATTAAAACAATTACAGGCAATTAGCGGGGCTTCGAGTAGTAGTACGGTTCTTCCCATCCTAGAAAATTTCTTGTTCGAAATCAAAGACAATCTCTTAACGATTTCGGCGACTGATCTACAAACGAGTATGGTGACATCCTTACAGATCGAAGCCAAAGAAGAGGGACGTGTAGCTATGCCGTCTAAAATATTGATCGAAACATTGAAGACTCTTCCTGATCAGCCCGTAGCTTTTTCTGTCGATACCAGTACCTTGGCTATTGAAATCAGCGCCGGCGACGGGAAATATAAATTGAGTGGCGAAAACGCAGATGACTTTCCGAAAATTCCCGTAGTGGATAATGTCGCTACCGTTACATTGGGGGCGTCTATCCTTTCGGAGGCTATTAATAAAACAATTTTTGCGGTTAGCAACGACGAGCTTCGTCCGGCCATGTCTGGGGTACTGGTTCAGCTGGCAGAGCAGGGAATTACTTTTGTATCTACCGATGCACACAAATTAGTTCGCTATCGCCGCACCGATGTTAGTTCCGAAAAACCGACGTCGCTGATCCTGCCGAAAAAAGCATTGACTTTATTGAAATCGTCTTTGCCCTCGGACGATACCGTAGTTTCCATCGAGTATAACAATACCAACGCATTCTTTCAATTCGCAAATATCCATTTGATCTGTCGTTTAATCGACGAGCGTTACCCAGACTATGAGGCGGTTATACCACAGGTGAATCCAAATAAATTAACGGTAGATCGTTTATTGTTTCTAAACACCCTTCGTCGCGTGGTTATATTTGCAAATAAGACGACGCATCAGGTAAGGTTAAAGATTTCAGGAAGCGAACTTCATATCTCTGCAGAAGATTTGGATTTCTCCAATGAGGCGCACGAACGCTTGAGCTGCCAGTTTGAAGGACAGGATATGGAAATAGGTTTTAATGCCAAGTTTCTAGTAGAGATGTTGAATAACTTGAGCGCTAGCGAAGTGGTCATCGAAATGAGCACACCAAATAGGGCAGGTTTATTGATTCCTGCAATCAAAGAAGATAATGAGGATATTTTGATGCTCGTTATGCCGGTTATGTTGAACAATATCTAACCCCTCCTATTGTGGATGTTATTTATGCAGTCATTGATTTCATCTTACATATAGATGATCATTTGGCAACACTTATTACCGAGTATCATTATTGGGTGTACCTGATCTTGTTTCTAATTATTTTCGTAGAGACCGGTTTGGTCATTATGCCCTTTCTGCCGGGAGATTCCCTTCTTTTTGCTACGGGGATGTTTGCTGCCCAAGGGATGTTGGATATTTGGACCAGTATTGTCTTAATGTTGGTTGCCGCTGTGCTAGGTGATGCCTGCAATTACCTTATTGGTAAATATGCGGGGGATAAATTTGTGAAGCTTCGGCTCTTTGGCAAGCAATTGGTCAAGCCGGAATATATTGTAAAGACACATGGATTCTACGCAAAACACGGTCCGCAAACCATTATTATAGCACGTTTTGTGCCTATTGTCCGTACGTTTGCTCCATTCGTTGCTGGTGTCGGAAAAATGAAATATGCCATCTTCTTGACCTATAATCTTGTGGGCGGTGTACTATGGGTTGTAGGTATTACCTTGGCGGGTTATTTCCTCGGTAATATTCCATGGATACGCGATAATTTCGAAAAAGTAGTTATCGGGATTATTTTGGTATCTATACTGCCCATCATATTTGGGCTTATTAAAGAAAAAATAAGTGCTAAAAAGGAAGTTATTTAAATAGCTTCCTTTTATAAATATATGTTCTGCTGATTACTGACGTCTTATCCTTTGATGTGCATCTTTAGCGACCAATCAGTCGAATACCGACGTTAAACATTCCAGAGATTTCCTAGTCTATTCTGTAAAGAACATCTCGTATGCGTATTTGCTCTATACTCGTTTTTCTATTCTTTAACGCCGCGCTGTATGGACAGCGCATGAAGGTGTCCGTTGATCGTACAACAGCCAAAGAGGCCTATACATACTTGCTTGATTTTAGGGAAGACCCAAAGGCGATGATGCGTGCATTGGGGGTGCATTTTGATCACTCAAAGGTTTCGAAGGTAAGACTTCGTTGGAACAAGGAACTAGCCAGGGCCGCCGAGCTGCGAGCGCGGGACATGGCCGAACGAAACTATTTCGATCACAGTAATCCTGAAGGCGTTGGCCCAAACCATATTATTGTGCAGGCAGGCTATTCGTTGAACAGCGACTGGCTGAAGAAACGGACAGCTAATAATTTCGAGTCCATCGCTGCTAATCATCCCACAGCAGTGGAGGGCATGAAAGCTTTCATTATTGGCAAAGGGTCGCCAGGCTTTATGCATCGTAAGCACGTACTCGGCATGGACGATTGGAATGGATCGCTTCAGGATATTGGGATAGGGTTCGTAAGGGTGCCAGCTGGTGCGGCCTACAAGACCTATATGAGTGTGATCATAGCCAAGCACGATTGGTAGCATGGAGTTGCAAGATCGGTGACAGATCATTTCTGTAGCATCTTCATGCGTCATTATTTTTGTGAGCGAGTATAATCCTCTGTATTGGTATTTTTCTTGGAACACGAATATTTGACATTTACCGTTCAATTTCTGCAATTTAATTTCACTTTTCATACCTTTGCGTATGATAAAATCCATGACAGGGTATGGTATTGGTTTCCAAGAGAATGGGAAGGTTAAATATACCGTCGAAATAAAATCCCTGAATTCCAAATTTCTAGAAGTGAACCTTCGCTTGCCGAAGGTGGTTTCCGACAAAGAGTTTGCTTTACGATCTGAGTCGAGTAAGCTGATCGAGCGCGGCAAAGTGAATATCATGGTGACCGTGGAATATGCTGATCAAACTGCAAAAGCATCGTCCATAAATGCTAGCTTATTGACCAAATACTACAATCAACTGCAGGAAATCGCTTTTCAAGTAGGTGCGAAAGACGCTTCACTTTTTGAAATGGCACTGAATATGCCGGAGGTGGTGACCTCGAATGAAGATGTGGTCGATGAGGAGGAAGGAAAAATTCTGATGGATGCTTATCACATTGCCATAGATCAATTTAATCGATTCAGACAGGACGAGGGACAAATCCTCAAAGAAGATCTAGAATCGCGCGTACAGATGATCCTTTCCTACCTAAAACAGGTGGAGGGAACGGAGGGTTCTCGTATTCCGCTGATCCGCGAACGCATCAGCCACTACTTGGACGAGGCTGTGGGAAAAGAACATGTGGATATGAATCGCTTTGAGCAGGAACTTATTTTCTATATCGATAAGCTGGACATCACCGAAGAGAAGGTTCGTCTGCGCAGCCATTGCCATTACTTTATCGATGGCTTAAATGCTTCGGATTCCAACGGAAAGAAACTGGGCTTTATTTCCCAAGAGATGGGGCGCGAAATCAATACCTTGGGTTCGAAAGCAAATGATGCTGGCATTCAGCAAATCGTGGTGCGGATGAAAGAGGAATTGGAAAAAATAAAAGAACAACTGCTTAACGTATTATAGGAATGAGCGGCAAATTAATCATCTTTTCCGCGCCATCCGGAGCAGGAAAAACAACGATCGTTAAAAGACTTTTGGAGAAACATGGCGATAAGATTGTCTTTTCGATATCCGCCAGTACGCGAGCTCCTCGTGGCGCGGAAGTCAACGGCAAGGACTATTATTTTATAAGTAAGGAGGATTTTTTACATAAAATCGCAAAACACGAATTTATCGAGTTCGAGGAGGTGTATGCAGGAACATTTTATGGCACACTGCGAAAGGAAGTGGAACGCATTTGGGCAGAAGGCAAATCGGTGATATTCGATATCGATGTGGTGGGCGGGTTGCGCCTGAAATCCAAGTTTCCCGAACAAGCTTTGGCTATTTTCGTGAATCCTCCATCACTGGATGTGCTGAAAGAGCGTTTGACAGGCCGTGGTACCGATTCGGAAGAGAAGTTGCAAGAACGTTTTGCGAAAGCAGAAACCGAGCTTAGCTACGCCAATAAGTTTGATGTCGTGCTCAATAATTTTGACCTGGATACAGCCTGTGATGAAGCAGAACAACTGGTGGTAGATTTTCTGAATAAGTAAAATGGATAAGGTATGGCGAAGATAGGTCTATTTTTTGGTTCTTTTAATCCCATTCATGTGGGACATTTGATCATCGCCAAATATATGTGCAACTTTACAGAGCTCGACGAGGTTTGGTTCGTCGTCTCTCCGCAGAATCCATTTAAAGAAAAAAAAAGCCTAGGTAATATGTACGATCGGCTGGAAATGGTCAATTTGGCGCTAGAAGGGGAGGATAATCTCCGCGCTTCGGATATTGAGTTTAGTCTTCCACAACCGTCCTATACCATCGACACGCTGGCACACTTAAGGGAAAGATTCCCCAACAAGGAATTTATGCTCATTATGGGAGAGGACAACCTGCAGGGTTTTTCTAAGTGGAAGAATGCCGATGTGATCTTGCGGGATTATAAGTTGATTGTGTACCCGCGGCCAGGCTATGATGCAGGAAAATACAAAAGCCATCCTTCGGTTATCATGACCGAAACACCCATGATGGAATTATCATCTACCTTTCTGCGAAAATGCATTAAAGAGAAAAAGGATATTCGGTATTACACGGTCGATAAGGTGCGCGACTTTATCGATAAGAAGGGCTTGTATGCTTAAATAAAAGTGGGGACGAGAACGCTCCCACTTTTATTAGTTTATCGACCCATCCATCCACCATCAACAGTGAGGATGGTACCGTGTACATAATCGGAGGCATCAGACGCCAAAAATACGGCTGGCCCTTTAAAATCTTCGGGTTGGCCCCAGCGTGCGGCCGGAATGCGGGATAAAATGGACGCCGAACGTTCTGGGTCGTCTCGCAGAGCTTCGGTATTGTCCGTGGCGATATAGCCCGGCGCGATAGCATTGACATTAACGCCTTTGCTGGCCCACTCGTTTGCGAAAGCCTTAGTCAATGAGCCGATCGCTCCTTTGGAAGCTGCATAGCCCGGTACATTGATACCGCCTTGGAATGTCAATAGCGAAGCCGTGAACACGATTTTACCCGTTCCGCGTGAAAGCATCTCTTTCCCTATTTCGCGTGTCAGTATGAATTGCGCATTCTGATTGATTTCAATGACCTCATCCCACATCTCATCTGGATGTTCTGCAGCAGGTTTACGCAAGATATTGCCGGCATTGTTGAAGAGGATATCGATAACTGGGTGGTCTCTCTTCACCTGTTCAATAAAAGCATACAGGGATTTTCTGTCCGAGAAATTGCATTGGTAAGGGTAGAAGTTTCTGCCTAGTGCTTTTACGGAATCCGCTACTTTGGAATGCTCGAGTTCCAATGATGCCGAAACGGCGATGATATCTGCGCCAGCTTCGGCCAAGGCCTCCGCTAAAGCCTTTCCAATACCTCTTTTGCAGCCCGTAACCAAGGCTACTTTACCCGTGAGGTCGAATTTATGTAGTATAGACATGTTGTATATAAAGCTGTATGGTAATTAACGTAAGTCGGTGATGGCACATTTATCCATATCGTCATAGTCCAGGTTTTCGCCGGCCATGCCCCAAATAAAGGTGTAGTTGCTGGTGCCTGCGCCCGAGTGGATCGACCAGGGGGGCGAGATAACCGCTTGCTCGTTTTGCATCCAAATGTGTCGTGTTTCGTCAATGGGGCCCATGAAATGGGAAACCGCTTGTGCCTCCGGCACCTCGAAATAGAAATATACTTCCATGCGTCGATCATGCGTATGCGACGGCATGGTATTCCACACCGAGCCCGGTTTAAGTTCCGTCATACCCATTTGCAACTGGCAGGTGTCTACCACTTTGTTCAGCAACATTTGGTTGATGGTGCGGTGGTTTGCGGTTTCCAATGAGCCCAGTTCAATTTTATTGGCGTCGGCTTTCGTAACGCGCCTGGTCGGATAGCTCTGGTGTGCGGGGGTAGAATTAAGATAAAATTTAGCCGGATTAGCCGAATCAGTGCTGCTAAAGAATACTTCCTTCGCGCCTTTACCGATGTATAAGGCCTCTTTGTGGTTGACGTCAAACGAAGTGCCGTCCACCTCAATTTTTCCGTCGCCGCCAACGTTGATAATGCCCAGCTCCCGTCGCGACAAAAAGTAAGGCTCTTTCAACAATTCGTCGATCGTTTCCAGTTGTAGACGACCTTGAACAGGCATTGCGCCCCCCGCCATATAGCGATCATAGTGCGTATAAACAAAGTGTATCTTATCCGCTGAAAACAGTTTTTCGATAAGAAAATTTTCGCGAAGACCTTTCGTATCCAGTGTTTTGGTTTCGTTGGGGCCAATAGCGTAACGACTTTCGAAAATGGTATGACTCATAATACGTATTTAATAAACAAAGATTGATAATCTTTCTAAGTTAGTGCTTAATGTTGAGTTGCACTAGCGCAATCTTCGGAAACGTTGCCATTTCATACAGCCTTTGTAACTCTTTTAGTAATTAAGGGAATCATGGTGCTTTTTTCATAAATTCGCAATATGACGAAGAAGAAACCGACAATTTTGGTGGTCAATGATGATGGCATCACAGCGCCCGGCATCAAAGTATTGCTGGAGGAAATGCAGCAAATAGGTCATGTCGTCGTTGTGGCTCCGGATAGCCCACAGTCTGGAATGGGGCATGCCATTACGATCGGCAGGCCCTTGCGGTTAGACAAAATCGACCTGTACGACGGTGTCGAAATGTATAAATGCTCCGGCACTCCGGTGGATTGTGTCAAATTGGCTGTGAATAAGATATTTAAAGGCAAGAAGCCTGATCTCTGTGTTTCGGGTGTAAACCATGGGCTCAACTATTCCATTAATGTGCTGTATTCCGGGACGATGTCTGCGGCTGTGGAGGGCGCTATCGAGGGAATCCCATCGATTGGGTTTTCGTTGGACGATTTTTCACATCACGCGGATTTTTCACACTGCAGGCCCTATATACGTGCCATTTCTCAGCAAGTACTTAAAAACGGGTTGCAAAAAGCAACGTTGCTTAATGTTAACTTCCCACACATCAGCCAAGATATCAAAGGCATAAAAATATGCAGGCAGGCTACGGCCAAGTGGTTTGAAGAATTTGATGAACGCTTGGATCCCTATCAGCGCGAATATTTCTGGATGACAGGAAAATTCCAGCTGCTCGATAAAGGTGAAGATACGGATGTTTACGCGTTGAGTAAGGGGTATGTTTCCGTCGTGCCAACGCAATTTGATATGACGGCGCACCATGCGATCACGGAGCTAAATTCGTGGACTTTTGACGTAGATGATGCCGAATAGTTTTATTGTAGGGGTGGGCATTGGCGCTATTGCCCCGATCATAGCCTTTCTTTTGACAAATTATACGGCCTTGGTTGCGCATTATTTTCCAACCAAACCTATCGTATTGTATATGCTTGCTTTTGGCATAAACCTGATCTTGGTGCGTGTGTTTTTTCGGAAGGAAATCCCGCGGGATCAGGTGGCAAAAGGCATAGTATTAACGACATTTCTAGGGCTGTTGTTAATCCTGTATTTTTTTAAACTGAATCTGTAGCTTGGAATAGCATGCTGTTGGGGTGCTAACGATCAGCTATTTTTTCGGCATCTCCAGCTAATCGTTGAATATGGAAAAAAGAAAGAGCATGAAATTAACATTGGGTTTTTCCCCTTGCCCAAACGACACATTTATTTTTGATGCGTTGGTGCACCATAAGATCGATACCCTCGGGCTAGCGTTCGAAACGGAATATCACGATGTGGAAACGTTGAACGAAAAAGCTTTTCGTGCAGAGTTAGACATCACCAAGCTCAGTTACCATGCGTTTGCTTACGCAACAAAAGACTATGAGCTGTTGGACGCTGGTAGTGCGCTTGGATTCGGTGTAGGACCGTTGCTGATCGCCAAAGATGAAAAGCTCGCAGCACGATTGCAAACCGTACTTGAGGCGAAGGCCGAATGGAAGGCGGATGACACCAAGTTAAGGGTTGGTATTCCTGGCAAATATACGACGGCCAATTTTCTGCTGAGCTTGGCATTGCCAACGTTACAAGATAAGGTCGCGTTGGTGTTCTCGGATATCGAACAAGCCCTACTCGACGAGCAAATCGATTTAGGGCTCATTATCCACGAAAACAGGTTTACCTACCAGGATAAGGGCCTGCACAAAGTGGTAGATCTAGGTGACTATTGGGAACGCAGTACCGGTAGCCCTATTCCTTTGGGCGGGATCGTGGTCAAACGCAGTCTCGACCCTCAGCTCAAGCTGCGCATCAACGAACTTATTCGCGCGAGTGTGCAATATGCCTTCCAAAACCCAAAGTCAAGCGCGGACTATATCCGATCGCATGCACAAGAGATGGAAGAGGAGGTCATGTATAAACATATCGAACTCTATGTAAACCGTTATTCGGAGCATTTGGGTGAAGATGGTCGTCGGGCTATCCAGCAGATGTTTGATAAAGCAATGGATCTAAAGATTATACCGATGGCCCCTCGGTCGCTTTTCCTAACCACCTAGCCATTTGTTAGGGAAACCTCAGGCATGAGGTAGGCGTAACGATGCGCGATGGAAAGGAGATGTTTTAAGGGATCAAATACGGGGTAACAAAGCAAAAAAATAACTTGTATTGCTGTTAGTTATCACATGTAATAAGTAAATTTGCCCGATTAGTGCCAAAATGTCTGCAAAAAAGGATTGGAGCCATTATTGCACAGCGGTAACCTGAGATAAAAAAATTAGTATGTTGAAATTTTTAAGTAAATTATTTGGCAGTAAGTCGGAGCGCGATATTAAATCCATACAACCTATTGTTGAAAAGATAAAAGAAGAGTATGAGAAATTGGCGACATTGTCAAACGATGAGCTTCGTGGCAAAACATTAGCCTTCAAAAATAGAATCAAAGCGTATTTAGCGGAAATAGATGAAGAAATCGCGTCTCTGAAAGCAGAAGCGGATCAGGACGAGGTGGACATGGGTAAAAAGACCGAGCTCTACGAGAAAGTAGATAAGCTTTCAAAGGATCGCGACAAGAAATTGGAAGAGGTTTTATTGGAGATACTACCCGAAGGTTTTGCGGTGGTAAAAGAGACTGCCCGTCGGTTGTCCGAAAATAAAGAAATAGAAGTTACAGCTACTGATTTTGATCGCGAATTAGCTGGTCGTAAGCCCAACGTCAGCATCAATGGCGATAAAGCCATTTGGAAAAACACGTGGTTAGCTGCTGGTACAGAAGTTACATGGAACATGGTGCATTATGATGTACAGCTGATTGGTGGTATCGTACTTCACCAAGGAAAAATATCCGAGATGTCCACCGGTGAAGGTAAAACATTAGTCGGAACGTTACCGACCTATTTAAACGCGTTGTCGGGTCAGGGTGTACATATCGTGACAGTGAATGATTACCTTGCACGTCGTGACTCGGAATGGAATGGCCCCTTGTTTGAATTCCATGGCTTAAGTGTGGATTGTATCGACAAACACCAGCCCAACTCGCCACAACGTAGAAAAGCCTATCTTTCCGATATCGTCTACGGTACAAACAATGAGTTTGGCTTCGACTACCTGCGGGATAATATGACGCAAACCCCGGATGCCATGGTACAGCGCAAATTGCACTTCGCGATGATTGATGAGGTGGATTCGGTGTTGATTGATGATGCGCGTACACCGTTAATTATTTCTGGTCCCATCCCAAGGGGTGATCAACATGAGTTCTATCAACTAAAGCCGCGGATCGAGCGTTTGGTCAATGCGCAAAAAGCATACATCAATACGGTATTCAACGATGCAAAAAAATCGATTGCAGCAGGCAACAGCGATGCAGAAGGCGGCGGAATGTCTCTTTTACGTGCGTACCGCGGTTTGCCTAAAAATAAAGCATTGATCAAATTTCTATCGGAAGGCAACCATCGACAGTTGTTGCAAAAGGTTGAAGGCTACTATATGGCCGAACAAAACCGGAACATGCCGAAAGTGGATGCGGAATTGTTCTTCGTGATTGATGAGAAAAACAACCAAGTAGAACTTACCGAGAAAGGTATTGAGCTAATTACCGCCTCGGGCGAAGATCCGTCATTCTTCATCTTGCCAGACGTCGGTTCTGAAATTGCTGATATCGAAAAATCCGACCTTTCACTGGAAGAAAAAGCGCAGCAGAAAGAAGAACTATTACGCGATTATTCCATAAAATCAGAGCGTATACACTCTATTAACCAACTGCTGAAAGCCTATACTTTATTTGAAATTGACGATCAATATATTGTTGACGAAGGAAAGGTTAAAATTGTCGATGAGCAAACCGGCCGTATTATGGAGGGTCGCCGCTATTCAGATGGTTTGCATCAAGCGATTGAAGCGAAAGAAAATGTAAAAGTAGAAGATGCTACGCAGACGTATGCAACGATCACTTTACAAAATTACTTCCGGATGTATCATAAGCTTGCCGGGATGACGGGTACGGCTTCGACAGAGGCCGGAGAGCTTTGGGAAATCTACAAGCTGGATGTGGTCGAGATTCCGACAAACCGAGCCATTCAACGCGACGATCGCCAAGACTTTATTTACCGCACAGCACGCGAAAAATACAACGCGGTAGCCCAAGAAATTCAACGCTTGACGGAAGAGGGTAGACCGGTGTTGGTCGGTACCACGTCTGTTGAGATATCCGAGTTGTTGAGCAGGATGTTGAAACTTCGCGGTATTAAGCACAATGTACTGAATGCGAAGTTGCACCAAAAGGAAGCTGACATTGTTGCCGAAGCGGGACGCCCAGGACAGGTGACCATCGCTACCAATATGGCAGGGCGTGGTACGGATATCAAGCTGACAGCTGATGTCATCGAGGCAGGTGGTTTGGCAATCATCGGTACGGAGCGTCACGAGTCGCGCCGTGTCGACAGGCAGTTGCGTGGTCGCGCCGGTCGTCAGGGAGATCCCGGATCTTCGCAGTTCTTTGTGTCGCTAGAAGACAACTTAATGCGATTATTCGCGTCCGAGCGTATCTCGAACATCATGGTTAAGATGGGCGTAGAAGACGGAGAGGTGATGCAACATAGCATGCTGACGAAATCTATCGAAAGAGCACAACGTAAAGTCGAAGAAAATAACTTTGGTATCCGTAAACGCTTGTTGGAATATGACGACGTGATGAACTCACAACGTACCGTAATCTACACCAAACGGAAGAATGCTCTTTTCGGCGAACGTCTCGATGTGGATTTGAACAACACAATATTTGATGTCGTGGAAGATGTCGTGATCGAAGCAAAAGAAGGAGGTAGCTATGAAGATTTTCAAATCGAAGTGATCCGCTTATTTGCTATTAATCCAGCGATCTCTGCAGAGGAGTTTGCGCAAACCAATGCCGTAAACTTAACCGACAAACTTTTCCAACAGATTATTGAACAATACCACCAAAAGGCACTGCATATTGCCGAACAAACATTGCCTGTGTTGACCAATGTGTTGGCGGAACGAGGTGGAATGATCGAGAATGTTGTGGTACCATTCAGCGATGGCATTCGTGGCATACAAGTTGCGACCAATTTGCACAAGGCGGTAGAGTCTCAAGGTAAAGAAGTTTTCAAATCGTTCGAAAAGGGAATTGTATTGGCGCTTATTGACGAAGCTTGGAAGGAACATTTACGCGAGATGGATGATTTGAAACAGTCTGTACAGAACGCTGTTTATGAACAGAAGGATCCGATCATCATTTACAAAATGGAAGCCTATAATTTGTTCAAGGGTATGTTGGCTTCCATGAACAAAGAAATCGTGAGCTTCTTATTCAAGGGAGAAATCCCTGGTCAGCAGCAGCAGCCACAACATATCCAGGCAGCGCGCCCCGTTCCGGCACAGCCGGCGCAGGTGAAGGCCACCAAGGCGGAATTATCGTCCCCAACAGGCGTAACCGAGGAAGATCGGGATACGCGGGAGCAGCAGGTTACACAGCCTATTCGCAAAGAACAGGTGGTGGGCCGCAACGATGAATGCCCTTGCGGGTCCGGGTTGAAATATAAAAACTGTCACGGAAAAAACAGTTAACAAAAAGTTAGATCAAAGATGTTGTATAAAGGATTGCTATTGGCGTTTGCGTGTATCGGAATTGTACAAATCGGTAAAGCCCAATCGGGCGTCGTGGAGGTGCAAAAAGACTCCCTTATCAGTCTTTTGCAGGAGTTCCGAGCGGAAAATGGCATCAATCCAACCACGGCACGTATGGTTAGTCTGGGCTCTAGAGTAATCGATAAAAAGAATGCCAAGCGCGTCAAGGTAAGGGGGTTCCGTGTGCAGATATTTTCGGGATCGAGCAGAAATGACGCCTATGCGGTACAGTCTCGTTTTCAGAACGCCTATAAAGATATAAGCAGTTATGTGAGCTATGACGAACCAAACTATCGTGTGAAGGTGGGTGATTTCCGTAGCCGTGCCGAGGCCACTAGTTTCATGCGTGTTTTACGTTCTCAGTATAATAATGTTTTTGTGTTTACCGAAGACATTTGGGCATACGAATAATAGAAAGGTCATCATGATGTTGAAAGATAAAATACAGCAACTTGCGGAGGTTTTCTTCGAAGAGACAGTCAGTATCAGAAGACATCTTCACCAATTTCCGGAGCTTTCCTTTGCAGAGTACCAAACGGCGGCGTTTGTGAAGCAAAAGCTGGACGATCTAGGTATTCCTTATGAGAGCATGGCGGGGACAGGCATTGTTGCTCTTATCCATGGCGACCAGCCGACGGGTAAGGTCTTGGCCCTACGTGCCGATATGGACGCCTTGCCGATTCAAGAAGTGGAAGGCCGCAGTTATGGATCTCAAAATGCCGGCGTAATGCATGCCTGTGGCCATGACGTACATACCTCATCCCTTTTGGGGGTAGCGGCCATCCTACAATCGTTGAAGGCAGAATTTGGCGGTACGGTCAAGCTTATTTTCCAACCCGGCGAAGAGCGTCTTCCGGGAGGTGCATCGTTGATGATTAAAGAAGGTGTATTGCAAAATCCCGCTCCCGTAGGTATTATTGGTCAACACGTGATGCCGCTAATCGAAGCGGGTAAAGTAGGCTTTCGTGTCGGCAAATACATGGCTTCCTGCGATGAGCTTTTTATGACCGTCAAAGGAAGAGGCGGACACGGTGCGCATCCCCATCAAAACATAGACCCAATTGCTATAGCAGCACAAATCATAACCGCATTGCAGCAGATCGTGAGCAGAAATGCGGATCCCCGTACACCAACAGTACTCTCTTGGGGAAAGATTATCGGAAACGGCGCGACAAATGTCATTCCCGAATCGGTATACTTGGAAGGGACATTCCGCACATTTGACGAAAACTGGCGAGCCGATGCACATAAACGTTTAGTGAAGATGGCGGTGGGCATTGCCGAAAGTATGGGGGCAACCTGTGATTTTGAAGTGCGCAAAGGCTATCCATTTTTGATCAACGAAACGCAGATCACGGAATCCTCCAGAGCCTACGCCGTGGAGTATTTAGGTGCAGACAATGTGGTGGAGCTTGACGTGTGGCCAGCTGCGGAGGATTTTTCCTATTATTCACAAGAAATTAATGCGTGTTTCTATCGCTTAGGAACCGGTAATAAAGCGGCGGGCATTACTTCGGCGGTGCACACGCCGACCTTCGATATTGATGAGAAAGCCCTAAAGACGAGCATTGGCCTAATGGCCTACATGACCATCAAGCAGCTCGGAGCTTAACCTGCCGTAAAACCTTAGCCCTTTTTCATAAGTTAGATAACCGTACAGATGTCTTCGCACCATATTGTTAAAGAAAACCAAGAACCGGCACTTATCGTGCTTTCCACCGATGCGCTGGATAGCGAAAATTTGGGACAGCTGCTGGAATGGAGCCCAACAATCATTACGGACGATTACCACATCGACTTTTTGCTTGCGCAAGGAATCAAGGTGGATGTCGTCATTACGGAGCAGGAGACCCATTACAACCAAGAACAAATCAAGCGTGTGCCGCTGAAAGAAAAAGCTTTGGTTGACGCGCTGGAATATCTTATCAACCAGCAATACAAGGCTGTAAATATTGCCTGTGATAGCCTTTCCGTCGATTTGCTACGTTATGCATCAGTCATTAATATTGTTGTCTTTGCGGCCGGGAAGCGGATGGTTTTCGTGCAGCAATCCTATGAAAAGTGGAAAGCAAAGGGAGAACGGATCTATGTGGACGAAACCCTATTGAAGTCTCTTGTTGGCTTACGTAAGGTAACCGACAATGTGTTCGAAACGGAACAGGATGGCTTCTTTTATCTTGGATTCAATACGGATGAATTTGTTGCCGTAGGAGAGCGCCTTTGATGGAAATCGTACAGGCTGGGCAAGAGGCCATATCGGTTATAGAAAACCTCGCGCAGCGCAGCTGGCGTGCTGGCTATGCCGGTGTGCTGTCATCCAATCAGATAGAATTTATGCTGGATAAGATGTATAGCCCAACTGGCTTGTTGGAGGCTATGCATGATGGGTGTATCTTTTATCTCGCGCTCGCGAATGGTAATCCCGTGGGATTTATTGGGCTAAAAACAAAGTCGTCGGCTGTATTACGGATAGAGAAGATATACCTGCTACCGGAAGTTCAGGGCAAGGGATACGGCAAGAGATTGATTAATTTTGCGATGAAACAAGCCGCAAGAGCAGACATTCCGTTCGTGCAACTCAACGTTAACAGGAAAAACAAGGCCTATTATTTTTATCTGAAGCAAGGATTTACTGTGGTGGCAGAAGTAGATATTCCCTACTACGGGTATATCTTGGACGACTACGTTATGCAGAAACCTCTTTAGATCCTCCAAAAAAAGAGCGAGCAGGGCGGACAACTGCTGGTTATCTTCAGCGAAGTTTCTCCACCCGCGTTGGGGTTTGTGTGCCTTTCACTATGCCTTCTATACCCTTGGCAATACCTTCTATACTCGACTTGATGTTGTTGATATCCAGAGTCTCTACTTCATCTTTTACCGTATGATAGTAGCTATCGCTGTCGATCTGCGAGGTAGAAAACGTATGGGCGGGAACACCTAAAGCTGCAAGTACAGCATTGTCGCTGCGGTAGAAAAGATTCTGTTGCGGATACGGGTCGGGATGGAAGGTAAAGGCGGTTCCTTTTACATGCTCTTGCATCAATTTTGCTAAGTTTGAGTTTTCATAACCCGTTACATAGAGACTATTTGGGCCAAACTTCGAATCTTTGCCGATCATCTCGATGTTGACCATGGCAACGACCTTATCCGGATCAATATGATTGGAGAAGTATTTTGAACCGAACATACCGATTTCTTCAGCCGTAAAAGCCACGAAAATAAGCGTGCGTTCATTGATAGCTGCTTTTTGGAAATATTTTGCTAACGCGATCATGGCGGTCGTCCCGGAGGCGTCGTCATCGGCACCATTGGCAATCGAATCTTGCCCAACGGCATCTAAAATCCCGATATGATCGTAATGCCCTGAAAATACCACAAACTCATCGGCTTTCGATTTTCCGGGAATAATTGCTGCGACATTAAACAGCTGGAAATCTTGCTTTGTTGCGTTTGCTGCGATCTGAAAACTTCGGATAGCACCTTTTTTTAATAGAAATACCTTACTTGGGCCGTCTTCCGTTTTTTCTTGTTTGGGTACGACATTCTCGCGGTTGAAAATCTTCTTAAAACGAGCGAGCATGGGAGCAAAAGATGGATCTATCCATACGATAGCGTTATTGGGATTTTCGCGTACGATGGCTCTAAATCGTTGAGAAAAGTCTTCGCCGGCTTTGATCTCGAGATTTTCCACCTCCGATTGCTGGTCCCACGAAAGGCTACTTACGTTATGCAGCACAATAAACTCGTCTTCTTGTAGCGCTTGGCCATTCACTTGAACAGCCTGCGTGCCATTGATCACTTTCGTTACCATAAAGCTTTGTCGATAGTTTTCTTCGGCATAAGGCTTTAGACCAGCCGCCCGGAACTCTGCGGCAATAAAATCTGCTGCCCGGGCGATATCTGAACTGAAGGACGCTCGGCCCCGCATTTCATCTGCAGACAAGGTCTCGACGATTCGCTGTATATCTGCGCGGCTTGTGATCTGTGCGATTGCCGACGGTATGAAAGACGCACTTAGTAACGATACCAAGAGCAAATAGGAGTTAAGTTTTTGGATCATATGATGCTTAAGGGTTATGTCATTTTTTCTGCAGCAGTGCTGACGAAGACAAACACCCTATTTTTAAAAATAGTATATTTGGATAAAAGTATAAAAAAATATGAAAGAAGTTACAGTCCAAGAATTGAAAGACATGCTGGATCGCAATGACGAATTTCAATTAATAGATGTTCGCGAACCCTTCGAATATGAAGTTTCCAATCTGAATGGCCTAAATATACCTTTGGCCGGGGTGGTCATTGAGGCGGACAAGATCCATCGGGATAAGCCAGTTATTATCCAATGCAGGAGCGGCAAACGAAGCGCGCAGGCCGTGATGCTGCTAGAGCAACAGGGCTTCGATAATTTGGCCAATCTGAAAGGTGGAATCTTAGCTTGGAAAGAGGAAATCGATCCAGAGATGGACGTATATTAGCCCGCAGTGGTAAAGACAAAAAAGGAAGCCAAAAAAAGCTTCCTTTTTTTTATTAATGAAATGTGCATTTTTTCAAAAATGTCATCGTAGATAACCCTTTTTTTTATCTCTCTCAAAACAAATCTGCGTTTCAAACGTAAAAAAGGTAAATGTTTTGTACGGCGCTTAAACAAGGCAACAACAAGCGTAAAGTTTCTTAAATTTATTTCGTAAAAAACCAAACATAAACACATAAACAGCAATGTTATGGCGACAGCAAACAATACCTTTTTTGAGAGTGTACAGCGCAATTTCGATAAAGCCGCGCAGTTGACGCGATTCGATAAAGGAATCTTAGACCAGATTAAAGCGTGCAATTCTATCCTGCGCGTAAAATTTCCAGTGAAAATAGGAGAAAAAATAGAAGTGATAGAAGCCTACAGGGTGCAGCATTCGCATCACAAATTACCCTGTAAAGGCGGTATTCGCTTTAGCATGGAAGTAGATCAGGAGGAAGTAATGGCTTTGGCAGCCTTGATGACCTACAAATGTGCTATCGTAAATGTTCCCTTCGGCGGCGGGAAAGGCGGGATCAAGATAGACTCCAAAAAATATTCCGCTTTTGATTTGGAGAAAATAACCAGACGCTATACCTCTGAGCTTTGCAAAAAGAATTTCATTGGACCGGGCATCGATGTTCCAGCTCCAGATTATGGAACCGGTGCACGCGAGATGAGTTGGATCCTTGATACCTATTCCTCCCTGAATCCAGGTGATATCAATGCACAGGCTTGTGTAACAGGAAAACCCATATCGCAGGGCGGTGTTCGTGGGCGTACCGAAGCAACAGGTTTGGGTGTGTTTTTTGGCGTACGGGAAGCTTGTTCGTTTGCAGAAGACATGACCAAACTCGGTTTAACAACGGGCATCGTCGGGAAGCGCGTGATCATCCAGGGATTAGGAAATGTCGGTCACCATACGGCCAAATACTTTCAAGAAGCGGGAGCCATACTTGTCGGCCTGATCGAATACGATGGCGCGATCTATGACGAGAATGGCCTGGACTTACAAGCGGTGCAGGCACACCGGCAAACGACCGGGGGGATTCTGAACTTTCCGGGAGCAACCAATTTTTCTGATCCTGCCGAGGGATTAGAGCAAGCTTGCGATATCTTGATTCCAGCAGCATTGGAGAGTGTGATCCATAAAGATAATGCAGAACGTATACAGGCGAAGATCGTTGGCGAGGCGGCCAATGGGCCACTAACCTCCGAAGCAGATGAAATTTTGGCAAAACGTGGCGTATTGGTCATTCCGGACGTTTACTTGAATGCGGGTGGAGTTACAGTATCCTATTTCGAGTGGCTGAAAAACTTAAGTCGCGTGCGTTACGGCAGGCTGGAGAAACGATTTAGTGATGATATGTACAAAGAACTCATCGATATCATTGAATCGATGACAGGCAAACGTGTCTCCGATCTAGAGCGAAAAACAATCCTGCGTGGTCCCGACGAAATCGATTTGGTACACTCTGGCTTGGAAGATACCATGATTGGTTCTTATCGCGAAATCAGAGAAATATACCAATCGCTGGAAGGTGCAGGCGACCTTCGCACCGCTGCCTTCATTTGCGCAATCAACAAAATTGGTGTTGCTTACGAAGAGTTGGGCATTTTTCCATAGGCGCCAAGCACCCGAAGCGCGATCGATTCGCTTTAAAAACGTGCTGTCTCCAACTCTTTGCAGAACGAGTTGGAGACAGCACGTTTTTAGGGATGATTTCCGTATTTTTACAGCATGCGGAATTTAGCACATCAAACCAAACAGGCATTTTATTTCAGTATAGGATTTTACTTCTTGGCTGTGCTGATGAAGTTGATGCATTTTTCCTTTGCAGATATACTCATCAGTGTTGCTTTGCTGCTGTCGTTGGTATGGACGGTTTTGGTGCTGCGGGAAGTGATGCTATCGACTAAATTATCGAATACAGCGCGTTTGTTGTTAATTATTTTTATCATCTTTGGCAATATAATCGCCGGCATTGTCTATTTTTTCTTTATCCGCGAGCGGGTAATCAATACGACCGGAAACTAGATAACCCATGACAAAATATTTCATTTTAAACGTTGTTCTTAACTTTGCTATCGCTTTTTTAGTGTATAGCGGCATCATGTCTTTCCAATCCGGCAATCATCTCTTTCTGTTCGTTTCCATTGCCTTGCTGGTCGTTTTGGTTTATTTAAAAGTAGTATTGCTAAAGATTGTCAAAAAAAATGCAGCGGCAAAAGCCAATAGCACCGTAACGAAGAAAGCAAAAAAAAGGAGCTGAATGACCGCTCCTCTCTATGCTGTATATTTATTATTTAACGAATGGTGGTTTGCGCACCATAGCCTTGATACGCTGATTGCGTATACCGATAAAAATCTCGGTACCCTCTTTAGCAAATGCGCTATCGACATAGCCTAAACCGATAGATTTTTTTAAAGTAGGCGATTGCGTTCCTGAAGTAACACGGCCGATTTTGTTGCCTTCGACATCGACGATCTCATAGTCGTGACGAGGAATGCCACGGTCGATCATCTCAAAACCAACCAATTTCTGCGTCACGCCGCGTTCTTTCTCCGCTTTCAGGTCGGCGCTGTTCACAAAGTCCTTGGTAAATTTTGTTACCCAGCCCAAACCTGCTGCAAGGGGAGAAGTGCTGTCATCGATATCATTGCCATATAGGCAAAATCCCATCTCCAAACGCAGGGTATCGCGAGCGCCTAAGCCTATGGGCTTAATACCGTATGATGCTCCCGCTTCAAAGATTGCGTCCCACACCTTTTGTGCGTCTTCATTGGCCATATAGATCTCAAATCCGCCAGCACCGGTATAGCCTGTTGCCGAAATCAAAACGTTCGCTACGCCCGCAAACGTACCTTTTTGAAACGTGTAATATTCCATACGCGCCAGCTCGATATCGGTTAGAGACTGCAGCGCTTCGGCAGCTTTGGGTCCTTGTACTGCAAATAGTGCGGTTTGATCTGAAATGTTTTTCATTTCCACGCCTTCGGTGTTGTATTTGCTAATCCAATTCCAATCCTTCTCGATGTTGGACGCATTAACCACTAGAAAATAAGTCTGCTCATCAATACGGTAGGTCAGGAAATCGTCTACGATGCCGCCTGTTTCGTTAGGCATATATGCATACTGCACCTTTCCGTCATACAGCTTCGATACGTCATTGGATGATATCTTTTGAATCAGATCGATCGCTTTTTCCCCTTTCAGGATAAACTCCCCCATATGGCTGACGTCGAACACGCCAACACCCTTTCGAACGGTTTCGTGTTCATCGTTTATCCCTGAATATTGTACAGGCATATTAAAGCCCGCAAAAGGCACCATTTTAGCTCCAAGCTTGCTGTGCTGCTCGGAGAGCGCAGTGTTTTTAATCATAGCAATCTGATAAATTCAATTTTTCCAAAAATAGACAAAAAACAGCATTTATGTCTGATAATTACACGTAGTTTGCATTTTACGCAATCGATTTAACGCGGTATGGTCACTTTGTATATCTTGGATGCCGATACATCCGCGTCTTCGTCTTCGCAAAGCAAAAATTCCAATCGATGTTTGCTTTTCCGGAATAGGCTGATGCCCTCAAACTTGTTTTTTTCGGATAGCGTTTGCGTGTACTCCAGTTTGCGTGTTTTAGGATCTAAGCGGCCGATTAACGTACCCTTTATTTCACCATCGTGATAGCTGGAGTTGCTGTCTTCCGCAGCAGCGGTAAAGTAGATTTTGCCATCAACAAGGGTCGCATCGGTGAAGCCTGTTTCCACGGCTTGCAAGGTCGGTAGGCTAACGGCGAAAAAGTCTTTTGGTCGGAAGGTGCGTTTCTCCAAGATGAAGACGCCGTTTTTCTTGTTTGGCCCATTGCCCCGGTTGAATAGCCACCATTCATTGCCCATGGACACAGCCCCTTCAATGTTAAAGTCTTTGTCAGAAATGCCGAACTTTTGCATCAGGTTCTCGTAAACCGGCTTCAGATCGATGCTGTCTTTTGCGTTCCGCTCAGGATTGTAGGTTATCAAGCTGTTCCTCCTCGCGCCCGATCCGGATCCGAAGACGTAAAAGACACCTTTAGTCTGCGTGATAGCTTCAAAGTCTGCTTTTTGCTTTTTGGGCACATTTTCGGCAATATCATTCCATATCAATGTGTCTTTAGCCAATTGTTGTGCTTTCATGTCATACCTGTACAACAGGATGCTATTGTCTGATACGATCACGATTTTCTTGTCTTGGTAGACAATGCCCGATGCGGCAGCGATACCTTGTATCGTGAGCAAAACTTCGATAATAAGTTCTTTCATAGCGTTATCTTTAAGAGATCAAGTACACGGAGGAATTCCGGCTGCAAAGGCGCGTGTATAGCTACAGGAGCCTGCGTCTTGGGCTGGATAAATTGTAAGGTATGTGCGTGGAGCATCATCGTATCCATATTAAACGTCTCTTTCCACATTCTATTTTGCTTGTTGCAGCCATGCGGACGATCGGCCAGAATCGGGTGGGATATATGGGCAAAGTGCTTCCGGATTTGGTGCATCCTTCCTGTCTCGGGGTTAGCCTCGACCAACGAATAGCGCGACGTTGGAAATTTGCCCAACGGCAAGTCTATTTCTGTTCGGAAAAGCGTTTTAAAATGCGTAGCGGCATCCTGCAGCTTGCCATTTTCTTTGCGTAGGGCATAATCTATGGTACCACAATCATCGGTGAAACCACGGACGACAACGAGGTACGTCTTTTCCATGGCCTTATTCGCAAAAAGTTGCTGGGCTAGCGCATCCATTTCCTTATTCAACGAAAAAAGTAGTACACCTCCCGTTTTACGGTCAAGCCGATGTGCAGGGTATACAGGTTTTTGTATCTGGTCGCGTAACATCTGCAGAGCAAATTCAGACGTATCGGCGGCGATGGATGAGCGGTGCACAAGCAGACCATGTGGCTTGTTTACCGCGATAAGGTCATCGTCTTGATAAAGAATATCCAGCATCTACTTTGCTTTGATCATTTCAACGATTTCGGACGCTTTCTCATCTATCTTGGAGCTCAGCCATACATTCCCGAATGCACCGACACCCAAAATTTGTTCGTCGCGTTCCCATCGTACTTTAGCAACCGAAAACAGGTAGTAATTTTTGACGACGATATGGTTTTTCATAAACTGATCGATAAGTGTGTTTCCAAAAAGCTGCACCCCAAAATCTACGACACTACTGTTTTTCGTCCCTGCATGCTGTTTCAAAAGTTCGATTGCCTTGGCACGGATTTTCGACTCATGTTGTGCTGCACTAGGGTTGGTAAAAAATGCCGCCAGCATAGCTGCAATGATGGCTAGCGCAATGATTCTCGTTTTGCTCATATCGTTACAAAAATACAATTTTAAGTCGGCAAAGTGAGGATGGTAAAATCATCACGCTAAATGCGGGATATAAAAAAGGTGGAGACATGCTCCACCCTTATAAACTTTTTATGCTGATCGCCATTTTCAACGATGTTGATCGGTCCTTACAGAAGCTCGAACACCCCGTCGATATTGCAGGTAAGCTTGATCGGACGTACGCTGATGTCGAGTTCTTGATCCATATTTCCCACCCCATCAGCGGCTTCCATCTGTACCTTCGCCATACTATAGGCACGGGGAGTGGGCATGATGTCGTTCCATCCAAAAGAACTGTTGTCGTTGATCGCCAACGCTTTACCAATCTTGTCACCGGTAGCGGATGCGATGATCTCGGCATTGGCCCGTGCATCCTGTACTGCAGCGACCTTAAGCTCTTTTTCAATTTGGCGTTTTTGCGAGTGGTCATAGCCGCTGATGGACGTGCTTTGTACGCCCTTTGGATCTACCTTGTCCATCATGCTGTTCAACCCATTCAGGTTACTGATCTTCAGTCGATATTGTTTGGCCTGCAGCAATTCGGTATTGCCCTTTTTCTTAGTTTCAGCATTGTAGCTGTAAATGTTTTGGATGGTAAAATCTTCTTTTTTGACTCCTATCGATAGTGCAGCATCATACAGTTGCTTCTCCAGTGTTTCAATATCCACCTTTTTCTTGTTATTGCCATCCGCAAAATACTCTTTCAGGGAGATAGAAAGGTAGACGATATCCGGTGTCACCTCTTTTTCGGCATAGCCACGTGTAGATACTTTCCGACTGAACTCATTGTTGTTCGTTTGCGCCGCTGCGTAGGTGGCGATGCAAACCGCTAAAATTAAACCTGCAAATTTTTTCATGTTCATTGTTTTATACTTCATACAAAAATGTATACGCTTTGTTTGACGTAAAAAGATTGATTTCGTTTAAAAAATTAGAAGAAATAAAGGCACAATGAAAAATAATTTATACCTTTAGTCTTAATACAAAATAAAATTAAAATGCAAGAAGGTGTAGTAAAATTCTTTAATGAGACCAAAGGTTTCGGTTTCATCATTCCTAACTCTGGCGAGAGCGAGATCTTTGTTCACGTTTCAGGTTTAGTAGACAAAGTTCGTGAGAATGATCATGTATCATTTGAAATTGAGCAAGGCCGTAAAGGTCTTAATGCGGTAAATGTAAAGCTTATCTAAAATAGATTTCAGATATATTTATTGTGAAAAAGCCAGATCGAACAGATCTGGCTTTTTTTGTTAAGGGTTGGAATTGCCAAAGGGGTTTTTAAAAACCATTCCATAAGTGCATTTTATTAAGTTAAGTAAAGATAAATTGTGCTGTTACTGTATTTCAACAAAACAAGTTGCGAAATGTTTAGGAAGTGGTGTTTTTATTGGAAAACCTCTTCTAAAATATATAGCGAGTGAACGCTCCCAAAATTTTCTGTATGCAATTTGTAGAACTCAAGCGTTTTTTCCAGCAGGTATTTGCGGTCTTCTTTGCCCATCCGGATCTGTTGGGCGTCTTCGAAGCTCGTTTTTAGCAGCGCCTGAAAAAAGGAGGTATGTGGTTGTTGTAAGATATGGCTGTGGGCAGGTAGGTTGTCGCAAAATACACCGTCCAACAAATCGAAATAGGGGAATTGGCGCGAACTATGATGTGACGGTAGAAATCCGAGGAAGCGACTTAATTTGATGAGAAATAGCAGATGGAAATTAGCAAGACCGTCGCTAGCGCTATCTAACCATAAAACGGCCTGCCGGACGTAATGGAATAAATGGGGATCAGGCGATTGCTGGCGTAGCACTTTATACAAGATTTCATCAAGAAATAGCGCGATGGATCTTTTGGTCATACTGAAAGGAATGTCGCGCAGTACGGGCAGCTGATGCACCTCCTTGATGCGTTGCAGTCCGCCATTGTCTTTTTGGTATACCACCATATCCAACGGGTGTAGCGGCTGGAATAGGTTCGCAGCAATCTTAGCCTTCGGCTTTTTCGCGCCGTTGATAAGATAGGCCTGCATGCCGAAAGATTCGGTAAATACATGGACCACCAAACTGCTCTCCGCGTAGTTTGTGGTCTTTAAAGCGATTCCTTTCGTTTTGTGAAGCATGTCTAGATTACAGAAAAGACAAAGATACAAAGGCCTGATCAAAGAACGCGCCGTGGTGGGTGTGAATTGTGGAAAACTATTTGTGGGTCACGTCGCCAAGTGCGGCAAAAAAAATCCTTATTTTTGCTGCTCTCAGCAAGCTATTCCCTGAATAATTAAAATTATTCTTTTCCGTGCTTGCAATTCACGAAAGAAATATTGATATTTGCAAACTCTTTGTGAAAAGAGTAAAAAGACAACAGATAACATTAAAAATCAAATATCATGTCAAGAATTTGTGATTTAACAGGCAAGGCGGCATTAAAAGGAAATAACGTTTCGCACTCTAACGTTAAGACTAAGCGTAAATTTTACCCAAATTTACAGACTAAACGTTTCTACATTCCAGAAGAAGATCGTTGGATTACGTTGAAAGTATCCACATCAGCACTCAAGACAATCAACAAAAACGGTATTACAGCAGTAATCAATAAATTTATCCAAAAAGGATCTATTTAATCGTTACCGCCTGTTATCAAAATATTCATGAAATCTATCCGCTTATCGGCGGATTAAACAACGTATAAACAATGGCTAAAAAGGGAAATAGAGTACAGGTAATCCTAGAATGTACTGAGCACAAGGAAAGTGGTCTTCCGGGCATGTCTCGTTATATCACAACGAAAAATAAAAAGAACACGACAGAGCGTTTGGAGCTGAAGAAATTCAACCCTGTGCTTAGAAAAGTTACTGTTCATAAGGAAATTAAGTAATTAACCGTTAGGGCGTCTCGTCCAACTAAAAATAAAAGACAATGGCAAAGAAAGCAGTTGCATCATTACAAAAAGGTGGTGGTAAAGAGTTTACCAAAGTTGTTCTTACTACTAAATCTGCAAAAACTGGCGCGTATACTTTCAAAGAGAGTATGGTGCACAATGACAAGGTAAAAGAAGTCTTAGCAACAGCTGCCAAATAGGTAGCGCGGGAATTATTCCTTTTTAAGATTTTCGCTTGAAAAATAAAGAAGCCGTTTTGGTATACGCCGAAAGGGCTTTTTTAGTATAGCTGAATTTGACTATATTTGACAGGCTAAAAACAAGGCTCAACCACACATAGAGGACATTATGGGATTATTCGATTTCTTTAAAAAAAAGCAGGAAACAGAAGAGGCACAAGAGGCACTCGATAAAGGTCTGGAAAAAACCAAAGCGGGTTTTCTGTCCAAGATTACCAAAGCCGTGGTCGGTAAATCTACCATAGACGACGAGGTGTTGGACAATCTGGAAGAGGTATTAGTCATGTCGGATGTGGGGGTTACAACGACCTTGAAGATTGTCGATCGTATTCAACAGCGTGTTGCGCGCGATAAGTATGTAGGCACAGACGACCTGAACAAGCTTTTAAAAGAAGAGATTCAAGATTTGTTAGCCGAAAATAACAGCAACGATTTCGAAACGTTCGAATATGGGGACCATAAACCCTATGTGATTATGGTTGTTGGTGTAAATGGGGTAGGCAAAACGACTACGATCGGTAAGCTGGCCCATCAACTGAAAGAGGCCGGCAACAAGGTGGTGCTTGGAGCTGCGGATACCTTCCGTGCGGCTGCTGTAGACCAGATCCAGCTTTGGGGGGAACGCGTTGGGGTTCGTGTTGTGGCACAACCGATGGGATCAGATCCCGCTTCCGTAGCGTATGATACCGTCAAATCGGCTATTTCCAACGGCGATGATGTGGCTATTATCGATACGGCCGGCCGACTTCATAATAAAGTCGGTTTAATGAACGAGCTTACCAAGATCAAAAACGTGATGCAAAAAGTAGTGCCCGATGCGCCGCATGAAATTTTATTGGTGCTGGACGCTTCGACCGGGCAAAATGCGATCGAACAAGCAACGCAGTTTACCCAAGCTACAGATGTTAATGCGTTGGCTTTGACGAAGCTCGATGGGACGGCCAAAGGTGGTGTTGTAATCGGTATCTCGGATCAATTCAAAATACCGGTCAAGTATATCGGTGTCGGCGAGAAAATCGCGGACCTGCAGCTATTCAACAAAAAGGATTTTGTGGAAAGCCTGTTTAAGTAGCGAGCTTTAGCAGATCGAGCATATAATAAGAGCGCCTACGATCGTATCGATCGGGGTGGGTTAAGCAATAGCAAAGCGCGCTATGATCATAGATCGCTTTTGCGATGAAGAGAAGAAGATGAAAACAAAATATGCAAAGACAACAGCACCCTTGGTAGCAAAACCCCGGGTAAATGTTGTTACACTGGGTTGTTCAAAAAATATACACGACTCCGAAGTACTGATGGGCCAGTTGAAAGGCAATCAAATGGAGGTAGTTCATGAAGCCAGCAATATACAAACAAACGATATTGTGGTGATAAACACCTGCGGTTTTATCGATAACGCGAAACAGGAGTCGATCGATACTATTCTGCAGTATTCTGAGTTGAAAGACCAAGGCAAGGTAAACAAGGTTATCGTTACAGGTTGTCTTTCGGAGCGGTATAAACCGGAGCTACAAGCCGAAATTCCGAACGTAGATGCTTTTTTCGGTACAAACGATCTACCGGAATTGCTGTCTACCATTGGTGCTGATTATCGTCACGAGTTGTTAGGGGAACGCTTGCTGACCACACCCTCCCATTTTTCATATTTTAAGATAGCCGAGGGATGTAATCGGCCCTGCTCATTTTGCGCCATTCCTTTGATGCGGGGCAAGCATATTTCCAAATCGATTGATGACTTGGTAAAGGAAGCAAAATTCTTAGCATCCAATGGCACAAAAGAATTGATTCTTATCGCCCAGGATCTGACCTATTACGGGTTGGATATTTATGGAAAGCGTAATCTTTCCGACTTGATGCGGCATCTGTCCGATGTCGACGGTATTGAATGGATCCGACTACAGTATGCTTATCCTTCGGGCTTTCCGATGGATATTTTGGATGCGATGAACGAACGCTCCAACATTTGTAACTACCTGGATATGCCGCTGCAGCATATTAGTGACAACATGTTGAAATCCATGCGCCGCGGTACAACCAAACAAAAGCAGGTCGACTTGGTGAACCAGATTCGCGACAAAGTTCCGGATATTGCGTTGCGTACCACCCTAATTTGTGGCTATCCCGGCGAAACAGTTCAAGACTATCAAGAGATGTTGGAATGGGTAGAAGAGACACGCTTCGATCGTCTAGGATGTTTTACCTATTCGCATGAAGAGAAAACCCATGCCTATGAGCTGGTCGACGATGTGCCGGAAGAGGTAAAAGAGGCGCGTGTAGAAGAGATCATGGAGATACAGCAGGGGATTTCCTTTGAAAAAAACCAAGATAAAGTAGGGCAGACATACAAGGTCTTAGTCGATCGTGTAGATGGTGATTATTTTATCGGACGCACCGAATACGATTCGCCAGAAGTTGACAATGAAGTCATACTGCATGCGAAAGACAACTATGCGCGCATCGGTGATTTCGTTCAGGTTTATATCGATCGTGCGGAAGATTTTGATCTCTACGGAACGATCGTCAAATAGCAGAAGCGTATGTTAAGAAGGAGCACGGACAAAAGACCCGTGCTTTTTTTATGGTTTGGACGCCGCAAATAGCTTAGACGTCTCTATGTAGCAAGACATGCGGGTATAGCATGTCGTCCCTATTCTATAAACCTATTGTCAAATAAGTAATAAAATCAGCAGGTATGGAAGGCGTATTATTAAAAATATGTAATTTGGACCTGCTGTTTAGGATATGCTATTGGCGTGTGGACTTCGGAAATGCGAAAACCATTGCGTTATACAGGACCTTAAACAATAACCGTAGAAGAGATTAATGAAAGCAACTTATATCGATTACAGCGATACCAATAGTTTTTCGAAGACCTTATTGGCGTATTTGGCAAACGACGAACAGCTGCAGCCTTTTTATGGTGAGCGGCCAAACTTGGATGGCTTTCGGGCACAAATGGATCGTAAAAAGGGATTTTCGCACCGCGAACGGCTAGTGTCCCAATTGGAGGAGCAGTATGGAGCTGCACTAACGGACAATCCCCGCGTTGCTGAGCACATTGCGCTTTTGAGAGAGCCAAATACCTTTACGGTTACCACGGGACATCAGCTCAATATATTCACAGGCCCCCTTTATTTTATTTTTAAGATCATTACGGCCATACGGCTTGCTAAGGATCTGAAGAAGGCGTTTCCGGCCTACAATTTTGTTCCGGTGTACTGGATGGCAACGGAAGATCATGATTTTGCAGAGATCAACAATACGCGTGTATTTGGTAAAAAGATTTTGTGGGATGTGCCTGCTGTTTCAGGTACAGGTCGGATGTCGACGTCGAGCATGCAGGAAACTGTGAAACAATATTGCAATACATTTGGTATATCGCCCAATGCGGATCGTCTTAAGACAATTGTTGAGGAGGCTTACCTACAAGATAGGTCGTTGGCCGATGCTACACGGGAGATGGTTAATGCGCTGTTTAAACAAGAAGGTCTGGTTATTATCGATGCGGACTGTAAGGCGCTGAAAGAACCGTTTATCCCATATATACTGCAGGATATACTCGAACAAAAGAGTATAAAAGCCATCGAAAACAGCTCGAAAAAACTTACAGAGCTGGGTTTCCAAACGCAGGTGCACGCGCGTGAAATCAATTTTTTTTACCTGACAGATGAATTTCGGGAGCGGATTGTGCGCACGGAAGATGGCCGGTTTGAGGTGCTGCATCAAGGTCTATTTTTCTCTGCGGAAGAAATGAAGGCAGAAATAGAGCAGTTTCCCGAACGCTTTAGCCCCAACGTCGTGATGCGCCCCTTGTACGAAGAGATCATTCTTCCCAATCTTGCTTACATCGGTGGCGGAGCGGAAATTGTCTACTGGTTGCAGTTGCGTGCGAATTTCAATCAATACGATGTCCCTTATCCTATCCTGATTCCTAGAAACTCGGCCATGGTTACGGATGATGCTGTGGCGGGCAAGATCTATCGCTTGGATCTAACCTTCAAGCGCATTTTCAAATCAGCAGATGAACTAAAAAGCGAATACGTACGCCGACACACCAAGCATCGCCTGAACCTACGCGACGAGTGGATGGAATTGAACGCCATCTTCGGTAAGATCAAATTGCGTACACATAAGATTGATCCGAGTTTAAGTGCGAGCACCGAGGCGGTTAAGGCGAGATTGAAAAAGGCCATCAATAACTTGGAGAAAAAGCTGCTCAAGGCCGATAAGCATAACTATGAAGAAGCACTTGTACAGATCGAGCGCGTGAAGGATAAGCTGTTTCCAAATGGTGGTCTGCAGGAGCGATCCGAAAATTTTGCCGCGTTGTATATCAAATATGGGGAGCAGCTTATTCAAGAACTGGAAAAGCATTTCAACCCCTTGGATTTTAAATTTACCATACTATACTAGTGGATAAGGCAGGATACAATTTGGTCGGTAGTAGGTTCTACACATATTACAGCGAGAAAGGCGGCCTGACGGACGAGCAATTTGAGCTGTTGAAGCCCTATTTTTCGTTCCGCACCGTTCCGCACAACACCTTTCTGCTTCGCGCGGGAGAGCTCAGCCATTATGCCTTTTTCGTCGAGCAAGGCTTGTTGCAGTCCTTTTCGTTGGATGAAAAAGGCGGTGAGCATATCTTGCAGTTTGCGCCAGAAAATTGGATTATTTCCGATCGAGCCAGTCAATATTTCAATAAGGCATCCGACTATTATATCAAAGCGATAGAGCACTCGACGATCGTCTTCATCCAGCCCGAATTTATGGAAAACGCGTCGTCGTGGAGTAGCGCCTTTGCCTGTTTCTTGGAGAACTCCTTGCAGCGCAATATCTACATTCAACAAAAACGAATCAATTCCTTGCTGGCGATGACCGCAAAGGAGCGCTACCTTTCGTTTATGGAAATGTATCCAAGCCTTCTTCTGCGTGTTCCGCAATGGATGATCGCCTCCTATCTAGGGATCACTCCAGAGAGCTTGAGCCGCGTGCGCCGCGAGTTGCTAAACGACCGTTAGTTAATAGAATATTTCCGCTAACATACAGCGTGCACTGCCGCCTCCTGCCGTTTCGATCGTGTCAAGTGGTGCATGGATGATCTCCCCAAATGTCTGTAGCTGCGACAGCTGCGCTGCGGTGAAACTGCGATAGGCTTGGCTACTCATAACAATATGCGGTTTTCCCGTCGTTGATTTAACCTCCAAGATATTGCCAGCAAAATGCTGCATCTGCGATTCCGTTATCGCAATCACTTGCCGCCCATCGGTCTCCAGTTTATGCTGCATTTCTTTGCGAAGATGGTTATTGTCTATGCTATCTAAGCAAACCACGGCAAAGTTGTTGCCCAAGGCCATCATGACGTTACTATGGTAAATAGGTTTCCGTTCGCCATCAACACTTTGATAGGCCTCGAAGATAAAGGGTTCGTAGTCCATGTCCGCGCAAAACCTATGGACGACGCTGGAATGTGCCCGTGGCGACAGGGAGCAATAAGCTACGCGGTTTATGCGATCCAGTATCAGGCAGCCGGTGCCTTCCAAGAAACGATTTTCTTGTTCATAGGCCGTATAATCGATCGAGGTAGGAAATCGCAATCCACGATCTTGCAACTGCATTACGTAGTTTAGTTGTCGCTCTCGCCGCCTGTTTTCAGCAAACATCGGGTACAGCACCGTTGTATGTTGATGAAAAGAGATACAGTTGTTTGGGAAAATGCTGTCGGGAGTATCATATCGGCCATCGTCCTGTATGACGACCGTGTTGATTTGGTGGTCGGCCAAGCACCGTACCAATTGGTCAAACTCCTGTTGGGCACGTTGCGTGATGTTATCCCCGGAGACCTCTTCTTGAAAATAGTTGTTTACGGCTGTCTGTTCATTTTTGCGGAAATGAAAGGGACGTACCAGTAGGAGCGTATCTGTCGTTTGCGTCGTCATACGGTCAATCACGGTAAAGTGGGAGTGTCGAACAGCGAAGCAAACCTTCTTGCTTGCCAATCTCTTGATAGGGAATTTCTTCTACAATAACATCCTGCTCGCGTAGCCAATTGTTTAGCCGTGTAAAGTGTTGTTCGCTAACGACAACATCTTCCGATATGGAAAATATATTGCTGCACATTTGATACATTTCTTCGGCATCGATATGAAACAGGTTTTCCTCGCCGAATAGATCCCGTAAGTACCGATAATCATCCGGGTTTCTGAACCCTGCTTGGTGGATAATGGCTTTATTTTTTCCAACGGGTTGGAAACAGCAGTCTAGGTGCAAAGCATTTCTCCGTGCGTCGGTCATCGATTTTACCAGGTCAAATTCCTTAACGATCTTATGTGGAAAGGTTTCCCTCAAAAAATGCACGCCAAGCATGTTTGTTCTAGCCGTGTTGATGTCCGCATAATCGGCTCCTTTATACGTCCCAACGAAAATATAGTCGTTCCAAAGAAGAACGTCGCCGCCCTCAATATGAACTTCACTAGGGGGGATAATGCGCTTTGCAGGATGAATTTGGTTAACAACGGGCGAGATTGCCTGCCACTCTTCCGCGCGATCGGGAAGGATGTTGGCTTTGATAAGGTAGTCATCGATCACAAAACCAATATCCCGAGAAAAGATTTGGTTCAGGTCGGCAATGATTTCCGGTCGATAGACGGTTACCCCATACCGCTTCAGTACCTCCTCAAATCGACGCATCTCCTCACACATGTCCGATTCGCTAGGATAGGTGCCGGCCAAGATGTGTTCCAGCGATTTTGGATCGTATGCCTCTTCCGCCTTGGGGGTAGGACCGTTGCGCTGGGCTGTTCCGAGCAACACTGCACGCAATGTGCTGGTTTCGTTTCGTACAGAAAGATTTAACATAAATAACGTATAATGGTCGTAAAGATGAAATAAAGTTACTTATTTATTTTTCATTATCAACTGTCGCGATGGCCTTAATTTTTTCGATTTATCATATAGCTGATAAATAGACACCTTATGAAAAGTAAATTTTTTTACATCGTGCTTAGCGCGCTTATTGTTTGCGCCTGTACCAAAGAAAAAGAAGTGATGATGGAACCTGCTGACGGCCTTGAAGTAAAACTGGTTGTGGCCTCCGGTTGGTGTGGAAAAGAAAAGACGGTCGTTATAAACGAGAATCAAACAAGTCGAGATCTTCGCGAAAATACGTGTAAAAAGAGTAAGGTATACACCGTACGGAAAACGGACGAGGCAACCTTTGAAAAGCTCCGTAATTTCCTGCGCGAGCTTGACCTCTATGAACGGGAATACCGAGAGTGTGATCGCTGCCGAGATGGTGTGGATTATATCTTGACCATCAACGATGGTGAGCGTGTGATCGAGCAAAGTATAGGTTTTGAAAATAAGGAAAAAGGCATGGAGGCGTTTCGTGCTTTCTTGGAAGAGTTGTAGTGTTGGCGCGCTTGGATTTGTTACAAAACAAGTAGAATTAGGCCTTCATAATCAGCGCCTTGTTGGCTTTTGATGATGCGCAATCGATTGCCATTTTTTTACAGGGAAGAAATGAATGGAAGCCCTATTTATTCGCGATTAAAATCGTATTTTTGCACTCTCAAAACGTATATGAAAAAGTGTCATTCTACAGGCCAGCTTGGACGGGCTTAGGGCGATGCAAATGAAAAAGTTAAGCGCAAAAATGAGCAACGTATTTTATCAAGAAAAATTTCAGGATCGTCACAATGGCCCACGGGCAGAAGAGGCGCAAGAGATGTTAGCCTTCCTAGGCGTACAATCGGTAGATGAACTTATCGAGCAAACCGTTCCCAGCCAAATTAGACTGAAGAAAGCCCTAGCCTTACCCGAGGCCCTGAGTGAGAAAGCCTATTTAGCCAAAGTAAAACAGCTTGCAGATAAAAACAAAGTATTCAAATCTTATATTGGGCAAGGTTACTACGATGTGACCGTGCCTGGCGTGATTCAACGCAATGTGTTGGAAAATCCAGGGTGGTACACGCAGTACACACCGTACCAAGCAGAAATTGCACAGGGACGCTTGCAAGCTTTGCTAAATTTCCAAACGGCGGTTTCGGATCTTACGGGTTTGGAAATTGTGAATGCCTCGCTGTTGGATGAAGCGACGGCGGCGGCCGAAGCCATGTTCATGTTGTATAATGCACGTAAAAATAAAGCGGCCAATGTATTCTTAGTAACTCCGAATATTTTCCCACAGACATTGGATGTGTTGCAAACGCGTGCAACGCCCTTTGGTGTGGAAATTCGTGTTGCGGATATAGAAGAATCGAACTTGGCGGACGATGTCTTCGCCATATTCATTCAATACCCTGCTGCCGATGGTACGCTAGCGACGTACGCAGCGTTGACCGCTGCGGCGCATGAGCGGAATATTACGGTATGCGTTGCCGCTGATCTTCTTGCGCTAGCGCTATTGGTGCCTCCAGGAGAATGGGGTGCTGATGTGGTTGTCGGTAACTCGCAACGTTTTGGCGTGCCTATGGGCTTTGGTGGCCCCCACGCGGCTTTTTTCGCAACAAAAGACGCGTATAAACGAAACATTCCTGGCCGTATCATCGGCGTAACATCAGATGCTAACGGTAATTACGCACTGCGGATGGCCTTGCAAACCCGCGAGCAACATATCCGGCGCGACAAGGCGTCATCCAATATATGTACTGCACAGGCGCTGTTGGCTATCATGGCTTCTTTCTATGCTGTTTACCACGGTGCTGAAGGGATCAAAAACATTGCGAGCCGTGTCAATGACTTAACCAGATTATTGGACAAAGCCTTGCAAGAACTAGGTTACGAACAAACAAATACCTCGTATTTTGACACCTTGCGGGTTGTTGTTGGCGACCAAATTGGTGCGCTAAAAGGCGAAGCCTTGAATAATGAACTGAACTTTTTCTATCATGAAGGCGTTGTCGGTATCTCTATCGATGAAACGACGACCTTCGAAGATATTCAAACGATCGTTAAGGTCTTTGCGAAGATCAAAGCAAAGAGTGTGAATGATATTGATCTAGCAGGAATGGTCGAAGCATTGTCTCCGTCTATCCCGGAAGCGTTGGTTCGTACATCTGCTTACTTGACCCACCCAATCTTTAACAGCTACCGCTCCGAGAGCGAGATGTTGCGTTATATCAAAACCTTAGAATCCAAAGATCTTTCGTTGTGTCATTCCATGATTCCTTTGGGCTCCTGTACCATGAAATTGAATGCGACAACCGAGATGGTACCCTTGACATGGGCGCATTTTGGAGGTTTGCACCCTTTTGCACCGGCGGATCAAACGTCGGGTTATATGCAGTTGATTAATGAATTGAATGATTGGTTGTCTGAGATTACCGGGTTTGCGAAGATGTCTTTTCAACCCAATTCAGGTGCACAGGGCGAATATGCGGGGCTTATGGTCATCCGTGCCTACCACGAGAGCCGTGGCGAAGCACATCGGAACATTTGTTTGATTCCAGCATCGGCGCACGGTACTAACCCAGCATCTGCTTCGATGGCGGGCTTAAAAGTGGTGGTGGTTAAATGTGATGCTTTTGGAAACATCGATGTGGCAGATCTTCGGGCAAGAGCAGAAGAGCACAGTGCCAACCTAAATTCGTTGATGGTCACTTACCCGTCCACGCATGGCGTTTTCGAGGAGTCGATTATTGAAATCTGTTCCATCATTCACGAACATGGCGGACAGGTATATATGGACGGAGCCAATATGAACGCGCAGGTAGGCTTAACCAGCCCTGGTTTTATCGGTGCTGATGTTTGCCACTTGAACCTACACAAAACATTCTGTATTCCCCACGGTGGTGGCGGACCTGGTATGGGTCCAATTGGAGTGGTCGAACACTTAGTGCCTTTCCTGCCGAATCATGAGGTAATATCCGTTTCTGGCGAGCAAGGTATTTCTGCGGTCTCCGCAGCACCTTTTGGATCAGCATCGATCTTGACGATCTCGTACGCCTATATCGCGATGATGGGCGCAGAGGGATTGACGGCCGCAACAAAGATGGCCATCTTAAATGCCAACTATATCAAGGGACGTTTGGAAGGCCATTATTCGGTATTGTATGCAGGCGCGAATGGCCGTTGTGCACACGAGATGATATTGGACTGCCGAGGCTTCAAAAATGTAGGCATTGAGGTTGCTGATATCGCGAAGCGATTGATGGACTACGGTTTCCACGCACCGACGGTATCGTTCCCTGTGGCTGGTACCTTAATGGTCGAACCCACGGAGTCAGAGTCTAAAGCAGAGCTTGATCGCTTCTGTGATGCCCTAATTGCTATCCGCGCGGAAATAGCCGCTATAGAAGCGGGCGAAGCTGATCAAAAGGAAAACCTGCTGAAGCATGCGCCACACACCGCAGAAGTCGTTACTGCCGATGCCTGGAACAGACCATATAGCAGACAGACAGCGGCTTACCCGTTGCCGTATTTGAAAGCTAATAAGTTCTGGCCTTCCGTCGGTCGTGTAAACGACTCGCAAGGAGATCGCACCTTGATCTGTTCTTGTCCTGCTATTGAAGAATATGCAGAAGCTTAATTAGCGGCTATATGTTACAACAAAAGCGCCCGTCGTGTACGATCACAACGGGCGCTTTTTTGCTATGTGGTTATCAAAAGCCCCCAAGCGGGCTATAAATATTTTTTAAAGATCGCATACAGTATTTTGAGGTCTTGGGCTGTTAAGGTTGCGGTATTGGTATCCCGTTGGATATAGTGGATCTTGAAGGCTTTAATGGCCGCATTTACATTTTTAACGTCATAGCCAATGATACGCAAAGCCAGTTTCGGGTCAAAATTTAAAGGTGGTTCTTCCAGTACCTCATCATACCAAAAGCCGAAGCCGCGGTCGGCCAATTTTTTCCAAGGAAATCTAGAAGGATCGTTTTTCCGTGTTGGCGCGTAGTCCATGTGGCCGATAAAATTAGCCTGTGGAATCTTGTAGCTCTCTTTGAGGTACTGCAGCAGGCTCAGCAGGGAGGCAATTTGTGCATCGGGCCAAGGGTCGGTAAGGCCATTGTTGTCTAACTCGATACCGATCGAGGAAGAGTTCAGGTCGGTATCATTGCCCCAGCGTCCTAGCCCCGCATGGTGTCCACGATAAAGATCGTTCACCATTTGTACAATCTTACCGTCGCGCCCGATGACATAATGCGAGCTGACACCAACCTTCTCATTGTGGAATGTTTTTACCGTTTGCGCGAGAGAATCCTGCGCGGTGTGGTGTATCATAACGTAGTTAGGTTTTCGTGTACCAAAGTTCGTTGATGCAATCCACTCTTTGTTCGTCGATAATACTTTGTCCAATTGCCCTACTACAGGAGCTTGCTTGTATTGTTCTGCAAAACCTTTCGCCTTTTCTGCATAAATCTTCTCCGTGGCGGCATACTTTCCGCCTCCACAGGACGCTACGATAAATAGTAGCGCCGGAATTCCATAACTTGTCCGTTTCATCGTGTCAAACCGTTTACTTTTCTCAAATGTACAATAGATGTTTCACAAAAACCATCCCAGTTGATATATTGATGGTGAGGAAGTGATAAGGTGAGGAAGTGATAAGGTGATGGAAGTGATATGGTGAGGAAGTGATATGGTGATAAAGTGATAAGGTGATGGAAGTGATAAGGTGATGGTAGTGATAAGGTGAGGAAGTGATAAGGTGATAAAGTGATAGAAGTGAGAAAGTGAACGGGTTGATGGAGGGAAGCTTTAGATTTGTAAAAACGGTGATTAGACCGTTTTTACAAATTTCTCATCGTAGTTTTCGATATCGACGATGTATTTATTTTGGATCAAGAAGTCGAAAAGGTGATGCGCTTCATCTGCTACGGGCATATTTTTCGTCGTGACAATCTCGTTCGTTTTTTTATCAAGATAAGGGTAGGCGTAGAGCTTTACGTTTTTGCTGAACATGCCGGAGATATAGGAAAGCAATTCGTTGGTGTACTCTTCCATGTTATACTGCTGCGTGTTGAAGATGTTTTTCAGATTCGCGACGTTGGTGGCAATACCTACATGTTTGGGTTTGAAAGATTTCACGAACTCGGCCAAGTGGTTGTTGCGATGGAAATTGGAAACCATAATATTGTTACCGGTCGAGCAAAGGTATTCTGCTCGTTCGGCAAAATATTTAAGGTCATCTTCGGTAATAGAGCTGTCTTCGTCCAGTGCATTGCCCATTAACACTTCAATAAGTACCACGGTGTCGTTGGGCGTTGCCCCGGTATTCTTCTTAAATTGCTCTACGGCGAGGTTAAAGAGATCAAAATTCGGATTGGATTTTTGCCGGTATTTCGTCCGCAGAATAATGATGTTCTTCTTGTACAGGTAGTCCTTGATTTGTGCAGCCTTTGCATCAGGGCGGAAAATGGCGGCCTTGGCAAATCCCTTAGCAATGAGGTAGAGGTTTAGCAAGCGTTCATTGGCCTGTTCAAAAACAGGACCGGATACTTTCACCAAATCAATCTCGACGGAACCAATAGACAGGTTATCCACCAACGACTCGATCATGGTTTGCGGGTCTTCGGCGTAATAGTAGGCTGCAAAAATTAGATTGACGCCTAAGATGCCCAACACTTTGGACTGTAATCGCGAGTCGCTATCCAACAAGCGTATATGAATGACAATGTCGTTGACAGGACCGCCCACTTCATGCTGAAAACGCACGCCAATCCATCCGTGCGGATCATTCGTCTTCGTAAAGTTAAGCGTCGTCACCGTATCGGCAAAGGCGAAGAACTTCTTTGAGCCGTATTTCTCGCCATGTAAACGCTCGGTCAGGAGATTAAACTCGTGGTGCAGCATCTTGGTCAGTCGTGTGCGGCTCACATAGCGACCAGATTCTTCCACGCCATAGATGGCATCGCTAAAGGCCATATCGTAGGCAGAGATGGTTTTGGCGATGGTGCCTGAGGCAGCTCCTGCTTCGAAGAAGTTCCGGGCGACTTCCTGGCCGGCTCCGATCTCGGCAAATGTGCCGTAGATATCGGGATTTAGATTAATTTTTAATGCTTTACGTTTTGTCTCAAAGATTTCTCTTCCCATAGCGCAAAGGTACAAAAATCATGTGGATTATTCGGGCAGCAGTGCCTGGTGGGAAATAAAATTAGGCCTGCTTAAAGCAAACCTAATTTTTTAAAAGTATAGAACAAAGCAGATGTATGCAGTGCCTGCCCGATCTTGTTGTCGAGTAAAAACTGCCTTGCCTCAGGGATAGACATATGGACAACCTCAATATCTTCGGACGCATCCAGCTCCTGCTCTTGCACTTTACGTCCTCCCTGCAGCAGATAGGTGTGGGTGATGTTACCGCTGGTTGCCGGGTTGGCGTATAGTTCGCAGATTTTTTCGATCGAGTCGAAGGCATATCCGGTTTCTTCCAGGAGCTCACGTCGAGCCGCTACTTCGGGTGCTTCGCCCGCCTCTACCACGCCTGCAGGCAGCTCCACCAAAATCTGGCCCGCGCCATGTCGGTACTGCCGAACAAAAAGAACCTCGTCCGCTTCGGTGATGCCCACCATATTTACCCAGGTGGGATACTCCAAAACATAATATTCATCTTTGATGGCTCCATTTGGCATTTGCAATTTGTCGACACGTAAGGTCGCCCAAGGTCGTTGGATGATGTAACGAGAGTCGAGCAATGTCCACTTTTCCATGGTTAGCTCTTTACAATGTCTGCCATAATGTTTTTGACCTTTTCTTCCAGTTTCAGCGCAACCGCTTCATACTGTGCACGGCTATCCAATTTTTCCTTTACCGAACAGTAAAACTTGATTTTAGGTTCCGTTCCGGAAGGTCTCGCGGAGATCACATCGCCGTCTACGGTAATAAACTGCAAGACATCTGATTTTGGAAGATCGATGCTGGTTTGTGTATGGCCCGCCAGCACGGTTGAAATGCCTTTTTCGTAGTCGCGAATTTCTTTTACCGCAACGCCTCCTAAGGATTGGGGCGCATTGGCGCGCAAGTCGGCCATCATCTGCTTGATTTCGTCGGCTCCGGCTTTTCCTTTCTTCGTTAGGGAAATCAGCTTTTCTTGGTAGAAACCATATGTTTCGTAAATTTCCAAAAGCACGTCAAAAAGTGATTTGCCTTGGTTTTTAAAGTAAGCGGCCATTTCGGCAATAAACGCACAGGAGTTAACGGCGTCTTTATCACGAACCAAGTCGCCGACGAGGAAGCCATAGCTTTCTTCGCCACCAACGAGGTAGTTTTCTTGCCCTTGTACACGCGTGATTACCTCGCCGATAAATTTGAAACCGGTTAATGTTTCGTAGAATTTGACGCCGAAGCTTTCACCAATGTCGCTCATAAGATTGGAGGTAACGATGGTTTTTACAATAAAATCGTTGTCCTTTAACGTTCCTTTCTCTTTTTTGGCGCTCAAAACGTAGTAGATCAACAAGCTGCCTATTTGATTTCCGTTCAGGAGTTGTATCTCGCCCTTATGGTTTTTCACGGCAAGGCCTACGCGGTCGGCATCCGGATCGGTAGCCATTACCACATCGGCGTCCAGCTCTTCGCCTTTCTTTTTGGCCATGGACATGGCTTCCTCCTCCTCGGGGTTTGGATAAACCACTGTGGGGAAGTTGCCGTCTGGTTTAGCCTGTTCCTCTACGACATGCACATTGGTAAACCCCCAGGCCTCCAACATTTTCGGTACGATGGTGATGCCCGTTCCATGGATAGAAGAAAATACGATTTTAAGATCTTTTTGTGCTGCCACCGCATCGGGATGGATGCTAAGCTTTTTGTTGGCGTCGATATAAAGTTGATCAAATGCTTCACCGACCAAGGTAATATTTTCTTCCTTGCGGTCGAATTTGATATCGCTGACAGATTCGATGGCATTTACTTCAGTGATGACGTTTTTATCATGTGGCGCAACCAACTGTCCGCCATCGTTCCAATAGGCTTTGTAACCATTGTATTCTTTGGGGTTGTGGGATGCGGTCAGCATGACACCGCCTTGGCAACCAAAATGGCGCACCGCAAACGAAAGCATCGGTGTGGGGCGCAGCTCCTCGAATAGGTAAACCTGAAAGCCATTCGCAGAAAAGACATCAGCCACGAGATGTCCAAATTTTTGGGAATTGTTACGGCTATCATATGATACGGCAACGTTGATCTGCTGCTCGGGGAATTGTTTTTTCAGGTAGTTTGCCAAGCCTTGTGTCGCTTTGCCGATGGTATATTTGTTCATCCGGTTGGAGCCTACTCCCATAATACCGCGGAGGCCGCCCGTTCCAAATTCCAGTTCTTTATAAAAAGAGTCGATCAACTCTGTTTCTTCGTTATTGTCCACAAGTTTTTGAACCTGTCCTACCGTGTCGGCATCGTATTCTGCACGTAACCATTGTTGTATGCGGTTATTTGTGGCTTGGTCAATAGTATTCATTCTAGATAGCTGTTTTTTTGTCTAAATATAGGGGTTTCTTTTTAATCCATATGGGGGATAACCGCGAATTTACGGTGCAAAAGGGCAAAATCTTTCTCAGGCGGTCAAAGTTAAGCATCGCACCAGCCATAAGCCCTGTCTAGCACCAAAATATACCAAGCACCTTGATGTTTTTTAACATGAAAAATCAGATTTTCATCCTGTGTAAGCACCACGCGATAGCTGTCTTTTTCGAGGTTCTTGATTGCTGCCACGGCGGCTTCGTCGATCTCTTTGAACTCCTGTTTGAAGGCGGCGATTTCAGCGAGCTGATTGGCCTGCTTTGTCGTGTCGCAGAAGAAGCCCAGTTTGTCCCATTTTTCCCCGCCGCAGTCGTAGGTGGGCACCTCTCCGAAGGTCAATACATAATCGTTTTCGAACGTGGTATAGGGGAAATGCTCCGGCACGGGGTTTTTGAAGTCGATGCTGTCGACATGCTCGTAGGTGTCCATGGCTCCAGGCCGGTAAATGATATACAGGCCGAGGTCGGGATGGATCAACGCATTTGCCTTTTCGTTGTCTTGACTCATGTAGGCGCGCGCAAATCGGGTGATCACCTCCGTGATCGCTTGGGTATCTGCTAGCTGCGCGCTATCGGTCACCGTGTTTTTCGTTTCTTCTGTCTTCTTTGTGCGGTTACAGGATGACAACAGCATCGCAGCGCAGCAGAAGGCCAGCATTAAGTTTCTCATGATTTATTGTTTTTTCGAATGGTATCGGCAATCGTGTCCCACATCTCGGGAGGGATGGCTTCCATGTTGTTAAATTCGCCGGCGCCCTGTAGCCATTCGCCACCATCTATGGTCACCACCTCACCGTTGATAAATCCGGCAAAGTCGGACAGCAAAAAGGCGGCCAAATTAGCTAGCTCTTGGTGTTCGCCCACGCGCTTCAGGGGGACACGGTTCTTAAAATCAAATTTTTCGATCAGTTCGCCGGGCAGCAGTCTGTCCCAAGCTCCCTTCGTCGGGAAAGGGCCAGGGGCTATGGCGTTGTTCCGGATGCCATACTTGCCCCATTCCACCGCCAGCGATCGGGTCAAGGCCAATACACCGGCTTTGGCGATAGCCGACGGCACCACATACCCAGAGCCGGTAAAGGCATAAGTCGTGACAATATTCAGCACCGAAGCTTTTTGTTTCTTGGCAATCCAGTTTTTTCCGAAGGTCAGCGTGCAATTTGTGGTTCCCTTCAGCACGATATCGATCACGGTTGAAAAAGCATTTGCCGAAAGCCGTTCCGTAGGTGATATAAAATTTCCAGCGGCATTGTTCACCAATAGGTCTACCTGACCGAAGGCCTCTTCGGCGCGCGCCAGGAGTGCTTCCACCTGTTCCACGTGGCGCACATCGCATGCGACAGGTAGGACTTTATTTCCCGTAACGGCATGGATCTCTTGCGCGGTTTGCTGCAGGACGTCCAGCTTTCTGCTCGTGATCACAACGTGGGCACCCAACTCCGAAAAATACTGTGACATGGCTTTGCCCAGTCCTGTTCCGCCGCCGGTTACGACAACGGTCTTGCCGAGCAGCGCGTCTGCCTTTAATGCTCCTTGAACCATCTTTATCCCTTCTTTTTGGTGAGATTATCGATTATTGTCTTCAAAATCTGGCGCGTCGTTGGACGCCACCATTGTGCTAACACCTGTTGGATAGCTTCTGTTTTGTTTTCCTGTATATTTTGTAGCAGGGTCTGGCGCAGGTTTACTTTGGTTGCTCCCCATGCTGCCCGGTCAAACTGTGTCCAGCTCTTCGCCTTCCGGCTGGCAGCCGTTTGTATACGATCGGCCGGAACCAGCTCATCCACCAATCCGATTTCCAGTGCCGCGCTAGGCGAAAGCAGTTTGCCTTCCAGCAGGTTCCTATATGCAGTGGGCTGGCCGATCCAAAAGCTGTATAGCGCAAAAATACTCGAGGGCACAACAATGCCCACCGGCACCTCGTTAAGTCCGATGACATAATCACCTTCGGCCATGATGCGGTAGTCGCAACAAAGCGCCAACACGCAGCCACCAGCGGGGCTGTGTCCCGTTATCGAGGCGATCACCGGCTTCGGAAGCGATGCCAACGTATAGATCACCGACATAAAAATTTCCCAAAACTCCTGCATAGTGGGCTCCTCATACCCGTATAGCGTGATCAGGTCTAGACCCGACGAAAAAAAGCCTTCCTTGCCGTGCAGTATGATGGCTTCGATTGCCGGATTGTCGTTGGCCGCACGAAGTTCTTCCTGCAGTTCTTTCAGCATCTCCAAGTGTAGGGCATTTGACTTGCCGCGGTCCAGTCCGATGTAGGCGATATGATCGGTGATTTGTGTTTTGATGAATTCCCTCATAATCCTGTTATCCTAAGTTTATGGAAAAATACGGAAAATATCATCAATAGTTTAATTAACCGATGTTTTACTTTTAACGATACGATGATGGCCGAATTGACAAACAACAACAGCAGCAGTGGGAAAAACCAACGCAGGAGCATCCGCAACAGGCCTATGCCCAAGGTCGATTTAACAGCTATGGTCGATTTGGCCTTTCTATTGATCACGTTTTTTATGCTTACCACCTCGCTGCAAACACCGCATCGTTTGGATGTGGCCATGCCCGACAAGACGGGCCCGCTCAGCACGCCCATCCTTTTGAGCGAAGATCGCACGCTGAATATCCTGTTGGCTGCTAACAACGAATTAGTTTACTACCGGGGCGCGTCCGAGTTGCCTAAATCTGTTCCGCAGCGCGTGGGCTATGGCAAGCTGGGTTTGGGCCAACTGCTCGTTCAGCTGCGGGATCAGGTGAAGCAGGCAACGGGAGGGCAGGATCTTATTGTGCTGATCAAGCCCAGCGAGGAGGCTGTCACCAAGAATGTGGTCGATGTGCTGGATGCCGTACAACAGGCAGCGATCAAGCGCTACATGATCGCCAAGTTGGATGCCAACGAGCAAACAATGCTGCGGTAACCCAATAAAAAAGGCATCGCCCTTTTTTATTGGGGTTTCACCTCGAGGGTAAGGGTTTTATGCACCATGCGCCCTCCAAAATCGATGCCCTCGATCGTGATCAGGTATGTTCCCGCTTCATCTGCCGTGTAGAAATCAAAAGCGGCTTTTCCTTCTTTATCGGCAATCAGATTAGGTTCCCAATGGATGGTGGTGCGCAAATCTTGATTGAGCGCTGTTTCGGAGCCCACCTCATACACCGGCTTGTAGAAAGTTTTGTTCAGGTGATAGCCTTTAGGCTGCAGCGTAATGATCCCTTTGGGTGTATAGTTGCGTATGGCATCCCTGCCCGTCTTGGTCGTGATCACGATCACGCCATTGGCGCCATAAGAGCCGTAGATCGCGGTATAGTTTATGTTGCGCAATACTTCCACGCTTTGTACGTCTATCGGGCTGATCATGGATAGCTGGTCGCCTTCGATATACATACCATCCAAAATGATCTGCATGGCGCCGCCGCCGCGGGTGCTGTAAGGCACGCCATTCCGAAACATGACCCCTAATAATCGCCCGTTAAGACAGATGTCCAAGGTAGGGCAGGTCTCTAACTCCTCGGCAGAGATCACTTGATCGGCATTGCCGGGGCCGTTGAGGTTGGCCGAGCTTTCCGAAGCTTTGTGACGCGGACGCGTTGCCGTAACCACGACCTCTTCGATCGCTATGCTTTTCTCCATCAAACCTTGCGACTCCAAGCCTGCAAAATAATTTTTACTTTGCAGGATTTCGTCCAGCAAGAGGCTATTGACATCGTTCTTTACTGCAGGTTCGTTTTTGTTGGGACCAATTTTTGGCGTCGTAGCCGGAGATACAATGATATCAATATTATTCTTTCCCTTCTCGTCTTTGGCCGTGATCAAAAATTTGGCACTATCGGCGAAAGCCAGCTCATCAAACACAAAATTTCCATCTTCGGTAGCCACAGTATCGACAAAGTCCATAAAGTTCTGTGTAGATACCAACGTGATTTTGGCGCCGGATGCCGGTGCTTTCCGTCCAAGCTTGCGCGCCTGTCCGCTGATACTGATGCTCTGCTCGGGGAGAAACGCAGGTTCGGCTTTTTCATCCAGTCGGGACCAGTCTATCTTTCGCCACGCTTGGGTTAGCAGTAGGTTGTCCAGATCGGTCAGGTGGCTTTCGTCGGCGAAATAATAACTTGGATTTTCGATATGGCCTTTGATGTCGGCGGCGAGAAAAAGATTCGTATGTATATTTCCGGCGTTAGCAGAATCGATGTCCGTTTTGCTGCGGTTGATGACAGCTGCCGAAAGCGCGGCATAGCGTGTTGTGTCCGTCCCGCTGCCGGCCTGTAGCTCGACAGACACCTTTGATCTAGGCTGGCTGCTCTGGCTGCTGAGCGTCACCGACAGCGGCAGCGCGTCTTCATCCTTCGCGATAAATACCGGTCGCTCGATCAGCGGTTGCATGCGGCTGTTCAGTATACTGATGGTAAGGATCCCCGCAGGGAGCTCGGCCTTGGCCACCGAAAAGATCAGTTCGTTTTTGGAGGCTGCCTGCTTGGATACGTAGTATACACGACCGTTGTATTGCACCATAAAGTAGATGTCGCTGTTGTCTTGCTTGTCGCTGCTGAGGTTGATCTGCGCAAAGAGTTTTGCTTTGTTGCCATTGTTGACCTGTATGTTAAGACCTGATGGCGTTATCGCTGGCAAGCTGCTTTCTACCCGTGTGCCATCGTCGAAAAGGGTAATGGCGCGCAGTGCTTGCGTGCCGTCAACAAAGAGGGGCGAGGAGCCCATGCCCAATGCGTTGGTGCTTATCATGGCGGCGGTATCGCCAGAAGGGGCGATGATAAACGTTTTCGCAGCAATACCCAATCCATTTGGTCGCAACGCTTTGATCGCCAGTTTGTTGATACTGCCCGCTAGGAGGTGGCCGCCTTCAGGAAAGAATTGAACACTGTTTTCCTGCTGCTGGGCGGCCGGCAATTTAAATACCTTTTGAATGGGTGCTTGTTGTTTGTTGTCGAAGTTGATGGCGAGTTTGGCGTTCCCATACTCTTCGCGAAACGGGATGCCTATTCTTCCGTTCGCATCGCTGTTTACACGGCCCCGCTTGAGGCTCTTGTCACCCTGTGTAATTTGGTACCGCACGGAGACATCTGCCAGTGGATTTTTGTTGAGGTCTTGCAGCACGATGCTGTAATTTTCGCCTTGCAAACCCGATTGGGTAAGCACGTTATCAAGCCTTCCGTTGCTGATTTCTATATTTTGGTTGAAAAAGTAGCTGCTGCTATCGTTGCGCATCCAGTTGCTATAGGCCCGCAGTTGATAGGTTCCTTCGATAAGCGTGTCGACCAGGCTGATATCCCCCACACCCAATCCGCTGGTTAGTGGAATTTTCAGGGCCGATATGACACGGTCTTTCGGGTCGATCAGGTCGACATACATGATCTTGCTCAGATTCGATAACAGGTTTTCCACGCCAACAACTTCGTAGGCCTTGAACCAGATCGTTTCGCCCGCCGTGTAAGACGTCTTATCTAGATGTAAATGTATTTTTTCAATTGGTCTGGAATCATGGTAGGCATTGATTTTGGCTAATAATCCCTGTATGTCTTGAGCCCTTGCACCGCTGATAATAAGCATAAACAGCGTTAGGAACGGAAGTGTTTTCCAAATCATAATGGTCAAAAATTTACTCAATTTACGAAAAATTACATACACCCGATTAATTTTTGTAGATTATTGATTTTCATCGGTATCTTTGTCGATATGAACATTCTAATTCTTGGTTCGGGCGGAAGAGAGTCTGCCTTTGCATATAAATTATCGAAAAGTCCACGCTTAAACCAATTGTTTATTGCCCCAGGGAATGCGGGAACCGGACAGTATGGACAAAATATAGACCTTAAGGTAACGGATTTTGAAGGTATCGGTGCTTTTGCCCTTGCCAATCATGTCGATATGGTATTGGTGGGCCCCGAGGAGCCTTTGGTAAAAGGCGTGCACGACTTCTTTTTGGGCCGCGAGGAGCTGAAGCATATCCCGGTCATCGGCCCGCAGCAGGAAGGTGCGCAGCTTGAAGGATCAAAAGATTTCTCCAAAGAATTCATGCAACGCCACGGCGTGCCTACGGCCGCTTATCGCTCGTTCGACCAGTCCAACCTGCAGGAAGGGCTGGCCTACCTGGAAACGCAAAAATTGCCGATCGTTTTGAAAGCCGATGGCCTCGCCGCAGGAAAGGGCGTGTTGATCTGCGAAACGCTGGAGGATGCAAAGGCGGAGCTGAAAGCGATGATTGCGGATGCTAAATTCGGCGCGGCTTCGGCTGTCGTGGTTATCGAAGAATTTTTGAAAGGTATTGAACTGTCTGTGTTCGTCTTGACCGATGGCACATCCTATAAAGTATTGCCCTCGGCAAAAGATTACAAACGCATCGGCGAGGGCGATACGGGCCTTAATACAGGTGGCATGGGCTCTATCTCGCCGGTTCCATTTGCTGACGAGTCTTTCTTGAGCAAGGTCGAAGAGCGTATTATCAAACCTACGGTGGATGGTTTGAAAAAGGACAATATTCCCTACAAGGGTTTTATCTTCATCGGTTTGATGAATGTGGATGGCGAACCTTTTGTCATCGAATATAATGTGCGTATGGGTGATCCGGAGACGGAATCGGTGTTGCCCCGTATCGAATCGGATTTGGTGGATCTGTTGGAGGGTGTCGCGCAAGGTAACTTGGCACAGCGTTCTTACACGGTAAGCCCCAAAACTGCTGTAACGGTGGTTCTCGTTTCCGGAGGCTATCCGGGCGACTACGAATCGGACAAAGAGATTACCAATATCGAAAATGTGGAAGATGCTATTGTTTTTCATGCAGGTACGAAAGAGGTCGACGGCAAAGTGGTGACGGCTGGTGGTCGCGTGTTAGCGGTCACTACACTACAAGATAACCTGTTTGATGCGCTGCAGCAGGCCACGGCAGACGCCGGAAGGATCTTTTTTGAACGCAAATATTTCCGTCGGGATATTGGCTTTGACCTGATCTAAAAAATAATCTTTTCAATTTCAGCCTATTATACGATAGGCTGAAAAATTATTTTGGAGATACGGAAAGACGCCTTATATTTGCATCACCAAAAGCAAATGGCCCGTTCGTCTAGGGGTTAGGACGCAAGATTTTCATTCTTGAAACAGGGGTTCGATTCCCCTACGGGCTACCAGACTTGAAGTCAAAACTTACAAAAGCCTGCAAACGTGTTGTTTGCAGGCTTTTGTGTTTTTACGGAGAATCGGTTTTTTCAGAAATTCCCATAAAACAAGCGCGTCAACTGGCGCGTCACCCTACGGAAAACAATGACGCGCTGAAAAGGGTTTAAATGTCTGACAGTAAACATGTTGCGTGTTTAAACATCTTGACTGCTTTTGGCTGCAGGGCTAATTTTGTTTAACTTTTAATGATTGTATCATGAGTACAAATTATTCCCTCAGTTTCTTGCTTAAGAAACCAAAGAACGACAAGGGTCAACCGCGTCCAGTTTACATGCGTATTACCGTGGATAAAGAGCAGAAAGAAATCTCCGTAGGCCGCGACTGTGAGCCCTCCCGATGGAATTCGGCAGCTAACAGAGCCAAGGGCACCAGAGAAGAAGCGCGGACGCTGAACGCTTACCTAGAGACGCTCATCCAAAAAGTCTCGGAGATCCACCACACGATGGTAAGGAATCGAACTAAGGTCACGGCCAAGGCGATCAAGCTGAAATTTCTTGGACGTGATATTCCACAAAAAATGTTGCTTAAGGTATTTGCGGAGCACAATGCGCAGATGAAGTCCTTACTTGGTAATGGATTTAAACCAAACACCCTGAAAGGGTACACCACATCCATCAGCCATATGACTGCGTATTTAAAGCAGGAGCTTTCTATGGGTGATATCGAAGTGCGCGATATCGACCATGCCTTTGTTACAGGCTATGAATTCTTCCTTCGCTCTAGTTTAGGGTGTTCGGAAATATCAGCCGCAAAATACATCAAACATTTTCGCAAGATCACGAAAATCTGCATTGTCCATCGTTGGGTCGAGGACGATCCATTTGCCTTTTACAAAAACAAGGCAAAAGCAAGACCAAAGGAGTTCTTAACCAAGGCAGAACTTGAACGTATTGAGACAAAGGAATTTGGGATCGAAAGACTCAGTCAGGTACGCGATATATTTGTATTCTGTTGTTATACAGGACTATCTTATGCGGACGTCAGTAAACTTAACCATTCAGATGTTGCCAGAGGTGTGGACGGAAAGCTATGGATATTAACTACAAGAGAGAAAACAGAAACGTCTTCAAATATTCCGCTGCTTGCTGCCCCATTACGAATCATTGACCGTTACCGGGATTATCCACCTTCGGCAGCTAAAAATCTTCTTCTTCCTGTGCTGAGCAACCAGAAGATGAACAGTTACCTCAAAGAGATTGCAGACTTGTGCGCTGTCGATAAAGAAATCACCTTCCACATGTCAAGGCATACATTTGCAACAACGGTAACGCTGGCAAACAATGTGCCCATAGAGACCGTTTCCAAAATGCTTGGACACACGGACATCAAAACCACGCAGCACTATGCAAAGCTGCTTGATACGCGCGTTGCGCACGATATGTCACAATTAGAAATCAAGCTGAATAAATCGTAGTCTAGGCGCAGTCCGGCTGAGTAAACAGCTGAACTGCTTTCTTTGAATTGGGTGAGGTACTTTAAAACTCCCTAGTTGTTGTAAGAAAGTTGTTTGTTATGGTACTGAAATTACCTACATCACGAAGTTCGTGAGCCGATTAATGCTGCTAATCGGCTCATGATTTTGATATATATGAGCCGATTACGTCATAATGTTTATTCATAATCTGTAATTATCAATACATTAGTAAAGAAAACATGAAAAACGGTCGTTTTCTGCGACGAAAATAATAGATTGACCGCTTGCCACTATTCCGATTGATATTCTGTATCAAAATTTTGTTTCACAAAACTATGTGTCATAAACTAGCACAACAAATGCTTTTGGGAAAATAGGATATGCTAGGGTAAGTACCCAAGAATAGAACGTAAACATGCAGATCGATGCGTTGAAAAATGTTGGTTGCGATATCAAATTTGAAGAGGAGATTTCTAATAAAATAAAAGAACGCCCCCCATCTTACAATGCTGTTCGAAAAGTTAAAATAGGGTGATTTTTTCATTCTAATTAAGCATTACAGAAAATTAAACATTGGATATACTTAAATACAATTTAGTTCGCTTATTTAGCGATTTGTAGGTCTATCACTTTACTAATGATATATAAGGACTTTAAAATTGATATTAACAAAACTACGATACCGTAAAGAGATACGTAATAAAGGAGTACGTGATTTTCAGAAACAAATATGCGCCCCATGTAGATAAATATACTTGCAATAATAAGGGATTTCAGGGTGTTCTTTATATGCTTAACCGTTTCTGGATATAACGTAGAATTGTAAAAATGTTCTTTTATAGTAGTAATATCTTTCTCTGTCGATATTTCCTTAGAACTCTCCTTGAATGTAACTATTATGGTTAAAAATGTCAGCACAAAACCGGCCATAGTTAAAATAATGGAGAGGGTTTCGGATGCAATAAATGATACGTGATCAACAGATGGACAGGAAGCTATTTTATAGTGGCACACACAAAAAACTATCCCTACTATTATGTCGAATAAAATAGTACATCTGAAATAAATATCGATTATTTTATTCATGTAGAGAAGCCATAAACTCATCAAAATCCACTTTTATTAGATCATACCAGTCCCTATTTTTAACCACGGACTTTAGATCGGCATGTATCACTATCTCCTTTTGGTCTCTGATAAAATTGATTTTATCATACTCATCATTTTGATCTAAGTATTCTAATGTAAAGGAATCAAATGTGTCCAAATCTGTATGGCCTGTTGAGAAACTTTGTAACATTTGTTTAATAAATGCTAACCCTTTAATACTGTCTCCATTTTTGTTCTTGCCTCTTGATTGATAGTATGCCTTCATCGAGAGAAATTTTGGGTCAAATTTGCTATTTAAGTTATTAAAAGACGTGAAATAGTTATTTGCTACGGTTTTGTCTATCAAAGGAACTTTCTTTGGTTCAATTTTAAAATCGAAGCTTAATACGCTTTTTAAATTTTCTAGGACTGATTTTATAGGTCTTTTTAAAAATACCTCGACTTCTGTTTTCTTAGTAATGTTCAGATACTTTTGTCCCAAATTTCTAAAGTAATATTCAATATCACTTATCCGTGGTCCGATATTATTAAATTCTACGCAAAGATAGGGTTTATCTGATGACGTGTCTATGAAGAAATGTGTGGTTTCAGTAAGAGTTCCTAAGTCTAGAGAATCCAAAGGGACAAGTTGATAGCTTTCTTTTGGTTTAAGAAAAGGCTTTTTACCATTCCTAATAAGTGCTATGGTACCTTTATACCTATTCTCTAAATGATTGTAGGTAATGTAGCTTATAAAAAGTTCTCTCCGTTCGGTGGAAATTCTACTTTCATATCTATCAATAAGGTAAACCTTATTTTTAATAAATTTAGGAGTGCAAGCCTGGATAATCTTGTTCAATATATCCTTTTGTCGAAGATGCTCATTGGCTTTCACTGGTGTGAAACTCAATTTGTAAAAATTGAATCGCACTTCATTTAGATCCATAATTTCATTTAATTGATATTGTAAAAATAGTTATTTTATACATTCTTAGAAAAATTATTTTGATCGAGCGACCGATGTTCATATCTAGCTAAAAAATGGATGTCTATTTCACGAAACCAAGGAAAATTCAGTATTTTTGTTTCGAACACCTGCGTTAATTAACCGGTGAATAGCATAATATTAGAGCTTATGTACCTCAACCAAAAAACCTTAGAAAGACTACGAGAACTTATCAATGAAGAAACGGAATATCGCAAAGGGCCTCAATTGGTGAAATTATTTAATTCTCTTGGCAGCAGAGATAGTTACGGGCAAGGCTTCCCATCAAGATGGCAATATACGGATCAAAAACTAGCTAAGATAAACGGAACGCCGGAATTGGACAAGTTGTTTAAAATCCTTTTCAACCCCATCAACTACATAGGAAAATTTGATCAGCTAGATAGTTTTATTGCTGATATAAACCAGTACATGGCCTTCGACAAGTGGAAAGTTGTTAGGAACAATACAGAGATCACTTTTCAAAGAGTTAACGAGATTAAAATACCTGATACTCAGAAAAAAGAAATCATCCAAGAAGATGCTTTCTTAGACAAAGAATTTGAAGAAGTTGAACTTGACAAATTAGGGCTACATACTAGTGTTACCACCGTAGTAAAGGCTAGATTTGACGAAATAAAAAACTGCTTTAACTCTAATGCTCCTTTGGCAGTAATTTTTTTATCAGGAAGTTCACTAGAAGGGGTCTTACTAGGTATTGCGATTGCAAACCCTAAAGAATATAATTCGGCAAAAACCGCACCTAAAAAGGATGATAAGGTTAAGCAGTTTCATGAGTGGACTTTAATGAATCTAATTGATACATCATATGAGTTAGGGCTATTAAAGGAAGATGTTAAAAAATTTAGTCATGTTCTTCGAGACTTTCGTAATTACATACATCCTCTCCAACAAGTTGGATCTAATTTCCATCCTGATAAACATACGGCAAAACTATGCTGGCAAGTTTTAAAGGCTGCTATTTATCAGTTGGTAAACAATAGAATTAATAGATAATAACAGCACCATAAAGAGCTTCATCAAGTGACTAACGATAGATTCATCTTGTCTCGTAAAACCAATATAATATGAATGAAATTGATGACATTGTTGAGAGATTAGCCAAAATCGAACAGATGTTTGGGATAGGGGGTGCAACGGTTGTTATAATTCTAGCTGCGTTTCTTGTCGTAATATGGAAATTATTTGTAAAAAAAATTGAATTGATCGCTGAAAGAGCGTCTGAACAAACACTAATGAAGTTTCAAGCTAGTCTTGATAAGGAACTTGTTAAATTTCAAACAAAGCATCAAAAACAAGTTGACGCAATACATGATACTTTCCAGAAGTTTCAAAGAATGACATCAACTATAGACAACATGATGAATGGTGAAAAGTTTACTCAACATGTATCTGCTGACGAAGAAGTAAATTATCTGGTGAAATGTAGACATGAATTCAAAAAAACTTATTATCAAAACCGGCTTTTATTCCCTTCTCAAGTTTGCGAAAAAATTGATACGCTTATTCCAACAGTTGACATATTTATTGAAACGTTTATTGACGGCTTGTTTCCAGAACGATCAGAAGAAAATATCCAATTAAATGCTGAAGCTAATAATGGGCTATATATCGCAGGAATCTGGAGTATGGGCGCATTTACAGATATTTTAGCCCAACTTAAACAAATCTCTGAAGAAATTGAAGCCGAGTTTCGAAAGATCTATGGAATGAGTGATTAAAATCTTACTTCGATATAGTAAGTATCTACAAAAACCTACATGTCGAAAGTAAATAAACATTTCAACGTAAATCGTCGCATTTGTCTCACAAAACGAAGGATATTTGAGAGACTATATGTATCCCTCATCTCTGAATGAATAATAAGTTTGCTCGGTCAATATGAGATGATCGAGGACTTGGATATCTAAAATTTTCCCTGCTTCTATCAGCTTACGCGTAATCTGTCTGTCGGCTCCACTTGGTTTGAGTGTTCCCGAAGGGTGGTTATGAGCAACTCCGATCCTGATGGCATTACATAATAATGCAGATGACATAATTAGGCGAGTATCTACATAGACTGCATCAATTCCCCCATCGGCAATCTTCCGATACCCAATGACATCTAGTTTGCTGTTAAAGAATATCGCATAAAAGCTTTCTCGCACCTCCATTTCATCGGTATCCCAGATCATTCGGAACACTTTTTCCATTAATTTGGAATTGTTCACATTCTTAAAGTTTTCGACAGAAAGCTCTAGGTTTTTGTGGTAGGATACGCGCAATTCGTTGGCGATGAATCTGTTTTTCATGGCAGTATAAATAAAATGAAGCAAAAAATTGATTAACGCCACCCACCTACGAGACAATAGCTTGCCATGCAAAAAGAAAAAAAGATCAAAATGGCGAAGCGAAGGAGGCTGCGCTTTTTCAGCGGATACCCATTTTGTGAAGTTTTTTATTGGGTGCGCTGGTATCAAAGCGCAGGGGGCATGCCACGCTGGCGAAGTAACTTTGCTTTTAATCCATTGGTTGTCCCTAAAATTTACAGGCTCAAGGCCAAAGATTTTAGAAAGTTGGACTATCTCGTTGCTTTTTGCCGGGCAATACGCAGACACCCAAAAAAAGGATCCCGAAGCTGGGAGTAACGGGATCTTTTACTGACTAACCCAATTATCTATCTGAATTGACAGGCGAATATACGGCCATGTTTGCGCGCAGGAAGTGTCATCAGATGGGTTTAACGAAGATTTAATGTTGGGGTATAGCCGATAAACATATTAATGGACACGCTAAATCTTTGGCCAATTAGCAAATTTTTTGGCTACTGCATTAGCTACTTTGCTAGACACATAATTAGCACCATTATTCGCCTATTAGCTAAGTTGCCAGTCCTACTCGACAATGACATTTATACCGGCCAGCTCGGCCTTATATTTGATTTTTGTAACCAGACCATAATAACTCCAGTTTCGCAGCAAAAAAACATCTTCTTTTGCGGCTTCCTCCTTTGCCGACTGGTTGACCAATAGCAGTGTTCCCGCTCCGGATCGCGTGCAGATATCAATCAGTTTGCGGCTATAAAGGTGAAGCTTGGCTTCCACATACCGCTTTTCCCTGTCCCCGAGTCGCCGCACGGCACTTTCCTTCTTCTTGCGGCCGTGACCTCCACGATTCCAGGCCGCCGCTGCCTGCAGCCTGCTTCTTGCGGACTGTATTGCCATCCTCCTGTACAGGAATTCCTCAGTGCTGCCAATCTGATGACTGTTCCGGCCTATGGTTACGGTTATGGGATGCTGCGCAGAAAGTGAGGCTTCAGCGATGACATGCTCTTCCAACCTGTTAGCAGCCTCTTTAGCTTCATAGGAGATGATAAGGAATATCTTGCCCTTTACGATCTGAAGCGCTGCGGACAATACTTTTAACTGGCCGCCTGCAACGCGCTTAAGTATATTAAATTTATCTGATCTGTCCCGACCCAGATAGGTTCTAAAGGGAACCTTGAAAAGTTTGAATACAAAGTTCCTTCCACTTTCCTCTTTTACAGGCCGGAAAACAGCACCGGAAAACGGCATCGCCATATCTTTTTTATGATTGGACAGGCTCCGCTCACCGCTCCAGTATGCCGATTGCTGCGCATCGTATTTTCGGATAGCCAAACGGTTGAGCGCGCTGAGGATGTAGGACGGCAGCTTACCTTTGTAGTGGCCGGAAATCACACGGTAGGTTGTACTCATTCTTGAGCAGTTCAATATTCCTTCGCTTTTAACCTTCTCGTCCGAGAGCCTCACTTTGGCGCCTTCGCTGAGGTACATCAGCTCGCTGATGCGCTGCAACAGGAACTGGTGGGTAACCACAAGGTTCGCTGCGCGGAAAGCAACGTTTTGCCATCCAAATATTCTGGCATAGTATTCCCTTCGTTTCTCCGGTTCCCTACAGTCGATCTGTAACTGGATTCTTTTTGTTAGTATCATGCCATTTACGTTCGTACGTTCTTATTTTTTGCCGACTTTTTTTGCCCGAAGAAATGCTTGCGTGCGCCTGCACGAAAATTTTCCTGACCGTGCTACTGTCAAGTCCCAATGAATCTGCGATCTGCTCAAAGGAAAGCTGCAGTTCATAACGCATGCGTAATATCTCGGTCTGATCGCTATCTAGAGCACCCTCCGATACGATACGGGATGATGTCGTCAGCAGCTCGATCTTGCTATGTCCCATGAACACCGTGCGGATGGTATCCAGTGTCCTTTCCACCTGCATGGCTACCTCATAGTCGGATATTCCACCTAGGTAACTGGCAATACGTGAATAATCAAAGTTGTGCTTCAGGCAGAGCTGTATAAAAAGCTGCTGACGCGGTGCCATGTTTGGAAGTAGGGCATAGATACGGGAAAGCTGGTCCTGCTGCTCCTTTTCGAGCGTATCTATTTCCAGCAGATAATCAGGCTCTTCATCTGCCGTTTCATCTGGAAGCAGAAAATCCTGATAATCTTCTATACCGTCCATTTGTAGGAACCTGCGGTGAAACCTATATTTCGCACTTACAAAGTAGGTATGAAGTGAACCGCTGACCTGCGTTTTCAAAAATGACGTAACATCATCCGAACAGGAGAGGTTTTCACGGAAGAGCCAGAGCATCGCCTCCTGAACGATACTTTCCGAATGGCAGAAGTCCTTGGTTGCCTTTAATGATCTATGAAAAAGGTATCCATAGTAATTTGTATAGAAATAGTCAAGTCCACGCTCATCACCCTCTTTGAGCAAGCGGAGGAATCTTTCGGACTGCAGTTTGCCCTTTGTCTTTTTCATCATTCGGTACTTTTTGGGAGCAGCCAATTGCAATTCGATCTTCCAGTACAAAGTTCCGTTCTATCCCTCGATTAAATTGACAGTATAAGATTTGAAGTGAGTTGTGTACATCCCTAGTTATGTAAGGGAATGCTTGGTGAGCGTCAACTGCCCTCACCCTACGGCGGCACAAGCAGCCTCGGAATATGGATTATCTTTTGTTTAACCGGATAGGTTCGGTATATGGCGGCAGATCAAAGAACAGCAGCTATTGTCTATCGTTGTGATATTGTTTAACTTTATACCAAAGTTATTTGAATTTTTACAGAGAGCAGGCGCGGTTTTCTACCGGTTTACCGGTAAGATACCAGACCATAATTTTCATCGAACATGAACAGTAATTTTACGGAAAAAGACGAGAGTATGCACATCGGCCATAACATCAAGCGCATCCGCGAGATACGCGGAATTAAACAGGAAGCTTTCGGGCAGATGTGCCGCGGCAGGTATTCCCAACAGCGGATTTCCGACTTTGAAAATATGGTGGCGCTTGACGAGCCACTATTGGCCGAACTTTCGAGCGCATTGGGGGTCACTCCTGATTTCGTTAAATCCTTTAAGGATGAAAATGTTATTTATAATATTCAGAACAACACTAATACATTTAATGACCATGCTATAGACCAAAGTCATAGTCAGCATACAAAACCGACTTTCAACACCGATGGTGCAGAAAAGCTGATCGACTTGCTAGAAAAGTTTATCGAAGAAGACCGTGTTAAGACGCAGTCCATTGCTGACTTGAGCAGGGCCGTGCTTGACCTTACCGTGGAAGTCAAAAAGCTCAAAGAAGAAAGGTAAGGCCTTAAATAATATTTAGAGTAAAGGCGTGACCGGGCAATGATCACACCTTTATAGTTTTTTAAACAAACCTATACTAACTCAAGTGCCTGTAATTCAGCAGCAAGTCGATGAAGCCCTTCCTCTATTTTTTTCAGTTGGGGTTGGCGAGGCTTCTTTAGCCCAGAAGAGTAATGCTGTAACTGTCGTTGGTTTATACCAGTAATCTTCTCTAAAGCCGAGTTGGTAAAGATTCCTTTGTAGTAGTTTAATAGGCTTTCCACATCAAAATGATATATAATTTCATAATCACTTTTTAGTATAGTTGGGATGTTTGCCGGTGTAAACTCTTCTTTAATAATGTCTATAGCATCTAAAATGGACTGTTTTGCTTCTTCCACCGTATCTCCTCCGCCATAGATGCCTTCGGCATTCTCTGCATAAGCACCGAACATATCGGCACTGCGCTCGATGATGATTTTCAAGGTTTTCATAATGTTGTCCCTTTTTAGCTTTCATGAGAACCTGAAGCTTATTTAAGCCCCAGATCCTTCATGATTTTTTTGCGAAGGCCCTCTCCAATTTCCTTACTACCATGATAGGGAATGGGATAAGTTCTCCCATCTTTCTCATAGATGTAGTGAGACCCACTAGTGCGGACATGGTTCCAGCCATTCTTTCGCAAAAATCTGTGGAATTCACTTGATTTCATAACAAAATTAGTTTAAATGTGTCTGGAAAATTTATGCCTTAAATCGCCATACACATCTTTAACTCCACAACACAAAGGTAGTATATTTACTACTATTTGCAAAGGTTATTTTTATTTTTCAATAGAGGCTGTCGTTATAAATATGAAACGAGAGCCATAACTACTTGTCAATTCTGCGTTTCAAATATTAACAATACAATCAGTGCGACATCTTTTGGAAAGTCTGTTGCGAATATTGAAATAGATAGTTTCTTTCCGAACCAAAGGAGATTACGGTTATCCTTTACGCCCGGCCGTTTAAAATTGTGGGCGTATTCATCCATCATCTTCACACCAAATTCTTTTAGTACATCACCCACTGCATCTTTCCCGTGTTTTGAAATCAGATGATCTAGTTCCTTTTGGCCGGGACTGATGTTGATCAGAAAGAAGTTGCTGTCGCTTTTTGAAGGCTTTGTGATAATTCCGTCTATTCCAACGCGTACCAGCTGCGGTAAGACATCGCGCTGCTGTACATTGAACCACAGCCCCTGATCTTCCCTATTCCGACCTTTATTTTCTTTTTCCAGATACTGAACCACCGCAACTAATAAATCAAGGTCAGCGTTTTCAATATTGCTTTTTTTAGTTCGGTTGGATAGAAACGAACTCAGTTAAGGCGACATTTATCCGATTTGTCAAAAAATCAATACAAATGGATAAGCTTTTGAAGATATTATTACCACTAATTGCAACGTCTTTAATATGCTACAAGGCAAATGCCCAACAGCAGTGCCGCCACTCTAAGACGTCAGAGATACGTCAATTGTTAGCGCAAATCGACGTAATTCTGGATAAAGAACACATGCCAGGATTAATGATTTCCATAGTAAAAAAGGATAGCATTTTGTTTTCGGGGGGATTGGGCTATGCCGATCTAGAGAAACGAACACCTGTTGATCGTATTACGCAGTTTCATCTGGCTTCCATCACAAAGTTTTTTGTAGCCATGGGTATCCAAAAATTAATTGCAGAAGGCAAATTAAACCTCAATGATCCATTGCAGAAAAGTGTTCCCGAAATATCATATACCAATAATTGGGAGTCCACGAACCCTGTAAGAATCGTGCATCTTTTGGAACATACAGCTGGATTTGAGGATATTCATTTAAATAAGATGGTAAATACGACAGGAAAACCACTAACAGGGATCGCAGCTATTGAAGAGATTGAAAATTCGCTGAATTGCCGCTGGAAACCAGGTAAAATCATGTCATATTCCAATCCTGGATATAACGTTTTGGGATACGTGATGGAGAAAGTTTCTGGCATCCCATGGGATCAGTATATCAATCAAACATTGCTGAAGCCGCTAGAAATGGATCATACCTTATTCGATTTAAGTGGCGAAAGTTTACCAACGTATGCTAAAGGATATGACTATAGAAACGGACGCTTTACCGTATTTCCCAATTATATACCAGGAAGCAACGGGGCCTCCAGTGCACTGGTGTCGAATGCATCTGATATGGCTAAGTTCCTGCACTATCTATTAAATACTACTAAAAAGAACGGAAATGATCCATTAAGTGAAAGGGACATTGCTGAGATGGAAAAAATCCACAGCACACTTGCATCCCAAAACGGACTGCAAACAGGATATGCATTGGGAAACGATTTTTTTCCAAACAATAAGAAAGTGACGTTTAGAGGACATAATGGCAAAGGTGAAGGTTTTAGTTCCTGGATATTTTTTAACCGTGAGGTAGGTTTGGCCTATGCTATTTCCACGAATTGCAATGCAAATCTATGGCCGGTATCCCAAGTTATTGAGGATTTTTTAACTACGGACCTGGAGCCGCCAATGATGAATAGTGTAATAATAGATCGGGCCAAAATAGAACCATTGCTAGGCTACTACCAATTCATAAATCCCAAGAATGAACGGTGGGAATTTCACAAGCGAGTATTCGGTGGAATCAATCTTTTAGCAATTGAGAATGACAAACTTGTCGTCGACAAAGGAAATGGACAGCTTGATTCCTTGATCCATATGGGAAATTGTCTTTTTCGCTCTCGCGGAAACATAATTCCTTCATATATCATCGGCAGTGATGATAATGGTCGCCCATTTTTTCAGGGAGATGGAAACAATTTTTACGTTAGGACATCATATGGACCAATCTTATTCCAGAAGATACTTATTTATCTAGGGCTGTTCGCTGCTGTAATGTCCATAATCTATACCTTAGTAGGCATACCGTTAGTCCTGTTCAGAAAAATAAAGTCAATAGATCTTTGCATAGCCTGTTCGCCCGCTTTGGGAACGATATGTTTTCTGCTCGCCTATCGCAAAATGGGATTGACCGATGCGATTAACAAGGAGCTGTTCACGACCCTCAATACAACAAGTTTTTCCATCTTTGCAGGTATGCTTTTCTTCGGAATCGGCGTGCTGATCGGAGCATATTTATTATGCAAGCGCTGGCCGAAAATGCAAAAGTCGATAAAGCTACCTCTTGCTTTCAATTCCATATTTTTGCTCTACTTGGTGGTTTTACTTTCGATTCACGGTTGGATCGGCATTCCCATTTGGAGGATGTAGCTTAAAATTTTAATACAAATACCCTAACTTTAGACAAACTGTTTGAAATATTCGATGTTCGACATAAACACTTTAGCTGCCTTTTATGCCTTTTCAGGCGGAGCGCTATGGCTATTGGCATTCCTGCTTTTTATGGGGGGCGATAAAGTGGATACCCGAGCCAACCGATGGCTTGGCGCTTTTTATTGCATCCTGGCATTCAATTTTATCCAACTCTTTTTGGAAGGATTTGGAATTGGCGGAGACTTGCTAGTCCATGTACTCGAACTGCCAAGATGGGCTATGCTACCCTGCCTTTTTATGGCGGTAAGCCACTACACATCGCCGTCATTAATAAGAAAAGATTGGATTTTCCACTTCGTTCCATGGATTATGTTCCTTATGTTTTCTTTGGTGTATGTCATCCCAGATCTTTATAATGAGCAAAATCGTCTACCTGAATTACCTTCGTGGATAAGGTTTGCCGTCCGGTATTTCTTCTTCGGTCAGATGGTGTACTATTGGGTAACTTGTTTCTTTCTGCTCCTTGGTCACCAAAAAAATGTAAAGATGATGGCGTCGTTTACCGAAAATGTAAATATGGAATGGCTAAGATATCTATTGATTTCTGTGTTGTTCTTGATGCTCATACGTTTCCTTGACTTATTGAACCTCCACATAACTTACATCGCTCCTGTTTTATATTTTTTAGGGATAATGATGTTGGCCTACTCCACGCTCACGCAAAAATCAATCTACGCAATTGAAAAATATCAGCCCAGAGAATTGGAGGGAAGTGCATCAAAAAAAGGCTCGACCGAAAGGCTTACCGCTGAACAGGTCCAGGAGCTGAAAAATATGGTCATGCGGAAGACAATCGATGAAAAAATGTATCTCGACCCCGGCCTGACACTATCAATACTTTCCGGCAAAGTTGGCATCAGCACGCATGAACTATCCTACATTCTCAATAACGGTCTTGGAAAGAGCTTTTATCAGTTTATCAATGAGCTGCGGACCGAAGAAGCAAAATTACTGCTATTATCAGCCGACACCAAACATTTAGATATGCTCGGCATTGCTATCAGAGCTGGTTTTAACTCCAAAACCACATTTTATACCACTTTTAAAAAAGCTACCACTTTAACTCCGAAAGAATACATTAAAGCAAACGCAAAGGCGGTTTGACTAGCAATGCTGTTCGTTTGTATCCATTCGAACTTTTTCCATGTATTATGGGCTATCATTGCTTCATAAAAAAACAATGAAGACAATGAAAACATTCAATTTCACAAGCAGCCCTAAAATCTGCATCATGATGGGGATTACGTTATTTGGAAGTACGTCGCTTCCCGGAAAATGTTTTGCACAGGATAGGGGCGCTGTTATTCGGACAAATGCTCACAGATCGGCAATGGTATCACTCGATCAACTGGTGGGGTATTACCAACTTCCAAATAGAATTGCCTTTATTGAGTTTCAGATGAAAGACACTTCTTTATTGGCCAGACAATTGTGGGATAACAAAGAATACCAACTCATCAGGATTGACCAAACCAACTTCGAATCAAAAGATGAAGGTCACAAAATCGAGTTTCTAAGAGATAGTGCCGGCCATTTTAACCATGCAAAGATACTGGGAAGGATAATGACAGCAAAAGTGGGATTTGATCCAAGAAAAAGCAAACCGTTATCCGCAGAACAACTCAAAAGGCTAGAAGGGACGTATACTTTTAGTGGTGACAATAACCATAAGATAAAGATTCTATCCACACAGCAAGGATTAACGCTAAAGCAGATGTGGGATGATAAAGAGGTTACATTTACGCCTAGATCAGAAACATTTTTCTTGAATGAAGACGGCACTTTTCCACTGACATTCATGTTGAGCAATGGGGAAGCAATCCATGTTACCTGTTTTGAGAACGATATCTGGTTAAAAGATAAATAGGTCGCGATGACAAAGCAGAAGATACAAAGAAGATTTCTTGTTATAGGGTTAGCGGCGATCATAGGGCATGCCTACAGCATTGCACAACAGGTATCCGATGAGAATTTTCATTACACACTAGTTTCCCCCATGTACAAGGAAGCTGGTGGGCCACTGATTTTGTTTGATGAAGCACATAATAATGCAGCAACGTTAAAGGGAACCTACTCAGCGTTCCGTAGGTTGCTGCTGGAAGATGGCTATCATATAGCAAGCACCACGGAGAATTTGAGCCCAGATCTTTTGGCAAAAGGAAAAATATTTGTAACGGTAAATGCGATGTATGATATGGAAGATTGGAATTTGCCGGCAAGATCAGCTTTTTCTGAGCAGGAAATCGATGCATTATCCAGTTGGGTTGCCGCGGGTGGAAGGCTATTTCTTATCACGGATCATATGCCCTGCGGCGCCTCTGTTAACGATTTGGCGGGAAGATTCGGAATCAATATTGTCAATGGTTTCGCACTTAGAAAGGATGGATTGCCAGAATTGTTTTCAAAGCAGAGAAAGACGCTTACCTCAAATGAGATTACTGACCCGCCGGGCAAAGAAATAGACAGCATGATGTGTTGGGGTGGCACAGGCTTTATTGTGCCCCCTAACGCCCAGGCCATTTCTGTATTGGGCGAGGATTATCGTATTTATCTGCCAACCGATGTTTCGCAGATAAAACGCCCCCTGCCCAACACCCTTCCCTATATCTCGGGAAGAGGTTTGGTGAACGGGGCATATTTGAAATTTGGAAAAGGTAGGATAGTTATATTTGGTGACGGTGCGCCATTTTCTGCGCAGCTTCAGGGTATCAAAAGCGAAAAAAGAGGTATGAATCATCCCGCAGCGGCACAAAATGCGCAATTTCTTCTAAATATTATACATTGGCTCGATGGAAAATAAACCTAAACCCACGTTGTTGTTGATGGTGTAGCTTAAAACCTTGTCAATGTTGGTATTGCAAACAGTTATTTATCTGGCGAATAAAGACCTCTATAAAAATACCATAGCTCTTACCAAACTCTTCCTACATAAAAAGGGTCTTATATGTATAGCGATGGGATTAATTATATGAAAAGTAGACAGCCGAGCTACCTGAACTTCGATAAAAAGGACTATCCATGGAAGCCCGATATCAACTATCGAGCGAGCCCATGGAAATACCGTGTGGGTAAGGGGGAGCAGGGCGTGCTGATCTGTGAGCCGTATAAATCGGAGATTGGCCAGCACTGGCGCTTCAAGACCGAAGCCATTGCCGAGGAAAGTAGTGATACGATCTTCGCGATGTTCGAGGACTATCTAAAAGCAGCTGATTTTGTCGGCGCAGACATGGCTCGCAAGTATTTGCAGATGGGCTATACGCGCGCAAGACGCTATGCGAACTACAAGGGAGGGAAAAAGTACGATAAGGATCAGGATTATGCCCTACTGGAACGCGGCACCGGCGATTTGGAAAAGGCCGCTGCTGCAGACGTGTTTTATAAACGATGGAAGCAGGCCGAGGCCAATGCGCAATATGCTGCAATGAAAAAGCAATGGAAAGATGAACGGGGTTAAAAAGCATGATCTACCGCAGAAGATTTGCGCAGCCTGTGGAAGGCCATTTACTTGGCGCAAAAAATGGCAGAAGAATTGGGATGAAGTTAAATATTGTTCAGAGCGATGCAAGAGAAGCAAGACAGCATAACCTATATATTGACGCTTCGACTAGATGAGGAGAGCCAAGCCTTTTTTGATGCGCTTCGTAAAAAGCACTTTCCAGTCGAGCGGAACTATTTAAAAGCCCATCTAACATTATTTCACAAATTGCCGGACAGCACGCACACTTTTACCGTGTTAGGTGAGATCATCCAAGAACCTTTCGACATGCAGGTTACCGGTCTTCGGCATCTGGGAGCCGGAGTCGCTTTCCAAATCGAGAGTGGTATTTTACAGCAGCTCCACCAGAAGTTAGGTAATGCGTTTGCCAAGGATCTGATTCCACAGGATAAACAGCGATTTATGCCGCATATTACGGTACAGAATAAGGTCACGCCCGCTGCCTCAAGAGCATTATTACATGAGCTTAGTGAAAGCTTCACGCCCTTTACGGCTCGGGCAATCGGTGTGGATCTGTGGATATATAGAGGCGGCCCGTGGGAATACAAAGAGGGATTCCCATTTGAGCGTTCTTCATGTAGCAAACAGGTGAGCTCCTCATGTACGACGCGATCTACCAAGTAACGATACCTAAAGCGATCTCGTAAAAACTTCCACATGCCCCTTTGCGTTTCATCTATTATGAAGGATGATAAAATAATCGCCAGTATCTTATCAACAGCACAGGCGCGTGGTGATGAAAAAACATTCTGTCCGTCAGAGATCGCCAGGGAGCTTTTTCCAGCCGATTGGCGTGCGCATATGCAGGAAATCGTTGAAGCAGCGATTGCATTGCAGAAGCAGGGGAAAGTGGTGATCACACAAAAGGGAGAGCCTGTCGATATCGATCATATCAAAGGGCCCATTCGTATTAAAGGGATCTAAATGTGCGTTAGCATTCTCGTTAACACCAGACTTCAGATACGATCACGAATACGTTGTTTTCCCAAACGAATAAGAGCAATTCCCTCCGATAAAAAGTTCGCTGCGATCATATCCACTGAAAAGTACAGGGCTTAAAAATAACAAAGTCTGCAAGGCTGCAGACTTTATAACTAAACTAAACAATGCAATGTCTCGCGACATGGCGGTATTGAAACAAAAATTTTGATGCTATTAGGGGTAAGTAGTCACTACCTTGCTCACTTTCCAACCATCCTGATCCTGACTCAACGTGATGTAATCCACACGCGTAAACTTCTCAAATACCATCGTTGCTTTTGCCATACAAGCCTTTCCACTTTGATCCAAGATCTCATAGCTAGTCTTACAGTCAAAGTTTACGCCTTTATGCGCTTTTAAGAACGTGGTGTATTCGCGCTTGTTAAAGGTGTCATTGTTTGCGCTGTTGCTGTACTGAAAGTCATCCGCAAAAAGGAATTTATTCAGTTCGATGCTGCCAAGCGTTGTCGCTTCCAGGTAGGTGTTGATCACCTTGGTAGATTCCACGTTCTTTAAGGGGTTGGTTTTCTCTGCTGCGAAAGAAGAGAATGAGCTGATCATGATGATGGCTGCTGCGATGGTTGTTAATGTCTTTTTCATGGTTGTGTTTTTTAATGTCTTTAAATATTTTAATGTTATTATTTCCTATTTGATACCTCAAAAGTACGGCGCTGATGCCTGCTGATGAATACCTATTAGATGGGTTGCGGCTGTTTCTCGGTAAATGCGGAACTTTGATCGGTGAAATATTTTACCGATGAGCTTAACCAAACTACTGGCCGCTTGCCATCTGTAAATAAGATTGCAACAGCTTTGCCAAAAAGCGTAAGCGGTAGATTATCAGCTGATTAAATTTTTGAGCGTTATTTTAGCTGTTCGATAGCGGACAAAAAGATGTTCATCTTTGAACAAAAGCAAGATAATGAAGCACCAATGACGGTTTTCTTGATCATGTTAAAGAGCGAAAACGCCAAAGCTAACGGTAAGCATAATGAAGAATATCTACAAGTGCACATATACCCATAAGGGTGTATTAAAAAAATCCTGAAGCGGGGAGCTTCAGGATTTTTACTAACTAACCAATTATTAACCTAAATTATGAATACTAACATACAACCAAATAATGTGCCATTGGATAAAAGACTTTAATATTTTACAATTTTTAACATGCTTAAATTTTGGATAGTTTGCTATCGTCGCAAACATCTTGACTCTTTTTTTCTTTGCTTATCCAGCAAACCTCTGCGTGATAGGTCGCTCAGAAAATATGTACTTAGCAGGGCGGATACATGCGAAGCTACTTGGTGGATGGTTTGCTGTATAGAGTCAAGTCAGGCACCCTGGTATCCCGGTGCCAAGCGTTGCAAGGCTATATAGCGATATAGTGCGCTGGCCGATTAAATCCTTACGTCCATCCATTTCTACACCTAAGATGGTATACATAGACCTAGGTTTAACTGTACCACTCTGCCTTGTTTTATAATGCATACAATCCAGAAAAACCAAGGGATAGACAGCTTTCCGTGGACGACTACGCCTTTCATTCCATTGCCCATTTTCATGTATTATCTTCAAATTGAATTCGAAGGTACTTTCTATTAGGGCCCTTTCTTCTTTTAAGAATCTGAAAATCATTCAAGCTTTTGGCGCGTTCAAATAGCTTGTCGATCACTTCTAAAGACGAGGGATTCATTTGATAGGTGTGCACTTTCTCCAAGGTAAAACCGATCGAACCACTGTCTACGAATACGATGTAATCTTTGACATCTATACGGTCGTTATACTTTTGATAGCTCTTAAATTCCGTGATTAATATATTAGTGACTTTGTTGCTAGTATCTATTTCGAATACAAATGTCCCTTCGCCATTTAAGTATTTAATTGGTGAAACTACCGGCTTGTAGGCGGAGCTGTCCGCTATTTTTATGTGTCCTAATGTATCCATCAATTCAGTATACAATGGTCCCAGTTGACGAAATTTTGTGTAAACTAGTGAGCTATCAACTTTTAACTGTGCATGACAGATAATACAAATGCTTAAATTGATGATAACGAGAGAAATTTTTTTAAAAGACATCTTGTGTTGTTCTATCTTAATAGGTCGTCAATAATTAATTCTTCAAAATTTTCAAAATGAGTTTCGTCGTATCCAATATAAACTCCCCCGCCATTAGTACCGTCTTTAAAGCCATCGATCAGATTATTAAAATCCGTAATCGAATTATGCACCCCATCTGCAAAATCAACAAATTGCTGTAAATAAGAGTCGTCCCTGAAATTAAGTAAAAAATTCGGAAGATCATTTAACTCTTTCGCAAGCCTATATTCTATAAGACGAGCCTCTAGCTCGTAAAATATATCCGTCTTTGTCGAACCATATTCCGCATTCTGAGCCAAATGTGTCAATTCGTGGCCAAGGGTTAATGTAGGATAGTGTCCTAAGAAGCCGCTAGGCTCCTCATTAAAAATACCGATATTCAGTTGACTGCCCTGTACAGAGCTCATATCACTGTCAGAAACGTCAATTTGACCCGTTTTCCCCAACAGTAACCCTAAAAGTTTACGCCCGATTTCAGTATTTTGGATGGAAGTCAAGGCGGCAGTCAACCTTTCTTTAAATTCTGCCGATAGGTTACTGCTAAATTGAAGTTTTTGTAAAACTTGCTTCACAAGATCTTGTTGCGAGTTGTCTTGTCCACCACTATTGGAGCTCTCTGATCCACTTCCATCGTTGCCATCATTGCTACTACTGTCACCGCCTTCACTCGGGGGATCATCGGGAAATTCACTCCCCTCGCCGGGTTCTTCGTTAGTAGGAAACTCTTCGTCAGGAAGTTCTCCCCATGGATCTTCTCCATCTGGAGGAGAAACATCTACCCCAGGTAATTCCCCACCCTCTACTGGCTCGTCACTATTTCCTCCCTTATAACGAAATAGATCGTTTTGCGGCAAATCTTCAAATTCATTCGCGATATTGAAAAATCGTAATTTGTTATTTTTAAGCATATAAAATTATTTATCATATTATTATTTACATAGGAAACTGTCAAGCAGGCCGATCGCGCAACATGTATTTCACGGTCTCAAATACTCGCTCAATCAACAGTCGTTCTTTGGTGATGATTTCTGCAGTACCCTTAAGCTCGTGTTTGAACTGTAGGATAACACCATAATTAGTGGTTAATCCTTTTTGAAGTTGAACATTGATCAAATAAGATTCGATATTGCCTTTTTCCGTCATCTGCGTATTGGCAACCATTGAGATATCACGCACATCTCCCTCCAATGCTCCAAATTCGTTGTATGGATAATCATCCAATTTGATGATTACTTTTTGACGCTCCTGAACTTTTCCGGCGCCAACATTGGGGAGGAGAACCTGTGCAATAATCTTACTGTTTGAGGGAATCACGGAAAAAACTGGCTCACCCGCTTTGACAAACAAATTGTTGTTCCAAAAATTGAGGTATTGAATATTTCCAGCTTGTGGACTTCGAAACACAAATAGTTCGTCAAACTGCTTGATGCTAGCAATCAGCTCTTGGAAATATGAACTCAAAGAGAGGTATAGGGTTTTTTCAACCTCATCCTTTTTGATAAAAGACTCGTTTACTGCATTCTGTGTTCTGAAAATTTCGAGCATGATTTGCGAAGCTTCATTTTTAGCATTCACATCACTGAAAACAGCATTCATCTGTCCCATTTTGTTACGTTCGAATTCAGCTATGCTGATCACTTTTTTTGCGAGCAGTATAGAGTCTCTTTTTGCAGAACGGCCGATTAAAGCCAAATTCTCGCCGGATACAGCTTGCTTGTCTTTAACTTTCTGAAGTAAGTGGTCTTGCTCATTCAGCAAACGTTGATAAGTCTTGATCTGCTTATCGTAGATTCTATTTTCATAATAATTTTGGTATTGCATCAAGGCGTCAAGGAAAGCATAATACTTCGCATTAATCGCTCCCAAATATACTTTTCTTGGAAATTCAGAAATTGTTGCCCGCAAAGATAATTTACTAATATCGAACTCCTGTAGCAAGCTATCAATGCGAAATACATCATTCATGTTGGCCGGATTGTCGATATACCCCAGCACATCCCCCATGCCTACCATCTGCATATTTTTTTTTAATAGAATTATCTTTCCCGAACTTGTAGCGTAAAGTTTTATAGCCGGAGCTTCCGTGTTAATGGTAACATTCCCCTGTTGCACGTCCGGATAGGCAATACAAAAGCCTAGAAGGAGCAGAAGACCTAGAATACCCAAAGCGATTAGCGTGATCTGTATGCCGAACTTTTGTGGCATGCGGTTCACAATATGATCAACCTCTTCTGTTCTTTTATAGTTTAACGGCTTTTCTTCCATTTCTTAATTGCTTATTCTTGCAGTGCAAATGTCAACTGTGTATTGACCAATTCGCCGTAATATCCATTTCTTTCCATTAACGTAGCATGGTTGCCTACTTCAATAATGCGCCCATCTTTCATTACGACTATTTGATCTGCATTTTTTATGGTACTTAATCGATGTGCGATGACTACTACGGTACGGCCAACAAATGATTGTGAAAGAGCTTCGACAATCCTCCGTTCATTAATTGTATCAAGGGAATTGGTTGCCTCGTCCAAAAACAGAAAGTCAGGATTTTTATAAAGTGCACGTGCAATAAGAATGCGTTGTTTTTGACCGCCACTCAGGCCTCTTCCTTGCTCGCCCATTTTTGTCTGATAGCCTTTTGGCAAAGCTTCTATCTCTTTATCTATATGAGCAGTGCTGACAGCCATTCTAAAACGATCATAGTCTACCACTTCATCGCCCATAATAATATTATTAATAACGGTATCGTTAAAAATCTTACCATCCTGTAATACTACTCCACATCGAGAACGCCAATCGTGTAGAGAAAAGGTATTGATGTTGAGGCTACCAAGCGTTATTTCTCCTTGGCTGGGTTGATAAAGTCGCAGGATCATTTTTAATAGCGTACTTTTTCCACTACCGCTATCGCCAACGATAGCTGTTACTTTACCCTCTGGTATTTTCAGCTTGATGTCTTTTAAAATATAGGGTGTTTTAGGAGCGTAGCTGTAATATACACCTCTGACATAGATATCTTTATTATCCGGTAAAATTACTTCATTAAAGGACGCTTGCGTTTCTTCGTTTTCCAACTGATGTATTTCATTGATGCGAAGAAGTGAAATTTTAGCAGTTTGTGCCGAGATAATGAACTGAATAAATTGCTGAATCGGTGCATTTAACATGCCGATGATAATCTGTGTAGAGATCATTACCCCAAAAGTCATTTCGCCATTTACAACAGATCTTGCGCAGAAAATAGTAATCAGCACATTTTTTAGTCCTTCTATAAACTGTCCACCCTGATTTTGGTAATTCGTAACTGAGGTTAGTTTCAGATTTACCTTGTATAATCTCGCCTGTAGGTTTTCCCATTTCCAACGTTTGGCATTTTCATAATTATTAATTTTTACGTCCTGCATTCCGGAGACTGTTTCGACCCAATAGCTTTGATCTTGAGCCATTAATGAAAAGTAGTTGGTATCAAGGCGTCGTCTTATCGCAAGAAATCCGATTACCCAAAAGAAATATAGAAGACTTCCCGCAAGAAACAGTAAGAAAATCGTTTTGTTGAATGACCCTAAAATTATAGCGAATACAATAAATGTCATCGTGGAAAATATGAGGTTTAACGAATTTCCCATTATAAACTCCCGAATTCTTTGGTGATCCGAAGCTCTTTGAAGGATATCACCGATCATCTTATTTTCAAAAAATGTTATGGGAAGACGCATCAGTTTTATCAAATAATCTGATATTAACGATATATTTATACGGCTCGTCAAATGTAATATAATCCAATCACGTACTGCATTAGAAAATGTTGTGGCTAGCAAAATGCCTACATTAGCAAAAAGCATAATGTTGATGAAATTAACGTCTGATGTTCCTACGCCAATATCTATAATAGATCTAGACAGAAATGGTAATGTTGCCTGCAGTCCTGTAACGAGAAACATGATAACCAACAGATTGATAATATTGCTTTTGTAGGGTGCAAAATAGTTAAGAAGATTTGTTACGGATCGTTGAGGCCTCCTATCCTCTTCCAAATTTATATCGAAAAAATTGATCTCCGGTTCCAGACCTATGACCACACCTTTCTTTGTTCCTGTTTGTATCCATTTTTTAATGAAAGACTTGTGATCTATCGAGAGCTTTCCTTTCGCTGGATCGGAAATATATATATACTTCTTCGTGGCTTTATATACAACAACAAAATGAGACTCTTTCCAATGCGCGATACAAGGATAAGGCACGGCTTGCAGTAGTTGTTTGAAAGAGCATTTTACTGCTCTGGACTTTAGACCTATCCGCTGCGCACCGTTGATGATATTCATAATTGATACGCCTTCTCTTGTTGTACCACAAATATTCCGAAGGTATGCCAACGAGTAAAATCGTCCAAAATGTCTTGCTACAATCTTCAAACAAGTAGCACCGCAATCCATTCGATCCAATTGCTGTTCCCGCGGGAATTTAGATATCATTTACAATGTTATCGAATATAATATTAAACATTACATATTGAAATATTAAGTTTTTGTTATCGGTTTATTAAATTATCTAGAAAGGGAGAATAATTGTAATTGAATGCTTATAATCGTGATCAATATCATATAATGACTAGAGATTTAGGATATATCATCATTTTAGCTGCGGGTTCCGGAAGTCGCTTCAGTACTGCTCTAAGCAAGCAATTTATGGAGCTACAAGGCAAGCCCATAGTTGTGCGTACTATAGAGAAATATCTAAAGCATTTTTCTGCAAACAAGATCCGAGTTGTGATAGCGGAAAAGCATCGTGTTATTTGGGATAAAATCACAGATTTTTTTCCTCATCTAAAGCCAATAATTACCGCATATGGTGGTTCCGAACGATTTTATTCGGTTAGAAATGCCCTAGAGACAATTTCTTGCTCGGAAAAAGAACTAATCGGCGTACACGACGCTGTTCGTCCATTCGTCTCTGATGAAGTTATACAACGCGTATATCAAATAGCTCAAGCTCAGGGATGCTGCGTGCCAATTTTCAATTCTGTCAATACCTTAAGATTAGTTCATTCTGATGGAAATGAAACCATCGATCGATCCTCGGTTAAAGAGGTTCAGAATCCACAGGTCTTTAGGAATGCATTATTAAGAAATGCCTATATGCAACCCTACGAGAAAAGGTTTCATGATGATGCGACCCTTGTTGAAAATCTTGGATACAAGATCTACACCTGCAATGGCAATTACGAAAACATAAAGATAACCTATCCACAAGACCTTTATCTAGCAGAGGGGTTGATGAAGTGGTTTGAAAACAAGAATAATGAAATTAGCAACATACAGGATTACAAAGCAATTCACGTACATTAAAGGTCTTGACGAGTATGAGTCAAGACAATATGAAAAAAATGATTCGTTGTTTCAAAATAAATACGGCGTTCCGATTTCAAGAAAAGAAGAACAGTGGTTTGAAGTCAACAAAACCATCTGGGAAGATTTTCTATCAAAATCAACCGACGAGTATTGTTTAATTTATGAAGACGGTTTAGAACTGACAATTGCTGAGTCTGATATCCTTAACGAACTAAGTCAATTGACTGCTGGTTGGGACGTTTTTTTTCCATTTGACAAAGTTCATGCAGAAAATACCGCCGTGCTGCCGATCTGCATTAGTAGGTTTGGATTATATTGGGGTTCACACATCTATTTTTTAAGTAGATATGGTGTTCATCAATTGATTAAGTTCAGCAATCCGATCACGGCACCGCTTGATGAGTTCATTTTAGAGAATGGGATAGGCGGAAACGTTCAATTGCTATATGCGGAAACCGACTGGTTTCGATTTGAGGAACAGAATTCCGTTAGTTATATCGCTAGAAAAGATACAGTGATAAGTTACGTTAATAACTTTAAAGTGTGGGATATTGATGAACTAAATCAAGTACGCAAACTTCTCTCTTTCATTTCTGACCTTGCGGAAAGTGCAAATATTGATATATTTCTTCACGCAGGTACGTTGCTTGGAGCTGTTAGACATAAAGGCATCATGCACTGGGATGATGATGTCGACCTAATGGTCAATAAAAAAGATGTAGTTGTTTTGCTTGACATGATTGAAAGGGACGGAACATACAACATTACCGAATGGACTTGGAAAAAAACTGGTGAAAAATACTTTAAGATATGGAAGCCCGGAGGGCACAAAGTTGAGGGCTTCGAATATACCTTTCCCTTCGTGGACATTTGGTTATTGGACGCCTTTGGAATTGACGATGCAGTAACAACAAATGATGGATACCGTTTTAGCTATCAAACATATTACCCGCCCGCTACTATTAAATTTGAAGGGAGCTCATTTTCTCTTCCCAACAGATCAGTTGAAATTTTGGATACGATGTATGATGGTTGGCGCGAGCAGATCAAGATATTTTCTTGGTCACATAAGTATAAGCAACATGCTGTACGCCAGATAACTGCTCCAATATTAACGAATACACAGGGTGAATTTATAGACTTTAAATAGAAATGAATAGAAAACCTACTCTTAATTTCTTCAATATCAATGATCATATTGAGGATTTGCCAGTAAATGAGCTTTTCAAGCTTAAAGGTGGAAATAGCGACGATACGATCGATGGTGGAGAGCTAGAAGAAGTTATCATCGAGCCCCCAGAAGATCCTTGGGAAGATGAATGGCCGGATAACGAAGACGATAACTGGGGAGAAGACGAGGAACCTTGGCAGGAACCCGATTGGTGGGACGATAATGAGACTGGTGGACCAGATCCAGCTGAACAGCCTGATCCTGAGGAACCGGAAGAAGAATGTACGTGTGAGCTTTCAAGTCCTAAGCCTCTAGGTTTACCAAGTGGAATAAGCGATCCTAATAGTTTACTTTCCAAATTAGGCGGAAACGTTACTAGTCAGATGAAAAGTTTGATCGACAACAAAGCTAGCCTGATAGCGAACAACCCATCCGTTACCGAGGAAAGTATCGCGAGACAGCTCGCTACTTATGACAAAATTATAAATATGATTGATAGTATAGAAAACTCAGGTTACAGTTTTCGGGTTGAACGGGGTAATCTCGGCGCAAATAGTAGTACTATCCAAGGAGGATTTGGTAAGGCAGAAAACGGTCAATACGTGATAACAATTGACGCACATGGTGGATTCTCTGAAGATGAAATGTTAGTCCATGAACTGTATCACGCATTCCAAATGATAAATGGCGAAATTGGTTTTGACGCTAACGGTGTACCTACCATGGTCGGAATGGAAGATGAGATTGCCGCGTATCAATTACAATACGACTTCGGAGCAGGTGCGGCAAATTCACCTAAGATCGCTACAGAAGCGGATATTAGGGCAGAGCATCCTGGAGTTTATGATAACTTAACTTCGCAGGGTGGTAGCTGTCCTGTTCACGGTTAAAATGAATATGATATGAAAAATAAAATCTATATTTTTTTTGCATGTTTTTCTATGCTGGTATCAGCTACAATCAACGCGCATGCAATGCCTGATTGTAAGGAATGCTCGATTCCCGTTTCAAATGACAGCACACTTTATAAATTGGTTTGCGAACTAGCCATCATTGTGGAGCAAAAAGGTCAGGAAACCACCGAACTTAGTGAGCAGATCAAAGCTGGAAAATCTCATGATCATAGCTCGATTTCAGATCGAGAAAATAGTTCAGAAATGATCTCGAAAATGGTGAGGGATCCAATGCCTATTAGAAAAAAAATAACGGGTGTCTTTATCAATAATACAGCGAAAGAAGTACCTCTTAAAGATCTTGTCGGAATAGATGTTAACGAACTCGACTCCTTGTCCATTTCCCTTGATAAATCATCTTTTGGACGTGCAGTGTACGGAAATATGGCAGAAGTAGGCGTTTTACGTTTATTTTTGAGCTCAAGCTCGAACTCCAAAGTTGCACAGCCTGTAAGCAAACAGCCTATTGAATTGAAGAGAGAAATCGGTCATGATGGGGATTTCAGATTAACGATTTTTGTAAAAAGATTGCGGAACTTGCTAAGTGAGGCAGAATACGCAAAAAACTCGTTTGACTATCATTCAGATATTTGTATCAATGGAACTAAATATCTTGAAATAAATGAATTGGCTAAGTATAGCCTTGACGATGTAGCTTATGTAACTCTGAATTTTAGATCAAAGCAATCAAGTCCCAAAAAAAACGAAGGAGTAATATGCCTCATCACGTATAGCGACGCTCCGTTAGCAAAATCCACAAACAAAGAAAAACCAAATTAGAAAATTACACGACATCACCCGCAGCTTTAAAGACTTTGCGGTAGACGTTGCCCCTTGTCGCCCTCGGCATAAGGTATCGTGTCACGCGGTTCCTGTTGTGGGAGTAATTGAGGTTCGCCTGCCAGTTCACCCTGCCGATGTTTGCCTGCCCGTTTAGTTGCAGATCGATCCCCTTGGTGTTCATTTCTGCTGAATTGGCATATACCGAATAGAATCCGTGTGTTGCATCATCCTTTGGGATGAGCGCAAACAGATCAGCAGAATTTTTATTGTATACATCCACGCGCCCCCAAAAGTGCTGTCCTGACTGGCCTGTTAAAGGTTTACAGGTTTATACTATTATTTGACCTGAAATAAGTCTATATATCTCTGTCAAAAACGGATTTACGGTTTCCCATATTCTTCCATAAATTGATTTGGATACTTTTATGATATTAATAGTGACGAATAGGATGGAGGCGATTTACAGTTGATGCAATGTCGATACAAAAGGATGGGTTTAAGGGTTAAGATACCACATTGTTTTGTAATAAAATTAATTCGCTGCCACAATCTTGTGTAGGTTGTAAGCTACAAAGACTATTTGTTATCACAAATATTTTTGAATTAACAAATAATGTGTGTAGATTGGACAAAGATTATTAACCGTAATCCGAAACTGCTTATGAACACGTATCTAGCAAATGTATACATTGTTACGCTATGCTCGCTCTTTTTTGGGGTCATGTTCATAACTATTTGTTGATAACAATTAAGCAATAGTATTTCAACGATTAAAAAAGGACAAAGACAATAATGAGCCTAAAATTCCTCCATACAGCAGACTGGCACATAGGCCAGTTATTTCACGAATACGACCGCAGCTACGAACACCAGCAGTTCCTAAACTGGCTCGTACAGCTTTTACAAACCCAACAAATCGATGTCCTGCTCATCAGCGGAGATATATTCGACATATCCAATCCGTCGGCACAGTCCATCAGAATGTTCTACACCTTTCTGAACCAGGCCACAACAGCAAATCCAGGCTTACAAATTATCATCACAGCTGGCAATCACGATTCCGCTTCACGACTAGAGGCTCCAAAACCACTGCTGCAATCCTCTAACGTCCACATTATAGGACTTGTTGAAAAAGACCCAGAAGGCAATATCGATTACGAAAAACTAATCATACCCATACACGATGCCGCAGGAAATACCAAAATACACTGCCTTGCCATACCGTTCCTGCGTATGGGCGACTATCCAGCCCTGCCAGACAGTGCCAACCCCTATACCGAAGGCGTAACCGCATTATACAACGAAGCATTCAAATATGCCGAACAGAAAAAGCAAGACGGACAAAGCATCATTGCCATGGGACACCTGCACACCCACCATGCAGAAATAACCGACCTCGACAAAACTGAACGCCTTATCATGGGAGGTGTGGAATGTATTCCTGCCACTGCTTTTCATCCCGACATCAAATACGTAGCCCTAGGGCACATTCACAAAGCCCAGAAAATAGGCGGTAAAGAACACATCCGCTACTCGGGCAGCCCCTTACCCATGTCCTTTTCAGAACTCAATTACAAACATCAGATCATCATTTTTGAACTCGACCAGGAAATCAGTAACCTCGAAAGCGTGGAAATCCCGCTATTTGTACCCCTGCAAAGAGTTCCGCTAAGCCATCAGCCACTGCATGAAGTTATAGCGCTGTTAGAACAACTGCCTCAGAAAGATTCAACTCCCGAAACAACTCCCTATCTCGAAGTACGGGTATTGCTCGAAGGGCCCGAACCCGCCTTACGCCATAAAATAGAAACCGCATTGGCAGGCAAAAAAGTCAAATTAGCCAAAATCGATGTAAAATACCCCGCTTCGACACATGAAGCACAGGAATTTATCACACCCGAAAAACTCAACGAACTACAGCCCGTTGACGTATTCGGCAAAACATACCAATCCAGATACAATAGCGAAGTACCCACCGAAATCCTGCAACTCTTTCAACAAGTAGCACAGGAAATAAATCAAGCAGCCGAATAAAATGAAAATACTAGCCATACGTATCAAAAACCTCGCCTCACTGGAAGGAACTACCGAAATCGACTTTACGGCCGAGCCGCTATGCTCGGCTGGAATATTTGCCATCACTGGTGCCACTGGCGCAGGAAAATCTACCATATTAGATGCCCTTTGCCTTGCCCTATACGGGAAAACGCCCAGATACCTGCAGGCAAAAGAAATGGGAATAGAAATCCGCGATGTACAGGGCAGCACCTTAAACCAGGGAGACGTACGCAGCATCCTACGTGACGGAACGGCTGACGGATTTGCCGAAGTAGATTTTGTAGGCACAGACACGCAACACTACCGCGCGACCTGGAGTGTAAGACGAGCCCGAAATATGGCCGATGGCAACATGCAATCAGACAACATCACCTTAAAAAACATCAACACCAACACCGATATATCAGGCAAAAAACAAGAAATCCTAAACGAAATAGCACGACTTGTTGGCCTAAACTTTGAACAATTTACCCGATCCGTACTATTGGCGCAAGGCGATTTTACCGCCTTTATGAAAGCCAACAGAGACGAAAAATCCTCCTTGCTCGAAAAATTGACAGGAACGCACATCTATTCCGAAATCTCGAAAAAGATTTACGAAAAACACAAAGCAGAAGACCTCTTGCTGCGTGAACTCAATCTGCGCAAAGAAGGCATCATTACCCTTACCGATAACGAACTAAAATCCCTGTTAGACGAACAAGAAACCCTCGAAGCTGAGATCAAAAGTCTGGAAAAAGACATCGAAAAACTAACCGCAGAAATCGGCTGGTACGAACAGCTCGCCAAACTGCAAACCAGCTACGATGAAGCCCAGGCAGCAGTACAACAGGCCACTGAAGCTAAAACACTAGCCTCGTCACCCAAGCAAAAACTGCATACCGTAGAGCAGGCACAGCTAACCAGAAGCTGGGCAGATGCCCTGAAACATGCACAACAGCAGCATGCCGAGAAAACAGCAGCTTTTACAACACTAAAAGCAACCCTAGCCACCTTGCAAGAGCAAAAACAAAACCTCGAAAAGCAATTGGAACTGGCACAAAACCATCTTTCAGAAAAAAACAAAGTCCTTACGGATGCCCTGCCTCTATTGGAACAGGCAAGGAAACTCGACACCCTAATGGCGGAGAAAAAAGAACAAGTACAAAAACTCAAAGACGACGCTGAAAATGCTACTGAAGCCAACCAGAAACATCAAGAAGCACTAACCGCTAAACAAGAAGAATTCAACAATCTTTTTACCCAAATAAAAAACATTACCGACTGGAAAACAGAACACGCAGACCGTAGCCCGATTGCCGAAAACAAAGACCTCATCCTGTCTAAACTACAGGATGCCCAAAAGCTTTTGGAAACCCTGCAAACCTCTGCTGCAAACCTGGCTCGGTTACAGGATAAAATAAAGGCAGACGAAGCCCAAAAGACAACGATTGAGACCAATTGGAAGCTGCAATCAGAAAGCTTAGACAACCTAAAAAAGAGCTACGGTACGCAAACCAAAGCATTGTTATTGACGCAAATCGAAACCTTAAATTTTGATAAAGCCGAAACAGACCGTCAGGTAGAAAACACCATACAGGCACATGCCCATTGGCAAATGCTTTATAATGCCCTTACAGAATTAGAAACCCTAAACCAGAAACAATTAAAAGACGAAGCAGATTATCAAACAAAACAGCAAACTCTACAGAAACTAACCCAGCAACTGCCTTTAGAAAAGGCGCAAAAAGACACAGTTTACCAACTCTTGCAGCAAGCACGCCTCGCATCCGCAGAAAATGTAGAAACCCTCAGGGATGCTTTAGTTGATGATCAACCCTGCCCCGTGTGTGGCAGCACCAGTCATCCCTATGCCGTGCATAATCCACAATTACAAAATGTATTGGCACAACTCGAAAAATCCTATCAAGAAAAAGAACAAAGCTATCTCGCGAGCCATAGCCAGCACAATGCCTTAGAACAGGAAAGTAACGCGCTACAGAAAACCATCCAACGCCAGAGTGAAGACATTACAGCCAAACAATTGGCATTAGCAACCAAAAAGCAAGATTGGGAACAGTTCGATAGCGCCCAAGAAAGCCAGGCCATAGCCGATGCTAAAAAAGCAGACTGGATAGAAGACAAATTGCAATCTCTCAAAACCAAACAAGCCGATTTGCTGGCACAAATACAGACTTATACAGATAAAAAGCAACAACTGGAAATCGCCAAAACCCAAATAGACCAGCTAAAAGAAAATACAGACGGCCTTGCCAACCAAATAAAAGACATCCAAAACAAACTAGCTGTTTATCACGAACAGCAAAGCAGCAACACAAAAGAACAAAACAAAGCAAACGCTGATCTCGACAGTGTAGAACAGCTCCTCACACCCTATTTTACCGCTTCAGACTGGATGGCAAACTGGAAAGCCAACCCTATTGATTTTGAAGAACGTATTGACAAATTCGCCCGCAACTGGAAAGAAAACAACGAAAAACTGGAGCAATACGCACATCAAAAAGTAGCACTAGAAGCAACGCTAAAAGAATTGGAAAATCAAGCCAAAAGCCTAGCCTCCGAAGTCGGCAAAAAAGCGGAAGCCCACCTGGCACAACATAACATCCATCAGAACCTGACCCAACAGCGCAATGCCCTGTTTGAAGGACAACCTGCTGATGCAATCGAAGTAAAGTTAAAGCTGGCCCTAAACGAAGCCCAGCAGCAGCTCGAGCAACTAAAAGAAAACCAGCAGCAACTTAACATTGACAGCACCAAAGCTCATACCCAAAAAGAAGAACTAACAGTCACACTAACAACTTTAGAAACCGAAGCCCAAAACGCATCACAAAAAATGCAGGATTGGCTTAACGATTTCAACCAAAAAAACAATCAATCGCTAAACATAGAAGCACTCCACGAATTATTGGCGTTGAGCAACGATTGGATAACTACAGAGCGAACGGCATTGCAAACCATTGAAGAGGAAGTGACCAAAGCTAACAGCATTCTTGCAGAACGAAAACAAGCTTTCGACACCCATAAACAAAATTATTTATCGGGACGGCCACTTCAGGAACTGAATGCCCTTAACAACATAGCTAAATCAGAAGCAGAACAAAAGAAACATAAAAAAGGAGAAAACCACTTCCAACTGCAACAAAACGAAGCCAATAAAAATAAAATAGGCGACCTGCTAAAAACCATCGCAGCACAAGCCGCCATTACAGAAAACTGGAGCAAACTCAACGAAATCATAGGCTCGGCCGACGGTAAAAAATTCCGCCAGATTGCACAAGAATACACCCTCGACGTATTGCTGGGCTATGCCAACATCCATTTACAGGCACTCACCAGCCGCTACAAAATCGAGCGCATTCCCGCATCACTTGGCCTGCAGGTGGTAGATCAAGACATGGGCGATGAAGTGCGCACCGTTTACTCCCTTTCGGGCGGAGAATCATTCCTGGTGTCGCTTGCCCTCGCCCTGGGCCTCGCCTCCTTATCCTCCAGTCGTATGAAAGTAGAATCCCTGTTTATTGACGAAGGTTTTGGTTCCTTAGATCCTACCACGCTCAATATCGCTATGGATGCCTTAGAAAGGTTGCACAATCAGGGGCGTAAAGTAGGCGTCATCTCCCATGTGCAGGAAATGACGGAAAGGATTCCTGTGCAGATTAAGGTGAGTAAGCAGCAGAGTGGGAAGAGTAAAGTGGAAGTGATAAGCGTATGAAAACAACATTGATATATTATGTATTTGGGCGTGCCCCTTCGGGTCGGGCTATCCGCTACAAGTCCTCGCTACGCTGCGGGCTTTACGCTACTATCCCTCACGCAGAGTAAACACCAACAATCAATTATAAGTAACCATTTAAATAAACAACAAAATCATGAACAAAGAAATCATTTATGCAATTGAAAATCAGAAAGTAATAGAATTTTACTATGATGGAGAATTAAGAGTAGTTGAACCCCATTGCTATGGAGAAACAACAGCAGGGAACGAAGGGCTACGTGCATTTCAAATTGGTGGATATAGCTCCACAGGAAAATTTGGTTGGAAAATGTATGATCTGGGTAAAGCCGACGATATTACAGTTACCGAAGACCATTTTGACGGACCACGCCCTGGTTATCAAAGAGGTGATAAAGGAATGTCAGAAATTTATGTTGAATTATAAAAAACTAAGAACAATGGAAAGATATAGAAATACAGGAGGAGATTCAGGAGTATCCGCCTATGAAATAGGAGCTGATTACATTAAAGTAAAATTTTCAGGAACATCCCGCACCTATACTTACAGCTACAGAAAAGCTGGAAGTAGTCATGTAGAAACCATGAAAGGATTAGCCAGAAGTAGCAGCGGTTTGAATAGTTACATTAACCGATATGTTAAAAATTTATACGATTAATATGAGATCAAAATTATTAAAAATATCTATTGGAAATCTTGGATGTATTGGCAACGAAGGTTTAACGGTTAGTCTTGATAATATTTTATGTCTTGTTGGTGATAACAACACAGGAAAATCAACTATATTAAGAGCTTATGAATTAGCTGTTGGTACTCAGATATACTCATATGATAAGGACTATTGTAAAAAATCCAAAGAAGAAAATACATATGTGGAAATCTCTGTCCATATACCCGAAGGAACGGCTAATATAGCTGAGAAGTGGAAAGAGAAGCAAGGAGATTTATTAGTTGTAAAAAGCAGATGGGAATGGGATAAAAATGGTTCTAAAACAAGAAAAACATATGACCCCGAATTAGAGAGCTATTCAGAGGACGGCAATGCTGCTGGGTTAGATAGTGTTTTTAATAGCAGATTGCCTGTTCCTTTTAGAATAGGTGCATTAGAGAATCCACAAGTAGAATTAAAGAACCTACTAAAACTTATAGTTGATCCTATTGCGGAGAATCTACGTTCACATTTAGATAATAAAGAATCTGAATTAAGCAAAGCATTAGAAATATTTACTGAGCATGCTCAAAAGCCAGTGGAAGAACATAAAGAGATTATTGAAAAAATCAGTCAAAGAATGACTAATAGCCATAACAAAATCTTCCCAAATCTTTCTGTTGATTTAAATATAGGAATGTCAGACTTGAAAGTTGACCCTCTCGATGCGTTAATTAAAGGGTCTAAATTAAGCATACGGGAATTTGAAGAAAATATAGATTGGGATCAGCAAGGAAGCGGTTCTCAACGAGCATTGTTTTGGTCATTATTACAAGTTCGTTCAAGACTACAGGCGGTGAAGAGTTTTAAAGTCGATAATGAAAAGAAATTAAAAGCACTTGAGAAAGATATTAAAAAATTAGAGGGCGAAAGAGATAGAGCAAAAACAGATGCAACTAGAGAAACCAAACAAGCAGCTATTGATGACAAATCAAAAGAATTACAGCAGGCTAAAGAAATGGAAGTAGAAAAAGCGATGGACGAAAGAGATGGAGAGATATCGCTACCAGGTTACATGCTATTAATTGACGAACCAGAGATAGCACTTCATCCTAACGGTATCAGAGCAGCATCAAAATACCTATATGAACTAGCTAATGATCCATCTTGGCAGGTTATGCTTACGACTCATAGTCCTCTTTTTATTAATCCATTTGAAGATCATACAACAATAGTTCGATTATCAAGAAATAAAGGAAATCCAAATCCGAGTACATACAGATCAGACGAAATAACCTTCACAGAGGATGAAATTGACAATTTGAAATTATTGAATAGTTTTGATCAGAACCTTTCTGAAATGTTTTTTGGCCAATACCCAATAATAGTTGAAGGCGATACAGAGTATGCAGCTTTTGACAAAGTGATGCGCATGGAAAACGAAAAATATCACATCAATTACAAGCCAATACTTATCAGAGCTAGAGGAAAATTTAGTATGGTTCCGTTGATTAAAATGCTTGCACACTTTAAAGTAAACTTTTCAGTATTGCATGATTCAGATTACCCTAAGAACAAAAAAGGTCACGTCAATAATGTTTGGACTGGTAATCAAAATATCTACAAGGAAATTCAAACTGCAAGAGAACAAGGAATACGTGTGGTACATAGAACTTCAATTTCAACATTTGAAGTTGCTCATGATAAAATTGAATTGGATGAACAAGGCAACTATCTTTCTGGTACATCAAAAGATAAACCTTGGTTAATGTATCAAAAAGTTAAAGATAATAATGAAATTAAAAAATCAGTAGAGAAAGTGTTGGACGATCTCATTGATTGTGAATGTAACGAAGAACCATTCGATAAACCTTTTTCTGAAATCCTGAATGAAAAATTTGCTGAGTGGGTTGCTTTAAATGAAATAAAGGATCCAAGATTTATTTTTAATCCAGCATAACAAGTCAATTGTAATAAATCATAAAAAAACTTTACACTATGAAGCATTGGAAGCTTCTATTTTACCAATTTAAAAAAATAAAAAATGGCAACATATCACAACAACAAAAAGACAAAATGGAGCGATTCTGGCATCGCATATCATGACAATGGTAAAACTGCTTTCTCTTCATCTGGCATAGCATATCATGCGAATGGGAAGACGGCTTACAGTTCTTCGGGCATCGCTTATCATGATAATGGCAAAACCGCTCTATCTTCATCTGGCACGGTATATCATGCGAATGGTAAGACAGCATATAGCTCATCAGGAATAGCGTATCATGACAATGGTAAAGTAGCCTATTCTTCCTCTGGAAAATTTTATGATTCGAATGGAAAAGTAGTAGACAAAGCCAGCTTCAGCATAAGTTTAGGTAAAGGAATTGCACTTCACATCATTCCTAATATAAAAATCACCGTTTACGGAAGAAAGATTAATTAACGGATTTTAACCCTACGTCCTTATTAATATTGGTATCTTAAAAAGATAAAAACAATGAATGCAAAATTCCAATAGTTATAAATAAAAAATCCGAGAAAAGCTTGGTATAATAAAATAGGCATTATCTTCACCATGAAAAAACTCTATCTCTATTCCGAAGCAAAACCACGCTACTATCAGCTCGTTCCAAATCAGGAGGATGGGCTGATAAAACTATTAGGTAGGAAATCCTTAATAAAAACTCATCAAGGCAGACAAATCTAAAAATAGCTTCACACACAATGGAACAAATACAATTATTAGAATACTGGCGCAATACCCTGGCCGATGGCTCACGAGTAGAAATAAAGGTAGACAAAACCATACACCTGCATAATCTACCTATCGACTATGCCAAAGGCCATGTACCTTCAGCATCTGCAACAGCATTACTCGATGCCGTTGAGAAAAAACAAAACGAAGCAAAAGGACGGTCAAACCAAAATGATCCTGATTGGGAAAAATTAGAAGAAACCAGCATCCTGATAGCCCCATTCAGAATAAGCCCCGATCCGGAATACACCAAATACTCCGGAGAAACAGGCATCAGCTATCCGTTCTGGATCAGAGCGCTGCTCAACAGAAACGGATTTTTAAAACCCGATGAAGACACCTTCCCCTACATACCACGTACACACCTGGAACCACAGGTAAATGAAGCCGTAAATTTTATTTTTTCAGACGTAGACAAAATAGACAACGCATTTGCCAGACCCTTTGCAGGCGAAGAAAAATGGGCTGAATATTGGACCTATATTCAAGACTGTTTCCAACTGATTACAGGAATGCAACTCCAGGAATATGTTTCAGAAAACCATACCGTCAGTTTTTCAAACACCATAGTCGCCCATGAAAACCTTACAGCCGCAGCAGACGGCATTATCAGACTATACGACTACCTGATCCGTGAAAAAAAAGTACCGTCCTTATTGGAAAAACTGGCAGACAGATCCAATACACAACTAAAATCCCTATTAACCATCAACCACTTTGAAGACACATCTGCCACTCACCTTGGCCAGATGGCGCATGCCTTTCCGCTATCCATCTCACAGAGAAAATCGCTTTACCATTTCCAAACCTTACAAAAAGGCGAAGTGCTAGCCGTAAATGGTCCGCCCGGAACCGGAAAAACAACCCTGCTACAAAGCATCGTAGCAAACGAAGTAGTACAAAGTGCCGTAAAAGGACATAACCCCGCAGTAATCGTAGCCTGCTCCACCAACAATCAGGCAGTAACCAACATCATAGACAGTTTTTTCAGTGTGACCCAAAAACCGGGACTGTTGTATGAACGCTGGTTGCCAAATCTGAAAGGTTTTGGTCTCTACCTGCCTGCACAAAGCAAAATAGTATCAGGAGGCATACCCCATCTAAAACGTGTAGAAGGCAGACTGAGCGGAGCGCATACAGATAAAGAAAACCATAACTATCTGGCCATTGCAGAGCAAACCTATATTGAAAAATCTCAACGTTACCTCCAGCAAGAAGGACTGAATGTATTGAACATCACCAAACAACTACAAGCCACGATACAATACAAACAAAAAGAGCTTCAGGACGGCATCAAATTGTGGCAACAATACAAAACAATACCCGTACACCTTCAAAAATTAGGAGCCACAACCACCGGAAGTTTATTTTCAGGACAAAAACTAGACGAAAAAGCACTTGATCAAATAGAAGCAAGCATTAAAGACATAGAGCGAAAACTCAGCGATTATCTGGATCAGGAATCATTCTGGATAAAACTCTTTTCATTTCTCCGTTTCGTAAAAGAAAAAAGAGCCATCCGACTAAAACAACTATTCCGTGATTGTCCGGTAAATTACAACACCGTAAACTTTTATAAAATCAGTTCCTTCCATCATTTTTTTGATGAAAAATTGCAAGTAATCCAACAAATCAAAAAGCTTTCACAAGCCTGGAAAAACTGGAAACAAAACAATAATATTAAATCCAATCCGCCCGTAGATGACGAAGGGTTTAAAATGGCCGAACACAAAAAAGAAACCTACTTCTATGATGAGCTGGAAATGGGATTAAAATACGACCTGTTTTACCTCGCCATCCATTATTGGGAAGGACGCTGGATCTTAGCCACCAAAGACCTCATACGGGAAGATAGAGTGTACAAAAACGGAGAAAGAGATGCCCAAAAACGCTGGCAACGCTTTGCCATGCTGAGCCCCTGCTTTGTCTCCACATTTTTCATGGCACCCAAGTTTTTTAGCTATTCAAAACTTGTCAAAACCACAGGATCAAGAAGCGTCTGGGATACGCCACCGCTATTGGACTACATAGACCTGCTGATTGTCGATGAAGCTGGGCAAGTTTCGCCAGAAGTAGGAGCGGCCACTTTTGCATTGGCAAAAAGAGCCTTGGTAGTAGGCGACACATTACAAATAGAACCCGTATGGAATGTCCCCGCCAAAGTAGACCATGCCAACCTGCATCGATACAAAGTAATAACCAACATCAATGACCAGAAATCAATTGCCGATCTGCAAAGCAAAGGTTTCCTCAGCAGCGCCTGCAGTATGATGCAACTCGCCCAGAAAGCCACTCCATATCAATTATATCCGAAAATGGAACATGGCATGATGCTCACCGAACACCGACGTTGTTTTGATGAAATTATTGAATATTGTAACCGCCTTGCCTATCATGGCCTATTGGAACCCAAAAAAGGGTCGGCAAAAAATAGTCCGTTTGCACCTATGCAATTTCATGCAGTTAGCGGTATTTCCGTAATCAGAGGCGGTAGCAGCCGCGCAAATTCAGAAGAAGCAGCTGTTATAGCCCAATGGATACTTGCTAATCAGGAGCAATTACTTAGCCACTATCAGGACATCGAAAACAGCACTGCAGCAAAAGAAAAAAGACAGCAAAAGACGCTTCGCCTGGCAGATATAGTGGGTATAATCACCCCTTTTACGGGACAAAAACACGAGCTGGCCCTCACGTTACGCCGTGCAGGAATCAACATCTCAGGATTGACCATAGGCACCGTACATGCCCTACAAGGAGCAGAACGTCCAGTAATCCTGTTCTCCTCCACCTATGGCACCAATGATTTAGGCAAAAGCTATTTCTACGACAGAGGTGTAAACATGCTGAATGTGGCCGTATCTCGTGCAAAAGATGTTTTTATTCTATTCGGCTGTAAAGAAATACTATCTCAAAACGCTAAAACTCCGTCTGGGCAGTTGTATCGGTATATTGAGAGCCAGGCATCTGTTACTTAAAAGTCCTATTTCAAGAAGATAAATATGACTTTTACAAAGTAAAAAATCAACTGTTGGTTGCTAGAAAATCGCCAATATTCAAGTACTTTGGATGAAATGGTTTCGGCTTGTTTTATTGGTATTTCTACCCCTAAAAGTTAGAAACTATGATGTTTTTTCATTGTCAACACGCCAATGTATTAGCTAAAATATTTTCTCAATTGTCCCGAAAATATTTGACATTCAAGTTTATTGTGATCTGGAAATTAATATGTAAATTGCCCATAACAAGCACTTGCAGCTAAAAAGTATGTTAAATCAGCGCGTCAACTGTGGCGTAATTGATTTTTAAAATTTGTAAAACACTGATAAAGAGACTGAAAGTTCGGCAGTAGGATTCCCCTACGAACTGCTACAAAGCGGTCCCAAGAGAATCAATAAGAGATCGGTTCGTGCTCCGGTTTTTCTTCAAAGCTAAATTTTGAAAAAAGCTTTCAAAAAAGGCGCGTGGAAAGTCGGACCTCCTAACCGACAATTAGATCCAAAAGAGATTTTACGTCCACATTTTGTGCTTTTAAACGACAGTAAACGGTGTTTTTCGCCTATCGACTCTCTCCTTCCACAAGACAAATGCTACGTAGCATTGCTCCGTCTTCACGCAACAAGTAGCACTGGAGGACCATCAATAACGTTTTGTCGTTCGTTTTTTTCGGTAAGTCAGCTGCTTGATTCTTGTCGACGATCAAAAAAATTCCTTTGACAAGCGACTCCTTTCCATCTTCATGTGACCCTTTTTTGTCGAAGCATGACTGTTTTGCAACTTTATAGGCTTTCTTTATTCATTTGAGCATCTGTTTGCTGCTGAAGCCTGTCTCCGAAAATAAGTCTACCATTTGTGTTGCAAAAACGGACATCAGATCTTTATCAGCAAGGATCGTAAATGATTAGGAAAGCTATCGTCTCAAGACTTTAAGTGTCGCTAAGCGTAATTGCAATGTCGCATAAAGCATGCTACGTAGCATTTGCTCATTGAAGTCGTGCAAGACCACCTTGATGGGGGCAGTCGACCTGTTGATGGGTGCAGGCCTCCTGTTGATGCTTGCGGAGCAAACTTCAGCAGGCAATATATCCTTGCAGATGCTTGAACACGCGTTTTTGATAGCTGAGGTCGAGCTATTGATACTTGAGCGTGCCACGTCGAAGGGTGTAGCAGCCTATTTTTTGTAGCTCCCTCACATGCATTTGCATGTTGCTTGCCGGCGATCTGCATGCAATGCTTTTAATATATAGGAAAGTCGATGTTATCATCATGCTGTCCCGTTTGTGTGCACATGCAGGCACCGATCTTTCTAGGAGAAGAAGGTATGTTGATTGTCCAAGCGGCATACATTGAGGGAGGAGATTGGGCCGATTCTCGGACAATCGAGCTGTACCTCGCCCTGCATTTTTTTGCGCTACTTTCCTTCGTTATAGGCATACGGTGTCTGCTAACGACTTGCCATCGTATCCATCTAAACATGTTCGGCTGTAACGGGATAGCCAAGAGCTGCATCCTGAGTAGCAGCAGCGTTTCCGTGATTTCGGTTGGGACGAAAGTCGAAAATGGAGAGCGATTAGCATAAAATCAGTAATATTTGTTATCCTTGTACTTCAAGACCTGATCGCTCGTTGAAGATTTACGCTGATGAAAACCCTGCTATTCCATATCTTGATGCTGTTGTACATAACTTCCAAAGGGCAGGAAGTCGACCAGTCGTTTTTTAGGGAATTAAAAGAAAAAATCGTTGACAACACCTATCCGCAGATTGATGCGGTTATCGTTGAAAATAATGGCCACATCATTTTTGAAGAATATTTCCATGGTTTTGATAAAGACAGCCGCCACGATATTCGTTCCGCTTTTAAATCAATAACAAGCCTTTTAGCAGGCATTGCCATCGACAAAAAGCTGATTGCTCTTGACGATCCTTTGGAACGCTTCTTTCCGGAGCTTAAAGGCGAGGATAAAGGTAAGATCCGTGTGCAGCATTTATTGGAAATGCGGGCGGGATTAAACTGCGAAGAATTTTATGCTCTTGGCCCCAATTGTGAAGACGAGATGGCTGAGACGGAAGACTGGGTGGCGTTTTGTTTGGGTATAGATTTAATACAGCAACCTGGGATCAATTGGTCTTATAATTCTATCGCACCTATGCTAGTAGGGGAGATTATTGCCAGGGCCAGCGGCATGACGGTCATGGAATTTGCAGCAAGAAATCTTTTTCAACCGCTGGGCATCGAAGATTATAAATGGACTATTTCGCCGAAAGGTCAAGGCATGACCGCTGGTTCATTTTTTATGAGGCCGCTGGATATGCTCAAAATTATTGATTTGGTAAGGAATAAAGGGGATTGGAAAGGTCAACAAATCATTAGTTCGGGGTGGATAGAAACATCCACAAATTGCGACATTATTATCGATTATTCGTTTACCCGCTATTCCAGAATGCCCAATGCAAAATATCAAAGCGCACGGTATGGTTTCTTTTGGTATCGGGAGCACTTAAAGCATAAAGACATCGATACAGAAGTTTTGTTTGCTTCGGGTAATGGCGGGCAGTATATGATGTCTGTTCCGGCACACAATTTAGCGATTGTATTTACGGGAAGTAACTACGGGAATTGGAGGGGAAAGCTCCCTTTTGACATTATGCTGGAATATATTATCCCTGCGGTTGAGCAGATCGAGAAAATATAGGGCTTAATCCGATAGCCTAACGCTTATTGAAAACACTTCCCTTTGTTGATAGGGGAGAACCCCGTTCTCCTACTATACGGAAAGCGGCAAAGAAGTACATGCGCGACGACTGTTCCGCTGCCCCGATAATGTCCCTGATTGAGGCCGTCCCAAAAAATGCTTGGTCACGCGGAGAGCATGACCGCGCGGTACGACCATACTGATCCCTTTAAAAGCTGTCGCGCAAAACAAACGACAATTTCAAACTACTGCGCTTTAATACCAGCCATAATTACTCGAAAAAGTAGGCAGGTTCTTATATTTAGGGTAAAATAGCATGGAACACATGGGCGAGCATAGCATAGTTTTCGAAGAGTTTAAAGAGGCAGACTTCCCCAGACTAATTTCCTGGATAACAACGGAGGAACAACTTGTACAATTTGCGGGTACGGCCTTTCACTTTCCACTGACGAAAGAACAGCTCATCGATCATCTTAAAGAGCCAGATAGACATATCTTCAAAGTAATTCACCAGGATACAAACGCCGTCATCGGCCACTGCGAGGTATATGAAGAAGACCTACAAACACGCCGATTGTGTCGTATCCTAATTGGCGATAAGCGATTTCTAGGCAAAGGTTATGGAGCAGCTCTAGTAGCCAAATTAACGAAGTGGTGCTTTAGTAAACCAGCAATTGAGGTGGTAGCATTGAATGTATACGACTTCAATACAGCTGCAATTAATTGTTATATAAAAAACGGTTTTATCAAGGTGGGACTACATAAAAGCGCAACCCAAGTTGGGCATGAAAGGTGGTATTCCTTCCGAATGACGGTGAATAGGAGTTCCTTTGCTGCTATGATCAATCCCTGAAATTCGCTAGCAGCTGGTAATTCGAGCATGGGGGATTGACAAAATACAGCTATTTTATTCCGCTGTGACAGACAGCTGTCACAACTCGGCAGACCTTTGTTTTAAATCTTAAAAACAAAGAAAATGGAAAAAATTACAATTGATCCTTGGAAGTGGGGCGAGTACACGAATTCGGCGCAGGCAGTAGAAGTAAAAAACGTAGCAGGAACGCTATACTGTTCAGGACAAGTGGCTATAGACCAGCAGGGCCAGCCAAGTGCGGAGGACATGCGCTCCCAGCTTAAGCAAACCATTGCAAATTTGGAACACCTGATCACCGAAGCAGGTTATGAAATGAAAAACATCGTTCGATTAAATGTGTACACCACTTCTATCAATGAGCTTTTCTCAACCAGTGTAGATATCTATAGCGATTTTCTTAGAAAATACGAGATTAAGCAGGCTACGACACTGGTCGAAGTAAAGGCACTATTTGCTACATTGACGATAGAGCTTGAAGCGACTGTTGTAAAATAATTAATCAATGGGCAGGTATCCCGAATATCTGCCTGTTGAATTGGTATGGATGGGCCACTCCGTAAATATAGCTAGATATCCAAACGTGCCGAGCCCGTTACGATTTAGCGCGATTATAGGTTCGGTTTACTTCATAGCATGTATATGATTAGATTTGTGCTGGAATACATGCGATAATACTCGGATATGAATCATACGCCAGAATATACACCTTCCGATCGTGCGGCGTGGAGAGCATGGTTGTTAAAAAACCATCTTTCCACTTCTTCGGTATGGGTAGTTTTTTACAAAAAGAAATCTCAAAAGCACAACCTCACGTGGCAGGAATCTGTAGATGAAGCCCTGTGCTTCGGCTGGATCGATGGCCGACGAAAGGCGATCGATGAGGAAAGTTACATCCAATTTTTTTGTAAGCGTAAAGCCAATAGTGCTTGGTCCAGAATCAATAAAGAAAAAGTACAGATTTTGATAGACTGTAAAATGATGGCTCAGGCTGGTCTGGATGTGGTACAACTAGCGAAAGATAATGGATCGTGGAATTCACTGGATGAAGTAGAAGCCCTGATTATTCCAGCCGATCTGGAAGAAGCCATCCATCGTGAAAAACATGCTGATACCTATTACAACAATTTGAGTAACTCTGTAAAGAAAAGAATATTATTGTTTATTCACGGCGCGAAGACACCCAACACGCGCGCGAAACGAATAGCCGAAATCGTGCAGTCGTTGTGCGCCAAAACAGTGCCGGAAAAATTAGGAAGTTGACACAGGAAACCATGGATACATACAAACGTTTTGATCGCATCCTGCGATTATATTTTCTACTACAATCCAAGGCTTCGGTATCTATCCAAGAGCTGCAGCAAATTTTTGGTACCAGCAAAAGAACAATATACAGAGATCTCAAGTCGTTGGAGCTTGTTGGCATTCCGATTTTATCCAATAACGGTTCTTTCGGTCTTTTGGAAGGCTACAGGGTACAAGTCGCTAGATTTACAGACGAGGAAATGCTTAGCCTGCTCGTGGCCGAAAAGATGATGAAGCAACATCAAACAAATTTTATTCGGCAACAGTTTGATTCGTTGCTCGTGAAGGTGAAAAGTTCTTTTCGGTATCAGCAGAAAGTGGCTTTTGACGAATTGGAAGATAAGCTGCACATCATACCTGATACCAAGGCTAATTCCTATCTGCCAACGATCATCAATACGATATTGGAAAGTGTTTCAGAAAGAACTGTGCTACAGATTGACTATGTAAAAGTTGGAGATCGGACCAAGCAAACCCGAGAAATTGAACCAGCAGGCATATTCTTTGAACGTGGTTTTTGGTATGTACTAGCATTTTGTCTCACGCGTTTAGCCTATCGAAATTTTAGATTGGATCGAATCAAGCAGGTAAAGATTACCCCAATACCCTTCACCCGCAAACACCAGTCTGTACAAACCTTGCGTGCTACATTAGCTGAAGTACCGACGGTGGAGATCGTTATTGAATGCGATCAATTGTATGCGCATTTTCTAGCGTTCGACCGAGATGCATACGGTTTTTATAAGGAGGAAATAACGGCTAATCATGTGAAGATGTATTTTAAATGCGCGGCCCACCCCACAGCATTTGTACGGTGGTTCCTAAGGTTTATAGATATTGCACATATCGTAGCGCCAAAGGTTTTGAAAGAGGAGCTATCAGACATCGTGCGAAATGGCTCCAAAAGATTGATGTATTCGTGAAGCTACGTATGATCGATATTTAAAACGGATCTGTATCTCGCAAAATGAGATATATACATGCTATATGCCTTTAGGGTTCAAAAGCCTAACACTGCAACATATAGTCATCAACTTTGTCCACATTTGAGCTGTTTTTTTCTTTTTCTTATAGAAAAATGTTTCGAAAAAATCATATCAAGAATATAAATAGATATGAACGTACAAGCGAAACTATGGAAGTTAAGAATGCCCGAAAAAAAAACGAATGAATTTGAAAAAATTCTACGAAACATGAAGTTTCACAATGATATATAGCTATCAAAATCTTATATTTGTTTGCTATTCTATCCATAGCATGCAGCTTATCTTTACCCTACCCCTATGAATATTCGAATACAAATTACGGTCACGGCAGTACTCTTAATTTTATCAAATCATCTGTTTTCTCAAGAAAAGGACGTTGTTTTTGATAAAGAGTATAGGGAACGAAATGATGGGAAAACAACTATAGAAATTAATGAAGCGCAAGAACTTATCTACATCATACTGTCACTAACAGATTTTGCAAAAGAGAATCCTACTATGGTGAAACAGGAATCCAGATATTATGATAGGGTTCAAGCGCACTTTTCACCATTTGCAGAACTGCGCGTGGTAAAAGAATTTGATAAGTTACTTCGAGAAAGTCTCGTGAACTATTTCTTGCTATCAGCAAATGCATATGGCTTTAAGTTCAATAATAATAAGCTAATCCCTACCAACGTTTATAATTTTCCGGGCAAAGGAATAGGTAATTATGAAATCACTGTTAATCCTATTATTACACACCTTAAAGATTTAGAAGAGTTCGTGACAAAAGCGAGTTATCGAAAATTTTACGATGATAACCAACAGTATTACGACAAATTAAAATCTGAGTATGAGAGCTATGCTACGGTAAGCGAGCAAAAGGAGTGGTTAGAAAACCGATTTGATTATAAAATAAATAGTTACCGCATACTCACATCCCCGTTAATAGCTGGAATGAATGCGACGCATACATTTACTGATGACGGTTTTAAAGAAATGCTACTTTTTGTACCAACCATTAATAGAAATAATGAGTGGAGTGAAATGTATCGAAAATTCATGAATGTAAGGGTCATTTTTACGGAAATTGACCATAACTACGTTGGCCCCGTGAGCGACCGCTATGTAAACCGATTGAATTTGATATTTAGTGATCGTTTAAAATGGGTAGACAGTAGTAATAAGACGGTTGAACATTATCCAAATGCCTTGAAAGTTTTTGATGAATATCTAACATGGGGACTATTTATCCTGTATTCTTATGACAAAATAAAGGACGATCACGATCTTTTCCAAAAAATGGTGAATCATGTGAATGAAAGGATGGTTTTAAAAGGGTTTCCAAAGGCATTGGCATTTAATCAGAAATTACTAGAGCTGTATGAGCGTGGCGAATATGCAAAAATTGAAGATCTATATACACCACTATTGGACTGGTGCGAGAGTCAATAGTCAGGATTCGCTGATAAATATAATCTAAGACTATGAGAATTGCGTTGTTTATTTTATTAATTATGGCAGTTTCGGGAAGCAACGCTTATTCCCAAACAAAAAGCACCTTGTCACTCGAAGAGAAGATTTACGGTTTATCCAAATTTTGGAGTGAGGCAAATTACAATTTCGTATACATGTACAAGATAAATCCGTCGGTATGGAACAGTGCATATAAAGAAGCTATTGCTAACGTGCAAAAGGTACAAAACGACTACGAATACTTCCGAGAACTTCAAAAACTTTGTGCAATCTTAAAAGATGGTCATACTCAAGTATATTTCCCCGATGCTATACAGCATGAAATAATGACAACTAATTTTGGAGAGTACCGCATATGCTTAGGCAATGTCCACGGCAAAGTGTATGTCGTAGATGTAAATGAGAGCAAACAAAGAGATATCCCAATAGGCAGTGAAGTTATCAAGGTAAATGGCTTATCAACAGAAGAATATCAGCGAAAGTTTGTAAAACCGTTTATCGCAACTTCGACAGAAACTGATCTGAATAATAAAGCCGCTTATAACCTTCTTTCGGGATTAGCTGGAGAACAATACAGTATTCATTTTAAGACGCCTGAAGGCGAAATGAAAAACCTTAAATTAACTCACGCAAAGACAGAGGAGAGTGTGATGGCTTCAGGGCCAATATCTATGCGTGAGGTATTTGAATTTAAGTGGTTAGAAAACGACGTAGCTTATATCGCTATTCGCTCTTTTGAAAACGGTGAGGTCGTAAAGAATTTTGAATCGAAACTTTCGGAATTACAGAAAGCTCGGAGTATAATTATTGACGTTCGCAATAATGGCGGCGGAAGCGGAAAACATGCATTGAATATTGCCAAATATTTTAATAAAAATGAATCCTTGTATGGGGCTAAAAGTTATAGTAGAAATATAATCCCCTCGGAACGCGCCATTGGTTCATTTTTAACGCCGCAAGACACAGTTAATGGAAAGGCTGAATGGGGATTATCTAAAGAAGAAGCTGTCAACTATTATAAGTCATACATCGGAGCAAAGTTCTATGCATTTGATTATAGACCTACGGTTGCTCATTCAGCTGTTAAACTTTTAGTACCTACCGTGATTCTGTCGAACAGCTATACAGCTTCTGCTGCTGAAGATTTTCTAATATACCTCTACGATCAGGAGAACATTAAAAGAATAGGCGATTTTACGAATGGAAGTACAGGACAGCCTCTTCAAATCGAATTGCCAGGAAATACTACAGCTTGGATTTGTACAAAGAAAGTGACATTACCAAATGATGAGGAGTTTGTTGGTATAGGAATAAAACCAAATATTGTTGTAAGACAAAATCTCCATGACGTTTTATATCCCTTAAAAAGTGACTCTCAATTGGACTACGCTATTAAATATTTAGCAGAAGATGAAAAATAGATCAGTAGAATCCGCACGCCGTGTGCATGAAATCAATGTTTGGAAAAGTAGCTATACGTTTTTAAGATTAGCGAGGGTGTTAAAAAACGAACAAATAATTTCCAACAGCATAAACAAGGCCTGAGGCGGGAGACTTCAAGCGTTTTTATAAAGGTAAGTCGGTGCAGTCACCGGTAAGCAGATACGATCACTTCCAACACTTATGTTCAAAATGTCTACTAAAACATCGCTAGCGCTATTACTTTTTTCCTTGGTATTCTACATAGGATTTGCTCAAAAGAAATCTGAAATCTATATTGTTGGAAATATACACGATAGTGTTCCTAATTACAATCCTCAGATTCTGTTCGAAATTATCGACAGGATAAAACCCGACATAATCTTGCATGAAGTCGATAGCGAGGGGATGAAAGCCTATGAGACATCTTCTGAAAAGCTAAAGGGAAATGAGATTATAGCAAGTAATCGCTATGTAGCCAAATATCCAAAAACGTTACGATTCCCCTTTGATTTTGAAGGGAGAAATCAGTACCGTAAGGAAAAAGGAATGGTGCCTACTGACAATCTCGCGGTACAATTGATAGACAGTTTGTTTAAGACGCACATGCTGACACGAGAGGAAGCGAGCATTTATGAATCATTCCAACGTATAACTTCCGACTTGATAAGTATTGCATCGCTGTCTCCAGAGAATTTTAATAACACCCGAACAGGTACTACCTCATAAAAGAATTACACAATTTAGATCGTGTCAATCTGGATATCCGAGCTTTTTACCAATAAATTAGCGCTAGATGGAGCGGACAGATCCAAGCCGACAAATTTAAAAACTAGTCGGTAACGTTTGCCGTCACTTTACACCATGTTTTCATGAAACAGCAGAAACTTTATTTTTTCCTTACTGTAAGCCTATTTTTCATTCATTCCATTCCAATTTTTGGACAGTTGAATAGACCTTCCACGATTACGGAAAAAGGGCTTTCCCTCCCTGAAAAGACGTTTGAGGTTTTTTGGAAAACTTTTGAGGATAATTATGCTTTTTTCAATCTCAGAAATATCGATTGGAAACATGCATACGATACGTACAGAGAAAGGATTAATTCAAGCACCACAGATGATAGTTTGTTTAACATACTATCTGGCATGGTCAAACCATTTCAGGACGAACACATCAATATATACACTAATGAAAAAGAGTTTACCGTGGAAAAGCCTTCAAGATTTTTGGATGAATTTCCAGATTCTACATCCCAAGCTCAGTTTTGGAGCACCGTTGATACCACGCTAAAAAATCTAAATTTTTCAGAACTTACCAAGATTGGTCCATCGGAAAATAATACGCCTCTTTTCTACATTAGTGAAACAGCAGCGTATGGATATATTCGTTCTCTACGATGCTATGTGACCGTTGAGACAGAGAATAATCCAAAAAAGGATGCAAAAATCGCCTCGAGCTATTTCGCTCAGATCATAGATAAGTTTGAAAATAAAGCGGCAATTATTTTGGATATCCGTATGAATGAGGGAGGTAATGACAAATTTGCCTATGCCATAGCAAATAATTTTGTCAAGAAAAAGAGCATTGGGCACTACAAACAGTCTAGAAAAGGAGATTACGAGGATTTCAACGATTTGAAATCGTTTTATTTGACACCTGCTCGAAAGATCCCGTTTTTAAAGCCGCTCATAATTTTAACAAATGACCAGACCGCGAGCGCTGCGGACGTGTTGACGTTGATTTGTAAAGAACTTCCTTCCACGACGATTATTGGAGAGCCCTCATCGGGAATATTTTCGGATATGTATGCTTTTGAATTGCCCAACAAATGGGTAGTTACCTTATCAAATCAAAGGTATTATTCATCCAAAATGATTGGTTACGAAGCAGTGGGTGTGCCAGTCGATATCGTTGTGGAGAATGCTAAAAGGGATATAGTAAATATGTTTGATCCTGTTTTACAAAAGGCGCTTGAACGACTTACTAAACAAACACAATGATTATAAAAATACTGCCGATGATAACACAGCATTTCTTTCGTGCCGTACTTCACGACCGAAAAAATTCAGGTACAAAGCAAGTATAAATGGAAGATCTATCGCACAACACGAAATAAGCCATTTTATTTCCTCAAAAGATCTCCGCGCATTCGCTCGAATAACACTTCAGGTCCCCCAAGAAGAAGAAATAGGGTTATAAATGCTATCTGTGCTAAGATCAGGTATATATTTGGAATCAGTATAAGCCACCAAACAATATTTTTTTTTCGTACCTTGAAGAGCGAGGCAATGGTTATGGTCGCTGTCAAGACGAACAACAGGAAGTAGACTCCATAAGTCATAATATCGTTCCAGTATGCAAAATAAAATACGTTTCCACTTACAATTGTCATGGTGGCTGCCAATAGCAGTAAACTTTTTCTGTTCATATGATAAGCTAAAAGTTGCTTGTTACTAATATATTAATAAGAGTTGAGAATACACGGAACATATTAACGACATGGCTATTGAGACATTACCTTTAGGATTTGAGGAACGGCAGCGGATAAAATCCCGGTTGATGCTTTTAAGAGTGGTCGGTCTTGTATTCATATGCCCACTTTACGTTGTAATCATGTACTATGGAATTTCTGCTTTGATCGCCATGGTACGAAGCGGCTTAGATCTAGTACATATCCTGGCGGTTGCTTTCTTCGTTTTGTCAAACTACCTCATAGGTAAGTTCGTACTGCCATTTTATAGAAAAGCCGCCGAAGATTCGAAATTGACAAGAAAACATGTAATCAAGACACGGATTTTAAAAATTGAAAAGGAATTTTTGAGCGACATGGGGATGAGATACGTGGTATATACCGACCTAACGCCGCCTATAATTTCTACCTACAACGTGCTCATATTTAAGCAAATTGATTACACAAAGCTTGTTGAAGGGCAAATGATCGAAATTCACGCCGTTGATTTGGACTGTAAGAGAATACTATCTATTCAATTTTAGTCGGCTAATTAACGTTGTCTCAAAAAACGCACGGTAATGTTGGCGTTTTGTGCAGTAGTCGTGCGCCGAAATAGGGATGGCAGAAAACAAAACGCAGTAAGGTGCGCTAACCAATCGTAATAGTCGAAAGTGGTGCCTGATGTTATTTATCAAAACCTAGATATTGCCTATAAAATTTCGCTACCTCTGCAATCACGTAATCGGGCATATCTTGCGGTATATTATGGGAACTACCTTGTGCCAATAGTAATGTTGCGTTTTTTCTACTATTGACAAAATTCGTTTGAGCAGATTTAAATCGATTATTCTCTTCCTCCGTATCAAATGGGCCATATGCAGCCATGATGTTCAATATCGGTATAGATGCTGGAACTGGTTTGTTTATTAAGAAATTACTGTTCCACGCCATCCTATAGAGTAGATAATACCAAGCGATATCTTCTGGCCCGAATGCATCGCGAACCAAGCTTTTGGCTATATCCTTCGCAAATTTGACATCGTCTGTTGTCGGTATGCGCGGATCAAACATAATAATACCTTTCACGGACGCTGGATTTCTATGTGCATAGAGCCTCGAATAAAATGCTCCCAAAGAATGGCTAACTAAAAGCATATCAGATTGATCATACCCCAGTTGCTCAATGGCGTCTTCCAATCCTTGAACCTCTGTTAAGATATTATATCGAACGGTATCAATTTCGCTCTTTCCGAAGCCCTGTCGATCGTAAATAATAGTGGTAGCATGAAGATTTTCGTGCAAGATATTTGCGATGGAATCCCACTGCCTATGGTCTAACCCTCCTCCAGATTCGAATAATATTGGTTTACCGGCACCGGCGTTTACTTTGAAATGGAGATTGCAAGAATTGATCCTGATTAACGTGTCTATTTGTGAATAGCCATCAGCGGTAATAGTTAATAGATACAAAACAATCCATACATAGGTTTTCATAATATCCCGACTTTTTACGTAAAATAGCGAAAAAAGATGAAAGAGCGACTTCAGGGAGGTTGGGGAGCCCGCCGATGAACCTTCACAAGCAAATTTTTTGATTGCCTTCGCGCAAATTGAAGAGCAATATTATGTCGTGATGGCACGAAGAGTAAAATTGCTTGCATTAACAAAAATGACTGCCAGCTCGCTTATGATAAAATTTCGCATGATTTACACGTACACCTTTATCTACGTTCTATCTGTAGGCTTTAAGGATGCTTAAACTTTTAAGAAGCCTTCGTTAAGTCCTCCACATCGGCTTCAAGCGCATGCGCAAGCTCCAGTAAAGTAGAAAACATAAAATCTTCTTTTGCATTCTCGATGTCACTGATTTTCGCTCGATCAATTTTGGATGTCCTCTTTGATAATTGATCCTGCGTGAGATTTAATGCTCTCCGTCGGTTCCTAACGTTTTTACCGATTCTGGCGTATACACCAGCATATTTACCAATCATAAAAAAATATTTTGTGGTTTTATTGCCACGAGTTTGTTTTTATTGCTATCTTTGTTTCAGTTACATTAGCGAATGCATAGTAATGGTTTTGATGTCATTACTTGAACGATGTCACTCATACAAGAAAACCGTCAAATTTTCCCTATGAGTCGATCGTGAACTCGCTATCTATTGGATTCTGTATCTTTGTACATGGTCCAGTAGGGCGAGTCTCATGTTAGTCTTTAGGGAGCCATAACTTTTGTTGTGGAGGTTCTTGACGGTACCACTTGTAAAGCACTGAGGCTCGCCCTATTGGATTTTCACCAATTAAGCCATTCTTTCCGCTTTTCGAGTAGTACATCGTGATCATAAACCATAACGAATGATGAGGAGACGATTAAACACCAACAAGCGGCGATGCCCGATCCCGATCCATGATCGCAGAGCGGGGCATTCCCCCACCGTTATTTATAAGAACGTTAAGTGCCCGCCAGCCTAGGGCAGGGGGGCAAGGATAAAACAGACAGCCTGCAGGCGTAGCGCGGGTCAGCATCCCATATGCTGGCTGCTCAAATTCTACACACCAAAAACGCGTTTACAGCGTGCGGGTTATGCAAATTGTCTGTACCGGTCGCCTTTTATACCAAGAAGGGCAGGAAAACATCGCGCCAAGCGGTTAACAAGAGCAAGCGGTTTATACTTTAGCTTTTATAAATCTAGCTGTTTTTTTCTGATTGGCAAGCATGAATAAATACATTTCCACTGTTCGAAATAGGTGGGAGGTGGCCGGTTTTTTACATTTTTTTGTCTTCACTTATCTCGATCAATACCAGTACGGACCATTCCACACTCATTGCCAGTTCGGTAAATTACCAGCCCACCTTTAACACCGCTGATAAAATTGTGGAGCTCTATGAGCGCTTGTGGGAAGCCGAAAAGGAGAAGATCGCCTACTTGGAAAAGTTGCTCCAAAATAAGTAAACCTATCGCTCTGTTCAGCCCCGTGGAGAGGCCCCTGTTTGATGATCTGTCTTTCGTCGATTGACCAAAGCAATCTATGGCAAGTTACATCTGGAATCCACACAAACAATTGCGTCGTCTTTGTGCTTATCTGCGCGCATGCAAAGCCTCCATACAATATGAATGGATCTCGGTATAGCGAACTGGCAATTACATTACAAAAAAAGCCTACTAACGCGGTGAATGATTTTTAAAGTCGTTAAACGTATCGCCATCGTAGCGATAAACACCCTGTAACGTGCCGAACCACATACTGCCATCTGCCGCCTCAGTGATTCCAAAAATCATCGTTTCGTTCGATTTCATAATGTCTGGCAATACCTTGCTGTTGTGTAAGGAGGTTGCCTGATATCGCGTAATCATCCATGTGCCCTCATCGTTATTGTTTGATAGATCATTGGGTGATTTTTTTGCCATACCGCTATTTGTACTGGTCCAAATATTGCCCTCGCTATCTTCATACACATAGCCAACAAACTTTTGCGTAAAATTGGTAAAGGTCGTCTTGTTGTATAACCAAAGGCCATCGTTGCCGGCGAGCCAAACGTTTCCGTTTTTACCAGCTATCATGGAGCGCACGTTCGTAAATGGTCTGCCTTCATGCGTCACCATGCTAAACGATTTGCCGTCATATCGGTAGGTATTCCCCGAGGTCGCAAACCAAAACTGCCCAGTATGATCTTCCATGATCGAATTCAGGTTGTTATCGATCAGGCCATCTTTTTCCGTGAAATTCTGAAAAGAGTGCCCGTCATACTTGCTTGCGCCCTTTGCCGTGCTAAACCAAATATGACCTTTGCTATCTTCATAGATATCGGTGACCGTATCACTGGCCAGTCCTTGCGCCGTAGTGAACTGACGAAACGATTTCCCGTCATAATAATAAACGCCCGATCCGACAGTAGAAAACCAAAAATTTCCTGCGCGATCTTCTAAAACAGCGAAAAATCGGGCCGTGCTCACTTTTTCTGTCATGTTGGCAAAAGATGTTCCATCATATTTAAAAACCCCATCCCAAGAGGCAATCCATATGTTACCTTTCCTATCTTGCTTAATCGTTCGAACAATTGTCTCGGGTCCGTGCAGCGAAGCTGCCTGCTCTTTTTGTAGACTAGGCTTCCTGTTTTCGGAATCTCTTTCATGCTGTGCCGTACAAGCGGTGCAAAAAGCAAAGGTCAGCAAAACTAAACAGTTTTGCATCCGCGCGCTGATGCGCCTACTGATCGCATGATCAGATTTTTTGCCGTTAAATAAGCACATGCTCATTCGTAGCACAATCGTAGGATGAGGTTGTTTACTCATAATGTACCCGATTTGGTTAACTGCTGTATCTTAAGCTTAACACCGACAATGTAAGGAATATGGAGGTAATGATTCGGGTACAAACGGCAATTATAGGATTATCATGACAATTTTTCCACGATCTTATTTTAGGGGTGGCGAAAAGAGATGGAAAAGTAACACGGCGCAGTCCCTGAAATTTTTCCAAAATATTGCTTGATTGAGAGGTGGATGATAGTGTAGCTGTCCTAGGAGCGATGCATGTCTTGATTCATGTTCAAGTTATCGTGTACGCATATAACGGATATGCGCGAATAATTTGTATATTGAATCGAGCAACATCGGTTAAGAAAATAAGGTTTTACGGCCGCTCGCTTTTTGTAACGATGCGGCAAGATGGAAAATCGAATGAACAGGATGGAACGATATGTTTAACCGCATACGCATTTAGTAGACCGGCTAAGCAAACGACGATTTCGTTATTAAAGGTGCAGTGCGATTGTGCGTAACCTCAAATTGCAGTATCATGAAAAGACGCCAAGTAAAAAGATGGATTTTAGGGTCAATGATAGTAGTATTGCTGCTTGTAGGACTTTTAATAACAATTATTTTAAGCCCCCAGCTAGCATACGCCAATAAATCTACGCACAGCGGCTTCACGATTTATCACAACAAGCCTGTTGATCCAAAATTAACAGCTATACTGGACGAAGCAGCCATACTTTTACAAAATAGTGAGTTTTATAAAGGCTCTTTAAATTTGGATATTTGTCTTCATGACGGATCGAAATATCCCGGCCTGATAAAGGTGCTGCTCGGCCCAGCATTTGCTTGGGCAGTTTATGATAAGGTGATCCTGCAGGGGGAAATGAACTGCGGGGAGAATTCCGTTGAACTACATGGTTACACCTGGAATTTGACGCAACTGCTCGCTCATGAAATGATGCACTGTTTGCAATACAAAGAGCTTGGACTTTGGAAATCTAACCCTGTTGCCCAAATTCCAGCGTGGAAGTGGGAAGGTTATGTGGAATTTATCGCAAGGCAAGGACCATTACAACGCGACCTTTTAAAGAATTTGGACAGATTGGAAAATGCGGATGAAGATTCTTGGGGAATCAAATTTGAAGACGGTACGATTGCGCCGAGGGAGCTTTACGAATATTGGATTATGGTTCATTACTGTTTGGCAATTAAGGAGATGACATATATGGAAGTCCTAGCGGATGCCCAGGATGAGCTGCGGATAAAAAAAGAGATAAGAAATTGGTATAGTAGACAGAAATAAATATTTCATCATGCGCTATATGATGATTAATCTAAGTAGCGATGTACCATCGTATGTAAACGGACAAACGCGGTAAACAAAAAAATCCTGAAGCGGGGAGCTTCAGGATTTTTTACTAACTAACCAATTATTAACCTAAATTATGAATATTAATAGATGAACAAATAATGTGCCATTGAATAAATCAATCTTGCATTTTACAATTTTTAACATTTATTTTTTGTTAGCATGTCCTACACGCTATAACGTTGCCAAGCCATAACGGCGAAATACCATTTTTGGTACAACAAAAAAGGACAGGGCTTAAAAACAATAAAGTCTGCCAAGCGGCAGACTTTATTAAACTGAACTAAACTAAACATGCAACGTCTCGCGACATGGCGATATGTAAACAAAAATCTTTATGCTATTAAGGGTAGGTCGTCACGACTTTGCTCACCTTCCAGCCATCCTGATCTTGACTCAAGGTGATATAATCGACGCGCGTGAAATTTTCAAAAACCATCGTCGCTTTTGCCATGCAGGCCTTTCCGCTTTGATCCAAGATCTCATAGTTTGTCTTGCAGTCGAAGTTGACGCCTTTGTGTGCTTTCAAAAAGGCGGTGTACTCGCGCTTGTTGAACGTGTCGTTGTTCGCGCTGTTGCTGTACTGGAAATCATCGGCAAAAAGGAACTTGTTCTGTTCGACGCTGCCCAATGTAGTGGCTTCTAGATAGGTGTTGATGACCTTTGATGACTCGACGTTCTTTAAGGGGTTGGTTTTCTCTGCTGCGAAAGAAGAGAATGAGCTAATCATGATGATGGCTGCTGCGATGGTTGTTAATGTCTTTTTCATGGTTGTGCTATTTTTAATGTCTTTTAATATGTTTTTTATTATTTCCTATTTGATATCTCAAAAGTACAGCGCTAATGCCTGCTGATGAATACCTATTAGATGGGTTGCAGTTGTTTCTCGGTAAATGCGGAGCTTTGGTCGGTGAAATCTTTTCCGATAAGCTTAACCCGCAACCGCTCGCTTGCCATCTGTGAAGAGGGATGCAACCGCTTTGCCAAAAACTTTAACTAAAAGACTGACAGGTATTTGTGGTTTTATGTGGTATGCGCAGCTGTTCGATACCGAACAAAAAGATGTCCATCTTTGAACAGCTGGCCAATCATAATGGACTGCTTCCAACAAAAAAATCCTGAAGCGGGGAGCTTCAGGATTTTTTACTAACTAACCAATATTAACCTAAATTATGAATACAAGTAAATAAACAAATAATGTGCCATAGAATAATACAATGATACATTTTACAGTTTTTAACATTTTAGTATGGCGGGTCAAACGCCTTTATGATCATGATGTGGAAATTGCCTGCGCATAAGTATCCAGCTCGTTAGCATTATACATTGCACCGAATACGCATGCGTATCTGCGCAGTTAGCCGAACGAATGCGGCAAACAGCAAGCAACTTTCCAGACCATACGACCTTTTGGTAAGATAATTGATCAAGCAATGAAAAGCATATACCCATGAAAGTGTTTTATTTACTGGCCTTGATGATCCCCTTGATGTCGTCGTGCGATAAGCGGACCCTTTGTTCCAATCCACCGGCAACCCTAACCCTAGCGTTTGTGAACGAAAACGGGGACAACATGATTACCAACAACGAACTTGCTGAAAATATGTTTGAGTTCAAGAAAGAATTAGGAGGCAATAAAAACAAGACGATTCCATATGATATCGATGGAAACGATCATGTCGTATTGAGAGAACTGGAACTATCGAATGGCATTGAACAATATAAATTCCTTTCGACTATACATGCTTTCGCTTTCGTGGTCGAAGGGAAGAATTACGAAGACTGCGATGGCGTATATATTACGGAGGTATTGTTTCGCGATGTGGCATACACCCAAAAGGACAACTATTTCCAAATCAAGCTGATCCGTAAATGACCGCGTTAAGGATTGGCCTAATCCTAGTGCTTTATATACGGGGATAAGTGCGGTATGGCTGATCGCCCAAACCGGATCGGGTTTAAAGGAAGCCGGAAAATTAAGTTTAGCCGTCCGTAAAGACCCACTGGAAGGGGTCTTACTTAATAAAGGGTCATGCTGGCTCCAAAGAATATTACGTTGCCGTTGAAATGCTCAAAGGAAGATCCGGAGAAGTCGGGGGTGTAGATCAAGTTGCGTTGGTTTTTAGCGCCCAAGAGGTTGTTGACATTGAAGTAAAGTGTTAGCAGATTGTTTTTAATGGGAATCAGCTTGCTGATGTTGAGATCCAAGCGATGGTATGCCCCAAGTTGCGAGCCATTCAATTGCTGCTCGTAGATCGGTTCGTAGGCCCGCGCTTCAGGGATGTAATTGCCATTGATTACCCTGGTGTATCGTGTGCCCGGTCTGTTGAGCGCAGTCAATGAAATGTTGAATCTATTTCTGCTGAAAGTCAATGCGTTTTTGAAAAAGTAAGGTATGTTGTTAGACGTACTGTAGCGCACGCCCTCGATATCGAAAGAAGCATCCATCAAGCTGAAAGAGGAAAGCAAGCGAAAGTACTTCCAAAAATTCTGCTGGACGGAAAGCTCCAAACCGAAGATCTCTCGTTGGGAGGCCATGCTTTCCAAAAACTCGTAGCTGGTGTTGGACATTCCCTGTTCTCGTTTTGCGTACAGCGAGGCATTAAAAGAAGTGCTTTTTTGTTTCAGCACGTAATCCAGCGCCAGCTGATCGGTCTGGTTGAGCGCCTGTCGTTGGTACATGACATTTGGTTCGGTATAGTTATGGTATCTTCCGGCAGAGAGTACTAGGTTTTGGATGGTATTGATCTTCCACTTGATGTACGATTGAAAGCTAAAGTAATTGTCGGAGCCCTTTATGCCGTTGGCATCGTGCTGCAAGGGGACGTTTTTGCGCAGCCCCAGGCTGTAAGTCATCCTATTGCTGCTGTAGGTGCCGTGCAGGAACGATTCGAGGATGTGCAGCCCAAAGTCGCCTTGCACAACTTGCGTTTGTGAGCTATCGTGGTTGCTGTAGTAAAATGTAGGCCCCACACCCTGCATACTGCTTTGCTGCAGGTTGTATTCCAGGCCGGTGGTGACATTTAGCCCTTCCTTTTGGTAATTCAGCAACAGCGAGTTGAACAGGGTGCTGGAGGTCGAGGAGACATCGATCTGCAGGAAGTCAATGCGGCTCTTGCCCATATCATAGCTGCTGTTCAGCGCAAGGTTCAGCTTGTCTGATAGCGACTTTTGGTAGTTCATGATAAAGAAACCCCGCCTTTTTCCCGATTGGTTCAGCCCATTGCTGAAATTTATTGTCGATGTTAGCTCGGCATATTCATCGATGTAGTAAGCATAGAAATTGAGCCTGTCGGCATCCGAGACCTTCCAGTTGCTGTTCCACCCGACATCCGTCGTTCGGAACGATTGGAGAAAACCTAGGCCCTTGCTATTCAATTTCAGGAGCGGCCCATCAAATTGGTGGTTGGCATAGACCTGGGTAAAGGCATCTTGAGACAGGTTGCGGTTGATCAATGCACCCACACTGGCGATGGAGAGGCTAAGCTGGGTGCTATTTTTCACCGACTCGGATGTTTTGATGTCGATCAAACCGGCGCCCGTGTTCCCGTAGATCAAGGGCGGGTTGCCCGGAAAGACATCCATAGACTGGATGAGCTCCGTGTTGAAGATACTGAAATTGCCCACACCGTTTATCTGCGAGTTTCGTACTGGGCTGTTGATGGGCACGCTGTTGATAAACACCCGCGAGCGGTCTGCCTCGCTCCCCCGAAAAGAGGGGTTCGCCGTTTCGTCTACATTACTTGAGTAGGCATAAATCTGCAGGGCATTGAGCGCATCTGCCCCTGCAATGGGATTGGTATAGATATCCAGCTTGCCAAGATTGATCGAAGTGAGGTCTTTCATGGAGCGCCACACCTCCACGGTCTGTAACGTCTGCGACTCGCCAAGCAGCACATGGCTTTCTTTGCTACCCCTACGCAGCATAGCCTGTTTGGACTGATAACCCAACAGAGAGAACAATACCTCTACTTCGGTAGCGGAGGACATCCCCGTTAGCGAAAAGTAGCCCGCGCTATCGGTCAGCGTGCTCATCGAATCATGGGCGACAACGCTGACCGAGACATAGGAAAGGGGATGCTTGTTGGCATCGACGACCCGCCCCTCAAAAGCTTGCTGCCCCAGCGTAAGGAGGGGGCAAAGACCGATGAGCAGCCTATAGCAGATCCTTAGATAGAGAGAGCAATCTATAATCATTCGGATATTTGGCTGACGCTTCTTTATAATATTGTTTTGCTTTTTCCAGATCTTTCTTCTTGATGTAATAACTGATCAGCGTGGTATAGGCTTCCTTGCGACCCCAAGAGGGCATCGTGGGGTTCTTTGTGGGCTGATCGGGCATACTCAGCGCTTTTTTCAGTAGGCCCTCCGTTTTGGTTCCCCCGCCAAATTCCGGTGGGGTGTAATAATCTTGAAGGCCTAAGCCCAAATAGCCCCGTAAGTTTTTTGGCTCGAGACGGATGGATTTGGACAGGTTTCGCGTAGCTTCCTCTGCCGCCTTATTGGCGGATAGCATATTCATAAACTTGATGGAATAGTTTTGCATGGTGCCCATCAGCGCATAGCTTTCGGACGATTGGCTGCCCGATTTCAGGAGCTCCATGCCTTTGGAAAGCGTCGACTCGGCCTCATCGGCATCGCCCATGCTATCGTAGTAAAGGCTGTTCAGGTAGTAGGCATAAGCCAGCCAATAGTCGGTCAGTGCCGATTTTTTCTGTTCTTTCAAAAGTTTCGTTATGCGCTCCAGCTGATCGGGCTTCTTTGTCACGAATGCTTGGCCAAAGGCATCATCTATTTTCTTTTCGATGCCATTTAGGACACCTTGACCAGTCTGTGCACCTGCTGGCACAACGAAGAGCAAAGCCATAATAAACACCACGCTTATTTTCAGCAGGTGAAGGGTCAGTTTGTTTTTCATTCTAAGAATAATGAGGATAAACGGATTAATTGATAATTCATCGGGAATAGCGCTACGGCCTCTTTGTAATATGTTTTGGCAGCATCCACTTCTCCCGATTCAACATGATGCCGGATCAGCAGCTCGTAAGCCTGCTCGCGCCCCCAGCTGGGCAGCCGCGCGTCTTTGTCCAGCCGGTCCGGCTTTGTGAGCGCTTGCTGCAACAGGCCGTTCACATTTTTCTTTCCCCCGAATTTCTCCGGCGTGTAGTAGTCCTTGTTGGCCATGCCCAAGTAGGACCGCAGGTTGTTGGAATCCAGCGCCAGTGATTGCTGGAAATAGCTGTCGGCCTTGTGGCTGATAACGGGGATCATGACGTTGCTGCTAAACTGCACCGAGAAGTTGTACAGCATGCCCAGCAGGGCACTGCTCTCGGAGGATTGTTTTTCATTTTTGAGCACCTCAATGCCCCGATCGATATACAGCGAAGAGGAGTCGCGCTTGTTTTTGGAAAATAGGTATATCCCCTGCAAATACGCGATATATCCCCGCCAGTAGGCAGCAAGCGGGCCGTCAAAGGCCTGCAGTTTCTTCTCCAGGCGCACCAGGCTGTCCATGTTGCCCAAGGCAAAGCTGCTGGAAAAGGCTTGCTCAATTTCATCTTCCGTATGGAAGAATAGGCTGTCTGTTTCCTGCCCAACAAAGGCGCTGTTGGTCAACGTCGAGTTTTGACAGGCGGCTAATAAAGCCAAGAAAAGAGCTGTACATGCAAATACTTTTCTCATGACCGACTGTATCTTATTTTCAGGAATAGTAGGCGGAAAGCGATAGCCAGTACGACGATCCACGCGAAGACGACGAGCAGGTTGAAGTTTTCTGAGCGCATGAAAGCTACGAGATGGTTGGTTGGCAGGATATCCTGAAAGAATCGGAATACACCGCTTTGTATGCCCGTTGCGTAGAAGAGGTTGCCGATAAAAATGAGGATGAAATACACGATATTCGACAGGGTGCGGCTGTTGTCTTTCTTGCTTAAAAAAGAGATGCACAGCCCTAACAACGAAAAGGTAACCAAGCTCAAGATACTGCCGGCCAGCAACCGCGGGTATATCGCAAGGGCACTGTAGTCAAAGAACACCTTGGCCGTGATAAGCAACAGCAGCACGGACAGCAGAAAGAATACCAAGCGGCTGCAGATGAACGAGATAAAAAACAGCGCGATATCGACAGGGAGAAATTTGATGAGTTTAATCATGCCCGAGGCATAGTAATCTTTGATCACGGGGCCGACGGAAAATAGCCCTTCACTGATCGACATGAGCACGATCATCCCCGGAAGGAGAAACTCAATGTATGCGCTGTTTGCACGGCCCCAGATGGTGCAGAATATCACAAACAGCATCAACGGAAAAAGAAACGAAAAAAACAGGGCTATTTTTACGCGGAAAAAAGCCAAGCTATCCAAGTAGGTGTTATAGAGTAATGCCTTCCAATTCATGTTTAGTCATTAAGTAGTAGTAAATATCATGTAATGATTTCTGCGCCCTCGAGTAGGTGATCTTTGCCGTAGAGAGAAAGTCGAGCAGCGATGCATTAAAGCCGAAAAGCACATATTGGTTTTCGTAGCCGAATGTCAGCGGAGCAAGGCGCCTGAGCTCATCCAGCGACAAGCCGCTGTCGGCCTGAATCACCACCTTCTCGTTAAAGGGGATGAAGTCCTCAGATAGCCATTCTGTGGGGCTTCGTGCGCCGCCGCCAAGGATCGTTCCTTGATGCAGGAAAACAATTTTATCGGCATACTTGACGGCACTCTCCCAATAGTGCGAGGCGATGATCACCGTGCGTGGATGCGCAAAGATCAATTCATTGATCTGCTGCACGCTATTGGGATCTATGCCACTCAGCGGCTCGTCCAGCACCAGCAATTGTGGATGGTGGAAAAGGGCCGCAAAGAGGCCAAGCCGCTTGCGCTCGCCCGTAGAGAGCTTGCCGATCTTTTTGTGCATAATAGCCGGAAGGTTCAATCGTTCCAAGATCGGTTGATAGGCATTTTGTTCCAGATGGAAAAGCAGTCCATATAGGTGTACGACTTCCTTGACCTTATAGAGCGGCGAGAAAGGAACCTGATCGAAAAGCAAACCTATGTGGCGCTTTGCCGGCATGCGACGCAGGATCTGGCCGCTGGCTTTGATATTATCCAAAAAAACTTCGATCAAGGAGGACTTTCCCGATCCGTTATTGCCCAGGATAAACACACGCTCATTTTTCTGGACATCCAAGTTGATGTCGTTTAGAATGAAGGTGCCCTCGATCTTAAGGTCAACATTTTTCAACTGAAAGATTAGGTTTTGTGTATCCATATTAAATGAAAAAATTAATCCAAATCGGGAAAGACAAAATCAATAAAAAAGACAACAGGTATACCGTGATACTAAGGTAGCAGGCCAATGCATAGGCCAGGCTTCCCCAATGTATCTTCGTGTGCTTGTTCTTGCGTATCGCTTTTACCTGCTCGTGCGCATTGGTAAAGGAGATATCCAGGTTGAACAAGTCGAGAAACACAAAGTACATGTCAGATCCGGGTGAAAACGGATTACAGTTGTAAATAATCTTGACCACCAAATTCAGGAAAATAAATGAACAAATGCCAGCGATCCAAGGCGAGCTTATCAATGCATATAGGCTCAGGCCCAGGCACAGAAAAAATAGGTCAGATGCTAGGCCCGCTAAGGCTACCTTGATCTTCGTCCATTTATTATGCCAAATAACCATATCCTCCGTCGCCGTATAGAAGATTGGTATAAATCCGTAGAGCAGCCCTAGGCCCAGCTCGTGCTGCGTGCCGCCGTTTCGTTTGTAGACGATGTAGTGCGCGAGCTCGTGAAAAAAGGAAATGACCAGCGAAATAGGGAAGGCGATCAGCAGCATCGTTAAAAACCCGATGTGGCTGAGGTTGTAAAAAACAAGAGCGAAGTCTAAGGACTGCGCGCGAAAAAGGACGAAGAATAGCAGCGTAAAAAGCAGCAGCCCCAAAAGCGCCAGCGAACCTGCGCGATACAGGGGCGCGGGAACGGGCCGCGGTGTCCACTTGATGATCTTTGTCAAATTGAAACTCCCGCCGCTGTCCAGCTTGATCCGATTTGGATTTAACTTGAGGCGCTTTAAGGCCAGAAAGATACCGTAGTTCAACAGCGAGATAAAGTTACGTTGTATCTTATATTTGGGAAACTGTTCGTAACCGCCGCGTGCAACAACAAAGGAATGGGTCGTTGCCGAGTTGATAATGGCATCCAGCACCTCCATACTGATCTCATAGTCGGCCTCGAAAGTTTCGATGATCTTTTGCTTGGAACATCCCTTGGCATAAAGTTCGATGATGCGGTATTCCATGCTGCTCATACGGAAAACCCGATGGGTGCGTTTGTGTTTCAGCACCACGACTTCCTGGCGATCGATATCGCCAATCAACAGATATTCGGTGTTTAAGCTCAGATTCATAACATGGCTACTTAACGGGTTTGCCCACGACGATGCTGATGATGGGTACTTGATCTATAGACCTGAAATTGATGATCTCGGCGATGGCATCATCGATAAAGCCCGCGCAGGGGCATGTGCCGACACCTCCCTGTGCCGTGGCGACAAGCTGTATATTGTTCAGCAGGGAGCCTGCCTCGGTGAACACCCATTTGATGCCACGGTCCAAATATTTGAAAGCCGTGCGGTTCAGTGTGCCACCCAGGATGACCACGCCGCTGGCGTTGAAGAAATCGATATCTGTGGGCACACCCTCCGTCACGGAGAAAGCATCAAACACTTTTTCGCGGAATACCGAATCAACGGTCCCATCCGATACCTTTTTGAGGCTGCCTTGATGTAGATCATAGTAATAGGCGCCCACCTCAAGCCCGTCGATAGCCTTTAGGTTCAGGTAGTAGAGGTCGACGGGATAGAGGCCTCCCGGCGAGGGGATGTTTCGGTGTTTGACGTCGTTACCATGCGCGTCGACGCGGCTGATGAACAGCGTGTTCTGCAGTAGCGATGACAGCTCGTTAAGGTTCAGTTGCTCGGTGGCCGAGAAATGCCGTATGCACTTCCTTGCCTTGTTTATCTTGTGCCAAATGCGCAGCGCTTCTGATGATTCGTATGCTGGCAGTGCCACGGTTTTCACATTGCCCAGCTCCAAGGTCGAGTTGAAGATCTCCTTCATGTAGTAGTCGCTAGACATTACGCCGGAGATGTGCATCGCATAATCTTGTACATCATAAACTTGGAGTTTGGATGTTTCGATAAAGTCGCGCGTGCAGCTCGAGATGTAATCGTTGAATAAGTTGTTCGTAAAGATCATGGCAGATTAGGGAAAAGGGTGAGGAATGTGGGTGAACAGCTCTTCGTTCTCCTCGAAGAAACCTAAAAATGGGGTATTGTAATTTCCTGTCAGCAGGTGGAACCCCGGCACGACGACCCTATACACGTGATAGCCGCAATGGCGAGCGTCGGATGTAGCCACATCAAAGGTCAGTAAATACTTGATATTCGTCGCCTTTTGCTGTATTTCTGCTTGGCCAAAGCGACTGACCTTGCCCGGGAACTGGACAAGCCTGTCGCGGTATCCAGCGCTATTGTGCAGCAGGTCCAAATAAATTGGTACGTGCTGCCGGATGTCCAAAAACTTATTATAGTACGCAAAATGCTTATCAAACTCATCTAATTTGGAGAAATCATCTTTGGCATCATCTATCCAGCCTTCTTTATTGCACAGGAGTATGGCGAAATCAATCCCCTGATAAGCCTCCAAGCAAGCTTTTGTGATGGCCTCTTCTTTGGAGAACCGCGAGGAACAGCCAATGGATATATAGGGATGGTTCTTGTACTCAAACTGCAAAAAGCAGACAACCGTTTCCACATTGGAAAACTCGCCAAGGTCATACACATCAAGCTTGACACGATCGTTGGCAAACAGGATGCGGATCTGTTCTGAGGGACATTCGCGCAGTATCGTTTGCGCGTCGTATTTGATGAAGTCGATCTTATCTTGGCGATACCACCACTGGCTGAAGGCATTGCGCTCTTCGCACTCCAAGTAGCCGCCGGCCATAGCCAAGTCTGCCGTGATATGCGCTGATAAGCCTGTCGAGGTTTGTGCCCAATAATGCTGGCTGCCGCTGAGCTTGTAGGGTAAAAATACGAGCTCTGCTGGATAATAGAAGCTTTCGTTGTGCAAGAGGCAATGCCCTTTTACCCAGTCGATCGGATCATCGGGTGCTAACCGTGCAAAGGGAAAATTAACCTGCCCAAACTGTGTTTCTTGGTAATGCCTGAGGTACTTAAAATTAACCACGTTTTCCGTTTTCTCAAGCTCGCGGTAGCTAATGCCTTGGCGCAGGATGTGGCTATGCTCACTCTGGAAAGACGCACTATAGCGCTCGATAAACTCGCCGAAGGTGGATAGTATAGCCGATTCCCTGTCAAAGGAAATGGAGCCACCGGACAAGCTGTCCAGCTGGGCGCCCACATACTGCAAGTTGCGGCCTTCGCAGGCTGTATGATGTAGTTCTTTGGGCATGAAAAGCCGGTTCGGAATAAAGTAAATGTTTCCCGATAAAAATCCGGCAAACGAGCCTGATAGGTATTTCGTAACCTCGCGGTTGGCGTTATGTGTCTTCATGTGCTACCCGTTTAATGCCCTGAAAACCAAGTGAGGGTTGCACACCTCACAATTCACGGTTTTGATGATCTTCGCCGTTTCAAACTCGTCTGTGGCAAAGTTGATGGATTTAGATTTGGCAACAATGCCGGCGGAGGTCCAGTTGGAAGCTATCAAGCGCAACAACTCACCGCCAAGCCATTCCAAAAGTGTGCGATGGAAATTGCTATCCAAAAACGAGGTCTTGGTCAACACCTCATTGTCCAGCCGGATCAGTTTCATGTAATTTTTGGGATCTGCCGTATTTGCAATTCTGCGACGGGCAAAGCATTTCAGGCAGGGGGTCTTGATGGAAGGAATAACCGCTGGTCCGAGGGTGATCGTATAGGGTGAAAAATCTAAATAGATATGCGGAATATTGCTTTCGTAAAGTTGTTGTGCCCAGTTGCTGATAGACTTATCCAAAATCGGTGTAAATAGCAAAGCGGCACAGTTTTCAGCATTGGCTAATCCTTCTAGCTGTTGAGCGGCAATTTTCACCTCCTCGCCCACAACCTCTTGCAACTTCTGCAATAGCATCTCCGTTTCATCATCGGGCAGTCCTATGATGGCTAAGTGGAGTTGTTGCGTCTCGGGCGGACTTGCGTGCTCATCTTCTAGTATCAGTATTCCATTTGAGGTCAGCCAGTTGATAATGTCATCAAAAAATCCGTCGTCAACGGTATGTTTCTCCACGATAGACTGCTGTAGTTCGTGGTAGGTCAGCTTCTTATCGTTATCCAACAATGCCGAAAAAATGTCATTCACCAAGAATACGTCTTCCCCTTCCAATACGGAAAGGTAGCCGTCGCCTCGACCGATGTAAGTGCGTTCCGCATTTTTGTAGATACTCAGATTTTTTAATGAGATGCTTTTCGTACTCATATATGCAAAATAAAAAAGGTTAGCAAAATGCATCGGATTTGAAATAGCTTTGGGGATCAGTGGCCCCAAAGCTATTAAATCCAATTAGAGGGCAGCTACCATCTCTTGTTGGTCTCCATTGTTGCAGCAGCAAGAACATGTACATGTTGTGCAAGTTGAGGTACATCTTGCGACAGAAAGTGCTGTTTCACTTAAAAAGGTCGGCATGTTTCGGTTTTCTACCTCTTGGATGGTTAAACTTAGTGTCCTTTTCATATTAAAAAAATTTACAATGGTCCTACTCTGTTATTTATTCTTGATTTGGAGAAATCAAGATTGGCTTTTCGGTTCCGCCACCATAAAGCTATATATAAAAAAATAAATAATTATTCCGAAAAATTATGTCGACACGATGTGTCGTTTTTATATTTTGTGGGATAATAACGTGAAGAACGAAGATTAGGTGACAATCCGGTAAATGGAAATTTTTTTGAATTTTTTTCGTCTAGCCGGTTTTTGTAACAATTGAAATTTAACAAAACTTTTTTAAAGAAATTATGTTAATCGTTGATTTTAAATGTTTTAACATTTTTTTAGCGGTTGTTGCGATAAGCTTTCGCCTTGCCGTTAGATCTGCTTCCGGATCGTCGTTTTGGCAGAACAGCTAGGCGCTGTATGCTATGTTTGCTACATCTATGCATTTTGGCATGGCAGTAGCGCAAAAACTGCCGATAGCACGCCGGGGTAAAATTCTAGGGATATTGTATAAATTTTATTGAAATACGCTATGTGCAGCTCCTCTAACGCGCTTCGTTTTGTATCATCGAAGCGGTGAACCACTTATGCTGAGGTTGCAAAATCCGAAGGTCTTTGTCCCCTTCGGCGTTTCCGATTTGTTTTGGGTGCCATTTCCATAAGAAACGGGTCCGTTGTGTGTTGGTAGCTCGGTTGTTGGGATATCGAGCATATCCAGCCTCCTGTGAGGTGCAACACGTCTCACAGGAGGCTGCGATTACTGTTTACCGCAGCTTTTTGGTATGCTTCCCTTTACCAATACCCAAATAGGGTGTTGGCGGGCACTGCAATTTAACTCTTGCTGGCGGATCTTTAGCAGGTGAAGTAGCCCTCTCTTACTCGCCAGCGGGCACGTCGAGAAAGGCGCCTACGGCTACCGGGGTACCAAAATTTGGCGTGCCGTCAGCATTCCAGCTAAACTTTTGCATGCGCGTGCTTCTGACATTCCCGCAACCATCATTGTTCGGGTGCGACTCCGTATTTGCATGGTAGATAATCCAGTCTTCGGTGCCATCTTTCGATTTGAAAAACCCATTGTGTCCCGCGCCGTAGGCTGTTGGAGCTTGTTTAAATACAGGGGTAGGGTGCTTTGTCCAAGAGGACATGAGCAACGGGTTTGCGCCGTTGGTCAGCTTCATCATACCCAGCGCGTAATCGTCGGTGCCACAATAGCTGGCACTGTAGATCAAAAACGTATCGCCAGCTTTGTTTTTCAGGATCTCGGGACCTTCGTTCACACGGAAGCCTTTGCGTTCCCAATCGTACTCCGGCTCGGCTATCATGACCGTTTCGCCGGTCAATGTAAACGGATTGGACATCTTGGAGATGTAGATATTTTGGGTAAGATTCCCTGAGCTGGCACCTGGCCGCCCCGACCAGATGAAAAACAATTCGCTTCCATGTTCGAAGATGCTGCCATCGATGGCCCACTGATCGGTAGGCTGTGTGATCAGCTGCCCTTTATCGACCCAGTTGTCTGTGGTCGGATCTTCATTCGCGTTTTCCAGCACAAACATCCGGTGGTTAACGTCTTGGCCATTACTCGCGGTATAGTAGATGTACCACTTTCCTTGCAGAAAGAATAATTCCGGTGCCCAAACATCCCGGCTGTTGGGGCCAGCACTGGGCGCTGTGAAAACGACTTTGCTTGCTGCAGACGACAGCTCGCTCATTTTTGCTGTTTTCCGAATTTCGATGCGGTTGCCCAGTGTTTGCAGATAGTAGTAAAAATCGCCGCGTTGCGCAACCCAAGGATCGGGAGCGGTGTTCAGGAGCGGATTTTGGAATTTTGCGGGCCCTGTCGCTTCAGGAGCTTTCGGCGTGGGCAAGTATGGGCCAGCACCCCGTTTGTCGCAAGCAAGCGCAAATAGGATAAAGCTGATATAAAGCATCTGTTTCATGATCATCATATTAAAGTTTGGAATATTCGAAATAATCTAGCTCGCCATACATCGACTGGTGGCGGATACTGATCTTATGCGGGCCTGCTTCCAGCGGAAACGTCAGATCGAAAGTCTGCCACACGTTCCAACCCCTGTTGGGGATAGCATATATTTGGGCGGTGGACTCCTGATCATCAATATAGACCTTATGGGAAGTGCCGTCAAAACCCGTTCCTGCGGCTATGCGGATGAGGTAGTCGCCGGCAGCAAGAATTTGTATGGTGGCATCGATGCCGCTGGAGGCGTTGTCGATGGCACCCACCTTGGCTTGGTTGGAGGAAGTCTGTCTTGTTTCTTGGTCGTTTGCCACGCGCGCTAAGCCGCGCAGGGTCGCATTTTCCGCTTCGATGCGGATCGGAAGCACCCTGACTTTGGCCTGCACTTCGTTGCTCTTTATCGCGTTGCCGGCGCGGTCTATTAAAACGGCGTGGAAAGAGAGCTGTTGGTCAGGGACGTTTTCCTGAACATCGTACTCGAAGGTGTAGGGGGCAACCGCTTTCTCGCCAATTTTTTCGCCGCCCTTGTAAAAGTCTACTTGTTGGAGCTGAGGCCCTCCATAGGCGCTCACTCCTTCGGCGCGCAATATGTATTTGCCGGAAGCTATCGCTACGCTGTCTGCCGATAAGCTGATCGTCGGCGGAACGGTGCTCGACGGAATTTCCTCTTCGCGTTCACAGCCACTGCAGATAAACAGCAAGCTGATCGCGATGATATAGCATAAGTTTTTCATCATTCTGTTTTTTTGATCAAATTTTAATAGCCTGGGTTCTGCGTAAGGTTTGCACTGTTGTCGATATCCGATTGTGGGATGGGATACCACTCGTGCTTACCCGGTACAAAGTTGTTAAAGTCAGGATCGCGTTGGCGCAAGGTGTTTAAGTTGTTGCTTAGCTCGCCCCAGCGCACCATGTCGAAATAGCGCCAGCCTTCGCCCGCCAACTCCAACAGCCGTTCTTTCTTGATCTGTTGGCGAAAAGCCGACTGATCCAAACCTGGCTTGGCCACCGTCAGCGTGCGCATGTTCACCCGAGATCGAACCCGATCAACATAGGGGTAAGCCGTCGCTGTCTGCCCGAGCTCATTCAAGCATTCTGCGTACATCAAGAGGATATCCGCGTAACGGATCATACGGTAATTGTTGGGCGAACTGAAGCTTTCGCCACTTTTGGAGTCATCGTTCAATAGTTTCCGAAACCATACGCGCTTATCGTTACCGCCGTAGATGGCTTGCCACACCTGGCCGTATACCATGGTGAAAGCAGGGCCGCGCTCGTCGGCGTTGTCGTAAAGGAAACTGACTGCGGCACGAGGATCCCGGCGGTCATCGATGGTTCGTTCTTCTTCGAAACTGTCCACAATCCATCGTCTGGCACCGCCATCTGCATAACCTGGCCCTGGATTCGGCGGGGCCAAGAATTTGGGAACCGAAGCACCCGTATTCAGGCTTATGCCGGGGTTGGTATCGTCATCGCCATTCTCGGCTGCGTTTTCCTTGTATTGTATTTCGTATACCGATTCCCGGTTATTCTCAGCGGTTTGCTTAAAATTGTCCGCATAATTTTCCATCAAGGCGTAATTGCCCGCGCCTTCGCCTGTCACCAACCAGTCCATCGCCGTTTTCGCTTCGCTAAACTTTCCTTGCTGCAGGTATGCCTTTGCCAGTAAGCCGTGTGCGGCTCCTTTCGTAACGCGGCCTATATCGGCGCCCGAGTAGGAGACGGGCAAATCTGCCGCAGCTTCGCTGAGATCCTGCACGATCTGCGCATAGACCTGTTCAGGTGTTGCATTGGCCGGATAATCGGTCGCCGTTAAGGGTGTCAAGACCAGTGGTGGTCGCCCCCAAAACACCACAAGGTTAAAGTAGTTGAGGGCTCGCAGAAATTTTGCTTCGGCGATAATACGTTTCTTGACCGTCTCGTTCATGGCAATCTGGGGCACGTTGAGGATGACCTGATTTGCGCGGAAATTCGCATGGAAAATGGCATTCCACGCGTCGGCACTGGTGTTATTGCTGGTAAAAGCGAAGGACATATTGTTGTTGAGACCGATGTCGCCCCCCGAGCCAAACCCTTCGTCGGAGCGTAGCAGGTAAAGAAAATGCATGCCCCGGTTGTAGTAGGAACTGCCCCTGTTGAGTGCGCTGTAAACGGAGTTTATTCCTTTGAGCGCATCACTTTCGTCTCGCCAAAAGGACTCCACGGTCAGCATATCAGGGTTAGGTTCGTCGAAATTCCGTTGACAACTGGTGCCTAGAATGGCTAATGTTGTAAATATGAATATGATTGATCTTTTCATGGTAAAGTTCTTTGTCTGTTCGATTGATTATAGCCCTAACGATATTCCAAAAGAAAATATCCTGTTCGGTGGCCAGGCTCCTACATCCACGCCGGGTTCTAGATTGGCATTGGCGCCCACTACGTCGGGATCCAATCCTGTATAGTTTGTGAGGGTGAATAGGTTTTGCCCACTTACATACACCTGCAAGGAGGGGATGTGTAAGTGTTTCAATATGCGTTGCGGCATATTGTATCCCAACTGCACATTGCTTAACCGCAGATAAGAACCATTCTCCAACCAGCGGTCGGTATCACCACGCACGTTTGAAATAATCCCTTGGTCTACGCTGGGATCACCAGCTGTATTGCTGGTGTAGGAAACGCCTAAACGGGGGAAGTCTGTCGGGTTTTCGGCTGTCCAGGGAACAATGCCACGGCGGTAGTTGGAATAGCCCATGCCATCAAAATCGCGGCGCAAATCGTTGTACAGCTTGGTGCCCACCACGCCATACAGCTGCATATTGAAGGTAAAGTTTTTGTAATATGCATTCCAGGTGACACCCGAGGTAAAGACGGGCCATGGCGAGCCAGCGTAGGTTCGGTCATCGGGGGTGATGTCGTTGTCGGTACCTCTGTCCAGCAGGTTTACGTAACGCACATCGCCCGGTTTGGCAATACCGGCCTGCGCACGGTGCGCATCAATTTCGGCTTGGTTCTGGAAGAGGCCGTCGGTTAAGATGAGGTAGTATTCGCCGATGGAACGGCCTACTTGGGTTCTGGTATTGCCGGATTGGATATAGTTTCTCGGTAAGCCCGTAATGGGGTCAATGCCCAAATTACCAAGTGAAAGTACCTTATTGCGGATAAAACTTAGGTTCCCGGAGATATCCCACCGGAACCCATCTTCGCGGGTGCTATTCGGGCGGTAGCCCAGCTCAAACTCTAAACCTTTGTTTTCAATAGACCCGATATTTGTCATGAGGCCGGGACTGCCTACACTGCCTAAGTATCCGGGAATAGGCAGAAACAGCAAGACATCGGACGTGACGGCGCGAAAGGCGTCCACGGATAGGGTGAGCTGCGAGTTGAAGAGCGCTGCGTCAAAGCCGAGGTTTAACGTTGCTTTTTCCTCCCACCTCAGGTTGGGATCAACCAAGGTTACCTGCGCACCGCCAACCTGCGTTTCCTGCATGCCTGAACCAAAAACCGCACGAGGGGCTTGGTTGACAAAACCTACATACTGGTAGTTGGACAGGTTCACGGCCCCTAAGACGCCATAAGACCCCCGTAGCTTGAAGTCGGGCATCCAGCTTACGTTATAAAAATCTTCATTGCTTAATCGCCAGGCCAGTGCCCCAGACGGAAAAAAGCCATTGCGGTAGTCTTTTCCAAAGCGGGAGTCTTTATCGGACCGGAATGTAAACGTGGCAAGATAGCGGTCGTCATAGGTATAATTCAATCGACCCAACCAAGAGTCTATGAAATTTCTGCCGCGGCTGCCGGAAGCGATGCTCTCGCCTGTTGCCGAATTGATGGTCGTAAAATATTCGTCGGCAGAGGCAAGCAAATTGGTTTTTCCGGCACCGATGCCTGTCCGACCAATGGTCTGCTGGGTGTAGCCTACGACACCATTGATCTGGTGTTTGTCGATTGTTTTATTGAAGTTTAAGGTATGCTCGAATAGATAACTTAAAAATTGCGAGCGTTCTTCATCGATCCGTGTGGGCGGGTCGATCTGGTTCCAATACCAAATGCCTTTGCCGCGCAATGCCGTATTTTTATCAAAGCTGGTTTCCAATCCTGCATTTAAGCGGTAGGTAAGCCAATCCAGCACATCGACTTCACCATACAGATTGCCCATTATCTTTACATAGTTGTAGGAAGAGTTGGTGATGTAGGCCTGTGCGATCTGGTTTCGAGAATAGGTGCGCGCATTGTTGGAGCCAATACCCCAACCGCCAGGATTGGCTTCGCTGATAAATTCCTGACCGCGGATAGGAATGATGGGCAGCATGTTAAAGGCATCGTAAAAAGGGTTTCCGCCAAAAGCACCGCCTGAAAAAGGAGATTGCCCATAGGACGAGGAGATCAAGATGTTTTCGCCAACGCGCACCCTTCCGCGCGAGCCTTCGGTGTTGATACGGAATGCCGCACGATCAAATTTTCGCTCGATCATCGTGCCTACATCTTTGAAATAAGAACCCGACATGTAGTATTTCGATGTTTCACCACCGCCCGCTATGGACACGTTGTAGTCTTGGATGCCGCCGGTGCGGAAAAGCTCATCCGCCCAGTTGACATCGGTACCGTCATAGTTTGCCACAGACGCTTGAGGCGTGTACCCTGCATTTTGATAGGCTTGGCTATTCATGGCAACATATTCGGAGCCATTCATCATATCGTACATCTTGGGCAAGTTTGTGACGCTGTATCGGGCAGAAGCGTTGACCTGCATAGGTCCCGTTTTTCCCTTTTTTGTCGTGATGATGATAACGCCGTTTGCCGAGCGTGCCCCATAGATGGCTGCGGCAGATGCATCCTTTAATACCTGAATACTCTCTATATCATTGGTATTGATGGTGACGTTCGGGTCGGAGAGCATGCCGTCGATAACATATAAGGGGCTGGCATTTCCGTATAAGGTGCTAAGCCCACGGATATTGACGACGGCCCCTTGGCCCGGTCCGCCGGAGTTTCGGACAACCAATCCGGAAGATTGCCCCTGCAAGGCCTCGGGCAGCGAGCGCGCCACCTTGGCTTCGGTGTTTCTTACGGATACCACCGAGGCGGCGCCTGTCAGGTCTTTCTTTCTTATGGACTGGTAACCAATCACGACGACCTCATCGAGGTTTGCGGCATCGGATTGCAACAGCACGTCCAATGTTTGTTTGCCTGCCGAGGAGACTTCTAAGGCCGAGTATCCGACAGAAGAGAAAATTAAGATGGCCGTATCGCTTTGCAGCGTGATGGAATAGCGTCCGTTTGCATCCGTGCTGGCCGCACTGTTCGTTCCTTTTTCCGTGACGGAGACACCTGGAAGGGGTGTGCCGCTTTGGTCAGTTACGATTCCCGTCAACACCTTCGTTTGCCGCGTGTTCAACGAGATTATTTCCCGTGGCATATGGTAACTGGATGTGTGTACCGGAGAAGCCTTCAGTGGTGCATCGGACCAAGTGATTGGTCCAGACGACAGAAGGCCGAAAAGGACTGCGAAATGTATCATGTCAACTTCAATTAGGTTTACCTAGCAAATATAGGTAGGAAGGTTTCGCTACCGATTGCCATTTCCATTCAAAAAATCAACATATTGTATCAACTTATCTGGATTTGAAATAGGAATATGGCTAGACAGTCGCATGATCGAAATTATCCGTGGCCGGGCGGCAGGAAATCCCGCAATTGAACACGACGCACAAGCCTTGATCAACCGCTTTTACCTGTTGTGAAGAAACCCTAGCCCCCACCTGGCAGCTGGGGCTGCTAACGACGTATCATCGGTTTAGCCCCGGATACGCAACAGGTCTTTTATTGCATGCTCGGCTTTAGCAAAAAGAAATGGATACCCGCTATCCAGCAGCCGCTGCGGGAGCACCCATCGGCTTTTAAGGATCAACTCCGTTTCTGTACCGATCAACGTTGCGCCAATTTCCAAAAGCCAGGCAGGGCTAGGTAGGCCGAAAGGGATCCCGATTGCTTGGCGGATATGCTGCATGAAGAAGGTATTCGTCAATGCTTCGGGTGCGGTGCAATTGATTATTCCCTGTAGGTCGTTATGCGTCAGTAACCATTCCGTACACTGGGCAGCATCCTGTTCGTGTACCCAAGAGACATACTGCTTGCCATTGCCCTGTCTGCCGCCCAAGCCACATTTGACCAAATTGAGCAGACGCGGAAATGCGCCATCGCTACGACCCAGGACGATACCCATGCGCAAGGCAATCTTGCGCGTACGAGGGGTGTCGGTTTGGAAAAATGCCTCCTCCCACTGCCGACAAACGTCGACAGAGAAGCCGTAGCCCAGCTCCCCGCGTTCTTCGTCTTGTGGACGATCTTCGGCATGCCGATAGATTGTCGCTGAGGTGATATTGATCCACAGTTTGGGTGGTTTTTGGAGATGCGTGATCACGGTTCCTAGAAGCGTGGTGGGCACGACACGCGATCGGATGATTGCTGCTTTGTTGGCTTCCGTGTAGCGGCAGTTTACATTTTTTCCGCATAGGTTAACCAAGAGATCGGCGTCTTCTAGACTAGCGGTCCATTCGCCAGCAGTGCAACCATCCCAATGCAGCGTCTTGATGTTTCCATCCGCAGGCTTGGCCGTCCGGCTGAGGATAATGACTTCGCGTGCGAGGGGACTATAATATCGAGCTAATACGCCACCAAGGTATCCATTGCCTCCGGCGAGTATAATTTTGTTATACGTGATCATATGCTGCGTATAGAAAAATGAATAAAAGAACCAGTAAACGATAAAGCACCCAAGAGATGGTGAGCAGCTGCCCCATACCCAAAAGCTTCGTTCTGCGGATGTGCTCGAGCAACATCATTGCCGCGACCAGCAGAAAACAGCCGACGTAAACCATCGGAGGGAGGGTCAACCACGGCGCCAGCAGCAGAATTGGGAGCAACAGCAAAGCCCCCGCAAGAGAGATGGTCATCATGTTGCCTAGGTAGTCCCAGTGTTTGCCCTTTTGTGCAAGGCCGATGATGGCGCTCTGGAAAAAAAGCTGCCCGCCACAGATGATATACTCGCGGTAGGACGCGCCTTGGGGCAGTAGATCGCCCATCAGGGGTACGTAGGCGGTGAGCACAGCGGATGTGATGAGCCACGTCAACACGAGGTATGCTAGGCGATAGCGTAGACGGAAGCTGGGCTGTAATTGAAAAGTATCTGCAGAAACAGGCGCTGGGATAATTACCCGGCGATTGAAGGAAATAAAGGCGTAGAGCTTGCGCATAAACCAAAGGAAAGGCTTGAAGAGCAAGATCGGCCTTAGCAGCGGGTATGATGTGCTGACAATTTTGAGGATACTTTCGATACCATAGGTTACATCGCCCGTTTTTAGATTGACCAGTGCAATTTCGTTTACCGCACGTTGCCGATCGAGTAGGGGGCAGGCGTCTGCGGGGAATTCCTGATAGGCTTTCCGACCGTCTTTATCAAGCATGCCCCTGTCTACAAATGCCTGGGTATAGAGGCGGCACATCGGACATTCGGCGTCGAATAAAATCAGGTGATCTTGAAGTGCTTTCATAACTGCGTATTTTTATTATGGAACTTTCAGTATTAAATGAAAATTATAGGCAAAAAAATATAGCTTATTTAAATAGCTTGAATAAGGAGCCCCAAAACCAATTTTCTTCGGCCTTAAACATAGTGTCCAGCGTTTTATCGACGTTTTTTGCCAGTTTATTGATGTCCGTCACGGATTTGTTGAACGTTTGGTATGCCGGGTCGTTTTGGTCACCCTCCACCTGCGTAAGCTCCTCCAAGACTTTTAATACCGGATCCAACTCCCTTTTGCGGCGCTCCTTGGCTACTTGTCGGGCGATGTTCCACGTATCCTTATCGGCGTAGAAATATTCTTTGCGCTCACCGGCCTTATGTTGTTTTTCGATCAATCCCCACCCAATCAAATCCCTCAGGGTCATATTTGCATTCCCGCGGGAGATACGTAAAGTTTCCATAATCTCTTCGGTAGTCAATGCTTCAGGAGACACCAAAAGCAGCGCATGTACTTGCGCCATGGTACGGTTTATACCCCATTCAGAGCCCAATTTACCCCAGGTTTCAATAAATTTTACCTTTGCTTCAGCTAGTTCCATAACACAAATATATGGAAGATTATTAAACTTTCAAAACATACTGAAAGTTTAATAATATTTTTTTGGTGTTTTCCGGTTGTAATTTCGTGAGCGCGGTGCATGGCAGATGGACGCATACTTTCTCGTTTTTCGGGTCGCTAGGTATCCGTACTTGCATAGTTCAGGTGGATTAAGACTTGGATAGGGATCTTATGAGCCGATTAGCACCCCTAATCGGCTCACAAAAACTCGCGCACAACATCTTGCCCAGCAATATTTGGTATGCCGTTTTCCGAGCAGCTACCTGTTCCACCTATCGGCAGCGGTCTATATGCTTTGATGATGTCCTACGCCCCACTTTTGGCGTTTTCGCTATCCGGCGTGAGGCTTTTTTGCAGCCTCGATGAGCTCTTTCATCTCCATTTTTATATAATCTACATTAGGACTAGATCCCGTTAAGAAATAGCGTATGTTACCGTTTGCATCGATAATGAATTTGGCCGGAATACCTTTGACACCGAATTTGGCCGCCAGCACTTGTCCAGTTGCTGGGTCTTTCTGGTCATCATACAAAACCTCGAACGGATACTGGTTTTTATCTATAAAGGACACGACTTTCTCCTTGTAATCCTTGTCGCGTTCCCAAGTGTTGATAAACAGGAATTGCACATTATCATCGGTACTGTACATAGCTTGTGCAGCCTGCATCCCCGGGAACGAACGAATACAAGGCTGACACCAAGTCGCCCAAAAATCCAGCACAACGACCTTTCCTTTCAGGCTAGCTAGACTAACGATTTCTCCTTTTAGATTACGGAGTTCGAAATCGGGGGCGGGCTTGTAGGTCTCCATCTGCTTAATATGCTCTTGTATAGACTTTATCAGATCGTTTTTCAGGCCGGTATTGAAACGCGCATAGCCTTTCATGGAACCATTAAGATCTGCATAAAGCATTTTAAGATCATCCTCTACATTAAACTGGCCTTTCGCGTATAGCTTTGTTAGCACTTGGTAGGCCTCCAATTTACGGCCCGTGCCCAATAGGGACTTATAGTATACGTTGGCGAGTGCATCGGCCTGTTCGGGGGCAACCGTCATGGCTTTTTCGATTAAATCCAAAGCTTCAGCGTATGCTCCTTGGTTAACTAGTATGCCGACGTAAGACGACATGGAACTTGCATAACCCATGGAAGCGAATCGGGCCTTGTTGTCTTTTTGTTCTTCAGGCAAGCTGATGTAGTAATAGGCGTCGTCCATTGTTGTTTTGAGCAACGGCGTGGCAGCTGTGGTATCACCGGCAGCCAAAAGCGTTTTCCCTACGGAAAGATAGCCGTTCCCACGCCAAAAACGTTCGTGCATTTGCGCTAAATAGTGGGTTGCTCGGGTTGCATTTCCTTCGGTTGCGAATGCGCCTGCCAAATTCGCCAGTACATAGTCATAGCTCAGCTCCTGTCCCGGGAAATTGCTTACGGGCCACTTTTTTAGCAGCTCTTTGTATGCTTTCTCCTTGTCTGCACCGCTTTCCGCTTTGTAGAATACATCGCTGATAAAAGCATCTCTTGTCAAGCTTCCCTTGGGGAATTTCTTTTTCACCGTCTTACTAACGGACTCCATCTTGTCTTCGTGTTCCAGTGTGCGGAGCATATTGATCGCTACCCTGTATTGCTCTTCCGTTTTGTAGGTGTTTACCTCATTAAATACGGCATTAGCCAATGAATCCTTTTGGGAAACGCTCCCGTTTTCTAGTATGGAACGATTGCGTTGAAAAAGGTCGTTCGGCTTTTGCTGAGCATAGCATATACTTGTGGTCAAAGCAAGCGCTGCTAATAAATGTTTTTTCATGTTCAATGTCTTTTGTTAAAAAGTATGTATTCGATTAATTCTCGTACCCTGCATTTTGTGTAAGTTTTCCATTGATCACGATCTGTGCGTTTGGAATCGGAAACAACACATCCGTGTCTTGCCAACTTGTTTTGATCGGTGACAATACGGCTGTAGCGCGGTTTGTTCGCTTTAGGTCCATCCAACGGTGAGCGTATTCACCGAAGAACTCGTGCAATCGCTCGGTTTCAATTGCGGATAGCATTTGTGCCTGCGTGAGTCCGCTAGGCAGTCCTGATAGGCCAGCACGCTTACGCACGGCATCTACATCAGCCTTGGCCCCGCTCAGATTATTGCGGTTGGCTCGCGCCTCTGCGCGGATGAGAAACTGCTCGGCCAAACGTAATACGATATGGTATTCGTTGCCGGTGCCGGCAGATAACTTGTATTTATTGACCGCATAGTATGGCGTGCCGGAAACCGTTTTTGGAGATATCCAATTGCTCTTTCGGAGATCAGTTGTGGGTGCTGTTTCGAAACTGTTGTAAACACGCTCGGGCAACGTGTAAGAGGGTATTACCGTGGCTGAGGTGATGTAGTTGGTGCCGAAGGTTGTGATACCCGTGAGATTGGCTAATTGAAAGATAGTCTCCTTGCTGTCATTGACAAAATTCGCTGTAGGTGCTACCAAACTGTAATCGCTAGCTTGCAAAACTTTAGTGGCATAGCTTTCTGCCTTTTCCTGATCACCCCTATACAGATAGACACGAGCGAGCAACGCGCTGGCGGCATGTTTATTTACCCGGGCCCGAAACGTGCCTTCGTAGGTCGTGTTGAGTTTTACTTCCGCATCGGTTAAATCGGTAAGAATTTGATTGTAAACCTGATCGACCGCAGCGCGTTCCAAAGAAACTTGCTCAAATACTTCGAGGTCGCTCTTGATATGTAAAGGTACAGGCCCGTAGAGATTCACTAAATACAAATAGGCATATGCGCGTATAAATTTCGTTTCTCCGATAAGCTGGTCTCGTACAGCGGGGGTCAGCGTCGTCGATTTCTCCAAGCCATAAACGCAGTTATTTGTGTTCTTGATCAATTGATAGAGACTTCCCCACAAATTATTTACATAGCTGTTGGTATTCAGCAATCCATTGTTGCCAAATTCAAGCAAGCTCGGATCCGCCGCATTGTATTGCAGATCGTCTGCGGCCATCCCCGCATAGAACGTCGTCGTCCCGGAGATATTACTGTTAACGGTGGAGACATAGAGTCCGAGCACGACACTTCTTGCGGAAGCGTCGGTTCGAAAAGCGTCGTCAAGCTCGACCTGTGTTGGGGGAGCACCCAACTCTACAAATTTTTCGCACGACGTAGGTAAGCATATGCCCGAAAGCAGGATTGCAGACAATATATATGTTGATAGTATCTTTTTCATGGTGATATTTAAAATTGACAGTTAAATCCAAAAACTAGGGTACGTAACGGCGGTAACACTTGGCCGATGGTGCCGGTACCCAAACCGGAAGGGCCGCCCTGGACAGTCGTTTCGGTGTCTAAGACGTATTTGTTTTTTGCCCAGGTGAACAGGTTTTGTCCCTGTACGAAAACACTACAATTCGACATTTTTGCTTTGGAAATCCAGTTGGCAGGAAGTTGGTAAGCCATATTTACCGAGCGAAGCTTGATATATGATGCATCACCATACATCGCATTGGAACTCGTGTATTGGTTGTAGGATGTATACAATGGACTTCCGGCTGTTGTGGTTGCTCCGGGAATTGCAGAATCGCTATTTTCGGGTGTCCACCGGCCCAGCCAAGAATCGTTTTGATTGACCATCGCGCCCGGTCGTGTATTCAATATGTTTGTTGCACCAAAGCGATGATTGAATTGGAAGAAGACACCCAATTCAAAGCGTTTGTAGGTGAAGGTGTTATTGAAGCCGCCATAAAATGGCGTTCCAATATCAGCTATGTAGCGATCATCCGGCGTAATCACACCATCCCCATTTCTATCTTCATATATAGCTTGCCCAGAAGAGGGATCGACTCCCAAAAAGTTATACAGACGAATGAGATTTATCGGCTCGCCAACAACATAGCTACTGGCAAAGAAGGACTTGTCGAGATCTGGAAATTTTAAAAGTTTGTTTTGGTAAAAGGTGAAGTTGGTTGAGGTCTTCCACGTGAAATCGTTGTTCGCAATATTGGTGCTATTTAATTCCAGCTCGACCCCGGTGTTTTGTATCAATGCGGGAAGGTTGGTGGTATAGCTGTTGTAGCCCACTTGTGTTGGCATGGCCGCACTCGTTATCTGGTTGCCGGATCTATTTCTGAAATAGTTCGCGGTGAGCAAGATCCGATCTTTCAGAAAGCCAAGATCCAAGGCGAACTCCAGCTTTTGCGTTGTTTCCCATTGTATGGACTGATCGGGAAGGGTTAACAGATTCATCGTTGCATTACCCAGATAAGCCGTGGATGGCGAATACAGTTGTAGATAGAGATAGTTGGATATTTGGTCGTTACCCGTCGTTCCAAAACTTCCCCGAAGTTTACCGAAACTCAAAAAATCAATGTTTTCCGCGATGAAATGCTCTTTTGAAAATACCCAGCCTAAACCGATCGCCCCAAAATTGCCAAAGCGGTTTTTAGGTCCGAATCGAGAGGAACCATCACGCCGAAATGTCCCGTTTAAAAGGTATTTTTCTTGCCAATCATAATTGAGCTTTCCGAATATCGCGTGATATTTATAATAAACAAGGTTGTTGCTCGCACTAAACATGCCTGCCGCGTTGAGCGCGCCCAGTAAAGCATCATTACTGTAGTTCGAACCGTTTATACTTTGCGATGTAGACGAGTTTTGCTGGAAGCTTGTGCCGATCAAAGCGGTCAATTTACCTTGGCTGATCGTTTTTACGTAGTCTAACGTAGGCTCAATAATCCAGTTCTGCGCCTTGGTATTGGAAAACGATGAAGATCCGAACAGGTTCGTGCGCGTCGCATTGGCATTTGTATTATTTATACTGGTAGAAGGTGTTTGGTTATTCTGACTGAGCTGGGTAATCGTATAACCAAAATTTGCTTTCGCGGTCAACCCCGGTATGATCTTATAGCTTAGGTTGGCGTTGCTAATAAGGTTGTTGGTTTTGCCGATGTATTTTCGCTCCAACAACGCGATCGGATTATTTATAGAGAATGCGGAAGGCAGCCAATAATAGGTGCCGTCCTCATTGTAAATCGGATAGTTTGGTGGCAAATTGTAAAGCGAGGTAACATCCGATGTGGGCATATTCGATTGATCGTTTGCGTAGCTGGCGGACAGGGCGATGTTGAACTTTTTATCGGCACTGCTGTGGTCTAGGTTCAATCGGGATGTAAACCTATTGTTGCCGCTTTCGCCATAAAAGACGGTGCTTTCTTTGCGGTAGCCCGAATTGAAGAAGAAGCGTGTGTGCTCGTTTCCTCCAGAGAGATTGCCTTGCACATCGGTGATATGTCCCGTGTTACCGATCAATAGTTTTTGCCAATCGGTGGATGCGTTTTGATCCCAATCGATGAGGTCGGGTGCGTTGGATGAGGTAGCTGTTGCGCCATCATTCGCAAAGGCTTCTCGGCGTAAGGCCAGGTAATCTTGCAGATTTAGCATCGGGATAAATCTGTTTACTTCTGTTGTTCCTGTATTGAAATTTACGCCCACGCGTGTACGGCCCGATTTCCCTTTTTTCGTCGTTATCAATACAACGCCATTTGCCCCGCGACTACCATAAATGGCGGTCGCATCAGCATCTTTCAGTACGTCTATTCGTTCAATATCCGCCGGATTAACCATACTGAAAGGGCTCAGTCCACCCGAAGCACCCGAGATACCGAAAGCATTCAGGTTGTCGGTAGCCGGTTGCCCGCCGTTAAAGTTGGTAAACGGGACACCGTCGATAACGTAAAGCGGAATGGAACCGGAGGTCGTTCCGCTTAAAGAGGCCTGATTCCTGATTTGGATCTGTACAGCACTTCCAGGGACGCCATTATTTTGTGCAATCAGTACGCCGGGCATTCTACCTGACAAAGCTGCTAGCGGATTGCCCACCGGTTGTGTTTCGATGTCTTTTGCCGTGATCGAGGCTACCGAGCCGGTGTTTAAACGGCGCGTTGTCGTACCATAGCCTATTACTACCACTTCTTCCAAGCTTCCTCGCTCGGGCAGCAAGCGAATGGGCGACCGATCATCCATCAACTGCTTTGCCGAAATTTCCATCTTCTGATAACCTATAAAAGAAAATAAGAGGGTGACATCAGGATCCGGTAACAGCAGTCCCCAAATACCGTTAGCGTCTGTAGCGGTGCTGGTCTGCATATTTCGGTACTCAGGTTTCCGAAAATCTTTTACGACAATCGACACGCCGGCCAAGGGATCACCGTTTTCATTGACAACTTGACCGCTGACACGGCTTTGTGCATTCGGCTTTTCCTTGATTGCTATAATATCATCGTCGAGTACTTCCCAAGTGAGGTTGCTGCGCTGCAGCGATCTTCGCAGCACATCTTGGACAGTAAGCTGTTTGCCTACTACGTTGATCGTCCTGTCGGGGAGCATACTTTTACTGAAAAACATCTTGTACTTACTGTGCGCGTTAATCACATTAAATACATCTTCCAGTTGGCCATTCCGCACGGCAATGTCTATTTTTTCTGTTTGGGAATAGGCAAATCCTGCCACATCGAGCAAGCTCAGACAGGATAACAGCAAGGCTAATCTCACTGTTTTGGTCAGTTTAGGGAATTTTATATTCATAATGTTGTTTGGGTACGTATTGTGCTGCTAGTAGATTTCGATATGGCCAGCGGCCACTGTGCGATACTGAAAAGGGCTTACTGCCTGCAGTCCTTTTAACACATTGTCTATGCGTTCGTTATCGAACGTCGCAGAGTAAAGTTGATTGGCGATGCGTTTGTCCCGGATAGTAATCTGGATACCATACATGCGCTCCAGCCTGCGCACGATCTGTGCAAGGGGTTCATTTTGGATGGTGATGCGTTTTAGCATCCATTCCGTTTCTACCGCATGTCCATCTTTCTCCGAAATGACGAAGGTCTGTATGTTGCTGCTGGTCTTCGGGGATGCGATTTCCGAAGACTTGACGTTGTGCTGGTCGTTTGCCTGAGGGGGCTCTGTAGTTACGAATTTTTGCCGTGGAGCGAGCACAAACTTATTGTCCGTTATCCCCGTTTTCCATATTTCAACACGCCCACGGACCAACGAGGTTTCTGCGCTTTTATCTTCCCGATAATCCCGAACGTTGAAAGCTGTTCCGAGTACACGGATTTCCATGCGCGGCGTATGGATACGAAAAGGTTTTTTCGAATCCTTAGCCACATCGAAATATGCTTCGCCCACCAAGGTAACCTCGCGTTGGGCGGCATTTTCGAATGTTTTCGGATAGCTGAGCTTACTGGATGCATTCAGGATGACGGTGGTTCCGTCTTCTAAGACGAGCTTTTTCGTTTGCCCGTTGGATAGTTCGATCACCTTTTCGCGGTCAAAAGAACCTATGGAAAAAAGGTATCCAAACGACAAGATCGCAAGCACAGACGCTGCGGCAATACGGATATAGTTTATTCGCCGGATGCGATTAGACCGCTGGATGCTTCTTTTTAAACCCCATTCTACTTTCCCTAAGTTCGTCTGCAGCTCTTCATCACTGAGGAAGTTTTGCGATTTCTTAGCCTGGTGCACATAGAAACTATCGAGCCATCGCCGTTCTGCCGCGCTTAGGTTTTCTCCGTTGCGGTACCGATTAAGAAGATCTGCTATTTCCTGTTCATTCATATCCGTAGGTGTTTCGCCAATATGTATAGCGGTTAATTGTTTATATGACGGTTATGCAGACCAAAGGGAGTACTACAATTGGAAGAAAATATGAAAAAATATAAAGAAGATGCCTGAAGAAAGCCTTGTTCGCAGATAACGCAAAGCGTTGTGCACTTGTTTTTTCGCTGTATGCTCAGATATATCCAGTTTTTGCGCAATATCTCTATAGGAAAGCTCTTCTGTTTTATTAAGGTCGAATATTTCCCTAGTCCTTTTAGGTAAATCGTTCTTTATTTCTTCAATTAATGCAAGAAGTTCCTTTTCTAAAATATAATCGTCCGTGAAATTCTGGCCGTTTTCATCAAAATCTACCATTTCGGCCATATATCGTGTGACAACCTGTTCATGACTGATGTGATCTAGAATTTTATTTCTTACCGCTCGATAAAGATAGGCCAATGGCGTTGTCTGGATTTGCCATTGTTTACGCCTTTCCCATACGGCTAAGAAAACTTCTTGTATGATGTCGTTGCAAAGCTCATGGTCTGCGACCATACGGTAAGCGTGTATGTAAAGTGCTTCTTTATGGCGGAGAAAGAGTTCATCAAATGCACGCTGGTCACCCCTGTTGATCAGGATGACTAACTCACTATCAGCTAAATTAATCCGATGATTTTTCACCGCCACGTTACGATTGTATTATTAAAAAATTGAATATAGAAATTTGTCATGGCAATATGCACAATTTTATGGCAAAATTTGGGAAGGCCGTTAAACGTTTAATGGTATAGCTAGCAAAGATATGTCGCCTTGTGCATGCGATGCTAAATGTTTCGATAAAAACAACAAAGTCTGCCAGGCGGCAGACTTTATAAACTAAACTAAACAATGCAATGTCTCGCGACATGGCGATATTGAAACAAAAATCTCTATGCTATTAAGGGTAGGTTGTAACCACTTTGCTTACTTTCCAGCCATCCTGATCTTGACTCAAGGTGATATAATCAACACGGGTGAAATTTTCAAAAACCATCGTCGCTTTTGCCATGCAGGCCTTTCCGCTTTGGTCCAAGATCTCATAGCTTGTCTTGCAGTCGAAGTTGACGCCTTTGTGTGCTTTCAAAAAGGCGGTGTACTCGCGCTTGTTGAACGTGTCGTTGTTCGCGCTGTTGCTGTACTGGAAATCATCGGCAAAAAGGAATTTATTCAGTTCGACGCTGCCCAGTGTGGTAGCCTCCAGATAGGTGTTGATAATCTTTCCGGATTCGACGTTCTTTAAAGGATTGGTTTTCTCTGCTGCGAAAGAAGAGAATGAGCTGATCATGATGATGGCTGCTGCGATGGTTGTTAATGTTTTTTTCATGGCGATGTTTCTATTTTATTTTTAATTGTTTTATTTCTTAGTTGATACCTCAAAAGTACTGCGCTGCCGCCTGCTGATGAAGACCTATTAGATGGATTGCCGCTGTTTCTCGGTCAATGCGGCGCTTTCGTCGGTGAAATCTCTACCGCTGGGCTCCGCATGCATTGGGCGTATCGTCCATCTGCAAAGAAGGATGCAACGGCCTTGCCAAAAAGTGTAACCGACGGATTAAGAGTTGGTTAGGTTTTTTGTTGGTATGGCTAGCTGTCCGATACCGGACAAAAGATTGTCCATCTTCGAACAAGTGGATCTCGCTGAAATGAGGCGACAAACTCAACGGTACTTGCTGAAGAATATAATGAAGTGTATGATCTCGCCGATTGCTTATCATATTTTTTTGGTGGCATTTTGCGCAGAAGGCGATGGGCTAAAAAAAAATCCTGAAGCGGGGAGCTTCAGGATTTTTACTAACTAACCAATTATTAACCTAATTATGAATACCGATTCAGCTACAAATAATGTGCCAGTTACTGCTACTTTTTTTGATTTATGCAGCTTTGCCTGTTTTCGATATGCGTTACCTGATCTTCTCTTATTATTTAGGAGACCCTTGGCACCGTTGTCATGGCTGTTTCGATTACGAAAATTTGAACAGGGAGGGATGAAGTTTATGTTATATGATGAAAAGTGATCCATTGTCTTTCGATGGAATTTTTGTTTTGAGCGAAAACGATTTCGTTATGCGTGCAATCGTTTGCTTCGTTTTCAGGTGTTTTGCTATTGAATATTTTTCTTCAGCTTTATCTCGGTAACCGAAATAAATCGAGTGGACAAGCAGCCTGTACAACCTACAAGTTGTCAACAAGAGTTCGCTAGTAGAATGGAAGCGTTTATCACCGCTTGACTTTGGGCCTAAGGCTAAGTTTGGTACTGTGACACTGCACGAGCGATCGTGCTTTGACAGATGATACATAATTGAACTAACTAAGAACTAGATATGATGCACAAAAAATTAAGAAAAGTATGTCCCCGCCATTTTGGCCTAATACCTCATGGCTATTATTTACATAAAGGATTGTAACTAACACAGATCATCAAATGGAAAAGAAAATTATGTTATTCCAGTCTTTGCGCTGGCGATGTGTTCTTTGTTACCCACTCGCGCTGTTCGCCTTGGCTCAATCACATGCAGAGACAAAGACTATACACACATCGCTTCCGATCTCAGTCGGCATACAAACGACCATCAATGGCCGCGTGATAACCAACGAAGGTAAACCGATAGAAGGTGTGACCGTTACGGAAAAAGGAACATCAAATAGTACGATGAGTGATGCTAAGGGAAATTATTCATTGACCATAACCGATCAAAATGCGCGAATTGTCTTTACTTCAGTTGGTTTTGAAAGCAAGGAGGTTCCCGTAGGAAAAGCTACTTTGGTGCAATTAAACGCAGAAGCAGGTTCTTTAGAAGAAGTTGTTGTTGTTGGGTTTGGAACACAGAAAAAGGTGAATCTCACGGGCGCGGTATCGCATGTGGGCAAAGAAACGTTTGAAAATCGACCGATCGCAAATATCGGTCAGGCACTTCAGGGGGTTGTTCCCAACCTTAATGTCGATTTTAGCAATGGAGCGCCAAACACTACGCCAAATTTTAACCTTCGGGGGGGCACATCTATGGAACGTATACCAAACACGACGGAATATCGTTCGGCAATGGGAGAACCGCTAGTCATGATTGATGGTGTAGAGTCAACCACAGGGCAGTTGAATCAAATTAATCCTAACGATATTTTAGACATGTCGTTTATTAAGGATGCTTCTGCCGCGGCAATCTACGGGACTAAGGCTGCTTATGGAGTCATATTGGTTCGAACAAAACGTGGTGAGTTCAATCAAGAGGGTCGGATCATGTATAGCGCGGATGCCAACTTTAACACGCCGCTTGCATTACCGGATATTTTGGATGCATACACCCAGCAAAAGGCAGGGATGGACTTCACGACTTGGACCGGCGGTCAGCCGAATACTGCAGCGATTCGCAAACTGGAGATGATTGAAAAGTATCAGCAAAACCCTACGCCCGAAAATGCTTGGTTTTTAGACGGGAATAACATTGTGTGGGTAGGTGACATGAATCCGTTCCGCGAAGTGGTGCGCAACTGGACACCCATGCAAAAACATACGGTCAGCACGAGTGGCGGGGGTAGCAATGTCAACTACTATGCCTCTCTAGGGTTGCAGGATCAGGAAGGGATGTTCAATATCAATACGGATGAGTTCAAACGGTACAATGCTTTGATCAATGTATCGGCCAGGGTCAAAGAATACTTCAATGTCGATTTCAAATTTGCCTTCGATCAGTCTAACTATACGGCACCGTATTTGGTCGGAGGAAAGGGGAACCTGTGGCAGGCCATGATGGGTGAGCCGAACAAGAACATTAACATGCCCATCAGGACCGGGCCCAACGATCCGCTGCCGAACACCTACACCGACAATATCTTGGCTTGGATATCTTATGGTGCCACAAACAGGTCCTACGACCGCCGATTGTCCTTGGTGGTGTCACCTGAGTTTAATATCATTCAGAATACCTTAAAGCTACGCGCCGACATCGGTTATTTGCCACAAAATTACCGGTTGAACAGGTTCAGTCCAAAGATTACGCAAGTGGTCGATTCGTGGACACCTACTGTACAGCAAGCAGAAGCCGCAGAGCATAGGGCATACTTCGAAAACGCCAATCGGAATATGTATACGGCCAATATCTATTTTGATTTTAAAAAATCGATAGCTAACAAGCATAATTTCTCCTCCATCGTAGGGATTTTTCAGGAGCGTGTTGATTACCAATCGTTGAACAATACCTTCCGTGGATTGATCAATCCTAATGTGCAAAATCCAAACGCAGCGGAAGATCCTACCCTACATTTGGTCAGTGCGGACTCCTACACACTAGCGGGAAGGGCTGTTTTTGGACGCCTCGGTTATAATTTTTTGGAACGTTACTTAATCGAAATGAACATTCGGTATGACGGGCATTCGAAATTTACACCAAGAGAGCGCTTCGTGACGTTCCCATCAATCTCTGCTGCTTGGCGTATTGCAGACGAAAATTTCATGAAGTTTACGAGTAATTGGTTAGATGATTTAAAATTTAGGGGCAGTTATGGTATACTTGGCAATCAACCTAGTGAGGCTTATCCTTATCAGCCTCAATTGAGTTCGGAGAAATCGACCTATCTTATCAACGGCCAACAGGTTACCGTTTTGAACCCACCAAGTTTGGTTCATCCGCAATTGACGTTTGAAAAAGCAAGGAGTATAAACTTCGGTGTTGACGCTGCTTTTCTCAATCGAAAGCTGTCCGCAACATTCGAATGGTATGAGCGAACTACTTGGGATATTCTGACCACCGAAGACGCCCTTTATCCTTCCTTGTTAGGAGCAACACCACCTTTAGTAAATTCAGGAGAATTGCAAACACGCGGTATGGAGTTGCAGTTGCAATACAGAAACCAAACACAATCGGGTATCCATTATTCGGTTGGTGTCAACCTTTCCGACCATCTGACGACCGTCAAATTCTTTGGTGGCAATAATATTAACCTTTTGGTACGCGGTAGCAATGAACTGCTCTACACGGGGAAGACTATCGGTGAAATTTGGGGATTTGAGACGGGCGGCATTTTGCAAGAGCACGACTTTGAAAGCCAAAATCCAAATGGCAGCTGGAGTTTTGCAGGCCCAAACCAAACCCGGATCAATCCCAACTTGTTTCCCGGGTATGTGTGGTATCGCGATATTAATGGAGACGGATTGGTAGATCGGGGCACGAGAACCTTAGAAAACAGTGGTGATATGCGTGTCATTGGTAACAACACACCGCGATATCGATTTGCCGTGATGGGCAATGTCCGTTACAAAAGCTTCGACCTAGACTTGATGTTCCAAGGGATCTTGCATAGGGATCTTTGGATAGGAAATGGTGTCGTTGGAAATAACGCACATAACATTTACTGGGGAGGAGGTGCTGGCTCACGTTGGATGTATGACCGATCGTGGACGCCTGACAACACGGACGCTGAATACCCCATGTATATGTCGCCTATTCAGCCTCAAACCCACTATTTGGTTAACGGAGCTTATTTTCGGTTAAAACAGGCCATCCTCGGATATACAATGAATCAGAATATCACGCGAAGAATTGGGCTGGATAGACTACGATTTACCCTATCGGGATATAATCTATTTGAGTTCACCGAGATTCCGGGAATATTTGACGTCGAGCAGATATCTGCCCAATATCCCCTACAGCGAACAGTTGCCATTGGTGCACAATTAGCATTTTAAAAACAATCAGTACGAAATGAAAATTAACCATATAATAGGAAGCCTGCTGATCGGATCTATCGGATTCGTGTCGTGTGATCGCGATTTTTTGCAGCAAAATCCCCAGCAGAACATCGTTGAGGGATCAGATTTGACCTCAGAAAGCGAATTGAATATTTACCTCAACGGGATGTACAATAGGTACATTAAAGGACATTTGAACGCTTGGGCTGATGCGAATGTCGCACCTTGGACCTTAAACGGTAGCCCAATCTTAGCCGGAGATTTTATGAGCGACAATTTGGTGGCGCGCGGGAATGTCAATGGACGGCTGGATAACTCCTTCCAGACACCGGCTACAGGATCTAGCGTGGGCTGGGCTTGGCAAGACCTCAGAGCCGTCAATTATTTCTTGCGAAACTACATCAATGCCTTGCCTGCTGTCAATAACGATATCAGGAGATTGGACAGATATGTTGGTGAAGCGCTGTTCTTTAAGTCGATGGATTATTACAAAAAATTGGTGTTGTTTGGCGATGTGCCGTGGCTTACCACAGATTTAAACGTAAACAGCGAAGATCTGTTTAGAGCGCGGGATAGTCGTACGGTTGTTGTGGATTCGCTGATGAAAATAGTCGATGAAGCATTTGAAAAGCTACCCATTGTAGAAAATCAACCACACGGTCGCGTAAATAAAGACATGGCAGCCTTCTTGAAAGCTCGAATAGCGTTATTTGAGGGATCCTTCAGAACGTACCATAGCGATTTGGGTCTCTCCTCGTCGGCGCGGTCGTTGCTGCAGGAGTGCGTCGAAGCTTGTCAGTTTTTGATATCCTCGGGGCGTTATGCATTGTACGACCAAGGGGATAACCCTTACTATCGGTTGTTTACATTCAAGCAAAATCCAATTGCTGATAATCATAGAGAGGCAATCTTGGCCCGTACATATGACGGTGTTATCGTCGGACACGCTACGCAGCGCTACTGGAGTCAAAACAATAACGTCGGTTCTCGTCCCGCTGGTGGAGCAACCAAGGGGATGATTGATGAATACCTATGTATAGATGGAAGGCCGATATACACCGGTGGTTCTCCCGGCAGTTACGTTTCCAATCCACTGTTCTTGGGCTATGAAGGAGCGGATTGGCGAGAACTAAACAATCGGGACCCACGATTGAAACAAACGGTCAATTACCCAGGAGAGTACAGAACAATTTTTAACCCAAATACGGGCATTAGCGATATAGAGGAAAACGGCGTGATGTATCCACGTCTTGGATATAACGTCGGGCAATCTACTGTTACTGGTTACGCCATTGTCAAGCATTTCATGGCGGATCGTACAGAGAACGAAGCGGTCACTTTGGGTCGTCAGACGGCCATCGAGTTTCGTTATGCGGAGGTGCTGTTGATGTACGCGGAAGCAAAAGCTATACTGGGGACGATCACTCAAGCGGATATTGACAACACGATCAATCTGTTGCGTGCGCGGGCTGGATTCGACTTCTCCGCATACCCGAATAGTCGATTGGTGCTAGGCAATGAACCTGCAGATCCGCGGTTGGATGACATTTACCGCCAAAAATTGGACTACACGGTGTCACCGCTGCTTCGAGAAATCAGACGGGAACGACGTGTGGAGCTAGCTGTAGAAGGACGTAGATATGAAGATTTAATGCGCTGGAAAGCCGGAAATCTGTTTACTGTTCCGTTGCGCGGTATTAAATTCACAGAACAGAAGCAGGCTTTGTACAACGGAACAAATACGGCCAAACCCATCATCGCTGTACAGGAAGTACTTAACAGAGATGTTTTTCTAGATGCTGAAGGTTTTATTATTGCTTACCCAAGAAGCCCAAATATCGCAAACGGAACGCTTCCATGGGATAACAAGCGGTATTATTGGCCACTGCCTTTGGACGATCTTACCTTAAATCCCAAATTAATACAAAATGATGGCTGGCAGGGAGCCAATTAATTAGTTAATCATGCAGCAATTAGATTGTTATGAAATTTAAAATTATTAAAAAACACACCTATTGTTTAGTGTGGGCTTTGCTCGCCTCCTGGATTTTTGTGCAATGTAAAAAAAGCGACTCAAACGCGCTGCTTTCCTTGAGTATCAAAGAATCCACACTCAATACAGCAGCAAATCAAATGGAATTGACCGTAGCAAAGGGTAAGTCCATACAGATCACCCCGATATTTATGCCGCGGAACTATCCTAATACCCAAGTTCAATATAGTTTTTCAGCAGGTGGTATAGCGACGGTATCTGCAGATAATATGTTCACGGGACTTGCTGTAGGCACGGATACACTCGTCATCTCAGCGAGCAATATAAGGACACGTTATGTCGTGAAAGTTTCGGCGGAATAATTCTTAGTGCCGCATTAGCTTGCGGACCATATTCTAACGCTCAGAAAGCTTAAAAAGCGCGCTTTTTAAGCTTTCTGAGTAATAATAGACATTGCTTCAATGAGCAAACGGAGGAACTCGTTAATACTTGGGAGCCTAAATGGACTGTTCCTCCTCGAGGGAGTTTTTACCGGGAACGATCCAAAGCAATTTTATGCAAAATCCAAGAAAGGACTTCCGCAATAGGATTTAGGAGCAATAGAAAGGGTATCGTTTCGTTTAATTGCTGTCAATTGATCTATACCTCCATCTGTCAACAACTGCCATAACTGTGCTTATTGGCAGTCGGCTAGGTAGGGTGGACAATGGTTCTTGGGATGTTAATGCCCGATAAATGCATCGATCGTGATACCCAAGATAAGGGCGGCGATCATGAACAGGAGCGCTCCCAAGAGGTAAGCGGCCAATGCCTTGACATAGCTTGCTGCCTTTTTCTCATCAAAAAACTGACCGATGGACCAGGTGCAATAGATGAAGCCCAACATGCCGGCAATTCCCATCAATTCGTAATGCAGGAGGCCTTGGATCAGTGCAAATAGGGCGAATATCAACATCCCGACACCCATCACGAAACAGAGCAGAATCAGGATTTCGAAAAAATTGTAGGGATACTTCCGGAAAAAGAGCTTTAAACATAGTGCAATAAAGGCACCCATAATCATATTAGCATAGCCATAATGGCTTTGTATCCATGCAAAGATAGACATCATGCTGCTGTCTGCCGCACCATCGTATGTCATATAGGTATCTTCAATATGGAAAAAGCCATTGATCAGGGAATAGATTAAAGAGGTGATAATAATAAAGATCACCGGTTTCACCAGCCGGCTGCGGTCGTCCGTAATAAATTGTCGGATGTTCTTCCCTGGACGGATCAGTAATTCGCGGACGGTGTACAAAATACCCTTCTCGAAATGGAGGATGTGCTCGATTTCGTGGACGATGTAATGCCCATTGATACGTTTCAGTTTTAATGCCCGCCCACAGCTCGGGCAGTAGTTTTGGTTAACCTCGGTGGTGCAGTGTGTACAATTCATTTTTTCGGTAGTGCTATTCCGCGGAAGCAGCCAAAGCGGGCAAGCTCACGCTTCTGCAAATATATACAATAAGAATTGTTTACTTTGCAAGAAATGAAGCGATCAAAGATTGTCGTAACATCTTATGATACCAAGTTGGTTTATAGCTACAAATCGGATCCTAAGAAGTGATAAACAAAAAATCCTGAAGCGGGGAGCTTCAGGATTTTTACTAACTAACCAATTATTAACCTAAATTATGAATACAAATAAGTGTTCAAATCTTATGCCAAACTTTGCTTGTGGCCGATAGTATGTAATTTGTTAACAACTATGTTGCAATTGGCGCTTATTTTTCGGTGGGCCCTTCTTCGGAGAGGCCGAGGTGTACAGGTCTTTACCAGTCTTGGCACGCCCATATACAGCGTCAGTCTGTAAAATCTTAAGGATAGGTTGTGACGACCTTGCTTACCTTCCAACCATCTTCATCTTGATTGAGCGTGATGTAATCCACACGGGTAAAGTGCTTGAATTGCATCGTGGCCTTGGCCACGCAAGCCTTGCCGCTTTGATCCAAGATCTCATAGCTTGTTTTGCAGTTGAATGTCACGCCTTTGTGTGCTTTTAGGAATTCGAGGTATTGCTTTTTGTTGTAAACATCCTTGTTGATACTGTTACGGTATTGAAAATCCTCGGCAAAGAGGTATTTGTTTAATTCGATGCTGCCTAATGTCGTGGCCTCTAGGTAGGTGGTAATAATCTTTGCCGATTCCAGGTTTTTCAACGGATTTTTTTTGTCGGCAGAAAATGCAAAACAGGAGCTGATCAGGAGCAGTGCTGTGGCGATGGTTGCGCATGTCTTTTTCATGGTTGGGAGATGTTTTATGTGTTGATTTTTTTATGTTTTTATATAACTCATTTGCTATTTCAAAAGTAGCAGCCTTTTGAACCGTTTTGCAGGACGATTAGATCGGCGGCCTTTCTTTCTCGGTGAATAGCGGTAACTATTCGGTGAATAGGAGCTTGTGTTTTGGTATCGCTGTGCTGCGGCTCTCTGTTGATGTAGGCCTGCAGACACCTAGGCATGCGAGCAGATAGCAAATAAAAAGAACGTGCAAGGAAAAAAAAAGGACGGTACCCAATCGGAGTGCTACGAGCTAAGAACGCCTGCGTGGATACTGATTATCAGCTTGTAAAGGGACGCTTTCCTGTAGAACATATGCTCCAAAATAAAAACATCCTAAAGCGGGGAGCTCTAGGATGTTTTAACTAACTAACCAATTATAAACCTAATTATGAATACCCAAAGGTAAAGCAAATTTCAGGTATTCCAAATTTGCTATAACGATTTAACAAAGAATTAACATATGTTGCTGCGAGGCGCAACGCGAGACCGACGCTGCAACTCCGTGTGTCAAAAAACGATTTCATAGATCATGACGTTGTGCGCCTAATGTGGAGCAGGTGGCCGGCAACACTTAATAAACAATTAAAGGAGATAGCTCGGATTTCTCGGATATTTCTTATTCTGATAACGGTGGCTTAATAGCATTTCTCTTGCTTTGCATCGATCTAAAAGATAGATCGATTGCTAACTCCACGAAAGAAAAATGAATGAATTAAAGATTGGGTCAGTAAAGCCTATGACAAAATTGACCCTAGCCCTTGGCCTATCCGTGACTTTGTGCATGCAGGAAGCTCGGTCTTTTCCAAGCCTGCTTCCCGAGGAAGCTCTTCTGCTGAACGCTGTTTTTATTCAGCAAATGGCAACGGGCCAAATTAACAACGAGCTTGGCGAGGCATTGCTCGGAGCGACGGTAACGAACCTGCGCACACAGCAGATGACATCGACGGATTTTACTGGAAAATTTACTATTGATGCGAAACAAGGTGACGTGCTGGAAATCCGAGCGATGGGCTATAAAGTGTATCAGCAGGTTTATGCGGGCAAGGATATGGCACTTCAATTGACGAAAGAAGAATCGGCTATTGAAGAGGTGGTGGTAACCGCTATCGGTATTAAAAAACAAAAGAAAAAAGTCGGATATGCCACGCAGGAAGTTAATCCCGAAGTGCTGCAGCAATCAAGAACGATGAACATCGGAAATGCGCTCACGGGGCAGGTTGCCGGATTAATTGTTAACAATCCGACGGGGATCTTTCAAGCGCCTACGTTCAACTTGCGCGGAAAGACCAATTTGTTGATCGTGGTAGATGGCATTCCGGTGGAAACCAATTTTTATGATATACCAAGCCAGAACATCGAAAATATCAATGTTCTGAAAGGCGTAACAGCCTCCTCGCTGTATGGCGCGCGAGGTAAGGAAGGGGCTATCCTGATTACTACGAAGCAGGCCAAAGCCGATAAGCTACAGTTTACGGTAGGGACGACCAACATGTTCTCGGCTGGATTTACGGTATTCCCGGAGTCGCAAATGGAATACGGGAGTGGATCAAACGGGCAGTACGAATTTTGGGACGGTGCGGATGGCGGTATCTCTGACGGTGATATGGCTTGGGGTCCTAAATTAAATACGGGTATACAGCTGCCGCAATGGAATAGCCCGATACGCGACAGACAGACCGGAGCGGTTATTCCGTGGTGGGGGGATGTGAGCGGAACGATCTATGATGACAAATCACGCTACGAGCGGGTTCCGATCGACTGGGTGGCGCATGACAACCTGCGCGATTTTTTAGGTACCGGCTTTGTCACGGAGAACAATGCGACAATTTCCTATAAAAATGATAAACTTAGCATTTTTTCCTCCGGCAAATATGCTTTTCAGCAGGGGCAAGTTCCTAATTCACAACTCACAACGGGCGGCGCAAACATCAACTCCTCGTATCGCTTCACCCCAAATCTGCAGTTTGACCTTAATTTATCTTACAACAAGGTAAAATCCCCCAATTATCCGCGTTATGGCTACGGACCGAAAAACCATATGTATACCATCCTGCTGTGGATGGGGAACGATGTGAACGGAAAGGAACTAGCCGAGCACTATTACATCCCCGGCCAAGAGGGTTTCCGCCAAGCGAATTATAATTATGCGTGGTACAATAACCCGTATTTTGCAGCAAATGAGCTAAACCAGCTGCACGATTTGGATGTGTTGCACGGGCAAAGCACATTGAACTGGAAGATATCTTCCCGTTTTATGGTGCAGGGAAGGGTTTCTGCGCGTCAAAAGACGCTTTTTGAAGATATGCAAGTGCCCAAGTCTTACATGAATTATGGGGACTCGCGAAACGGGGATTATAAAACATGGGACAATAGACAGCTGAATTTCGATGCCGATGTCTTAGCGACCTATTCAGAGCAGTTTTCGGATAATTTTGGGTTAACGTTGAACGCCGGCGGCTCGACCTTTAAAAGAGATATTCGCAATGCCTTCATTTCTACAGACGGCTTGGTCGCGCCCTTTATCTATAATATCGGCAATAGTCAAGGGCCGATTAAAACCCTGATCTCGGGCGACGATAAATCGAACAACTACATCCGAGAGAAGGCAATCCGGAGCGCCTATGCTGCCTTGAATCTGGATATCTTCCGGTCGACCTTCGTGAACTTCTCCTTGCGAAACGACTGGTCTTCTACGCTGCCAGAAAGCAACCGTTCCTACAATTATCCGTCGGTATCGGTCAGCTCCATCCTCTCTGACTATTTCAACATTGCGCCGCAGGTCGACTATTGGAAGGTATATGGCTCGTGGGCGTCTGCATCGGACGACCTGTCGCCTTATAGCTTGCAGGCATTCTATGAAAAAGATTTCAACTATGGCACCACACCCTCTGTTGTCTACCCCAACGTGTTGGCCAATGCGAGCATTATGCCGCAAAACACTCAATCTTACGAGATGGGTACCGCTTTTGGTTTTTTCAAAAACCGCTTGTCGTTGGATTTGACCTACTATAATATCATTGATGACAATACCATTTTGAATGTACCTGCTTCGCAGGCTTCTGGTTTTAGCTCCCGTAAGGTAAACGGCTTTAAAAACCGAACCCAGGGTTTCGAGCTGATGTTAACGGCGGGCATCATCAAGCGGGATCAATTTACTTGGCATACAACCCTGAACTGGAGCACCTCGGTACGCAAGATCGAGAGCATCTATCCCGGGGTGAATGTCTTGGAAAATCGCAAGGTGGGCGATCGTGCCGATGCCTATTATGCCACAACTTGGCAAAAATCGGCTAACGGCGATTTGATTCTCAACGAAAATACAGGCATGCCCATCCGAGATCCCTATCCCAAGATGCTGGGACACCTTAATCCCGATTGGCAATTCGGGTTTCTCCAGGTTTTTAAGGTAAAGGATATTACGATCAACTTGGATATAGACGGTTCGATCGGTGGTGTGATGAATTCGCAAACCATCGAAAAAATGTGGTGGGGGGGCAAGCACCCTTCATCTACGCTATATCGCGATCAGGAATATGAATCAGGCCAAAATGCCTATCAACCTACTGGCGTTATCGTCACCGGAGGCGAGCTTATCCGTGATACCAATGGTCAGGTGACATCCGATACACGCACCTATGCGCCGTACAGCGGAACCGTTAGTTGGCAGTCGTGGAGTCAAAATTATCCCTATCAGGCACGCGTTACGGAAGAGGAAAGCCCATTGTTCGCAAACGTGTTCGACCGCTCTTTTGTGAAGCTCAGAAGGCTGGCAGTAAGCTACGATATCAACAAAATCATCAAATCGAAGGCTCTTAGCGGTCTTGATGCCTCGGTGTTCGGATATAATCTGTTGATGTGGAAAAACATCCCGTATGTCGATCCTGACTTTGGCATTGGCAACGATGTAAACTTGCAGGATCCGTCGACACGATACCTTGGCGTATCCTTGAATTTTAAATTTTAACCAAGCCAAGCTGCTGTAATAGAAAAGAATAAACATGAACATAACAGAAAGAACAACGAAGCTATTTTTGGTCACTGCAGCCTTTTCGGTGCTGCTCTCCTGCCAAAAGCTAACCGATATCAACGAAAACCCGAATTCTGCTGCCAGCGCGCACCCGCAGGCGTTGCTCCCGAAAATTGAATGGGATGCTTTCCGTGCTTGGCGTGGCACGGCACCGCTATACGCTTTAAAGATGATCGTCCAAACGGATGGCGAAAATGCAAACCAAATCTATAACTGGCAACGGGGAAGCTTTGATCCCTACAGCCAGCTGCGCAACGTGACCAAGATGGAGGAAGAGGCTAGGCGGATCGCAGATCCGGGTTATTTGGCACTCGCAAAATTCTTCCGCGCTTACTATTTCTACAACCTGACGCTGACTTTCGGCGATATCCCTTATTCGGAAGCTTTGCAAGGAGAAGCATTGCAGGTGTATACACCGAAATATGACAGCCAAAAAGATGTTTTTATGGGTATTCTGACGGAACTCGAAGAAGCTAACGATATCCTGAAGGAACAGGAAGGTGGAATTATCAAAGGTGATATCATCTACGATGAGCAAGCTTCGCAGTGGGCCAAGGCAGTCAATGCATTCCGCCTAAAGGTGTTGATGACGCTTTCGATGAAAGCGGGAGACGCAAGCCTAGATGTCAAGAGTCGATTTGCTTCGATCTATCGAGACGAAGCCCTTATCGGTGAAGGTGACGATGCGCAGTTGCAGTTCTTGAACCAAGATGGAAACCGATATCCAGAATTCAATTCCAGCAGCTATGGCTCCGGGATGTACATGGACTCTACATTTATCCGAAGATTGCAGGATCACGATGACCCTAGACTTTTTGTGCTGGCCACCCGTACCAGGGAAGCGCAGGAACAGGGTTTGGCCTTGGATAATTTTGCAGCGTATGAAGGAGGTGATCCTATCGCGCCGTATGCGCAGGTAAATGCCAAAGCGGTGCGTGGCAAACTATCCAAGGTGCTTGAGCGCTACACGCAAGATGCCACCACCGAGCCCCTGCAGCTGATGAGTCATGCGGAACAACAGTTCATTTTAGCGGAGGCTGTCGTGCGTGGCTGGATAAGCGGAGATGCGGATGCTTTGTACAATGAAGGTGTTCGCTCGGCTTTTAGATTCTATGAAACCTATGCAAAAGGGCTATCCAGCTTCGTGGATGCAGCGAAGGTTGATACCTATCTGCAACAGGCCAACGTACGCTTGGATGCGGTGAGTAGCAATGAAGAAAAGATTGCGCGAATCATGATGCAGAAATATCTGCGGTCCTTTCATCAGGGGGGCTATTCGGCGTATTTTGATCATCTACGCACCGGGTATCCAACATTGCGCAAATCGGCCAATGTACAAACGGCCTATCGCTGGATGTACCCACAAGAGGAGTACAACATCAACAGTGCACACGTGGCGGCCGCCATTCAAAGCCAGTTCAACGGAAATGATAATATCCGTAACAAACCGTGGTGGGTGCAGTAGATCCCGTGTCCCTTTAACATAGCAAGTCCTAAACATAGCGTCAACAGCATATCGATTTGCCGTTGACGCTTATTGGGCGTATCTATCGTCTCGCGCTCCACGCACCTCAACAGGAAGTGCCTGCATTTTGGCTGAACATGTTTACCAGCCTGGATTTTGAGTCAATTTGGGATTTTTCTCGATTTCCGCTAACGGGATAGGGAGTAAAGTTTGCCTCTCCAAAAACACCCGAGGAGAAGATGACTGCCAATCCGCCGGGACGCGATCATACGTATATATGCCATTATCGAGCGTAATCCGCATCCCTGTGAATATCTTGTTGTGAAGTGTTTCAACGGCAATTCCCCAACGCCTTAAATCCCAATACCTATGATTTTCAAAGGCAAGTTCGATTTGACGTTCGTGCTGGATAGTGCGTCTCATTGTCGCCTGGTCCAAGCCTGTTGCTATTGCTGGCATCTGTGCACGTTGACGGATTACATCAACATATATTTTGGCTTGCTCGCTTTGTCTAGCTTCGTTTAAGGCCTCTGCCGCAATCAGATAAATCTCGCCTAAGCGAAACTCAACATAACTTTGTGTGCTAAACCAAAGCTTTTCCAGGCTGAGTGATTCGTCCAAATATTTCCGCAGATAATAACCCGTTTTTGTAGGATCTTGGTTAGCGTTGCGATCGACAATCCCGTCGCGTCCGCCAACTCTTGTCTCAATGTGTCGTCCTTTCCAAGGCGCACCTTCATAGAGGATTGTTGCATAGAAGCGTGGATCACGGCCTATGTAGGGGTGTTGAGGATCATAGCCCGAGTTTGGATCATGGATTGATAACCCGCTGCTTTGCATCTCATAAGCATCCACTATTTCTTGCAGTGGCGTAACCCAGCTGGTATAGTTGCCCGGATTATCCCCATAGGGAACATTGAGTGCATCGTGATTGTGTACGCGGGTTGGGTCAAGATATTGGATTTCGAAAATACTCTCGCTGGATGGGGCCCGTTTGGTATGGAAAATCGATGCATAGTCGGTAGCTAGACTGTAGCCCGCGTTGCCAATAATATCCAATGCGGGCGCCGCCGCATCTTCCCATCTGCCAGCATACAGCATCGCTCGAGCTTCCAGCGCTTTTGCTGCCCAGCGGTTGGCGAATCCTGCCGGCCCCCTGTTCGGCAACAGCGCGGCGGCGGATAAACACTCGCTGCGAATAAAGTCGTAAATTTCTGCTGCCGTGTTGCGTCTAACCATCAGATCTTCCGCTAGCGTCTGCGCCGTCGTAATTAACGGGACACCACCATAACGCTTTGCCAGCTCGAAATAAAGCAATGCACGAAGAAAGTGTGCCTGTCCAGACAAATTTCCACGGATCTCATCCGTAACGCCAGAGGCCGTTTGCACGCGATCTAAAAAGATATTCGCTCTTCGGATGCTTGTGTATAGATCATCCCAGCTATTTAATGGTGCATTTGCAGCCGTGTATGCCCCATTGATAACGGTGGTATTTGCTCCCAACCAAAAATACCCGCCACGGGCTTCGTCGCAGTAGATCGGTAGGGCCGTCGTGACAGCAAAGCCAATAGGCAAGCGCCGATAGAGATCGGCAATGTACGAACGCATAAGATTGGCATCACGCCAAAGTGCGTCTTCGGCAAGACGGTCTGGTGGAGAGTGGTCCAGTTTGACGCAGCCCCATTGCGTGCTCAATACCATAAAGCCAAGCCATAAAATAGGATATAGATATTTTTTTTTCATGATGACATGCTATATTAAAATGATTAAAGATTGACGTTAAGCCCTAAGTTGACGATTCGCTGTTGTGGATAATATCCACGCGATTCGCTGGGCTGTTCGGGATCTAGGCCATACATTTTGGAGAAGGTCAGTAAATTGGATCCTCCCACAAAAACACGACATCGCTTAACCCCTATAGGAGCTAGCACAGTGGCAGGTATGGTATAGCCGAGATGCATACTCCTCAACCGTAGATAGGTGGCGTCTGCAAGCCAAAAGGAAGAAAACCGCTGATTGTTGCCTGTTCCGCCAGCAACGGGACGTGGAAAAGCAGCGTTTGGATTTTCAGGTGTCCAATAATCGAGCATGTACCGGTAGGGATTGGCACCATTGGAGAAAGCGTGTGCAAATCTACCGCTTAAGTAAGTATTGAAACGACCAGCACCCTGCCAGAGCATATCGATATCGAATCCTTTCCAACTAGCACCCAACGAGAGGCCAAACACCAGTTCTGGGACATTGCTACGGCCGATGACCGTGCGATCCTTGTCGTCAACAACACCATCCCCATTGATATCGGCGTATCTGATGTCTCCAGGACTTACCGTTCCAAACATCTGCCGTGGAGCATTTTCGATTTCCTCTTGAGATTGGAATAGGCCTATCGCTTGCCATCCCCTGTACTGGTCGAATGGACGGCCTGTCTGTCGAATTGTCTCCAGTACATTAGCGGCTTCATCCATGTACAGTACTTTACTGCGCGCATAGGTGAAGGTGCCTCGAGCATTGAAATTGACTTTGCCCATCGTGCTTCGATGCCCGAGGTCTAGTTCTATACCTTGGTTCTGTGTTATGCCAATGTTTTCAGAAGGCAGCAACTCGCCGAAGGTGCCCGGGACGGCCGCTGTGCGTTGTAATAAGATGTCGGTGGTTTTTTTTCTGAAATAACCGGCCTCTAGACTTAGTTTTCCATTCCACCACCCAGACTCAAAGCCTACGTCGAAAGCATTGGCACGCTCCCAAGTGATATCGGGATTTGGGTAGTTGGATGGAAAGATGCCTACAACAGGCAATCCATCGACAATGTAGGCGAAAGAGCTGGATGTCGCGCGGGAGCCGATGCGATAGGCAGGTAGAAATTGAAAGAGCGCCACTTGATCATTTCCTAGCTGTCCATAACCGATTTTAAACTTGAAAAAGTCGAGTGCGGCGATGGCATCTTGCATAAATGACTCCTTGGAAAGTACCCATCCGGCAGAGACGCCCGGGAAAAAACCCCAACGCCTCCCTTTAGGAAAGCGCATGGATCCATCATATCGAAAGGTGGTGCTCAATAGATATCGTTCGTCAAAACCGTAGTCAAAACGCCCTGCCCAGCCAGCACGGGCGTCCACGCTGGAGCTACCATCGTTCCGCATTGCCGTTTCCGAGCCGGCGAACAATTCCTGTGGCATCAGCGCGCTCAGGTATTGCTCGCGATAGGCTGAAAATGTTGAACCGTTCAACGTGTAGGTTTCATAGATTGCTGTGGCATCTATCGCATGCCGATCAAGTTTTTTGGTATAATTCGCAATTGCCTGTGTTGTGATGGCCACTTGGCGATGAGACCGTTGGTTCAGATTGATGGTGCCGTCGATTCTTCGCTGCTCGTAGTCGCCACGCTCTGCCTGGTAGCTGTAATAACTATAAGGGGTGTAAAAGTTTTTTCCTGTATTATAAGAAATGTCAAAGGCCGCAACACCTTTTAGCGATAAACCTTCGAGAAACGGTACATCGTATTTCAGGGAGGCATTGCTCTGAAAAACGGTCCAGTTGTCTCGGTTTGTGCCGGATTGCGTAGCTTCCAAAATGGGGCTTCGACCATTTGATACAGCGGGAAGTCCGTTTGAGAAATAAGCGGGATCGGTAGGCCGGGCGGCCATAATGGCGCCAAAGATAATGTCCATGTTTGAAGAGGGATTTTGGCGGTCCTCGTAGCGGCCTGCCACATCCAAAGTAGCCGAGATGTTTCGTCCTATCTTCGCATCGATATTGGATCGAAAATTATACCGCTTGAAATCTGATGTGCGGTAAAGCGAACCCTGGTCGAGGTAGCCTAGCGAGGCGAAGTATTTTGCTTTTTCGCTGCCGCCACTGAGGTTGAGATCATGCTGGCTCATGGGTGCCCAAGGCTGCATAGTTTCTTTCCACCAATCGGTATTGGCTCGCCCCGGAAGCTGCTCTGGGTAGTTGCGTACCCTTTCGATGTCTTCCGGGGTATATAAATGGTTTTGACCGGTGGATGCCAGCCCGGCATTGAACATCTCCATGTACTGAACAGCGTCTAGCAAGTGTGCTCGAACAGCAGGTTGCTGTATACCTGTGTAGCCATTGTACGAGATAGAAGGTTCGCCAAGAAGTCCCCTTTTGGTCGTGATCAGCAAAACGCCGTTGGCTGCCCGTGCGCCATAGATAGCAGCAGAAGATGCATCTTTTAATATACTAACCGTTTCAATTTCAGCAGGGTTGATCTGGTCGAAGTTTCTAACCACGCCGTCCACGAGGATCAACATGTTGTTATTTCCGAACGTGCTCTTGCCGCGTACGCTTATCGTGGCTTGATCGGCACCAGGCTGCCCGCTGTTTTGCCGCGCAATAATTCCGGGCGCCCGACCCGCCAAGGTATTGGATAGGGTTGCAGTCGGTGTTCTCCGGATGTCGTCTCCACGGACCTGTGCGACAGAACCTGTCAATGATGCTTTGCGCTGCGTGCCGTAGCCTACAACGACAACCTCTTCCAGATTGCCGGTTGTGCGCTCTAATACGATGCGATACACATTGCTTCTGCCGATGAGCAGATTTTGAGCTTTATAACCGATTGATTTAAAGATTAATATCGTATCTTCCTGCCGTACGGTAAGTCTGAAGTTTCCGCGATCGTCGGTTGATGTGGACAGGGATGGCCGCTCTTTGCTTGATACGGTAACACCAGACAAAGGCTCTCCTTCTGCAGATACGACCTTGCCGGACACCTCTCTGTCTTGGGTTGATGTCGAGCGGGTTATGATAATTTCATTTCCTTCCTTTTTGAAAGTCAGGTCGGTGTTCCGGAGAATCATGGTCAATAGCTGATGGGCATCGCCATGGAAAAGCTGATCGCGGGTTATGCTGGTGGTAACATCGGCAATATGCGCATTGGCGTAAAATATGTTGAAGTCTGTTTTTTCTTGTAGTCGCTCCAGTACGCTTTGCAGCTTTTCCCCCTTTTGAAGGTTGATCTCAATCGGCACATGCTTTAGGTTTTGGTGGCCCGCAGCAGCACCCTGCAATGGGCCCCTGCTGTCGATCATTGCCATTAGGATAATCAACCCACGCAGCATGCGCGTAGGGTGACAGAAATTTTTCCATTTGTTTTTTTTCATTACTTTTAATCAGATTAGATTTTTAACGGATCTAGTGTAAGCTTCCTGTTCAGTTTGGCGATTGGCAGGAAGTATCGAGCTGCACCACAACGTGTTGCAGCTCGTCTTTTATAGGCTTTTTTTTATCATAGGCATCGTATTTAAGTGCGTTTTGTTAATGGTGGATCAGGTATCGATCCGTATCGGTGCGGTAGTTTGCTTCGGCGACCGTCACGAGGGTTTTTAGTATATTTTCTAACGTTTCGGCGCCGTCAAAGCGTCCGCTTATTTTTCGTTGACGCAACTCGGGCGTAGCGATATCAATCGCTTTGCCGTACCGTTTCGCGAGTTTGTCTATAATATTTTCCAATGGTACATTTTGGAACACGAGCTCGTTTTCCAACCAAGCCCGTTCCTGTAGTTGCTCTTCCTTGCTGCAAGGGATTATCGGCGGATTGACAGTAGACGTGTTCCCCTGCTTGACTACGGGCACTTTAATGCCCTCGTCTTTGTTCAACACTGCGAGCGATAGATGATCTACTTGATCTTTAACGGCCACCGTTCCGGATTTCACCGCAACTAGAAAGGCCTTTCCTTCGGTAGCTTGGATATAGAATTTGGTGCCCAAGACCGATGTCTGAAATCGTCCTGCGTTTACCGTAAAAGGCCTTTTTGGGTCTTTTGTGACGTCAAAAAATGCTTGGCCCGACAGCTCGACGGCGCGATAGCTCGTTCCAAAATCCACGGTAATGGAGCCCCTTGGCCTGATAATGATTTTGCTGTTGTCTGGTAAGACGATATACCTGTTTTCTTCAGTAGGATTTGTGAAATGAAAGGTTTGATGAGGTGCAGTGTGCAGTCGGTATAAATAGCCACCGGTTGCTAATACGATTAAAAGTGCCGCTGCTCGGCAGAGCCCGTATAATATATTCTTTTTTGCTCGTTGCATCGATTGCAGAGCGAGAGCATGCTTCAACCTCTGCTCCATGCGGTCTTGTAGATCCCTTTCTTCCTTCGGGTTATTGCTATGCCACCTGCCATTTCCGTTAGAAATGGCATCATACCATGCGCTTAGTTCTTGTTCCTCCCCCTTTGACAAGTTGTTGTTAAGATATTTGTCGAGGAGTACTTGCTTTCTTTTTGGGTCCATACGATCATATTGGCAGTCTTCATGATAGTATACCAGATCGTTGTTTTACCCTTGCTCGGCTTGAAAAAAAATTAGAGAAGTAGGATAATAAAAAGAAGGACAGCGGAGTTGGTGGCTTTTAGATATAGGCGGATAGCCTTCAGCGCTTTGGTGAGATGTCCCTCTACTGTTTTTTCCGCAACATTCAATGTCTGCGCAATGGCCGGTATTGTTTTTCCTTCCTGCCTGCTGAGGACAAATACCAGTTTACATTTTTCCGGAAGGTGTGCCACAACGCCTCGGATCTGTTGCTCGATAAAATTTGCGTAAATCTTTTCGTGCTCATCAGACGCGGTGTGCCGCTCGAGTAGCCCATCGCTATCGGATTGAAAAACATCATTTCTTCGATTTTTTAGGTAATGAAAAACCCGGTATTTGACGGCGATAGCTAAGTAGTTTTCGAGTACTGCCACCTGCAGGCTGTTACGCCGTTTCCAAAGGGAAAGCAACACATCCTGTACAACATCCTCTGCATCTTGTTTGTTTCCGAGGTGGTTATAAGCCACCCCCAATAGCTTCTTCCAGTAGCGATTGTAAATTTCCTGCATCACCAGTTCCCCCTGTTCTTCGGGAAATACCATCATGAGCTGCTTGTCGGTTAATTTTTTTAGGCTCATTTTGTTATTGCGATTAAAATGATGTTTTGGGAAGTAAATTAACATCTTGTTTTCTAAGTTTGAAACGCTGAGTAAACGCAATCGATTGCTTAAAATTAACCATTGATTTATGGGTCGGTTCAGTTTGGTTTATAGGTAGGTATAATTCACACAAACTTAATACCTCTTTTGGAGGCTTTTGTATTTATATCCTTACCTTTAATCATGATGATTGTTTGTCCACCTTAACGAAAAGTGCCATGAAAAAGATTACATATTTCTTCCAGCGAATGGTTTTTCACCTCTTCTTGGACCAATTCAGCTCCTTCTATTCTCCGCTTAGGTCACATAAAATCTAAGCATAAAAACATTACGGGAGCAACGATGTTTATAGAAGGAATAAACATCTGTACATTTAGCAAAAGCACATGCATATAACCAAGGATGCCTTTGGGGATGATTTCGTATGGGGTGTTTCTACCGCTGCTTATCAGATCGAAGGTGCACATCGCGATCACGGAAAAGGACCTTCTGTTTGGGATGTTTTCGTACAAAAGAAGAAAAAGATACGGGAAAGCCACAGCGGCGATGTAGCCTGTGATTTCTACCACCGCTATGAGGAGGATCTGCACTTGATGCGTAGCCTGCATATTCGGAACTATAGATTTTCTATTGCTTGGACGCGTATATTACCGCAAGGAACTGGCGAAATCAACCAAGCGGGAATAGACTTTTACAACCGGCTGATCGATCTTTCGCTCGCGCTGGGCATCACGCCGTGGATCACGCTCTACCACTGGGATCTACCGCATGCTCTGGAACAAAAAGGAGGATGGGCAAATCGCGATGTCAAAGAATGGTTTGGCGAATATGTTGCGATCTGTGTGCTGCATTTTGGTGACCGGGTGAAAAATTGGATGGTACTTAATGAGCCCACGGTTTTCTGCGCAGCGGGCTATTTTTTTGGGGTGCATGCCCCAGGGCGCAAAGGTTTGGAGAATTTCTTGGCTGCCGCCCACCACGCAGCGCTTGCGCAAGCACACGGCGCACGGATCATCAAATCGCTGCAGCAGGATAGCTACGTAGGGACAACATTTTCTTGTTCGCATGTAGAGCCCTTTACCACACGTGAAAAGGATGTTATCGCTGCCAGCAAAGCCGACGTGTTGCTCAATCGGTTTTTTATCGAACCTCTGCTCGGCATGGGCTACCCAACCAAAGAAATTAAAATCCTCAATAGGATAGAGAGGTATATGCATCAAAATGACGATACCGATCTTCGATTTGACATGGACTTTATCGGTATTCAAAACTACACGCGCGAGGTCATCCGCTATGCGATGTTTGTTCCATTTCTTCAGGCAAAAATTGTCAGTGCTAAGAAAAGAGGGGTTGAGATGACGGCCATGAATTGGGAGGTCTACCCCGAGTCTATCTACCATATGCTGCACAAATTCGGGAAATATCCGAATATGCCGCCTTTACTCGTCACTGAAAATGGAGCAGCTTTTCCCGATCTGGTTTTGGCGGATCAAGTGGATGACCCCAAAAGAACCGCCTATCTACAACAGGCGATGGCGCAAGTGCTGCGCGCAAAAAGGGAAGGGGTACCGGTGAACGGCTATTTCGTTTGGACATTTTTAGACAACTTTGAGTGGGCAGAAGGTTATTACCCGCGGTTTGGACTTGTACATGTCGATTTTGAAAGTCAGAAGCGCACGGTGAAGGCATCCGGGAAATGGTATGCTGACTTTTTAAAAGCTTAGAGGAGTTGGGTTGGGAGCCCGCATTGCCCGTTTAGCAGCGAAAATAGCTCCTTGGCACTTCAGATCGCACAAATATTTTCCTTAAAATAGTTATGCTCTGCGTTAAATTTTTATTAATTTGTGCAGTAGCTAGCCAAATGTTGAACGTTACTAATTAACTTTGGTCTTATAATATTGTCGTTTATGGAGTTGCTATTGACTCGCATCAAGCGAGGCGACCATCAGGCGTTTAAGGAACTGTTTGAACTGTACCATAAAAAAGTATATCGCTTCGCCACGCGCTTCGCTGACGACGATCAGGCCGATGATATCGTGCAGGACGTTTTTATACATATTTGGAAAACACGCCATGCCATCAAGGAGGACGTTAAATTGGACGCCCTATTGTTCAATACGAGCAAACAGCAACTATCAAATTGGTATCGAAAACATCGCGAGGAGCCACTGGATGAAGACAGTATACCTGCTGCTGAAGAGTACGAGGAGCAGGACGCCACGCATCATTTAGCAGCGCGCAAGAAAATATTAAGCCAGTGTGTGAATCGGTTGCCCCCAAGAAGACGAGAGGTTTTTACATTATACCATCATGAAGGACTGTCCTATCAGGAAATTGCACAATACCTTAATATATCGATCAGTGCGGTCGGCAACCATCTTTATCTCGCGAGCGAATTCCTTCGCGAGCAGACGCAATCGTACCGCGGTTAAATAGCCCCCTTTTTTCCTCCACTATGAATAAATTGTTAATTATTCAACATCTGCTATTTGCAGGTGGTAGATTGTATTTGTCAAACGTATATATAACGGACGGCTGAAAGCAAGCGCCTTACAACCGTTTGATTTAGTATAAGCAGGATGAAAAAAAAGAAATTAGATCAGTACGAAGAGGAAGAATTGCGCTTTTTGTGGGAGGAGGAACCAACGGCCGATGACACGCTCACGGATAAGGGAAAACAGCTGATTTGGGGCGCGATAAAACGTGCGACACAGGTAAGTTTTCTGCGTTGGAATGCGCTTGTTGCGGCGAGTGTCGCCGTATTCATCGCTTTGGGCGTCGCGTACTGGCGCTATGGCCAACAGGATAGCGGAAAGATGAACAATCTACTCACCGTTCGGTCGGGCGACGCATCCAAAACCGTCATGTTGCCGGATAGTAGTACGGTGATCTTGAGCCAACATAGCACGTTGCGGTACCCGGAATCATTCTATGGATTGGATCGTCGTCATGTCTCGCTTGCTGGAGAGGCTGTTTTTCGTGTTAAACACACCGGGCAGGAATTTGTCGTGGTGTCCGGTAATGTTGAAACGGAAGTGCTAGGTACCGTATTTAAGGTGACGGCAAGAAAAGAATCCGCAAAACGCCAAGTGGCGCTGTATGAAGGGAAAGTTAACGTGCGCAAGCGAAAAGGTCAAGGTAGTCTGCTGAAGCCTGGCGACCTCTGGTTGTTTGACACGGCGACAAACGAGGTCGAGGTCCGTAGTAACAGTGCAAAACGCCTCGATTTATATCTTACATTCAACAATACGCCATTGACGGATGCGATCGCGCAGATTGAAACGCTATATCAGATACAGATTGTGAACAAGCTGCCCGACAGCGCTGCAATACCGGACATAAGTGGAAAGTTTTATTACAGTACAGCGCAGCAGTCGCTGGATGAATTGGCTTTTCCATTTGGATTGACTGTTAATCAAGTAAACGAGAAGACCTATGAATTAAGCAAACAGTAATCGATGTAAAAGCGAGAAAGCATCACAAAGTGTGATGCCCTCCAGTAAAATTTTAGCGTGCAACATCTGCGAAATGTTGACAAATCTTACTATTCGTAATTTAACTTTTCAAATGTATGAAAAATTATTGTATGATAGGCCTCCTTTGCCTATACCTAGGGAATAACGGTATGCAGGCAAGGGCGCTATCAGGAACCCATATTGTCCAAGAAATCAATCCAAAACCGATTACCCTGCATTTTCAAAGCCGCACAAAGTTGGCCGTCATCCTGCATGAGCTATCGAAGCAATCTGACTTTTCCTTTATCGTATCAGAACAACAAATTGCATCCATGTATCTCAACCGAATCGATTTACGAGAGCAAACGCTCGAGCAAGTGCTCGATTACCTAAGCGATCAATTGCCGCTGCAATTTAAAAAGGGAGAGCGGAGTGTCGCGGTTCAGGTTGTGGCCAATCATGGTAAACAGCAGCATCAAGTTTCGGGAGTTGTTCAAGACGTGAACGGCAAACCATTGGCCGCGGTGACCATCATGGAAACGCGGGGCGCGTCGGCAACGCGGACCAACGAAAAAGGAGAATTTGAACTAAAGACATCCCGGCCGAGTGGGTCGATTGATGTACGTTTTCTGGGCTACGTAAGCCAAGAGGTATCGTTTCATCCTGGTATGCCACCGATAACGGTACGATTAGCAGAAGAGATGAATTTGCTGAACGATGTGGTTGTTGTAGGCTACGGTACCCAGCGGAAGTCGAGCGTCACGGGAGCAATAGCTTCTTTAAAGTCGGATGATGTCACGGCGTATGCGGGCGGAACTATCGCAGAGGCTATTTCGGGCAGGGCAGCCGGTGTACAAGTGGTTCAAAGCTCTGCCATGCCTGGTGTAAACAGTAAAATCAAGCTAAGGGGCACCGGAACGTTAACAGCGGGAACAGACCCCCTAGTCGTTATCGATGGATTTCCGATGACGGAAGGAACAGGGCTCAACGCCATCGATCCCAATACGATAAAGTCCATCGAATTCTTAAAAGATGCTGCTTCGACAGCAATATATGGCTCGAGAGGTGCCAATGGCGTTATCATGGTCGAAACAAAACAGGGCAGTAGCGACAAGCTCACCGTTAGCTTCAACTCCTTTCTAGGCTACCAACAGCGGGCTGATCCGGTCAAGTTTGTGGACGCTTATAATATGGCGCAGTTTATGTATGAGGCGCGAAATACCGGCTACGTATCACGCGATCCGTCGAATCGTAGCGCGTCGGATGATACTGAGACACGCCGAAGCAGGGGCGCATCGCTCCGCGAATTGATCCCAAGCTATTTAGGACCTTATCTAGCGGGAGAGCAGGGTTTGACCAATACAAATTGGCTGAACGAGATTTTCCGCACCGCGCCCATGACCAGCCATACCTTGACCATCATGGGCGGTGATCAAAAGACCAACTATGCGGTCATCGGCAACTATTTTAAACAGGATGGCATTATTATAGGCTCAGATTATGAAAGGTATTCGAGCAATTTTAACCTGCGCAGCAACCTATCTAAGCGCATCAAGTTTGGTTTAACGGCAAATCCGTCGTACAACAAGCGGAATCTTTTCAACAACAATGGGTCCTGGGAAACCGATCCCTTGGCGATTGCCAACATCAGCTACCCATTTTTTGCACCGTATGATGCTGCCGGTAATTTAAATATATCGCAACAGATCCGTGAGAACACGCCGACCGACGGTGCGTTAGCAGAAAATCCCGTAGCCATGATACAGCTGATCGATAACACAAGAGATGAGTTTAAGTTGTTTGGAAACACCTATTTGTCGGTCGATCTATGGAAAGGACTGAGCTTTAAAACATCACTGGGAGGGGACTATTCGGTTATCAACAGCCGATTTTTCGATCCATCAGGTGTGGGTACCTACAGGCAGGCGGCCCCTGACGCCACGCGGGCAGCAAGCGGGCTGAACCTGCGCAAAAATGTGCTGACCGAAAATATTCTTTCCTATGTGCAAACATTCGGGGCGCATAACGTGGAAGCCATTGCCGGCCACTCGTATCAATATGAGCACTTGAGCATGACTGCCGTTAACGCATTTAACTTTCAAGATGATCAATTGCGGAATATAATGGGCGGGACAAGTTTTCAGGTGCTGCAACCGCAGACAGAATGGACCTTGTTGTCTTACTTTGGCCGTTTCAATTACAATTATGATAACCGGTATCTGTTCTCGGGATCAATTCGTCGAGATGGTTCTTCCCGCTTTGGCGTCAATACAAAATGGAGTGTTTTTCCGGCTGTTTCTGCAGGATGGACAATTAGCGAAGAGCCTTTTTTCAATGCCGATAACAGCATCGTTCCATATGCTAAGCTTCGTGCTAGCTGGGGGAAAACGGGAAATAACCAAATCCCGGCTTACGGTGCGCATCCGTTATTATCAATCGAGAATTACCTCGATGGCAATGACGGGCTCGCCGGGGGCGTGGGCCTAGGAACCGCGCCAAACCCCAATCTCTCTTGGGAGGTTGCCGAGTCCACAAACATCGGTGTTGATCTGCATGTCGCTAGCAACCTCTTCCATGTTTCGGCAGATTACTATGTGACGAATACGAATGACCTCCTGCTCTCTGTCCCTGTGCCGAGGCAATCGGGATATACGAGCTCCTTGCAAAACATTGGGCGCGTACGGAATTGGGGCTTCGAATTGCAGGTCGGTACAAACAAGCCTGTGTCGATTGGAGCGGTGAGCTGGAAGCCTGCGGCAAACCTTTCTACAAACCAAAATAGGGTGTTGGCTTTGGGGGATGGTCAGACCCAAATTATAACGGGCGCCAACAACTTTGCATTGACCCGAGTAGGGGGACCAATCGCACAGATGTATGGCTATCAAGTAACTGGTGTATACAAATCGCAGAGCGAGATAAACGAAGGCCCTGCCATGCCCGGCACTTTGGTGGGCGACTACATCATTGCCGACCTCAATGGAGATGGTGTTATCGATGGACAAGATAAAACCACATTCGGGACGGGTGCTCCAACACTTCTCTATGGAACCACCCACAACTTGAAGTACCGGCAATTTGAGCTAAGTTTTACCCTGCAGGGCGAAGCTGGTAAAATGATCTACAGCCGCGTACGTTCCACCGTCATTGCGGTAGGCGAAGGTTTTGCCGTGCCTTCACAGGAGTATTTCGATAATCGTTACCACCCGGTCAATAATCCAGAAGGAACATATGCCACCCCCAATTTAGGTAATTTTTCGAACAACCGTCGGGAAACGCGTGCGTCGAACGTCTTCTTTGATCGTGCTAATTATCTCCGTTTGCGGGATGTTCGACTGGCCTATACGCTTCGGGAAAAAGCGGCGCAGACGATCGGTTTGTCACGTTTGCAAGTGTATGCTTCCGCCAATAACATCTTTACAATAACGCCCTACAAAGGGTTTAGTGTCGATGCATCGACCGATAATCCGCTTACACAGGGATACGACAATTCCAATTACCCTGTTGCGCGTACATTTTTGGTTGGTCTGCAGTTGACCCTTTAACGAATCTTGACGATGGTAATACTTAATGATATGATGATGAAAAAAAAATATGTTTACAAATGGCTCACCCTGTCATTTCTTTCATTTACGCTGATTTTGTTTGCTGCCTGTTCAGAAAATGTGCTTGATTTGGTGCCGGTCACACAACGGACGCTAACCAACTTCTATAATAATGAAGCGCAAATAGATGCGGGTGTCAATGGCGCCTACGGTTTGCTGCAGCGGCAGGGGCAATATGGAAGTGGTCTTATTGTGCTTGGGGAAATCCCATCCGATAATACCTATAGTGAAGTTCCAGCAAATGACGGCGGAAATTATGGACAGCTGGATCTTTTTAGCAGCATCGCGCTGAACACTGTGCTGGATAGTGCCTGGACACACGCTTACCGCGGCATCCAGCAATGCAATGTCATCCTGAATCGGATACCTGCCGTGGAGATGGATGAGACGGTAAAAAATCACCGTCGAGGCGAGATTCTTTTTATTCGAGCGCTATCTTATTTTAATCTCGTGCGGGTATTTGGCGATGTGCCGTTGGTGGTTCATGAAACAACCGATGTTAACGCATATTTCGGTCAAGGTCGCACTCCGCGGGCGGAGGTTTACCGGCAGATTCTTTCGGATCTAGCGGAGAGTGTAGCTTTGTTGCCGCAAGCTCCAGACCGTCCCGGAAGGGTAGCGTTGGGTGCAGCACTGACGCTGCAGGGAAAGGTTTATCTGACACTAAAGCGTTATGACGAGGCTATCGCAGCCTTAAATCAGGTGCTGCCATTGGGCTATGTCTTACTTCCCGATCCGGAGGCTGTTTTCGATCCAGCAAACAAAAATAACCAAGAGATGGTATTCAGCGTACAGTTTGCTTCGGGTGTAAATGGAAATACCGAAGGTAGTTCGGCGTTTCAGCTGTTCAGTCCGTCGGGATCGGTAGGTGGTGCAAAGGGACATAACTTGCCCACACGCGAGATGTACCAGTTGTACAGTCAACAGGATCGGCGTAGACAGGCCTACGTTGCTGTTAGAAACAATGGCGTGGTGTTTAGCCGTAAGTTTAGACAGACGTCGATTGATCCGGTGGATGGTGGTAGCCATGTCGCCGTGTTGCGCTATCCCGACGTATTGCTGATGTTGGCCGAGTGCTATAACGAGGCTCCGAATAGAAATCCAACACGTGCTATGGAATACCTCGATATGGTGCGCACACGTGCAGGGCTGACTAGTCCGACCACGACGGTGGGTCAAGCAGCATTGCGCGATGCCATATCGCTTGAGCGCCGTTTGGAATTTGTGGGAGAAGGACATCGCTGGTTTGATTTGATCCGCACCGACCAAGCTGTCGAGGTGATGAATGCTTATTTTGAGCGAACGCCGGGATACCAAACGATCCGTATCAATGAAAATCATTTGGTGCAGCCCATTCCGCAAAGCCAAATCAATGCAGACCCCGCGACCATACAAAATATAGGGTATAATTAACATTTAACGCGTTACGGACGATCATGTCTGTAATGCGTTACTGTTGCGAATGCCAGAACGATGATTCACTACCATTGATGATGAACGATAGGCGTGGTCTACATTCGGCCTGGATAAAAAGGTCATCGTTGCATCTTTAAAAAATATATACATGAAAAAAAATAATCATAAGAAAGCTGGCTTACTCCTTGTTCTCGGTATGGCTTTCATCTTGCCTTCGTTTGCACAATCCATCTTTAAAAATCCTGAAGAAATTTTAGCGGCTTTAAAAACACCGGATTCTACCCATGTATTGGTCGTGGCGCATCGCGGGGATTGGAGAAATGCGCCGGAAAATTCCATACGGGCGGTGGAGAATGTGTTAAAGATGGGGGTCGAAATTGTGGAGATCGATGTGCAGCGCACGGCCGATGGAGAATTGATCGTGATGCATGACAAAACAATCGACAGAACAACAACGGGTAAGGGCAAGATCGCAGATCTGCATTTGGACTCCATACGACGGGTTTTTCTTAAAAACGGAGCAGGGATGCCAACACAGCACCGCGTCCCGACGCTCCGTGAGATGATGTCCTTCGTAAAGGGTAAGCCCATTTTGGTCAACCTCGATAAAGCTTGGCAAGATATGCCTCAGGTCTATCATTTGTTGAAAGAAACCGGGGCCATTAAACAGGCCATTTTTAAAGGAAATCAATCGGTTGGAGAACTTCGGCAAAGCATCGGTGCGTTGGTTGATAGTATCACCTACATGCCGATGGTGTGGCCGAAGGATTACCATATCTACGATACCGAAGATACAACTACTCCCATGCAATTTGTGCAGGATTTTGTGCTGGCCTATCGGCCTGTAGCATTTGAAGTTATCTATAACAAAGAAGAGTCGCCTGTATTTGACGTTATCAAATTGCTCAATCGCGAAGGGATAGCCGTTTGGGTAAATACATTATGGGCAGAACTTTGCGCTGGTCATCAGGATGATCTCGCTATCGACGATCCAGATGCGCATTGGGGCTGGGTCATTCGGCATGGAGCCGACTTAATACAAACAGATCGCCCGCAGGCACTCATACACTACCTGAAAGAAAAAGGGTGGCGACGGTAAACTTGGGTCACAATATGTAGCAAAAATTACCTAGGACATTTGGTGTTTTGTGGAGCCGCCTTTTTTTGCTGAAACGCAAGTTTGTACCACGACCGCCGTGCAGTATGTATCGTTATTCATGCAAAATAGCTCACAAGTGTCGTGTTGACAATTATTTCTCTATGGGATATTTTTTTAAATTTTCTGATTTTTTTAACAGGCGTTCTTAGTGTAAAAGAACTTTTAATAAAAAAAATAAAAACAAATGTTCGTCTTGTGACATTATAAGGTTGCAGATCGATTGCTATTTATTGAGGGTTTACATTTAAAATTAATTTTATGCAAAAGAACATCGACTCACGCGAGTTAATTGTCGCCGGGAAATCAAGCCGGTTTTCTTGGGGAGCCATCTTATGTGGCGTTATCATGGCGGTTGTCATACAACTTCTATTGACATTATTAGGAGTTGGAATCGGTTTAGTTAATTTTTCTCCAACAAGTGATGCCAGTCCTTTTAGTGGATTTGGCACAGGAGTAACGTTGTGGTGGGTAATCTCGATGTTGTTGTCGCTGTTTGCCGGCGGCTGGATAGGAGGTTGGCTAAACACGGCAGTTAACAAGATGGATAATATGCTACATGGCGCCGTCGTTTGGGCGGTATTCAGCTTATTCAGCTTTTATTTCGTGACGGCTTCATTGACAAGCATCATGAACAGTATGGGGCAGTTGCTGGGAAAAACGCTTAACGCTACGGGCAGTGTGATAAAAGACGTTGCGCCAGACGTGAAAGATGTTGTGGGCAATCATTTGGGATTGGATGCGGATAGTTTCAAATCGTTGAAGGAAGAAGTCAAGCTCGTGCTGCGACAAACAGATAAAGAAGAATTGCAACCGGAAAATTTGGAAGGAACCTTGGAGGAGGGTCAGGATCGAATGGAAGGTGCGGGACGCAAAATTGCAGCAGATCCAACGCAAACCGGCGAGGAGATCCAAGCCGTTGTGGATCGCTTGTTCAATTTAAAAGAAGGTGTACTATCCGAGGCAGATCAGGATGCTTTGGCCAATGTGGTGGCTGCACGATCGGGCAAATCCAAGGTAGAGTCGCGGCAGATTGTCGAAAATTGGGTAGAGGCAGCCGAAGATGTGAAAGAACGATTAAGAGCGGCGGGAGAGAAAGCAGAAGAAGTTGGCGAGCAGATGTCTGATGCGGTCGGACGAGGAGCGATTTGGGCATTTTTTGCCCTACTTTTTGGCGCAGGATGTGCTATTTTAGGGGCATTTCTTGCTAATAAAAGAAAAGTCAACGAAGCAAAGAGCCCTTACGCGTAAGCGTGCCCTCTTTGTTTGCAAATTTCGGCAGAGTAGACAGCGGTATACCGCGTAAAATCGAGTACGGCGCCATCGCGAGATGGCGCCGTACAGGTTTTTTGTGCTTTTCGTTTTTCCGTAGGGTTAATCCCTCAACAGGGTGAGGTCTGTCGCTGGTGCCGGCAAACCGAGCGCAGCCATATCATCATACACAGACTGGGGAGCCGTAAATCCCCATTTTTTAAAGAATACGGACAAATCATATCCACTTACTTTGGATGCATTGATCATGAAAAGCTCTTTTTCTGCTTGATCATTTGGCGTGGAAAAAGAGCTCGTCCTGTACAGTTGGTGGAACCGTTGATAGAAATCATCTCCGAAAGCCAAGTACAGTTGGTAAAACGCGGCCAAGCGGGTGATCAGACTTGCTGCTGAAGATTCATAAATTCGCGTGTTATCCGGCCGAGCAAGGTAATTGGTAACGGCATTCCATTGTGCGGCGCTTAGGCCGGGAGCATTCGGCTGCACCAATCGACGGGCGGCTAATGTATAGTTGTTCACAACGACCTCCCCAACAACGGAGTTCCAGGTCCATTGATGCATCTGGTGGTGATGACCGAACTCATGGTACAGCCCCCAGCCATTTGTCTGTACCGATGAGAGCTGAAGGACGCGATTTATTTGTGTGCTCACGATGCGAACACGGAATTCCGTAGCATCCATATAGCCGCTGGGGCGCTCCGTTACCATAATCTTTAATTTTCGGTCTGCATGCTGTGTGCTGCTACCGTCCAAACCCGAAAAATTACTCATCGACCATAGTGTTGTATCAATCGTGCTGATTACCGCATCTTGATCTTCATCTTTGAACTCGATGGCTTTACTTTTTGATACCGTGCTGAAGTAGCGATTGCCGACCAGTATCACATTGGGTGAGGTGGTATCGGTAGCGAGCATATCCAGCCATGCTTGATGGGTGGTTTTTCCTAAAATATACATCGGGATCTGATGTACACCGGCAGAAAAGGACACACTGATCCTACCACTTCCCGGATTGGAGCTTGCATATCGCACGTACAAATCGCCACTGTGCGTGGGGGTGATGACGTTAACTCCGGATACGAGGTTATGCACGCTCACCGTCTCCCGGTCATAAGATCCTACGATGAGCTGCGGTATCGTGCTGGATATAGAATGGTGGGTAACAACAACCGTGATGGCGCTGTTGGCCGTGGCGCGTAAACCTACTGGGTCAAAATCTGCCGCACGTAAAGAGGTTTTCAGTCGTCCTTGCTCTGTCGTGGCCAATGGTTTTTCTGTGAAGTGCCATAAACTATTATCGTTTTGTAGGCTTATTGCGTCCTGCACTTCCAGCGTGGAAAGCCTATTTGCGTCATCCGTGCCCATATTTGCAAAATCCCGTTCGCAACTTGCCAACGTGACAAGAATGAAAAGGGAGGTAAGAAGGATCGTGCCTAACTCCCGATTTTTAAGTTTGTTCAAATGTTTCGTTTTCATCATGTGTTTATTTAATGTTTATAAATTTTTTGGGTTAGCGGTTGATCTATCCGGGGCGGAATGGTGTAGGTGTCTGTTCTATTTTATGTAATAAATTTACGTGCAATCATTGCGTTAAAATTAGGTGTGTTTAACGCAATCGTTTGTGTTAATTACGAAAACGATGGAGATGTCTGTTTATTTATTTGGTTAATCCGGCTATCCTGTTCCCGATGGGTTTCCTGCCTACTGCCAACTTCACTGCAGAAAACTATTGTGGCCGTTAAGGCGCACGCAAAGGTAGGCTGAATACAGTGCGTCAGAAAAGGCAACTGTTAATCATTACTGCATAGGGTGTTGAAATAGTCCGAGAATAATTAACTTTGTTCGTAACGATCAGTTGGCGGTATCATCCGCAATACTGCCTCACACTAAACTTGGATACTATGAAAAACACGAACACCGCGCCGCATGCAGCGCAATTAGCCGAACTATTAACACTTTTGGAAGACCGCTTCCATCAACATATGGAGCGGCACGCCGGCCTGCTTTGGAGCGATGTCGTCAAACGCTTGGAGGCCTCTCCGGCACAGCTGGCCGTGCTATGGAGGATGGAACACACCGAAGGGGAGCCCGATGTCGTGGGAAAAGATGCCGCTAGTGGAGCATTTATTTTTTACGACTGTTCGGCCGAAAGTCCGAAGGGACGCCGTAGTTTGTGTTACGATCGTGCAGCGCTGGATGCGCGAAAGGCCAATAAGCCGGAAAGCTGTGTGTTGGATGTGGCGAAGGAGATAGGCGTGAACCTCTTGTCGGAGGATGACTACAGATTCCTGCAGGGGCTGGGAGAGTTTGATTTGAAAACGTCGAGCTGGGTAGCCACCCCAGACGAAATCAGAAAGCGTGGAGGAGCACTATTCTGCGACCGTCGTTACGGTCAAGTGTTTACCTACCATAATGGTGCAGATTCTTACTACGGCGCGCGGGGTTTTCGAGGTTCGCTAATCGTGTAAACTACTATTTTGCTCTCTATTTTTAAGTTATTTAGCTAGCATTTTGAAGGCCGTTTACAACGCGAAGATAACTTTTAAAATCGCCATTCGGCCCCGGAGCTCATAGTTGTTCTGTGCTTGCTGGTTGGAGGAGATGCTGTAGGTTTGGAAAGTTTTGATGTTGGCTAAATTGGTGATTTGAAGCGCTAAGTCGGTCTTCCATTTGGCGATACGGTAGCGTGCAAAACTATCTATAAAAAGATAATTGAAATAGCTTTGTACAGATTGACGTGTGTAAAGATGCCTGCCACTAACGCGCAGAAGAGCGCCTTTAAAAGGGTAAAATGGGACGCCGACCTGCTGTGTCGCCGAAAAGATGCTATTTTCAAAATCTGGAAAATCACGCTGCTTGGATACCGACCACTGTAAGCTTCCTTGGTAGGCAAAGTCGATCCGTTTCCATAGCTTGATGGTCAATTGTGGTTCTAGCGCGTAGCTTGTGTTTTGAAAAGGAAGCAAAGCGTCGTTGAAAAGTTGTTGAAATTCCGTATATGCCCAAGTGGCTTTCAATTTAAGGGTGCCGGAAAGAGGTATCACGTATTTATCTACACCAACTTGCGCGTTGTAGCTGTGGACATCGTTGGGGAGCGGGAGCAGTACCGTTTGCGTGATGTCGTTGTTAACGAATTGCGATAGCATCGCCGCTCGCCTTTGTTTGCTATACTGCAGGCCAACATGAGAAAAGAACATGTCGAACGTGCGGTTTAACCGATAGTTGAAGGACACAGTATGCGTATTGCTTTCATTGATTTCAGCCGTGTTTTGTGACAGCGACCGATAGTTGTGGATGATGACCCCACGGTAGACATCCTGTATGTTGCCAAAATTGTTCGTGAAATTGTAACCGAAGTCTACTTCGTCTTCCCGCCAAGCTTGGTATTTCATACGGAAGTTGGGTAACAAGAGCCATCGTCCCTGGCTTTCATCCAACCCGTAGTTTGGATCGTTATACGTCGTGCGTTGGTAGCCAAAGGGTAGCGAAAGGACTAGCTCCAAACGCTTCTTCTTCCATCCATATTCTGCGTGGGCCATATATTGGCTACGCTGCCAACCCATGGCATTGATCGCCGAGTCAAGGAGCGCCGAACGGCGTAGTCCATTTTGTTCGATTTCGATGTGTGAACTTAACTGTTGGCTTTCCCGACTGATATTAACGCCGTAATACTGGGTTATTTCTCCTGTCGGGAGGCGATAGCCCGACGAGAGCCTGGTAAAAAAATTGGGGACATCCAGTCGTTGGATGGTCTCCTCATAAGCGATGCCTTCATTCAGTATGGCCGGGAACACTCCAGGCTGGAGCTTCAACGCCTGCGGCTTCGATCCGTAATTAAAAAACCAATTTAGTTGTATCACCTTCCCGTTTGCTAATGCCGGGACATACTCCAGTTGGTTGGATATCCCACGTATCTGGTGCTGGCGGGTGACACCGATTTCCTGCTCGTTGCTGCGTATGGAGGCCCAGTCGTTTTCTTTTTCATACTCCAAAGACAAAGCGTTGCTGATGAATTTTTTGTCAACATTTTTATTGGCTGACAAGCGGATGGCTGCAATAAATTCCTCCAATTCGCTTTTTTGTGTTTCGTAAAAGGAAACAGTTTCCGTTGGCGTGAAAAAGTCTGTTTGCCCACTGAAATTTTGGTTGCTGCGGTTGTAAAGCCCTTGTATATTGGATTTCAATTGCCAATTACGTTTCAGGTTGAAAAGATTATTGGTATTGATGGCGCCGCTATTGTTGAAGAAATAATGCTGCTTGGCGAGCGGTGGGACACCCACCGTACCCAGCGATAGCAAGTTGTTGATAGGCATGGTTCCCAAGCGCGCCAATGTGTTTTCCCTGCTGTAGCCAATTAGTTCGTTACTAAGATCAATTCCTGTATTGTTACCGCTTAGGACATTCAACATTTTATACTTCTTATTGAACAACATGTTGTTCACCTCGGCATCATATTGACGCGGCAGTCCGGCGCCGATCTTGGCCTCGGCCGTGGCCTTGAGCATGGCGTCGGCCTTGATAACCAGATTGACGGCCACTTGATCGGTAAATCGTTTGTTTTTGAGTACCTTGAGGTGTTCGTGGTTATTAAGAACCTGTATGTCTTTGACCATTTTGTGTGGGATAGTTCGTGTACCCAATGCATAGCGGTCATCCAACAAATCGTCGCCGTCGATATAGAAATTTGAGATCTCTTTTCCTTGATACTTAATACGACCGGCTTCGGTTATCTCCATGCCCGGAAGACGTTTAATGACGTCGCCAATACTTCGATCCTCTTCCTGGGCAAACTGACCTACGTCATAGGCTAAGGTATCACCCAACCGGCGAATCATAGGTTTGCTCTTTACCTCCACGTCTTCCAGCAATATAGCTTGCTCTTCTAGGCTAATCACAAAATTATCCACGACATCTTGCAAAGAAATACTGTATTTTTTATAGCCTAAATGATGCACCTCTAGCTTATGTCCGGCGCGGTCTTTCGCAAAAGGGATATGAAAAGCCCCTGTCCGATCCGTACCCTTGAAGGCCACAACCTTGCTGTCGGCCGATGTGATGCGTACGCTGGCCGATGGGATGGCACGACCAGTCTTGCTGTCGACCAATCTGCCCCATATTGCGGGCTGCTGCGCAAAACTAACAGCACAGTAAAAAAGGAAAAAAATAACAAAAGAGCAACGCAATGGCTTAAGGAATTAATTCCACCGGATTATTTGTTGTTTTGGACGGGGCGTAATTTTCAGCGTTTTTTACATTGACCGACTTGATGCGGCTGGCGTCTATAGACGATGCCGAACTGCCTCCCATGGATGTACCAGTGGTGCGGATGGTTATTGTGGCCCGACCACCGGCTCCAGGCGATGTCGCCGGAACGCTAGCACTAATTCTGCTTTTCGCTTCCATGTAGGCCTGAGGATTTGCTTGGAACGCTTCCTGCAATTTGCTCAATTCCTTCCGGGTGGTCGGCTTTGCTTTTTCGGACGGTGCAAGTGCTATTGCACTTTTGTCCAGGGTGTCAAAACCGGAATAGATCCATTGCACTTCCTTATTTGCATCAACAACCTCCAAAATAAGCCCCGGTAGGCCATGAAATTTCCATGGGCCGGCAGAAAATGGAAGCTCGCTCGTAAACCAAGCGGTGTAAGCACGGCCTTTGAAGGTTACGTTAGCTTTTTGGCAAGAATAGCCGCCGATTGTTTTCATCTCGTCGCCAATGGACCAATCAAGTACGGGATAGCGGTCTTCCAAAACGAATTCGTCACCGCCGAGGGAAACAACCTCTGTTAGCGTCTGCTCGTTAAATAGATAAGAATTTGGTATTCCCGTGGTACTTCTTGTAATGGTAAGATTCCCGTCGAATCCAGGGTCACTCATTTGTCGCTCGATTTCTTCTTGTGCGCGCGTTTTGGAATAACTTGTGTAATAACTCGAAGCCGTACCTAAGTACGTGACCACCTCGTCTCGCAACGACTTGCTACGCTGCGTGGTATCATTTACGTGGATGAACGTGTAGTGTACTTTTGCAAGGGCTTTCGGCGTTTCTTGCGCTGGTACACGAAAAGTCCATAGGAGGTTGACTATGGTCAGGGAAAGTAAAAAGGTTGTTTTCATAACATCAATTCTGAAGTTGTCAAAGATATACGAAAAAATCGTAAGTAAAAATTTTATTTTACAGACGCTCGACGGTGTGCCTGCAAACCTATCGCAGAACTTTGGCACTATACTTGGTTAGCGATACATACTTTATTAGAAATAGAGATATTATGAGAGGATTTATAGCATTGTCCAAAAATTGGATGTTCTTGATTTTTGGATTAGTGTCCTTCGCTTTTCTTTCCTGTAGCGAGGATACGGTAGACAACATCGGGCGGGATACGGCGCTCAATATTATTCGAGCAAACAAGTGGTTTGATGTGGTACGCACTGTCAGCGTAGCTGGTCAGGCCGATGTCAGCGAAACTTTGGTTGCCGATGGCGAGAACTTAGAGTTTAAATCGGATAATTTTGCCTACGTATATGCCGGAGCTGGACAGACTCGATCTTTTCCATATACATTGGAAACCAACAAAAGAATGGTTTTTGATGGCAAGACCTATGAGGTTCAGGAGAGTATTATACAAACGGTGACTCGACTTACACTCGTGAATAATGAGGGTAATATCAAGACAACGATTGTGTTTAGAAGAAGATAATTTTATATACTACTTAAATAATGGGAATGGGTGCACTAATGTGCACCTTTTTTTTGGAATTTATCCTTCCAATACGACGGGAAATTTTTGAAACTTAACTGCATCTTCTCTTAGGCCGAAGTGCTGTCGCAGCATGTTGATTGCATTAGACTCATGGCTAAGCTTTTCTTTAGTTTATTAAAATAACGCAATCGATTGTTTTGTTGCCTTATTCCCCTTTCGGTTATGTTTTTCGTGCTTTTGGTTAACATAAGGTTGTGATATTTTTGTGTAAGTTATGTTTTTCCGCTAGTTTAGCTTATGAGTTAACGAAAGGAATGTAACATGAATCAGGCGGAGAGGCAAATGCTGATGGCCGTCGCCGAGGCGGATGAGAAAGCATTTACATCATTATATAACCAATACTTTGCAACGGTGTATCCATTTGTATTGGGGTATCTAAAATCGCCGGATATGGCAGAAGATGTATCGCAGGAAATCTTTGTTAAGGTATGGCAGGATCGTGAACGGCTAAGGGATGTGCGTTGCTTCAAAGCTTACGTATTGGTTATCGCAAAGAACCAGACCCTAAATTATTTGCGGAAAATATTCCGTACAAAAGCCTTATTGGCCGAAGTGCTACATCACTATCAGCGAAATGTGGCTGCCGACGACCATAAGGTTATCAGCAAAGAGTATCAAGATCATTTGCAACGCGCGTTGCGGCAACTGAGCCCTACGAGCAAGCTTATTTTCCAACGCTGTCGAGAAGAAAAGCGAAGCTACGACGAAGTGGCTGAAGAGATGGGGATCAGCAAGCATGCAATAAAAAAGCATATGGTGCGCACGATGAAAACACTTCGGATCATGCTAGAGCGGCTCGATGTTCATTTGTGCTTGTTGACCACATTCTTTAAAAACCTTCATTAATATTTAAAAAAAAATAGCTGACGACGGGTACCCTTCTGCTAAGCGGCGGTGTCTTTAGGGTAGAGAAGGCGGTATGGGTGCTGGCAGCTCATATTTACAGAAATGGATAACGATATCTTTTACAGAAAACTGGTACGCCGATTTCGAGATGGCCTTGCAACGGAGGAAGAACTTCTGCTGTTGTCTGCATTGATGCAGTCAGAAGAGTTAGAAGGGTTTTTTGCAGCGCTGATGGACGATGAGTTAAGGGCGGTTAAAAGCATGGAAAATCGGAGAAATATGGTTGGTTGGTTGCGTTATGCCGCCGCACTCATACTGGTCGTCGGGTGTGCCGTGTTGTATTGGCATCGTAGTGCCCGATTAAAATTGGAAGCTATGGTTGATGTCCCGCCCGCGCATAATCAGGCAGTGCTGCGGTTGGCAGATGGGAAAACCGTTCATTTGGATACCATTAACGGAGTGCTACAAGTCGATTTAGGTAAAATCAGGGATCAACAAGGCAAGACGCTGTACGAGGGAGCTTCCCATGCTGTAAACAGCTATCATACCGTTCAGGTTCCGAAGGGAGGGCGTTTCGAAATGAGGTTGGATGACGGCACAACGGTCATGTTAAACGCGGCAAGTGAATTGGTTTTTCCAACCCGTTTTGCACGAGAAAAAAGGGAAGTGTTCTTGACTGGAGAAGGCTTTTTTCAGGTAAGAAAGCAAGCGGATGACCGCGATAAGATGTTGCCATTTATTGTACATACCGCAGCGCAGCTTATCGAAGTTGTGGGTACTAGCTTCAACGTGCAAGCTTACCAAGATGCTAATACCGAACGGACTACTCTGCTGGAGGGTACTGTGCGGGCACAGGCTTTGAAAACGGGAGAAACGAAAACATTACACCCAGGGCAACAGGTGTCGTTGGAAGGTGGGCAAGTCAGCTTATCAAGTGCGGATATGGAGGAAACGCTAGCTTGGAAGGAAGGAGCTTTTGTCTTTAACGAAACACCAATACGTGAAATTGTCGAGCAATTGGCGCGATGGTACAATGTAGAAATCTATTTTGAAGGGAATACGAATTATCGCTATAATGGATATATCGATCGGCAGGCCAATCTATCCGAGGTGCTGAAAACCCTAAAGCGAACGGGCGACTTGGATTACCGCCTAAAAGAAGGAAAAATAACGCTGCTGCACGGCAGTCCCGCAGATGACACGTAAAACAACATGCCTATGGTAGAATAAAGCAGTGTAAAAAGAAGATGTCGGCAACGGTGCAACGTTGCCGACAAAGAAAAATGTGTCTAGTCGACATAACGAATAATCAATTAACACATTCAGTTACTAAACTATGATTTTTACTTATCTAATCCAATTTTGGTTTGGGGTGAAAGGAATTTATCGGCAGCTGCTCCGCAGCGCGGCATGTCCAGCCCGTATGCCGCAGATCCTTAGCACGCTATTTCTTATACTTTTCTTTCAGTTGACGGGGCACGCCTTCTCCCAGAAAATCGATGTTTCCGCAAATGGGGACAGATTGTCGCACGTCTTGAAATCGATCAGCAAGCAGAGCGGTTACAAGCTTTTCTATAACAGCGAAATATTGAAAGACAGTCGTCCCGTCACCTTATCGCTGCGTGATGTTTCCTTGGCAGAGGGTCTGGAAGCTGTTTTTTCCAACCAGCCCCTGAGCTATCGGTTGGAAGAGCAAACCATTGTTATCCGGAAGAAAAAGGGTAGCCCCTCGCATCCTGCCGGAACATCGGCGATGCAGACCACGGTTTCCGGGACGGTTCGGGATACGGTGGGGCGTCCGCTAGAAAATGTAAACATTGCGCTAAAGGGAACGAAACAGGTAACTCGCACGGGTGCTGCAGGAGGTTTTTCGCTGCCACTGCCCAATGCGCGAGGGGTATTGCTGGTTAGTTCCACGGGATACGTGCCCCAGGAAATTGCCGTAACGGGCGAGCACATAGCGATCGTGCTTAGGGAACTCAAGGCTGGAATTGATGAGGTGGTTGTGGTAGGATATGGGACAGTCCGTAAGGCAGACTTTACCGGAGCGGCCGTCACAGTAAATGCAAGGGATATTGAAAAGCGTCCCCTCACGAATGTAATGAACGCACTGCAGGGAGCTGGCCCGGGCGTGCAGACCACCGCGCCGACCGGATCGCCCGGGTCACAACCAACGATACGTATTCGGGGTTTTGGATCCTATTCTGCAGAAAGCAGCCCGTTGATTGTTGTGGATGGGGTTGAGTATACAGGTGGAACAGCAAATATAAATCCAGCTGATGTAGAGACAATTACGACGTTGAAAGATGCCTCTACTATCGCTATTTTTGGCTCAAGAGGCGCTAATGGAGTCATCATGATTACGACTAAGCGTGGCAATGTTGGCCAACAAAGCATGGACTTTCAATTGAATTTTGGTACCAATGCCAATATGATGCCGCAATATAATGTGGTTAGCCCCGGCGAATATTATGAACTTATGTGGGAGTCGTACAAAAATAGCATGATTTTCGGAAATCAACGTGTCCCCGCTGATATTGCTGCACAGATAGCCTCGGGGCAACTAGCTAGAAATAGTGAAGGGTTACAACAATACAATGGGAGTACTTATCAAGATCTTGTCCAGCTGCTGGGCAATTACAATGCTTTTAATGTTGCAAATGATAAATTAATCACGACAAATGGACGACTGAATCCGGATGCGAGATTATTGTATGCAGACGATCTCAACTGGGAAGAACAGGCGGCTCGGTTGGGCCGACGAAATGAATATGGAATGAGCTACAGCGCAGGCGCCAAACATACGGACTTGTTTGTATCATTAAACTACCTGAACGAGCAAGGATGGGGAATCAATTCTGATTTTGATGCCATACGTGCGCGGATAAATGCAAATACGAAAATAAGAGGTTGGTTGCGAACAGGATTGAATGTGAATGCTAACTATAACAAATCAAATAACAATACCTTCGGAAGTGGTGTTGGCAACCCCTTTTATTTTGCCCGACAAATGGCACCGATATATCCGGTGCATGTGCACGACCCCTTGACGGGTACCTATATTTTGGACGATCAGGGCAACCGGATATATGATATCGGGGATTTGTCTGCACAATTTGGGCTTTTTCGTCCATTTAATAGCGGTAGGCATGCAATTGCAGAAAATCTGTGGAATCTGAACGTGCAAACACGCGACTTCGTCGGTGGAAGAGGCTACCTTGACGTCGATATTTTACCTTGGTTAACCTTTAATGCAACGATGAGTTTCGATTTACGGAACCAGCGGGCAGAAGCTTATCAAAACCCGACCGTCGGAGATGGAGCACCTGCAGGCCGTTATAGCCAAAACTGGGATAGGCGGCTACAGTGGACCTTCTTTCAAACATTGCAAGTAAAAAAATCGTTTGACAAACATCATGTATCCGGGACCCTAGGGCATGAAAGCGTAGACTTTAAGAACGAATCTATGTCGGGACTTCGGCAAGGAGAAGGCTTTTCCAATTTTTATGTATTCAGCAATTTTACCGATATCAATTCGCTCAATTCTACTTTAGGGGAGTTTAGCATGGAAAGCTATTTTTTAAGGGCAAACTATCACTACGATCAACGCTATTATTTAAGTACATCTGTCCGAATGGATGGAGATTCGAAAATACCTCCGGCAAACCGTTGGTCAAAATTTTGGTCAGTAGGAGTTGCGTGGCGCTTAGAAAAGGAACCGTTTTTCAACGTGGATTGGGTCAATGCATTGAAAGTTCGCACCTCTTATGGGCGGCTAGGGAACAATAATTTTGGCGCGGATTATTACCCCTATCAAGCAGGCTATCAGGTCGGTGTGAATAACGTAGGTTTCCCGGGTACCACTTTGGCTAGGCTTGGAAGCCCCGACTTGTTATGGGAATCGCAAAAGCCATTTGATGTTGGTGTTGACTTTGAATTTCTAGACACACGTCTACGCGGATCTTTTGAGTTTTATGATCGCACCAGCGATGGGTTGCTGTTTGACGTGCCCCGACCGTTTCACAATGGCAGCACCACCGGCGGAGCTTTTTCCGTCCAACAGAATGTAGGTGGAATGCGAAACCGCGGTATCGAGCTGTCGCTCACAGGCGGACTGATTCGTAAGCAAGATTTTAAATGGGACTTGACGGCTAACATTACGACTTTGAAAAATAAAATTCTACGGATGCCTGCAGAAACACCCTCTATTGTTTCTTCCCCCTACAGAAGGGAAGTTGGTTATTCCATATACGACTTTTACACGAGGGATTTTTACGGTGTTGATCCAGAAAATGGCCGCGTACTTTACAGGAATGTAGTGGAAGGAGCCGATCTGACCAGTGATCAGATACGCATTATCAATCGGGGAAACGGCGGTATGGATACCGTAACATACGACCACAATTTGGCGCGTCAGGATTGGCTAGGGAAGCAGGCGTTGGCAGATGCTTACGGAAGCATCATCAATCATTTTACCTACAAAAATCTAGATTTTAACGTTATTATTCTTTACAGTATTGGCGGATGGGCAATGGATAATAGTTACGCTACCTTCATGAGCCCCGGCCCCAGCAACGGGCAAAACCTTCATAAAGATCTCCTGAATGGCTGGCGGAAGCCTGGCGATGTAACTGATATTCCTCGCATGGATATGACGCAGACGGCGCAATTTGGCGCCGCTTCATCGCGCTGGCTAACCAGCGCTAGCCATGTTGGTCTCAGCGCGTTGAACATAGCTTACAGATTGCCAGAATCATTTGCGGAAAAATGCTATTTGCGACGCGTTCGAGCTTTTATCAGCGCGGAGAATCTATATTACTGGACTGCGCGAAAGGGTATAAATACCATGACAAACTTTGCGGGAGCCTCTGGGACAGGAAGCTACAGCCCGCAACGCACGATCAGTTTTGGTGTCAACTTTGGTTTATAGAAATCGTTATGAAAAAATTTAAAATAAAAAATGCAGACGCTACACGCCTATTCCTTGGCCTAGCATTAATCGCAATGAATGTGCGGTGCAAAACCGAATTTTTGGAAAAAACGCCGTTAAATATTTTGTCGCCGGAAACCGTATTTTCTACAACGGGTAATGCGTATGCCGCTATTAACGGTATGCACAGGCGGATGTATAGCCAGTGGTATGGCAACCAAGCAATGGGCGGTATGAGCGGCAATATGATTTATATGGATGCGCTCGGAGAGGATATGGTGATGACAGCGATTGCTAACGGATTTTGGATAGCTCAGTACCGCTGGTTGGGCCATCGGGATGTCAATAATAGTACGTTGCGGGCAAACTACGGATTTTTCTACGCCCTCATTGCCAATGCGAACGCGATCCTCGTAAATATTGATCAAGCTAATGGTCCGCAGGAGGACCGCGATTTTATCAAAGCGCAGGCTTACACTTATCGTGCTTGGGCCTACTTTAATTTGGTGCAAATGTTTGGGAGGCGCTACGAGGCGGGGGGCAACAATACATCAATGGGTATGTCCTTGGTGACACAACCCCATGATGCCGCGGTGCCGCGTAGCACCGTGGAACAAACCTATGAACAGATCAACGACGATCTTGATCAGGCAATGTCATTGTTTGAGGGCGGTACGATGCGACCACATAAATCGCATCTCACCATGAACGTCGCCAAAGGCGTGAAAGCGCGGGTCGCGTTGACACAAGGGTGTTATCGCCTTGCAGCGCAAATGGCGAAGGAGGCAAGGGAGGGGTTTCCGCTGATGAACAGACAGGAATATATGGCTGGATTCTCTAATATAGGAAATGGGGAATGGATTTGGGGGATCCAACAACGCGAGGATCAAACTACCTATTTTTATTCCTTCTTTGCTTATTTAGGAAATTTCAGTTCGACAAATACCCGAGGTAACCCGAAAGCCATCAATGCGTGGCTTTATGATCAGATTTCGGAATCAGATATACGGAAGCAGTTGTGGGATCCTACCGGCAGCAACAGCAGTTTTCCCCATCCCGTTAATGGCGTTAGGCGACCCTATATGTCTCGAAAATTTCTGTTGGAAAATCCGGGGAACAGCAATGGCGATCTGTGTTTTATGCGTGCAGCTGAAATGTTATTGATTGAAGCAGAGTGTCTAGCCAGGCTAGGAGAAGATGATGAAGCCGCAGCGATATTGTACACCCTCGTTAATAGTCGAGATCCTGCATATCAACGTTCCTCCAGTACGGGAGAGACGTTAGTCCAAGAGATTCTCATTCAGAGACGCATAGAACTTTGGGGAGAAGGGTTTCGGTGGTACGACCTGAAAAGACTCGACGCATCATTGAATAGAAATGGAGCTAATCATATTGCAACGATTGCGCAGGTATTTGATGTGCCCGCAGGTTCTGCGCTTTGGCAATTTGTGATTCCACAGTTGGAAATTGATTATACGCTGGGAGTTGTTAGGCAGAATCCGCTATAACATGGCAGATCAAAGGGCCTGTTTTTCGACAGCTCATAAAATATGTATCTTAGTGCCATGCAAACTGTACTGTTTATAGGCTTGGTGTGGCCCGAACCACAATCATCGGCGGCGGGGATACGCATGCTGCAGTTGCTGGAGGTTTTTTCGGAGTCGGGTTACGCCGTCCACTTCGCTTCAGCAGCTGGGAAAACGCCGTACAGCCACCCATTGGGGGAGATGGGGATTACCGAGTTGGAAATCAAGCTGAATGATAGTAGTTTTGACGATTTGATCAAAACGCTTCATCCTGCCATTGTCGTTTATGACCGGTTTATGATCGAAGAACAATATGGCTGGCGTGTGCGCCAGTCCGCGCCACAGGCGCTGACGGTTTTGGACACGGAAGACTTGCACCTTTTGCGTAAAGCGCGACAAGAGGCAAAAAAACAGCATACCTCCACAAATATTTATAACGAGACTGCCAAACGAGAGATCGCCTCGATTCTGCGGAGCGATCTCTCGATCATGATTTCGAAAGCCGAGGTAAAGATCCTGCGAGAGCAATTCCACGTTCCGGCGGGGCTACTACACTATCTGCCATTTTTGGAAAACCCAAACGAAGGCAATACAAGTAGACTTTCGCGCGATTTTGAAGACCGCAAAGACTTTATCTTTATCGGCAATTTCCTGCATGAACCCAATTGGCATACCGTGCAGGTGCTAAGCAAAGAGATTTGGCCGCTGTTGAAGAAGCGGGTGCCCGAGGCAGAGATGCATATTTACGGGGCCTATGCCAGCGAAAAAGTGTACCAGTTGCACCGGCCAAAAGATCGTTTCCTGATCAAAGATAGGGCAGATGATGCGCGCGCGACCATGGGCAAATATCGCGTTTTGCTGGCCCCTATAGCCTTTGGAGCAGGCGTAAAAGGGAAGATTGTAGATGCTATGCAAACGGGAACGCCTACGGTAAGCAGTACGGTCGCTGCTGAGTCAATGACCGATGACCATCGGTGGAACGGCTTTGTAACCGACGATGTTGCTGATTTTGTGGATAAGGCCACGCTGTTGTACCGCGATAAAGCTATTTGGCAAGCTGCACAAGTGGTAGGCCAAGAGCTGCTACGAACGAACTACAATCGCACAGATTTCTTGGAGGCCTTTCTCGAAAAACTGCATGATATAAAAGCGAACCTGTTGGAGCACCGGCAAGCTCATTTCATTGGAGAAATTTTGCACAGCCAGCAATTTAGTAGCAGCAAATATATGTCCCTTTGGATCGAGACAAAAAACAAAAAATCCGTTTAGGGCTAACATTCGCATGCTACTTTATAGGTATGGTCGAGAAACCAGGCGATATGGGAAAGCAAAATAGCCCGTAAATAATACGGGTATCAAAAAAGATACGCCGGGGTATACGGAATGCTTCAAATGTTTTTTCTATATTTAGCTAGCTAAATGGTATTAGTAGATATTATCCTTGCGCCATTTAAACCGTTATCGTTTAATCATTGAGAAGAGATTATGACCGATTATCAAATAAAAGAAAGTACAGAAGTGTATGATGCCATTGTGGTAGGCTCGGGTGCCGGCGGCGGCATGGCGGGTTATATCTTGGCCCATGCGGGCCTTAAGGTATTGATGTTGGAAGCCGGCCCGTTTTTCGATCCGGCAAAGGATGCTTTGCAGCTTCGCTGGCCGTGGGAGTCGCCACGGAGAGGAGCCTCCACCACGCGTCCCTTCGGCGACTTCGATGCTGCATTCGGCGGATGGCAACTGGAAGGTGAACCATACACAACGGTGGGCGGAACAGAATTCGAGTGGTTTCGCGCACGTATGCTCGGCGGCAGAACAAACCACTGGGGCCGCATATCCCTGCGCATGGGCCCCGACGATTTCCAGCCTACAGATGGCGAAACCGAAGCTTGGCCAATAACCTATGAGGAGGTAAAACCTTTTTATGACCGTGTGGACCGCATGATTGGAATCTATGGAACAGTGGAGGGGATTAGGAATGAACCCGATGGAATCTTTATGAAACCACCAAAACCGCGCTTGAATGAACTTTTTATTGCTAAAGGCGCAAAAAAGGCCGGCGTGCCGGTTATTCCTGGCCGTGGATCGGTGCTGACGGAGGCTTCCCCAGAAATAAAGGGTCGCGGAACCTGTTTCTACTGCGGGCAATGTGGCCGATCCTGTAAGGTGTATGGTGATTTTTCTTCATCTTCCTGCTTGGTGATGCCGGCTATGAAAACAGGTAACTTGAAAGTGATCGATCACGCTATGGTTCGCGAGGTATTGACCAACGATGAAGGAATTGCTATCGGTGTTTCCTATGTGAGCACAACGGACATGCAAGAATATGCCGTGAAAGGAAAAACGGTCATCCTAGGTGCCAGTGCGTGTGAGAGTGCACGGATCATGCTCAACTCTAAATCTAAAGCACATCCAGGTGGTGTGGGCAATAGCAGTGGGCTTGTAGGTCGTTATTTGCACGACTCTACGGGAGCCAGTTTGTCCGGATTCCTTCCGCAGCTGCTGGATCGCAAACGCTATAACGAGGACGGTGTGGGAAGTGTCCATATTTATTCACCCTGGTGGGAGGACAATACCAAGCTGACATTTCCGCGCGGATACCATATCGAATATGGTGGCGGGTTGGGTATGCCCTCCTATGGGTTTACCAATTGGGTGCCCCAGGTAAACGGAAAGGTTGCGGGACAAAATGGAGAGAAGAAAGTTTCAGGCGGTTACGGCAAAGATCTAAAAAACGATTATCGTCGTTTCTATGGCGCCAATGTCGGTATGGCGGGCCGTGGAACAGCGTTGGCACGAAAAGATAATTACTGCGAAATTGACCCGAACCGCGTAGATAAATTTGGTATTCCCGTGCTGCGGTTCCATTACAAGTGGGCCAACGAAGAGGTGGCGCAGGCGAAACACATGCAAGAGACATTCCAATCTATTATGCACGAAATGGGGGCCATCATTACATCGACTATTCCGGGCGCAGACACCCTTTATGGTTTGGAGGCTCCAGGCAAAATCATTCATGAAGGCGGTACTACACGCATGGGGAATGATCCAAAAGCGTCTGTACTTAATAAATGGGGGCAGGCACACGATTGCAAAAACTTATATGTGGTTGATGCTGGGCCTTTTGTGCAACAGGGGGATAAAAACCTGACTTGGACGATTTTGGCCTTGTCCATGCGCACCGCGGAATATATTTTGGAAGAAAAGAAAAAGTTAAACGGCTAATCATACAGGATGAACAGAAGAGAATCATTAAAGGCATTAGGCCTTATTGCGGCTGGTTCGGGCGTATTGGCGGCCAGCTCTTGTCAGCAAGAGAAGACAACAGCCGATACGGCCACCGCATCGGATAAACTACCAGGCGTACAGGATTTTGAACATGAACGCAACAAGCAGCTGCAAGCAGAAAAGTTTTTTACGGAACATGAAATGGCAACGATTACCGTGCTGGCCGATATCATCATCCCACAGGATGATACGTCGGGCAGCGCTTCGGAGGCTGGCGTGCCTGCCTTTATCGAATTTATGGTGAAAGACCTGCCAGAAAATAAAATCCCAATGCGTGGAGGCCTGAAATGGCTCGATGTCCAATGCCAAAAACGCTACGGCAATGCCTTCATAAATTGCAAGAACGAGCAACAGCTTGGACTGATCGACGAAATAGCTTACCCCGAAACGGCCAAACCGGAAATGCGCCAGGGCGTAGCATTCTTTTCGCTGATGCGTAACTTCACCGCATCGGGCTTTTTTACCAGCGAAATGGGCGTAAAGGATATTGGCTATGCCGGAAACAGACCGGGGGTATGGAACGGTGTGCCTCCCGACGTGCTGCAAACCTACGGCTTCGATACGGAAGCTTTCTTTGGGTAAAACGCATACAGCCTGTGCCAATAGATAATGGCACAGGCTTATTTTTCGTATCTTTGCTCCAACTGATAGGAGACTGATATGCTAGGTTTAAAATTGTTAACAGACCCCCGCTGGGCAAATATTGCAGCATCTAATTTGCATGAAATCCTGAGCGACCATGCCTGGTGCGAGCAAAAGGCGGCTTCCAACGCCATTACCCTGATCACGCAAAATCCGGAATACGAAGATTTGGTTCATGAGCTTACCGCTATTGCGATCGAGGAGATGCAACATTTCCAAATGGTAATCGATATCATCAAAGAAAGAGGTTATGTCCTGAGCCGAGAGCGCAAGGATGATTATGTCGGACGTTTGATGAAGTTTGCAAAAAAAGATGGATCGCGAAACCAAGCCTTTGTGGACCGCTTGCTGTTTGCCGCCATGATCGAAGCCCGTAGCTGCGAACGTTTTAGAGTGCTCTCCAAAAATATCAAAGACGAGGCTTTGGCGACCTTTTATCATGACCTCATGGTGTCAGAAGCCAACCACTACACAACTTTTCTAAATTTCGCACGTAAATATGCCACCGATGTCGATGTCGAGAAACGATGGCAAGAATGGTTGACATTTGAAGGGAAGCTGATCCAAAGTTATGGCACGAAAGAGTATATCCACGGATAGCTATTTCTTGATATAGGTCAATGGCTGGCCAAAGGAAGGGCACTAACTTTGTACAAGAAAGGAAAACTAATATGATTGAGTTAGGAATAGGCATGTTTGGGGATGTACAGATCGATCCCACAACAGGAAAAATACAACCCGCTGCCGAACGGATGCAGCAAATCGTGGAAGAAGTGAAGTTGATGGATGAAGTTGGGGTAGATTTCTTCGGTATTGGAGAGCACCACCGGGAGGATTACGCGGTGGCTTCGCCGGAAATCATCCTTGCAGCAGCCTCAACCATCACGAAAAACATCAAATTGGGAAGTGCAGTATCTGTGTTGAGTTCGGCCGATCCGGTCAAGCTCTTTCAGGATTTTGCCACGGTGGACCTATTGTCCAATGGACGTGCAGAATTGATGGCTGGCCGTGGCTCGTTCATCGAGTCGTTCCCGCTGTTTGGCTATGATTTAAAGGATTATGCCGAGCTCTTCGACGAAAAATTGGAGCTTTTGACACGCTTGAACAAACAGGATACCGTCACGTGGTCCGGGAAATTTAGAAAGCCACTGATCAACCAACAGATTTTCCCGCGTCCGGTGAAGAACTCCTTGCCGATTTGGGTAGCTGTTGGTGGCACAACTTCCTCGGTTATTCGCGCCGCTCGTCTTGGATTACCCGTGATGTTTGCCATCATCGGGGGTGCGCCAGAAAACTTTAAGCCGTTGTTTGAAATGTACCAGCAAGCTTGGGTGGACAATGGGCATGATAGCAAGGATTTTCAGGTCGGGGTGCATATGCATGCATTTTTTGGGGAAAATTCAAAAGACGTGGCGGATAAATACTACCCAATTTATGCAGCCCAGATGAACCGCATTGGAGCCTCGCGAGGCTGGCCACCCTATCAGCGATCGCAATACGATTTCGGTCGTTCGGCGCACGGGCATTTGGTCGTTGGAGATGTTAATCAGTCTGTTGAACAGATCCTGCATACCATCGAAATGTTTGGCTTAACGCGGTTTTCAGCTCATATGGATGTCGGCAGTCCAGACCATGCAGATATGATGAAGTCGATCGAGCTGTATGGCACGCAAATCATCCCGAAAGTTAAAGAGGCATTGAAAAAAGCGGAATAAAATTTTTAGATACGTTATGGAATAGAGGAAAATAATGCATCTTAGCCAACAAATTGCACGCTATGAAAGGATATTGTTTTTCTCTGTTTTTCGCCTTGAGCTTTATGGTGGGCTGTAATAAAGCCGAGGTTGCTACTACCGCTCAAGCCATAGAAGAGCAAGCTGTCGTATCGGACGCTGCGGAAGAAGTCACCCCACAGGCTGAAATACGTGCGTCCGCCAATGGACAAGCGGACGATCACCCGACACCACCTTTATCCACAACAACATCTCCAAACAAAAAGATTATCCGTAGCGGCAATATTGCGGTGGAGTCCAAAGCGATCGGGAAAAGCAAGCAGGCGATGGATGCTTTGTTAACGCATTATGGTGGCTATTACGAACAGGAGACCTTGTCAAGCGCTGGCACCTACCGCCACTATTCCCTCATTGCGCGCATTCCAGCAGCACATCTCGACCGATTTCTGTTGGCTATCGAAAAGGGTGGCGACAAACTCACCGAGCGATCTTTGCGTAGCGAGGATGTCTCGCTGCGATATTTCGATTCGGAGTCTAGATTGCAAAGCAAAAGAGCGTACCTGAAACGTTATCAGGAGATGGTGGGGCAGGCAAAGAGCGTGAAGGATCTGTTGGAAATCCAAGAGCAAATTCGACGGTTGCAAGAAGAAGTCGATAGCCAAGAATCTGTTATGCGGAGTCTGAAGGATCAGATTGCTTATAGCAGCTTGGGTATCCAGCTGTTTGAATACCAAGCGAATCTGCCTATTGGGAGTCAAAGCTTTTGGATACAATTGGAGGAGGCAGTCGCAGACGGTTGGCTATTCGTGGGTGAGGTGTTTCTTTTTGTGCTACGTCTTTGGCCGTTTATATTGCTGGCAGGTGTGGCCATGTTCGCTTGGCGAAGCTATAAAAACAGAAAAAAATAGCGGATTACGGCTTTCATTAGCCTGCGGGCGCGGTAATTTATTCCCAATTTATCACTTTATTACAAAAGGACTACCTAGAGCACTTAGGGGCTTCATTATTTTTTGTCTATCTTTGCACCGTGGAAAAGCAGGGTAAATTGATCGATATCAGAAGTTTAAGTTTGTCGGGTTTGAAAGATAAACTTATCGCAATGGGTGAACAGGGGTTTCGTGCCAAACAAATCTATGAATGGTTGTGGGTAAAGTCGTGCACAAATTTTGATGAGATGAGCAACCTCAGCAAACCCCTGCGGGAGACTCTGAAAGCCAACTTCGAGATTCGTGCGGTAAACGTAAGACAATCACAGGTTAGTGCAGATAGGACCATTAAAAGTAGCTTCACACTATATGATGGAAACGTGATAGAGGGAGTGTTGATCCCCACACCCGATCGCATGACGGCTTGTGTGAGTTCACAAGTGGGCTGTAGCTTAACCTGTAAGTTTTGTGCGACAGGATACATGGATCGAAAGCGCAATCTGCAGGCCGATGAAATCTATGACCAAGTGGTACTTATCGCCAAGCAGGCCGAAGAAAAATACCAACAACCCCTTACCAATATCGTATATATGGGTATGGGAGAACCACTTTTGAATTACAGTGGTATGATGAAATCTGTGGAACGGATCACGGCGCCCGATGGCTTAAATATGGCCCCTAAGCGAATAACGGTTTCTACGGCAGGCATTGCGAAGATGATCAAAAAGCTTGGAGATGACGAAGTGCGATTTAATTTGGCACTTTCACTGCATGCTGCAAATGACCAAAAGCGGAACGAAATTATGCCTATTAATGAGCAAAATTCGCTACAGGCACTGGCGGAGGCGCTGAAGTATTACTACGCAAAAACAAAAAATCCGGTAACCTTTGAATATATTGTTTTTCATGATTTTAATGATGCGCTACAAGATGCGAAAGAGCTTGCAAAATTCTGTAAGCATGTGCCATGCAAAGTAAATATCATCGAGTACAATCCCATAGCATTAGCAGACTTTGTCAACGCGGAAGCCGATAAAATTGATCAGTTTGCAGCATATCTACGCAGTCAAGGTGTGATTACCAACGTCAGACGTAGCCGTGGCAAAGATATTGATGCCGCATGTGGGCAACTCGCAATCAAAGAAGAAAAGACAGATTTGGTAAGCGAATAAAAAATAAAGTACATTTGCATACACCAAGATATGGCCTATGCATCTCAGACGCTATTGGGATAGTTTCATCGCTGTCCTGTTTCCTTCCGTATGCGCATCCTGTGAAAAGGTGCTGCTACAGCAAGAAGAGTTGCTTTGCAGCTATTGCGAATTTCATTTACCCATAAACGATCATTACCTTTTTTTGGACAACGAAGCCATGCGTCGGATTAAGCACAAAGCTCCCGTGGAGATGGCTGCTGCTTTTCTGTCTTTTGCAAAGTCTTCCCTGGTGCAAACCATGATCCACAAACTGAAGTATGGGCAAGGTACAGCGATTGGTATGTACTTGGGCCGCCGGCTAGGGCATCAGTTGTTGGCATCGCCACATTTCCATCAAATTGACCTCATTATTCCCATTCCGTTACATAAGAAAAAGCAAAGGAAGCGCGGTTACAACCAAAGCGAATACATCGCCCGTGGAATTGCTGAGGTATTGAAGGTGCAGTTAGACACCGTGAACTTTATCCGGCCCATGAACACTGCCAGTCAGACGTCTATGGGAAGAATGGATCGCTATGACAATGTGGAGAACATCTTCGCCTGCCTCAATATGCAGGCGTTGGTTGGCAAGCACATTCTATTGGTAGACGATGTGTTGACCACCGGAGCGACGATCGCATCTGCAGCGCGAACATTGGATAGGAATGGCTGTCGCGTCTCTGTCGCCGTGTTGGCGATGGCATAAGACAACGGCTTAGCGTTGTTTGCCTCCCAACGCAGATGGACAACCGCAATCTTTTTTAAAAACAGCACAGGATTGTAGACTGCCTATACCCAAAAGCAATAAAAGAATGCCGAAAAAGAAAGTTCGTTTTCCCATATCGTTCATTAATAACCTTGTTTTCGTTGATGCAATAAAAGGTAAGCCAACAGCGCCATGCCAATTCCCATGTAATCCGCAAAGATGTCCCACCAATCTGCCATCCGACCGGCAGAAAAATACAACTGTATGGCTTCCGTTCCAAAAGCTAAGAAGCTGGTGATGAACAATACGATCAAGAAAGTCTTGATCTTCGAACTACGACCTTTTCCTTGCAAAATAAATCCCCTAAGCAATAACACGGCAAAAACAAAGAAAAATCCGCAATGCGCCAACTTATCAAATCCCTCAAAATAGTTCGTGTCGGGTAGATCTGTTGATGGTAGCCCCATTAAAAGCAGCATCAGTATTCCCCACAAGATGGATAGGGAGTAGTTGTATAAGAATCTCAGCATGGTTTATAAAAGTCGTGTTTATTATGCAACTTTCAAATATTCCTAATAAAAAAGTCAAGAATGTCTCGGTTCGCACAGGCTGCTGTAAGATTTTAAAAAATTATTTACCCTGAATATCAGTGGTTTACAATAAAATACTGAATAAATATAGTACTATGTATTGCATAGTACAATACAAAGCATATATCTTTGTATTGTTATGATAGCGGAAAATACACAAACCCAAATGCGTAAGGGGATACTGGAATACTGTATCCTTTCTATTATTTCCCGAGGGGAGATCTATGCATCAGATATAATCGGGGAGCTCAAAAAAGCGCAGCTCTTGGTGGTCGAGGGGACATTGTACCCGCTTTTGACACGGCTAAAGAACAACGGACTTTTAAGCTACAATTGGCAAGAATCCACGTCGGGACCACCCCGTAAGTATTACGAAATCACGAGCGAAGGACGAGAGGTTCTCAGCAAACTGGATGTGACTTGGAAAGAGCTTTTATTCGCTGTGGAAACGTCATTGCAAGGCAGAAATTAAAAAAAATATACTAATCTTAACTATTAAACAAGGTCATGAATAAGACAATCATCATAAACATAAACAGTATCGTGTTCCACATCGAGGAGGATGCATACGAGATGCTTCGGTCATATATGATTGATATTAAGAAACATTTTGGCAACAGCGCAGAGAGCAAAGAAATCCTGGAAGATATCGAAAACCGCATTGCCGAGATGTTCAATGAGCGTATTCAATCTGGTCGCAAAGAGGTTATTAACCTGGAGGATGTGCAACAGGTTATAGCACGCATGGGCCGTGTTAGTGATTTTGAGCAAAGTGAGGAAGCGAGTGAAGAACATACCAAGGCATACGCTGAGCCCCGTAAACATGCCGGTGATTTTGGCCGTAAGCTCATGCGGGATCCTGAAGATAAAGTGTTGGGGGGCGTATGTAGCGGCTTGGCACATTATTTCGGCATGGAGCCGAGATGGCTGCGGGTGCTATTGGTTCTTTTTGTTCTGATTGGTGGTTCTGGCTTTTTGGTTTACATTATCCTTTGGATTGTGATGCCGCTTGCCGAGACCCGAGCGGATAAGATGGCTATGCGCGGTGAGGTACCGAACTTACAGAACTTCAAGAAGTCATTCGATGAGGAAGTCAAATCTTTTTCAGATGAGTTTGCGGGCGCAGGCGAACATATCGGTCGCGGTGCGCGGAGAGCGGGAAATGCGTTGGGTGGATGTTTGGGTCTTATCGGAAAGATGATTGCCTGGCTGATGTTGATATTTACAGGTTTGAACATATTGGGCTTATTTATTTTCTATATCTTCAATATGATGAACTTATTCGGCCTGGAAAACCCGATCTTGTTTCCTCCATTGGCGATTCTTTCTACCGATGATGCTGTCATAGCTCTTTCTTTCGGATTTTTGGCGATGACCATTCCATTTTTTGCGCTATTCCTATGGTTGGTGCGCGTCCTCTTCAAAACGGATAAAGTGAACAACTATTTGTCTTTGACTATGTTTGCCGCATGGATAGTTTCCCTAGCAGGGGTTATTTATTACTGTGTCTATGCTTCGCAGGACTTTCGAGAGAAAAGTACAATCAACGTGCAACGTAACATAACCGCACAAAAGGTGTATCACTTTACGGAAAAGGATATACGGATTCTAGACGCGAGCGAAAAAGATTCCCTGCGGTCAAAATTTAATATACAGATCGATGGGCAGGACCTACGGAACTATTTGCATAGCGATATCGGGATATCGTTTGAGAGCATTGATTCACTAGCGCAACCTTATGTGCAATATAATTATTCGGCTAAAGGCAAAACGTATCAGTTGGCGGCCGAACGTGCGAGAGACATTGTATACGAGGCTGTACAGGAGGGCAAAACACTTTTGTTCCCCAGCCATTTTCTCTTACGAAAAAATGCGCTTGATCGGGATCAATATGTGGGGGTTACTGTTTATCTTCCACGAGGTGCGAAAGTGATCTTGGAGAAAAGCATAGAGTACAAGCTTCGCGGTATATCTTATTGGGAATGTTTAAATAACTATGCCGATAACGATCATCAAAAATTCACGGAATGGACGATGTCGGCAACAGGTTTGGTCTGCGCACAGGCCGAGAAAAAAGAAGATCAAGAAGATGATGACCATGTCGCCCTTGTTGATGCTGTATCGGCTGAGGAACTGCACGCAAACAAACTCGATTCCATCATCACGATCGACGGATCTAATGTGACCATTGAAGTAAAAGATAAAAGCGTAAAAATTAAAGATAAAGAAGCAGATAAATAGCTTCGCTCACACAGCTAAAAAAACGTATTAAATTAAAAGCTTTGCTTAGCCATATTGTAAAAAGTCGGCTGGGCAAAGCATGATCAACCTATGAAAAACATCTACACCTACCTCTTGCTTTCATTTTATTTTTTTGGATATACTGCGCTCACGCTGCAGGCTCAGCAGTTGCCGAAGGGGGCGGTAGCTGGACAAGTTCTGTCTGTGGACGGTGCGCCAGTGGCGAATGTATCTATTTATCTGCTTAGTGCCAAAGCCGCCGTCGTGATAAAAACCAGCCTGACCGATGAACAAGGGAACTATCAAATCAACCAGGTGCCTAAAGGGGAGTTCATGCTACAGGCTACATCGGTAGGGTTTGAAACATATACGTCTCCGATATTTCAGACAGATGATAACCTATTGAAAATGGAGACTATTCAGCTGCTTGTGGAAGCGCGATCTATAGGGACTGTGACGGTAGAGGGGCGTGTTCCACTGGTTCAGCAGCGCGATGGAAAGCTTATCTTGAATGTGGAGAATTCTACGCTGGCAGCAGGTAACAATGCCTTGGAGGTATTGCAGCGGGCGCCGGGGGTTAGTGTAGACAAGGATGAAAATCTCCAACTGATGGGACAGCAGGGCGTCAATGTGACGATCGACGGTCGACAAACCTTCATGAGCGGCGAACAACTTGCTACCTTTCTAAAATCGATGAATGGCGATCAGATAAAAAGTGTCGAGGTAACGACAGGTAGAAGTGCAAAGGATGATGCAGAAGGATCGGTCGGTACGATAAATATTACGTTAAAGAAAAATAGGCTGGAAGGTTTTAATGGGACATTCTTAGCAAGTGCAGCGCATGGGCAGCATTTTCGGGGAAACTCCTCTTTGACATTAAATTATAAAAAAAACAATACAACCCTATTTGGAAACTACGGTTTCACCCACAACAAACGCCAGTTTGATCTCGATTTACTGCGCACCATCGCTTCGGAAGACCTGACTAGGGTTTTCGATCAGGAGGCGAGCTTGATAGAGACTAATAAAACGCATAACTACAAAATTGGCATTGAACAACGTACCTCCAAACGAAACACGATGCTCCTGCAGTTTTCTGGTGATAACGACGACGAACAGTCTGTGAATGCAAGCCGCACGCAGATCGGGCCACGGCTAGGTGCAGTGGATTCAATACTTCATACAGTCACAGACAGTAGAACGCCTTTTAACCGCTATTCGATTAATTTCAACAACGAATTCCGGCTGGATACGCTGGACGGTAAACTAACCTTGGATTTGGATTGGAGTGCCTTCCGAAACCGGTCAAACATTGACTATGACTATCAAACTGCTTTTCCAAACGGCATGTTGGCTCGCAGCCCTGAATACTGGCGCACGGCGATGCCGGTTAATATCAATATTTATGTCGGCAAAGTGGATTTCGTGAAGAACATCGGAAAAGGCAAATTTGAATCTGGCGTTAAATATAGCCAGGTGAAATCGGATAACGACCTCACTTTTGAGGAATATGTGGACGATATCTGGCAACGTTTCCCCCGTCGGCAAAATCATTTTGTTTATACCGAACAGATTGCAGCGGCCTATGTAGACTACAGCCGGGAGATAGGGAAAGCCAGCATCAAACTGGGGCTTCGCGCAGAGCACACCCAATCGAATGCACATTCCATCACAACGGATACCATCAATAAGCGTAGCTACCTCGACTTGTTTCCTTCCGTAAGTAGCTCCTACTCATTCAACGAAAACAATATCGTTTCATTAAGCTATGCGCGAAAAATAGCCAGACCGAACTATCGGTATTTGAATCCTATGCCTTATTATATCGATAAGTTTACCTTTATGCTGGGCAACCCCTACCTTCGTCCGCAATACACAGACGGATTCACGCTAAATTATACATGGATGAAGATGTTCAATTTTACCTTAGGAACCGATATTACCAATGATGCCATGCTGGAAAGCTTGGGGCAAAATGTGGAAACCGGCGAATCATGGATCCAGCAACAAAACCTAGCGAAGACGTTGACCTCTTACTTGAACATCAACGCGCCTGCTCAAATTGGTCAATTTTGGACAATGAACAATAACCTAACGGGTGTATATATGCATTTTAAAGGTGAGATTGCGGGAGATTTCGCCAACGCAGGCTCTCTATTCTTTCAAGGCCGGAGTACCAACAATTTCAAATTGGGCAAAGGCATTGGCGCAGAATTGTCGGTCAACTATAACAGTCCTTTTTTATATAATGTATATAAAATCCATACCCGCTGGGGAACCGATCTGGGCGTGAATTACAACTTCAAAGATCAAAGAAACTCACTGAAGCTCGCGGTGACGGATGTTTTCCGGACACAGCAAAATAATGTCTCCACCAATTTTGCGGCTTTCGATAGTGAGTTCCGACAGTATAACGACAACCGGGTGATCCGGTTAACGTATACCTATAAATTCGGTAACCTAAAACAACAAACGAAACGTACAACAACCGACTCCGAAGAAAAAAGCAGAGCACTTTAAGATCTCTGTTGACTCGTTATGGAAAAGAGCAGTAGCGCCGCAGGATGTAAAAACCTGCGGCTTTTTGTTTATACTTGTGCATGAAATTAAAAAGTATCGTTGTTTTTTGCGCTTCAAGTTTTGGTCATTCCATAGCATACAGTGAACAGGCCGCGCGCGTAGGCCAGGTTTTTGCCGAGCGAGGCATCCAGCTGGTTTATGGGGGCGGTAAGGTCGGGCTGATGGGCACGGTTGCCAACGCTGCACTGGAAGCCGGAGGGAAAGTGGTGGGGGTGATCCCTCATTTTCTAAATTCTAAGGAACGGGAGCACACGGGCGTGACTACCTTAATTACGGTTGACACCATGCACGATAGAAAGCGTATCATGAATGACTATGCCGAGGGTGTAATTGCCTTACCTGGTGGATTTGGAACCCTTGAAGAACTGTTTGAAATGATTACGTGGGCACAATTGGGGTTGCATAAAAAGCCGGTAGGACTGCTCAATACCAATAATTTCTATCAGCACCTGATCCATTTTATCGATCATATGGTGAGCGAGGGATTGCTTAAAAAAGAGAATCGAGAGATGTTGTTGATCGCCGACACGATAGAGGAGCTTTTAGAAAAAATGGAACGATACGAGCCCGTGGCAGTGACCAAATGGATTAAAAAGGATGATATTTAAACAGTCCACACGCGCCAGCGTTTATCAATAAGGTTATACCCGTAGAATGATTTTTATGGAAATCCGTGATGTCGTAGGGTTGGATCGTTGGACAAGATTTCCGGAATACGAATAGCTTACCTAGAAAAACTGATATACATGAAAAAACTATTCTTTTTGGCCTTCGCAACGTGTTTGTCCGCGACAGCATTTGCGCAACTTCAGCTTAAACCCCTTTGGGAAACGAAAGATCTACCTACACCGGAATCTGTCTTGTATTCGGCGAAAAACGATCTGCTTTACGTATCGTTGATTGATGGAGATGCTATGACCAAGGATGGCAAAGGCGGCGTCGCTATCCTAAACCTTGACGGTTCCATCAAAATGAAGGATTGGATCACCGAAATGGATGCCCCAAAGGGGTTGGCTCTTTACAGGGATCTCCTGTACGTAGCCGATGTTACATCCGTCTGGGTTGTGGATGTGGTGACGGGTAATGTTGTTAACCAGATCGAATTTCCCGGCGCCATCATGCTTAACGATGTAACCATCGACGATGATGGATTGGTGTATGTATCTGATACACGATCCGGTAAGATCTATCAAATGCGCAACAATCGCCCATCGGTTTATTTGGAAAACACACCTTCCGTAAATGGACTCAAGTTTTCTAGTGGTCATCTTTACGCTTTGGTGGGGCCGGAGCTATGGAAGATTGATAGCAATAAGAAAATTACGATCGTCGCCAAAGGTTTCGAGCAGGGGGGTGATGGTCTGGAACCGATCGGAAATAATGAATTTTTGGTCACCTGCTGGGGAGGTTTGATTTACCATGTCAAAGCAGATGGGACCTTTGATAAGTTATTGGATGTACGGGGAGAAATGAATACGGCCGATTTAGGATATCACCCTCAATCCAATACCATTTTTATACCAACTTTCAACAACAATAGCGTCAAAGCGTATAAGTTGCACTAAGAAGCCCGAAGCGTACCTATGCAACTAAACGTAAGGGCTGCAGATGCACGGCATGCTACCCCGTAAAAGATAACTAGGATAAATACAGCGAAAATGGCCCTTCTTTTTAGCAGCACGATATGTACCTTTGTTGAAAACGAACGATGATGACTATAGCGCAGTTATATCAACACTACATCAAAAGCCGGTTGATTGCTACCGATACTCGGAACATTATCCCGGGTAGTATTTTCTTTGCATTAAAGGGTGAGAAGTTCAATGCCAATGCATTTGCCGCAGATGCAATCGCTGCTGGAGCTAGCTTGGCTGTGGTCGACGAAGATAAATATGCACGCGATGATCGTTATATTTTGGTTGCCGATGTGCTGGAGACGTTGCAGGATTTGGCGCGTCACCATCGCCATCAATTGCATATTCCCGTTATCGGTATTACGGGAACCAATGGTAAGACGACAACGAAGGAGTTATTATACGCTGTTTTGTCGCAACGTTACGAAACCTTTGCTACAAAGGGAAATTTAAATAATCATATCGGTGTGCCATTGTCGTTGCTTGCCATCGATGAACGCATCGAAGTTGCTGTGATAGAAATGGGCGCGAACCACCAACATGAAATTGCCTTCCTCGCTGAAATTGCCGCACCCACACATGGATTGATAACCAATGTGGGGAAGGCTCACCTGGAAGGATTTGGGTCGTTCGAAGGCGTGAAAAAAGCTAAAGGTGAACTTTACGATTATTTGAAAGCCAATCATGGGGTGTTATTTCTTCAAGGCGATAACCAGCACCTGATCGAGATGGAGCGTCAGCGGAAGGTTGATAAGGTTGTGCGATACGGCTTTTCGGATTCAAATGCCGTTATCGGCAAACTGGAGCGAGCAAATCCCTTTCTCCAAATCACTTGGCATTTGCAGCAAGGGGTGTCACATACGGTCGATACCAAACTCACGGGTTCCTATAATACAGAGAATATTCTAGCAGCTGTCGCTGTAGGGAATTTTTTAGGTTTAGCCGATGACGAAATAAACCGTGGTATCAACAGTTATACGCCTACTAATAACAGGTCTCAAATAACAAAAACATCCGCCAATACTGTTATCGCGGATTACTATAACGCGAATGCTAGCAGTATGGCGGCGGCATTAGCAAACATTGCTTTTATCGATGCCGAGCAAAAGGCCATCATTTTGGGCGATATGTTTGAAATGGGTGATGAAAGCTTTGTGGAGCATCAAAAGCTAGTGGAAATGGCGTGCACTATACCTGCTGGGCGTATTATTTTTGTCGGAAAAGCTTTTTCCGAACACAAGCGCGATGCGGCAGAGTTTTATGAAACAACGGATCTCGCGATACAGGCGCTGCGCGAGCGGCCGATCATGGACAGTACGGTACTTTTGAAAGCTTCTCGAGGAATGGCCTTTGAAAAACTAATGGAACATCTGTAACAGTGTAGGAGGAGCTTTTCGCTCGTCCTACACCGTAAGATTATGACTCGGTATCCAAGTCGAAGGACAGCTGCTTTTCTTTATTGATGAGCTGTGCGACGCTGGTGTCGTTTAATATCTGCAACATAGCGTTCCTAACCTCAACGAATGTATCGCGGATGCCGCAAGCATGTTCTTCTGCACACTCCTCGCAAGAGCGATAGAAATTCAAGCTCACACAAGGAAGCAAAGCAATAGGTCCATCGATCAAACGCATCACTTGCGACAAAAATATGTCTTCCGGCGCTTTATTCAAACTATATCCCCCACCGGCACCTTTCTTGGAATAGAGGATGCCTGCATTCCGCATTTCCAACAGGATTTGTTCCAGAAACTTTTTTGGAATACGTTCTTCCTCCGCAATTTTCACAATTTGCATAGGTTCCTTTCCATAGTTTCGTCCTAGAACCATGAGTGCCTTAATGGCGTATTTCGTTTTCTTAGAAAGCATGTATTATCCTTTAATCTAGTAATCCTATATACGAATATACAAAGCTACGGAAATTTGTTCGCTCCTGAAACTATTGCCCTAAGACCTCTACGATCGGTTTCCCAATATTTCCATTGGGTTCCATAATATGGAGCAACGACGAGAGTGTCGGGGCGATATCCACGATGTGCACCTCTTTGTTGCTGACACCCTGTTTTATCCCCCAGCCCATAAAGATCAAAGGGATATGTGAATCGTAGGCGGTCCATACACCATGGGTCGTTCCTGTGCCCCGTGGCGAACCGGAATACCATTGCGGTTCTGCAACGATTTGTATGGCTCCGCTGTTCTTACGGTTGTAGCCGTTGATGATCTTTTCCCGAATGGGCGCTGGGATAAACATATTTTGGTCGCCCTCCATATCAACAACGTATGCTATACCATCTTCTTTCTTCAATGTTTTGATGATGGATTTTTTTACGTCATCGAGATTTAATGACAAGGAATCGATCATGGGGTAGTTGAGGTGGATTTGATAGTTTGTTAAACTACGGATCAATTTGTCACTGCCAAACTCCGCAGATAGTGCATCATTGAGATTTTGACGGATCTGTCGGCCGAACAAATATCCACCATTCCCCTTCTGGTCGGTAAAATACATCGGGTTGTAGGATGCCGCATGATCTGCTGTCAGGAAGAAAGTATAGTTGTCTTTACCTACTGTTCGATCCAGGTAGGCTAAAAAATCCGCAATGTCTTTATCCAAACGGAGGTACGTATCTTCTATTTCGACAGCCGATAATGAATAACGATGGCCTACATAGTCGGTTGCCGAAAGACTGACACAAAGGAAATCGGTGCTGTTGCTCGGGTTGCTACCTAGTTGTTCGTGCTCGATAGCAGCTTTTGCAAAGTCTAGGGTGAACGTATTGCCCTGAGGGGTAGTTTTGATGAGCTCGTAGCCCGCGTCCTTCATCAGCAGCGACGTTTTACGTGGAAATGTTGGCGATTCCTCGCCGGCCCACTTGCCTTCATATGGATTGTTGTCGGCTATGCTATTTTTTGCGTAGGTCTCGATGGGATATAAGGTGTTCCAATCCTGTTTTAGGTATTTTTCTGCAAACTTCTGTTTATTGAATTGAGCAACCCAAGAGGGAAGTTGCTCCATATAAAAGCTGCTCGTTATCCAGTCGCCGGATTTGCTCTCAAACCAGTAGGCTGCGTCGGCGAAATGTCCAGCGGGGAGAATGCCTCCACGATCTTTGATCGCTATGCCAACAACCTTGGATTGAAAATTGGTGGCTAATTTAAGTTGGTCGGTTACTGTCGAGGCTAAAAGATTGCGAGGCGATTGTTGCCCTTCTCGTTCGTTGGTGCCTACCCCTTTTACGAGGTCGTCCTGCGTACAATACATAGACGCGCCGGTAGACTGGACGATCCAGTCATTGCCTGCAATGCCATGAATCGATGGCACCGATCCGGTGTATACCGAGCTATGTCCAATTGCGGTATACGTTGGAATGTAATTGATAATGGTGTTTTCACAAGAAAAACCTTGATTGAGCAGCCGTTTGAAACCGTCATTCCCGTAACGATCTGCGAAACGGTAAAGGTAGTCCCATCGCATCTGGTCGACCATCAGGCCTACGACTAACTTCGGACGTGCAGGCTGTGCTAAGCTCGGAAACGCGAGCGCTACGCTTAAAAGGCCTGTAAAGAATGATTTCCACATACTATGTTGAGTTTTAAGAACGAGCGACTAAAGTAGGTGATTTTTTAGAAACTTCCCTGTATAAGATTCGTTACATGCTGCCAATCCTTCAGGAGTTCCCTCATATACAAGACTGCCCCCTTTATTCCCCCCCTCCGGGCCGATGTCGATAACCCAGTCCGCCGTTTTAATCATCTCCATGTTATGCTCGATGACCAAGATGCTGTTTCCTAGCGCTATTAAAGCGTCAAAAGCATGTATCAGCTTCTGTATATCGTGGAAATGCAGTCCGGTGGTCGGCTCGTCAAAAATAAATAGCGTTTTTTTACTATTGTTTCCTTTAATAAGGAAAGAGGCTAGTTTGATACGTTGCGCTTCGCCGCCTGATAGCGTGCTTGATGGCTGGCCCAGTTTGACGTAGCCCAATCCCACATCTTGTAGCGGCTTGATCTTTGCAAGGATTTTCGGTTGGTCGTCAAAAAATAGTATAGCCTCGTCCACGCTTAAGTCCAATACATCAGAAACCGATTTGTCTCTGTAGGTTATGTCAAGCACATGTTGCTTGAAGCGTTTGCCACCACAAGCTTCACAAGGCAGTACAATATCCGCCATAAATTGCATTTCGATCTTTACTTCGCCATCACCTTGGCAGACATCGCAACGGCCACCTTCGACGTTGAAGGAAAACGCTGCAGGCTTAAGGCCTGCCGCCTTGGCAGCAGGAAGTGCCGCATACACCGCACGCACCTCATCCCAACCTTTCACATAGGTTACGGGGTTCGAGCGCGACGAGCGACCAATCGGATTTTGATCAATCATTTCTATCTGCTCAACGCGCGCTATATCGCCCTCTAGCGCATCGAAAATTCCGGTTTGTTCGCCAGCATAATTACCAATGGCTTTCTGCAAAGCTGGGTAAAGGATCCGCTTGACTAATGAGGTCTTGCCAGAACCGGATACACCAGTAACGACCGTAAACACGTTCAACGGAAATGCAACGTCTATTCCCTGCAAGTTATTCTCGCGCGCGCCTTTCACCACGATGGAATCGCTCCATTTGCGACGTTTCGAGGGCGTGGGGATGGTGAGCTCGCCATGAAGGTAGCGCCCCGTTAAGCTCTGCTTGTCGGTCAATATTTCATCGTAGGTACCGGCAAATACCAATTCCCCTCCGTTGATGCCCGCTTCTGGCCCGATATCTACTAGATAATCGGCGGCTTCCATCATTTCTTGTTCATGCTCCACAACGATAACCGTGTTGCCGACATCACGCAACGATTTCAATACACCAATCAATCGCTGCGTGTCACGTGGATGTAAACCAATACTGGGCTCATCCAGCACATAAATGGAACCTACAAGCGAACTGCCCAGCGACGTTGCTAGATTGATCCGTTGGGACTCGCCACCAGAAAGGCTGTTGCTGAGTCGGTTTAGCGTCAGGTAGCGCAGCCCGACATCGCATAGAAATTGAAGCCGATTGACAATCTCTGCCAATAATCGCTTGGCTATAGTCTGCTCATTTTTCGTCAACGACAGGTTGTTGAAAAAATGCAAGGCCTCATCTAAGGGTAGCAATACAATGTCTGTGATGGATTGTCCCGCGATCTTAACGTATGTCGCATCTTTCCGTAAACGGGATCCTTTGCAATCCGGGCAATCTGTCTTGCCACGATAACGCGAAAGCATCACACGATACTGTATTTTGTAAGTCTGTGATTCCAGATCCTCAAAAAATTTGTGGAGACCCGAGAAATATTTGTTGCCCGTCCATAATAGCTCCTGCTGCGCTTTGGTAAGCTCTCCATACGAACGGTGGATAGGGAAGTCGAATTTTAAGGCATTCCGTACCAAACGGTCTAACCATTCCCCCATCTTCTCGCCGCGCCAAGGAGCAATAGCACCGTCGTAAACCGATTTACTTTTATCCGGTATGACGAGGTCCGCGTCGATGCCAATAACCTTACCGTATCCTTCGCAGCGCTTACAGGCACCGTAGGGGTTGTTGAAGCTGAAAAAATTGGGTGTCGGTTCTTCAAAGGCCATGCCATCCAGTTCAAAACGATCCGAATAATGTTTTTTCACGCCATCTATATCCACGTAGCATTCGCCCTTCCCTTCAAAAAAAGCAGTCTGCAATGAATCGGCTATGCGGCTGTAGGTGTCCTCCTCCTTGTCCAACCGGATCCGGTCAACGACAATCTGTAACTCGTCTGGGTTAAAATCACGATTCTTGACCGTTTTGTCGTCAATAACATCTTCAATTTTCTGTATTTTGCCCTCAAAAAGGATACGGACAAAGCCTTTTTGCAGGAGCAACGAAAGCTCTTCTTTTAATTTACGTTTGTTAACAGGATATAAGGTCGCAAAGACGGTGACGGTGGTATCCGTGGAATACGCCATCAGCTCATCGATAATGGACGAAACGGTATCTTTGGTAACTTCTTTCCCAGATATGGGTGATATGGTCTTGCCAATGCGTGCATAAAGCAGCTTCAGGTAGTCATATATTTCCGTGGAGGTACCTACCGTCGAACGTGGGTTGGAAGTAATCACGCGCTGTTCGATCGCGATCGCGGGCGCGATACCTTTGATATAGTCGACCTCCGGCTTGTTCATCCGCCCCATAAACTGCCTCGCATACGCCGATAGACTCTCTACATACCGGCGCTGGCCTTCCGCATACAGCGTGTCAAAAGCGAGGGATGACTTGCCCGAACCTGACATGCCCGTGATAACAATGAGTTTGTTTTTCGGAATGTTGACATCGATATTTTTGAGGTTGTTTACCCGCGCTCCCTTGATTTGGATATGAGATTTTGCGTTTTGCTCCGATTTATTTGACATACAGTGCAAAGGTAACGAATTTCTAATATTTTCGTTCGCTTTCAATAGGTTGACAATAGGTTTTGCCGTTTTGTGGCTATCCGGTGATAAAAGTGTAATCGCTAAAATTAATGCGTGATGTGCCCGCTATTCCTCTTCATCCACCGGGGATGAAGCCCTTTCGTCTGCCGCATGTAGCTTCGCCAGTAGTTTTTCGACTTCCATTTCAGAGGCGCTAAGTTTGGCTTTGCAGATAGCAATAAGGGACGCCGCGCGTTGGATTTTCGCCGTGAGCTCGTCGACATTGATTTGCCCGGATTCGATGTCGGAGACAATTGCCTGTAGCTCCTGAAAAGCTTCTTCATAGGTGTAAACTGTTGCCATATTTTCTTGATCTTACTTTTTTATGATGTTACTATAAGTCAACCCCGATAAGAAGGTGGTTTCAATCTCGTCGCCGGGCGCAAGGACAGCGGCATCGGTAAGGGCGCGTCCGTTGAGCCGGGTGATGCTAAAGCCCCGCATAAGCAGTTGCTGAGGATCTGCCAACCGGAGCAATCGGTCACTATTGCTTAACTCGACCATCCGCGCTCGTAAAAGTTGCCGGCTGAAAAGCTGCAGGTGGCTGGTTGTCGTTTTTAGTTCGTTTGATTGACTCGCCAAATGTGCCTTGCTACTCCAGGAAATAGCACGGGAAATTTGTTCTAAATTACGTTGTTCCTGTATAAATTGTGTATTCGTGGCGTCGACAATGCGGCGCAACGCTTCATCTACCGGGATGGCGAATTGGTGGAATTTCTGTATCAAAAAGTCGGCAAGTTCGCTTGGCGTGATCGCATTTTTATAGGCCACCATCTCACTGACAGTTTCGTTTGTTGAATGGCCAATGCCGGTTAATACCGGAATAGGAAATAAAGCGATCGCTTTCGCCAACAAGTAATTATTGTAGGAAGAGAGCCCCACTTCCCCGCCGCCGCCCCGAATAATGGCTACGGCATCGAATTCATGGGACTGCTCCGCTATCACAGCAAGTTGTTTGATAATGGAAGGAATGGATTTATCCCCCTGCAGTAGCGCAGGGAATAGCCTGTACTCAAAACGATAGCCCCAAGGATTCTGTTTAATGATGTTGAAGAAATCGGAGAGCCCCTTGCTCGTTTCTACGGAAATAATTGCCAAGCGTTTCGCAAGCAGGGGAAAGCGAAGTTGTCGATTTGCGCCGAATAGTCCTTCTTCCCGCAGCTTTTGGATACTCTCCCGTTTCTCTTTTTCAAGCTCGCCCAACACGAAAGTAGGATCGATGTCCAGGATCTTCAAGCTGAACCCATAAAGCGGGTCGTAGCTGATAGCGGCTTGGAAAAGCATCGTGATGCCCTCGCGCAAAGGTTCACCAAGCTGTTTGATAAATAAGGCATTGATACGCTGAAAGTCCGCTTTCCATAACGTGGATCGCATTTCGGCAACAATTTTACCATCTTTCTTTTCAACGAGTTCGGGATAGCAATGGCCGGAATGGGTATAGTGGTTAAGTTTATTCATCTCCGCCTTGATCCAATACAGACTTTTATACCGATCGGCAATAGTTTTTTGTATACTACGTGATACTTCCAACAAGGAGAATATGGTTTTGCTTGCTAAAACTTCCGGCATAGATCAAACTTAGTCAAATTTAGGTGGATATGCAATATGAAAGATTTGGCCGCCGCACCGCAGAGGATGGGCGATTCACTGTGAAATTATATCGTTCGTCCATGCTTCTTTCTGCGTTTTATTTATAAATTTACGTAGCAATACTAAACATAACATACAAATGGTAAGAACCATCAGAAGTGAGAAATTGTCTTCATTTATATTTTTAAGTCTTCTTTTTTATTCAAGTTTGCTTTTTGGACAGTTTAAGCAGACTGTTGCCAATCAAGCGATCCTGCTGAAAAACGCAGAAGATATAATTCCTATAACGCATCTAGATCAACGAAAGATTGCCGTTGTTACGCCATCTCTATCGCCCTATCGTCCTTTTGTCGATATGCTCGATCGCTATGCGGAAATCGAAGCTTTCGACTTCAAACAATACGATGAACAGACAAAGTATTTTAATACCATAATCGTTGCTGGTACGGATGATGATCTGCGCAGTGACCTGCTGTTAAAAGTTCGACAGTCCATCGTCAATAAAAAGCAGGTAGTCTTAGTGCGCTTTGGCAAAGATGGCGGTGGACGCGTATGGGCAGATAATTTGATTGATGCCCGGTTTTCGGAAATCCGCTACCCGGCTTTCGACAAGCAAGCGCAGGAATTTGCTGCGATGTCGGTATTCGGTGGACTTGCCATAACAGAAGGAGCACTGAAGACAGCGCAGGTGCGTATACAGTATACCGATGGGTGGGGGTCAGGCCTGGATAAGGTGAATATGGTGAAAAAGATCGATGCAATTGCAACGGAAGCCATACAGCAGCATGCAGCGCCTGGAATGGTCGTGATGGCCGTCAAGAATGGACAGGTTATTTTCGAGAAAGCATACGGAAGCCATACTTACGCAAACAAACGAGCCACAAGGACGAACGATGTTTTCGACTTGGCATCCATCAGTAAGATCGTTGGTACCACGCCGGTAGTCATGCATCTGCAAGAAGAAGCAACGATTCGGTTGGATAGCACCATGGGCCATTATTTAGGCCAGGCGAAGCTATCCAATAAAAAAGATATTACGTTGCGTAGTGTTCTGCTGCACGAAGCTGGCTTTACGCCGTTTATTCCGTTCTACAAGAAGCTAAAACCGGGCGACCTGCAGCGCACAAGAGATGCGACTCATGAGGTAACGGTAGCCGATAGCGCTTATTTGCTGAACAATTACTACCGGGACGTGATGTGGCCTGAAATGCTCAAATCTGCTGTAAAGCCGCCCGGAAATTATGTGTATAGCGACATTAGCATGTACGTCATGAAGGAGATCGTTGAGCACGAGACTGCCGAGCCCATAGATCAATATGTGCAAAAATTTCTTTATCGGCCTATCGGTATGAAAACCGCTGGCTATAACCCGCGAAACCGTTTTCCGAAAACACGTATGGTACCGACAGAGCATGATACATCTTTCCGTAAAGTGTTGTTGCAAGGATATGTGCACGACCAAGGTGCCGCCATGGCCGGTGGTGTGGCTGGTCACGCAGGTCTGTTTTCGTCAGCCAACGACCTTGCGATTTATGGTCAGATGCTCCTGAATAGGGGCGAATATGGGGGCATTAGGTACTTCCGTCCAGAAACCGTCGATCTGTTTACTTCCAACCAGTCGGCCCATAGTAGACGAGGACTCGGTTTTGACCGCTTCGATCCGGATAGAAAAAAAGCATATCCCTCTAAATTGGCTAACCCCTCCGTTTATGGACATACGGGATACACAGGGACCTGTATCTGGATAGATCCTAAAAATCAATTGATCTATATTTTCCTTTCTAACCGAGTGCATCCACAGGTAAGCAACAAGTTATATGATCTAAATATTCGTAGCCGTATACAAGACGCTATTTATGAAAGTATCCAATCAGCACAGTAATTCGATGAGAAAAGCATTCGTATTTTGCACGGCTGTTCTTTGCGTTCAGGCTGCGATAGCACAAGGTAATCTTGCGTTTCATGAAAGTTTAATGGTTGTCGATGGGCATAACGATGTGATTTATGAATCACTGCTGAAGGGCCGCGACTTGAGCAAACGACTAGCTGTTGGACATACCGATATACCACGATTGAAAAAAGGAGGGGTGGATGTACAGGTATTTGCCGTTTGGTCTGACGACAAGAAATTCGGAAAAGGCCAAGCTTTTAAGCATGCTAACGCACAGATCGATGCGTTGGAAAAGATGGTAAGGGCAAATGCCAAAGATATTGCGCTGGCCAAGAGCAGTGCGGATGTGCAGCAGATTGTCAATGAAGGTAAAATTGTTGCGTTGATTGGTGTGGAAGGCGGAAACATGATTGAGAACTCATTGGATAACCTAGAAGCTCTTTATCAACGTGGTGCGCGATACCTAACGTTGACGTGGAACTATAACCTACCGTGGGCCACTGCAGCGGCCATCGAGTCTAAGACAGCACATCGTGAAGGTAAAGGGCTTTCCGTGTTTGGAAAATCGCTTGTCAAGAAAATGAATGCGCTGGGCATGATGATCGACCTTTCGCATGCCGGTGAGCAAACATTTTACGATGTGCTGTCTATCAGCACTAAGCCGGTATTGGTCTCCCACAGCAACGCTTACAGCCTAATGCCCCACTACAGGAACCTAAAAGATGCGCAACTCGAAGCTTTGCGTAAAAATGGTGGTGTAGTTGGTGTTAACTTTTATTCGGGTTTCTTGGATCCGGGCTTTGCCGGACGTGTGAAAAAGCTTTACAGACGGCATTTCGGCGACAAGGGAAACTATGGCTTGTCGGCTACACGCCAATACGAAAAGCTCCCTAAAACATTACAGCACCAAGCAGATGCCCCCTTGTCCACGCTGTTGGACCATATCGATTACCTCGTCAAAAAGGTCGGTGTCGATCACGTAGCAATCGGTTCTGATTTCGATGGTATCGAATCCGCTCCCCAAGGCTTGGAAGATGTTTCTAAATTTCCTGTTTTGACGGATGCCCTACTGCAGAGAGGGTACAGCAAGGCTGATGTGGTGAAAATCATGGGACTTAATTTTCTGCGGATATGGAAGGAGAACGAAAACTAACCGTGCCACATTTACTCCTCTATCTTGATGAGCTCCTCGTAGTTATGGTCTAGCTTATGCACTAGTCTTCGATAAAGTAATTTATAGTAGAAGCGCACGACCAAAAGAAATAGCCAACAAAATAGCGAAACAAAAACGACCATAAACATCGAAAACAGAATAGCTTCGCCGGCGGGTTTACGTTGTACCTCCTGTATTATTTTCTCAATAGACACCAACGAAAACTGGAAGATGATGCAATATATATTAAATTTTATGTAGTTGTTGACGTGTTTCCGGGTGTTCAATATGTTCTCCAGAAGCAACTTGGTATTGATGGTGTTCTTGATGTTCCGGTAGCTGGAAAAGAAACGGTACATAAAATACAAAACCACGATATAAAATAGGACTTCGAAAGCTACATAAAAGATGGTATAGAGACTGGAGTGGTGCTCTTTCTCTATTGTGATCGTACAACTGAGTAGGATACCGACCGCTAGTTCGATTACGCTGATCAGGAATATCCACTTAAGAATGGAGGAAGAGCTTTTATGTAACATATGTTTAATCTGCTCTTTGTCTATTTTCGGAAAATCGTCGTTTTTGTTCCAGTGCCCTTTCAGTAAATCCAATCCGTCCATTATATGCCTCCTTGCTGATTTAACATAGTTTTTAATTTAGTTTTAATGCGGTTCATCTTCACCCGCGCATTGACTTCGCTGATGCCTAACGTTTCTGCGATTTCTTGATAATCCTTATCCTCGAGGTACATATAGACCAAAGCTTTCTCAATGTCGCTCAGCTTTCTGACAGCGGCATATAAAAATCGAAGTTGTTCCTCCTGCACCTCGTTATATTCTTCGTAATGGATGTTTTGTAACGACTGGTCCAGTTCGACGGTAGCTACTCGTCTCTTTTTCGTTCGGTAGAGCGAAATGGCGGTATTAAGAGCGACCCGATAGGCCCAAGTGGAAAATTTGGATTCGCCCTTGAATTTGGGGTACGAGTGCCAAAGTTGGATGACCATCTCCTGAAATAGATCTTTATGTGCTTCGAGATCTTCGGCGTATAGTCGACAGATCTTATGGAGAATGTTTTGGTTATTCTCCAAAAGATTGACAAAGTCTATTTCGAGATTTTTAGTCATATGGGATATAAGTCGAAGGTAAGCAGAAGATGTTACAAGGAGGTAGCATATTTTGAAAATTATTCTCATTCGATTTTGGTATTTTCGTGGCATGGCTAAGGCAAAATCAACATACTTCTGTCAACATTGTGGTTATGAATCTGCAAAGTGGTTGGGACAATGCCCTTCTTGCAAGCAATGGAACACTTTTGTGGAGGAACTCGTCGAAAAAACAAACTCTAAGGTGCCGGAATGGCGGAGCAGTGCTGCGCCCACCTCAACAAAGCGAACCAACAAGGCTGCCGTGATCAACGAGATTGTATACCAGGACGAACAGCGTCTCGCTACGCCCGACCGCGAATTTAACCGGGTATTGGGCGGCGGTATTGTTCCGGGATCATTGGTACTGATTGGAGGCGAACCGGGCATCGGAAAGTCTACCCTAATGCTCCAATTGGCACTGGGCATCCCGCAAGTGAAAACACTCTATATTTCGGGCGAGGAAAGTGAACAACAAATTAAGATGCGAGCAGAAAGGTTGGTACAAAACTCAAAAGCCAATTGCTATATCTTGACAGAAACTGCTACCCAAAATATATTTAAGCAAGTGGAGGTTGTACAACCTGATATTGTGGTGATCGATTCCATCCAAACGTTGCATTCCTCACAGATTGAGTCTGCTCCAGGATCTGTCTCTCAAGTGCGGGAATGTACAGCAGAGCTTCTACGGTTTGCGAAGGAGACGAGTACACCGGTTTTTATTGTAGGCCATATCACCAAGGACGGCTCGATTGCCGGACCCAAGGTGTTGGAACACATGGTCGATACGGTTTTGCAATTTGAAGGGGATCGCCACCATGTCTACCGCATTCTGCGGGCGGTAAAGAACCGCTTCGGCTCGTCCTCGGAAATTGGGATCTATGAGATGCAAGGCTCTGGATTAAGGGAAGTTTCTAATCCGTCGGAAATCATGCTTTCCCAACGGGAAGAACCTGTAGGTGGTGTCGCTATTGCTGCGATGCTGGAGGGTATGCGCCCCCTGATGATTGAGGTTCAGGCGCTCGTTAGTAACTCGGCTTTCGGAACCCCACAGCGGACCAGTACCGGATTTGATACCAAACGACTGAGCATGCTATTGGCTGTGCTGGAAAAGCGATTTGGTTTCCGCTTGAGCGCGCAAGATGTATTCCTAAATATTGCAGGGGGCTTAAGGGTGGAAGATCCAGCCATCGACCTAGCGGTCATAGCCGCGCTAATCTCCTCGCAACAAGATATTCCTCTTTCTTCCCAATTGACTTTTGCAGGGGAGGTTGGACTTTCCGGTGAGATTCGCGCGGTCAATAGAATTGAGCAACGCATCGCCGAGGCTGAAAAATTGGGTTTTGAAGGTATTTTCATCTCCAAATACAACACAAAGGGCCTAGAAGCTAAAAAATATAATATCGCTATTCGCCCGTTGGCAACGCTCGAAGACTTATTTCGAGCGTTGTTCGGATAGAACGGTATGTCCTTATTTATTGATTAGCTGGCAAAGGCATGAGCCGCGTGCGCGCTCCATCCTTCGAGCTTCATGTGCTAACTTTAGTGAAGCAATTCCCGAAGTTTTTCGTTCAATGCTTCGCCATGCAGGTTGCGTGCAATGATGATGCCTGCCGGATCAACCAAAATATTTTGTGGAATGGAGCGCACGCCATAAAGCGTGCCCGCAGCGTTCTGCCAAGACTGTAAATCGGATATGTGCTTCCAAGTTAACTTATCGTCTTTGATGGCTTTTACCCAATCTTCTAGCTTCCGATCGAATGAGACGCCTAAAATCTCGAAATTTTTGTCCTTAAATTCAGCATAAGTCTTTACCAAACTGGGGTTCTCTCTGCGGCAATCCGGGCACCAGGCGGCCCAAAAGTCAATCAACACGTAGGTGCCCCGCAGATCCGTTAAGGAAAATGGCTCGCCTTCAGGAGTCAGTTGGGTAATACCTGGCGCTTTTTTTCCGACAGAACTGTTCTCCAGTCTTTTCAGGTAATAGTCGAATGCCTTGCCTTCCTTAGATTTGCGAACAGCTTTATCTAGCCCGTTGTATAGGGCACGAAGTTCCTTGTACTCGGGGTAGTAGCCGCCCACACGTTGTATAGTTTTTAAGCTTTCCACAGTTGTGGGATTGTCTTTAACCTGTTTGATCAGCTCCGCTTTGGTCTGCGATAACACCAAAAGTGGGAATGCCAAAAGAATGATACCTATTAATTTTTTCATAAATGCGTTGTTTCTTCCGTATGTGATAGCACAAATATAAATAATCTATTAATTTAGTAGGATAATTGAACGCTAAAATGACAAAAACCTTTCAAAGCTCATCCTTCCACTCCAAACTGCCGAACACCTCCGGCAGTATATTTTCCCAGATGTCGGCACTCGCAACGCAGCACGGTGCGGTCAATCTCTCGCAGGGATTTCCGAACTATCCGGTATCGGCGGCTTTGATCGCGTTAGTTGATAAGTATATGGAGAAAGGTTGGAATCAATATGCGCCGATGCCTGGTTGCATGCCGCTTCGGGAGCAGATTGCTCAGAAAGTAAGCGACGTATATGCGGTTGCGGTACATCCGGAGAGCGAGGTCACCATAACAGCGGGTGCCACGCAGGCACTCTTTACTGCGATGGCAACCGTTGTGCAGCCCGGCGACGAAGTCATTATTTTCGAACCGGCCTACGACTCCTATCGGCCCAGCGTAGAAGTTTTTGGGGGGAAAGTGGTCCCGGTTCGTCTGTTGGCTCCAGATTTTGCCGTTGACTGGCAGGAGGTTCGTGCAGCAATCACCAAGAAGACGAAGCTGATCATTGTAAACAACCCGGGTAATCCTAGTACAAAAATATGGACAGATAGCGATTGGAAACAGTTGCAGCAGATATTGCAGGACAACGCTGTTTTTTTGCTGAGCGATGAGGTTTACGAACATATTGTTTTTGACGGACAAAAGCATAAATCGGTGTTATCTTATCCTGCACTGCGGGAACGCAGTTGGGTCGTTGCTTCGTTTGGTAAACTTTTACATACCACAGGCTGGAAGTTAGGCTATGTTATAGCACCACCCTTGCTGACACAGGAATTTAGAAAGGTGCATCAGTTTAATGTATTTAGCGTGAACACACCCATGCAGATGGCAATCGCCGAATATTTGAAGGATAGTAGCTGCTATCTGGATCTTCCCGCCTTCATGCAGGAGAAACGCGACTTTTTGGTGAAGGGATTACTACGGTCGCGATTTTCGGTTGTACCGAGCGAGGGAACCTATTTCCTTTTAGCGGGTTACCAACAGATCAGTGGACAGCCAGAAAGGGAATTTGCACAAGACTTAACGATCAACCATGGGGTAGCAACCGTCCCGGTCGCCGCTTTTTACAGCACTCCTTGCGAGCAAAAACTGGTGCGAATTTGCTTCGCCAAGGATGGAGATACACTATCTCGAGCAGTCGAACTACTTCAAAAGGTATAAGGGCAAACGATTGTTTTGCGGCTCCTGCATTTTTTTGCAGGATTTCGCCTGATTTTTTCGATTTTGAATGGTTTTATTTTTTAAATTTGTTATTCAGGTTGTTAACAATATAAATTATCCTTATTAATGGCAAGATTAAACTTATTAGAGGAAACACGTTTTGAACGGGTGCCGGTGAAGGTATACCCCAGCCAAAGCGAAGCCTCGGTGGATGTTGCGAATCGCATAGCTACCATCATCAAACAAAAACAAGCGAAAGATGAAACGGCGGTGTTAGGCTTAGCGACCGGCGCTACCCCTGTTCACGTTTATAAAGAACTGGTAAGGCTGCACAAAGAAGAAGGTTTGAGCTTCAAAAATGTGGTCACTTTCAATTTGGATGAATATTATCCCATGAAGCCTGATGCGGATCAAAGTTATGTGACCTTCATGAACAAAAACTTGTTTGATCATATTGACATTCCGAAAGATAACATTAACATTCCAGATGGAACCTTGCCGCAGGATGCTGTGCAGGCTTTTTGCGAAGCATATGAACAGAAAATCTCCAATCTTGGTGGTCTGGATATCCAGATCCTCGGTATTGGACGTACGGGGCATATTGGTTTTAACGAGCCGGGATCTGCACCCAACTCGGGTACACGCCTCGTAATTTTGGACGATCTGACGCGCCGCGATGCATCGCGTGATTTCGGAGGAAAGGAAAATGTGCCCACCAAAGCCATCACCATGGGGGTAGGAACAATTTTCAAAGCCAAAGAAATTATTTTAATGGCGTGGAATGAGAAAAAAGCCGATATTGTGAAGAAAGCCGTTGAAGGTGATATTTCTTCTGATATTCCAGCTACCTTCCTTCAACTATCAGACAAGGTAGAATTTGTGCTAGACGAAGATGCTGCGTCGCAATTGACCCGTTTTTATTTGCCTTGGTTGGCGCACGAAGTTGTGTGGACTGATTCCCTGATTAAAAAGGCCGTTGTTTGGTTATCATTGAAACTCAGCAAAGCTATATTAAAGCTTACCGACGAGGACTATAACAATAATGGGATGGCGCAGTTGGTTACCGAACAAGGTCCCGCTTACAATATAAATATCAAGATTTTTAATGAACTGCAGCGTACAATCACGGGCTGGCCGGGTGGCAAGCCTGGGGTAGACGATTCGAGTCGTCCAGAACGTGCAGAACCTGCACGTAAGAATGTTATTCTATTCTCGCCACACCCAGACGATGATGTGATCTCCATGGGTGGCACATTTATCCGTTTGGCGGATCAAGGACATAACGTACACGTCGCTTACCAAACCTCTGGCAATACAGCCGTTTGGGACGACGATGTGCTCCGTTACTTGGAGTTTGTCCAAGATTTTGCCGTTGCGGTGGATGATGACAATGGCGTTACCTCGAAGATCTATAAAGAAGCACGCGAGTTTTTTAAAACAAAACAACCTAATCAAGTGGATCCGGAAATCATTCGCTCGGTCAAAGCTTTGATCCGGAAGGGTGAAGCAATAGCTGGCGCAAGATTTGTAGGCCTGCCGGATGAAAATATCCATTTCCAAGATTTGCCATTTTACGATCGCGGTAAATTTTCTAAAGAGGTATCTACCGAGGATGATATTGTTCAGACAATGGAGCTACTGCGAAAAGTAAAACCTCATCAGGTTTTTGCAGCGGGCGACTTTGCCGATCCACATGGCACACATAAAGTCTGCTTTGATATCTTGTTTGAAGCGCTGAAGCGACTTTCGAAAACGGATGAATGGACAAAAGATTGCTGGCTATGGTTATATCGTGGTGCTTGGCACGAGTATCCTATCCACGAAATCGAGATGGCCGTGCCGCTTTCGCCACAGGAGGTGAAGCGCAAGCGCTTGGCCATTTTTAAGCACCAGTCGCAGAAAGATGTCCCTGTCTTTCCCGGAGACGATCCGCGGGAGTTTTGGGTACGTGCCGAAGATAGGACCAGCGAAACCGCTGAACTGTACCATAAGTTGGGCTTGGCGGATTATGAAGCTATTGAAGCATTCGTACGCTGGAAGTTTGATAGATAATTACGAAACTTAACCTCTCAAGAAGCCCACGGAAGTGGGCTTTTTTAATGTTTAAGCCCTCCGCTTTTAAACCATGCTGAACCCCATGGGGCAACAGGCTTCGATTGCTGCCAGCACATTTAGTTCGGCTATGCCCATCCCAGCTCCCTGAAAAAGCAAAGAATAGCGCAAAGAGGTCGGAAGAAAGCCAAAAAACTTCTTAAAGCTCATACTGAAATGGGTAGCATGTTTGTAGCCTGTCATACGCGCTACATCAGCAATCCGGAAATCACCGGTCGTTATCAGTTTTTTAGCGTATAGCATTTTCGCCTCCAATGCATAATGCATAATGGTCTTTCCGAGATGCTGCTTAAAATACTTTTTCAGATACTGCTCATTGGTTCCGACCGCTTTTGCAAGCTCACTGATGGTATAGGTTTTTGCAAGATCGTTCTCTATAAGTTGCTGCGCCTGCAATATTTTCGCTAACAATACGGCCTGTATCGTAGATGCGTTAAGTGCGTGTAACATATCCAGTTGCAAGGCCAATGCCTCCAATAGCAAACTGTGGATACGGATGTTCTTTGCGACAGTTGTGCTGGCGTAGATTTTCAGGACGCGCGACTTGATTAGCAGAAGACGGCTATTATTGGAGACTTGCCTGACATGATCGGCTCCCTTATCAAACATATTTGATAGACATGTTTCCGGGATGAAGATAAGGATGGCTTGACTTGCTCCGCAAAGCCCATTCGCCTGAAGACATTGATTTTCCTTCACGTAGTGAATGATATTCTGCGGCGCCTCAAATAACAAGGTTTCGCTGTCTACGGTATAGGAAAACTGCTCCATTGTGGGAGGGCACATGATATTCAAATAGCCATTTGAAGGGAAGCTGATGTTTAGGATATTTGCCTCCTCCAACACGATATATTGCATCGTCAACTGCAACCTACCGAAAGACTCCAAATCTAGTGGTAAAGCATATTTTTCCGAATGTACACGATTATTTTCCAATGCTGTCATTTCGTTATTTAGATTAATTCTATTTTTGTAATGTTAATTTAGACTTATTCTAAAGGATAGATAAAGATAGAAATTTAATCTAATACAATGAAAGTTTTTTATTTAAAATCGTGTCTGTCGTTCGTCGCGATGCTTTGCGTAGGGATAACGTTTGCACAACAGCATGTGACAGTACGAGGCCGTATTACCGACGGGGAATCAGGTGCTCCATTGGAAGGAGCTTCTGTTAAAATAAAAGAAAACCCACGGTCAGGAACGCCTGTTTCCGGGAGTACCGGTGGTTTCCTAATTCGTGCGCATCAAGGCCAAATATTGCAAGTAAATATGTTGGGCTATGCAAATAAAGAGATCCCTATAGATGGGCAAAACCATGATGTGGTTATCAAACTGGATCGAAGCGTCAATGAATTGACTGAAGTCGTCGTCACAGGTGCACTGGGCATCAAAAGATCATCGAGGGAGCTCGGTACCTCAGCGCAATCTGTCAATAACGAGGAGCTAAATCTAGGGAAAGTGGTGAACCCGTTATTGGCTTTGTCAAGTAAAGTGGCTGGGCTTAGGATAAATGCTACAGACCAAACGACGGGTAAGACGGATCCCGGTATTCAAATTCGTATGAGAGGAACACGTTCCCTGAATAGAAGTAAAAATGATCCAATTTACGTCGTCGATGGTGTACCGCTTCCAAATATAACAAGAATTAACCCAAACGATATCGCTGACATCACTGTTTTGAAAGGAGCGAATGCGGCAGCACTTTATGGCTCTGAAGGGGTTAATGGTGCGATCATGATCACCACAAAGTCTGGAAAGACGGGAGCCGGAGAGGTTAATTTCTCAAATAGCACCACGTTTGCCAATGTTTTTCTATTGCCCCCTGCACAAAAAGCTTTCGGACAGGGGCAGAATGGTGTTTATAGTGCGGTAAGTGCAGAGTCGTGGGGAGATCGTTTCAATGGCGAGATGCGCGATTTCGGACTGCCGATTAACGGGATCCAGCCTACTAAGTTGTATGCTGCGCCGGCTAGAGATAACCGTTTGGACTTTTTTGATACAGGGGTGACGGTCCAAAACGACTTATCCTTCTCCGGAGGAGATGCAAAAAGCTCTTATTTCTTGTCCCTACAGGATGTGAGGCTTAAAGGTGTCATTCCGCATGACAAGTCTAGTCGTACCGGTGTTCGTTTTAACGGCACTCGAAGCTTCGATAAATTAACGACCTCCTTTAATGCAAACTATGTTCTCTTCAAAAATAATACAACAAGCGACGGCCCATGGCTATCTGTATACACACAGCCGGCGAATATAGACTATAATGAAGCAAGGGAATGGGAAGACCCGTCTTCGCCCAACCATCCTCTGAATTGGTATAATCCGGTTGCTGGGACAAGGAATCCGATTTTTATGGCCAATAACAATCGAAATACCGCCAACCAACATACCCTAAACTCGAAGTTGGAATTTACCTATGATTTCACAGATTGGTTTTCTGTTACAAATAGAACTGGCTACTATCTACAAGCCGAGGCCGGCAGAGTCACCAATAAAAAATTGGTATCCAACATAGCTACACGTAACATCAATGGTACCCTAAATGACTCAGGGCGCGATTTTACGCGTTTGAATAACGACTTCATGCTAAATTTCAGGAAAGAATTTGGAGAATTTACGACGAGATTGCTGCTCGGTCACAACATCCGTATGGATGATGCAAAACTCATTAATGTCCAAGCAAACAATCTACTTTTCGAAGATATCTTTAACCAAGGATCGCGTACTGGAGAACTGAGCGGAGGTTCCACCATCACCCAGTATCGCTCGCTTTCGACGTATGGTGAATTTACTATGGGCTACAGAAACTACCTATTTTTGACCCTAGTGGGTAGAAACGACAGGGTGTCTACACTTGACCCATCGAATAATAGCTATTTCACGCCGGGCGTAAGTGCATCGTTTGTGTTCACAGATGCGATTGCGGGGCCGAAAAATTCGAAAATGCTAAACTATGGTCGAATCTATGGGTCATATAATCGTACCGGTAACGTGACACTTGATCCCTATCGCTTAAACCTTACCTACAGCCAGACTAATGGATTTCCTTATGGAAGCCTCGTCGGTTTCACGCCCTCGCTGATCGAGCCGAATAGCCGATTGAAACCAGAGTTTGTTACGTCATACGAAGGAGGCCTGCAATTAGGCTTTCTTGATAGTCGCTTAAATGCCGATATTACTTATGCCTATTCTGATTCAGATGGTCAGATTTTTAACGCTGGCATTTCGCGAGCTACGGGCTTCAACTCGACCTATGTAAATGCTGGCCGGATGATTAACAATACCTTGGAGGTGATGTTAAACGGTTCGGCAATACGATCACAAGATATTGATTTGCAATTTGGCATAAACTTCACGTTTACAGATACAAAAGCGAAAGATCTGTATGCCGGAAATGAATTTAACATATTCAGACAAGCCTATGCCATAAAGGATGAACCCTACCCAACCTTAAGGATGACTGATTTTGAAAGGCACGAGGGAAAAATTGTATTGGACCAATCCGGAAATGTGTTGCCCTCAGAGGAAGAGGTGATTCTTGGCACCATGGTGCCGCCCTACTTGTTCGGATTTAACACGCAGTTTCGCTATAAAGAATTTTCGATAGGTTTTCAGGTAGATTCTCGTTTAGGCAGTTGGATGTATTCGGAGGTCATACCCAGGATGTATAGTGCTGGAACGCATCCCGAAACGGTGAAATATGATCGCCAACCATTTTTGATGCCTAATACGGTAATCAAGCAAGATGATGGAACGTTCACAGAAAATACCAATGTGTTATCACAGGGCGATAAAGACTGGTGGACGAAGTATGGTGCAATACAAACTACCACGGCGGCGAAGGCAGATTATCTTAAATTAAGAGAACTTTATATAGGTTATGCTTTACCGAACAGCGTTGTTCAGCGGCAGGGCGTATTCAAAAAGGCCAGCATAGGATTGGTAGGTAATAACGTGTTTATTATAAAACATTCATCTAATCAGATTGGTGATCCGGAAGCCCTATATAACCAAACCGACGGATATTCGAGCTTCAGGCAAATACCCACATCGCGATCGTTTGGATTTAATATTAATATGACTTTTTAATTAACGAAACATGAGAACCATAATTTTCAAGATAGGATTATTCGCAATCGTATTAACCGCTGCGGTATCTTGTAACGATTTTTTGGATGTCAATATAGACCCCAATTCTCCGGTGAAAGAAAACCTTAGTTTGCATGCGAAGCTTCCTGCTGCCCTGGTCGTCTCAGCTCATTATGAGGCGACAACATTGAACCAAATTGGCGGGATGTGGGGTGGATATTGGGGCACTTCCAATGAAGGTGTAAATGCATTTACTGCGTTAAAAATGTATAATGGCCCAGCAATACGAGATACGAGAGATGGGATAGCGGTATGGGAATCGACATATAATAATCTGCTCTACTATAAGGAAATCCTCGATCAAGCAAATGCTGAAGATGCTCGATTTTATGCGGGTATCGCCAAGATCATGATGGCTCATCATTATTTTACACTGGTTGATTTTTACAATAACGTTCCCTTCGATGACGCGTTGAAAGGATCTGCAGTGCTACATCCAAGGTATGAAGCGGGACAGGATGTATACCAAAAATCGATACAGCTTATCAACGACGGGATAGAGGACGTCAAGGTCGCCTCATTATTGCCAACAACTGACGATGTCTTGTTTAGGGGGGATAAGGTTAAGTGGGCGAGGTTCGGTAATACATTAAAGCTGCGGGCGTTGCTTCGACAGTCTGAAATAGCAGCGCAGTCCAGCTACATTGCCGATGAAGTGAGCAAGATCGTGCAAGAGGGCTCAGGTTTTATTCTTGAAGATGCCCAGGTAAATCCGGGATATTTAAATACCGTGGGTAAAATGAACCCGATGTACGAAACCTATTACCGGAATAATGCGGGCGTTGCGGTTGCAAATTATGCAAATATTAGACCGACAAACTACTTGATAAGCATGTATAAAGAGCGTAATGACCCGCGATTAGCACAAATTTACACAGCGGTTGACGGCGATTTCAAAGGTGTAATTTTTGGTAATAACACCATCGATAATGCTTATGCTGCCCAAAATACATCGGCCCTGAAAGGTCCTGTCGAAAATGCTAATAGCGCCGCCGGCGTTATAAAGTCTTTCAGTCAAGCCACCGTAATGATCTCTTTGTCGGAAGCAAACTTTTTACAGGCAGAGGCGATAGCGAGAGGCTGGATTAGTGGCTCGCTGGAGCAAGTTTATCGGAGTGCAGTGCAGGCGTCCTTCAATTATTTATTTAACGTTTCGAACTATAATATCGATACGTACCTCACGGACAGGAATGTCGATATAAACAATGCCACGAACAAAATAGAACGAATTATTACGCAAAAATGGCTGGCACTAGCCGGGATCAATAATATGCAGGCTTGGAATGACCATCGCCGATTAGGATATCCTGCATTTCCTAACTCAGCTACCGCGACCAATCCTACAACTTTTCCACTTCGATTTATGTATCCTGAAACGGAGCTCAATACCAATAATGAAATGGTAGTCGCGCAGGGCGATAATAGCATTTTATCTAGCAGGGTTTGGTGGGATGCGCAATAAATGCATGAGCGATAAAAAATCCGGCACAGCAATTTTGCGTGTCGGATCTTTTTATAGGTGCCCTAATTTTCCTTCTATGTCAACGTTTAGCGCTTTTCACTCGAAAATCTGCCAAGCACCATTTCGATAAGTGCCACGACAATGGCAAAAAGCGTTGCCGTCCAAAATCCGTCGACATCAAATTTGCTGCCCATTAGACTGTCGCTCAACATAATCATGAGGACGGTGATGATAAAGGAAACCAAACCAAATGTGAGCCAATTCAACGGGAAGGTGAACAGACGCAAAATACCTCCAACAATTGCATTCACTAATCCGATGACCAGACCTGTGATAATAGCCCAGCCAAAACCTTCCACATGCGCTCCTGGCACAATAAAAGCTGCTACAGCAACAATGGCACCCGTAAGCAAAAGACTAATTATAAATCGCATAATTTTTTTACATTTAACCGTCTCCATCGTTTCAAAAAAAATGCCAAAATTAAGTGCTCCACGCTGTTCTAGCCTGGTTCATTTCGGCAGACTTTAGATCGTTAGGTGTGGATTGAGGAAATGGAAACTTTTATCAGTAATTTGCTATGCTTGCATATAAAAATAATGTATCTTAGTAGAGATTATAAACGATAGCAGGGATGTACATACACGATCATCGCGGATGTCCATCAAATTTTCACAACTTACACACACACGTATGAAAAAGATTGCATTAACATGTTTCGCAGTATTATTGACATTTTTCGTTTTTGCGCAGGCAAGCGATCCCATCATTGGTAAATGGCAAAATCCGAGTGGAGAAGGCAAGATTGAGATTTACAAGAAAGGTAATAAGTATTTCGGTAAGCTGTATTGGATAAAGGATGCGAACAAAAAAGATGAGAAAAACCCGGATGCTAGCCTAAGGGGCAGGAAGATCCAAGGACTGGAAATTCTGACAAATTTCACCAAAAATGGGGACACCTATCAAGATGGTCAAATATACGATCCGAAGTCTGGCAAAACGTACAGCTGCAAGATGACTTTAAAAGGGAAAGATAAGTTGGATATTCGTGGCTATATGGGCGTTTCTTTATTGGGACGTACGGAAACTTGGAAGCGAATTGAGTAAATTACGGAGTTGAGGGCCCCATCTTTCCACGATGCGGCCCTAACTTTTTTGCTTTTACTTGCTGCATGTTAACTTTTTCCCGTATTTTGGAGGAAAGAAGTCGCCATGTCGGTTAACATGTCTTATCGGGAAAATGTAAAGTTGGCCTTGCAATCCATTGTAAGCAACAAGCTACGTACATTTCTTACTGCATTGATCATCGCTATCGGTATTATGGCCTTGATTGGGGTGCTCACTTCAATCGATGCTATCCAAAGCTCGCTCACAAACTCTTTTTCTTCCATGGGATCTAATTCGTTCAATATCCGTAATCGAGGTGTGAATGTGCGGATCGGCGATTCAGGAAGCCAAGCAAAAGTCTTTCCGGCAATTACCTATCAGGATGCGCTCGATTTTAAGCGTAACTTTGACTTTGGCGCATTGGTTTCCATCAACGCAAATGTGACTTGGGGTGCAACAGCCAAGTATAAAACAGAGAAAACAAACCCAAATATCGGTGTGCTGGGCGCAGACGAAAACTATTTACAGACATCCGGCTATAAATTGGAAGATGGCCGAAACTTGACGGTTCAAGACATAGATTACGCTGCCAGCGTCGTGATCATAGGTAAGGAAATCAAAGACAAGTTGTTTAAGAACAACAAGAATCCGGTGGGCGAATATATTACGTTGGGAGGAGATCGGTTTACCGTAATCGGTGTACTTGCAAGCAAGGGGTCTAGCGCGGGCTTTGGGGGGGATAAGGCCTGTTTTGTGCCCCTTTCGCGCGGACGGGCCATGATGGCTCGCGGAAATCCTTCGTTTGTCATCACCGTAATGTCAACGGATCCATTTAAAATGGAGGCGGCCGAGGGAGAGGCAATTGCCACCTTTCGTAAAATAAGGGGGTTAAATGCCAAACAAACCAACGATTTCGAAATTGTTAAGTCGGATGCAGTGGCGCAGATACTCATGCAGAACCTAAGCTATGTGACCATGGGCGCTATCATTATAGCTTTTATCACCTTGCTGGGAGCATCCATCGGGTTGATGAACATTATGTTGGTTTCGGTAACCGAGCGTACGCGCGAAATAGGAGTCCGTAAAGCCATCGGTGCCACGCCCAATGTGATCCGCAAACAATTTTTGATGGAGGCGATCGTCATCTGTGTGTTAGGGGGCGTTGCGGGTATACTCTTGGGTATGCTCATCGGAAATCTCTTGGCACTCGCTTTAGGAGCAGATTTTATCATTCCTTGGCAGTGGATGGGGCTTGGACTAACTGTCTGTATTGTCGTGGGAATTCTATCTGGATACTACCCCGCATCCAAGGCCTCCAAGCTTGATCCGGTGGAAGCCTTGCGCTACGAGTAAATTTGAGCAATCGATTTCCTGTTGTAGTTCTGAAATATAGCTTTATCTTCGCATGGATCAAGAGCTAAGTGCTTAGCTGACAGCAAGCCGCTCCCTATGCAAATAGAAAGGTCTTTAATAGGAGTTTTCTTAATCGTGTGGGTTTCGTAAAAGCTGTTTTACTTTTTGTTTTTGAATTTTTACTTTCGAATTATCATGTTTAAAACATTAAAACCCGTATTAGAAAAAGAACTTGCAGCGATAAAAGAAGCAGGTTTATACAAGCAAGAGCGTATTATTGTTACACCGCAAGGTGCGGACATCAAGGTTGCTTCTGGCCAAGAGGTGATCAACTTCTGCGCGAACAATTATTTGGGCCTGTCTTCACATCCGGCAGTGCTGGAAGCTGCAAAAAGAGCAATTGATAGTCATGGGTACGGTATGTCGTCGGTTCGTTTTATTTGCGGTACGCAGGATGTGCATAAAGAGCTGGAAGCTAAACTCTCCAAGTTTTTGGGGACAGAAGATACCATTCTTTATGCGGCAGCTTTCGACGCCAATGGCGGAGTTTTCGAGCCGCTGCTAGGCGCAGAAGATGCCATCATCTCAGACGAACTGAATCATGCCTCGATTATTGATGGCGTACGTCTTTGCAAAGCGCAACGTTTTCGATATAAAAACAGTGACATGGCCGATTTAGAAACGCAATTGAAGGCGGCGGCAGGGGCAAGACATCGACTAATTGTGACCGACGGCGCATTTTCGATGGATGGCTCGGTGGCTCCATTAGATAAAATATGTGACTTGGCAGATAAATACGAAGCGTTGGTCATGATTGATGAATCGCACTGCTCGGGCTTTATCGGCAAGACCGGTAGGGGAACTCATGAACTTTTTGACGTGATCGACCGCGTCGATATCATTACGGGCACATTAGGAAAAGCGTTAGGTGGTGCATCGGGCGGATTTACATCCGGACGCAAAGAGATCATTGATATGCTACGCCAACGCTCACGTCCTTATTTGTTTTCCAATACCTTGGCTCCGGCGATCGCTGGAGCATCCGTTGCCGTCTTAGACATGTTAAGCGAAACGACCACTCTTCGCGACAAGCTGGAGGCCAATACAAAATACTTCCGAGAAAAAATGACCGAGGCTGGTTTCGACATCAAGGCCGGCTTCCATCCCATTGTTCCGGTCATGTTATATGAAGCGAAGTTAGCGCAGGAATTCGCTGCAAAAATGCTGGAAGAAGGAATTTACGTTATCGGATTTTACTACCCCGTTGTGCCACAGGAGAAAGCGAGGATTCGTGTGCAGATCTCCGCTGCGCATGATACGGAACATCTCGATAAAGCCATCAGCGCGTTTACCAAAGTGGGGAAAGAACTAAACGTAATAAAATAATAATATAAAAAATAAAAAATTGAGGTGCAAAATAATTATCTTTGCACCTCGAATTTTTTATAATACAGTATCGCTCAATGCAAAACATCAGGAATATCGCGATTATCGCACACGTTGACCACGGTAAAACTACCCTCGTTGATAAGATTTTATATTTCACCAACCAGTTCCGTGAAAACGAGAATGCAGGTGAGCTTATTTTAGATAATAACGATTTGGAGCGTGAGCGTGGAATCACTATCGTGTCCAAAAACGTATCGGTTAAATATAAGGATGTCAAAATCAATATTATTGATACGCCTGGTCACGCGGATTTCGGTGGTGAAGTAGAGCGGGTATTGAAAATGGCCGATGGTGTCGTACTATTGGTGGATGCTTTTGAAGGACCAATGCCGCAAACGCGTTTCGTGACCGGAAAAGCTTTAGGCCTTGGGATCAAACCCATCGTTGTTGTCAATAAGGTTGACAAGGAAAACTGTCGCCCCGAAGAGGTTTACGAAAATGTCTTCGACCTGTTCTTTAACTTGGGCGCTACAGAGGAGCAGTTGGATTTTCCAGTATTGTATGGATCCTCTAAACAAGGATGGATGTCGACAGATTGGAAGAAACCAACAACGGACTTTACTGATTTATTAGATGCGATTCTTGAGCACATCCCTGCTCCTAAGATTTCTGAAGGTACTTTACAGATGCAGGTAACCTCGCTAGACTATTCTACTTTCGTTGGTCGTATCGCAATCGGTCGTGTGGCACGGGGCGTGATCAAAGAAAACCAACCTGTGTCATTGGTAAAACGTGATGGCAAGATCGTGAAATCACGGGTGAAGGAACTACAGGTTTTTGAGGGGCTTGGCCGCATAAAAGTTTCCGAAGTATACGCCGGTGATATCTGTGCAGTCGTCGGTATTGACGGATTCGAGATCGGCGATACCATTGCTGACTTTGAAAACCCGGAGCAACTCGAGGTGATGCACATTGACGAACCTACCATGAACATGTTGTTCACCATCAACAATTCACCTTTCTTTGGTAAAGAGGGTAAATTCGTGACGTCACGCCATATCTATGACCGTTTGCAGAAAGAGTTGGAAAAAAACCTAGCCTTACGTGTCGTTCCCACAGAATCACCGGATGCTTGGTTGGTATATGGTCGTGGGATCCTTCACTTGTCTGTATTGATTGAGACAATGCGTCGTGAAGGTTACGAGCTTCAAGTTGGTCAACCGCAGGTTATCGTAAAAGAGATAGATGGCGTAAAGTGCGAACCGATCGAAGAGTTGGTGGTGGATGTACCTGCTGAAGTATCTGGAAAAGTTATCGAATTGGTCACCCAGCGTAAGGGAGAATTGTTGATCATGGAATCAAAAGGTGAAATGCAACACCTAGAATTCTCTATTCCTTCACGTGGTATCATTGGCCTGCGTAACAACGTGCTGACCGCAACAGCGGGTGAAGCGGTAATGGCACATCGCTTGAAAGGTTATGAGCCTTGGAAGGGTACTATCCCTGGTCGTTTGGCAGGGGTATTGATTTCCTTGGATACGGGATCAACGACCGCCTACTCCATTGATAAATTACAGGATCGCGGTCGCTTCTTTGTTGATCCAGGTGTAGACATATACGAAGGACAGATATTGGGTGAGCATATCCGAGATAATGATTTAACAATCAATATTACGAAAGGAAAGCAGCTGACGAATATGCGCGCATCAGGATCTGACGATAACACGCGTATTGCTCCGGCAATCAAGTTTTCATTGGAGGAATGTATGGAATATATTCAAGCGGATGAATATATTGAAGTAACGCCGCAGTCTATGCGGTTGCGCAAGATATATCTATCAGAAGGTGATAGAAAAATCAATGCGAAAAAATTCCAATAGGAAATTTGAGCAATCATATGGACGACGGGCTTTCGATATTCGAAAGCCCGTTTTTATTTAGCTATTTGGCTCTTAAGCTATTCTCCTTATATTTAGCGAATATGGATAAAGAAGATTGGCACTTGGTATCCGACGTTCAGGTGGCAGAAGGCGGAATGCAAAGGCTTAAGGTAGCGGGCAAAGTCATCTGCTTGGTCAAGCAAGATGGAGAGTTGTTTGCTGTTGGCAATCGTTGTCCCCATGCTGGCGCGGATTTAGCACAGGGTTGGTGCGAAGCGAAGAAAATTGTCTGTCCCGTTCACCGACATCGATTTGATCTAACCACCGGTAGGGGCGACGCAGGACAGGGTAATTTCATTCCTACCTATCCCCTGAAAGTAGATAGCGGGAAGCTTTACATCGGTATTCACAAGTCTTGGTGGAAGAGGCTTTTCTAATGCTGAGTGCCCATTCGCCAAGGCTTACAATCGGGAACTAGCCACGTCGTCTTGCAGCTTCGATGGCGCCAATGCCGACACCAAGGCGCGTGCCAGGATGCGTATCGGGTCGATGATAGGCAAGCCATCGCTTTCTTTTTCCGGTATGGCGTCTGGGAGGGACGAATCTCCCAAAATAATGGACTGCGCCCCTTTTTCTTTCAATGCTGCAATTGACTCAATGATTTCGCTGCGCGCCCTATTGCTAACGGGAGAAGATACAGCACGGATACCATATGTGCTGTCGTGGATAGCTGTGTGTATTTTATCTTGTAGCTCTTCATCAGGTTCTATCACTTCGAGATGATGGCTCGCCAAAATATGGTGATACAGACCATTATTTTTTAAATCCGTCCCTGCAAGTATCCCAACTCGGGTATGGCCATATTTTCTCTTGATAAACAAAGCGGTCTCTTCGATTAGGTGTACCAGTTTTACCGCACTGTTCTTGCGTTCAAGTTCTTGTTCTATTACCTCAAAGACGCGTTTTGCATGCGCCGTATGCGAAGGTATCGCTACGACAGTTGCGCCAGCATTTTCCAATTCCGAGATAATTTCCACGATAGCATAAGCAGGATTATGCGCTTCTTTTCCCAACAAATAGTCTGTGGGATTACTGATACGATGCGGATGCGAATGAAGCAAAATCGGCAGCTGATCCCGATCGGTGTTCGCTATGGTTTCGTCAATCACTTTTCGCACGATGTCCAGTCCAGCAAGTGGGCCGACACCTCCTACTATTCCAATCATATTATTTAATTTTAATGCGTTATATGTATCCCTGTTAAGCAAGTTTACAGAACACCCTTTTCAAAAATAACGCCAAGCTTTCTTTTATGGCTGTTACAAACGTCAATTGATGCCCAAAATTGGAATCTCTCTAAGTTTTATGTTTACCAACAGCTATTCCTTATCTTTGTCTGGAATTTAATTAGATGTAATGAGTAAAAAAAGATTCTTACCCCTTTGTTTGGTTGTGGCAGCGGTTGTAGTGGGCTGTCAAGATCAAGATAAAACCCCACAAACTGACAATCCGTTACTCCTCCATTATGATACGCCGTTCGAGGTTCCTCCTTTTGATAAGATAAAAGATGAGCACTTCCGGCCGGCCTTTCACGCAGCTTTAGCCCAACATAAGCTCGAAATAGACTCCATTGTTAACAATTCGGAAGAACCTGATTTTAAAAATACGATCGTTGCCTTGGAAGATGCTGGCACATTATTAAACAGCGTAAATACGGTCTTTCGTAACGTTAGCGGGGCAAACACCAATGACTCCCTGCAGGCCATCGACAAGGAAATCGCTCCTGTACTCTCTGCGCATAGAGACGAAATATTTTTGAACGAGAAGCTTTTTGCCCGTGTAAAAAGCGTTTATGAAAAGAAAGGTACACTTGGTCTGGATGCGGAGGATGGCATGCTGCTGGAAGAAACGTTCAAGAATTTTGTTCGTGCAGGCGCAAACCTTCCCGTGAAGCAGAAAGAGAAGTTAAAAGAAATCAATACGGAGCTTTCGGTGCTAGCGGTACAATTTGGGCAGAATGCGTTGGCAGAGAACAACGCGTTCGAACTTGTTGTGGATAAGGAAGCCGATTTAGCGGGCTTGCCCGCAGGGCTGAAAGCCGCGGCAGCTGACGAAGCCAAAGCGAGGGGAAAAGAAGGGAAGTGGGTATTTACCCTACAGAACCCGTCCGTTATGCCGTTCCTCCAATACGCGGATAATCGATTGCTCCGCAAACAGATTTGGGAAGCCTATCAGCAACAGGGGAATAACGGCAATGATCACGATAACAAAAGCGTTCTGGTAAAGATAGCCAATCTTCGTCTCGAAAGGGCAAAGCTGTTGGGTTATGCGTCTCATGCGGCCTATGTTTTGGAAGAGTCTATGGCAGAAAGCCCAGCGAATGTGTATGCCTTGCTGAACAAGATATGGACACCAGCTTTGAAGAAGGCCAAGGAAGAAGCTGCTGATATTCAAAAGCAAATTGTTGCAGATAAAGATACGTTTGCGGTGGCACCGTATGATTGGCGCTACTATCAGGAGAAGATCCGCATGGAGAGATTCGCATTGGACGAAGCGCAGATAAAACCTTATTTTAGCCTGCCAGCTGTGCGGGAGGGAGCATTTGCAACAGCCAATAACCTTTATGGCTTAACATTTATTGCTTTGAACAATGTGCCCACTTATCACCCCGAAGTCGAGGTTTATGAGGTAAAAGATAGGGATGGATCACACTTGGGTTTGCTCTATGCCGACTTTTTCCCCCGCAAATCAAAAAATAGTGGAGCTTGGATGACATCATACCGTGCACAGTATACAAAAAATGGTAAGCGCATCGCTCCTGTGATCTCTATTGTTTGTAATTTTACCAAACCTGTTGGCGATGAACCCGCGTTGCTGACTTTTGATGAAGCGACGACTTTGTTTCATGAGTTTGGTCACGCATTGCATGGACTACTGTCCAATGTGCGCTACAGAAGCTTGGCTGGAACCGCTGTACCGCGTGATTTTGTCGAACTTCCTTCGCAAATCATGGAAAATTGGGCAGCAGATCCCGAAGTGCTAAAATCATATGCAAAACATTATAAAACCAAAGAAGCAATTCCAGACTCCCTAATTGCAAAAATGGAGAGAGCGGGTACGTTCGATCAAGGTTTTGCAACCGTAGAATATGTGGCGGCATCGCTATTGGATTTGGATTACCACGCGGCTAGCAAACCAATTCCTGATGATGTAAATGCTTTCGAAGCAACATCAATGCAAAAAATAGGATTGATGGATGCAATTATTCCACGATACAGAAGTACTTATTTCAAACATATTTTCTCTGGAGGATATTCTGCAGGATATTATGCCTATATCTGGTCAGAGGTGTTAGATGCCGATGCTTTTGCAGCATTTAAAGAAAAGTCATTGTACGATGCTGGGACAGCGGCTTCGTTTAGGCGGAATATTTTGGAAAAGGGTGGTACGGGTAACCCGGCTCAAATGTACAGAACCTTTCGTGGCAAAGATCCTGATCCAGAATTTTTGATGAAAAAACGTGGATTAAATTAAAATAATCTATAAAAAGATGAAAGGCTACATAAAATATGTGGCCTTTTTTTTATTAAAATTTGCAAACCCATTATTCTTATTTATATTTGGTTTAAATAAAAATAAATATGTGTCAATCCACTATGTTGAGTACAAACGGAACAACAACGGTGAGCTACTGTAAACACTGTAAAAATTGCTACATCTGGCATCAAACTTTTCTTTTGACGTTTGACACCCATCAATATCGATGCTTTTGGGAGGCCATCAAGGAGAAAATGGGGGTTGAGGAATATTTTCGTTTTCCAGATGGTGTGGCAAGGGTAGTTTTAAACACGCCGGTACGGGAGATCGTTTTTACGTTCACACATGACGAATGGATGGATTTCACGAAATCCATGAATGAAGGATTCTACATGCGCCAAATTCACGAAATGATGCACCCGAATTAACGATATCAAGCCCTAGTGACCTGTGGCAGTTGGTTAATGGCTATAGGTTAACTAGGCACAAGTTGAAACGCATGGCGCAGAACGGCATGGTGTTCTACCATGCAATCTGCTCCATTACTTTTCTATATACTCAACGAATTAAACTGAAGATCATATAACCTTTTGTAGTAGCCGTCAATTGCCAGAAGCTCACTATGCGTTCCTATTTCCTTGATCTCCCCTTTATCAAAAACAATAATCTTATCAGCCTTCTGAATGGTAGACAGACGGTGGGCTATGACGATAGCGGTACGTCCCTGCATCATGTTATCTATCGCCGTTTGGATCAAGAGTTCCGTTTCTGTATCGATGGAGGAGGTCGCTTCGTCCAGAATCAAGATCGTGGGATCATGCACCAATGCACGGATAAACGATATAAGCTGAGCCTGCCCAGAAGACAGGGTAGCGCCACGCTCTTGTACTTGGTAATCGAATCCCCCTGGCAAACGCATGATGAAATCGTAAGCACCTACTTTCTTTGCCGCCTCCACCACCTCTTCCAAGGTAATGGAAGGATTGTGCAAGGTGATGTTATGAAAGATGGTGTCGGCAAACAGGAAAACATCTTGCAGGACGGTCGCAATATGCTTCCGGAGATAGCCGAGTTCATAGGTGCGAACATCCTTACCATCCAGTAGTATATGGCCTTTTTGGATTTCGTAAAAGCGGCTCAAGATATTGATTGTAGATGACTTTCCAGCACCCGTTGCGCCGACCAAAGCTAGCGTTTCCCCCGGTTTGACGGTGAAATTTACATCCTTAAGCACCCATTTCTCGTTATTATAAGCGAACCAAACGTGTTGAAATTCAATACGCCCTGCTATCTGTGATGGACGGTAAGTGCCCTCGTTCGGTGTAAACGCTTTTGTATCCAACACCTCAAAAATGCGTTCAGCAGATACCATACCCATTTGCAAGGTATTGAACTTATCAATCAATTCCCGAATGGGTCTAAAGATCATGTTGATGTACATCAGAAAGGCAACGACAACACCTGGAGATATTGCGTTAGCGAGAATTTGTTTTGATCCATACCATACCAACAGGCCGGTGGCAATGGCTAAGATAATTTCCAGTACAGGGAAGAAAATTGAAAAATACCAGTTCGCGCGAATATGGGCATCCCGGTGTTTTTGGTTTATATGGTCAAATTTTCGCATTTCTTGGCGTTCGCGCGAGAAATATTGGATAATCGCCATACCACTAATATGTTCTTGTAGAAAAGTATTCAGGTTGGAGACCCAGGTACGCACATCAACAAAAGCTGATTTCATGGATTCCTTAAAGATATAGGTTGCCCATACCATTAAAGGCATAGGCACTAGCACAATCAGGGTCAGGGTCCAATCTGTATAAAACATGACCCCCAAAATAACCACCAATTGCAGCAAATCGCCGATGATCTGTATCAAGCCTTGCGAAAAGATATTTGATATCGTTTCCAAGTCTGAAATGGTGCGTGTGATGAGTTTGCCTAGAGGCGTATTGTCGAAATATTTCAAACGGAGATTCGTGATGTGATTGAATACCTGTATGCGAATATCACGGATGACATTTTGGCCCAGCACGTTGGTTGCCAAGGTATGGTAGTAGCGGATAATAGTTTGGCAGATCAATAGTGCCAACATCGCAATAAGCATGTGGGTCAGTCCGGCAGCATCGGGTTTCAGGATATAATTGTCCAAGGTGTATTCGATAAGCATCGGAAGTGCTGGAGCCACAGCGGCCAGTAGGATCGTCAAAATCACAGATGCCCAAAATATACCCTGATAGGGGCGCATGTAAAAAGCCATGCGTTTCAGCAACTTGCTGTCATAGGTTTTACCTGAAATTTTTTGTTCGTTCAAGATTCTATTGCATATAAGGATAAACAACTCTTGTTAAATAAAGCCCATGTGCAGGTACGGAAGTGCCTGCTTGTGCCCGGTCTTTGCTTTGGATCACCGCTACCATAGATAACGGCTCTTTCCTTTTCTGTCCGATGTCCAATAAGGTGCCAACAATTGCTCGCACCATGTTACGCAGAAAGCGGTCTGCCGTAATATGGAAAACCAATCCTTCCTCGTTTTCCACCCACTCTGCACGTTTCACCGTACAAATATTGGTAAAAACCTGGGTATTACTTTTGGAAAAGCAACCAAAGTCTTGTGTACCCAGAAGGTAATGTGCAGCCTCGTTCATTCTCGCCACATCTGGATAGTCGCGCAGCTGCCAGGATCTACGGATCAGAAATGGATCTTTACGAAAATGAATATGATATGCATACGAACGTTCTACGGCATCGAAACGAGCATGTGCATCCTGGTGTACTTCCACCAACCGAAGCGCAGCGATGTCTGATGGCAACAGGGAATTTATAGCATGCAAAAACCGATCTTCATCGGGGATTAGACCCGCTTTGATATCAAAATGTACATACAGCTGTTTGGCGTGCACCCCGGTATCTGTACGACCGGCGCCGATAGTTTCTACCGTCGTCCGTAGAATTTTGGCTAAGGCCTCATTGATGCGCTGCTGGACGGAAACCGCATTTTTTTGCACCTGCCAGCCATGGTACAACGAACCGTCGTACGAGACCTCCATAAAAAAGCGTTGCATGAGATTTTCCACCGTGCAAAGGTAGCTAAAAGTGTGTTAAGCTGTTTGGCATAAAATAGAATCTAACAATTTCATTACCCAAAATATACCTTCTAGCGGTTTCCAACAAAATTTTATTGTGTATATGGGCAATCAAATTGGTTATATTATTGTTTATAGTATATTTGTTATTCTGTTTAAAGTTAAACTATGATTCAACGTATCCAAACGCTGTGGCTATTGGCCGCAACCATAACATTGCTAGGATTGTTTATTTTTCCTTACGTCAGTTTCATTGACTTGGTGGGGCTAGGCAAACAGATATTTGTGACCGGTGTCTACTCTTCGGTCAATAACGAGATGAGTCGCGAAAGCGCTGCTATTCCTCAGGCCCTGATGGCCGCACTAACGGCTCTTTTCCCATTGGTCATTGTCTTCTTTTATAAAAATAGAAAGAAACAACTGATCTTCATCGGGATAGAAATTGTGCTGATTGCGCTACTGGGCATTTGGATGTTTGTTTCCGCAAATTCGATACTGGGAGCAATTTCTCAGCGGTTGCAGGCCGGAAATGTCGGTGTGGGATTCTTTTTGTTGCCCGTAGCGGTCATTTTTCTCGGGATGGCCATTAGCGGCATACGGAAAGATAATAAATTGATTAAATCTGCGGATCGGTTAAGGTCATAGTCATGAGGAGAATTTTGCTTCTTTGTTTATCTTTCCTATCTGTGTCAAACAGTTTCGTGCGAGCACAGCAGGCGGAATCGGGCAATGTGTTGGATAACATACAGGTCGATATAAAATCCGTGCATATCGATTCGGATAATGATACCTTAACGATTGATCTGTTTTTGATTTCCTACCATCTTGATCAAAGGGAATTTAAACTCAATACATTTGCGACGCAGGTGATGGATATGGATGGAAAACAGCATGTATTTGCCAGCTTGAAAATGGGCAGGGTTTTAATCCATATGGAGGATAAACAAAATTACCTACACTATTTATTCGAAGAGGATGTTCCGGTGCCACTGACCATAAAATATGCAAATTGGAAAAAGGAAAAACCCAAAAAGTTATTATTGGTCTTTGAGGATAGCGCGGAAGAAGGGAAGTTTATCACACAGGAGATCGACTTGTAAGCGAACCTCCCGCGTGGATGTGTGTCGGTGTCCTGTAAAATACAGGACTTCTTTGGCGCATTTATATTTTATCTGGAATAGCGGAACTGCTGCTTATCCATCATAGACATCTGGTCTTTCATCATCTTTATTTGATCGGCCAACAGTTTGTTTTTATCGGCCTTCTTCGCTTCAGCCAACAATTTTTCTGCCTCCCGTTTGTTCCGTTTGGCCATGGCGACACCGGCTAGGCTTAATTTAGCCAAAGCGACATTGTGATCCATATGCAATCCTAAAGAAAGTGCTTTTTTGAAGAATTTTTCCGACTGTAACGGGGCGCGCTGTGACTCCATGATGCCGAGTAACATGTGGTAATAGCCATGCTGTGCCGATACCAACTGTTTCTCGTAATTTCTGATGTTCTTTAACCAGCGCTCAGCTTTCGGCATATTTTCCTTGCGCAAAAACCATTGGGCCAAAAGCATGTTTTCATTAAAGAAAACGGTTACCCAAGCAAGTATACTGAAAACAATTCCCAGGATACCAAACCCCCAGTGTCCAAACCAGAAAAGAACCACCGTTCCAATAAGTAGCAGGCTGGCGAGAATAATGCGAACGATATTTGACATAGATAATTTTTCTTTAGTAATGAATATCGCCACAAATATCCGGTTATTTTAGAGCTTATACAACTTGTTCGTCGGATAAAATTGTAAAATTGTACATTTGTGTTATGTCAGAACGTTATCATCCGAGTTGGGAACCTGTATTGAAACCGCTCTTAAAACAAGATTTCATGCGGGATTTGTCGTTGTTCGTCCAGCAAGAGCGCAAGGCAACAAAAATATTCCCTCCAGCGCACTTGGTGTTCAACGCCTTCAAACTTACGCCGTTTGATGGCATTAAGGTGGTTATTCTTGGGCAAGATCCTTACCATAACGATGGACAGGCACATGGTTTGTCCTTCTCGGTGCCGCAGGGAGTGCCGCTGCCCCCATCCTTAAAAAATATCTTTGCTGAGCTGGAGTCAGATATCCCTGGGTTTACGGCTCCTGTTGCCGGCGATCTCACAGCGTGGGCCAAGCAGGGTGTATTGTTGTTGAACGCCACCTTGACCGTTCGCGCCCATCAAGCAGCGTCTCATCAAAAAAGAGGTTGGGAAACATTTACCGATCAAATTATTGAGGCGATTTCGCAGCGTTGTGACCATGTCGTGTTTATCCTTTGGGGCAGCTATGCGCAAAAGAAATCGATATTGATTGATAGTAACCGGCATTTGGTCCTTAAATCCGTCCATCCATCGCCTTTGTCCGTTTATAGAGGATTTTTTGGATGCAAACATTTTTCCAAAGCCAATTCCTATCTCACTTCGGTCGGCAAGGCTCCTATAAATTGGCTATTGGGCTAAGCGTAACGCTCTTTGAGACCTTTATACTGGTAGCTCTCTAGCGAGAGTCTCTGCACATGGTTAATTCTAATTTTTCTTCCCTGTTGCCGTATATGCGTAAACAGTAGGTGGCTATCGTAAGTAATCTCGAAGGAGGATTCAAGATCTACGGGCTCCATTGGCTCACCTAAAACGACATATTCCAACTCGCCTTTGGAGGTAAATCTTTGGATAAGCACCTTTTCATCGGCAGTGGGTTGGACGGAAAACCAAGCTCCGTCGCCTACGCCGCCTAAATATTGTGCATCAAGGGGTACGGAAATGGGCTTAGAGGCAAAGTCCATGTACCCAATAATCAAGTCGTTCGGCAGAAAAGCCGCTTTTTTTCTATTGATGTTATCGCGCAGTTTTCGTAACAGAAAACCGAACGATTGCCAGCGGTTCATTTTAAAATGTCGAAGTCCATCATCGGCTGTGAAGGCATAGATCATCCGGTCCGGTACCGCATTGACCACATTGCTGATGGGGCTAGCTTTGATGGTTTCGGGGAAGTTGATGCTGTGATTCCAGCTATATACTTTCGATGATCGCATCAACATACGCGTAATGAAACGGGAACAATTGTTGTTGTTTTTTGCCACGGCCCCATAAGGATACGTGCCTTGATGCACACAGTCGTCACCATAGGCTTTGGCCTGTTCGAAGTTTATACCCCGCGCGATGGAAAAGTAGAGAATCCCCTCTCCATACATGGCTTGCTTCAACAGATCAAGTTGGGAAACAAGATCGGTGAGGTTGCTAATGCCATCTTTGTCGAATTTTGCCTTGAATTTTATTTCTAGCCTCGGATCCGAAAATTTAGATCTTGCCCGCCCATAGCCACGTGGAGCTATGTAGCGTCCAAAGTCATAAAACAACATCTCACCGGTTCCGCGCTTGATGATAACAATGCCTGTGTGCCCTACTTTAAAGTTTAAGTTTTTGACAAATCCGATCTTTTTGAAAAACATCATCCATTTCTCGTCACCTCGAATGGTCGCATCCGGCCAAGTAAGTATCAGCGCCAAGTCATCGTAAGCTACATCGTTTGATTGCATCGATCGCTGATTTTAATATGCTAATGGAACGATAGGTTCCTTTTTACTGGTGGACATGATCATCATCGTCTGGAACGTCTTAACAAACGGAATCTTTGATATCTTTTCCATAATAACGGCTTCGTAGGCCTTGATATCTTTCACATAAACCTTCAGGATAAAATCGCAATTGCCCGTCACGTGATGGCATTCTGTTACTTCTGGAATAGATTTTACCGCTTCGACAAACTCGGGTATGGCGTTGTGGGTATGGAAATCCAAGGAAATCTGTATGAAGGATTTGATGCCAAGACCCAGTTTTTCTTCATCCACAAACGCATGATAGCTTTTTATAAAGCCGGAATTCTCCAACTTACGCACCCGTTCTAGGGTTGGAGCAGGAGACAAACCGATACTGGAGGCCAGCTGCAAGTTTGTTATTCTGCCATTTTCCTGTAGTAGTTTCAGGATCTTTAGATCTGTTTTGTCGGGTTGATAGGGCATTTTTATTCGCTAGAAGTGAATATAATATTTTACAATCAGTAAACATACGGAATTTTATTTCGAATATAAAGGCTTGTGTCTTCGATAAACTTATAGGTAAAAATCATACAAGATGACATGTGTTATCAATTTAGCCTATTTGCAATCATGTAAATGTAAAAAAACCTTTATCGTACACAGCGTTAAAATGGTTGAAAATGAGTTTTGTCATTTTTTTTGCCAAATATACCCATCTTACCGCGCGTCGTGATAAGGTTAATTGCTTATTAAATTGTATCTTTGTTGTCCAAAATGAGGTAGGAATCGCCGATAAATTAAAGGGGAAGAGAAATGAGTACCAAAGACGACGAATTACTGAAAGAGCTAGAGCTCGAAGAATATAAATATGGTTTTACAACCGATATAGAAATGGAAATCGCCCCTAAAGGGCTTAATGAGGATACTATCCGCTTGATTTCCGCCAAGAAGAACGAACCGGAATGGTTGTTGGAATGGCGTTTGAAAGCTTTCCGCCATTTTCTTACCATGAAGATGCCAACTTGGCAAAACTTCGAGAATCCGGAAGTCGATTTCCAGGATTTGTCTTATTATGCAGCTCCAAAAGCAAAAGAGCTATTGGAAAGTATGGATGAAGTGGATCCGGAATTGTTGGCGACATTCGAGAAGTTGGGTATACCTTTGGACGAACAAAAAATTTTAGCGGGTGTAGTTGCTGTGGACGCTGTGTTTGATTCGGTGTCTGTAAAAACCACTTTTCGGGAAAAGCTGAAAGAACAAGGTGTGATTTTTTGTTCCTTTGGTGAAGCGGTACAAGAATATCCAGAACTTGTAAAGAAACATTTGGGAACCGTTGTCCCGCAGACGGATAACATTTACGCGGCCTTGAATTCTGCCGTTTTCTCCGATGGTTCTTTTGTCTACATTCCGAAAGGGGTGCGTTGCCCGATGGAGTTGTCCACGTATTTCCGTATCAATGCGCAAAATACTGGACAATTTGAACGCACACTTATCGTGGCAGATGAAGGAGCATATGTCTCTTACTTAGAGGGATGTACAGCACCCATGCGTGACGAAAACCAACTGCACGCTGCTGTCGTTGAATTAATAGCGGAACGCGATGCGGAGATTAAATACTCCACCGTTCAAAACTGGTATCCGGGAGATAAAGATGGAAAGGGCGGTATCTATAACTTTGTGACAAAACGAGGTATCTGCAAAGGCGACAATGCGAAGATTTCATGGACACAGGTCGAGACAGGCTCTGCCATTACATGGAAATATCCGGGCGTAATCCTGAAAGGTGATAATTCCGTGGGCGAATTCTATTCAGTTGCTATGACCCGGAATAAGCAGGTTGCCGATACAGGAACGAAGATGATTCATTTGGGGAAGAACACGCGATCAAAAATCGTTTCGAAGGGAATATCAGCAGGCTTTAGCCACAACAGCTACCGCGGATTGGTGAAGATTGGTCCTCATGCTGATCGCGCTAGAAACTTTACCCAATGTGATTCTTTGTTGATTGGAGATCGCTGCGGAGCACATACTTTCCCCTATATTGAAAACAAGAACAGGACGGCGAAGCTGGAACACGAAGCGACGACATCAAAAATCGGTGAGGATCAGGTGTTTTACCTCAATCAGCGTGGTATTGATTCAGAAAAAGCGGTTGGGCTCATTGTGAACGGATACGCAAAAGAGGTGCTGAACCAACTACCAATGGAATTCGCCGTGGAGGCTCAAAAGCTGTTGGCGATCTCCCTAGAAGGTTCAGTAGGATAAAATATAAATAGTTGACGGGTGCAGCCTAGAACGCTGGCACGTTAGTAAGCAATACGGAATAACATGTTATCAATTAAGAATTTACACGCGTCTGTAGAAGACAAACAAATATTAAAAGGATTAAACTTAGAGGTTAAAGCTGGCGAGGTGCACGCGATTATGGGGCCGAATGGGGCAGGAAAGAGTACCTTAGGTAATGTATTGGCAGGACGGGATTCTTATGAAGTGACCAACGGTACGGCCTTCTTAGACGGTGTTGATCTATTGGATTTGGCACCTGAAGACCGTGCGCGCGAGGGCTTGTTTTTGGCTTTCCAGTATCCCGTTGAAATACCTGGTGTATCCAATATTAACTTTTTAAAGACAGCAGTCAACGATATTCGCGCGTATAAAGGCTTGCCTCCTATGGAAGCTAAAGAATTCTTGCAAACGGTGAAAGAGAAGCAAAAGCTTGTGGAATTTTCCGCAAACTTGGCAAACCGTTCGTTGAACGAAGGCTTTTCCGGTGGTGAGAAAAAACGTAACGAAATCTTTCAGCTTGCGATGCTGAATCCGAAGTTGGCCATTTTGGATGAGACCGACTCTGGGTTGGATATTGATGCGCTACGTATCGTGGCTAGCGGTGTCAATCAGCTCCGGTCAAACGACAATGCGTTCGTTGTCATCACGCATTACCAACGTCTATTGGATTATATTGTTCCAGACTTTGTGCACGTTCTTTACAATGGTCGCATCGTCAAAACGGGCCCAAAAGAATTAGCCTTGGAGTTGGAAGAAAAAGGTTACGATTGGTTAAAAGAATATGATACACAAACCGCATAATTGGATTTATCTATGGATAATTTAAGCAGCGGAGTGATAAAAAATAACATGAGTACAACAGTTGCAGCATCATTATATCAACAGGTCATTACTTCATTTAATGCGTTAGAAACAATTCCCGAACCTGCAAGCTTGACCGCTATGCGCCAAACAGCATTCGCTCGTTTTGAAAAGGAGGGCTTTCCAACCGTTAAGAATGAAGAATGGAAATACACCAACATACATAGCTTAACGAATAAAAACTATGTACTCAATACGGATGTATCCATTGATGACATTGACTTGAGCAAAGCAGATATTCCTGGCTTGGATGCTCACCGCGTCGTGTTGGTAAACGGACAATATGTGTTGGCTTTTTCAAGTTTGGAAGATGAAATTGGCTTGGTTGTAAAGCCCATAGAGGACGCCCATACGGAGCCTAATTTTCAGAAACATTATGCCCAGCACGCCGATAAATCTGATAATGTTTTCGTGCAATTGAATACAGCGCTGCAGACAGCGGGGGTATACATATCGGTTGCAAAAAATAAAGTCGTTCAAAAGCCCATTCATATTGTGCATGTAGCGAGTAGCGAAGCCTCTTTCTTTGCACAAACTCGAAACCTGATCGTATTAGAGCAAAATGCAGAAGTGGAAATTGTTGAATCGTTCATTACGCTCGAAGGAACGGCCAACAACCTAAACAATAAGGTTACCGAAATTGTGCTGAACGAGCAGGCGAAAATGCAGCATTATTATCTGCAGGTTTCTGAAGCTGCGAGTAATTACCTGCATCATACAGAAATTTACCAAATGCAGCATAGTTTGTACAATAATTATAACTGCAATTTGCCGGGTGCTTCTTTCGTTCGGCACAACATCAATGTTCGTTTGGATGCCGAACAAGTGGAATCTCACCTCTATGGGATAAACCTAACTTCAGGGCGACAATTTGTCGACAATCATACTATTGTAGACCATATGAGGCCGCATTGCGAATCGTATGAATGGTACAAAAATATTCCACAAGATGAATCGACGGCTGTTTTTAACGGGAAGATTTTCGTAAGGGAAGATGCGCAGAAAACGAATGCCTTTCAACAAAACAATAATATGCTAATCGGAGATAAGTCTACGGTATTTACCAAGCCGCAACTGGAGATTTTCGCCGACGACGTCAAGTGTTCGCATGGATGCACCATGGGACAGTTTGATGATGAAGCATTGTTTTATCTTCGTGCCCGCGGTATTGGTGAAGAGTCTGCTCGGATCCTGTTGGTGCATGCCTTCGCGTTCGATGTTACTTCCCGTTTCTCTAACGAAAATGTTAGGACATATGTGGAAGAGTTGGTTGCAGCAGGTTTAGAAAAGAAGTAATCGATTTTTTCATCATGAATAAGAAAAACGTTCAGGCTGCCTGAGCGTTTTTTTATTTCGGTGAAGAACGCCCTTGCGTGAAGAATAATTGGTTTTTCGGTTAATCTTTGTTAAACAGGCGGCTAGATGGTTTCGCCGGCTTGTGTGAGAAGAAAAAATAAACTAAGTTTGAGTAGACAGATCTATCAACCCATGTATCATTTAATCACAGAGACAGTTAGCGCTATTCGTCGTAAAATAGGCGATTTTACACCGGAATTTGGAATCATCCTAGGTACCGGTTTGGGAAAATTGGTCAGTGAAATAGAGATTGAGTACCAGTTGATGTATGCCAATATTCCTAATTTCCCGATCTCGACGGTGGAATTCCATACAGGGAAGTTGATTTTTGGTAAGCTTGGTGGAAGAAATGTGGTGGCGATGCAGGGCCGTCTACACTTTTATGAAGGCTACAATATGCAGGAGATTACGTTCCCAATACGCGTCATGAAGTTTTTGGGCATTCAAAAGCTATTTGTATCCAACGCTTCCGGTTCCTTAAACCCGAGCGTGCTCAAGGGCGATATAGGGATCATCGACGATCATATAAACCTGCTACCTGATAATCCGTTGAGAGGGCCAAATGATGACGATCTGGGTCCGCGTTTTCCGGATATGAGCCAGCCATACAATAAGCAGATGATCCATCAAGCATTAGATATTGCGGATGAGCATAAAATAAGGGCACATAAAGTTGTATACGTGTCGGCACCGGGGCCAAATTTGGAGACACGTGCAGAGTATCGGTACATGCGTATTATTGGAGGCGATATCGTTGGGATGAGCACGGTTCCAGAGGTTATTGTAGCCAACCACATGGGATTGCCGGTCTTTGCCATTTCTGTCATCACAGATGAAGGTTTTCATGCTGACCTGAAGCCCGTGTCACTAAAAGAAATTGTTGAGGTTGCCGCCGCTGTAGAACCAAAAATGACAAAGATTTTAAAAGAATTGATCGCATTGCAGTAAATGGGAATTTTAGCCTTATTTTTGGCATAGTTTTAAGATGAGCAGGTAATTCATGAACAGATACGTCAAGCAGTTTCTCTTTTTATGTGTGTTAACCTTGGCCGGGATATCACGGCTTTCTGCGCAGGTGGAAGAGGAATTCAGCAGCGCGCTGGATTCCGCACGTGCGAAAGAAGACAATAAGAAGGACTCCGTGGTCTTCACTGCGAAGTATGTGCGCTATACAACGCTGGCGATGATGAAACAGGCGACACGTACCGTGCAGATCGATACCTCACACGTGAACTTTCAGTATTACAACAAACAGAATCTACCTTGGAACCCATCCATAAATTTGGGCTCATATGGCCTAGCAACTCGTGATCTCCTATTCAATCCGAACAAAAGCATCGGTTTTCAGGCTGGATTCCATGCACTGGAACGATACCTGCTACACCCCGATTCTATACAATATTTCAGGGCTCGGGCGAGATACTCGGAGCTATATGCCGTGGGCTTCTTTTTCGATGATCAGGTTTTCCGCGCTCGTTTGGCACAAAATATAACACCACAGTGGAACATTGGTGCGGAATACCATGCCACAAATACGGACGGCTATTACCGCAACCAAGACTATAGCGACCGAAAAGCCGCGGTCTTTAGTTGGTATGAATCAAAAGACAAGCGCTATAATCTATTGGTAAATGGCACGTTTAATAACTTGGACGCAGCTGAAAACGGGTCCGTTGTTGATGAGAACATTGTCGGGGGAGACGTCTTTAAAGATACCACTAGCACCGCCAATATGGGTTACGAAACAAGACTTAGGGGCCAAAATGCAACTCGACCCTATAATAGGTGGCGTGATAATGGCATGTTTATTCGTCAATCCTATTTCTTAGGTCGTTTGGACACCGTTCATGCGGGCACGCCCGAAATGGAAATACATCCAACCAACACGGTCGCGCACAACTCATCGATACGGCAGCGTAAATTTATTTTTTTTAAAAACGAAGCAGATTTGCGTGGTGCATTTCCTATCGGTGATGTTGAACTTGTTAATGATACCACAGCAGTTACCACCATATCTAATGAGTTTACTTACAGCTTTTATCTGCGGGGGAAAGGGGTCTTCAAAAATGAAGCAAAGCTGGATTTGGCCTTTCAGAATGATTTGATTTGGTATCGCGATAGCCTTACATCAGATTTCTATCAAAACAGTATGGTGAAAGGCCGGTTGGGCTACAAATTTAGTGATCGCGTGGATGTGCGAGCGGCAGTAAACCAAATTGTTGTCGGTCAGCAGGCCGGCGATTTCCTGTACGAAGCCAATGCGGATATATATGTAAGCGAAAACGCAGGGATTATTCATTTAGGCGCATATTCGCAGAACAAATCGCCTGAGATGGTTTTCGATAGGATGAATTACACCTACCATCAATGGAGCAATAGTTTCGCAAAAACAAAAACACAAAATCTTTCATTCGCCTACGAGAATAAAAAAATCGGATTTTCAGGAAAAGCTGAATACTTTTTGATGGACAATTTTCTCTACTTCAGGGAAGTCGATAATCCGGATAATGATGAACTTTTGCTTCGTCAGATTACGCCAGATCAATCCGGGAATCTAAATTTGTTAAAGGTTTCGGTTGGTCAAAATTTCCGGCTAGGACGTTTCCATCTGGACAATATGGTGGTGTATCAAAAAACGGATGCCCCAGATATACTTGCCACACCCGAATTTTACACATGGCATAGCTTTTACTACAACAACAAGCTTTACAATGTGATGGATTTCAGACTAGGCATGGATGTACGATTCAATACGCCATTTCGATCTCCGTCCTACGCCATCAATGCCGGCCAGTTTTATAATGACAATGTCGGCATCAACTATTCTACCTATCCAATTGGAGACCTTTGGTTCACCGGTAACATCGATCGGGTAAATCTCTTTGTGTCCTACAATTTCTTCAACCAACTTGTTTATCCAAAAGGATATTACACGGTAAGACGCTACCCTATGAACGATGCTAATTTCAGGTTCGGAATTTCATGGAAATTCTACGATTAAGAGATGAAATTATGTGCCTGAAAGTAAGATAATTGCTAATGGTAGATGGAAAAAGTTGAAAAATAGTTTTGCATATCGGATTTTACGCCTATATTTGCACACGCAATAAGCGAAAGGCTTGGAGAATTAGCTCAGCTGGTTCAGAGCATCTGCCTTACAAGCAGAGGGTCACTGGTTCGAACCCAGTATTCTCCACAGAATAATAAAGGAGGCTTAGCTCAGCTGGTTCAGAGCATCTGCCTTACAAGCAGAGGGTCACTGGTTCGAATCCAGTAGCCTCCACAAAGGACAACTCGAAAGGTTGTCCTTTTCTGTTTATAGTTTATCTTTGCTCTTTTCGGTCAAGCAGCACAGTAAAGCTTGCGTAAAACTAAAAAGGATCTGGCAGAATTTTGTAAAGATTCGGACTTGAGATGATATAGGGTGATCGCTGATCTCCGTTAAAGCGTAGTTTAATATACAATAAAAAAAGGAGTAGAAAACCGTTGTTTCCCACTCCTTTTTTTGTAACCCTTATCTAGTAAGGGGTTTTTTCATTGCTCTCCGATAATTGAGCGCTTTTTTGGAGCGAAAGACGAGATTCGAACTCGCGACCCCAACCTTGGCAAGGTTGTGCTCTACCAACTGAGCTACTTTCGCTGATTGTGGTACAAAGTTAATCATTTGGGCAATATCTGTCAATATTTTTTTGAAATTCTTTCGTAGTGCAATGAGCCATATGTTTAAGGTCCTTGTCCCTACTTAGGAATGTCAATTGTCCACTACATGTGAATTGCATCGATGCAGTTCATGCCGTCGATCGCTGCTGAGACAATACCGCCCGCGTAACCCGCACCTTCGCCGCAAGGATACAGGCCCGCAACTTCCGGGTGCTGCAAGCTAAACTTGTCGCGAGGGATACGTATAGGGGAGGATGTTCTCGATTCAACCCCAACCAGTATGGCTTCATTTGTGTAATACCCCTTCATTTTTTTTCCAAAAAGCGGCAGCGCTCCGCGCAATGCTTGATGAACAAAGGTGGGCAAAATCTCATTCAGGTCCGTACTCCGGGTGCCAGGCTTGTATGAGTTTTCGGGCAAATCGTTCGACACACGGCTTTCGACGAAATCAACCATGCGCTGGGCAGGTGCAATAAGGTTCCCACCACCTGCTTGATAGGCTTTCCGTTCGATGTCTTTTTGGAAAGCCAAAAGCGCGAGTGGATCTGCTGCCGCTGCAGGAACGTCATCGATGTTGATTTGAATAACCGTGCCAGAATTGGCCTGTGGGTTGTTGCGCTTGGAAGGCGACCAGCCATTAACCACCACTTCTTCCGAAGCGGTAGCACAGGGGGCTATAATTCCTCCGGGGCACATGCAGAAAGAAAACACCCCACGTCCATTTACCTGCTCTACTAGGCTATAATAGGCTGGAGGAAGGTTTTCATGCCGTACAGCAGTATGATACTGTGCTTGGTCGATGATTGCCTGCGGGTGTTCAATGCGTACACCTAAGGCGAAAGGTTTAGCTTCAATCAGCCAGCCTTTCTGCTGAAACAGCGTAAATATATCGCGTGCGGAGTGGCCGGTTGCCACAATAACGTGGTTTGCCGTAATGATGCCCCCGCTAGCTGTACGCACACCGCGTATCTGTCCAAACGACTCGATGATATCATCCACACGCGTGTCAAATCTAAACTCGCCGCCATTTTCCAGGATGCTGTTTCGCATGTCCTCGATAATATGCGGTAGTTTATTGGTGCCGATATGCGGGCGTGCATCAACGAGGATGTCTTCCGTGGCACCGTGTTGCACAAAAATCTGTAAGACCTTTTGCACGTCGCCTCGCTTGTTGGATCGTGTGTATAATTTGCCATCTGAATAAGTGCCTGCCCCACCCTCGCCAAAGCAATAATTAGACTCCGGATTGATCAGGCCTTCGCGGTTGATCCGTGCAAGATCTCGCCTTCTGTCCTGAACAGATTTCCCCCGTTCGATGACAATTGGCTTGAAACCTCGCTCGAGGCTACGGTATGCAGCAAATAGCCCCGCCGGACCCGCGCCTATGATAATCACAGGAGGGGCATTATCTACCTTTTTAATCGTGGTAGAAAGAATGTTGGGGGTGTCACGCTCGTCGATAAAGTAAACAATACGTAACCGGTATAACACTTGGCGACTACGCGCGTCAATCGATCGTTTGCGGATGTGATGGCCTTTAATACGTTCCTTAGCAACCTTTAGTCGCGTGCTTCCCACTTCGATCAGGTAATCGATATCATGAATAAATTCGGGTGCTACAGCGATTTCAATTTCTTTCTGCATACAATATGGCCGGGTTTTTATCCCGGGATGTGCAAAGTTACACAAAGTCTGTCAAAGTGTATCTTTTTTGAAAGCTTGGTATAGGCTTTGATTAGTCCTTTCTACTGTTAAACATTTTTATTATTTTTATAGAAAATAGATTAAAACTTTACACATGAAAAGATTACTAGTTGTTTTAGCTGGGCTGTTTACCGCCCTTTCTTTTAGTTCTTGTGGATACAACACTATGGTTTCCAAGGATGAAAATGTGAAAGGGAAATGGGCTCAAGTGGAAAATGCGTATCAACGCCGGGCTGATCTTATCCCTAACTTGGTGGCTACTGTTAAGGGAGCAGCACAGCATGAGGAAGGAACGCTGACTGCTGTCGTAGAGGCGCGCGCAAAAGCGACCTCTGTGAATGTCGATCCATCCAACCTTTCAGACGAGGCTATAGCAAACTTTCAACAAACGCAAGATGCGCTGTCCCAATCCATAGGTCGCTTGCTGGTAAGTGTAGAAGCCTATCCCGATCTAAAGGCCAATGCGAACTTTCAAGAATTGCAAGTGCAGTTGGAAGGTACCGAAAATCGTATTTCCGTAGAGCGAAAAGCATATAACGATGCCGTTCAGGATTACAATACCACCGTTCGCAGCTTTCCGAATAATATTATGGCTAGCATGTTCGGATTTAAGGCAAAAGGCACATTTAAGGCAGCCGAAGGATCCGATAAAGCGCCAAGCGTGTCTTTTTAACGGACACTTTTGTTAAGATGTGTGGCTCACGGTGCTATACGCGTTTGTATTCATTTTTTTACTGCTAACAATGGAAATATTTTCAACAACGGATCAAGATAAGATTGTGCAAGCAATTAGCGTTGCCGAAGGACAAACATCGGGAGAGATACGTCTCGTAGTGGATCGCAAAGTTGCTGCCAAATCCGTCGTCGATGCAGCCCTCGGCTATTTTCGGAAATTGGATATGCACAAGACCCGTCTAAAAAATGGGGTGTTAATTTATCTTGCGACAGAAGACCATGAATTTGCCATCATTGGCGATGAAGGCATTAGCCGTCGGGTAGATGCCAATTTTTGGGACGATACGAAAGAACAGATGGCTTCGTTCTTTAGAAAAGGGGAGCTGGTGGAAGGATTGGTCGCGGGCATACACCACACCGCAGAGCAATTGAAGCGTTTCTACCCCCGCGGAGTGGATGACATAAACGAACTTCCGGACGAAATTCATTTTGGAAAAAACTAAGGGTTCATGCAAATAACGACTGGTCTTTTTAAAGGCCAAAAAAATATCATTTCGTTAGCACTTCTGTGGCTGACAACGTTCTTTTTTGCTCAAGCGCAAGAATTTCCGGCGACCCCAAATCGATTGGTTAATGATTATACGGGTACGCTTAGTTCGGCAGAAGTACAAGCCTTGGAACGCAAGCTTTTAGCATTTGAAGATACAACTTCTACACAGATAGCTGTGGCTTTAGTGCGTTCTACCGGTGCCTACGATGTAGCTGATTATGGCGTCAGACTTGCTAAAAAGTGGGGTATAGGGAGTAAAGCGAATAACAATGGTCTACTGCTGCTTGCGGCTTTAGATGATCGTACAGTCACTATACAAACCGGCTATGGCGTAGAAGGATCAGTGCCAGATATTATAGCACATCGCATCATACAGAATGAAATCAGACCTTCTTTCCGTCAAGGAGATTATTATGCTGGTCTTGATAAAGCGACGGATGCGCTGATAGCTTACACCAAAGGTGAATATAAGGCCAATCCAAAAGCAGATCGCCGAACCAAAGATGGAGGAGGTGTTCCGGTATTGGTCATCATTATCATTATCGTTGTGATTATATCTGTGATTTCCAAAAATGGCGGAGGTGGAGGCAATAGAGGAGGGCGCGTGCTCACGGGTAGAGGGTCGTCTGATCTTTTTTGGTGGTCATTGTTAAGTAGCCTTGGGAAAGGCGGAGGAGGAGGAGGAGGCTTCGGTGGTGGTTTTGGCGGCGGTAGCGGCGGTAGCGGCGGTGGTTTTGGAGGATTTGGCGGTGGCGGCTTTGGTGGGGGCGGTGCCAGCGGCCGGTGGTAACAGCGTAATAAGCGGTTTCAAATAAAGAAATATTAAATAAACATATATATGAAAAAGAGCATGTTAATGTCTGTAGGTTTGTTTCCTGCGCTATTGTTTGCGCAAGAGGAGTTTACCCTGAACGGGAAAATTGGAAACACACCGAACGGGGCGAAGGTTTTTATCCAATACCAAGATAATGGGCAGGGTACGATTGATTCGGCCGTTTTTACCAATGGAGCATTCAAATATCAAGGTACAGTCGCCGAGCCTACCCAAGCGCGATTGTTCTTATCTGCGGATGGGAAATCCATGTCGCAGCTACGAGCGAGTGGTGAACGTCCGCCGATGAACACGGTCTATCTTTCGAAAGGTGTGATCCATTTCGAGGGAGGTGATTTCGAATCGGCCGTCGCCAAAGGAAATGTCATCAACGATGATTTCGCGCGGTATAAAGGGGCTATCCAAGAAGTTGAGCAAGGATTTGCGGCTTTAAATGCCGAGTACGAAGCAGCGCCAGACGAGAAAAAGCAAGATGAGGCATTTATTCAAGGTTTACAAGAAAAAGCTGCTGTTATTTACGAAAGACAAGAGGCATTAAATCAAGAATTTGTAAAGGCCAATCCGAATAGCTATGTCGCTTTAACCATTTTGGATGAATTGGCCTCTCCCGAGAATGTCACCTCTTTTGTTAAGCCAACTTTTGAAGGTCTATCCGCCAACGTAAAGAGCACATCATTAGGTAAACGTTTGGGTGAGAAAATCGCATCAATGGAAAAACTCGCTGTAGGTGCCATGGCGCCAGATTTTACGCTTCCCGATACCACGGGTAAGGATGTTGCTTTATCCTCGTTGCGCGGTAAATATGTGTTAATTGATTTTTGGGCAAGCTGGTGTGGACCTTGCCGTCAGGAAAACCCCAATGTGGTAGCAGCGTTTAACCAATTCAAAGACAAAAATTTTACTGTGCTAGGCGTTTCGCTCGATCGACCTGGAAAGAAAGAAGATTGGATGAAAGCTATTGCAGATGACAAACTCGGTCAATGGACGCAGGTATCGGATTTGCAATTCTGGCAGTCTCCGGTAGTTGAGTTATATGCTATACGCGGTATACCACAAAATTACTTGATTGATCCCGCAGGAAAAATTATCGGTTCCAACCTTCGCGGACCTGCATTGGAGGAGAAGTTGCAAGAAGTTTTAAAGTAAATCTCCGATCTCTTGTCCTGAAAAAATGGCATAGGATTTTAGATAAAATAGAAAAACGGTTACCTTATTTGGGTAACCGTTTTTCTTATAGTCACCTTTTACAAAGAAAGGATTTCCACGATTCTTGTTAGGTTTTCGTTTATCTTGTCAATATGTTTGATCGCTTTGCTGAATGGTGTGAACTGAACTTGTCCGCAGATAAGTCCGGCCATTTCGCCACGTCGGCCTTCGATTAAAGCTTCCACAGATGCAACACCTAGCCGGCTTGCCAAAACCCGGTCCATGCAGGTCGGCTTTCCGCCCCGTTGAATATGCCCCAAGATAGAAAGTCGGACATCATAATGTGGGAAATTTTCTTGTATGCGTTCTGCCACCACCAGGCCACCTTCTTTATCTCCCTCTGCTACAATGATGATACGAGACGATTTGTTCTTTCTTGTTTTATCCAAACGCTTCATGATGGCGTCGTAGTCGACCTGCAACTCGGGGATGAGCACCGCTTCGGCACCCGTACTGATCCCAGATCGTAAAGCAATTAAACCCGAGTCGCGCCCCATTACTTCGACAACAAATAGCCTGTCGTGCGACTCTGCCGTGTCCCGAATCTTGTCGACAGCGTCAACAACGGTATTTATTGCGGTATCGTAACCAATTGTAAAATCCGTTCCCGCTAGGTCGTTATCAATAGTGCCCGGGATACCAATTATTGGGATATCGAATTCTTCAATAAATTTGGATGCACCAGTAAAAGTGCCGTCGCCTCCAATAACTACGAGTGCGTCAATATGCAGTCTCGTGATGTTCTCAAACGCTTGTTTGCGACCTTCGTACGTCCGAAACTCGTCACTTCGCGCCGTTTTTAACACGGTGCCACCCCGTTGAATAATATTCGCTACAGATTTCGCATCCATTGCGAATATATCCCCCTGTACAAGCCCATCATATCCTCGGCGCACTCCAAAGACATGAAGCCCATTGTATATACCCGCTCTTACTACCGCTCGAATGGCGGCGTTCATCCCTGGAGCGTCGCCGCCGGAAGTTAAGACCGCAATATTTTTTATCGTTTTCATGTTATAGATTGATTGTATCTTATTTGTCGTTGAAAAGGGCGATCCCTTGTTGAAGATATGCTTTGTAGGCATCCACATCGTAGTTTGCCCCAGTGGGAGGTAGCAGCACCTTTCCTTCGGTATCCACGATCACATACAGCGGCTGTGAATTGCTGTTGAACGTGGCAGCCTGGAAATCACTGTTCTTTTTCCCGATGGTGTTGATGTTCTTGCCGGAATAAGTCGATTGGTAC